>CAVWKX010000022.1:0-97547 GCA_963755655.1 uncultured Acidimicrobiaceae bacterium
CTATGTCGAGGACTACCAGAGCAAGGGAGCCGAGGCCCTGTGGCCCGCCGACACCTCCAACATCGCTCCCTTCTTCCAGGCGATGACGACTGCCGGCTATCACCCCGCCTTCATCGCGCTGGGAACCCAGTTCGCCAACTCCATGACGCAGCAAGCCGTGGCCGCGAACCCGAGTCTGCCTCCGGTCTACGTCGAGACGTCATGGTGGCCGCTCTCGATCGCCTCGCAGAACCCCTCGACGGAGCAACTCGTCAACGTCATGCACACGTACGCCAAGGGCGACAGCATCGACTTCGACGACGAGGAGGGGGCCGAGGCGTGGCTCCTGTGGGCGAAATCGGCTTCGGCCTGCGGCGCCAACCTCACGGTGGCGTGCGTGCTCAACGGCGCAGCCGCCGTGAAGAACTGGGACGCCGGAGGCATTGAGGCGCCGATCGCGAAATTGACGCTCTCCAACGAGAACCCCCAACCCTCACCGTGCTTCGCCCTCATGAAGGTCGGATCCAAAGGAATCCTCTACGACAAGGCGATCACGAAGCCCACGCAGTCCATCTGGAATTGCAACCCCAAGAACGTCGTCCATCTGACATCACAACAGCAGCAACAACTGGCGTCCTTGTGAGCGTGGGTTCGGCGGCCCGCGGTGACGGGCGCAGTCTGCGTAGTCTTACCGGGTCAGACGACTGATAGCGCTGTCGGGGGACGGACGTGCATGAGTTCATCATCTTCACCATCGGCGGCCTGGCTGCGGCGGGCATCTACGCGATAACGGCGAGCGGCCTCACCCTCACCTACACGACAACCGGGATCTTCAATTGGGCCCATGGCGCCATCGGCATGGTCTGTGCCTTCGCCTACTGGCAGCTGAGCATCGGCTGGGGCTGGCCGACACTCGTGTCGATGCTCGTGTGCCTCTTCGTGGTCGCGCCCGTGATCGGCATCGTGATCGAAGCGGGGGTGATGCGCCGGCTCGAAGGTGTTTCGGAGGCATCCAAACTCGTCGTCACGCTGGCCGTGGCGCTCATGCTCCTGGGTGTCGCCCAATGGATCTGGAACCCCACGACGTATCGGGCGCTGCCTCCCCTCTTCAACAACGACACCTTGGTCCTCGGGTCGATCAGGATCTCCTACAACGACGTGACCGTCTTGATCCTGGCCCTGGTCGTCGCCATCGGCCTGCGGCTGTTCCTCTACCGCACCCGGATGGGCGTCACCATGCGGGCCAGCGTCGACGACCGGACGCTCACCTCGCTCAACGGGTCGAGCGCGATTGCCAACGCCCGCAATGCCTGGATCATCGGATCCATACTGGCCGCACTGGCAGGGATCCTCATCGCACCGACCCTGACGCTGTCCGCCTCCGCTCTGACGCTCCTCATCGTCAATGCCTACGCGGCGTCGGTCATCGGGCGTCTGCGCTCCATTCCGATGACCTTCGTGGGTGCGATCATCCTGGGCCTCTCCATTGCGTACTCGGTGGCCTATCTGCCCCAGAACCCCTACATCCAAGGGTTCGAGAACGCAGTCCCGGCGATCATCCTCTTCATTGCCCTCTTGGTCCTGCCCCAGTCGCGCCTGCGCGGGCACCGCCAGCTTCGGAGCCGAGAGCTCGCCTACCGACCCACATGGAGTGGCACCGGCCTCTTCTGCGCAGGGACCATCATCGCCGCCGTGTTCTTCGCTACCACCGTCTCGACATCCGACCTTTTCAGCCTCAATCGCATGTGGGGCCTGGCCATCGTCGGGCTCTCCGTCGTCCCCATCGTCGGATATGCCGGGCGGCTCTCGTTGTGCCAGCTGACCTTCGCCGGCATCGGTGCCTCGGTGGTGGGACACCTGGGAGCCCAGGGGAATCCCCTGTCATTGCTGGCCGCGGCCGCGGTCTGTGCGGTGATCGGCGTCATCGTCGCCGTCCCCGCGTTGCGGCTGTCGGGCATCTACTTCGCACTGGCTACCGCGGCGTTCGCCATCACCATGGACAACTGGGTGTTCGTGCTCCCCTCCTTCAACCTCTTCGGGCATCCCTACGCGCCCTTCGGTTCGGGTTCGCTCGTCTTTGCCCCCTTCCGCATCGGCTCGCTCGCACTCAACTCCAAGACGTCCCAGTTCATCGCGGGATCAGTGGCCTTCGTGATCCTGGTCGCGCTCGTCGTCGCCGTGCGCCGGTCGGAGTTCGGGCAACGCCTCCTGGCCATGAAAGACAGTCCCGCCGCGTGTGCGACGCTGGGCATGAACGGCCGAGCGTCGCTCATCGGCGTGTTCGCCTTCTCGGCCGCCATCGCAGGCGTGGGTGGCGGCATCTACGGCATGGCCCTGGGCAGCGCAGCGCCCGACGTCTTCCAGTTCTTCAGTGGGCTCTCGGTGATCCTGGTGATGGTTGTCTTTGGGATCACCTCGTTCGGGGCGTCGGGGCTGACCGGCCTCTACCAGGGATCGCCGTTCTTCACCAACTTCTTCCCGTCGCTCACGCAGTTGCCGCTCGTCCTCGTCGGCCTTGGCGGCATCGGCGTCGGGACCACGCCCAACGGGACCATCCCGGGGAGCATCCGCCCGGTCTATCTGTCGGTGGCGCGGCGCCGCTGGCTGGTGGCCCTGATCGTCGCCGTGGTCGGGGTCGCCTGGGCGCTCCGGCTGAGCGGGGCGATCGGCAACTGGCCGATGACGATCATCTTGTTGGTCGACCTCGCGCTCTTCCCGGTCCCGGCCTACGTCACCGACTACCGCAGGGGGATCGCCCCACCCGCATTTGGCCTCCCCGAGCGCCGATCGAAGGAGAAGAGGGACGCCTTCTTCGCCGAGGCTGTGTCCGACGAGGGCCCTGCCGGGTCGGCCGACCCCGTCGCGACGCTGTCGAACGCCGGAGGCACCAGTGGGGCTTGAAATCCAAGACGTCTCGGTTCGCTTCGGCGGCTTGGCCGCGCTGTCCGAGGTGTCGCTCAGCGCCGCTGAGGGCGCGATCACCGGATTGATCGGGCCGAACGGAGCCGGCAAGACGACCCTCTTCAACGTGGTGACAGGGATGCAGCGCCCCAATTCGGGGACCGTGCGTCTCGACGGTCAGGATCTGCGCGGACTCTCGTCCTTTCGACGGGCCCGGCTCGGGCTTGGCCGCACGTTTCAGCGCTTGGAGCTCTTCGGCACCCTGACCGTCGCCGAGAACGTCGGCGTCGCCGCCTCCATCGCGCAGCGCGGAGTAGTGAAGGCACGGTCGAAAGCGATTCAGGAGATCCGCGCGGCGATCCTGGACCGGGTGGGACTGACAGCCGTGGCCAATGACCGAGCCGACACCTTGCCGACAGGGACCGGGCGCCTCGTCGAGCTGGCGCGCGCTCTGGCCACGAGGCCCAAAGTCCTCCTCCTCGACGAACCGGCAGCTGGTCAGGACACGGACGAGACTGAGCGCTTCTCGGAGGTCCTCCGTGACCTCGCGAACGACGGGCTCGCCATTCTGCTGGTCGAACACGACATGGAACTGGTCATGAACGTCTGCCACACAGTGGTGGTCCTCGACTATGGACGCGTCATCTGCACCGGCACGCCGGCCGAAGTCCGCGCCGACCCCAATGTCCAGGCCGCGTATCTCGGCACAGTACCGGAGGCTGTGGCGGATGCCTGAACCACTCCTGGAGTTCCGGGGAGTGCGGGCCTCCTACGAGGAAGTCGAGGTGATCCACGGGATCAACGCGACCTTCGAGGAGGGTGTGGTGACCGCTGTCCTCGGGGCAAACGGTGCCGGAAAATCGACCCTCCTCGCCCTGGCGGCAGGCATCATGGGGCCGAGCGAGGGCGAGGTCCGGTTCGCCGGTGAAAAGGTGCGCGTGGGATCGACGTCTTCGTTGGCCCGCCGGGGTCTCTGCCTGATTCCCGAGGGCCGCGGAGTCTTTCCGAACCTGACGGTCCGGGAGAACCTCTGGGTCATGACCCACAGCGGTTCGGGGAGACGACACGTCGAACGTTGCGCATTCGAACGATTCCCGCGCCTGGAGGATCGCGCGAACCAGCCAGCCGGCACACTCTCGGGCGGCGAGCAGCAGATGCTCGCGCTTGCCCGCGCCGTGGCGACCAACCCACGCTTACTCATGCTGGACGAGCTCTCCATGGGGCTGGCGCCCATCATCGTTGACGAGCTTTACAACCATGTGATCCAGCTCGCAGCGGAGGGCATCACCGTCGTGGTGGTGGAGCAATTCGCACGCACTGCGCTGTCGGTTGCCACCTCTGCCATGGTGATGGCGAACGGACGGATCATCCAGACCGGGGCGGCACGCGACGTGGAGTCGGTGCTCCAGTCGGCCTATCTGGGATCCGTTGAACCCACGGCGGCGATTCCACCCGGACGCAACGGGTCCTCAGGTCAGACCGACACCGGTCCGGGAACCCCCTAGAAGACGCCTCGCACGCGGGTGACCGCGCCGATGCGCTGGACTCCCTAGCGGCTCGGAGCGGGATCGAACGGTCCGCGCCCCATCTGGTCGCGTACTGTGATCACGGCAGCATTCGTCAACGTTCGGCGCTGCCAATTGGCGCCGTCGACGACGAGGGTATGGCCGGAAATGAACCGGGCGAAGGGTGAGGCGAGGAAGGTCGCGGCCCAGCCGAGCTCCTGCAGTCGCCCGACCCGTAGCGCCGGCTGGCAGGCGTCCTTCTCGTTGGTCCTGTCCAGGTTGCCTTTGATGTCAGCGGTCATGTCCTCGTGGGGGAAGAGTCCCGGTACCAGCCCGTTCACCTGGATCCCGTAGGGCCCCCACTCCACGGCGAGCGTCTCGACCATGTTCTTCACTCCCGCCTTGGCCGCGGCTGAGTGGGCGAACCCGGGGCCGCCGGTCCAGGCATAGGACGCCCCGACGTTGACGATGGACCCGGCCGTCCCGGCTTCGATATGACGACGGGCGAACTCGCGCGAGCAGAAGAACGTGCCGTTGAGGGTGATGTCGACGACCGTCCGCCAGGCGTTGGGGGACATATCCTCCGCGGGTACCGGAAAGTTCGCTGCCGCGTTGTTGATGAGCACATCGGGAAGGCCGAACGTTGCCGTGGCCTCGTCGAAGGCGGCACTGACCTGATCGGCGTCACGGATGTCGCAGGTCACCCCGAGCACACGGGCCCCGAGTGCTTCGATCGCTTGGCGGCCCGCATCAAGATGGTCCGGCTTTCGGCTGGCGATGACCAGGTCGGCCCCCAGCCGCGCGAACTCGGCGGCGATGGCCTTGCCGAGGCCCGTGCCGCCACCCGTGACGAAGACACAGCTCCCGGCGTAGGTTCCTGCGGGCAGGGCCGGTGTTCCCACGGGTGGCGGCTCCAGAAGTCCTCTTTGCTCGGTCACGTTCAGCTCCCCGTGTAGTGCGGCTCGCGTCCTTCAGCGCTGGCCGCTCGGAATTCAGCGAAGTCGGATGACTTGTTGATGAAGGTCTGGTAGATCAGCTCGTCCTCCATGGAGGAACGTACCCCCGGTTCGCTCAGGTGTCGCAGCACACGACGCGCCATCTTGACCGTCACCTTCGGCGAGGCTGCGATTTTGTTGGCAATCTCCCAGGCCGTCTCGTCGAGTGCCTCGGGTGCCACAACTCGCGAGACGATCCCGTGGCCGTAGGCCTCTTCGGCGCCCATGGCGCGCCCGGTCAGCACGAGGTCGCTGGTCACGCCGCTGCCACAGATCTCGTAGAGGCGCCCCATGCCACCGGTATCGGGGATGACGCCATGGCCCACTTCGGGCAGCATGAAACGCGAGCCCTCGGCTGCGATCCTGATGTCGCACAGCAGGGCGCGCTGGAAGGATCCCCCGATGGCCCATCCGTGGATGGCCACGATGATCGGCGCATCCAGTTCGAAGACCTGCAGGATGCCCCGATGGCCGCGGCTCATGAGCTCGTGATGACTGAGGGAGGTGGCGTTGTTCCCGATCACGGACACATCGCGGCCGGACGACCACGCCTTGCCCTCGCCGCGCCAGATGACGGCACGGACCTCGGGACGGCCCTTCAATTCGGCCAGAATGTCGAACAAACGGGCGTCCATATCGTCATCGAACGCGTTGCGTTTGTCCGGATTGTTGTTGGTGATCACCGCAACGGGACCGCTCACCTCTAGCAGCACCTTGTCTGTCATGACGTTCCTTTCCTTCTGCAGATAAGCCCTACCATGAATTCCGGACCATCTGCATTTGGCCGGTGCATGTGGCTCAGCGCAACTCGCTGAACGGTTGATCCTTGTCGCTGCGTGGCTCTCGCGGAAGACCGAGGACACGCTCGGCCAAGGAGTTGCGCTGGATATTGTCGGTTCCGCCACCGAGTCGGGACGACCACTGGTTCAAGAAGGCCGTCTCCCAGAACCCGTCGTCGAGCGCGGCGTCATCGGCCAACATGCCGTTGGCGCCGACCAGGCTCATGAACAGCTCCCCGTTCAGACCCATGTGCTGGGAGAGGAACAATTTCGTGGTGGACGCTTCTGGACCAGGCAGACGACCCTGGGAAAGTGCCGTCTGCACACGGTAATTCATGAACCGAAGGAGCTCCACCCGGGTATAGAACTCGGCGATCTGTCCGCGCACCAACGGATCCGCGCTCCTGCCGCAACGGCGAGCCAGGTCCAGTACTTGGGCGATCTGGACGCTCTGTCCGGCGCCGCCGATGAGGGTGCGCTCATAGCTCATGGTGGTGTGAGCCACGGCCCAACCGCCATTGATCTCCCCCACCACGTTCGCCACGGGAATCACAACATCCGTCAGAAAGACCTCGTTGAAATGGGCACTCCCGGTGATCTGCCGCAGCGGGCGGACCTCGATCCCGGGGGAATGCATGTCGACGAGGAAATAGGTGATGCCCTTGTGCTTGGGGACGTCGGGATTCGTCCGAGCGATCAGAATCGCCCAATCACTGTGTTGGGCGCCCGATGTCCAGACTTTCTGACCGTTCACGACGAAGGATTCGCCGTCGCGCTCGGCGCGGCTCTTGAGCCCTGCGAGATCGGATCCGGCATCTGGTTCTGAGAACAGCTGACACCAGACTGCTTCGCCCCGCAGCATCGGCGGGAGCTGACGGCGCTTCTGCTCCTCGGACCCGTGCGCAATGAGGGTCGGCCCCGCCATGCCGATGCCGACGGCGAACGCTCCCACCGAGACGTCGTACTTCGCCATTTCCTGATTGAAGATGGCCTGGTGCCAGGAGGTTTCGCCACGCCCGCCGTACTCCTGGGGCCAGGTGATGGCACCCCAGCCCCCTTCGTAGAGGGTGTGCTGCCACTCGCGGCAGCGGCGTACGTAGTCGGGATGCGCAGGGTTCCGAGACCAGTCAGCCGGACCCCTTCTGATCTCTGCATGCTCCTGGAGCCACATCGACACCTCGCGCCGGAACGAGGCGTCCTCTTCGGTGTCGTCAAAATCCATCGCTGCCTCCGCACATTAGGACTCGGCTCGAGAGGTGACCATCGGGGCAGTCGGTCGATCTGGGGATACCTCGCTTTCGTATACTATATTTGAAATTCGGTACCGTATGCTCAGGTGTTTCGTACTGGATGGGGGAATGGGCGAGCATGCCATGGCATGGTGAGAGGTCGGCGTTTCCTGCCTCAGGAGGTAGACACATTGCATCGACTTTGGATGGTGGTAGCCCGTGCACCCTTCCGTAGGCGCTGACACGCGGCGGCAACATGCCTGACGCCATCACCGACGAGGGAGTCGCCCGGCTCCGACAGCGGATCGGGATCGCACGTCCGCACACCAATCCGCCTCATTACCTCAGCCCCAACGAGGACGCCTTCCGACACGTCGCCGAGGCCTACGGCGACGACAACCCCCTCTGGTGCGACCCGTCCTACGGCGCAGGGACCAGGTGGGCCGGTCCGATCGCTCCCCCTCACCTCGTCGGTGGGGACACCCTCATCGGGGAGGACGAAGTCACCGTCCTCGAAGGCGAGACGAAGGCACTCATGAAGGGGGACCCGCTCGGCGGTGTCCATGCGTTCTACTCGGGATCGTTCCGGGAGTGGTGGAGCCCACTCCGTCCGGGCATGCGGGTCACCCGCCGCAACGCTTTGGTCGGCGTGCACGACAAAGTCGGCGACTTCGCCGGCCGCACCGTGCACGAATGGTTGGCTGAGGTGTTCGCTGCGGCCGACGGTCCGGTCCTCTCCGGGCAGTACCGCTTGATGATCCGTGCCGAACGGGAGAAGGCGACCGAACGCAAGAAGAACGACGAGGTCGAAATCCGTCCCTACACCGAGGAAGAGCTTGCCGCCATCGGTGAGGCCATCGCCGGTGAGCGGAGCCGGCGGCGCGGTCGCTGAGCCCCGCTGGTGGGAGGATGTGAACGAGGGCGATGAGCTCCCAGCCCTGGTCAAGGGCCCGATGCGGGTGACCGACATGGTCGTGTGGCACACCGGCATGGGCATGGGCCTGTACGGCGTGGCGGCCCTCCGGCTCGGCCACGACCAGCTCCAGCGCATGCCCCGCTTCTTCAAGCCCGACGACTTGAACATCCCCGACGTCCAGCAGCGCGTGCACTGGGATCCCGAATGGGCCCACAGAGCGGGCAACCCCGCCTGCTACGACTACGGGCGCATGCGCGAGACGTGGCTCATCCACTTGTGCACGGACTGGATGGGCGACGACGCCTGGTTGTGGAAGCTTGATTGTCAGTTCCGCAAGTTCAACTATGTGGGCGACACCCATCGGATGCAGGGACGCGTCACCCGTAAGTACCTCGCAGAAGGAGATCGACCGGCCGTAGACCTCGACGTCTGGGGAGAGAACCAGCGCGGCGAGACGACGACGCCGGGCCATGCGACCATCCTCTTGCCCTCCCATGAACACGGCGAGGTCCGACTCCCCCCAGCGCCGGGTGGGGCGACCACCTGCCAAGAAGCTCTCGATTCCTTAGCGCAACGCTTCGCCGCCGAGGAGCAAGAGTGAAGCCATACCCCGAGATGCCCCCAGGGCTGACCCTCGCCGCGTGACGGAGAAGTCCTCAAGTTGAGCTTCAATCGCCCGGCTCGCCGCAACAGTCTTACTGACCCCATCGTGTACGCGCTGACCGACACGATGGACGCCGCGGCCAGTGACGAGTCCGTCAGGGTCATCCATCTGCAAGGTGAGGGCGATCACTTCTGCTCGGGCTTTGACTTGGCTGAGAGAACACCGGGCCCCGACCGCCCCCGGGTGGGCTCTGTCCACCGACGCATGAACGGTCACGTGAATCGTCTGATCCCTGCGATGCTGACATGCCAGACTCCGATCGTCTGCACCGCGCGAGGCTGGGTGATCGGTCTTGGTCTCGACATCCTTCTGGCCTCGGACTTCGCCGTCGTGGCGGACGACGCCAGGCTCTGGGCGCCCTTCACAACCTTTGCGTTCACGCCGGACAGCGGTGCCACCTGGCTCATCCCTCGTCTGGCCGGCGTGGCCCGCGCCCGCGAGATGCTCATGTTGGGCGAGAAGGTCTCGGGAGCCGACGCAGCCTCCTGGGGCCTGGTCCACCGCGCTGTGCTCCGTCTACCGACCTCGATGCCGTCTCCAAGGACACTGGTCGACCGCCTGGCTGCCGCACCTACCGTCGCCGTTGGTCTCACCAAGTTGTTGGTGCACCGAGGTCTCACCGCCGACCTCACCAGCCACATGGCCGATGAGGCCTGGGCGATGGAGGTCTCGAGTCGCTCCGACGACTTCAAGGAGTATGGGCAGGCGAGCAAGGAGAAGCGCGAGCCTCGTTTCACCGGGCGATAGGCCTCGATCGGTGTCAGTCGCACGTACGGACCGACGATGCCTAGTTCGGATATAATATTCAGAATGGAGTTCGCTGCGGCAGAGGCGGGGGCAGTCCACGCGGCGGGGCGGCCCCTTGAGGGAATCCGTGTGCTCGCCATCGAGCAAATGCAGGCACTCCCCTACGCCACCCAACTGTTGGCCCGTCTGGGTGCCGACGTCGTCAAGATCGAACCGCTGACCGGAGAGCTCGGACGGGCATCACTGCCTGCCATGTCCGACCCCGAAGGACGCTCGGTCGGCGCCACGTTTCTCCGCAACAACCTCAACAAGCGAAGCATGTGCGTTGACCTCAAGCACCCCGAGGGACGTCAACTTGTGCTGGACCTGGCGCCACGCTTTGACATCTTTGCGGAGAATTTCAAGGCAGGTGCCATGGATCGCATGGGTCTCGGCTACAACGACATTGTCGCCGTCCACCCACGCTGCATCTACGCGTCGGTGTCGGGGTTCGGCAACTCCTCGGCGTCCCCCTACCGCGACTGGCCCGCCTTCGCCCCGATCGTCGAGGCGATGTCGGGCGTCTACGAGATGAAGCGCACGGGCGATCTCCCGCCCGTGGTGTCGCCCGTCGGCGCGCTCGGCGATATCGGAGCGGCGCTCTACACCTCGATCGGCATTCTGGCTGCCCTCCGAGACCGTGACCAGACGGGACGGCCCGCATACGTCGACGTCGCGATGCTGGACTCCGTCATCGCGATGACGGACATCGTGACCAACTACTGGTCGATGGGCGTCGACAGCGGTGACTCAGGCTCCGTGATCAATCACGGCTTCCGGGCGGCCGACGGTTGGTTCGTCATGCAGGTCGCCCGTGTGCACGTCTTCGAACGTCTGGCTCAGCTCGTCGGACATCCCGAATGGGTAACCGACGAGCGGTTCGAGACTCCGTACGGCTGGGTCCAACATCTGGAGGACGTCATCCGGCCGGCCGTCGAGAATTGGGCAGCCGGTCGGGACCGCTTGGAGGTGTGCAAAGCACTCAGCGAGGCCGGCATCGCTGCGGGCCCTGCGCTCGTGCCGAAGAGTTGGTCGGCGACGCCCATGTCACTGCTCGTCACATGCTTGTCGGCATTGATCGGACCGACGGGGTCGAACAACCGGTCCTCGTGCCCGGGCAACCCGGCGCTCATCGTCGACCGAAACGAGGGTGGTGACCGGCGGATCCCCTGGCTGGGCGAGCACACGGACGAGATCTTGCGCGATGAGCTTGATCTGACTGACGCCGCGATCGAACGAATGCGGTCGTCATCGGTGGTCGGATAGAGAGGAGTTCGACCTACGGGTGACTCGTCTGTTGCCCCCGTCCCAGCCGGGTGCGTAGTCGACTTAGTGCATCAAGGAATTCGGGGCGCCCCATGGACCACTCTTGCGGCTCAAGTTCAAGGGCGACTGCGTCCGCCGCGTGCACCACGGACGCGCTGTCGGCGAGCGTCCTGCGTGTCCGTGACATCAGAGCGCGGTCGTGGCCGGCTGCCCTTGACGCCAGTTGCCACGCTGTGTCGAGCAGATCGGCCTCGGGCACGCAGCGCCACGCCAGTTGGCGCCGCGCCGCCTCCTCGCCATCCAATGTCTCCCCGAACAGCGACAGGGCGGCGGCGCCCTGACGACCGATCCGCTGGCGCAGCTGCCACAGGTGACCGCCACCGGGATGGAGACCGACATCGAGGAACCTCGTCTCGAAACGAGCCGAGGGCGAGCACACGATCACGTCGCAGGCCAGGGCCAGATTCATGCCGGCGCCGAGCGCCGGGCCGTTGACGGCCGCCACGGTCGGTAGCTCGCTCTCCAGCAAGGCGACGAACCCGGCGTAGGTCTCGCCGAGCGGCGCCTTGGGCTCGAGGAGATCGTCAACCGATCCCCCGGCCGAGAACACTGAGCCAGTCGCCGCAAGCACGAGTCGCTCCGATTGCGTCGTCGTCAGCCACGCCGTGTACGGCCTCCGCGAGTTCCCGTGTCATGCGGAGGGATAGGGCGTTACGGTCCTCAGGGTGGTCCAGGGAGACGATAGCGACGCCATCGATCCGGTCGACCCGTACGTACCGTGAACCTTCCTGCGGGTCCCCCGCCCTCTCAGGCTCCACCACTCGCATAATATATACACTCGTGGCGAACGACCAGGACGAAGCCCGCGAATCGGATGATCGGCAGCCTCGGACGATCCCTGACGCGTTGGATCGGGCGGCGGAGAATTACCGGGACGACGAAGCGCTCGTCGACGGGACGACTCGACTTTCCTTTGGTCAGCTGGCCGAACGAGTGGACCAGGTGGCGCGCGCACTTGTGGGGAGTGGTATCGAGCCCGGAGATCGCGTGGCCTTGTGGGCCCCCAACAGCGCCGAATGGGTGATCACGAGCTTTGCCGTCTACGCCATCGGCGCAGTGCTGGTACCGCTGAATACCCGATACCGCGGAGAGGAAGCTGGCCACGTCCTGCGCACGTCGCGCGCCCGCTTGCTCTTCGCCGTGACCGACTTGCTCGGTTCCGACCTCGTGGAGTTGCTCGCCGGCGTGCCCGGACTCGAATCCCTTCAGGAGATCGTGGTCTTGGAGGGACCAGCGCGCTCGGGGTGCACGACCGTCGCCGAGCTCACGGCCCGAGCCACCGACGCAGCAACGCCCGGAGGTCGCGCGTCGCCGCGCCGCCCTGAGGGCAGACGACGCCTCGGACATCATCTTCACCTCGGGCACGACCGGCAAGCCCAAGGGCGCCGTGCTCGGTCACGGTGCCAGCGTCCGCACCTATTTGGCCTGGTCGGAACTGGTTGGCCTGCGGAGGGGTGACCGGTACCTCATGGTCTACCCCTTCTTCCACACGGCGGGGTTGAAGTCAGGGCTGCTGGCGTGCGTCCTGCGGGGCGCGACCATCGTCCCCCACGCCGTGTTCGACGTCGTGCCGGTCATGGAACGGGTGGCCTCGGAGCGGATAACGATGCTGCCGGGGCCTCCCACGGTCTTTCAGTCCATCCTCAATCATCCTGACTTCGCCTCATTCGACCTGTCCTCCTTGCGACTGTCGGTGACGGGAGCCGCCATCGTCCCGGTGGACGTGGTCCGGCGCATGCGCGACGAATTGCGCTTCGAGACGGTCGTGACAGGCTACGGCCTGACCGAAACGACGGGCACGGTCAGCATGTGCCGCCACGACGATGCGGCGGAGGTGATCGCCACCACGGTGGGACGACCACTTCCGGGGGTGAGCGTGCGCATCGTGGACGACGCTGGCCAGTCCGTCGCGCCGGACGAACCCGGTGAGATCCTGGTGCGCGGCTTCAACGTCATGCAGGAATACTTCGAGGATCCGACGGCTACGAAGGAGGCTATCGACGAGGAGGGATGGCTCCGCACGGGGGACATCGGCATCCTGGGCAACGACGGCAATTTGCGTATCACCGATCGCAAGAAGGACATGTACATCGTGGGCGGCTTCAACGCCTATCCCGCCGAGATCGAGGGCATCATGGTCGGCCATCCGGGGGTGGGACAGGTCGCGGTCGTCGGCGTCCCCGATGAGCGGCTCGGCGAGGTCGGGGTGGCATTCGTCGTTCCCCGCCCCGGGCAGGTCGTCGACCCGGACGAGCTCGTGAGCTGGTGCCGCGATCACATGGCGAACTTCAAGGTCCCGCGAACGATTCGGATCGTCGATTCACTCCCGCTGAATCCCACGGGCAAGGTGATGAAGTTTCAGCTGCGTGCGGAGCTCGCCGGGTGACGTCGGGCTGAGCTGATCGGTGGACTCGCCGCCGAGCGTCCGATTCAGGTCCAGGCCACGATCGGCCCGGCGGCCTCGATCATCTCCGACATCTGGTGCGGATCAGTGGTCAGACTGCAGAGCCTGTCCCCTGTCGAGAGCCCCCCGAGGACCAACTGACGCAGCCGCTCTCGATGGGCATCGGCGTCGAGGCGATCACCCTCGGGATCCCACGCCTCGACCGGGACGCGAACGCCAAGCGCAGCCGCCGCATCCATGATGACCGCGGTTGCCTCCGCCTCGGCGAGGTCGATCACGGCTAGGGCAGGGCGATTGGGACGGCGGAGTAGCGAGACGGCGACACACGCCGCCGCAAACCCCGGAGAAGGAATGGAAGGTACGATCACTGCTCCCAGCCGCGTTGTGCCCAGCGTGCGCGCCACCCAGAACCCGGCGTTGCCGGCGTCCGCGGCCACCAACGCTCCGGCGGAGACACACTCGGCGTAGTGCATCGTGGCGCTGCTCGGCGGCAACGGGCTCGCTTCGATGCTCCACCCCCGCTGCGTCACTTCCGCCAGGCGAGCGCGTAACGGTGGCATGGTCATCGTCATACGGCGGCTGTGGCCACACCGTTCAGCCAGCGGGGCGAGGCCGGCCGGAGGGACCGTCAGTGCGGGAGCCAGCCGCCACCGCTCCTCGGGAGACTCAGCCTGATCCAAACCGGTCGCAACGATCAGGTCTGCTTCGTCGAGCCCGCTCAGCACGAAATCGTCAGCCTGCAATCCGATCGTGGCGAGATGGTGTTGGCTCCGCCAATCGAATACCCCCTTTGCGCCCCAGGTGTTCAAGACGCCGACCCCCGCCGATACGGCCAGATCGTGGAGGCCCGGGACCGCCATGTGCGCGATGACGCCCGGGCCGGCCAGCAGAAGAACAGTGGCAGCAGCGCCCATTGTCTCGACCGTTTCGTCAGCAGGTTCCAACCAGTTTTCCTCAGGGACGCGGGGCCACAGGGCCGATTCCTCGACCAGCTGAGTGGGATCCATGGTCATGCGAAGCTCGACTTCCGCACGGGAGAGTGTGGGAGTGACGGCCACCAACGCCTCTGCGGAGTCCACCTCGACGGTGAGGCAGGGCCCCGGGTCCAGCCCGGGCAGCCAGAAGTTGCCGTCGCCTCGATGCACCGCGGCCCGCGCGCCGTGGACCCTTTGGTGGGCCTTGGCGAAGAGGGGCGCCGCAGTGCCGGACACCGGCACCACCCCCAGTGCGCCGAAAGGTGCTCCGTACGTCGCGTCGATGCCTGAGGCGACCGCGACACGTCTCCAGAGCTCGGCCAGCGGGATGACACTCATAGGCCCAACCCGACCGAAGCGGAGCCTCGGATCAACTCGCTGCGGTCCCCTCGATCGTGGCCCACCGCGGCTCCCGCTTCTCGGCGAAGGCCGCGGGACCTTCGACCTGGTCGGGATGCCCCCACATAGAGACCAGCTCCGCTGCCCCCGCCTTGCAGGCGTCAGTCAACCCCTGCTCGAGCGCGCCCCACAATGCCCGCTTGGTGGCTGCCATGGCGGCGGGTGAGTTGCGGGCGATCTTCTCGGCGAGGGCCTGAGCCTCTTCGCGCAGCCGTTCGGGCGGGTCGACCACCTGGCTGATCATGCCCAGTGCCAACGCACGGTCAGCGGACATGCGCTCGTGTCGCCCGACCAGCGCCATCCGAAGCACTGCCTCGAAGGGCATGCGCCGGGCCAGTCCGATCAGCTCGTAGGCGGCCACCTGTCCCACTGACACGTGGGGGTCGAGGAAGGTTGCGTCCGACGCCGCGATGACGATGTCCGCATCGGCGATCCAATGGAACCCTCCGCCGGCACAGATCCCGTTCACCGCGGTGATGACGGGCTTCCAGACCTCGTTGTGCCAGGAGGTGAAGTGAAAATCGAACTTTTCGCTTGACTCGCGATACCGCTCGAACCCGACGCCGTCCGATGCGATCTCGATCATGTCGGCGCCCGTCTGGAATGCCTTGCCCTCTCCGGTGTGGACGATCACGCGGACTTCGGGATCGGCGTCCAACTCCTTCCACGCCTCCGCGAATTCGTCCCGCATGGCGTTGTTCATGGCATTGAGGCGCTCCGGGCGGTTGTTGATCAACCAGCCGACCGGGCCGTGGCGCTCGAGTTTCAGAGTTTCATAGGCCATTGCGAGTCCCTCCCGTCGATGCTCGGCGTCATTCGTCCAGGGTGAGTGAATCGGCGGCCAATGCTGCCCACCGCGGCTCCCGCTTCTCGGCGAAGGCCGCGGGACCTTCGACCTGGTCGGGATGCCCCCACATAGAGACCAGCTCCGCTGCCCCCGCCTTGCAGGCGTCAGTCAACCCCTGCTCGAGCGCGCCCCACAATGCCCGCTTGGTGGCTGCCATGGCGGCGGGTGAGTTGCGGGCGATCTTCTCGGCGAGGGCCTGAGCCTCTTCGCGCAGCCGTTCGGGCGGGTCGACCACCTGGCTGATCATGCCCAGTGCCAACGCACGGTCAGCGGACATGCGCTCGTGTCGCCCGACCAGCGCCATCCGAAGCACTGCCTCGAAGGGCATGCGCCGGGCCAGTCCGATCAGCTCGTAGGCGGCCACCTGTCCCACTGACACGTGCGTATCGAGAAAGGTTGCGTCCGACGCCGCGAGCACGATGTCGGCGTCGGCCACGAAATGCAGCCCGCCACCGACACACATTCCGTTCACTGCCGCGATGACCGGCTTCCAGACCCCGTTCTGCCAAGACGTCAAGCGCAGCTCGGCGCGGCGGGTCCGCCCTGACTGTTTCCGAAGCGCGTCGGGGTCCCGACTCAGCTGGACCACATCGAGGCCGGTCTGGAACACCCCACCCTCGCCTGTGTTCACGATCACGCGTACAGCGGGATCCTCGTCCAGCTCACTCCAGGCCGACTCCAGCTCGTCGAGCATGAGCGCATCCATGGCGTTGCCGGACTGGGGACGATTAAAGATAAGCCAGCCCACCGGACCCTGGCGCTCGACCAGCAGAGTGGAGAACGATTTCAACTGCGCGGCACCTCCCGCCACGGGCGAGACGCGTACGGGTCTGGCTCGCGGGGCAAGCCGAGGACGCGTTCCCCGAGGATATTCTTGTTTATCTCAGTTGTCCCGCCCTCGATCGTGTTGGCGCGGCTGCGGAGCATTCCCCGGACCTCGTAGGGCAACGAGTCGGCGTAGTCACCGAGGTCGCCTGTCCAGCCAGTTGCCTTCATACCCAGAACCGACGTGGCTGCAAGCTGGACGCGCTGGTTGAGCTCACCTTGGTGGACCTTCCCTACCGAGCTCTCCGGACCGGGGGCACGCCCGGCGCGGGCTTGGCTGCGAACCCGCTGGTTCGTCCATTCCCGGACACGCTCCTCGCAGTAGAGGCGCATGATCTCGTCACGGCGCACGGGATCGCTCCACCCACCCGGTCCGCCTTCAGCGCTTTGGCGCTTCGCCAATCGAATGAGGTAGCCAACACCCGAACCGCCGATGCGGTCCACGCCTCCCGAACCCGCGCCCGACACCATCTGCCGCTCGCCCGACAAAGTGGAGTTGGCCACCTTCCACCCGGCACCGACCTCGCCCACCCGGCACGCGTCGGGGACGCTGGCCGCCTCGAGGAAGACCTCGTTGAAGTCGATCTCACCGCCCATGTGACGCAACGGCCGAACCTCGACGCCGGGCTGATGCAGATCGATCAGGAAATACGTAAGGCCTTGCCGCTTGGGCACGTCGGCATCGGTCCGGGCAAGCAACACCGCCCAGTCCGAGAGGTGCGCCCATGTGGTCCACACCTTCTGCCCCGTGATGACCCAGTCATCTCCGTCACGCTCCGCCCTGGTGGCCAGTGATGCGAGGTCGGACCCGGCCCCTGGTTCACTGAAGAGCTGGCACCAGGCTTCCTCGTTCCGCACGATCGGAGGTAGAAACCGAAGTCGCTGCTCCTCAGTCCCGTGCGCGAAGAGGGCGGGCGCGGCCAGGTTGATCCCGAGCGGGTTGAGACGGCCCAGGTTGAAGGGGCTGAGTTCCTGCTCGACTTGCCGGGCGGCCTCCCGTGGGAGATCAAGCCCGCCGTACGCCCGCGGCCATGTGGCGGCAACCAAACCAGATCTTCCGAAGACGGGATACCACGCCTCATACTCCGCTCTGGTCCGAACCTCACGAACGGCGGCCGGTCCGCCCCGACGGCCGGCCTGTACCCAAGCTGCGGGAATGGCTGACGCAATCCAACCTCGCACCGACGCGACGACGTCCTCGATGGAGGCATCCGATGGCACGGAGAGCAGCCCATCGATGTCGTGGTGGGGGGACTCCGGGATCGTGTGTGGCTCCGTCACAAGCTCGTCCGATTCATGGGCACCCCCGGTGCGAGCTCACCGTCAGCCGCGCTCGCTCCGACATGTCCCACCGGCTGCGAACCCATCCCCTCCCTCACGAACACATCGGCCACTTGCCCCATTTGATAGATCGTATATGTTATTCATCTCGTGGCGTCTGAAGCCCGCACCATGCGTCCATGCGGCGCCCAGCTGCGCCACACTGGGGGCGAGAACGTTGAGATCGTCCTGCTGCTGCGCCGATTCGCATAAGATATACGTATGCCATCGTCTACTTCTAGTTCCTCCACTGCGGGCAGGGGCCGGTCGAATGGAAGTCGCCAAGAAAAGCTCGTTCGCACGCCGAGTGGAGAACACATCGCGTCGCATGTCCGAAGCCTGATCTTCGAGGGCGTGCTGCGCCCGGGAATGCGGGTCCCGCAGGATGCGATTGCCCAAGACCTTGGCGTGAGTCGGATACCCGTGCGTGAAGCGCTCATCGTGCTCGAGCGCGAGGGATGGGTTACCAATGAAATGCATCGGGGTGCCTTCATCAATGCGCTCGATGAGCCAACGGTCCATGACCACTACGAACTGTTCGGTTTGATCTATGGATTCGCCGCCAAGCGCGCGCTCGCTCGAGCGAGTGAAGATCTGCCCCAGCAACTGGGAGAGATCCAGCTGCAGTTTGCGAAGGCCACGACGGCGGCGGATCATTACGATCTGTCCATTGCATTCCATAGCCTGATCGTCAAAGGTGCAGCGTCACCACGTATCAACGTCGCGTTACGAGCGATGTCCGCTCTTGTCCCCGGGAATTTCTTCGAAGAGGTTCCTGAGGCGGTAGAAGTCGAGAGTCGGGGGCTCGCCGCAATCACTCGGGCGATGAAGCAAAGGGACGGCGAGAAGGCGGCGGCCGAATACGTCAAGATGATGCGCAATGTGGGGAACAAAGTGACAAAGCTGTTCCGGGAGCGCTCTCTCTTCGAATCGATAGAAGCAACGGCCTGACGTCGAGAAGTCGAAGATGACCGAGGTGGATTCTCCCGTCAATGACAAGGTGTACATCCACGAGTACATCGACATCATTGGACATAACCGTGGGCGCTACATGTACCACATGACGGCGAATTGGAGCCCTACGGCGCAAGAGGATCGACACCAGCTCTGCTACGGCGTGTGGGGTGTCGTGGGCAGCACCGGACGGTGGCCACAGGTGGTCAACCTCTGGGAGGAGGACGGATTCGACGGTCTCGCCCGGTCCTTCGGGCATGAACTCGGCCATCGCGATCTCCAGGACCCGAAGCTTGCTGCATGGTGGGCGGCGGCAGCCGAGCTCAGGGCCGGGGGCTTCGATCGCTTGTTGGTCCCAGCTCCTTGGATGCCCACGATTGAGCAGACCTGCTCGGCGGGCATACGGGGTGACGTGTATGCGCACGAACAGATCCGGGTGCCGAGAGGAGGTTCGGCGGCGTATCTGGAGTTTGTGCGCCGCGACGTGGTCCCGGTGGTGCAGGAGTTCGGGTGGATTCTGGCCGGCGCCTGGGAGACTGCCCTGATCGATGACAGCGAGTGCTTTCTCCTCTGGGCCATCCCCACCTGGCAGGACTGGGCGGATCGCGAGAAGGCACGGCGCGACCAGCCGGGATTGGTCCAGCTGGAGGCGCAGAACCTCGCGCTGACCGAGCGCTTCAGTCGAATTCTGCTGGTGGACTCCGCACTCTCGCCGATGCGTCTGGGTCGTCAACCGTCTCGCGCCGATCGCACCGAGGACTGGAACGACTGAGGCGAAGGTCCCCGGGGGCCTCTCGATCTATTCCCTCTGACTGGGGATGCCGATATTGGCCTCGGATTCGTCCGCTACTCCCGTCAGAACTAGCTCCCGGCGCAGAACCTTGCCAACTTCGCTTCTCGGGAGCGTGTCCATGCGCCGAAAGGCAACGGGGATCTTGTAGGCCACCAGGTGGTCTCGGCACAGTTGACCGAGTTCGGCATCTGACGCGTCACCCACGACAAACGCGACCGGCACCTCACCCAAGCGTTCGTCGGGAAGACCGACGACCGCCACCTCGCTGACGCCGGATGAGAGCAGGAGCACCTCTTCGACCTGTCCCGGGAAGACCTTGTTCCCTCCTCGATTGATGACATCGCCGACCCGACCCTCGATCCAGACAAAGCCGTCACCGTCGATGCGGGCAAAGTCCCCAGTGCGGACGTAACCCTCGGGATCAAGTCGATCGTCCAGACTTTCTCCGCCCGCGTATCCTGAGGCCATACGCGGCGGTTTCACCAGAAGCTCCCCGACGGCGTCGACGGGCACCACCGACGCGTCCTCCGCCACCACCTTTATGGCGACCCCTGGGTGGGGCCGCCCCACCGCCCCGATCTTCTCGGGGTGGTCCCGCGCGTCGGCCGCGGTCCATCCAATCACCTCTCCGATCTCAGCCTGGCCATAGCCGTTGAGTACCGTGACGCTGAATTTCTCAGTGAATCTGCGCGCCGCGAGCGGCGACAACGGCGCAGTGATACTCCTCACATAGCGGAGCGGCGCGAGATCGACCACGTCGACGTCGTCGGCCAGCATCACCATGGCGGCTGGCGGCAGGACGGTGGAGCGAATGGAGAATCGGCCCACAAGCGTGGCGAACTCCGCGGTGCTGAAACGGTCCATGAGCACCACAGAAGCTCCGGCCCGCAGACCGAACAACACGTTATAGATGCCTGCATTGAGCGCCAGGGACACCGGTATCAGGTTGGGCGATGGTGGCCGAGCCGGATCGGCGGGCCTGCCCCGTAGCGGGCCGAGGACGCGGTCAAGCAGTTCCAGGTACCCGGTGTGGGTCTGCAGGATGGGCTTGGGGCGCCCGGTAGTTCCCGACGTCCAGGTGACAAAGGCAGTGTCGGGCTCATAGAGCGTGGGCAAGAGGCCCGACACCTGGACCCCAGCACTGTTGATCACGCATGCGGGCGCCGTGGACTCGAGGACGTGGTCCAGCTCCGCCTGTGGCTGTCGAGCGTTCGCTGGAACGAACACCGCACCGGCCATCCAGACGCCGAACATGGCGAAGACGAATTCGGGGCCATTGGGTAGCTGAACCACCACGGCCTGGCCAGGCTCGACCCCGCCGGAGCGCAGCCGAGCCACGATTCGCGAGGCTTCCACGCGTGTGGTGCCTGCCGTAATACTCAGATCGATGGTGTTGATCAGGTCTTCACCATCAGAGAACGGATGTTCCGTCAACAAGTCCGCCAGGGCGCCGGTGGACGCCATCATGATCCGCCGGCGGTTTCAGCGATTTGTTGTTGGGAGCTACGGGGCCTGTTGACGGTGAAGCGATGGATGAAGGGCTCAGACAAGGAAAACGTCCTTTCCGGAGGCTTCTCATCGTTCGGGCCTTTCGGCGCCGAAACGAATTGTACATTATATTCGTTTCGGCCGATCCAGTGCGGCATGGCATGGCTGCACCTGAGTGCAAGGAGTCCCGCAATGGCAGACAGTGGAAGTAGTTGGACGGGGGCTCCGGACCCGATAAAGATCGGCTGGCTCGGTTCAGCGCTCGATGGTCCTGAAGGCGGCTACAACAAGATCCACCGGATGGCCTTCGATGAGGCACTCGAGGAGGGCCTGCTCGATCGCCCGGTCGAGTTCGTGCTCCACGCGGAGAACGGCTTGCCGCGCGGCTCCGCTCGCAATACGGCGGATGGTTTCAAGTACCTCGTCGATGAAGGCTGTATCGGCATCGCCGGTGCGTACAGCTCCGACAATGCGATCGTCGCCGCCCCGTTGGCGAACGAGCTCAAAATCCCGCTCATCAGCTGGGCCGGGACTGAGCGGTTGGCCGGTGACTATTGCTTTCGGCTCGGCAATGGAGACTGCGGTGGTGACGCCGCCCTCTGCGTCTCCTGGCTTGCTCGCAACGGGTACACACGCGTCGCAGTACTCAGCGAGGTATCACCCAACGGAGAAGAGTATTTTCGCTTCTTCCGTCAAGAGTGCCGCAGGCACAAACTGAAGATCGTCTCGCTCGAGACCGTCAGCCAGACCCCGGCGAACCTGACGGAGAACCTGGACAACCTTCGGCAGTCAAACCCTGACGCGCTCTGCTACATGGGCTATGGGATGTTGGCGGCGCAAGGACTCCTTCGCAAGGCGCTCGACGAATTGGCCTGGGATCCGCCTCGGATCATGGGTACGTCCTTCATGTTCTATCTGATGGGCTTTGACAAGTTTGAGGGCTGGGTCGGCATCGATCAACTCGACCCGAACAACCCCCTGACCGAGGGATTTCACCAACGCTATGTCGAGCGATACCACGAGAACCCGCCAATGTGGCCCAACGCAATCCCGGTGTTGGCGTATGACACGGCCCGCGTGCTTGCCGAGGGGCTCTTCCGGGCGCCTTCACTCTCGGGACCGGGGCTCAAAGAGGGGCTGGAAAGAATCCGATTCATGCCGAGCACGACCGGCGGGCCGCGTACGCACATAGCTGCCGCACCTCATGAGCACGGGATGTTCCGAGGGGACTGGCTGCTCTATGGTCGAGTGCGCGACGGAAAACTCGAGTTCGAAGGGCTCTTCGAACCCTCGGAGTGATGACGATCGAATGGAGATTGTCGGCCCGTGTGGTTCAACAGCTCGCAGTCGCACAACACTGTGGCCAGGAAGGGACGTAATGGACGCTGACGACCTCATCATGGTCAGTGTGGACGACCATCTGGTCGAACCACCCAACCTCTTCGAGGGCCGGCTGCCTGCGAGATTTCGAGACCAGGCTCCCAGCGTGAAACGGTTGGCCGACGGCAGCGATGTATGGGTGTTCAACGGGCAGACGATTCCCAACATCGGCTTGAACGCCGTGGCGGGCAGGCCTCGAGAGGAATACGGCATTGAACCAACGGCGTTCGAAGAGATGCGGCGGGGATGTTTCGACGTCCACGAGCGCATCAAGGACATGAATGCTGGTGGTGTCCTGGGCTCAATGAACTTTCCGTCCTTTCCCGGCTTCAGTGCCCGCCTCTTCGCCGCCTGTCGTGACAAGGAGCTCGCTCTCGCCGTCCTACGCGCCTACAACGACTGGCACATCGACGAGTGGTGCGGGTCATACCCCGGCCGATTCATTCCAATGGCGCTGCCCATCCTCTGGGACCCCGAGCTCTGCGCGCAAGAAGTACGCCGAGTGGCCGCGAAAGGCTGCCACTCGTTGACCTTCACCGAAAACCCCGCCGCGCTCAAATACCCAAGCTTTCATGACCCTTCATGGGACCCCCTCTGGACGGCGTTGTGCGACGAGCAGGTCGTTCTATCGATCCATCTCGGCTCATCAGGCCAACTCGCCATGACCGCCCCAGACGCCCCGGTTGACGTGATGATCACCCTCCAGCCCATGAACATCTGCAGCGCTGCCTCCGACCTGCTGTGGTCGCGTGTGATCAAGACCTTTCCGGACATTCGTATCGCCCTCTCCGAAGGGGGCGCGGGATGGATCCCGTACTTTCTTGACCGGGTCGACCGTACCTATGAGATGCACCACAAGTGGACGGGGCAGGACTTCGGCGCCAAGTTGCCCAGCGAGGTGTTCCGAAAGCACTTCCTGACTTGCTTCATCTCCGATCCGATTGGGATTCAGCTCCGACATCAGATCGGGATCGACAACATCGCCTGGGAGTGCGATTACCCTCACTCTGACTCGTCCTGGCCGCACGCTCCCGAAGAGCTCGCTGATGTTGCGACCGGGGTACCGGACGATGAAATGGAGAAGATCACGTGGGGAAATGCATGTCGCTGGTACTCCTTTGACCCCCTGACCCATCGGCCCCGGGAGCGGTGCACGGTGAGCGCGTTGCGCTCTGAGGCGATCGGACACGACGTCTCCATCCGCTCGTACGATCAGGGTCGCTTCGAGCGCACGGGTGCTGGTGTGGACTTGGCCACCATCGCGGCCAAGGCGACTGCCTAACCCTTCACACTCGCGGGGCCTCCAGCGGGAGGTCGAGCCCCAGCAGCTCGATCGCGTTCCCCGTGCCAAGCGATTCACGATTTCGGGTGGTTGGTCACCGAACTGTTCAGCTGCCGCCTCGACCGAGTGCGGCCAGGTCCCATCTTGGTGGGGATAGTCCGTTTCGAAGACGACATTGCGCGGACCAACGCGATCGAGGAGCGCCATCCCGACTGGATCCTTGAAGAAACAGCTCCAGATCTGTCGGTAGTAGTACGTCGAGGGTGGTTCGGGGCAATACAGCTGCGAGTTGCTCCAGCCCCGGTGGGTCAACCACACGTCGTCGGCCCGCTCGAGCAGGTAGGGGATCCAGCCGATCTGGCATTCAGCGAACAGCAGCTTGAGCTGCGGAAAACGTTCCAGAACGCCGGAGAACATGAAATCGGACATCCCGCCGATGCTGTTTCCGAAGAGGATGGTCGCCGGCACTGCGTCAGGCGCATCAGGCGAGGTCTGTGGCGTTTTGGTGCCCGAGCCCACGTGCATAGAGATGACAGTCCCGGTCTCCTGGCAGAGCCGGAACAGTGGATCCCAGTAGCCCGAGTAAATGCTCGGGAGCCCCAGGAAGGTCGGGAGCTCGCTGAAGGCCACGGCCCGCACACCCCGAGCTGCATTACGCGCCACCTCGGCCACCGCGAGATCAACGTCCCACAACGGGATAAGGCACAGTGGTAACAGTCGACCCTCGCTCGGACCGCACCACTCCTCGACCATCCAGTCGTTGTACGCCTCGACACACAACAGCGCGAGTGCGCGGTCTTTCCCCCAAAGGAATTGCTGGCCACAGAATCTGGGGTAATTCGGGAAGCAGAGCTGAGCCTGCACTCCGTTGAGAGTCATGTCCTCCAGACGCGCCTCGGGCTGCCAGCAGCCCGGACGCATCTCGTCATAGGTGACTCCCTTGAGCACCACTTCCTCGGCCGGGAAGCCGGCCGCGGCGATGGTGCGCTTGACCGAGGCCCGATGATCCTCGTAACACCACCAGGCAACCGGCGGCCCGTCGATGCCGGGGGCTTCGACGTAGGACGCCCCTTCGAGCTTGGGCACTCCCCCGGGCATGTACTCGATATGGGGCCCAGCGTCGCGAAATGCCTCGGCAAACGGCTGGACCACACATCCGGGGGCTCGACGACATGCGCATCAAGATCCACAATCCAGGGGATCCTGTCGACGTCTCGTTCTAGGATGACCGTCATCAAGTATATTGTATACAATCCCGGTGGTGCAGTCAGGCTGCGGTGCCGCGGCAGGCTGGCACCAGAAGGATGCATGACCAAGACACGAGTGCACGAGGCAACTGAGAGATGAGCAGATTCCCCGGTCAACCTGACGACCTGCGTTGGGACCCATTCGACGAATCACTCAAAGACAATCCTCATCCGGTCTGGAAACGGCTCCGTGACGAGGCGCCGGTGTACTACAACGAGGAATACGACTTCTGGGCTTTGAGTCGCTTTGAGGACATCGACAGAGCCCACCGGGATCCTCAGCGCTACAGCTCCGCACATTCCACCGTCTTGGAGAGCATGACTGAGGAAGCTCAGACCGAGGGCATGATGATCTTCCTCGACCCGCCGGAGCACACAGCTCTGCGTCGTCTGGTGTCGAAGGCCTTCACGCCTCGTCGAGTGGCAGAGCTCGAGCACGAAATCCGAACCCTCTGCGCGGGCCTTCTCGATGCTCAGCGGGACCGGACCAGCTTCGACTATGTGCAGGATTTCGGAGCTCGGCTCCCCGCCACGGTCATTGCCATGCTTCTCGGGGTACCACCCTCTGATCGCGAGGATGTCCGCCACCACATCGATGGTCTGTTCCACCTTGAGCCCGGAGTTGGCATGGCCAACGAGATGTCCATGCGGTCAGCGCTTGTGGCTCTTCGAATACCTCGGCGAACTGATCAAGGAACGCGGAGAACGGCCGCAGGACGACATGCTCACCGACCTGGTCCAAGCGGAGATCCCCGGCAATGACGGCGCCCCGCGGCACCTCACCCCACAGGAATGCACGGAGTTCGGAATCCTTCTTGTCAGCGCTGGCACGGAAACTGTTGCTCGCCTACTGGGTTGGGCCGGACTCATTCTGGCCGATCATCCTGACCAGCTGTCCGCGCTGGTACTGGATCCATCACTGATACCCAACGCCATCGAAGAGCTCCTTCGTTACGAGTCGCCGTCGCCTGTGCAGGGTCGGTGGTTGACCCAAGAGGTCGAACTCCATGGACAGCTCATCCCCGCCGAATCAAAGGTGCTCTTGCTGACCGGCTCTGCGGGGCGCGACGAACGCGTGTACCCCGAACCGGACGATTTCGATATTCGCCGCAACTTCCGATTGCACGTCGCATTCGGTTACGGCATCCACTTCTGCCTGGGTGCGGCACTCGCCCGGATGGAGGGCAAAATCGCACTTGAAGAGACACTCAAGCGATACAACACTTGGACCGTGGACAAGGAGCGCTCTGTCCCGCTCCACACCAGCACCGTTCGCGGCTATCAGCAACTGCCCATTCGGGTGTAGCACGCAGCGGGTGCCTGTTGAGACGGACTGAAGCCGACGCATCTGCGTCCTCCGATCACCGCTCGCTTCGCTCGAACGCGGTGGTTCGTGACCTGATCTTCCGCTATAGAATCACATTCCAATAGTTGTTCTCTGGTTCACAAGCAGATTCCCCTAAGAGCTAGATACTGGTTCTAGTGGTAATTCCCGCCGCCAAGGACGAGCCGCGCTGTCACGGATCGGCGTGAGAACCTCCAGGACGAGGCTGACATGGCCGAACCGGTATCGCCGAACCTGCTGACCGATGATCAGCGGGCACGCCGTCAGCGCATCATCGACGCTGGGCTCGTGCTGCTGGAGCGAAACGAGTATGAACGCATCCAAATCAAGGACGTGGCCGAGGAAGCCGACGTTGCGCTTGGCACGCTCTATCACTACTTCTCATCGAAGGAGCATCTCTTCGCGGAGGTACTCGTCAAGTGGGCAGCCACGCTTAGGTCCAGCCTTGCTCGCCATCCCCCACAAGGGCGGACGCCACGTGAAAAGCTCACCGAGGCGCTCCATCGTTCGGTTCGCGCTTTCCAGCATCAGCCTCAACTGGCCCGGCTCATCGCGTCACTGGAGCTGTCGTCGGACCCCTTCGCCACAGAGATCCTCGAGAGAATGGACCAGACCACATCCAGCGTGTACATGGAGTTGCTCGACGGTGTGGAGCCACGTCGAGCCCGTACCATCGTCCGGACAGTGGATGCCGTCCTCGACAGCCAGTTGCGCGCCTGGTCCGCTGGCCGTCTGCCCATCACCGGTCTCTACGACTATCTCAGCGAGAGTATCGACCTCATCTTCGAGGGGGACCCCGAGGTCGAGGACGCTGATCGTCATGGTCGCCGCGAGGTCGTCAGCCTCGGCGGCGATGGAGCCGCATGATGAGGTCGACGCTGCCGCCGACGTTCTGGGAGCTCGTCGTTCAAGCGGCCAAGGAACAACCGGACTCCCCCGTGGTGTCCGACGACCACGGCCGGTCGTTGACACGAATCCAGCTCCGCGACGCAGCAGAAGCTACTGCCGCTGCGCTCTCGGACCGCGGGGTCAAAGCCGACACGGTGGTCTCCTGGCAGTTGCCGACGACGATTGAAGCCGTGGTGCTCCTCGTCGCGCTGGCGCGGATCGGCGCCGTCCAGAACCCATTGATCCCAATCCTGCGTGAGCGGGAGGTGTCGTTCATCACCCAACAGGTCGGTACCGAGCTGCTCATCGTGCCGGAGGAGTGGCGAGGCTTTCCGCATGGGGCCATGGCGCGGGAGCTTGCCGCTTCCGGTGATTTTGAGGTGATGGAGATCGATCTGCACGAGCTGGGCACTCGCGGATTCCGACAGGAGCTCAGCCTGCCGACCGCAGACCCGAACAGCTCGGCGCGCTCGCCCAGCGCCATCGATCGACGGTCCCCGTTGGATCTACTACTCGTCGGGCACCACCGCCGACCCCAAGGGCGCCCGCCATACGGACGCCAGCATCATGTCCTCGTCCAACGCCTTGCTCGAACTCATGGGATTCGGAGAGGACGACGTCTATCCAATCCCTTGGCCGATCACGCATATCGGTGGCGCATCGGTCCTGGCATCAAGCATTCGCGGCGGGGTCCACCTCGTCCTCTTCGAGGCCTTCGACCCTGCGGAAACTCCCCGTCGGATGGCTGCTCTACGAGCCCACGGCGCTGGGCACCGCCGTCCCGTTCTTCCGGGCGTACCTGGACGCCGCGCGCGAGAACAACGATGCCGCGCTCTTTCCCTCCCTGCGGTTCGGGACCTTCGGCGGTGCCCCCGTTCCCACCGAGATCCACCACGAAATGCGGGCGACGTTCGGCGTGCCGCTCATCGGCAGCTGGGGGCTCACCGAGTTCCCCAATGCCACGTCCGCGGCACCGACTGACTCCGAGGAGATCCTCACGACGTCGGTTGGACGGCCGGCGTCGGGCGTCTCGGTGCGCGCCGTCGACACACAGGGGGACGTCTGCGCGACGGGGCAAGAGGGCGAGCTTCTCCTTCGAGGTCCCCAATGCTTCTCCGGGTATGTCGATCCGACGCTCGACGAGGCTTCGTTCGATGTCGATGGATGGTTCCACACCGGTGACCTCGGCACGATCGATGCCGCCGGAAACGTCCGCATCACGGGCCGGCTCAAGGACATCATCATCCGCAACGCAGAGAACATCTCCGTCGTCGAGGTCGAGGAGATGCTCTACCGTCATCCCGCCGTCGCCGACGCCGCCGTACTCGGACTACCAGACGACACGCACGGGAGAGCGGGTCGTGGCCGTCGTGGTGCTCCAGGAGGGAAGCCAAGTGGAGCTGAACGACATCCGTGAGCACTGCCGCCTTGAGGGTCTCGCCGTCCAGAAGTGCCCCGAGCAGCTGGAGATCGTCGATGCGCTTCCCAGGAACGCAATGGGCAAGGTACTCAAGCAGGACCTGCGCTCGCGTCTCACGTAGTCGCGTGTAACGGCACCGCCGACAGGTACGCGACCCTCATCCGGCGCATTAGCGCAGTTTCCACTCTCCTCGCTTCTGTTGCGTGAAGAGCTCCTGGCCTTCTTGCAGCGCCCGGGCGCTCGTGCCGAGCTGAAGGAAGACATTCCCGAGGCCAAGAGCTTGCTCCCGCGAAAGGCTCCGCGCCGCCCACAAGGTCCGCAGCGTTGCCTGCACGCTCGTCGGCGGTTGCGAGGCGATGACCTCTGCGAGTGCTCGGCTGGACTCGAGGAGCTGCTCCGCCGGGACAACATCGCACACCAGTCCGGTCTCGCGGGCGGTCCGCGCCGACATCCGCTCATCAACCCCCACCAGGCTCATCCGCACCAGGTCCCCGAATGCCATCCTGTTGGTCAGCAAGATTGGCTCATAGACAGCCGTCATCGTGAAGCTCACATGCGGATCAAAGAACGTGGCATTCTCCGCCGCGACGATGATGTCGCTCTCGCCGAGGAGGTAGAACCCTCCGCCACAGGCCATGCCGTTCACCGCGGCAATGACGGGCTTCCACAACCCCTGACTCTTCGGGCCGATCTTTTGGCCGGGATCGTCGTAGGTGAAGGGATCGAATTCCTCGTCAGTAGGAATATCGCCCCGATCGATGCCGGTGCAAAACGCTCGATCTCCTGCGCCGGTCAAGACGACAACCCTTACCGCATCGTCCAGGCGAATATGGCGCCAGAGCGCAGCGAGTTCGTCTTGCATGCGCTCGTTGAACGCATTGTGCACTTCAGGCCGATTCAGCGTCACCTGTGCGACGTAGTCACGAACGTCATACGTGATCGTGCGTGAGACCATCCGGTATGACCACGGCGCTCATCGGCCGAACCTATCAAACGCCGGCAACGTCGCCGCCCTGCATGTCTGTCCCTTTCGTCGTGATGACGTGTGATGAAGATCCCAGTCATGCCCTGGGTGCGCGCGAGTGGGAGATCACGACGTGCACACGCAGCCGCCGCGTGGCACCGCCTATGTAATATAATATGCAAATCCTCATGACGGGCCGAACGACTGTCCGGATTGGACTCCATGCGACGTTCCACGAAAGAGGTATTCCGAGTTATGGGCTGGTTGCCGAGCGCCGTACGTGATGCTTCCGACGAGATGGTTGCGGTCCGCCCACAGGTCGGTCCGGGACTCTCATGAACTCCGAAGGGCGTACCGAAAGCCCGATGACTCAGCAGGAAGTGCGATGCTGGTGGAGTCGATGCCGAAGGTATCGACGTGAGTCGGCTCTTCCGCCTTGATGGGCGGGTGGCGCTGGTCACCGGGGGTACTCGCGGGATCGGCCGCGCGATCGCCGAAGGATTCGGGCATGCCGGGGCTCGCGTGGTTGTCGCGAGTCGAAAGCCCGACGCGTGTGCGGAAACCGAGGAGGCATTACGTTCGGTGGGCATCGACGCCACTGGCATCGCCTGCCATATGGGCTCGTTGAGTGATGTGCAGTGCCCTCGTCACAGCTACCGTGGAACGCTTCGGTGCCATCGACGTCGTGGTCAACAACGCTGCGAACGCGCTTGCTGAGCCCATCGGTGAGCTTCACCGAGGCGGGATTCACCAAATCGATCGACGTCAATGTAAAGGGCCCGCTCTTTCTCATCCAAGAATCCCTTCCCTACTTGCGCGTCTCGGATCATGCGTCGGTGATCAACATGGTTTCGGCGGGAGCCTGGCTCTTCTCTGCCACGGTCGCCCACTACGCCGCCGCCAAAGCCGCCATGGTCTCGTATACCAAGGCGCTGGCCGCTGGCCTGGCCCCTGAAGGCATTCGGGTCAACGCCCTCGCCCCAGGATCCGTCGACACCGACATGACACGCGCCACCGGACCAGCAGCCACCGCCGGTATGGCCCGGGCCGCCTTGCTGCGACGGGTGGCGAACGCCGACGAGATGGTGGGGCCGGCACTCTTCCTCGCTTCCGATGCGTCGAGCTACGTGACCGGCACCGTGGTCCACGCCGATGGTGGTCTCGTCACCCGCTGACAGGAGCAGGGACGGTCCAGCGGGTAGGCGAGTGATCGGTCTCAGAAGGCCTTGCATGGCTGCTGCGACGAAGCTCACTCCGACCGCTCACTTCGGTTGGCGGGACGCCGACGCCGAAGATCTCGCCACAGTGCGCTTCGGTCATGGCCGCCAGCGGCAGCTCGAGGTCGAGCTCCTCCGCCAACGCCAAAGCCGCCTGCAAGTCCTTGCGCGCGAGGTCAGCTGCGGCCTGCATGGCCCTGACCAGGCCCTGGTCGTCCGCAGTGGTAAACGGCGCCACCGTTCGCCGGAACATGAGCGTGGTTGGGCCGCCGGACTGAGCGTCGCTGGCCCTGACCACCTGAGCCAGCTTGGCGAGTTCAATGCCGGCGGCTTCAGCCAGGACCTGCCCCTCGTAGGCAGCCAGCCACCCTCCGTACTGCACCAGGTTGCGAGCGAGCTTGGCCGCCAACCCGGTGCCGAACGGTCCCATGGTCACGGTCAGCGAGCCAATGGCCTCGAACAGCGGAGCGAGGGCGGCGATCACTTCAGGGTCGCCGCCGCACATGCAGACCAGGTTGCCGGAGGCCGCCGCTGACGGTCCACCGCTGACGCCACAATCGATGATGGGCACACCGAGCGCCGTCGCTTCGGCGCCGATGGCAGCCACGCACGCCGAGGTGATCGTGCTGACCACGACGACGGTGGTGCCAGGTCCACCGGCGGCCAGCGCGCCTTCGGGGCCCGACAGTACGGCGCGGACCTGCTCGTCGTTCACGACGGCCACCACGACGACGTCGGACTCCCGAGCCAGATCGGCTGGCGAAGCGGCCACCGTGGCGTAGTCGGCGTGGCGGTGGGTCGCCTCGGCACGGACGTCGCACACAACCAGCGGCAACCCGGCGGCATGGACGTTGGTGGCGATACCGCTGCCGATGGTGCCAAGCCCGATGACCCCGATCGTCGGACCGGATGTGTGCTGTTCTGCGAACAAGAGAGATCCCTTCTCGCTGGGCAGGAACCCTGGCCGGAGCTGACGTGCCTTCCTAGGCTCGTCGAGTATGCCACCACCAATCTAACTCGGCACCGAGGAGCGGGCGTTCGGACCGACATCTTTCCGTACGCATCTCACCTGGCCATTCGCTGCGGCGTTCTCAGGTGAAGTCGGACCCACCGTCGACGTTCACATCGGCTCCGGTCATGTAGCTGTTCACGCGGGAGCCGAGGAAGGCGATGACGGGTCCGATCTCGGCCGGGCTGCCGGCCCGCCCCAGATAGGCGGGGTGACCGAAATCCTCCGCGATGACCCGCATCGCGTCGGTGAGGCTGGTGCTGTCCACGCCACGTTCTGGAGGGAGGGATGCGGAGGTAGCCCTGCATCCCCTCCGAGAGGAAGGACCCGGGCGAGACGGTGTTCACGAGGATGCCTTCGGGCGCCAGCGACTGGGACAGGTTCTTCGTCAGGCTGCTCAGGGCGGCCTTCGGTTGCGGTGTACGCCACGAGGTCCGGACTCTGCCGCTTGGTGGAGTGGGCCGAGACGTTGACGATCCTGGCGAACGACCCGCGGCGGAGCAGGGGCAGGGAGCGGCGAACCGTGCGAACCGCGCTGAGCACCCCGATATCGAAGGTGGCCCGCCACTCGTCGTCGTCGAGCCGGTCGAAGGGACCGATCCCGACGTCGACCGGTCCCGCAGTGTTGACGAGGACCTCCAGGGCCTCCCACCGTTCGCCCAGACGGTCGATGGCCGAGTCGACCTCGCTCAGGCTCGTCAGGTCCGCTGCCAAGGGGACGCTCTCGGGGCTCCCTTCGAGCGCAGCGTCGCGACCGTGTCATCGAGGGCCTCGCTGGCCCGGGCGAGCACCGCCACGCGCGCACCTTCTCGCGCAAAGGTCTCGGCGGCGGCGCGGCCCATCCCACGCGAGCCGCCCACCACAAGCACGCGTGCGTCAGCAAGCCCGAGATCCACTCCACTCCTCCTCTCCCCGAGGCCATGTGCCCCGCAGTCCCTCAAATGCCTGGCGAACCCTGTGTGGGGACAGGAGCGCTCAGGCAGAGGCGACGAATATCGTGACAGCAGTGGCAGCTTTTGTGAAATTCTGAGGCTCGAATCCTCCGCTCCGCGACGCCCCCACGTCAGGTTCATGAGGGCTTTGCCTTCGGAGGTCGCGATGGGTGAAGGCGCTGGAGCGATGCTTCATGGGGGCCGTCTCCGGCGAAGGCGTTGGCGACCGGTGGAACGACCAGACTGGCATACGCCATGGCCTCTGCCCTCGGTGCGTCCGGGACAACCGTCGCTCTGACGGGCAGATCCCGCCAACGAGCCGTCTCGGTTGCCGCTGGGCTCGCCGAAGCCACCGGGGCAGCAAGGAGGACGAAGATGACCACGACTATCAAGACCCTCAATGCCGAAGGCGTGGGTCCCGTTGAGCTGAGCGCAGACGAGAAAGGCGACGGGCAGCCCTATCTGGTACTGCACGGCGGCGCTGGTCCACGGTCGGTCGGAGCGTTCGCTCAGCTGCTGGCCGAGAAGGGAGGCAGCCGAGTAGTCACGCCAACGCATCCCGGCTTCGGCGGCACCACCCGGCCGGAAGGATTGGACAGCGTGGCCAAGCTCGCCGCGCTCTACATCAGGTTGCTCGACGTCCTCGGACTCGAGGACGTGACGGTCATCGGGAACTCGGTCGGGGGTTGGATCGCCGCTGAAATGGCCCTGCTGGGCTCACCGCCAATCAGTCGCCTCGTACTTCTCGACGCGGTAGGTATCGAAGTCGAAGGCCACCCCGTCGCCGACGTCTCCGGCTTGGCACTGCCCGAGATCCAGGCCCTCTCATTTCACGACCCGGCTCCGTTCCAGGTCGATCCCGCCACCATTCCCGACGCCCAGAAGGCAATCATGGCGGACAATGGCGCTGCATTGGCCGTCTATGCCGGCTCTCCGGCCATGGCCGATCCCACGCTGCTCGGCCGACTCAGCGGTCTCACGGTCCCGACCCTGGTGCTGTGGGGCGAGAGCGATCAGATCGTCGAACCTGCCTACGGCCGGGCCTATGCCGCTGCCATCCCTGGAGCACGTTTCGAGGTCTTGCCCGGCACTGGCCACGTACCCCAGATGGAGACTCCCGAACTCGTAATCCAAGCGATCTAAGCCGACATTGTGATGAACTCGTCTGCGACCCGGTGCACTCCCCCACTCTTCAACCCACTCCTTGCTTGATACTTGGATCAATGCTGCATGTAACCGCAGGTCACAGACTCGGATGAATTCCACCGACTCCCCCGCCTCGGTCTCTTAATCCGCAGGCTTCGGGTTCGAATCCCGAGGGCGCACTCGGAGTCCACACGCCGATTGCCAAGTCCCAGGTGGGCTATCCTTCCCAGGTCAGCGGCCATATTTGCAGGGAGCGCCGCACGACACACGGGAGGCGGCATGACGAAGGATGCCGACGGCGGAGACGCTCAGCAGCCCCGAGGTGACGTGTGCCGCCGTGCCGGTGGACGTCGAGGGCAAGCAGGCGGTCTGGATCTTCACGGAGTTCGAGACCAGCGAGTCGCTCAAGACGCTCCGCGACTGGCTGATCCCGGACCACTGGCCGAAGTGGGGCGGCGAGATGTTCAAGGAGATGCGGCCGATCGGCTCGCTCGACCTGCGCCCGACCCCGGGCGGGGCGCAGCAGACCCACTCCAACTATCTCGAGGTCGTCGAGATCGGCGGCCACCGACTGGAGACAGAGCTGCGCTGCGAGTTCAAGTCCGCCGAGAAGTGGGCGGCCACGAGCTTCGACCTCGACCGCAGCATCGGGGACATGCTCCAGGTCGACCGCGGCTACCTCATGGTGCTCGACGTGGGCGGCCGGCGCCACGTCAAGGCCCTGAAGGTCGTCGGGTTCACCAACACCCTGCTCAACACGGTCGCCACCGAGGTCTGTCCGGAGTGGAGTACCTGGGTGCAGCGGGCGACGCAAGGTCAGCGCGGTCCGGGCGGCCGGGGGCTCGTCGAACCCGAAGCCCGGCTCGATCGGCGACTCCGACCCGCGGCTGTCGTGGTCCACGGACGGCGCGGCCGCCTTCACCGGCGGCGTGGCCGAGCAGTGGATCGAGCACGATGACCGACATGGTGGACTTCTACGGCCCCTTCGTCACCGACGTCGGCGAGCGGGTCTGGTCGGGCAACGTACGGCCGGACGGACGCGGCGAACGACACCAGCCGCCTCTTCCAACGCCTGGCCCGGGACTGGTCGCGCGCCTGGCAGGCGGGGATGGACGGCATGTCGAACTGGGCCGAGGTGACGGTGCGGCCGACCGCCGGCGCGGACCCGGGACGGAGCGCGCGCACCATGGAGCACACGACGCTGATGGTGAAGGCACGATCGGACAACGCACGGGTGAGCATGACGGACCTCACCCGGGTCGGGCGGAAGGGCGGCGACCATCAAGGCGTCCGAGTTCACCATCACTCCGTCGGTCATCGAGAAAGCCGGCCGGGCCTACGTCACCATTCAGGCGGACACCACCAACGTTCCCCGCCGGCCTCTACGAAGGGGCGCTCGTCGCTGGCGCGGGGGCAAGGAGGCCCCTGCCCTCTTCTACGTGAGCCACGCCCAGCTCGCGGGGACGTGAGGGGTCGACCCGATGGCCGCGGACGAGGAACCCGGTCGCGCGCTCCGCGGAAGACCGGCTGGCGCTGCTGATCGACCGGCTTTTGGCTGTCGATGGACGCCGCCGCGTCCATCGGAGCCTGGGATCGCGTGGTCGAGCTGGCGGACGACGTGCTGGCCGTCGATCCCGGCGAACCAGCGCGCCGCCTCAATGCTCGAGCGGGCCGACGCTCGAACGTTCCCTGCTCGGCGGCCAGCGCGCTTTCGTCAGCCTGGTCTTCGCCGACATCGTGCAGTCGACCGACATGGCAGAGGTGTCCGAGCCCGAGGTCATTCAAGACGTGTTCGTCCTCTACCGCCGGGTGGCGGCCGAGACCATCGAGGAGCTGGGCGGCCGCGTGCTCCAGTTCCAGGGCGACGGCGTCGTGGCCTGCTTCGGCTACCCCGTGGCGCACGAGGACGACGCGCGACGGGCGGTCCTGGCGGCGCTGCGGCTCGTCGAGCGGATGGAACAGGCAGGCATTGAGCTGAAGCGGCGCCACGACATTGAGCCGGCCATCCGGGTCGGCGTCCATTCAGGCACGGTCGTTGTTGCCGGGCTCGCCTCGGGGGTCATCGACGGCTCCGCGCTCGCCGGGCCCGTCCCGAATGTGGCGTCGCGCGTGCAGGGCGAGGCCGAGCCCGGCACGGTCTGCATCAGCGAGACAACCGAGCAGCTCGTTGAGCCGCACTTCGAGTTGCGCTCGCTCGGGAGCCACTCGCTCAAGGGGATTGCCGCGGCCGATGGAGCTGCACCTGGTGGTGCGGTCGAAACTGACCGCCTCACCCACCGGCGGCGGGCTACCCGAGTCGGTGGCCCTGGTCGGGCCGCGAGAACCAGAGCCGACTGCTCCGCTTCACCTGGAACCGGCTTGTCCACGACAGCCGATAGCGCTGCGAGGCCGGAAGAGGCCGTGGTCGTCGTGCGGGGCGTGGCGGGCATCGGGAAGTCGGCGCTGGCGGCAGAGCTGGCGGCCCACGTGCGCCTCGAAGGCGGCGTGGTGTTCGAGGCCAACTGCTCGCCGTATCACGGCAACGTCGCGCTCTGGCCGGTCGGGCGCATGCTCGAGCAGTTGCTCGGCTTCTACCCGGACCAGCCGGCAGAGGATCGGCTCACCGAACTGGAGCACCGGCTGAACGATGCCGGTCTCCCGAGTGACACCGTGCCGCTGCTGGCCCCACTGCTCGGCCTGGCCGCCGACGAGCGGTGGGCACGACCGGAGGTGGACGCCCTCGCACTGCGCCAGCAGACGCTGCAGGTGCTGGTCACCTGGCTCGCCCACACTGCGGCGTCGACACCGAGCCTGGTCGTGGCCGAGGACCTGCACTGGGCCGACCCGACGACGGTCGAGCTGCTGGGTCTCCTGGCCACGGAGCGCATCCCCGGCACGATGATCCTGATCACCAGCCGGGACCGGGTCGAGGCGCCATGGGCGTCGTCGGTGGTCGACATCGAGCTGGAACCGCTGGGGGAGAAGGAGGCAGCGGGACTGGTCGCCGCGCTGACCGACGGCGGGCTGGACGCGACGCAGCGCCGCCTGATCGTCGAGCGGGGAGCCGGTCTCCCCCTGTTCCTCCAGGAGCTGACCCGCAGCGCCGGTCGCCGCGCGTCCCGGCGAGGTGCTCCCGCCCCGCATCCACGAGATCCTCACGGCGCGCCTGCGGGCGCCCGGCATCGATCTCCGCGTGGCACAGTTGGCGGCCACGCTCGGAGCGGAGTTCGACGAGGAGCCGCTGCGACAGCTCGCCGGCCGTGACGTCGACGCGGCACTGTCCCGCCTGGAGGACGCCGCGCTCATCGAGCGGGTCGCCGAGGTCCGGCTCGGGCCGCTACCGCTTCCGGCACGACCTGATGCGCGACACGGCCTACGAGACGCAGGTCCTGCCGATCCGGCAGAAGACGCACCGCAGCATGGCGGAGCTGCTGGCCGCCAGTGCGACGCTCACCCGGCGATCTGGCCGTCGTGGCCCAACACTGGGATCTGGCCGGCGACGTCGCGCAGTCCGTGCCCGCCTACATCGTGGCGGCCCAGGCCGCGCAGTCGACGGCCAGCCACACCGAGGCCCGCCATCTCCTCGATCGCGCCCAGGAGCTGACGTCGACTGTGCCCGAGGGCGACGAGCGCGACCTGACCGAGCTGATGATCCGGGCGCAACGCACCATCAGTACGAGCTCCCTCTACGGGTACGGCTACCCCGAGGTGTTCGAGGACTTCACCGTCGCCGAGGAGATCTGCCGGAAGCTCACGAACCGCCCCGAGATCATGCCGGTGCAGGTCGGGATCTGGAGCTATCTGCTGGTGCGCGGCTCGGTCGACGCCGCCAGCATCGTGCTCGAGCCCCTGACCGACGTGCTCGACGACCCCGCCACGGCCTGGTTCGCGCCCGAGATCAAGTCGTGCATGGGCTACGGCGCCTTCTACCAGGGCAGGCTCGAGGAGGCGCACCGCTGGCTCGATCGAGGCCTGGGAGGGCTACCGCGCCCGCTCGGCCGAAGCGGCCTCCTCGCCGTTCTGGCCGCTCCCGCACGATGCCGTGCCGATCACGGCGGTGGCGCTGGCCTGCGTCGCCGGCCTGCAGGGCTCGACGGAAGAGAGCGCACTGTGGGAGCGGCGGGCCCTCGCCACGGCCGAGGAGCTCGACTTCCCTTCCGGTCCCTTCAGCGCGGCGTTCGTCTCGGTGTACCTCGCCTGGATCCGGATGATCACGGGCAACCGGGAGGAGGCGCGCGAGTTCGGCCGACGCACGATCGAGATCGCTGAGCGGTGCCGCTTCGACTACTTCCAGCTGCTCGGGACGCAGTATCTGCTGATGCCCGAGCCCGACCAGCCCTGTGAGGTGGCCGAACTCGAGCAGTACGCGCTGGGCATGGACCTGGTGGGCCACGGCGCGTTCCGCCCGACGCACCTCGGCATCGTCGCCCAGAACCACCACTACCTCGGTCAACGCCGACTCGGCGCTGCAGCGCGCTCGATGAGGCCATGGAACGGTCGGCATCGTCGGGCGAGCTGGTGCACCAACCGGACCTGCTGCGTCTGCGCGCCGAGATCATGACCGCGGCCTATCCCGACCGGATGGACGAGGCGGCCAGGGACCTGGTCGCCGCTGTCGACATCGGCCTGGCCCAGGGATCGCTCGTCCTGGCCCTCCGGGCCGCCAACGACCTGGCCCGGCTGCCGCACGACCGCCCGCCGGACTGGGGTGACCGGGTCCGGAGCGTGCTCGACCGGTTCCCACCCAATTCCTCGAGCCCCGAGTTCGCCCAGGCGCTCGACCTCCTCGGGGTCTGACGTGGCCGGCTCCCGGGGTTCGGTGGCCATCCTCGGTGGCGGCATGGGCGCGCTGACCACGGCGTTCGAGCTCAGCGAGGGCGACTGGACAGACCGGTTCGAGCGCATCACCGTCTACCAGCGGGGGTGGCGCCTCGGCGGCAAGGGGGCCAGCAGCCGGGGTCCCAACGGTCGCATTGAGGAGCACGGGCTGCACGTCCTGCTCGGCTACTACGACGACACGTTCGACGTCATGGGCCGCTGCTACGAGGCGCTCGACCGGGCGCAGTCGGATCCGACATGCCCGATCAGGACGTGGGACGACGCGGTCGCGCCTTCGAACCTCGTCGGCGTGGTGGATGCGCACGATGGTGGGTGGGAGCCATGGGTGGCGACGCTTCAGCCCGGTCGACCGGACGACCCGGCGAGTGGAGGGACACGCCCCGCGGGGCCGTCGCCGCATCGCGATGGCCGACCTCGTGGTCCGCTCGCTCCGCCTGCTGATCGACTTCTTCGTCATCGCTGCCGACTGGCGCACCAGGTGCGGGTGGTTCCATTACGTTCAGCACCTCGCCGACGCCTCCGGCGGCACGCGCCGAGAATCCCACCGCGTCCATTGCGGCCGTCGTCCAGGGGGCCGCACTGATCGGCCTGACCCTCCCGCTCAACTGGGCCGAGCGGGTTGTGCAGCAGGCCGACGACGGTGGACGGGCACCAGTGATCTCCAGCGTGCCTTGCCTTCACTCGTCGAGCCGGTCCGGCGCAGCTTCGCGCGCCGCGGTCCGCACCCATCCGGCGTCGCGGCGCAGCTACCAGCTCGTGGAGCTGGTCACCGCCAACCTCGTGGGCATCATGGTCGACGGCCTGCTCACGAACCCCGAGGGCTTCGGGGCCATCAACCACCTCGACTATCGCGAGTGGCTGCTCGGGCACGGGATCGACCCCGCTGCGCTGGAGTCACCGATCCTCCGTGGCATGTACGACCTCGTCTTCGGCTACGAGGATGGAGATCCCGCCCGTCCGCGCTTCAGCGCCGGGCTCGGCCTGGAGCTGGCGACCAAGATGCTCCTCGGGTACTCCGGCGCACTGTTCTGGAAGATGCAGGCGGGGATGGGCGAGGTGATCTTCGCCCCGCTCTACGAGGTTCTGCGCGAGCGCGGCGTGGAGTTCCGTTTCTTCCACCGGGTCGACGCGCTCCGGCTGAGTGAGGACGGGCGCTCGATCGCCGCCATCGAGCTGGGGGTCCAGGCCGAGCCTCGCCGAGGGAGTCCGCGCCTACGACCCGCTGATCCGGGTGAAGGGGCTTCCGTGCTGGCCCGACGCACCGCTCGGCGCGCAGTTGCGGGCCACCGAGCCGCTTGACGGGGTCGACCTCGAGTCGTTCTGGTCACCCCGACGTGACGTCGGTCGCCGCACCCTGGAGCGGGCAAGGACTTCGACGCCGTGGTGTTCGCCATCTCACTCGGCATGGTGCCGTACGTCTGTGGCGAGCTCGTGGACGGCATCACCGGCCTGGCGGTCGATGGTCGACAAGGTCGGGACGGTTGCCACGCAGGCGCTCCAGCTCTGGCTGTCCGAGGACGAGCGCGCGCTCGGGTGGCCCGGGCCCGCCGGGGTGACGGTCAGCGGGTTCGCCAAGCCCTTCGACACCTGGGCGTCCATGTCGCATCTCCTGCCGGTCGAGGATTGGCCACGAGGCGGACCAGCCGCAGACGATCGCCTACTTCTGCGGTGTCCTGGACATGCGCCGGACGCTCTGGACGGCACGCGGACACCCGACGCGAGAACCGCGCCGTGCGGGAGCGGGCGCCGGACGTTCTTGGACCGCGACGTGGCGACCCTGTGGCCGGCCGCTGTCGATGACACTGGGTTCCGCTGGCCGCTGCTGTGCGACGGAACGCGCCGGGCCACCAAGGGCCCCGAACGGCTCGACACCCAGTACTGGCGGGCCAACATCGATCCTTCCGACCGCTACGTGCAGTCCCTGCCCGGTACCGACCAGTACCGCCTGCAGCCGGGGCGCACCGGCTTCACCAACCTGGTGGTGGCCGGCGACTGGACGGACAGCGGCCTGAACGCCGGATGCGTCGAGGGTGCCGTCCGTTCCGGCCAGCTGGCCGCCGAGGCGGTGCGCGCACAACTTGAGAGAAGCGAGCGGGAGGCTGATACATGAGCGATACGAACGACGACGCCCTCAAGGCCGGGGCGGCCGAGGCGGCACGCCTGGTCCAAGAGGTGCAGGACCTCGGGTTCCAGGCCGCCCGGACCGTCGTCGAGCGATTCGTCGAGCTCTTCGCCCAGTTCGCCGCGGCCAGCGGTGCGGCGGGAGCGCCGCCCCAGGGCGCCGGGCCATCGTTCGGCCTCTGGGGATCCACCCCGTCGATGCAGACGTGGCAGTCGGACATGCAACGAGCGGCCGACTTCGTACATGGCGCTCATGGGCCAGCTGAACGAGGCGGGGCTCCGCTTCCTCGAGGCCGCCCAATGGTAGCCCCGACTTCCGACACCGACCCTGGTGATCTTCGCCTGCCGGACGTCGCGCCGGGCGGGCGCGTGAGTGCCCGGGTGTGGCTGCACAACACGACGGCCTCGGTCGAGGCCGACCTGCGGCCGTGGTGTCCCGGGTTGGCCAGCCACGGCGGCGCGGCCCTGGCGGCCACACAGTGTACGTGCGCGCCCGAACGGATCGATCGCCTCGAGCCGGGCGCCAGCCGTGAGATCCTGGTCACCGTGGCCGTCGGGGAGGACGCCGCTCCGGGCGCCTACCACGGGCAGCTCCTGGTCGACGGCCTGCCCGACGTCGTCTTCCCGCTTCGCGTCAGGGTGCTGCCGACGACGAGCCATTCGTGACGACATCGACGGATGCCGGCTACCGGCCTGGCGCGCTACGGCGACATCGTCTCGGACGATCTGCGGCGACGCTTTGCCGCCGTGGACCTCGGGCCCTACCTGGCCGCGCCGATGCGCGACTACCCGACCCGCAGAGGGAAGGCGCTGCGCCCGAGCATCTGCCTGGCTACCTGCGAGGCCTTCGGCGGCCTGCTCGGCGACGCGCTCCCTTCGGCCGTGGCGATCGAGCTTCTCCACAACGCGTTCCTGGTCCACGACGACATCGAGGACGCGAGCCTCCTCCGGAGGGGTGAGCCCACCCTCCATCGGCGCTACGGGACACCGCTCGCACTGAACGCGGGCGACGGCCTGGCGCTGCAGGCGATCGGCGACGCTGCGTGAGAACATCGATCTGCTCGGCCCGCGACTGGCCGATCGGATCATGGTGGAGTTCGACTTCATGAGCCAGCAGACGGTGGCCGGACAGGCCCTCGAGCTCGGATGGTGCCGGGACAACCGGATCGACCTGGAGCCGGACGACTACCTCGAGCTCATCATGAAGAAGACGTGCTGGTACACGACCGTGCTCCCCCTCCGGGTCGGCGCCCTCATCGGGTCGCGGGGTACCGCCGACGCTCGATCCGATGATCGAGTTCGGGTTCCACCTCGGTGCGGCCTTCCAGATCCGCGACGACATCCTCAACCTCGTCGGCGACCCGGAGGTCTACGGCAAAGAGGCGCTCGGCGACCTGCTGGAGGGGAAGCGAACTCTGATGCTGATCCATCTCCTGGCCAGCGCCGACCCCGGCGACCGGCACTGGCTGGTCGGCTACCTCGCCCGACCGGCGGCGGACCGGCGACGACGAAGATGTCAATCGGGTTCTCGAGCTGATGCTGTCCTACGGGAGCATCGCCTTCGCCAGCGAGTTCGCCACCGGTGTGGCCCGGTCCGCCATGACGTCCATGGATGCCGCCTTCGCCGGACCGCGACGACACGCCAGCGCGCCGGTTCATCGCCGGCCTCGTGCCGTACATGATCGAGCGTGCCTCCTGACCGATGTGCAGTCCGGAAAGCCCACCCATGGCCGACCATGGCAACGCCAGCGTCGACGCACACGACCGGCCCTCCGCGTGTCAGACCGCAACGGCCCCAGGGCGCAGAGGACACGTGCACTGAGGATTTCCCTCCACCTGCTTGGCGACGCGGTACGGGCGTCCTTGTTACGCCACTCGGGAGTCCCTATTATCCCTCGGCACCGCCCAAGAGGTCCGTCTTCCGCTCGTCTCGCTCGGCGCCACCGATGAGATCGGTCGCCTGCTCGTCGACCTCGGCACCGCCCAAGAGGTCCGTCATCGGCTCGTCTCGCTCGGCGCCACCGATGAGATCGGTCGCCTGCTCGTCGACCTCTGCACCTCCCATGAGGTCCGTCTTCTGCTCGTCGGGCTCTGGGCCGTTCAAGAGGTCCGGGGTCACGATGCACCTCCTTCAAGACGGGCGCGCAGGACCGCGCTCCCCCACCTACACAACGCCCCTCAAGGCCACTTGTCAAGAGTCGCGTCTGCCGGTAGCTGGGTAAATCCTTGCGGGTGATCGGGGTCCCTCCCACTTCGCTGAGATCACGATCGAACAGCACATCTTTGAGCCTGAATCGACGGCACACATGTTGGTTCAGAAGAGCCGTGAACGAACCGAGCTGTTCCGACGTGCCACAATTCCAGCAATGTCAGAAGCAGAGTTTCGATTCGGGGCCTCGCAGGCGAGTGGATCTCGCCGCGGGTTGACGTGGCGTCTCGCCATGCCCCCGGGTCGACGTGCCTAGGAGAGATCAGCAAAGGGAGTCCGGAGACCCACTGAAGGGCTTGCGGGACCTCGAATCTCAACCGAATCCTGAAGAGTCGATCCTCAGCGGACTGGACGCGCTCGGCACCAAAATCGAGCAGGCCGAAGGTGCTCGAGGCGGTCGGGGACGCCACAACAAGGCACGAAATCGACCGAGATGGCGACGGTGGACTCTGGCCGGTCTGGCCTTCGTGGTGCTCATCATTGCCGCCGGAGCCGGCTACATCTACTACGTAACCCACGACTTGCGTCGGATCACCGTGCATGGCCTGCACTCGGCCTTCTCGTCGGGTAAAGAGGCGGGAACCGAGAACATCTTGATGGTGGGATCGACCGACCGCTGCGCCTTGTCTGTCCAGAATCCTGCGTACGGACTGTGCTCTCAGGGCGTCAACGGGGTCAACAGTGATGTGATGATGATCCTCCACGCCGATCCGGCTCACCATCGCTTGGCCTTGCTCTCCATCCCGCGTGACCTCTTCGTCCCCAACGCCAGAAGCACTGGTCCCTACAAAATCGACGCAGGGCTCTATCAGGGACTCAGCCAAGTGGTCGCCTCCATCGAGGAAGACTTCGGGATTCCGATTCAGCACGCTGTCTCGCTGAACTTCGACCAGTTCGCCAACATCGTCGATGCCCTGGGCGGCATCAACATGTCGTTTCCCATTTCCGTCTTCGACTGGGGGCCAACCGGAGGAGGGGTAAGTGGCGACCAGCCGGTGAGCTCCGGCCTCAATCAGCGTGCCGCCGCCTGCGTGCATCTCAACGGCACCCAAGCCCTCCAGGTCGTGCGCGCCCGTCATCTGCGCTACGAGACTGATCAGTCCAATCCGAACGATCCGTACTCCTGGCAGCCAGAGTCCGAGAGCGATCTGGCCCGAATCCGGCGTGACCACGAGTTTCTCCGTGTCCTGGCGAGCGCCGTAGCCAAACACGGACTGGGCAATCCGATCAGCGACCTCGACCTGATCAACTCCGTCAAGGCTGATTTGACCTTTGACCAATCGTGGTCGGTCAGCGACATGACCAATCTGGTTCTCGCCTTCCACTCAGTCGACATCAATTCGGTTCCCCAACTCACGCTGCCGGTCCAGGTCGTTGGAGAATCTTTGACGTATGAGGGCTCGAACTATGGCGACGTCGAGTTCCCCGCTGAGACCCAGGACGCCGCTGCCATCGACGAACTCCTCGGCATCAACAGCACCACCGACTCCATGACAGGCCAAGCGCTGCCGACACCGGGTTCGGTGGCGGTGGCTGTGCTCAACGGGACCGGTGTCGGCAACCAGGCCGCAGACACCGCAGCTGGGCTCGGAGCACTCGGTTTCCACGTGGTCAGTGCCGGAGATACTGCAACGGTCGGAAACATCTCCGAGACGTACGTCTACTACGGAACCCACGGGACGGCTGCGGAGGCCGCGGCTGAGTCGGTGGCCCGCTCCATGTCGGGCGCTGTAGTGATGGGATTCGACCCCGCAAAGGTTGTCGCCGGTTCCCAAGTCACTGTCGTCACCGGTTCACAGTTCGCGGTCAACCCACCTGCGACAGCAAACCCTGCACCGTCGACCTCTTCCCCATCGACACCGCCCGCCACGACATCGACCACGTCGGTGCCCACAGCATCGGGCAGCGCCGCCGGCGAGATCGCTGCGCCTAACCCTTCCGCGACGAAGCTCGAGCCATGGGATCCAAAGGCCTGTGCTCCCGGTGCCACACCGACGTCACCAACGCCAAACCCGACCTGAATGCAACACGGCCGAAATGACAGTCTTGAACGTCCGCGCCGCTCCTAGCTCTGCGGATCGATCGGCTCCTCCTGAGGGCCAGTGCCGACAGAAGGTGGCTGGATGTCGGGGCGTGCGATGGCGAGAAACCCAACGAGCGACGAGGACCGCAACTGCAAAGACGAGCGCCGTAGGTCCGTCACCGAACCCGATTCCGCTGAGGTTCTGAGGCTTGCTGATGTAGTCAGCGAAGGACGCCCCTAGTGGGCGCGTGACCACATAAGCCATCCAGAATGCGGCAACAGCATTCAGATTGAACCGCCACCACGCCAGAGCAGGGAGCAGGATGACGACCGAGAACAGGATGCCGGACCCGAGGTAGCCGAGATTGAGCGATGTGGCTGTGAAGTCTCCTAGCGCTGTGCCGAGCGCGAACGTCGCGAACACCGTGGCCCAGTAGAAGACCTCGCGCTGCTGCGTCGTGATGCTGTGAATGGAGAGCGTCTTCTCGCGGTGGTGCCAGAGCCAGAAGATGGCCGCCAATATCACCGCCCACAGGAGAGTTGTTCCGGCATATGGGATACCGACATCAAGATGGAGGAAGTCCGAGACTCCACAACCGATGATTGCAATCGCGTAAGCAAGAAACCAGTACGCGAAGGCCCTGTACCTGCGAGTGCTGAACTGGACGAGCAGGGCAGCGAGAAACAATACAACTTCGGCGCCCCCACCCTTGATGTTGCCCCACGTCTTGAAGTAGTCGGAGGCCGCCTCACCTCCTGCCGTTGTCAAGATCTTGACGACCCAGAATAAAAAGATGACCTCAGGCACCTTCGCCGCAAGTGGGGAAGGAAAGATCTGACCGACCAGGGGAACCTGACCCTCGGCGTTCGAGGGCCGTCGGTCACGACCCAGCAACGACGGGGGGCGACGGCTGGCAGAGCCCACCTTGGGATGTCTCCTTCAATCGAATCGGCCCCGACCCGTTCAGTTTACGCCGAACTTCTCCTCAAGAAAAGTTCGGCCAGACGCCGTCGACGCGCCAAAGACACCTGTTTTTCGAGAGTTCCGTGCACCTTCACATCCTCGCGCTCCGCTCTTCAGAACGTGTCGGTCAGTACCCCGTGCAACCCCCCGTCGTGGGGCATCATCGACGTGCTGGCAACGCCGTCGGCGAGCCTCACGGGTCCTCAGCGCCAGCCGAGCTCCGGTGCCACATGGGTGAGGATGTCCTCGAGCAAGTGTGCGTTGTACTCGACACCAAGCTGGCTCGGGATGGTCAAGAGCAGTGTGTCCGCCGCCTCTATGGCCTCATCCTGAGCGAGCTCCTTCACGAGGACGTCCGGCTCGGCTGCGTAGGAGCGCCCGAAGATCGCACGGGTGTTCTCGTCGATCATGCCGATCTGATCGGCGGAGTTCCGGTCACCGCCGAAGTAGGCACGATCACGATCCGTCGTGAGCGCGAAGATGCTGCGGCTCACCGACACCCGAGGCTGGCGCTCGTGTCCCGCTTCAGCCCAGGCCTTGCGGAAGGCCTCGATCTGTTTGCGCTGTTGGACGTGGAGCGGCTCTCCGGTCTCGTCGTTCTTCAGCGTGGAACTCTGGAGGTTCATGCCGATCTTCGCCGCCCAGATGCTGGTCGCGGTCGAGCCGGAGCCCCACCAGATGCGCTCTCGTAGGCCCGCCGAGTAGGGCTCCACTCGCAGGAGTCCCGGCGGGTTGGGGAACATCGGCCGCGGGCTCGGCTCGGCGAACCCTTCGCCCTCGATCACCTCGAGGAACACCTCGGTGTGGCGGCGAGCCAGGTCCGCATCGGTCTCTCCCTCGCCAGGGACAAAGCCGAAATACCGCCAACCCTCCACCACCTGCTCCGGAGAACCGCGGCTGATACCGAGCTGGAGCCGGCCGTCGGCAATCAAGTCCGCCGCGCCCGCGTCCTCCGCCATGTACAGCGGATTCTCGTAGCGCATATCGATGACGCCGGTGCCGATCTCGATCCTCGACGTTTTGCGCGCCGATAGCGGCGAGCAGCGGAAACGGGACTGGCCGCCTGCCGGGCGAAATGGTGAACCCGAAAGTACGCGCCGTCCAGGCCGAGATCCTCGGCCGCCACGGCGAGGTCAATGGACTGGTGGAGGAAATCGCCCGCGGAACGGGCCTGCGAGGGTGGGGCCTCGGACCAATGGCCGAAGGAAAGGAATCCGATCTTCTTCACTGACGCAGCGTACAAGTCCAGAGCGCCGCAGCAGTTGGGCCGGAGCGCGGAGGCGCCACGCTCAGCTGAACCTTTCCCGGCTAGGAGGGAAGCGGCCGAGGCGTGCGGCCCGGAGTACGGAATCCACCCCTCATCCGACCCCTGGATCCGACCGTCTGGAGGTGACCCCCGAGGGCGCGCACCGAGTCGACGAGCACCTCGACGGCATCGGCACCTCCCGCATCGACCACGTCGACGCGGGAGAAGTCGAGGAGAACCGAGCGTTCGCCGGCGATCAGATCCGCAACACCGTCGATCGTCGCTCGCGTCCCGGCGGTGAGCGCCCCGCTGAATGATGCGATGCACCTCTGTGCTTCCCTGTGGAGGTAGACGACAAGCGAAGCGACGGGTGGCTCCGATTCGGTGACCGCGGACGACAAAGGCTGATGTGGTCGGCCGCTGACCATGCGTGACATCTTGTGTCTCCTTCTAATCGTCAGGATGTTCTTGAGAGTCCTGAGTGGCGGCTGTAGTTGCCGGCATCGGACAATGGACGCGAGAAAGGCCTTCCTTGTGAATGCGCGGGAGCGGCATCGAGACTTTCAGAGCGTGCCCGCGCCGTTGTCCCGATCAGCCCGATACGTTTGGCCGGCTCGTCGGAATGGTCGGCAGTCTGCTCGAGGGCACCAATGGGTTCCTCGTCTCGGATCAGCGGGCTGCGGCTCAGAACGATCACGCTGCCCAGCAGCACGGTCAGCGCGGCCAACTCGCCGGCCAGGGCAATGGGTTCGAGGACGAGCCTCTCGCCGAAAAGCGCCACGCCGAGGAAGCTGGCCACCAGGGGGTCGACGATCGTCAGACCCGGCTGCGATGCCGCAAGGGATCCAGCCTGGAACGCATGGGAAGCCAGGAACATCGACGCCGCGCCAGAGAGGAGAAGGACATACGGGGACCAGTTCGAAAATACCGCCACGGGCCCCTGGGCGAAGTGTGTGCTGAGCTCCTTGATCACAGCAGCCACGAAGCCGAACCCGGTGGCCGCCGCAATGCCGAGGAACGCCGCCTTGCGGCTGGAGCTGGCGCGACCACCGTGTTTGCCGGGCACGTAGGCCATGAGCGCCAGCACCCCCGCCAGCACCGCGGTGGCGGCACCGGCCAACAACCACATGGGGCCCGAGGCGTGATCGTGTCCCCCGGTCGGCCTGGCCAACGCGAGAAACGCACCAAGCGCGAGCGCCATGCCAACAGCCGCGATCCAATCTCGAGCATGCACTCTGTGCCGATGACGAAGGGCGATGAGCGCGAAGACGATCAGCAGCTCGGTGGCGATGATGGGCTGCACCAAGCTCAGACTTCCCACCCGCAGTGCTGCTACCTGAAAGGCGAAGCCGAGAATCATGCTGGCGATGCCCAGGAACCAGACGGGCCGATGGAGCAAGTAATGAACGAGATGGAGACCCAGACCATTTTCACCAGGGGCGGGTGCCGCGGCGCGACGCTGCGCGACCGAGGCCAATGCGGTGAAGACACTTGCCGTCAGAGCGAGTGCCACAACCTCGGGCCTCACGGCATCGGCTCACAGGGCACGAACGACGCCTGCATCGCCCGCATCAACGCAGCAACAACCCTCACCACTACGAAAACACATCCCGCACGTCATCGATTCCCGCTCATGCCGTGACCTGACATTCCGAGCGCCTCGCGCCAGGTCCGGACGACTCGACCGGGTACGCCGAGGTGCCCTCGAGCGAAGGATGGCAAGGGCCAAAGGGGCGCTGCGGTCGCCGGAAGCCTTCTCGTCCCGAGAGCACCGCGGAATGGCGCCTGGCGATATCGGCCGGCGTCGAGGCCTCGTCGGCGAGGCGCCCCGATGACCCGTCCATTTCTCTGGACACCCTGATCCGGACCGGCGGAGCCTCATCGCGTCGGATCTAGGTGTTTGTCACCGGATCCACGCCGATATAAGGCGCGTAGAGCGGCAGCGCCGATCGAACTGCAACGAAGCGGCGTGCACAGTGGTCAAGCACTGCGTTGAAACGCCGATTTCCCACCTTGATGCGGCGGATGCACGACGGAGAGACAACGGGCCCCCACGTGAGCGGGACGCGCCACGCTCGCGAGCGCGGGCCGGGACGCCTCGCCATCGCAGCGCTGGGGGGAGGCCTGCTCGCCTTGGCTCTCGGCGACTTCCTCCTGCCTCCCGTCCCAGCACTGGCGCCCTCGGTCGCCGACGGCCTCTCTCTCCTGCTGTACCCCCTGGCCTGCACCGCGCTGGTGCTGTTCCTGCGCTCCGGGGCGGGACGGATCAGTCCGGCCCTCGGGCTCGACGGCGTCATCGCCGGCCTGGGCGTCGCGGCCGTCTGCACGGCGTTGGCCCTCTCCACCATCCTTCGTGCGGTCAGCGGCTCCACCGTTTCGGTAGCCGTGCACCTGGCCGCTCCGATCGGCGGCTTCATCCTGTTGGCCCTCGCCTTTGCGGCGGTAGTGATGGTGCCCCGACAGCCGGCGCGCACCCTGCTCTTCGCGGCTGGATCCGGTCTTCTTGCGGTCGGGAACGTCGTCGCCCTCCACCAGTGGGCGTCGGGCACCGGCCGGCTCGGTTCCCATCTCGACCTGCTCTGGCCTACCGCATTGATTGCCCTCTCCGCCTCGGTATGGCTGCGGCCACGGGCAGTCCGCCGTTCCCCGCTGGTGGAAAAGGCTCCACGAGTGGTCGTCCTCCCCCTCGTCCTGACGGCGAGCCTCCTGATCCTCGTCCTGGGCAACGTGCGGCATGTCAGCCTCGTCGCCCTCTGTCTCGCCGGGGCGACGCTGCTGGCAGCCGCTGCCCGCATGGCCCTCTCGTTGCACGAGCAGCGGGCTCTCAACGAGTCGCGCCAGCATCAGGCGGAGACCGACGAGCTCACCGGGCTCGGAAATCGTCGCTATCTCCTCGAAGAGCTCCAGCGGGCCCTGGCCGCGCTGCCTCCCAATGCCACGCAGGCCCGGGGTCTGGCCCTGCTACTGATCGATCTGGACCACTTCAAGGAGATCAACGATTCCTTCGGGCATCAGACCGGGGACGAGCTCCTGCGCCAGATCGGGCCACGCATCCGCCAGGTCGTGCGGCGCGAGGATCTGGTGGCGCGCCTGGGCGGCGACGAGTTCGCTGTGGTGCTCTATGGAGCGAATGCCTACAAGGCCACCACCGTGGCGCAACGGATTGCGACCCTCCTCGAGCAACCGATCGATGTCAGCACGGCCAGTCTGCACGTGGGCGCCAGCATCGGAGTCGCGCTGGCTCCCGACCACACGCTGACCGCCGCCGATCTGATCCGGTGTGCAGACATCGCCATGTACAGGGCGAAGGCCGAACGGGGGTCCTTCGACGTCTACGAGGCTGCGCTCGACGACGAATCCGATCGCTTCGCCCTCATCGAGGACCTGCGTCGGGCCATGCAGCAGGGTTCCCTCGCCTTGCATTACCAGCCCGAGATCGATCTCCGCACAGGCGAGGTGGTCACCGTGGAAGCGTTCTTGCGCTGGCCCCATCCGACGCTCGGCTTGATCCCACCGGAGCATCTCCTGGCACTGGCCGAGGAGAGTGGGCTCGTCCACGAATTGGCTGCGTGGGTCTTCGAGGAAGCCATCGCCGACTGTGCACGTTGGTGGCACGACGGGAACCATGCCGCCGTGGCCGTCAATCTGTTGGCCACCGACCTCTTGGACTCCTCCCTGCCGCGACGTGTGGGCGAGCTCCTGACGGGGTCGGATCTCCCTCCACACGCCCTGGTTCTCGAGATCACCGAGGGCATGGTCGTGGCCGACCTCACCCGGTCCAAGCGTGTGATCCAGAGCCTCACCGACGCCGGCATCTTGGTGTCCATCGATGACTTCGGCACCGGCTTCTCGTCGCTCTCGCACCTGAACGACCTGGCCGTCGGCGAGCTCAAACTCGACCGGACCTTCACCTCCCGACTCCAGATGGGTGACACGGGAGGCAGAGACGAGGACATCGTCAGCTCCATCATCAACCTCGGTCACGCGCTCGGGCTGCGCGTCGTGGCCGAGGGGATCGAGCGTCCCGAATTCGTCGAAGTCCTCACCGCGCTCGGCTGTGACGCCGGGCAGGGCTACGCGATCCAGACCCCCTGTCCCCCGGCTGAGATCGATTTCGCCGGGCGCAGGCCTTCAGAGATCGTCAACGAGACGAGGTGGCGATAGTCCCGTTCGTCGCAGCCCGAGAAGCGATCAGATGACGTCCTTGAACACCGCAGTGCTGTTGGCAGTCTCCTGGGCCACCGGGAAGTTGAAGCCGCACTTCGGGCAAGGCTCGGCGAGCGTCTTCTGTTCGGCCGCCAGGTCGTAGGCCTTGTCCTGCAGCGTTCCGCAGGTCGGACAGATGCGGAGGAGCCGCGTCGCCGTCAGCTCGAAGTTGGTGATGATGTCCTCCATGATGGCGCCGTTGGCCGCCCACTCCTTGGCGTGCTTGTGGTAGGTGTCCATATGCCAGTCGTCGACCGCTTCCTTGCTGGTCCACAGTGAGACCTCGTTGTACCAACCCGCCTCGTCGGGGTGCTCCCACCAGGTGAGGTGGATGAAACCCGGCTTGGTCATGAGGTGATGCCGCACGTCGCTGAACACCGTACGGAACTTGTCGTAGGCGTCGGGGCTGCTGAAGCGGACCCGCTGCATACTCATGTAGATGCCCACTGCTTCTCCTCGCGTAGAAATGGTTGGTTCTGACTGCAGTTAGGGCGCGACACCTTCGACGGGTACCGCTCCGCCGAGCTTGCGGGCGATCTCCTTGGCCAGGTCGCCCTCGACCACACGCCGCCAGCGCGCCGGCTGCTCCTCGCGCACGACGAACACATGGCGCACGCCTCGTGCAGCTGCCGCCTGGGCGATCGTCTTGACTGGCTTGCGGGAGGCGGCGACCTGGCCCCACGCCTCCACGCCCCCCCGCTCGAGTGCCGCCACCGCCTCTCGGACGTAGCCCTTCTGCTCGTCCATCTCCTTGCGTGTGGGCAGGAGCCCCGGGTTGGGCAGGCCGAGCGACGAACCGTAGATGCGGGCGATGGTGACGACGGCTACCGGCTGGCCGCCGCTGAGCGCAAGCGCCTGACGGACGGCCGCGCCCGGGATCCTGCACCCGTTCGAGGCGATCAGCACCGCCGCCCGCTGGGTCGGCTGTTTGTCGAACTTCCGTCGACCGAACTTGCTGCGGATCGGGCGGGCGGGCCCCGCCGCCGCCTCGGCTGCTGGCGCCATCGTCATAGCTCGGTCTCGGCCTGCATGGTGGACAGCGTCGGGACACTCTCGGGCGTGACGACCGTGGGCCCTTGCATGCCGCCGAAGTCGACCGCACCGGGCGACCCGACCACGAGCGGCATCTCGTCCGAGTCGGTAATCCCCCGGCGCTTGTCGGTGATCTTGCGCCACCAGTAGAGCGGGACGTAGGCCGCCACGATCACCAGGCCCAGGATGTAGAGGAAATGGCCTTGTCCGGGGCCGACCACGATGTCGGGCGAGTTCCAGCCACCCACGAAGTAGTCGAAGGTCAGGAAGAGCGCCACCACCAGCGCCACCCAGCGGAACCAGCCCGGCAGGCGGAAAGGGCTGACCCGTTCCGGCCGGAACTGGCGCAGCAGGAAGTAGCCGTACATGGAGGCCGCCACGGCGATGATGTAGCCGACGTTGGAGAAGATGTAGATGCGCACCGGCGAGCCGAAGAGACTCACGATGAGCGCGCACACCACGTTGAAGGCCATGGCCCGGTCCGGCACATGGTGCTTGTTCTTGTGCTCGAAGAAGCGGGGCAGAAGCCGGTCCTCGGAGGCCTGGAACAGCGACCGGGCCACTCCCATGATGGCATTGAGCACCGAGAGCAGCAGGGCGAAGATCAACGGAATGCCGATGACGTACTTGACCCAGGCGGCATTGCCGAAGATGTGGTCGCAGAAGCTCGTGTACAAGGTGAGCGGATCGGCCGTCTTCAGGGAGGCCCCGAGCACGCCCACGAAGACGATCGCCGTGCCGATGTAGACGAACACGCCGTACAGACCCTCGGCCGTCGAGCGCGATCTTGGCGTCACGGGCGGGGTCGCGACACTCGCCGATGTAGCACGCCGCCGCCTCCATGGCGATGGCGTTCCAGGAGATGACGAAGATCCAGGCGAGGAAGAAGATCGTCCCCGATGTGGCGGGACTGGCGTAGTGGAAGCCCGAGATGTTCGACCAGTGGAAGCTGGACGGCTTGAAGATCGGGAGAATGATCAACAGGGTCAGCGGCACCATGGACGTCACCCCGAGGACGGTGGCGAACCGCGCTCCGAGCTTGATCCCGAAGTAGCACGGAATGAACAGCCCGATCAGACCGACGAAGGTGATGACGAGCACGCCCATTGAGACCGGCGTGCCGAGCGTTCCGAGCGGCGAGAAGGTGCGGCCCAGCGGGACGTGGAAGAGCACGGCGATATAGCCCGCGGCCAGCAGCATGTTGATGGGCGCCACGGGGAACCAGCCGAGCCAGTACCCCCAGCCGGACACGCCGCCGATGTGCTTCGCCGTCGTGTGCCCGAGCGGCTCGAAGCTCTCGTAGGCGTAAGACGGCATGCCGCCCGTCCGGTGCGGCAGGAGCGCGGCCAATTCGCCCATGCACAGGCAGACGATCAGCCCGATGATGACCACGAGGGCGATGGCCGGAATGGCGGCCGCGCCCATGGACGACACGGCGAACGGGACGATGCCGGTCACCAGGATGGTGCCGGCCAGGCCGATCACGAACGCCCCCCACCAGTTCGTCCCCCGGCTCAGGGAGGTCGCGACCTCGGCGGGAGCGCCGCTGACGACGGTGCCTTCTTCACTCATGTGCTCGTCTCCTCGGTGGGTTCGGGTGTGGGCGGTTGGTGTCGGCGGGTCATGGGATCGGGTCTCAGAAAGCCTGCAGGTAGCGCTCGAGCTCCCACGGGGTGACCTCGGCGTGGGACGACCTGACCTCGGCTCGCTTCGTGGCGACGAAGTAGTCGGCGTAATCCCCGTCCGGGGTCTTGCCCAGGCCCTCGCGCAGCACCTCGTCGCGCTCCAGGTGCTCCACCGCGTGCCACAGCGTCATGGGCATGGAGCGCAGGCCGAGTTCGGCCGCCTCCCGCTCCCCCGTCTGCAGCAGGTTGAACTCGCACGGGTCTCCGGGGTCGGCCTCGCGCGCCATGCCGTCGAGCCCGGCGGCGATCAGCGCGCTGATCGCCAGGTACGGGTTGGCCGAGCCGTCGATGCAGCGGTCCTCCACCCGGCCGGGGTCGGGCACCCGCAACATGTGGGTGCGGTCGTTGCCGCCGTAGGTGGCGTAGACGGGCGACCAGGCCGCGCCCGAGTTCGGCGCCGGGCTGGCCAGCCGCTTGTAGGAGTTCACGGTCGGGCAGGCGACGGCGGCCAGCCCCTCGGCGTGATCGAGCAACCCCGCAATGAAGGAGTAGCCCATGCTCGACATCCCCAGACCGCGGGGATCCTCGTCGTCGCCGAACAGCTCCGTGTCGTCCGTCGCGTCCCACAGGCTGAGGTGCATGTGCAGGCCGTTGCCGGTGAGGTTGGAGAACGGCTTGGGCATGAAGGTGGCGAGCATCCCGGCCTCGGCCGCCAGGCTGTGCACCATGTAGCGGAACACGATGACCCGGTCCGCCGTGGTGAGCGCGTCGGCGTAGCGGAAGTTCTGCTCGAACTGCCCGTTGGCGTCCTCGTGGTCGTTGGCGTAGTTGGCCCACCCGAGGGTGTTCATGTGCTTCGACACCGTGGTGAGGTGGTCGTACATGCGCGTCAGTGCCCGGGCGTCGTAACACGGTGCCGCCGCCTGGTCCTGCGGGTCCGCCACGGCGATGCCCCCGTCCTCGGTCCGCCGCACCAGGAAGTACTCCGCCTCGGCCCCGACCTTCAGCGCATAACCCAGGTCGGCGAGCCGCTGGAGCTGTCGGCGCAGGATGACCCGCGGCGCGAAGGGCCACGGCTCGCCCAGGACATGGGGGTCGCACTGAATGATGCCGAGCCCGGGCCGCCATGGAGCGGGCATGTACGAGGAGAGGTCCGGCAGAGCGAGGATGTCGGGCGACGACGGCGTCTGGCCCATGGGCCCGGCGGCGAACCCGGCGAAGCCAGCACCGTCGGCCACGAGCCCTTCGATGGCGGAGACCGGGACCAGCTTGGCGCACGGCTTGCCGTGCATGTCCACGAACATGGCGAAGAGGAACTCCACACCATCCCGCTCGGTCGCCGCGATGAGATCGGCGGCCGTTTCCATGGAGGTGGGGTTCTCTCGCTCGAGTGTGATCGCCATGCGATTGCTCTCCCGCTCTCGTCGTCGCTCGCTCTTACTTCGTGTCAACGATGTTGCCTCACGGGAAACGCAAGATGGTTACTGCGTTGTTTCGAAATGTTGCGTCGCTGTTAACTGTCGGACGCTCCGGGCCTCCCTCGGGTCGTTCCGGGTAATGTTGCCTGTCGTGCGACTGAGTTTCTTGACAGGCAACACCCCCCGGTCATAATGGAGCGACGCGGGCCGCTTCACCCGGACCCCGCACGAGCCACGAAAGCGAGCCATCCGTGAGTGATCCCGCCTCTGAGCGCACCACGCTGCATCGCTATGCGCACCGGGCCGTCTACGACCGCCAGACGGTCAACGACCTGTTGGACGAGGGCCTCGTGTGCCACGTCGGTCTCCAGACCGACCGCGGCTTCCCCGTGGTGATTCCCCTCGCCTACGGCCGTGACGGGGACAGCGTCTATCTCCACGGATCGGCCGCCAGCCGGCTGTTCCGCGGCGCGCGGGGTCCCGACATCGAGATCTGCATGACGGTCACCTTCGTTGACGGTCTGGTCGTCGCCCGCTCCACCTACAACACCGACATCAATTACCGCTCGGTTGTGATCATCGGCCAGGCCACCGAGATCAAGGACCTCGAGGAGAAGCGCCGCGGCCTCGACCTGATGGTCGACCACATCATTCCGGGCCGCAGTCGAGACGCTCGTCCGCCCACCGAGAAGGAACTCCGCAGCACCATGCTCCTCAAGCTCCCCCTCGGAGAATCCTCGGCCAAGGTTCGCACCGGGTGGCCTCTGGACGAGGAGGAGGACTACGACCTCGAGATCTGGGCCGGCGTCATCCCCTTCACCACGGTGACGGAGCCGCCCAGGGTCGACCCGGATCTACGTGTCGAGGTCCCGACGCCCGACTACGTCGAGCGGTACCGGCGTCCCGTCGCCGCGCCGGTTGACGAAATGGTGGGCTGAGCCATGTGCGGCGTGATCGGGCTTCTGCTGCGTGACCCCTCCCTCGAGCCCCGGCTCGGTGAGCTCCTCGTACCCATGATCGAGGCGCTCGACGAGCGGGGGCCCGACTCGTCCGGCATCGCGGTCTATGGCGACGCTCCTCTCACAGACGGGTCTCCCCTGCTGCGCATCTCCCTGGGCGCCGACGTGGAGTTGGATTGGCTGGGGGTCGGTTGCTCCCTGCTCGACGTCGCCGCCAGCGGAGCCGAGCTGCACCGGTTCGGGGCCGGCCTGGTCGTGGACGTTCCCGAGGCCTGCCTCACCGCCGTCCAGCAGCAACTCGCAGCGGAGTGGCCCCAGGTCAGGGTCCTCGGCACCGGTTGGAACCTCCGCGTCCTGAAGGACACGGGCCGGCCCACCGACACCTGCGCCCGGTACGGCATCGGCTCCTGGGAGGGGCATCTCGCTGTGGCGCACACCCGGATGGCCACCGAGTCTGCTGTCACCGTGCTGCACTCGCACCCGTTCGTGCCCTCACGGGACCTGTGCGTGGTCCACAACGGCTCTTTCTCGAACTACGCCACCGTGCGTCGCCGCCTGGTTGATGACGGCGTCCGCTTCGACTCGGACAACGACTCGGAGGTGGCGGCGCGCTACCTGGCCAGTCGGCTGGAATTCGGCGACGACCTCGAGGAGGCAACCCGCTGGGTAATGAAGGAGATGGACGGGTTCTTCACCCTCGTCATCACGAGCGCGGACGAGATGTCCGTCGTCCGTGACGCCTTCGCCTGCAAGCCGGCGGTGGTGGCCGAGACCCCGGCCTACGTCGCCGTGGCCTCGGAATACCGAGCCCTGGCCGAATTGCCGGGCATCGGGGAGGCCACCGTCTTCGAACCCCGGCCCGAGGAGGTCTACACGTGGAGACGCTGAACGACAGAGAGACCCTGGACTGCACCGAGCTGCTGGATTGCGATCTGCTCGGCACCCGGGGCGTCAATCGCGCTCTGCATGCTTTGGCGGAGGGAGCCGGCGCGCACGTCGGAACGCCGCGCGGCCGCCACAACTTGGCGGTGGGGCTCCCCGGCCGTATCGGCGTGACCATCGAGGGAAACGCCGGCTACTTCCTCGGCGGCCTGTGCGGGACCAAGGACGGAGGCGGGCCCGACATCGTCGTCAACGGCTTCGTCGGGTGGTCGGTCGGCGAGAACCTCATGGGAGGCACCATCCGCGTGCGCGGGAGCGCGTCGCAGAGCGCCGGTGCGAGCGCCCGCGGCGGCCGCATCGTCATTGAGGGCGACGCGTCGCTGCGGGCCGGTATCTCGCTCAAGGGCGGGACCCTCGCCATCGCCGGCGACGCCGGCGCCATGTCGGGCTTCATGGCCCAGGCCGGCACCATCCTCATCGGAGGCAACGCCGGGCACGCCCTTGGCGACTCGCTGTACGAGGCCGTGATCTACGTCCAAGGGACGATCGCCTCGCTCGGAGCGGACGCCGTCGTCGAAGAGATGACCGACGAGGACGTGTTGGCGGTCAAACGCCTGGTCGAGGAGAGCGGTTTCGACCACATCGAGCCCGACCACCTCACGAAGGTGGCGTCGGCCCGCCAGCTGTACCACTTCTCCACGCACAACCACGGCGCCTACTGATGGCGGGCGAGGCGCTCGAGGGAATCCCGGCCAACGCCAGCTTCCCACCCGACGTCATCGACCGTGTCCACAGCATGGCCGAAACGGGTCACTACCCCATCCGTGGCCTCGGAGCCCGCCGCAAGCTCCCGACCTTCGACGACCTCGTCTTCCTGACGGCCTCCGTCTCCCGGTACCCGCTGGAGGGCTACCGGGAGCGCTGTGAGACGAAGACGGTGCTCGGCGGTCGCCACGGTGCGACGCCGCTCGAGTTGGACATCCCCATCACCATCGCCGGGATGAGCTTCGGCGCGCTCTCGGCGCGGGCCAAGGAAGCCCTGGGTCGGGCGGCCACCGAAGTCGGCACGTCGACCACCACGGGCGACGGCGGCATGACGCCGGAGGAGCGCAAGGCCTCCTCGCTCCTGGTGTACCAGGTGCTCCCCTCGCGCTACGGCTTCGACCCCGCCGATCTGCGCCAGGCTGACGCCGTTGAGATCGTGATCGGGCAGGGAGCCAAGCCGGGCGGAGGCGGTCTGCTCCTGGGGCAGAAGGTCAACGAGCGCGTGGCTTCCATGCGCACGCTCCCCCCCGGTATCGACCAGCGGTCGGCCAGCCGCCACCCCGATTGGGTCGGCCCCGACGACCTGCGCATCAAAATCGAGGAACTGCGGGAGGCCACGAACTGGTCCGTCCCCGTCTACGTGAAGATCGGCGCCACCCGCGTCGATCACGACGTGAAGCTCGCCGTCGCCGCCGGCGCCGACGTCGTAGTAGTCGACGGCATGCAGGGTGGCACCGCGGCCACCCAGGACGTCTTCATTGAGCACACCGGCATCCCCACCCTGCCCGCCGTACGCATGGCCGCTGGAGGCCCTCCGGGAACTCGGGGTTCGTGATGAGGTGCAGCTGATTGTGTCCGGGGGGATCCGCTCCGGCGCCGATGTGGCCAAAGCGCTCGCCCTCGGCGCCGACGCCGTGTCCATCGGCGTGGCGGCCCTCCTCGCCCTGGGCTGCAACCGGCCGTCCTACCGTGACGCCCACGGCGAGCCGATAGACGTCCACGCCGACTACGAGGCGCTCGGCACCGCACCCGGTCGCTGCGCGCACTGCCACACCGGACGCTGCCCGGTCGGCATCACCACGCAGGACCCCGCGCTCGAGAGCCGGCTCGATTCCGTCCACGCCGCCACCGCGGTGGCCAACTACCTGCGCGCGCTCACCATGGAGGTGACCGCGCTTACCCGGGCCTGCGGCAAGTCCTCCGTGCACCATCTGGAGCCCGAGGACCTCGCCGCACTCACCGTGGAGGCCGCCGCCATGGCCAGGATCCCCCTGGCCGGCACCAGCTGGATCCCCGGCTGGCCCACTTCGTCGCCGTGACTTCTCCCCGCACGGCCGACGTCGTGGTGATCGGTGGCGGCGTGGCGGGACTCAGCACGGCGCGCGCCCTGACCGAGCTCGGCGTGCGGGACGTGGTCGTACTCGAGCGCGACACCGTCGGCTCGGGTGGCAGCGGCAAGTCGAGCGGCATCGTGCGTTGCCACTACGGCATCCCCTCCCTCGCCGCCATGGCCTGGCGGGCGTTGCCCGTCCTCGAGGACGCGACGGAGATCCTCGGCGCACCCTCCGGCTACCGCCGCACGGGTTACCTCGTCGGGGTGGGCACCGAGAACCTCGGAGCCTTGCGGGCCAACGTCGCCATGCACCAGTACCTGGGCATTGAGGTGGAGCTGGTCGGCCACGACATCGCGCACGAGCTCTGGCCGACCGCCCGTCTCGACGACTTCGCCGAGTTCGCCTACGAGCCGCGCGGCGGGTACGGCGACGGGCATCAGACCGCTCTGGCCTTCGCCGTGGCGGCACGGCGTGGCGGTGCGAGCCTTCGACAACACAGCGCGGTGGCCGCCGTGGAGGCCGAGGGCGGGCACGTGCGCGGCGTCCGCCTGACGGACGGCAGCCGGATCGGTTCGGCCCATGTCGTCCTGGCGGCCGGGCCGTGGTCCGTCGACCTGGCGGCGGGCGTCGGCGTCGACCTTCCTGTGCGGGCCCAGCGGGCGCAGATCCTTCTGGTCGACCCCGGTCGCGATCTGGGGCCCGTTCCGGTGTTCTCCGACCTCGTCTCGTTGCAGTACGTGCGCAGTGAGGGGACCACGTCCATCCTCCTCGGAGACAGCGATCACTCCCACCCCGAATGGTCCGACCCCGACCACTACCGCGAGCGGGCCGGCGAGGAGGAGCTGGCCGCCGCGATTCCCAAGTTCGACCACCGGTTCCCCGGTCTCGACGGCGCGTCGCTCTCCTCGTCGTATGCCGGGTGCTACGACGTCACACCCGACTACAACCCGGTGATCTCCTCATCGCCCGTCGACGGTCTGTGGCTGTGCGCCGGTTTCTCGGGCCACGGCTACAAGATCTCGCCTTCGGTGGGTGAGCTCATGGCCGACCTCATCGTGACCGGTGCCAGCCGCCACCCCGACGTCGATCACCGGGACTTCCGCTGGGAGCGCTTCGACGACGAGGACCTGCTCACCAGCCTCCATCCGTACGTCGGCGCTGGGCAGATGCGCTGAACGCGGCGGCCACCCTCGTCACCGGGCCTACCTGGGGCCGCTCGTGTGGGGGCGTAGAGTGAGCGGCCGTGGCCACTCGCCGGACCGCACCCGCCCACACCACCCGCGCCGCCGTGCCCAGCGGCCAGCGCCGCCAAGCGCAGTGCGTCGACGGCGGCCAAAGGGAACAAGACGGCCCGGACGGGCGCGGGGCGGGCCGCTGCGCAGACGGGCGCGGCCGAATCCCGCAAGCTCGTGGCAATCGATAACGGAGCCTGGCCCGAGGGCGGGGGCCAGCTCGGACAGGTCATCGCCAATCACGTCCGGGAGCGCCGGCTCGAAATCGGCTTGAACGTGGGCCAGCTGGCAGAGCGCACCGGGATCTCCAAGGGGATGCTCTCCAAGATCGAGAACGCGCAGACCTCGCCGAGCCTGTCGACGCTCGAGCGCCTCGCCTCGGCGCTCGACATGCCGGTCACCTCGCTCTTCCGCGGCTTGGCCGAGGAGCGGGACGCCGTGTTCGTGAAGGCCGGCAGCGGCCCCGAGATCGTCCGCAAGGGCACCCGAGCCGGACACACCTACGAGCTCCTCGGCAGTCTGCGCGGTCCGTACAAGCGGGTCGAGCCGCTGCTCGTCTCGCTCGACGAGAGCAGCGAGGTCTTCCCGCTCTTCCAGCATCCTGGTATCGAGATCCTGTACATGCTGAGCGGGGTGATGGAGTACGGCTACGGCCGACAGCGCTACAAAATGGAACGTGGCGACACCTTGCAGTTCGAGGGCGACATTCCCCACGGGCCGACCATGCTCATCAAGCTCCCCATTCGCTTCCTCTCCATCACCATCTACACCAGCGACCGCACGTAGGCCGCCCCATCGGGCGGCGCCGGCGTTCGAGCATTGCGTTCGAGAGTTAACAGGATGGATACGCGCCGAGGCTTGCTCGCGCTCCTCCCGTTGTTCACTATGGGTGAACAACGTTTCCCAAGGAGGGACCGCATCCATGGTGACAGACCTCGAGCGCTTCGTGGATCAGGACGGGCGGGACGAGGCGATCGAACAGGTGGCCCGTCGGATTCAGAGCGACGGCATCACGTACGTCTACTTCCAGTTCGTCTCGGTCACCGGCCGCGTCATGGGCAAAGGGATCCCCGCCGCCCACTGGACCTCCGTCGCCACCAAGGGGTTCCAGCTGGTCTACGGCGCGACCGCCAACCTCTTCACCGACCGTCACGGGCAGTACATCGGCTACGGGCCCGAAGCGTCGGAGCTGGTGGGCCTGCCGGATGTCGACACCTTCTGTCCACTGCCGTGGGACCCCAAGGTGGCACGGGTCTTCTGCACGCTGTTCCGAGGACGGGAGGAGATCAACGATCCCGGGAGCTTCCTCACTTCGGATTGCCGGGGCAATCTCCACCGGATCCACCGCCAATTCACCGCGGACACCGGGCTCACGCTTCGTGCCGGCTGCGAGCCCGAGATGATGTGGCTCAAGACCAACCCTGACGGGACGCCCTCGGTGGAGGGTGTCACCAAGCCGTACTGCTACCACATCGACCAATTCTCCGAGCTGCAGCCGGTCATCCACCGCGTGCTCGACTACTGCGGCCAGATGGGGCTCGACATGATTCAGGGCGACCACGAGGACGCGCCGGGTCAGCTCGAGCTCAACTTCACGTTCGGCGCCGCGGAGGACACGGCCGACCGCCTCACGACCTACCGCCAGGTCTGTCGCCAGGTCGGCCGTGAATTCGGGCTGTTCCCCTGCTTCATGCCCAAGCCGTTCATGGGGGTCTCGGCCAACGGATGTCACCACAACATCTCGTTGTGGCAGGACGACGTCAACATGTTCCTGCCCGACGGCGACGATCCCCGCCAACCCTCCAAGACCGGCCTGCACGCCATCGGGGGCGTCCTGGCCCACCTGCGCGCCCTCACGGCGATCACCGCGCCGACCGTCAATTCCTACCGGCGCTTCGCCGATGCCGGATTCTGGGCGCCGATCTTCGCCGACTGGGGATTCCAGAACCGGACCACGGCGCTGCGCGTCAGCGCGCCCGGGCGCTTCGAGTACCGCTCGGTCGATTCCGCGGTGAATCCCTACCTGTCGATGGCTGGCCTCCTGGTGGCCATGAGAGACGGCCTCGATCAGAGCATCGACCCAGGTCCGCCCGAAGACGGCAACATCTACGAGGCCATCGAAGCGGGCAAGGAGGTGGCTCGCATCCCTTCGACGCTGGGTGAGGCCCTCGAGGCGCTGGAGGGCGATGCGGTCATCCGCGGCGCCCTGCCGGGCGAGATGCTCGACGTGTTCTTGCACTACAAGCGAGACGAATGGGAGCGCTTCATCGGTACGGTCACCGAGTGGGACGTCAAGGAATACCTCGACATCCTCCCGTGACGCCTCCACCCTCTCCGCTCGCCGGACGCGTTCTCGTCCTGCAGCACCATCCGGACGAGGACCCGGGCGCGCTCGGACCGATGCTCACCGCAGCCGGACTGACAATCACGACGGTCGAGCTCGATCAGGGCGAACGGATCCCTCCGTTGGACGGCTTCGACATGCTCATCGCCATGGGCGGGCCCATGGATGTGTGGCAGGAGGACGAACATCCATGGCTGGTGACGGAGAAGGCCGCCATCCGGCACTGGGTCAGGGAGCTGGACCGCCCCTATCTCGGGGTCTGCCTGGGTCACCAGTTGCTGGCGGACGCCCTCGGTGGGACCGTCGGGCCCATGGCGGAACCTGAGATCGGCGTCGTGGAGATCAGTCTGACCCCAAAGGGCCTCTACGACCCTGTCTTCGGCCACCTTCCCGAGGTCCTGCGGGGCTTGCAATGGCACGGGGCCGCGGTAGAACGACTCCCACCGGGCGCGGCCATCCTGGCCGGCAACGATGACTGCACCGTCCAGGCGCTGCGCGTCGGCACGCGGGCGTGGGGCGTGCAATTCCACGTCGAGGTGGAGGCGTCCACCATTCCGAAATGGGCCCAGGTGCCCGAATACGAGGACGCACTGGCGCGCACGGGTTCCAGCGCCGCCTCGTTGGAGCAGGCCGTGCGGACCTACCTCGCGACCATGGCCACCACGACTCGAACGCTGTTCCAGGGGATCGTGGGCTCACTTGCCGGTGTTCCCGTCTCCCAATGACAGCCGACGCCGAGACCGTCGCCTCGCAGCTGGCACCCGATGTCGTGCGAGAGGCGGTGCGTGCCAGGAGGGTTGGCGATTGGCTTCGCGAGGCCGGGCTCCGCACGGTGCACCTTGGCCTCTTCGACGCTTCGGGTGTGCTGCGCAGCAAGCGCCTCGAACCGGGCGCCGCCGTGCGCGCCTTCGAGGAGGGCTGGAGCTTCATCGACGCCATCCAGTGGTGGGGGCCTGACGACACGGTCTGGCGCCCGTCAGGTGCGGACGCCCGAGCTGCCGATATCGATTTCGCTTCGGGGCGGCCCTACCCCTTCGCCGCCGACGCGGTGCTCTTTCTGGCCGACTTCGCGCCACCGCTGTGCGAGCTCGCACCGCGGTTCCAGCTGTGCCGGATGGTGGAGATGGCCGACGCAGCCGGCTTCAGCGCCCGGGCCGCGTGGGAGTTCGAATGCATTGTCCTGGAACAGCAGGACTTCCGCTCGGGAACGGACTGGCGCTCGCCCCTGGTGCCCGCCATGGGGGCGAATCGCTGTTGGTCAGCCCTGACGCCCGCTCTCGAGGATGCAGCACTCGGCGGGCTCGTCGACACGCTGACCGTAGGTGCGGTACCGGTGGACCACGTATGCGCCGAGTTGGGACCGGGCTGTCTCGAGATCGCAACGGCGCCGGAGGACGCGGTGCGCTCGGCCGACTCGGCTGCTCTCGCCAAGCTCTATACCAAGGCGTCCTTCGGTGGCGGCGGGCGCAAAGCCACCTTCATGGCCCAGCTTGGCGCTGGCTTCCCCGGACTGGGCGGCCACCCGAGCCTGTCGCTGCACTCCCCCGCCGACGGCACCTCACTCCTCTGCGACGAAGCGGGCGTGCTGTCCAAGGCGGGAGCGCAGGCGATTGCCGGGGTCGTCGCGCTGCTGCCCGAGCTGATGGTCATGGCGGCCCCCTATCCCAACTCTTACCGGCGCTTCGGACCGGGCAACTGGGCGCCCACCACGGCGACGTGGGGTGTCGGCAACTACAGCTGTGCCCTGCGGGTGGTGCTGGACCATGCGGAGTCGGCCCGGTTGGAGCTGCGGATTCCCGGCGCTGACACGAGCCCGCACCATTGCCTCGCCATGTTCCTCGGCGCTGCGCTCTGGGGGATCGAGGAACGCCTCGACCCGCCCCCGCCGGTCATTGCGCCCGCTGACGGCCGCGCTGCCAACGGTGGACCAGCGCTCCCCCGGGACCTCGACGAGGCGGCGGACCGCTTCGAGAGCAGCGCGGCGGCCCGCAAGCTGTTCGGTCCGGCCTTCGTGGAGCACTACGCCGCCGGTCGCCGGGCCGAGGCGGCCGCCTGTCATCGCTTCGTCTCAACCGAAGAACGGGAGCGCTACGTCGACTATGTCTGAGGGGAACGGTATGTCTGAGGGGAACGGGCCGACGTCCGATAGTGGCAGCTCATTCGGCCTGACGGACGATCAGGCCGATGCCTTCGTGCGCGACGGTTTTGTGGTCGTGGAGCGCCTGATCGACCCCGCACTGGCCCGGCGCGCTCTTGAGCGTTACGAAGACCTCTTCTCGGGCCGGTTCGAGACGGGCCTCTATCCCGACGAATGGAACTGGCGGCCGGGCGTGCACAGCCCCGATCTCACCCGCCAGATCTGTAACGGCTGGAAATCTGATCGCGACATCGCCCAGGTCGTGCTGCGGCCCGATATCGGGCGTGCCTGCGCACGCCTCGGCGGGTGGCGCGGCGCGCGGCTCAGCCAGGACAACGTGCTGTGGAAGCCGCCGGGCGGCAAGGCCCTCGGCTTCCACCAGGACTCGAGCTACGAGCAATGGGCCGTGCCCTCGGAATGGGTCAGCTGCTGGATCGCCCTCGAAGACACCACCGCGTCCCAGGGCACGGTGGAGTATGTGCGCGGCTCGCACCGTTGGAGTCGGCGCTGGGGGATGATCGAGGAGTTCCACGGCCCCGATGACCCGCACGCCGACCTACGCCGGGCGGCTGCGGTCCACGGAGTCGAGCCTGAGTTCGTACCCGTCGAGGTACCTGCCGGTGGGGGCGCCTTCCACGACGGCTGGACCTGGCACGGCTCCGGCGTCAATCGCTCCGCGGCGCCGCGGCGTTCGCTGGTGGCCCACTGCATGTCCTCGGATGCGCGCTTCCACCCCGAGACGACGGGATATCTCTACAGCCGCTACAAGCGCTTCGGGGACGAGACTATGGACGAATCGTTCTTCCCGATCACCTGGCAGCAGGACGGCTACCGGTCGCCCTTCCTCGAGCCCTATATCGACCGACGGGTCGGGTGGGCCGGAGATAGCGGGAGCGCCGACCGCGTGGTGCTGGAACGCGTCACCTGACGACCGACGGGTTGTCGACCGGAACTGGGACGATGAGCTCGAGCTCGCGAGCGGAGTTGTCGATGCGCCATCCGCAACGGCGCAGGAGCGGTCAGCACCGGCAACCCGGTGATTCCCGTCACGCGCTCGCGAAGGCCGGCACCGCCGAACCGGGAGAACCAGCGGCGCCGCTTCGACCCGAGGACGATGATGTCGGCACCCCAGTCCCTTGGCGGCCTCGGCGATGCGGTCGGCGATGGTGAAGCAATTGGCCAGGTAGTGGACACCGTCGGCCATGACACCCTCGCTGCGGAGTTCGCCCACCGCTCCATCAATGATCTCCATGCTCTCGAGCTCGGTCTCGGAGGCGTAGCCGCGCCCGCCGACGAGGAGCTCGTTGACGTGGACGACCCGGACAGATGAGTCGAACCGCCGAGCGAGTGCGGTGGCGAAGCTGACTGCGGCCTCACCCGACTGGGTTCCGTCGACGGCCAACAGAATGCGAGTGAACATCGGGGATCACCTCCTGCTGGTGTTCCATCGGTTCAACAATGTTTCCTGCATGTTAACAGTGCCTGATTCCACGCAGAGCGGAGTTCCCATCAAAAATACGTAAACGGCCTGGGACGATCACCGGAGGGCTCCGACGCGGTGGGCAGACGGTCGCCCGAGGTGGCGCCCGAAGAAACGGCGCAAGAGGCGCAGGTCAGGCCAACCATCGCTACCCAGGGAGCGCTCCGGACGGGCTCGCCCGACCTCCTCGGCCTCCTTTTGAGCAAGTGGCCAGAGATGTCAGCCGTCCGCCCAGTGGTCGAGCGGCAGGTCAGGCCGCTCGATGCTGCGGACCCTCTGGCGACTGCCTGGCCTTGGCGCCCGGGAGGGCAATTTCCGCTCTCGCGTCCCCAGGTTCTGGGAGCTGAGCCGCTCCCAGGTAGCGGCGATGAGGTGGGACGGGCGGCATCAGGCCAGCCCGGGAAGCACTCCTGAGCCGTCTGTGCGGGCAAACGGGGAGCCTCGCTACATTGAGGCCCTCACCACGACGAGAGGATCCCGATGTCGTCAACCCCAGGTCCCGTGCATATCAGCGGCCATCATCGAGACACCCTGCTGCAGATCTTTCAGCACCCGACAAGTCACAACGTCGAATGGCACGACGTGATCTCGCTGTTGGAAACCGTGGGATCTGTTGAAGAGCGGCACGACGACATGTTCGTGTTCCGCATTGGGGAAGAGAGAGAGGTTCTCAGGCGCCCGAAGGAGAAGGACATGGACACCCAACAACTCGTCGACCTGCGACGCATGTTGACGAGTGCGGGGTACGACAAGGTTGTCGCGGACCTCGAAGCGAAAGGCAAAGAGGACTGAGCATGGCGGACGACCTGGAGCAGATCCGCGGCAGAAACGTTGTTGCAGTCATCGACTTTCACGAGACGGTCATCTATCTGACTGATGCATCTCCTGGCCAACGGCCCGAACAACTCGTAGCCACGGATCCACACGGGCACTTTCACCAGGTCCACCATCACGCTGGAAACCCTTCGGGAACGTATGAGGACGACAGCCCTGCGTATTGGCGCGAGCTGACCGACGCCTTGGCGCCAGCAGGAGCAATCCTGCTCTTGGGACACGGCAAGGGGAAGGCGAACGCGTCCCATCGCTGGGTGGCTTACGTCGAAGAACATCAAAAGGACGTCGCGGCGAAAGTGGTGGCCGACGTTCGGGTCGATATCGATCACCTGGAGAAAGCACAGGTGCTCGGGCTGGCGCAGTACTACTTCGACGGACCGTCTGCCTAGTCCGTTGCCGGCGAGAACCAGCCGGAACAGAGACTGCAGACGAGGACCCGAGCTCGCTACTGCGTCGTAAGGCTGGACCCCTCCGGGCTGTCCGCGGCTTCCGTCAATTCACGGCGGGCGTCTCGCAGTCGCTTCCCGGCCGCCGCTCTCTCGTCGCGAAAGGACTGAATTCGGGCCAACGTCTCATCGAGACGTTCCAGGAGTTGATCGTTGGCCACGATGCCCTCATCGAGAAGCTCACGGTGACGAGACGGCGAGAGGTTCTCCGCCTTGAGTTCGGACCGGACCCGGTCCAGCACATCGACGTCACCGGCATTCAACACGGCACGGACCTCGGCCAAGGAGAACCCGAGGAGCTCCTGCAGGTTGCGGATCCTGGTGACCCTGGCCACATCCGTGGCTGAATACAGCCGCTCCCCACTGGCCCGATAGCTACTCGGCTGCAGGAGCTCGAGCTCCTCCCAGTAGCGCAGCGTCCGGGTGGTGACGCCGGTCAGTTTGGCCACTTCTCCGATACGCCACTCCACTGGCGTCGCCAACGTCTCGGTTGTCCTGGCCGACATACGGCTCTCCCCCACCGCTACACCCCCGCCGGCTCGCTGACAGGTTCAGCGCTCTGGTCGCCCCGACTCCTCATCGTAGTGACAGGCCCCTTCGAATCCGAGCCATCCGGCTTCCCGGTGCCCCGCGTCCACGAAGCGGCGGCGCCCAGGAGACTGGCGACGATGGCGAAGTCGAAGGCGGCATGGAGGCCTGACTTGAACGGGCCGGCGATCAGGGATGGGAAGAAACTCCGGCCCGTGAGAGCTGCCTGTTGGGCTTGGGGCAGCTGGGCCAAGGCATGCGCACCCACGAGATGCTGAATCGGGTTGTATCCCAAGAGCGCAGCGAAGAGGGTCGACACCGGCGGAAGCTGCGATGCCTGCCGGGCTGTGTCGCTCGGCACGCCGTGGGCCACGAGCCCGTGGTACAGGCTCGCCGGCAGCGACGACGAGAGTCCCAAGATCATCAACGAGAAGAAGATCCCGATCGAGAGGACCTGGGCCGAGTTCTGGAAGGTTGTGTTCATGCCAGAGCCGACGCCGCGGTACTCGGCCGGAATGCTGCTCATGACCGCTGACCGATTGGGCGCACCGAAGGACGCCATGGACAATCCCATGAAGAACAACAGGACAGCGAAGGCCGGGTAGGGGAAGTCCACCGGCAAGAATTCCAGAATCAAGAAACAGATGGCAGTGCCGATCATGCCTCCGCTGGCGAAGAGCCGCGCGCCGAATCGGTCCGAGAGCGTCCCCGAGATCGGTCCCGCGATGAGCAGTCCGGCGGTGAGCGGAAGAATGGCGATGCCGGCCCAGAGCGGGGTGCGCTCGAACGTGTAGCCGTGCAGCGGCAGCCAGATGCCTTGGAGCCAGATGATCAGCATGAACATCAGGCCGCCGCGGCTGAGCGCAGCCAGCAGACTGGCGAACAGGCCCGCGCTGAAAGCCCTGATCTTGAACAACTGCAAGCGGAACATGGGCTGCTCGACCCGCGTCTCAATGATGCCGAAGAGGACCAGAAGGGCGGCGCCGACAAAGAAGCACGTCAGAACGACGGGATTCGTCCACCCCATGGCGTGATGCCCGTAGGGCTCGATTCCGTAGGTGATGCCGATCATGATGAGGATCAGCCCGAGAGCGAACGTGATGTTGCCGGGCCAGTCGATGCGGGCCGGGCGCCGCGGGCTCAGCTCTCGCAGCAGGAGGTATCCCATCAGCGTCCCCAGCAACCCAACGGGTACCGAAACCAGGAAGATCAGGCGCCAGTTGATGGGAGCCAGGACACCGCCGAGCACCAACCCGATGAACGACCCGCTGAACGCCGCCGCCTGGTTGATGCCCATTGCCATACCGCGCTCCCCGGCCGGGAAAGCATCGGTCAAGATGGCGGCGGAGTTGGCCATCAACATGGCCGCGCCCACCCCCTGGAAGATCCGCATCACGATCAGCCAGATCCCGGCCGGATGGCCGGTCAGCCACGTCACGCTCAAGGCCAGCGAGAAAACGGTGAAGACGGCAAAGCCGAGGTTGTAGATGCGGACCCGCCCGTAGATGTCGCCCAGACGGCCGAAACTGACAACGAGGACACTGGTGACCACCAGGAATCCCAGGATCATCCACAGCAGGTAGAAGCTGTTGCCCGGCAGCAACGGATCGATGCCGATCCCGCGGAAGATGACGGGGAGCGCGATCAGCGTGATGGACGCGTCGATCGTGGCCATGAGCATCCCGAGGGTCGAGACGAACAGCGCGATCCACTTGTAGTTGGAGGGAATCGGCTGGCTGGCGTCGAGTCGCACGGCCCGGCGAGAGCGGGCGCCGTGGAATCGCTTCGTCCCCTCGGGCATCAAGTCACTCCTGGAAGGTGCATCAGGTGGCCCATCACCTTGGACGAGCCATGATTGCCGTTTACGTCAACTAAGTCTAACGTCAACGTCAGCCTCCGGATTCCGGTTGACCCGCCGGAAATGCCCTGAATGATCGGGCGTGTGGGCTCAGGCGGCCTCAGCCCGGCGTGGCCCGGACCTCACCCCGGCGACGCGTGGATGGCCTCTCGTAGGTCTACGTTCACGCTTCTTCGTGCACGACCAGGACGGATGCGGTCCCATGTGCCGACGACAGCCGCGGCGACGCTGCCGAGCAGATGCCCAACAGCCCGCTGCGGCGGTGGGAGCCGAGCACGATCAGGCTCGCGTCGCGCTCCTCGGCGGTCTCGACGATGCCCTTCCAGGTCGGCGCGGCTTCGACCGCCAGGCTCTGCGCCCGGAACCCCGCCTTCTCGGCCAGCGAGCGCCGTGCGCGGCGGTCTCCTCGGCGGCCTTCCGTACTTCCGTGCGCCTGGTCGGCGTCGAAGTGTCGCTGGCTGACGGGATGAATCCGACGTCGACGGGCTGCCAGACGCAGACGACCAGCGCGTCGCGCCGCTGGCGAGCTGCCCGGGCCGCTCGATCGATCGCGAACGCCGCGAGCTCCGAGCCGTCGTAGGCGAAGAGCACGGGGCCGATGGGTGCGAGTTCCCGGCCTCGAGTCGATGCCATGTCAGTCGATGCTTTCCGGGACCAGGGTCGGAGTCCGTGCGCCTGAGCGAATCCTCGCCAGCAGCGGTGGCGAGTACCAGGCCGGCTCTGGCCGTCGAGGAAGCTGATCGAGGTCGGGCGTCTGCGGCGCGGGCACCGCTGAGCGCATAGATGGCGACGCCGATGACGGCGCCGCCGACGGCGAGCCCGAGCCCGATCCAGAGCGCGATCGCCGGTGCCGGCATCGAGGCCGCCGCCGGCGCGTCGTCGGCGAAGTGGACGAAGATCGGCGCGACCATGAACGCCGCCACCGCCCGAAAGAGCTCGACGATCGCGAACACTCGCTGAAGGTTGCCGGCGGCAGGGAGAAGCCGGCGACGAACAGCGCCGGCGCGACCGTGGCGCCGAGCCCGAGCCCGGTCAGCCCCGAGCCGACGAGGGTCAGTGCCTGGCTGGAGGGCACCTCGATGCGGAAGACCACGATCCCGGCGGCCAGCAAGACCATGCCGACCAACGGGAGGTAGTGCATCGCCCGCCTGGTGATGACGATGCCCGAGCGCGACCGCCGTGACCACCGCACCGCCGACCTCGGGCAGATAGAGCAGCCCGATGTGCAGCGGGCTGTAGATGCCCGACCAGGACGCCGGCGGTCAGGGCGGTCGCCGACACCGACGCGGCCGCGGCGAACAGCGCGACGACGATGCCGGCGACCGGGATCGAGCTGGTGAGCATCGTGCCGGACCGTCAGGAGCGGCCGCTTGGCCCGGTACTGGTAGACGACCAGGACGATGATCGTGGCCAGGCCACCCAGCAGCGGCACGATCACCATCGGCATCCGAGAACGAGTGGCTCGTGAGCTGCGAGGCGCCGAAGAAGGCGGCGACGCAGCCGACGGCTGCCAGCCCGATCGCCAGCAGGTCGCGCGGCGAGTCGGGATTGGCGGGCGGCGCGTCCTCGAAGGTCAGCACGAGCCAGCACGAGCGCCACGACGGAGATCCCGGCGACGATCCAGAACAAGCGGTCGCCAGGCATGCGCCTCCGCCTGCAGCGCCGCCGATGAACGGGCCGAGCGCCACCGCCCCGAAGATGCACATGTTCATGATCACGGCGGTGTCGCGCAGCTTGTTCGCCGGATAGCCGATCGCCAGGGGCGGCACAGCGGCGATCAGCAGCAGGCTGGTGCAGAGGCCCTGGATCACATGGCCGACGATGAACATCTCCGACGTTCTGCGCCGACGCCGCCAGCACCGACCCGATGACGAGGAAGACCGCGTAGACGACCAGCATCCTGCGCTGCGGGAGGTGCTGGGCGAACTGCACCGCCAGCACCGTGCCCACCGCGTAGGCGGCGTTGCCGAGGCCCGAGCTGAGGCTCATCGTCTGCATGCTCATGTGCAGCTCGCTTGGCGATGATCGGCGTCAGTGGGTCGAGTGCAGCGGACAGCGCCAGGTACGGGATCAACGCGAACATGACCATGGCGGCCACCGCCGAATACCGGCCGGCGAGTGGACCCCTGGGTATCAACGCTCAGCGTCCACGTTCGCCGGGACCTGGGTCAGATGTTCGGCCTGTTTCAAGGCATATCGCCGGCGTGTCTCCCCGCCGGACGGATACTGGAAAAGCTGGCGGCGCATCGGCCTCCTGGTCGGTTCGGAATGAGTTTCGGAATGAACCAGCGACGGCGCGGTCGGGGCAGTGAGATGAATCCGGTTATCCGCGCCCAGGTCAGCGGTCGTCGCAGCGGTACTTGCGTGTAGAGTACAGGGAATTAACTCCTCCCCGTACACACCGTCGGCCTAGGCGCACCAGAGACACATGGTTTTCATCTGTGCGCTCGGAGCTGCAATAGCCAATGCGCTCACCAGCGTCTTCCAGCGCATCGGCGTGGAGGACGCGCCCGCCGATTCGACGCTGACGCTCGGCCTCATGACACACACGCTGCGGCGTGGCATCTGGTTATGCGGTTTCGCGCTCATGATTCTCTCGTTCCTGCTCCAAGCGATTGCGCTGCACAACGGACAGCTCTCCGAGGTCCAGCCCATCCTCACGCTCGAGCTGCTGTTTCTGGTGTTGGTGTTGGCGGTGTGGTTCCGCTTCAACGTGGGCTCTCGCGAGTACCTCGGAGCGATCGCGGCAGGTGCTGGACTCGCAGGGTTTCTCGTCTTCGCCGATCCTCGTGCTGGAAACACCCCTCCCGCCCCATGGGAGTGGGCCGTTGCGACCGCCGCGTGCGGCGGCGCCATGGCCGTGGCTGTTCTCTTGGCGCTACGAGGGCCGCGCTGGTGGCGCGCTGCGCTCTTTGGCACTGCAAGTGCCATCGGATTCGCCTTTACCGCGGCCCTCACGAAGGCCGTGGGCAATTACTTCGCCCAGGACTGGGTCTCCATCTTCAAGCATCCGCAGACCTACGGACTGGCGCTCTTCGGCGTGGCATCGGTGTACCTGGCCCAAAACGCCTACCACGCGGGTCCGATCGTTGCTTCCCAGTCGAGCATCGTTCTCGTCGACCCGCTGGTCAGCATCATCATCGGCATCAGTCTGTTCGGGGACAATCTGAGGACCAGCGGAGCCTGGGGACCACTCGAGGCCTTCTCCCTCCTGGTCATGTTCGCCGGCGCCTTCTCGCTCGTGCAGTCTCCCCTGGTCAGAGGGATCAAAGGCGTCGAAGCCGAAGATGCCGAGATGTTGGGCGGACGTCGCCACGGACAGGTCCCGCATCCGATCTCGCCGTCGCCTCTCGGGCCCACGTGAGCGCAGCCCCTGATCGTGATCGTTCTTGCGATCAATTTGAAGAAGTCGAAGGAGTGAACATGGGCGCGTCTCGCGCGGTCCCGACCTTGGATGAACCAGCCGATGCCGCCGATACCTTGGGGGTTGTCGAGCTCGAGCTCTTGAAGCTCGTTCGACACTTGGAGACTTTCGGCCGCAAGAGCTCGCTGTACCAAAAGGTCGACCGGGCCGGCTATCTGGCACTGCGCACCTTGGATGAACTCGGACCGAGCTGTGTCAACGGACTCGCCCAGGAGCTCCATCTCGACTCCTCCACCGTCACCCGGCAGGTGGGCGTCCTGGAATCGGGCGGCTTCGTGACCCGGAAAGTCGACCCCAACGACGGACGCTCTTGGCTTATCGACCTCACCCCGCACGGTCGCAAGACAATGCGGACCGTCGAGCGCGGCCGGCGTGAAGCCATCGACTCGATGCTGGGCCAGTGGCCCTCCGAGGAGGTAGACGATCTCGCACGAGGAATCAGCAGGCTCAACCTCGCGCTCTTCGACAGCATGACCGAGTAGTCGGCCCGCCTCTCGCCGCCCCCCTCCACCAAGATCCCCGTTTCACCCGCCGAGGTTCGGGCATCGACTGGACATGGGACAAACGCAAACGAGAGTCCTGGAGCGTGAGGTGAAGTTCGGGGCGCCGCTCAATGTCGGACTTCCCGACCTGCGGGATTTGGCTGGCCGTACCGAACGCCTTCCTCGACAGCAGCTACGGACCGCGTACTTTGACACATCGGACGGCCGCCTTTGGGCTCGGGGCATCACGTTGCGACACCGTATGACCGAGGGTGAGAGCGCCGGCAAATGGACGTTGAAGTTGCCGGAGCCGACAGAAGGTCAGGCATTGAACCGGACCGAGGTCTCGTGGGTCGGACCGCCAGTGGAGATTCCCCGCGCTGCCAACGAGATCATCCGCGGCATCGTTCGGCGACAGCCGCTAGCGCAACTGGTCGAACTGGAAACCAGCCGACAACGACTTGTGTTACGCGATGAGTCAGACCACATCATCGCCGAGCTCGATGACGACACGGTCACGGTGAAAGGTGGCCCTCGCGACGGCCTCCGGTTTCGCCAGGTCGAACTCGAGCTCGAGGATGCCGACGCCAAAATCGTCGGAAAGGTGACGGCTCGACTCGAGAGGGCGGGGCTCCTGGCCGAGACCGCCCCAAAGTTCGGGACAGCCATGGGACTTCCCGTCCCTCCAGCGACCCAGGCGGGGCTCGGCAATGACTCGGCGCTGGGGGACGTGGTGGCGGCGGTCGTCACGCAGGGTCTCGCCCGACTCCTGGACCACGACTGGCGGCTCCGTTCCGCGGTGCATCGCACGGCTCCGGAGGACATCCATCAGGCCCGCGTGGCCAGCCGACGGCTTCGCTCCGACGTGCGCACCTTTGATGTCGTGCTCGATCCGATCTGGGTGAAACATGTGCGGAACGATCTCAAGTGGCTCGGCTCGGCTTTGGGCCGGGCGCGCGACGCGGACGTGCTCGACGACCAGCTCGAGGGCGCTCCTGAGGAACTCCATCTCCAGCTGACCCGAGAGCGAGACGGAGCAGATGAGCAGATCTCGACGGTCCTTTCCAGTGACCGCTACCTCCTCCTCCTCGATCGCCTGCACGCGGCGGCGGACCATCCGCCCTTCGTGATCGGTGAAGACGGCATCCGCGCCGAAGACAAGGCCCGCGAAGTCCTCCCCGTTGTCGTTGGCGCACGGTGGCGTGCCCTCCGTCGTCAAGTCCGCAAGGCGGGGGCCCACCCGTCAGACCAGTGTCTGCACCGTATCCGCATCAAGTCAAAGCAGCTTCGATACGCCGCCGAGGCGGCGGTTCCGGTCATAGGTAAGCCCGCTCGACGAACGGCGACGGCCGCCGAGAAGCTCCAGACGGTCCTCGGCGAGCATCACGACGCCGTCACCGCAGAATCGTGGCTGCGCGCGCAGGCACAGCACGGCATCTCCTCCGCCAGCGCCTTCGAGGCCGGTCGCATGGCGGCTGAGCAACACCGGCGACAGCGCAAGCTTCGGCACCGCTGGCGTCGCACGTGGAAGCCCCTCGTGCCGCCGAAGCGCACGCGTTGGTGGCGCTGAGCCGGGCCGGCGGATTACCGCCCCAGAACGGTCTGTAGATCGCGCACGTGTTCCTGCGTCTGCTCGAGGAGCGGACGCAGAGCCTCGGCGACGTCGGCCAATCCGAGGTCCATCGCCTCACGAAACCGATCCCGGTAGCGCTCGAGCTGGGTCTCCTCGAGCTCGAGGTCAGCCGCGAGCGCGTCTCGGCCAGTGGCAGCCTTCACTGCAGGAACGGAAGTAGCCGGAACACCGCCGAGGAACGCAATCTGCTCGGCCAGCTTCTGAGCGTGGCTCAGTTCCTGCGTGAGGTGAACCTTGAGTTCGTCGATTGTGCTCAGGAACTCGGCACCCGTCACGGTGGCGATGTGGCTGATGTACTGCACGATGGACTGGTACTCGCTCCGCAGATCCTCATTGAGGGCTTCGATGAAGCTCTCTTTATCCATGACGCTCCGTTCTCGTCTCGTCGGTTGTGATCGACGCAAAGAGCTTTCCCATTCGCCGACCGGCCAAACCGGAGGCGGGAGAGGTCGAGGACCGGCTGCAGAGCCTGATCCGCGAGTCGGACCGTTGCGTGCGTCTTCCCAGATACCGGCCGACGACCCGGCCGGACCCGATCCGGCATCGGATATCCGACCTGCTCGTTGAGCTCTTCTACCGGGAAGTCGGCGTCGCTCGGGGCCAGCATCAAACATTCGGCGATACCCTGACCACCGAGGATCGTCCCAGTTTCAGAACGACTGCTCCAGAGCTACGGAGGGAGCCACCATGAGCACTGACGACACCGCACAGCCGTGGACCCTGCGGTCGACCCTGGTCGCCGTCTCGGACCTCGAGCGATCGATCGCGTTCTACGGAGAGCTCGGCCCTTTCGGGGTGATCGCTCGCGAGGACGCCGTCGCCGTTCTGGGCGACGTCACTCCGTCCTCTCCCGTCCTTGCCCTGCGTGCGACCAGCAGCCGTCATCAGACCCGTCATGGCCAGCAATCGCTGGGCGTCCGATCCATGACCTTCAGCGTAGGCTCGCGCCAAGAGATCGATCGGATCGAGTCGTTCCTACGGAGCCGCGAGCTCTTCACCGATCGCCGGCAAGTGCACAACGGGGCATCGGATCTCCTACGCGGACGCGATCCGGACAACTTGCCCCTGTTGTTCGCCTACTACGCAGCGGACACAATCGGAGCGGAGTACTACGAGGAGGCCATTGGTCTCTTCTATTCGCTGGACGCCTGAGCCCACCGCCGCGGGGACAAAGGGGGCCGAGCAGCTCCATGGGGTCCTGCAGGGACTCCATATGCGAGAGCCCGAAGACACCCAGTAGGCGGCTACGAACCGCTCCCCGCGTGGCGTGGCGTGCCGCACAGCGGATAGAGTTTTCGCTCGAAGGGGAGTAGCCCCCAATCGGTGATCGACATGCTGGCTCTGCGAGGGCCCGGTCACCGGACCTGCGTGCAGGTGGGCGAGACCTTCGTTTCTGTCATGTCGTCATGGCCGGGACGAAGGAGACCCCTTTGGCCCGGCGAGGAAAGGTCACCGTGAACTTCGCCGTCGTCATCGCCGTCTTCCCGATCATCTTTCTCGGGGAGTTGCCGGACAAGACCATGTTCGCCTCCCTGGTCCTGTCGACCCGGGGCAAGCCTTTGTCCGTCTGGCTGGGTGCCGCCGCCGCCTTTGCGGTCCACGTGGTAATCGCCGTCACCATCGGTGTTGCGCTGTTCCGCATTTTGCCTCACCGGGCCGTGGACGCGGTGGTGGCCGTCATGTTCTTGGTGGGCGCGGCCCTGGCCCTCCGCGAAGCAGCCCACGAGCAACACGATGAGGAGATCGTCGAGCGTGAGGTGGGCGGCAAGCGGCGGGTGGCGACCACGGCGTTCGTCGTGATCTTCCTGGCCGAGTGGGGTGACCTGACCCAGATACTCACGGCCAACCTGGCGGCGCACTATCACGCACCGCTCTCCGTGGCGGTAGGTGCGGTGCTCGCCCTGTGGGCTGTCGCGGGCCTGGCCGTTGTCGGTGGTCAGAGCCTCCTGCGGTTCATCAATATCCGGACGCTGCGGATCGTCACCGCCGTGGTCTTGGTCGGTCTCGCCGGGTTCGCCGCATTCGAGGCGTTCCGCTGAGCCGACGCCCCCCCGTCCCGCTCAGGGCAGTGCTGCCGACAGCACGTCACCCACCTGTTCGATCTCCAGCAGGAAGCCGTCGTGCCCGAACGCAGAATCAATGACATGTACTTCCGGACGGCCTGGCATCTGACGCGCCAGGTCCACCTGTTGCCGCAGCGGGTAGAGGCGGTCTGACGCGATGCCGGCCAGCGTGAGCTCTGCAGTCACGCGTCGCAGGGCCTCTGCGATGCCACCACGTCCACGCCCTATGTCATGGTGGTTCATGGCCTCGCTCAGAAGGATGTACGAGTTCGGATCGAATCGCTGGGCCAGCTTCTCCCCGTGGTGCTGGAGATACGACTCAACGGAGTAGCGGCCGCCCTTGAGCGGATCCTCTTCGTCCTGCGGCACTCGCCCGAACCGCTCCTCGAACTCGGCCCCGGTCCGGTACGAGTACTGGCCGATCCCGCGTGCAATGGACAGGCCGTCGACCGGGCGCGCATCAGTCCGGTAGTAGTCCCCGCCGTGAAATGCGGGATCGCTACGAATGGCCCGGACCTGGAGCGCCGAGAGGGCGATCTGATCTGCACTCGCGGCCGCTCCCACCGACAGGACCACCGCCCGGGCCACACGGTCGGGTCGGCCGATGCACCACTCCAGGACCCGCATGCCCCCCATGGAACCTCCGACGACGGCCGCCCACGTCTGAATCCCGAGGGAGTCCGCCAGGGCGATCTCGACGGCGACCTGGTCCCTGATGGTGATGACAGGGAATCGGGAGCCATAGAACTCCCCGTCGGGAGCTTCGGAGCCCGGCCCCGTCGTTCCCTGGCAGCTCCCCAGGACATTGGGACAGACGACGAAGAAGCGGTTGCTGTCGATCGGCGCTCCCGGACCGATCAAGCCGTCCCACCAACCGGCGAGGCCGTGGCCCGGTCCGGCAGGGCCGGTGGCGTGGGAGTCACCGGTCAGGGCATGCAGCACCAGAATGGCGTTGGAACCCGCCGCGTCCAGATTGCCCCACGATTCGTAGGCGACCGTCACCTCGGGTAGTCGACCGCCGGCCTCGAGAGCGAATCCCCCGTCGTCCCCACCTGGGACGACCGCAAACTGACGGCGCCCCGGATCGTCTCCGGGGAGCCACACTCCGGGGTAGGGCCCCCGGATCATGCTCCCTTTGCGGCGCGGAACCCGGAGTCCAGGTCGGCGAGGATGTCCTCAATGGACTCGATCCCCACCGACAGGCGCACCAGATCGGGCGTGACGCCGGTCGTGGTCTGCTCTGCTTCGGTGAGCTGCGAATGGGTGGTCGACGCGGGATGAATGGCCAGGCTGCGCACATCCCCGACGTTCGCCAGGTGGCTGAAGAGCTCCAGGCCCTCAATGAAACGGCGACCCGCATCGGAGCCCCCCTCGATCCCGAAGGCGATGATGGCACCGCCACCGTTGGGGAGGTAGCGCTGCTGGCGGGCGTGCCACGGGCTTGACTCCAGCCCCGGGTACGCCACCCAGGAGACCTCGTCTCGCGCTTCGAGCCATTGCGCCACGGCGGTGGCGTTCTGCACGTGCCTCTCCATGCGCAGGCTCAGCGTCTCCAGGCCCTGCAGGAAGAGGAACGAATTGAGCGGAGCGATGGCGGGACCGGTGTCGCGCAGGTACTGCAGCCGAGCCTTGAGCACGAACCGGGCCGGGAAGAGCGCCTCGGGAAGGTTGCCGAAGATCAGGCCGTGGTAGCTGGGGTCCGGCTCGGTGAAGGAGGGGAATCTCCCGCTCCCCTCGTAGTCGAACTTGCCGCCGTCGACGATGACACCGCCGATCGAGGTGCCGTGTCCCCCAATGAATTTGGTCGCGGAGTGGACGACGATATCGGCGCCGTGAAGCAATGGCTGCGCGAGGTACGGAGTGGCCACCGTGCTGTCGACCACAAGCGGAATGTGGTTGTCATGCGCAATCGAGGACACGCCTTCGAAGTCGAGCACGTCCCCCTTGGGGTTCCCGAGCGTCTCGGCAAAGAAGGCCTTGGTGGTCGGCCGTATGGCGGAACGCCAGGCCTCCAGATCGTCGGGGTCGTCGACGAAGCTCACTTCGATGCCGAGCTTGGGCAGCGTGTAGTGAAAGAGGTTGTAGGTGCCGCCGTACAGCGATGCGGAGGACACGATGTGCCCGCCGTTCTCCGCCAGGTTCAGCAGCGTGATGGTCTCGGCCGCTTGACCGCTCGCGACGGCCAGCGCTGCCACTCCCCCCTCCAAGGATGCGATCCGTTCCTCGAACACCGCCTGTGTCGGGTTCATGATCCTGGTGTAGATGTTGCCGAGCTCCTCTAGACCGAAGAGCGCCGCGGCATGCGCTGTGTCACGGAACGTGTAGCTGGTCGTCTGATAGATCGGCACCGCCCGCGCCCCTGTCGTCGGGTCCGGTACTGCGCCGGCGTGCACTTGACGAGTCTCAAAACCCCACTCAGGCATTGCGATGGTCTCCTTCGATCAGGTCCCGAACGCCGACCGCTGGCACCTCTCGCCAATCGTTACAAACCTGACTGTTTTAGTCAACTTATGCGGACGCCGATCCGTTGCGCTCAGGTGAGCCGCCGCAGCCTCGACCTGACTATTCCTCGACCGGCACATCGAACCGCTCGTAGTAGAACGCGAACTGGTCTCGTATCGACGCCGGGTCGAGCCCGAACATCTCGGCCCTGTAGTTGTGTGGCCCGGAGCGCTCCTTCGAACTCTCGTCCCACCAGTCCTGCATGCGCCGCCTGGCCTCCGGGCTGAGATCGTCACCGAGCTCTGCGTAGAGCTGCGCCACCGCGGCCAACGGATCTGCTTGCACTGCTCCGAACGAGACGTCGAAGAACCGGCCCTCGTTCCCGCTGTCCCGGAACTCGATCAGCCGCTGCAGCGCACAACGCCACAGTGCTGCGTTGTGGGCCCCGATGGCCTCCGGGTCCGGGTGCTGGGTCAACACGTTCGACAGTGCTGCGAACACGGCGCAGACCGACGGCAGGACCTTCCCGACGTCACGGTGGGTCATTACGAAGCGAGCGTCGGGATAGACGCGGTCCAGCGCGGTAATCGAGTGCATGTGCGCCGGTGTCTTGAGCCACCACCGTTCCGGCGGGCAGCGCCACTGCAGCAGCTGGAGCACGCGCCGGTGATAGCGATAGGCGGGCTCCATATCGCAATTGAGGAGCCACGAGCTGTACGCGGGAATGCTGGCCATGCCCTCGAACAGCTGCGACCTGAAGTCGAGCGCCATGATGAGGATGCACTCCTGTGGGCCGGTCGCGGAGGTTGGCAACATCCCTTCGAAGCCCGGGAACATCTCGTTCGTGAGGTCGATGCCCGCCTGCGTTTGCGCAATCCGGGGATCGGTGAATTCGGTTGCGGTCTCCGGCGGAGGGCACGGCGCCCCGGCCTCCCATGTACGAAGCGACCGCCTGGCGGAGTCGCTCGCCAAGAGGAAGCTCAGTGCGGTGGAACCCGTGCGGGGAAGTCCGAGCCCGAACAGTGGGGCGACGATCTCCTGCTCGCCGATCTCCCGGTGTCGGGCGTGCCACTTCTCCACTTCGAGCCGATTGACGAGAAGTCCCACGATCTGGTCGATCATCACGCTCTCGCCCAATTCGTTGAGCGCTGACTCTGCCGTGAGCGACCTCACCAGCACCTCGAGGCCTTCCTGCCAGGTGTCATCGCCGAAGTCGTCAGAATCCGCTCGCGCGACCGCCGTCTCGATCACCTGATCGACGTGTATCCCCATCCCCATGGCTCCCAGTCCCCCCGTCCCGAGCTGCGCCGGGACGTGCGGAACACATTACGGGATCACACGCTCCGGTTCAGGATCGAGGTCGACCCGAGCCCTCGACGACACCGGGGTCGCCGTGCGCCTCCTCGTGGTGCTCCTTCGCCCTGGGAAAATCGCGCAGCCGGTCATAAACCGTGATGACCCGTGAGACGAGCGGTGCGCGCTCCCACCATTGCGGCCCGCCGGGGTGGAGATTGGTCGGTGCATGTGCCGAGACGTATGCGGCGGATTTGAACTCGTCCTCACGGTCATTCGCTTTGAGCGCGCCTTTGAGATCGGGAAGCGCAACGGACAGCTCCCACTCGATCTCGGTACCCACGACCTGCATCAGTCCCTCCAGTTCGCCGTCAAAATCCTGGCCGACCCTGAGATTGATGCCTTGCACCCCACGCGACATCTTCTCCACGCGGTCGATGTAGGGACGATGCTCGCCCATGTTCTCCTGAAAATGCTCGGAGATCTCCCGCAAGCCTGGATGGCCGGCGATGACGTCGGCCACGTCGACGAGAGCGGCTTCGCGCGTGGCGACATGCTGAATGACCTCCTTGGCCAGGTTCCCGTACTCGGCGCGCTCCTCCACGGACGGGCCACGTGTGGCGCGAAGCGCAGTGAACAGCCGCCGCAGTTCCAGATCCTCGGTTTCCAGGAGGTCGATGGCCGAGCCTCGCTTCTCCGAATGCTTCACCGCCATTGTCAGATGCCTCCTTCGAGCCGCGCCGAGATCGATTCAGCCAGTGGCGACGATTGTTGACGTCGCGAGGCCCAGTCGATGACGAAGACGCCGACGACGACCAGAACTTCTCCGATCCTGCCTGCACGGACTCCGGTGTCCCTCGTCACGATTGTGTCCTCCTCCGCACGCGTTCTGCGTCAAACAGGAATTACCCAGAGCGGCGAGAGAGAAACTGGAGGACGTCGGGTGCCGCGTTACGACGACTCTTGCCGCTTCCCCTCCGCGCCTGCGTCCGCTCGGAAACCTGCGGTCACGTATTGCTCCGGCCGCCGCTGTGCCTCGAGCGCGATGGATGAGAGCACCTTCTTGTCCGCCGCAGTCAGCGGAGGCTGTACCAGCCCCCTCGGCCAGAGGTGACGCGTTCGCACCACATTGACCTCCGAGGCGTACAGGGTGACCTGGGCCGCCAAATAGAGAAACGCCAACAGGCCGAGGACGAGCGCGAACGTGCCGTACTCCTTGCTGGTGTTGCGCAGCGAGTGCTCCACCAGGACGCCACCCAGGTATTGCAGAAGAGTCCACCCCGCCGCGCCGATGAAGGCACCCGGCATCAGGTCGCTCCACGGGATCTGCTTCGGCGTGAGCAACCGGAACGCCACCACGAAGAGACCGATGTTCACCGCGAGGGATGCCAGCACCGCCCCGAAGACGGCGAGACCGCCGTGGTGCCCGATCGTCACGAGACCAGCCGCCACGGTGCTGACGAGAAGGAACAGGCCGAGCACCAGGGTCATGGTGGCCGTCCTGCCGAGACGAGGCCAGAAGCTCGGGCGGTTCACACCGGGGATGTTCCAGACTTCCGCCTGCGCGTACTGCGCGGTTTGAATCGCACCTTGCGAGCCCCACAGCACGACCAGGATTCCCACGACGAGACCGAGAACGCTGCGGCCATGCAGCCCGTGAATGTTCGTGCTCAGCTTCGTGCCCACCACAGGGAACTGGGAAAATGCAGAGTTCTCGACCCGCCCGACGAAGGAATGCTCCGAGGCTCCGAAGAAGCCGAGGATCGTGACGAGGAGCAGCAGGAGCGGGAAGAGGGACAAGAACCCGTAGAACGTCAGCAGTGCGGCCAGCGAGCCGCCCCGGTCGTCCCCGAATTTCTTCCACACACCGACGACGAAGGCCAGCGGGCGGACATTCTGTTGCACCCCGTCCACCTTGCGGACGAGTTGCTCAGCGACGTTCATCAGAGTCCCCCGCGGCGTCAGCCGCCTCTCTCTCCATCAGCGCCATTTGCCATTCATACCCCGTGTTGCACCGGTCAACACGGGACTCTGGGTACGGTGGTGGTCGGTGACGCCGAAGTCCACGGGTCGAGGTGGTGGCAGCAGTGCGGGAGAGCTCGATACCTACCGCACCAAGCGCGACCCCAAGAGAACCCCTGAGCCGATGGGCTGGCGCGCACCGGGGCCGCCGGCCGGTCAGCGCTTCGTGATCCAGGAGCACCATGCCCGGAGTCTGCACTGGGATCTTCGCCTCGAACGCGACGGCGTGCTCGCCTCCTGGGCGCTCCCAAAGGGTCTCCCCGAGACGCCGGAGAAGAACCACCTCGCCGTGCACACCGAGGATCATCCCCTGGAGTACGCGACGTTCGAGGGTGACATCCCCCAAGGCGAGTACGGGGGTGGACGCATGACCATCTGGGACTCCGGCCACTACGACGTCGAGAAGTGGACGGACTCCGAGGTCAAGTTCGTCCTCCACGGCAAGAGGAGCTCGGGGAGCTTCGTGCTCTTCCAGACCAACGATCGCGACTGGATGATCCACCGGCACGGCTCGTCCACCCGGACCGACCCGCTTCCCACTTCGGTCAAACCCATGCTGGCCGTCGCCGGGACGCTCCCCACTGACGACGAGAACTGGGCGTTCGAAATCAAATGGGACGGCGTCCGAGCCATTCTCTTCGTCGAAGGGGGGCGCGTGCGGGCCCAGAGCCGGAACGACCTCGACGTGACGGTCTCGTTCCCCGAACTGGCGGACATCGGGAAGTTCCTCGGATCGACCACCTGCGTCATCGACGGTGAGATCGTCGCCCTCGGCGAGGACGGCAAGCCGAGCTTCTCCCGGCTGCAACAGCGCATGCACGTGTCCAACCAGCGGGAAGCCAAGCGAAGGTCGCTCTCGGACCCGGTGACCTTCGTGGCCTTCGATCTCCTGTACATCGACGGACATTCGCTGGTGAGCGCCGGCTACGACGAGCGGCGTGGTCGACTCGAGTCGCTCCACCTGTCCGGCGAGACCTTCACGACGACGGACTCGTTCCGTGACGTCTCCGGCCAGGACATCCTCAACGCCACGGCGGAGAACGGCCTGGAGGGTGTCGTCGCCAAGCGACGCTCCTCGCCGTATCGGCCTGGCCGTCGCAGTCCGGACTGGACGAAGGTCAAGACCTTCCGGACCCAGGAGGTGGTCATCGGTGCCTGGACGGATGGGCAGGGTGAGCGCCAGAAGAGTCTCGGCGCCCTGCTCCTCGGGATCCCCGACGGCAGCGGCCTGCGCTACGTCGGCAAGGTCGGGACCGGCTTCACCGACCGCGTGCGCAGCGACCTGCTCCACGACCTGAAGGCCCTGGCGACGCCGGACAGTCCCTTCGCGTCCGCGCTCCCGGCCGCCGACGCGGGCAAAGCCCACTTCGTCCGTCCGGATCTGGTCGGAGAGGTGGAGTTCAGCGAGTGGACGAAGGCCGGAAGGCTGCGCCAGCCCTCCTGGCGCGGCCTGCGACCGGACAAGGCACCCGACGACGTCGTGGTCGAGTGATGGCCGCCTCCACGCGCACGATCATCGAGGGCCGGGAACTCTCCGTCTCCAATCTCGAGAAGGTGCTGTTTCCTCACAACGGGTTCACCAAGGGTCAACTCATCGACTACTACCTCCGCGTCGCCCCGGTGATGCTCCCCCACATCCGGGAGAGGCCGCTCACCATGAAGCGGTTCCCCGACGGAGTAGAGAGCAAGTCCTTCTTCGAGAAGCACATCCCGTCGCACGCGCCGGCGTGGGTGCGCTCGGTGGACGTCGCGGCCAACGACGGCAAGGACGTCGTCCCGTACGCGCTGGTCAATGACGTCCCGACCTTGGCCTGGGCCGCCAACCTCGGAACGATTGAGTTCCACGTACCTCTCTGGCATGTCGGGCGACGTCGCAAGCTCCCGGCGCCGCCCGACTTCATGGTGTTCGACCTCGATCCGGGCGAGGGAACGTCCATCGTCGAGTGCTGTGTCGTGGCGGGGTACGTGATGGACGAGCTTGCCCGGCAGGGCACCGAAGCGTTCGCCAAGACGAGCGGATCGAAAGGCCTCCAGCTCTACGCCGCTGTCGGGTCGAGGACGACCTGGGACAGCGTGCGGGACCGCAGTCACGAGATCGCCCGCAAGCTCGAATCCGACCACCGCGACCTTGTCGTCTCCAACATGCGCAAGTCGCTGCGCCAGGGTCGGGTCCTCATTGACTGGAGCCAGAACCATTCGGCCAAGACGACGGTGGCCGTCTACTCGGTGCGCGCCATGTCGACGCCCACGGTCTCGACCCCTGTCAGCCCGGCCGAGGTGCGCCGCTGCGCCACGAAGGAGGATCCTGCACTCCTGCGCTTCGAGACCGATGACGTCTTGCGGCGCATCGACAAGGATGGCGATCTCTTCGCGCCACTCGGCCTGACATGATCCGCAAAAGAGAGGCCTCTTTGCCCGGATTCTGATCCAGCGTCGCGGCGAAAGAAATCCACATGTGCGGGAAAGGTTGTGGAGGACAGCGGACTCGAGCGCGTGCCGACACGCGCGCAAACACGAGGCACCGGCGGCCGGCCCGGCTGAAGCTCTCTCGGGTACGAAACCCGAAAGCCCCCCTCGGCCGGGATCCTCGCGGTGCGCCGGCCCCCTGGCCAGGTTGGGCGCTGTCAACGGGTTGATGCCCGCCAGCACGGATCGGCAAACCCCGCGAGAGCAGATTCCTCGTGATCAGCCGCCCGCGCGTGCCCGCAGGCGGCAGCAGCACCTCGTCGACCACCTCCGACGTCGAGGCCTCCCCACCCAGGTCGAAGGTCCGAACCCCGTCCGCCGCGGCGCCGAGCGTGGCGACACGGATGGCCGCGGCGGCCTCGGCGACTGCGGCGTCGCCCTGTGCGGCATGGTCGAGCACGGCGGCGCAGGCCAACAGCATCGCCATCGGATTGGCGACGTTCTTGCCCATGAGCGAGGGCGCCGTCCCGTGCGGCGCCTCCGCCATGGCGACCACGGGGCGCAGGTCGTCGTCCAGTGCCAGCAACACCGATTCGGCGCCGGCGATAGATCCGAAGAGCGCCAGCACGAGGTCCGACAGGCAGTCCCCGTCACGATTCAGAGCCGGAACCACCAGGGTGCTGGCATTCGATTCTGTGATCAGCCCCGCATAGGTGGCGTCGATCAGCGTCGGGCGGTAGGGCACCTCTGGATAGCGCGCCGCCGCGGCGTCCATTTCCTCCTTCAGCATCCCCTCGTACACCGTGGAGACCGTCCATTTCGGGTCCGCCGTAGACACACGCATCCATGGCGGAGGCCGTCACGAACGAGAACTCGGCCACGGAGCGGCAGGTCGAACGGTCGATCCGTTCCGTGCGCCACGCCTGCTCGGCTGCGCTCCCGGCGTCACCCGTTCTGTGCTCCTCGGCGCCGTAGGCGTCGCCCACGGCCATCCGGACCACCACGATCGGATGGACGACCGAGGCCGGCGGCGCCACGCCCGGGATACGCCGGCCCGTCCGCACGATGACGGAGCCGTTCACGCCCTCCCGCAGAATGCGATTCGGACTGCCCACGTCGCCCGTCGTCTCCGGGGTGATGGTGGCCGCCTTGAGACCCAGGCCCGTTTCACGCATCGCAACGGCAGCGTCACGCACGACCTGGTTCCCGGTGGCCCGCCGGTTCCCGAGCGACAGGTCGAACCGGAGCAGGTCCAGGTCGAACCCGAGCACCCGTGGGTCGAGGACCCGCAGCGCCTCCTCGAGGAGCTCCTGCCCGGTCTCGTCACCGTCACAGACGACGATCTGGCGGACCGGTGACATGCGAATCAGAGTCGCGCGGTTTGCCGCCGTCCGCCAGATCGCTCCGGGACCGGTCTCAGGTCCAGGCGTTCCGCGTGGGCGGCATGCCGCTCCGGCCGTCCGGCCCGGGGACGACGCCCAGGACCTGATGGATGGAGATGCCGCCGTCTTCGAACCCGTTGGCCGACGCCGCCATGTAGAGCTGCCACACGCGGGCTCGCCGCACCCCGACCTCGGCCACCGCAGCGTCCCAGTGCCCTTGAAGGTTGGCGACCCACGCCCGCAGCGTCTTGGCGTAGTGCTCACGGAGCGACTCGACGTCACGCACTTCGAACCCCGCCTCCTCCATGGACAGGACGACCTGGCCCGACGTCGAGAAGCTCGCCGTCGGGGAACACGTAGCGGCCGATGAACGAGCGCGGGCCGATGCGCGAGCCACCCACACTCGAGATGGCGTGGTTGAGCAACCGGCCCTCCGGCCCGAGCAGCCTGCGCATGCCTGCGAAGTACTCGGCGCTCTTCGACGACCCGACGTGCTCGAACATGCCGATGGAGGCGATGCCGTCGAACGCGCCGTCTCGCACGTCCCGGTAGTCCTGCAGCCGGATCTCGATCTGCTTCTCCAATCCGGCCGCGTCGACCCGGTCGCGGGCCCATCGGGCCTGCGCCGGGCTGAGGGTGACCCCCACCACCCGAGCTCCGTAGCGACGTGCCGCGTGCAGCGCGAAGCCACCCCAGCCGCAACCGACATCGAGGATGCGCTGTCCCGTCCCGTTCGGCCAATCCGAGCTTGCGGCAGACGAGGTCGTGCTTCGATTCCTGGGCGGCCTCGAGCGACTCGACTCCCGGGGCGAACCGGGCGCAGGAGTAGGTCATGGCGGGCCCGAGGACCATGGCGTAGAAGTCGTTGCTGACGTCGTAATGGTGTTGCACCGCCTGGGCGTCTCGGCTGCGCGAGTGCAGCCGACCCCGCGGTGCCGCCTCCTCCGGTGGCGGGGGGAGCGGCCTTCCGACGATCCCGAGACGGCGCGCCGCCTGCAGCGCCTGCCAGGGCACTCGGGACCCCACATGGATGCGGTTCGGGGACGCGGCGTGCAGCGCCGCCAGAAGCTCGAAGATGTCGCCCTCGAAGGCGAGGTCCCCCATGACGAAGGCGCGGGCCAGGCCGAGCTCGCCGGGTGACCAGAGCAGCCGCCGGACCGCGTCGGGTGAGCGCACCAGGAGGGTGTCCCCGTCCGGGGGCCCGAGGCCGGTGCCATCCCAGAACTCGATGCGCACCGGCGGCGGGCCGCCGAAGAAGTGGGCGAGGAGGGGGGCGACCGCCACCGCCGCTCCCCGCCGGGGACGGGCTTGGTGTCTTTGGGCTGCTGCTGCTGGGGCCGCAATGGGCGCGGCCTGGAGATGAGGTCCGATCGCATCACTGTCTCCTGATCAACGCAGCGAATTGTCCTCAATCAACCACCGAATCGTATGCCGTGAATGGATGCGATCGTTCGGGGAAAGGTACGCGTCAGAGGATCCGATGGCAGACGAACGCGGCCGAGCCGGCCCCGGGGACCCCGGGCCAGCGTGCCCTGGGGGCGATGGAGAGCGCCGTTCGGCGCGCCCGCGAGTCGGCGGGCGCCCCTCCCCTGCGCCCGCTCCCGCCACCAGAGGCGCACACCCCGACGACGCCGGTGGACATGACGCCTCACGCGGAGGAGGTGCGTACCGTGACCCCGCCGGCAAGCGCGCCAACCGCACGCACGCCACCCGCACGCACGGCACCTCCGGCCCGTCCCCCGGGGCCCCCCGCCTCCCGGGAGGTACCCGCGGGCGCACCGGGCGCCCCCGAGGAAAGGCGTCGCCGCCCCGCTCGGACCGCTGGCTGGTCAGCACTGTCGTGGTGGTCGCCGTCCTGGTCGTGGCGGCCGCCACCGCATTGATCGTCTCGTTGACTGGCAGCTCGGCTCCGCCGTCCTCGACGATCACCGCGTCGGTCCCTTCCACCACGGTGCCGTCTCACTCGCCACAGACCGAGCCCCGGAGCGGCACCGCCCCCTCGACGAACACCCCCACGTCACCACCGCCGACCTCCACTTCGACGACCGTGCCCGTGGCCCCGGCCGGCCCGCCGGTGATCTCCTCGTTGAGCCCCTCCAGCGGCTCGGCGGGGCAGAGCGTCACGATCACCGGCGCCAACTTCTTGAGCTCCAGCGGTCAGATCGTGGCGACATTCAACGGGCAGGTGGCGCCGACGAGCTGCCCGGCCCAGAGCACCTGCACGGTGACCGTGCCGCCGTCGACAGCACCCTCTGCGCAGGTGGTCGATCACGACGGCGGGGGGCGCGTCCAACGCGGTGACCTTCACCTACAACTGAGCATGCCGCAGCAGCTCGCTCACCTCGTCGTCCGACGTCGGGGAGAAGTCGTCGTACCACTCGCCCACGGCGAAGAACGTCTCCGGGCTGGCCACGCAGAGACGAGTCGTCGCAGACGTCCTGCAGCGCCGGACAGTGGCCTATGGGCGCCACCGGGACGGCGAGCACGACCCGCGCCGCGCCCTGTGCCCGGGCGACCTGGCAGGCGGCACGGGCGGTCGAGCCGGTGGCGATCCCGTCGTCCACGATGACGGCGCAGCGACCCTGCAGGTCGAGCGGCGGGCGATCCTCCCGGTAAGCGCCGGGCTCGTCGGCTCGAGCTCCGCCTCCTCCCGCTCCGCGATCGCTGCCATGTCGAGCCGCGCTCAGCCGCTCGACGCCATGACGTCCTCGTTCTCCACCCGGACGCCGTCCTCGCCGATCGCCCCCATGGCCAACTCGGGCTGGGAAGGGACGCCGAGCTTGCGGACGATGATCACGTCGAGCGGGGCCCCAGGCCCGGCCACTTCGCCGCCACGGGACCCCGCCCCGGGGAGCCCCAGCACGACGACCCGTCCCCTCCCAGCCGGCCGCTGCAGCAGGTCGGCCAGGCGACGACCGGCGTCCACACGGTCGGAACAGGACGCGCCCGAGGTCTCCCCTTCCGTCGCAGCGTCGGTCGCCTCGAGGCTCGTGACCAGTGACAGGTGTCAGGATCGCCGCGGGCTTCGCCCGACGGACGCGAGGAATCCACATGGGCGAGGCCGAGCATCGAACAGCCATCAGCGGGACACGATGGCGCAGATCTTCCGTCACCCGCTGAGCCACAACATCGAATGGCACGCCGTCCTTCGCTGCTCAACCGTGGCACGGTGCAGGAGACGCACAAGGGCCACTGGTCACGCTCGGCGACGAGACCGAGACGTTCGATCCGCAGCGGCACAAGGACATCGATGCCGACAGCTGACGACCTTCGCGCTTCCTCCGCAAGGCCGGATACGGCCCGGAGAGGCGCCGAGTAGGCACCGACGCGTCTACCACGAGGAGACTGCGGCATGAGGCCGGAATGACGCGACCTGTCCTGGCCGCTGATGTCGGCGGGACGCAGATGCGCGCCGCCCTGGTGGACGTGAAGGGCCGGATTCTGCTGCGCCGATCCGCCCCCACTCCGGCCGAGGCGGACGTCCCGGCCGTCGTTGACCGACCTCATCGCCGCCGTGGCGGCGGAGCCGGCCACGGTGCGGCCTCGCACGCCGTCGTCGGGCTGCCGGGCGGCGGTCGACTACGACAGCGGGCCGGCTCCTGTGGGCGCCCCACCTCCCCGCGCAATGGCCCGACCAGCTGTCGACCGACGGGCTTGACCGCGCACCTCGGCCTCCCCGTCAGCATCGCCAACGACGCCGACCTGGCGGCCGTCGGCGAGGCCTGGTTCGGCGCCGGAGCGGAGAGCTCTGCGGTCGCCTACCTCACGATCTCGACCGGCATCGGTGCCGGAGTGGTCCACGGCGGGCGGCTCCTGCGGGGCACCCGCTCGCTGGCCGAGGTCGGGCACATCGTCATCGACTGGCGAGCCTGGCGAGACGGCGGCCCGTCGCACGCTCGAGGAGCTGGGGTCGGGCAGCGGCGTCGCCCGACAGGCCCGAGAGGCCGGACTCGGGTCCTCGGCGCCCGCGAGGATCCAGGCACAGCGCGGCAGGCCGGCGAGCCACGGGCGGCAGCCATCTGGCAGCAGGCCATCGCCGCCTGCGCCGCCGGCGTGTCGAATCTCGGTCATGTCCTTCTACCCGAGCACCGTCGTCATCGGCGGCGGGATGGGCAGGCAGGACGGATTCTTCGGCCCGCTCCGCGACATGGTGCTGCAGCGGCCCGGTCACCACCCCGACGACCTGGCGATCGTCCGCTCCACCCTCGGCGACGATGCCGGGCTGTCCGGGGCGGCGGCCTGGGCCGGCGCCACCGAGCTCCGCTGACCCGACCTTGACCGACCCAACGACCGTTCACAGCGAAATGCCCAGCATTCGCCGGGAGACCTCGGTATGGTTCTTGAACTTGAAACAAAACTGCAACACAACCCGTGCACATACGGGTAGAACGCAGTCAGCAGGGGGCTCGCTCAAAAAGGGCGAACCAGGACCAAAGGAGACAATGTGCGTTTCAGCAGGGCAGGCATGCTCGGGGGGCTCTCCCTCGTGTTGTCGGCGACGCTGGTCAGCGTTGGGGGTGGAGGGGCTTCGGCCTCCGTCCGCGCGAGCGGGCCTTCCAACGTCTCGACCACTTCGTTCACCAACAACTTCAGCTCCATGAAGCAGTTCAAGTCCCTGGCCGCGGCCGGGAAGGGGAAGGTGGCAGCGATCCTGCCCGACACGGTCAGCTCGACCCGCTACGTCGAGTTCGACCAGCCGGACATCACGAAGGCGCTCCAGACGGCCGGACTGAGCTCGTCGCAGTACGTGGTGCAGAACGCGCTCGGCAGCGACGCCACGCAGCTGACCGACGCGCAGACCGACATCTCGAACGGTGCCACGGTGCTGCTGGTCGACCCGCTCGACTCCGGTGTGGGGGCGCAGATCGAGACGCTACGCCAAGTCCCGTGGCGTCAAGGTCATCGACTACGACCGCCTCACCCTCGGTGGGAGCCGCGCCTACTACGTCAGCTTCAACAACGTGAAGGTCGGCCAGGTCATGGGGAAGGGTCTCGTCAGCTGCGTCTCCGCCTGGCACATCAAGAAGCCGCAGGTCGTCGTCATGCACGGCGCGGTGACGGACAACAACGCCACCCTGTTCGCCCAGGGCTACGACGGCGTCATCAACCCGATGTTCAAGTCGGGGAAGTGGACCGCTGTGGCGCACACCGCCGGCACATGGGACCCGCCGACCGCCGAGACCGAGTTCCAGGCCGTCTTCACGGCGCACCACAACGTCAACTCGGCTCTCATTCCGAACGACGAGACGGGCGCACCGATCATCACGTACCTGCAGTCGCTCCACGTGAAGCCCAAGACCTTCCCGACCACGGGACAGGACGCCACGTTGACCGGCCTCGACAACGTGCTCTCCGGCTACCAGTGCGGCACCGTGTACAAGCCGATCTACCTGGAGGCGCAGTCTGCGGTGGCTCTGGCGCTCTACCTGCGGGCCGGGGCCAAGCCTCCGGCTGCCCTGGCGAACGGCAAGACCGAGGACACGACCGCCAACGTCAGCGTGCCCTCCGTGCTTCTGCAGCCCGACGTGGGTGACCACGAAGAACATGAACGCCACGGTCGTCAAGGACAACTTCGTACCGGCATCGCAGCTCTGCGCCGGCCAGTACGCGTCCGACTGCAAGGCGGCGGGCATCTCCGGGTAACGGGCAGCAGACCGGCACGCCGGTCTGGGTAATGTCCATCGAAACGAAGTAACTTCCAGGCCGACCCCCGGTCCCGGTGACGGGGCGGGGGTCGGTCGCTGGAAGCATGCAGAAGCTCGAGCTGTCGTCGCGATGGGGGCCAATCACATGACCGAGGATGTACCGCTCCTGGAACTCCGGGGAGTGAGCAAGGTCGTTCGGGGCCGTCCAGGCGCTGGACAAGGTCAACCTCTCCGTTCCGGCGGGCAAGATCACCGCGCTGGTTGGCGACAACGGCGCCGGCAAGTCGGTGACGATCAAGACCATCTCCGGGCTGTGGCAGCCGACCGAGGGCGAGATCCTCTGGGAGGGCAAGCCGGCCCACATCCACAGCCCGAACGATGCCGAGGCACTCGGGATCACGACGATCTACCAGGACCTCGCTCTCTGCGACAACCTCGACATCGTCCAGAACCTGTTCCTCGGTCACGAGAAACTACGGCACGGCCTCCTCGACGAAACCGCCATGGAGATCGAGGCGCGCGAGGTGTTGGCCGACCTCCACGTTACGACCGTTCGCTCCATCCGCCAGCCGGTGGCGTCGCTGTCCGGCGGCCAGCGCCAGTCCGTCGCCGTGGCGAAGGCGGTGCTGTCCTCCGCCAAGCTCGTCATCATGGACGAGCCCACCGCCGCTCTCGGGGTGGCCCAGACCGAGCAGGTGATCGAGCTCATCAAACGGTTGGCGAGCCAGGGCACGGCGGTCATGGTGGTGTCGCACAACCTGGTCGACGTCTTCGCCGTGGCCGAGCAGATCTCCATCCTCTACCTGGGTCGGCTGGTGGCGCAGGGACCGGCTTCCGACTTCGACACGCAGATGGTGGTCGAGTACCAGACAACGGGTCAGTCGACACGGGCGAATGCGCCAGGGGTGGAGGGATCATGACTGACACGATCGGCGACCCGGCCACACCGGGGAAGGGCCCAGAGGGTCCGCCGGCTGCCGCGGGCACTGCCATGGCGCCCGAGGCGATCGTCGCATTGGCGCCCGAGGTCTTGGCCGACTCGCTCGGCGACTACCTACGCGCATGGTGGAAGCGCATCCGCGGCGGCGAAAGCGGCGCGCTCCCGATCATCGCCGGCCTGATCGTCATCTGCATCTTCTTCGACGTCCAGTCCAGCGCGTTCTTGACGGCGACGAACATCGTCAACTTGTTCGTACAGGCGACCTTCATCATTCTTCTCGGCATGGGCGAGCTGTACGCCCTGATCCTCAGCGAGGTCGACCTCTCCGTTGCCTTCGTCGGCGCGGTGGGCGCTGCCATCGCCCTGGCGCTGATCACCTCACCGGCTAACTGGCCGTGGTGGGCCGGCCTGATCGTCGGCCTCGCCGCCTGTGCGTCATCGGCGCGTTCCAGGGCGCTCTGATCACCAGGCTCAAGATTCCCTCTTTCGTTGTGACGCTGGCCGGGTTGCTGGGCTGGCAGGGCGTCCTGATCTACGTCTTCGACGTCGACAAGGGCGCTGTCGGTGGCGTGATCAGTGTCCCGAAAGGCGTCATCGACGACCTCGTCAGCGGCAGCATGACCCCGGCCGCCGGCTGGATCGTGCTGGTCGTGGCCGTGGGCCTCTTCGCCCTGGCGACCATCCTCACGACAGGGCGGCGGCGATCGCAGGGCCTGAGCGCGCCGCCCCTGGGCATCACGCTGGCGACCGTCGGCGCCGTCGCCGTCGCCGGCATCGTCCTCGTGTGGATCTGCAACCTGAACCGGGGCGTCCTGACCCCGGTGCAAGGGTGTGCCCTGGGTCATCCCGTTCCTCGTCGTCGTCCTCATCGCCCAGTCGTTCCGCTGGCACGGACCCGGCTCGGGCGCTACATGTACGCCATCGGCGCCAGTCCCGAGGCGGCCCGCCGCGCCGGCATCCACGTGGCCCGGGTCCGCACCATCACCTTCGCGCTCTGTAGCTTCTTCGCGGATTCGCCGTCGTGGTGTACGCCTCACGCCTGGGCTCGCTTTCCGTCGGGTTCGACGGCGGCACGTACGTCCTCTACGCGGTGGCCGCGGCCGTCATCGGAGGTGCCAGCCTCTTCGGCGGGCACGGCAAGCCGATCCATCCGGTCCTCGGCGGACTTGTCATCGCCACGCTCACCAACGGACTGGCACTGCTCAACATCACCACCGCGGGGACCGACATGCCACGGCCGCCGTCCTGCTCGTCGCCGTGGCCGTGGACTCCACGCTGCGCCGGAGAGGTCGGACGAGCGAGGCCTGACCGAAGTCGCCGTTCTCACGTGAGGGGAACACGACCCGCTGTCGTCGCGTGCGTTGCGGCGCTTCTGACCATGGCGTGGACAGGACCGGGGCTCGGTGCGACTGCGGCACCGGCAGCCCGCCGTCCTGGACCGTCTATCACGGGGCGCTCGACGGGAACGGAACCGCCACATCAGTCGCATCCGTCGACCTCTCCACTCCCGCGTGGACCTCCCCCGCCCTCGACGGCGAGCTGTACGGCGAACCCCTCGTCTCCGGCGGGCGGGTCTACGTCGCCACCGAGAACGACACGGTGATCGCCCTCTCGGGCGGCACGGGGGCGGTGGTGTGGTCAAGGCACGTCGGCACGCCCGTGCCGGCAGCATCGCTCCCCTGCGGCGACATCTCCCCCACCGTCGGAATCACGGGCACGCCAGTGATCGACGAGGCCCGTGACGAGCTCTTCGTGGTGGCCGACGAGCTCGTCAACGGGACCCCCGCGCACCGCCTGGTCGGACTCGCCCTCGACACCGGGACCGTCGAGCTCTCCCAAGACGTCGACCCGGCGGGCTCGACTCCGGCCGCGCTCCTCCAACGCACGGGGCTCACGCTCGCCTCCGGCCGCGTCGTCTTCGGGTTCGGCGGAAACTTCGGCGACTGCTCGACCTACCACGGATGGGTGATCTCGGTGCCCGAGGCGGGTGGGACACCGACCTCGTTCATGGTCGACGCGGATCAGGGCGAGAGCCAGGGAGCCGTCTGGATGGGCGGTGCGGCGCCGACGGTCGCCGCCGCGGCAATGTCTTCGTGACCGCGGGCAACGGATCGGTGACGTCGGCCGATCACGCCTACGACGACAGTGACTCGGTACTGGAGCTCTCGCCCGACATGGCGCTGCAGCAGTATTTCGCCCCGTCCTCGTGGGCGTCCGACAATGCCAGCGATCTCGACATGTCGACCGGCGTGGCGCTGCTCGGTGACGGGCAGGTGGTAGCCGCCAGCAAGACGCGCAGCATCTTCCTCCTCAACGGCTCCAGTCTCGGCGGCGTCGGCGGCCAGCAGGCCGAGCTCGCCAAGGCGTGCGGCAGCACGTTCGACGGCGGCGCCGCTGTCGTGGGGACAACGGTCTACCTGCCGTGTCGGAGCGGCCCGATTGCCGTTCAGGTCTCGGGCTCCCCCGCCTCCCTCCATCTGTTGTGGAGCTCGTCAGCCGGCGGCGGGCCACCCATTGTGGCGGCCGGACTGGTCTGGACCATTCGATGCGGACGGCGTCCTCTACGGCCTCAATCCGGCAACCGGCGGGGCGCAGGAGCACGCCACGATCGGTGCGCCCGCCAACCATTTCCCCACACCCTCCGTCGGCGCGGGCCTCCTGCTGGCACCCTCGGCGTACCGGATCGTGGCCTTTCGGGCGTCGTCCGCCAACGCATCGAGCACCACGACCACCTCGGCGGCTTCCACGAGCACGACGGCACGCCCAGCGTCAGCTGCCCCTCCCGCTCCGGGCGGAGGTACCGACCCTTTGGTCGCCGCCGCAGTCATTGGCGGCTTGGCTGTCCTCGGAGCATCGACTGGCTCTTACTGCGAAGACGGCGAGAGCACGCAACGCGGCGGCGGCGCCCCTGAGCTTGGCCGCGAACCCCCGTCCTTCCCGATCCGAGAGCGTAACCGGCAAAATGGGATGCGTCAGGCGTTCACGTGTTCGAGCCCCTTCGGGCTCACCTCTGGGATGGGATCCCGACCGCCACAACCGCTCCTGGGTCATGCCGGCTAACCGGAAACGTCCACGCTTACCGCGGATGACGTGCTCGACCTGAAGGTGCCATCGCCGTTGTAGTTCGCCGTCACCATGTAAGGGGACTCACGCGACGTCAGGCCCGAGGAGACGGTGCAGATTGCCCGCGCCGAATCGCTGAGGGCGACGGTGTTGTCGCCCCCGTCGCAGAAGACGGCATCGCCCGACATATCCGTGATCGTGAAGGTCACTGTCCCCGTCGGGACGTCTGACGAGGCAGGGACAGCCGAGTTCGGGACCCCCGTCACGATGGCCTTGCGCGACACCTGGCTCCCCGGGCTGGCGGGCGGCAACACCTAGAGCTTCAGCTGCGAGGCCATCGTCGTGACCGCCTCGTAGGACGAACCCGTCGAACCGAC
>CAVWKX010000023.1:0-249458 GCA_963755655.1 uncultured Acidimicrobiaceae bacterium
CCATCACGCCGATGATGACGACAACGGCCTGGAGCAGCCGCCGGACGAGGAAGCCGGTCACGGAGTGATGCTAGGCACGTCGCGCGCGGTCAGGCAGGCTCATCCGTGACCGGCTCGTCTCCTCGTCGAGAAAGCTCGGCTACTTCTTCACGTAGTACCAGTACTCGGGGAACAGGTTGGCGAAGGGGTTCTGGGGAGCCACGCCCCGGATCGTGTTCCTCACTTCGCTCAGCAGGTAGTCGGAGTTGGGCTCCCAGATCGCCGGCAACTCCTTGGCGAGGTAGTTCTCGTAGGAGTCCAGGCTGGCCTCCGTGGTGTTCGTCGCCGCGATGAGGGTGTCGGCCTTGGCATCGCTGTAGTTGCCCGAGTTGCTCCCCGCGTTCGTCTGGAACAGCGTCTCACCGGAGGGGTAGTAGTCCGGGCTGTACACCCAGCCGCCGCCCCACCAGCCCTCTTCGACCGTGCAGGGCGACCCGGACTGGCACGGTCCGGCGTAGTCCTTAATGACGGTCGGGAAGGTGTTGCTGACGAGCGCTGTCTTGATCCCGATGGAGTTCCAGGCCGACTGCTCGACGGACATGATCTGCTGCTGCCATTCCGTCCCGCTGGCGTAGGTCATGGTGAAGTTCAGCTGCGCACCCTTGGGGATGCCGGCTCCACAGTCGTTGGGTCCCGACCCGGGCTTCTGGCAGGTGTCGATGCCGTTGGGCACGACCTTCCACCCGTGCGAGGACAGGAGGCTCTTGGCGTGCGACGGGTTGTAGGGGTACGGGTTCGACTGCTCGTAGGCGTCGACCAGGTTGTTCTTCGGAAGCACCGGCACCGGCCCATAGGTCGGGACGCCGTAGCCCTTGAGGAACTTGCTGATCATGGCCGGCTGGTCGACCATGCTCTGCAGGGCCTGCCGGAAGTAGAGCTGCTTGTAGATGGCGCCGGCATTCCCGCCGTCGCCGGTCGAATCGAACTTGTCGACGGCGTAGTTGTAGCCGAAGAGGACCCACGGCGAGAGGTAGAAGTTGGTCAGCCGCGGGTTGTTCGGACCGGGATTGGTCGCGTTCGTCGTGTTCTGCGTGATGTCCTGCTGCGGGACGTAGCCCACGTCGACGCCGCCGCCCAACAGGGCGTTGAACTCGGCGTTGTCAGTCGTGAAGGGCAGCTCCTGCACCGTGACCGTGGCCTTCTGCGGTCCCGTGTAACTCGGGTTCGGCACCAACGTGGTCGCGCCGGAACTGTTGAACGACCCGCCCTTGGAGGCGGCGATGGTGTACGGGCCGTCAACGATCGCCCAGATGGGGCTCGATCGCGAAGCTCGAGATGTTGCCCGACTGGCCGTTGAGGAAGTTGTAGACGCTCGTGCAGGCGGCATCGGTCGAGGCCGCGCCGTAGGCGCCGGACGAGCACCCGCCCGAACCGGGCGAAGCCGTGGCGGAGGTGACGTCCCACGCGGTCGGGAACGGCGTGATCTGCGAGAACTCGTTGTAGGTCATCCACGTCGGCTCGTACGACTTGTTGAAAGTGAACGTCACCTCGCTGGGGCTGGTCGCCACCACGCTCTTCACGTTGTCGGGGAAGAGGCCCGGCACGTAGTCGTACCAGTTGGCCGTTTCCGCGTGCAGCATGTTCATGAAGAACAGGACGTCGGTGGCCGTGACGGACTCACCGTTCGACCACTTGTAGTTCTTCAGTGCGACCGTGGCGGTCGTGTCGTTGTTGCCGTAGGTCGGGATGCTCGCCAGCGAGAGCGTGGGGTTGAGCGTGGCGCTGTTCTTGCTGGGGAACCCGAACATGTACAGCGGGCGGTACATCATGTACTGGAACTGCGAGATATTCGAGACGCTCTCGGTCGAGGAGCTCATGAAGGGGAAGATGTAGGTCGGGGGAGAGCCTGGAAGTTCCGCCCAGCGCACCGTGCCGCCGCTGGTCTTGGTTCCCCCCGTGGGGATGGAACTGGCGCCGGCGCTGCCGGCGGTCCCGATCAGCATCAGGGACAGGCACGTGAGGGTGATCGCCCCCAGCGCCATTGTCCTGCCGAGTCGCATCGGGTTCCCGGTGAGAATCCCCTTCAATCCCATTGCTCTCCCTTACTTGTCGGCTGCCCCGGTGACGGCCGATCGCCTTCCTCCACATCCACATCCCAATGGAGTGGCGGAAGAGTCGGCAAATGTAACCCAATTGCCACATTCATTTGGGGCATGACCTCAAGGAATTAATGCGGTAACTCGCCGGGGAAGGTCTCGATCCGGTGTGCATCGGCCGTTTGCACACGATTCCTGCGCGATGCGCCTGGCCCGACGCGCCAGACTGAACCTGAGCACCAGCTGAGAGCTTCCTGCGTGATCTGTGACGCCGCCCACTAAATTGGGGGTGAGGCGATGGTCTATGTCCTTGCCGTAGCAGCGGCCCTCTCGAACGCGCTGACCAGCGTGTTCCAACGCATGGGCGTCGAAGACGCCCCTGAGGAGTCCACCATGCGTCTGAGCCTGATGGCGCATGCCATCCGCCGGGGCGTGTGGCTGCTGGGTTTCGGCTTCATGATCTGCGCCTTTCTGCTGCAGGCCTTCGCCCTGCACAACGGCAGGCTCTCGGTGGTCCAGCCGATCCTGACCATGGAGTTGCTGTTCCTCGTCTTCATCCTCGGGACGTACTTCCGCTTCTCCATCTCCATCCGCGAGTGGGTGGGCGCCGGCGCCATCGCCATCGGGCTGTCCGGCTTCCTCTTCTTCGCCGACCCGGGAGGCGGGGAGCAGGTGCCGACCAACCTGGGCTGGATCGTCGTCGGGGGATGTGCCAGTGCGCTCATCGTCCTCACCGTGATCGCCACCCGCTGGGGTCCGCGCTGGTGGAAGGCCGCCATGTTCGGCACCTCGGCCGCCATCTCGTATGCCTTCACGGCCGCCCTCATCAAGGTGGTGAGCGACTACGCAGCCACCAACTGGGTGACCTTGTTCGAGCACTGGCAGACGTACGCCGTCATCGCCTTCGGCCTGCTCGGCCTCTTCCTGACCCAGAACGCCTTCCACGCCGGGCCGCTGGCCGCCTCGCAGTCGACCCTGGTGCTGGTCGATCCGCTGGCCAGCATCTGCATGGGCATCGCCCTCTTCGGCGACTCCCTCCGTACGTCGGGCCCGTACGGCCCACTCGAGGCCGCTCTCGCTCCTGGTGATGTTCATGGGCGCCGTGTTCCTGTCCAACTCGCCGTTGATCACGGGCATGAAGAGCGAAGGCAAGGGCGTCGAGTACGACGAGATGCTGTCGCGGCGGCTGAAGCACCCGCACCACGCCACGCAGGACGCCGTGAGCGACGGCGGCCTGCCGCCCTTCTCGTCCGCCTGATCAGGCGTCGGCGCCTTGCTCCACCACGAGGCGCGCCATGGCGGCGAAGTGGTCTGGGTGCGACAGGTGCGCGCCGTGCTGCGCGTTGGCGATCTCGTAGACGACTGCATCGGGCACGTTGGCGCCCAGCCACTCGACGGTGCGGCGATGGTGGGGGCTCGACGCCGGGCCGCCGCGGCCGAAGACGTGCCGGCACCGCCAGTGCGGTGACGTCGAAGGGGGGACCTTCGACCCGCATGCCGCGCAGGTCGGCCACCAAGGCGGGGCCGTCGGCCCGCCGCTCCGCCCGGCCGCCGCTCGGTCAGGCGGTCCCAGGCCCCTTCGCCCACCATCCGCTTGAAGAAGCGCTCCGCTTCCTCGCCCGGGTCGTCGGCCAAGCGGCGGGCCACGGGTTTCCCGTTCCGGCCTGCCGGCGGAAGCCCAGCCACGGCATGGGCGGCTCGAAGGCCCCGATGGCGTCGAAGGCCCCCGGCGAGGCCAGCGCCGCGCCGATCACGACGTTGCCCCCCAGGCTGTGCCCGACGGCCACCACCGGCCGCCGCCGCCGCCGTCGGCGCGCACCGTGTCCGCAATGGCGATGAGATCGTCCACATGGCCGCCGAGGCCCACGACGCCGCCATCCCGGGAGCCCTGGTAGCCCCGTCGGTCGTAGGTCAGCGTGGCGAACTCGGGCAGCCGGCGCATCGCCAGCCGGAAGCTGTCCCCCGGTCGAGCGATCCGTGGACGAAGATCACGGTGGCCGCGCCCGGTGCGGAGGCCGGCCGCGCGGTGAGATGGAGTGCGGCCGGATAGCTCATGGGCAGGGCAGACGCTACCTGGACTGCCCATGAGACCCGATCGCCGCCGGTAGGGTTGACCCATGACCCAGTTCGGTGGCGCGGGGGGCTCGTTCGGCCCCAACGCCTGGCTGGTCGACGACATGTACGACCGCTTCCTGGCCGATCCCGACTCGGTCAGCGACAGCTGGCGGGAGTTCTTCGCCGACTACCGGCCCGCTCCGGTCCCCGCGCCGCAACCCCAGACACCGGCCGTGGCGCCGGCCCTGACGCGACGGTGCCGGACGCCCGGGGCCGCCGGCCCGGCGGCCACCGCCCCGGCTCCGGCCCGGGCCGTGCCGGCGGGGAACGAGGAGGCCACCCCGCTGCGCGGCGCGGCCTCGCGGATCGTGGCCAACATGGAAGCCAGCCTGACCGTGCCCACGGCGACCAGCGTGCGGACGGTGCCGGCCCGGCTCCTCGAGGTCAACCGCCTGATCCTGAACAACCAGCTGGCCCGGACCACGGGAGCGAAGGTCAGCTTCACGCACATCATCGGCTACGCGGTCGTCCGCGCCCTGCACGACGTGCCCGCCCTCAACGCGGCCTTCGTGCCCGATGCCGATGGCAAGGGCAAGCCGGGCGTCATCCACCACAAGCACGTGGGGCTCGGCCTGGCCGTCGACCAGGAGAAGAGCGACGGGAGCCGCACGCTGCTCGTGCCGTGCATCAAGGACGCCGACACGCTCGACTTCCGCTCCTTCGTCCTGGCCTACGAGGACCTCATCCGCAAGATCCACACCAACAAAATCGGCCCCGACGACTTCGCCGGGACGACCGTGTCGCTGACCAACCCCGGGACGCTCGGCACGGTGCAGTCCGTGCCGCGCCTGATGCCGGGCCAGGGCGCCATCATCGGCGTCGGGGCGCTCGGCTATCCCGCCGGCTTCGAGGCGGCGGACCCCCGCGTGCTGGCCCAGCTGGGCCTGGGCAAGGTCGTGACGCTCACCTCCACCTACGACCATCGCATCATTCAGGGCGCCGAGTCGGGCCTGTTCCTGGGCCGGGTGGCCGCCCTCATCACGGGTGCCGACGGGTTCTACGACGACGCTGTTCGAGTCGATGGGCGTGCCCTACGAGCCCGTCCGCTGGCAGGTCGACAGCAACGCCGGCGCCGGCAGCGAGGAGGGGGAGCACCAGCGCCTCGTCAAGCAGGTGCACGTGCAGACGCTCATCAACATGTACCGGGTGCGGGGCCACCTCATCGCCCACCTCGACCCGCTGGACGCCGAGCCCCCGCACATCCATCCCGAGCTCGACCCGCTGACCTACGGGCTCACCATCTGGGACCTGCCGCGCCAGTTCGTCGCCGACGGCCTGGCCGGCCGCGACGTCGCCACGCTCGACGAGATCCTCCACGTGCTGCGCGACGCCTACTGCCGGACGCTCGCCATCGAGTACATGCACATTCAGGATCCCGAGCAGAAGCGCTGGATCCAGCAGCACGTCGAGGGCCAGCCCACGACCCTCAACCTGGACGAGCAGCGGCACATCCTCGGCCGGCTCAACGCCGCCGAGGTCTTCGAGCGCTTCCTCCACACCCGCTACGTCGGGCAGAAGCGGTTCGGCCTGGAAGGTGCGGAGTCGACCATCGTCCTGCTCGACGCGCTGCTCGACGCCGCCGCCGGCTCGGGGGTGGCCGAGGTCGTGATGGGCATGGCCCACCGCGGCCGCCTCAACGTCCTGGCCAACATCGTGGGCAAGTCCTACCGGGAGATCTTCGAGGAGTTCGAGGGCAACCTCGACCCCGAGTCGGTGCAGGGCTCGGGCGACGTGAAGTACCACAAGGGCGCCCGCGGCGTGTTCCACGGCAGCGCCGGCGAGGAGCTCCCCATCACCCTGGCCTCCAACCCCTCGCACCTCGAGGCGGTGGACCCGGTCGTCGAGGGCATGACGCGGGCCAAGCAGGACAGGATCTCCCCGCCCACCGACGGCACGCCCGCGGCGGCGGCCGAGGGCGTCGACGGGTTCCCCTGCATGTCCGTCCTCGTCCACGGCGACGCCGCGTTCGCCGGCCAGGGCGTCGTGGCCGAGACGCTCAACCTCTCCGGGCTCTCCGGCTACCGGACGGGCGGCACCGTGCACGTCGTCATCAACAACCAGCTCGGCTTCACCACGGCGCCGGCGTCGGCCCGCACCTCGGTGTACCCGACCGACGTGGCGAAGATGGTGCAGGCCCCGATCTTCCACGTGAACGGCGACGACCCCGAGGCCTGCGTGCGCGCGGCCCGCCTGGCCTTCACCTTCCGCCAGACCTTCCACAAGGACGTCGTCATCGACCTGGTCTGCTACCGCAAGCACGGGCACAACGAGGGCGACGACCCCAGCTACACGCAGCCGCTGATGTACCAGCGCATCGAGGCCAAGCGCTCGGTGCGCAAGCTCTACACCGAGGCGCTGGTGCGCCGGGGCGACATCACCCTCGAAGAGGCCGAGTCCGCGCTCGACGACTTCAACGCCAGCCTGCAGGTCGTCCTCGACGAGGTGCGGGGCGAGCCCTCGCTGGCGCCGACCGAGCTGCCCGCGCCCGAGCCGCTGTCCGGCGACACGCCCTCGCGCCGAGACGGGCGTGGCGCCCGACGTGCTGCGGGCCCTGTCCTCCGTCGTGCGCTCGGTGCCCGACGGCTTCATGATCCACCCGAAGCTGGAGCGCCAGTTCGTCCAGCGCGACGAGCTGGTGGCGAGCGGGCAGGTCGACTGGGCCCTGGCGGAGGCGCTCGCCATCGGCTCGCTCATGTACGAGGGCGTCAACGTGCGCCTGACCGGTCAGGACACCCGGCGCGGCACCTTCAGCCACCGCCACGCCGTGCTGGTCGACTACTCCAACGGCGAGGAGTACGTCCCCCTGGCCCACATCCGCGACGGCCTGCACCGCATCGGTGCGGACGCGCTGGAGCCGGCGGGGGCGATGGGCAACTTCACCGTGCGCGACTCCCTGCTCTCCGAGTACGCCGCCGTCGGCTTCGAGTACGGCTACTCGGTCGAGGCGCCCGAGGCGCTGGTGGCCTGGGAGGCGCAGTTCGGCGACTTCGCCAACGGCGCCCAGATCATCATCGACAACTTCATGGTCGCGGCCGAGAACAAGTGGGGCCAGTTCGCCGGGCTCGTCCTGTTGCTGCCCCACGGCTACGAGGGGCAGGGCCCCGAGCACTCGTCGGCGCGCTTCGAGCGGTTCCTGTCGCTGTCGGCCCGCGGCAACCTGCGGGTGACGGTCCCCTCGACGTCGGCGCAGTACTTCCACCTGCTGCGCTCACAGGCGCTGTCGAGCCCGAAGCGGCCGCTCGTCGTGGTGACCCCCAAGTCGATGCTGCGGGCCCATGCCTCGCGCTCGACCTTCGCCGAGCTCGAGTCGGGCTCCTTCCAGCACGTGATCGACGACGCGTCCATCGAGGATCCCTCGACCGTCCACCGCATCGTGCTGTGCAGCGGGAAGATCGCCCACGAGGCCGGCAGCGCCGGGCCGAGCTCGAGCCCGAGCGAGGCGTCCGGGGTGGCGATCGTGCGGGTCGAGCAGCTCTACCCCTGGCCCGTGGCGCTCCTGACCGCCGTCTTCGAGCGCTACGGCGAGGCATCCGAAGTGGTGTGGTTGCAGGAGGAGCCCGAAAACATGGGAGCCTGGTCCTTCGTGCACGCCCGCCTCCACGCCTGCCTGCCCGAGCGGCTGCGGCTGCGCCACGTGAGCCGGCCCGAGTCGGCCAGCCCCGCCATCGGCAGCGCCGCCCTGCACCAGCTGGAGCAGGCCGATCTGTTGCGGCGTGCCATTGGCTGAATCGCACCACGTCGTGGTGGACGGGTCGAACCTGGCCACCGAAGGACGAACGTTCCCCAGCCTCGAGCAACTCGACGAGGCCGTGCGCGCGTACGCCTCCGAGGACCCTGACGCCAGCATCATCGTCGTCGTCGACGCCACCTTCGAGCACCGCGTGTCGGACGCCGAGCGCGAGGAGGTGCGCCAGGCCATGCTCAACGGCGAGGTCATCTCGCCGCCGGCCGGCGCCATCGGCCGCGGCGATGCGTTCGTGCTGCGCATCGCCGAGCGGACCGGCGCCACCGTCCTGTCCAACGACTCCTTCCAGGAATTCCACGGGGAGCACCCCTGGCTCTTCGACGATGGACGGCTGATCGGCGGCAAGCCCGTGCCCGGCGTGGGGTGGATCTTCACGCCCCGGCTGCCCATCCGGGGACCCAAGAGCCGCGCCGCCACCGCCGAGGCCAGGGCGAAGAAGGATCCCGAATCGGCCCCGGCCAAGGCGGCCGAGCTGGCCAAGGCGGCCAAGAAGGCGGCCAAGAAGGGCTCCAAGGCTCGGAAGAGCGCCCCGAAGCAGGCGCCCCCGGTCGACACGTCCTGGCCGATCACGCCCACCGCGCCGCCCCCGGGCCGGGCCAAGGTGAACCCGGTGTTCTCGAGCGCCGTCGACGAGGCGGTCGAGGAGGCGCTGCATCCGCCGAGCCCCAGAAGTCCCGGGGCGCCGCCAAGAAGCACGCCGCGGCCAAGAAGGCGGCGCCCGAGAAGAGAGCCAAGGCGAAGAAGGACGCCCCGTCACGCGGAGCCGGCGCGCCGACGGCAAGGGCTCTCAGGCCAAGGCCAGTGCCGAGGCAGCATCGGGCCGGGACGGGGGCGGCAGCAGAAACAGCGGCCGGCGCCGCCTCCCGCCGTCAACGAGCCGCTGACCTTCATCAATTTCGTCGCCGCCTTCCCCGTCGGGCAGCACCATGGAAGGCGAGGTGGTGTCGTTCACGTCGCACGGGGCGATGGTCGACGTCCGCTGCCGGCGGCGGGGCGCTGCACTGCTACATCCCGCTGACCGCCATGGGCACGCCGCCCCCGACCAAGGCACGGCAGGTCCTGAAGAAGGGCGAGGTGCGCCCGTTCGTGCTGGCGGGGCTGGACCCGCCCCGCCGGGTGGCCGAGCTGGCCATTCCCCGAGCGAGCTGGCACCGCCGGTCGAGACGGCAGCCCAGGCGCAGACGGCCGCCAAGAAGGCGCACCGGCGCCCAAGAGGGCATCCGCCACGAAGGCGGCGCCGTCGACCAAGAAGGCCGCGGCGAAGAAGGCGCCGGCGCCGGCGAAGAAGGCCGCCAAGAAGGCGGTGGCCGCGGCCAAGAAGGCGCCCAAGAAGGCCGCGGCCAAGAAGGCGGCCAAGGCCAAGAAGGCGCCCGCCAAGAAGGCGCCGGCCAAGAAGGCGCCGGCCAAGAAGGCCGGCAAAGCGCGGGCACGTTGAAGGCGGCCGCCCCGCTTCCATGACAGCGCTGCCCCGACCCGCCGACGTCCTGCCCCATCGGCCGCCTTTTCTCTTCGTCACCGAGCTGACCGCGGTCGATCCGGGCGTCTCCGCAGAGGGCACGTGGGAACTGACGGGCGACGAGGCCTTCTTCGCCGGCCATTTCCCGGGCCGGCCGACCCTCCCCGGCGTGCTGATGGTCGAGTCGATGGCACAGCTCGGGGGCATCGCGGTGCTGCTCGACCCGCGCTACGCCGGCAAGTTGCCCCTGTTCGGCGGGATCGAGCGGGCGCGCTTCCGCCGCCAGGTCGTCCCGGGCGAGACCCTCGAGCTCGAGGTGACCATGGACCGGCTGTCGGCCCGGGCCGGCAAGGGGCACGGGCGGGCCTCGGTGGGCGGGCAGACCGCCTGCGAGGCCGACCTCCTGTTCGTCATCGTCGACGGGGGAGCGAACTGATGCGCCTGGCCACCTGGAACGTGAACTCCTTGACGGCCCGTCTGCCGCGGGTGACCGAGTGGATCGAGCAGCAGCAGCCCGACGTGCTCTGCATGCAGGAGACCAAGCAGGCGGACGACAAGTTTCCCGAGGAGGCGTTCGCCGAGCTGGGCTACGAGTCAGCCCACTACGGCGACGGTCGCTGGAACGGCGTGGCCATCGTGAGCAGGGTGGGTCTCGACGGCAGTCACCCGTGGCTTCGGCACCGTCGGACGACGAGCACGGCCGACGCATCGTGTCGGCCGAGTGCGCGGGAACGCGTGTCTTCTCGGTCTACGTCCCCAACGGACGCGCCCTGGACAACGAGATGTACGAGGTCAAGTTGGCCTGGCTGGCCCGCCTCCGCTCCACGCTCGACCAGACCTGCCCGCCGGGCTCGTCGGTCGCGGTGTGCGGTGACTTCAACGTGGCGCCCGACGACGGTGACGTGTGGGACCCCGCCGCCTTCGTGGGTGCGACCCATGTCAGCGAGCCCGAGCGGGCCGCACTCCGTGCGGTCGAAGGATGGGGTCTCGACGACGTGTTCCGCCGCTTCAACGACCCCGGCACCTTCACGTGGTGGGACTACCGGGCCGGAGACTTCCACGAGGGCCGAGGGTTGCGCATCGACCTCGTGCTCGTGAGCGACGACCTCGTGCAGCGTGCAACGGGGGCCTTCCGGGATCGTGACGCCCGCAAGGGCCAGAAGCCCTCCGATCACGCTCCCGTCGTCGTGGACTTCGCCGCCAAGTAATCCGGGGCTTTTCGCTCAACGTCTGGCGTCATTCCGCCGACACTTCCAGTAATTGCTCAAGAGTTGACGATTGGGAAACACGCGAAGTACCGACAACACTGCGTGGCCCCAAGTCCGTCAAAGCGGAACCTCGACAGGGATTGGCCTGGGGTTCTTTGCTCGCGATCAAGAGTGAGGAGAAACAGGAAGTAGCGGAATTGCGGGGTTTGTACGAGACCCAGTGCGGCGCGGGGCGAGTTCTCCAAACCGGGGTTTCAGTTTAAATTCAATCGGACTTCGGCTGGCTGGACCAGCTGTACGGCGGAGGCGGTCCGCTCACAGGAGTGTGTGTTTTGGCGAAGCGGCGATTTGGCGAAGCTGCATGGTCGGTCGACGACCAGGGCATCTTTCGTCGCGGCTTGGCTCGGTTGCTCTCTCGCTCCTCGGGGCGGAGCTCAGATCGTGGAAGCGCCGGCGACGATGGGTTCACGCTCATTGAGCTCGTGATCGTCGTCGCCGTCATGCCGATGGTCGTCGGTGCCTTGGCCGTAGGGATTCTTTCCGTATTTTCGCTGCAGTCGAGCGTCTCGAACCGTCTGACCGATTCCGACGACGCGGAGATCACGTCGATCAACTTCTCGCAGGATGTCCAGGCTGCAGTCCTCCTGACGACGGCGAGTTCCCCTGCCAGCCCCACCGTGTGCACCCCGCCGCCGCCGGCCACGCCGGGCTCCCTCGTGGTGGCGCTGCAGCTCGGAAACTCGACGGAAGTCACCTACTGGGCGACTCAGAACCTGGACGGAAGCACCTACTCGCTGTCGAGAGACCTCTGCACGCTTAGCCAGGGAACGCCGACCTACCAGAGCTCAACGGTTGTCGGCAGGGACCTGAAGGTAGTCCCGGTGGTTTCTGTTCCGCAATGCGTCCCGAACCCGCCGCCGTCGCCGCCGCCGGCCATCACCGCGTGCGGCGAACAGGAGCGAACACCGTCTACGCCCGCGATCTATGCGTACCAGACGACCTGGGTCAATCCGATCGGCATCACAGGGGTCAGCTTCCAGGGCACTGATTAAGGGAGCAATTACTCAGTACCAGTTCTCTGCAGTTCCGAACGCGGCCTCGAGTTCGACCAGTTCGGCCGACCCGTCCACCCTCAACCCGGGAGGCAGTTTTGCCGTACCGGGCACGGGTACCTATGCGCAGAACCTGTTCTTCGTGGACTTCGCCAACTGGAACACACAGACAGCGGCGGCTGGGGTGAGTTGCACCGGGGGCACTACCAATAACCCGGTTTTGCCTATGTCGGCGCCGATCGCCAACACGCAGGACACCTTGACCTTCTGCCTCAGCGTGACGGCGACCAGCAGCAGCGGCCAGAACATCACGGCTCAGACCTCGGCAGGAGCAAGTTGTAACGAGGCCAGGGCGGGCTTGGACGACATCGGAGCGGTTCCGCTTCCCACGTACTCCTGCCCCCCCACGAGCGCGGCGTTCCTCGGCAACAACGGCTTTTACACCGGCGTGACGGGCGATCCCGCCCTCTATGAGATCGCAAAACGGTTCGAAGGCGACTATCTCCATGAAAAACATTCAGGTGACGGACTCGAACGGGCGTCCCGGCGACCGGCTGGCAGTTGGTCACGGGGGATGCAGAGTCGACCGATATCGGCGAAAGCATCACGTGGCAGTCGAGCCCGAACGGGTTCGCGCTCCTTCCCAACTTTGTGAACTCCTCGGGTGTGGTGACCTCAGATATCGGTAACGCCTGCGATGGCGCGCCACCTACAAATACCGGCACCTTGAGCGGGCTTGGCGGGACGAGCGTGACGTGTTCGGCGACCTACAGCACCGACAAGACCGGGACAGTGATGCTGGAGACAAAGACGCCCACGTCGCTGACCGTCACTTTGAACGGCGGCGGGACAACCGGTAACGGCCTCCAGGCCACATTCCTCGGAGTGCTCCTGTGAGGCGCCCGCCTTCTGAAGAAGCGGGCGACCGCCGGTCGCGCCGCGAGTGGGTCCGAGAGGATCGGCGTTCAGAGGCCGGCGACACGCTGGTGGAGATTCTGATCGCCGTCGCAGTGATCGGGATCGCGGCGACAGCGATACTCCTCGCATTCGCGACCTCCATCTCGGGTTCGGCCGCACACCGGAACGAGGTCACGCTCGATTCCATGCTGAGAACGGCCTCGTCTCAGGTGACAGCCGCCATCCAACAGCAGTCTTTTGCGGGTTGCGCAGGGGCATCCAACGTGGCGAATGCGTCGCCCAACCCCCGTCCTCCCCAACACGCCCAACTACACCGCATCGATCAGCTCGGTGCAGTTCCAGAGCGCCAATCCTGCGACCAGTAGCTCGAATACCTACGGCTGGTCCCCGCTCTACGCGACCCTGCCGACGACGTGCCCCTCGCCCAATTACGCCAACTCGCCGCAACTGGTGACAGTCGGCGTCACGTATAAAGGCACCACCTCCAACATCCAGACGGTCGTCGACGACCCGACCGCGGTGAACCCCATCACCTCCTGCAGTTCGCCCTCCAAGCTGGTCTTCACACAGCAACCGACGAACGGTGGTCCGAACGCAGTTGCGGGGAACGCGGGATCGGCGCTCAGTCCACCCATCAGCGTCACGATCGAAGACAGCTCAAACAACCCATGTGGCCAGGACGCAGCCGGTGTGACTCTGAATATCACTCCCGGCGCAGGACCCTCCGGCTCCAGCCTCCAGGGCTGTGCCTTAACGCAGCAGAACGGTACCTCGTCGTTCAGCGGGTGCGAAATCAACAACCCGGGGACCGGCTACACGCTCACGGCGTCCGATACCACCGACAACTCCCCCCAAGGTCTGACGGCCGTCTCGAACGCCTTCGCCATCGGTTCGGGCGTCCCCACTCAGCTCGTGTTCTCGACCCAACCCGGCAACGGTACGGGTGGAACAGCCTTGAAGACGCAACCGATCGTTCGGGTCGAGGACTCCCAGGGCAACCTGATGACCAGCGACGCCAGCACGGTGACGTTGGCGATCGGCGCCAACCCGGGTAACGGGACGCTTTCGAATTGCACGGCCCAAGCCATCGGGGGCGTCGCCACCTTCACGAATTGTTCGATTGACAAGATCGGGAACAACTACACCCTTACCGCCACCGACGTCGCCGACAATCTGACGACGCCCTCAACGGCGAGTAGTCCGTTCAACATCACCGTTGGTCCGCCTGCGCAGCTCGCGTTCACCACCTCACCGGGAACTGGCGTGGCCGGGGACAAGTTCGCCGTCCAGCCGGTGGTTGCCATCGAGGACGCCGGAGGCAACGTCGTGACCACCGACACCAACACGGTGGCGCTGACGATCGGTGCGAATCCGGGGAACGGCACCCTTTCTGGATGCAGTACCAGCAAGGCGTCGGCCGGAATCGCGACCTTCAGCGCGTGTTCTATAAACAACGTCGGGAACGGGTACACCCTGACGGCGGCCGATTCGACAGACAAGCTGACAGGGCAGAGTGCTGCGTTCAACCTCGTGGCGCCAGTCGCATCTTCGTTCTCGATCGTCCCCTCGACCAACACCCCGACCGCGGGGACCCAGTTCAGCGCTCAGATCACGGCTTTGGACCAGTCCGGATACACGTTCACGGGGTACACGGGAACCCAGGTGATCAACTTCACCGGACCCTCCAGCTCACCGAACAAGAACGCTCCGGTGTATCCGGCGTCGGTGAGCTTCGCTGGCGGCGTGGGCACGGCGAAGATCACCGTGTACGACGCGCAGGCAACGACGCTGACAGCCGCGCAGGGGTCGATCACGGGTTCGGCCGCCATCACGGTTGGCAGTACGGGAACGGCGACAGCGTATTCCGTGGCGAATCCGGGGAGTCAGACCGCCGGCATCCAATTCGGTGTGTCGATCAGTGCTGTGGACACGTACGGCAATGTCGTGACGGGCTACACCGGCACCAAGACGCTGACCTTCAGCGGTCCGGGGAGTCTCACCGGGCGGGACGGCTCCGAAGTACCCGACCAATGGCTCGGTGACCTTCAGCGCCGGCACGGCCACGCCCAACGTGACCCTCTACAACGCCTCGACCTCGACATCGACCAACCTGACCGTCACGTTGGGCAGCATCACGGGCTCGACGGGTGCCTTCACGGTGACCGGCAGCGCCACTGCCAACTCCTTCACCGTGACCAACCCCGGGACTCAGACTGCGGGCACCCCGTTCAACGTCTCGGTCACGGCCGTCGACGCCTGGGGCAACACGGCAACGGCGTACACGGGCAATCAGACGCTGGGCTTCAGCGGCCCGGGGACCTCGCCGGGCGGCAACGCCCCGAGCTACCCGACCGGCGGCGTCGTGGGCTTCAACAACGGCTCGGCCACAATCCCGATCACCCTTTACAAGTCCTCGACCACAACGAACTTGACCCTGTCGCAGAGTGGCACCACTGGCTCGACGGGCACCTTCACGGTGAGCCCGGCCGGGACCAGCACGTTCAACGTGGCCAACCCGGGGACCCAGACGGCCGGCATCGCCTTCGGCGTGCCGATCACGGCCACCGACGCCTGGGGCAACACCACGCCGAGCTACACCGGCAACCAGACGCTGTCCTTCAGCGGTGCGGCGAACGCGCCAACGGCACCGCCCCCAAGTACCCGACCAGCGGCGTGGTCAGCTTCAGCGCCGGCGTCGGCACGGCCACCATGACCCTCTACGACGGGTCGACCACGACCAACGTGACGGCGACCCAGGGCTCCTTGACCGACACCACCGGCATCTTCACGGTCAACGGCGGGGCCACCGCGGTCAGCTTCAGTGTGGCCAACCCGGGCACCCAGACGGCGGGCACCCAGTTCGGCCTGTCCATCGCGGCCATCGACACCTGGGGCAACACGGCGACGGGCTACACCGGCACCAAGACGCTGACCTTCAGCGGTCCGGGGTCCTCACCGGGCGGGACGGCTCCGAAGTACCCGACCAATGGCTCGGTGACCTTCAGCGCCGGCACGGCCACGCCCAACGTGACCCTCTACAACGCCTCGGCTTCGACCAACCTGACCGTCACGTTGGGCAGCATCACGGGCTCGACGGGTGCCTTCAACGTCACGGGCTCCGCATCTGCCAACTCCTTCACCGTGACCAACCCCGGGACTCAGACTGCGGGCACCCCGTTCAACGTCTCGGTCACGGCCGTCGACGCCTGGGGCAACACGGCAACGGCGTACACGGGCAATCAGACGCTGGGCTTCAGCGGCCCGGGGACCTCGCCGGGCGGCAACGCCCCGAGCTACCCGACCGGCGGCGTCGTGGGCTTCAACAACGGCTCGGCCACAATCCCGATCACCCTTTACAAGTCCTCGACCACAACGAACTTGACCCTGTCGCAGAGTGGCACCACTGGCTCGACGGGCACCTTCACGGTGAGCCCGGCCGGGACCAGCACCTTCAACGTGGCCAACCCGGGGACCCAGACGGCCGGCATCGCCTTCGGCGTGCCGATCACGGCCACCGACGCCTGGGGCAACACCACCCGAGCTACACCGGCAACCAGACGCTGTCCTTCAGCGGTGCGGCGAACGCGCCCAACGGCACCGCCCCCAAGTACCCGACCAGCGGCGTGGTCAGCTTCAGCGCCGGCGTCGGCACGGCCACCATGACCCTCTACGACGGGTCGACCACGACCAACGTGACGGCGACCCAGGGCTCCTTGACCGACACCACCGGCATCTTCACGGTCAACGGCGGGGCCACCGCGGTCAGCTTCAGCGTGACCAACCCGGGCACCCAGACGGCGGGCACCCAGTTCGGCCTGTCCATCGCGGCCATCGACACCTGGGGCAACACGGCGACGGGCTACACCGGCACCAAGACGCTGACCTTCAGCGGTCCGGGGTCCTCACCGGGCGGGACGGCTCCGAAGTACCCGACCAATGGCTCGGTGACCTTCAGCGCCGGCACGGCCACGCCCAACGTGACCCTCTACAACGCCTCGGCTTCGACCAACCTGACCGTCACGTTGGGCAGCATCACGGGATCGACGGGCACCTTCACGGTGAGCCCGGCGGGGGCCAGTGCGTTCAACGTGGCCAACCCGGGCACCCAGACGGCCGGCACCCAGTTCGGTGTGTCCATCACGGCCCTCGACACCTGGGGCAACACGGCCACGAGCTACACCGGCAACCAGACGCTGTCCTTCAGTGGGGCGGGTTCCTCGCCGGGCGGCAATGCTCCGAAGTACCCCACCAATGGCGTGGTGAGCTTCAGCGCCGGCGTCGCCACGGCCACCATGACGCTCTACAACGCCTCGGCTACGACCAACGTGACGGCCACCCAGGGCTCCTTGAGCGACACCACCGGCAACTTCACGGTCAGTCCGACCGGGGCCAGTGCGTTCAACGTGGCCAACCCGGGCACCGAGACGGCCGGCATCGCCTTCGGCGTGCCTATCACGGCGATCGACACCTGGGGCAACACGGCGACGAGCTACACGGGCAACCAGACGCTGTCCTTCAGTGGCGCGGCGAACGCGCCCAACGGCACTGCCCCCAAGTACCCGACCAGCGGGGTGGTCAGCTTCAGCGCTGGCAACGCCACGGCCACCATGACGCTCTACAACGCCTCGGCCACGACCAACGTGACGGCGACCCAGGGCTCCTTGACCGACACCACCGGCATCTTCACGGTCAACGGCGGGGCCGCTGCGGTCAGCTTCAGCGTGGTCAACCCGGGGACCCAGACGGCGGGCACCGCCTTCGGCGTTTCCATCACGGCAATCGACACCTGGGGCAACACGGCGACGGGCTACACCGGCACCAAGACGCTGACCTTCAGCGGCCCGGGTTCCTCGCCGGGCGCCAACGCCCCGAGCTATCCGACCAATGGCTCGGTGACCTTCAGTGCCGGCACCGCCTCGCCCAACGTGACCCTCTACAACGCCTCGACCACGACCAACCTGACCGTCAACGTGGGCTCGGTCACGGGCTCGACGGGCACCTTCACGGTGAGCCCGGCCGGCACCAGCGACTTCAACGTGGCCAACCCGGGGACCCAGACGGCCGGCACCCAGTTCGGTGTGTCCATCACTGCCATCGACAACTGGGGCAACACCACCCCGAGCTACACGGGCAACCAGACGCTGTCCTTCAGCGGGGCGGCGACCTCGCCGGGCGGCAACGCCCCGAGCTATCCGACCAATGGCGTGGTGAGCTTCAGCGCCGGCGTCGGCACGGCCACCATGACGCTCTACAACGCCTCGACCACGACCAACGTGACGGCCACCCAGGGCTCCTTGAGCGACACCACCGGCAACTTCACGGTCAGTCCGATCGCCCGTGCGGGTATCGGCCTGACAGGTGTCACCACGAGCCCGAACCCTGCGGTCACCTGCACCGGCACCATCGGCTCGGTCACCTATACGTGCCTCTCTGCGAATGAGTCCACCAGTTCGCAGACGCTGAAGGCGCAGCTGCAGCTCCAAGACGCCTACGGCAACGCCGTAACGAACACCGGTACTGCGGTGAGCATCGTGTTGGCTACGACAGGCAACGGGTCCGTCACGGGTTCACCTGTGTCCATTGCGAACGGGTCGTCGAACAGCACATCGACGTTCACGCTCACCCGTAGCAACGGGAACAACAAGACCGTGACGATGACCGCCAACATCAGCGGCACGACGCAACTCAACGTAGAACTGACAACGGGAAGCTAAGGAAATGTCCCGCACGAGGAAAAGGAACTTCAGGATGTGGCTCCGACGTCCTCATCGCGATGACGACGTCGCGCCCGTCACCTCCGGGTCGGGGAACGGCCACGATGAGGCGGGCTCGACGCTCGTCCTCGCCCTCCTGTTTCTCGTGGTGATCGGCCTCCTTGTGGGGGGGTTGTCGTCATGGACCGCAAACAATCTCACCGACGCGGTGGTCTTCCAGAATGCCCGTTCCGCTGAGTTCGCGCTCAATAGCGCAACGCAGTTGGCGGTCCAGAACATTCGGTACCAGCCGCTCTTGAACGCAGGACAGACGCTGAACGCCAACCCGCCTTCCTACTGCTGGGGTAGCGGCCCTCCTTCGCAGTACACCGACAACTCGAACGGCCAAAATATTTCGGTCAACGTGTGGTGCAGCACGGCATGGGACGCAACTGGCTCGACCATTACGACCCCTTCCGGCAGCAGCATCACCAGCACCCGCGAGGTGACGATCACGGCCTGCCTGACCAGCGTGACCACAGACGCGGCCACCTGTGCCAACAACCCGGGCCAGCAGACGCTGGTGTCATTCGACGACTTTGCGACCGGCCTGAGTGACAATTGTCCACCGACGTGTGGCGCCAGCATGACCATATTGAGCTCGGGGACGTCGAGCAGCGAACCCACCGTGACCGGACTGACGACTTCGCCCGCCACGTCGCCGCCATCCGGACCGGTGAGCGGCGGGACGCCACTGACGATCTCGGGATCGGGGTTCGTCAGCGGCGCCACCACCGTGTACTTCGTGAACGCACTGTCGAACAGCCCTCAGTACAACGTCGTCAGTACGATTCAGCCTTCGAATGTGACGTTCAACTCGACGTCGTCCATCTCCGTGACGACATCGTCTGAAACCACGACGGGGACCTACTACGTAGTGGTTGCAACCCCGAATGGGTTCAGTCTCGGTGGTACGCAATCGCCACAATCGGCGTTCGTCTTTCAGCCTGTGGTGCCCCAAATCACAGGGATGACGAATACATCCGGGTCCGCCAATGGCGGCACAGCCTTGTCCATCACCGGGTCCGGCTTCCTCTCCAACGGCAGCGGAGACAGCACGGTCGTGACGTTCACCAATACGGCCAACGGGGCGATTTCGTCGACCTCCCAGAATGTCACCGTCGATCCAACGGGCACCATCATCACGGCGACGACCCCGTCCATCACCACGGGAACCGCCTATTACGTGACGGTGACGACCAGCCCGGGAGGAACCACACCCCAGACCTCGAGTTTGCAGTTCATCTATCAGCCCTTCTATCCGATCGCAGATTCCATTACTCCGAGCAGTGGGGGCAGCGGCACATCCGTCACCGTCACCGGCCTCGGGTTTGTGAGCGGAGGAACCGTCGTCACGCTGATTCCTACGGGCAGCGGGTCCGCTTTGACTCTGACGAACGTGAACGTGTCTTCTCCCTCCTCGCTGACGGCGAAGGTGCCGACGACCACCGGCAACAACACCTACTACGTGTCGGTCACGACGACCTGGAATGGAAATACGTACCAAAGCTGTAATGCCAACGGAGGCGGTCAGGCTGACGATATTGGCAATGTCGTACCGGCATGCTCGTCAGAGGGCACACCGCAGTACACCTACTGAGCCCAGGTCTCCAATGGAGCGGATCACGGAGCATGTGGCAGCGGCCGAGGCAACGATCTGACTGAATGTTCCCCTCGGGAGCTCTTATCAGTTGATGAGCGCTGCCTTAGGCTCGAGGGCGCAAGAGGATGCCGCTCGAGACGTATGCCGTCCATCTGAGCGCGCAGAGAGCGCCGCAGCGGGCCTGGGTGGCCCGTTCCGCGTGGCCGTCGCCAAGGGCGGCAGCGCCGCCCGGCCACACACAACGGGCATCTCGAGTGCTTGAGCGTCGCCAAGAGCGGCCGCCGCCGCTCGGTCAAGCTGCCGGGATGTGCCGACCGGAAATCTCGCCTTTTGAACAACCCCTAGCGGAGGTCGAGCAACAGGTCGCGCAACGGGACGCCGTCGCAGATGGACCATGATCTTGTCGAAGTCCTCCTGGGTGAGTGACTGCTGCACCTGGGCCCAGCTCCTGGCACCGTCGTGCATGTAGGCCATGAAGATCTCCCAGACGGCCAGTCGCTTGCGCATCCGCTCGACCTCGAACTCCACCGAGGCGTAGTCGATCAGGTCGGGCTCGTCGGCCTGGTCGGCCGCGTCATCCGGCTCGAGGTCTACCGGGGGTGTCTGAAGAGATCTCGCCGCAGCCGGTCGAGGGCGCCGTCCATGCGCGCGGGATCGGAAGAAGGATGGCTGTCCGTCTCCATCTGCATCTGCGCCTCCTCGGTAAAGACCGTCCCCGGGTGTGCTCTCTCGGCACGACCTCTTCGAACTGCATGGTGACAGGCCCGTTTTCAGGCGCTATAGAGCCGTTGGAACCTATTGGCAGGTGTGAGTCCCGTTTGTTGTCCGCGCATTGGACGGTTGTCCGGCCGTTGACTGCTCGCGGGCACGGAGGCGTCACGGTCAGAGCAGGACCTCGATGAGGTCGGGACCGGCCTCGGCGAAACCAGCTTCCAGCGCCGCCACCAGGTCTTCGGCGTTCTCGACCCGCCGTGCCGGCACGCCCATGCCCCGGGCCAGATCGCAGAAGTCGAGCTCGGGGTCGGTGAGGTCGAGCAGGCGGCGGGCGAGCGGGCCGCCGGCGTCGGCACCGACCCGGTGCAGCTCCATGTTCAAGATGGCGTAGCTCCGATTGGAGAGCAGCAGGGTCGTCACGTTCAGCCCCTCGCGGGCCTGGGTCCACAGCGCCTGGAGCGTGTACATGGCGCTGCCGTCGGCCTGCAGGCAGAGGACCGGCCGCTCCGGCGCCGCCACCGCGGCGCCGGTGGCCATGGGCAGCCCGATGCCGATGGCGCCGCCCGTGAGCGTCAGCCAGTCGTGGCGCGGCGCTCCCGCCGTCGCCGCCGGGACGAAGAGGCCGGAGGTGTTGCCCTCGTCGACGACGATGGCGCCCTCGGGCAGCGTGGCGCCCACGGCGGCGGCCAGCGTCTCGGTCGTGACGGCACCGGTGGGGCGGTCGGGCCGTGCTCGCGGGTGCGGGCACGGCCGCCGTCGGCCGGCGCGCCGAGCGCCTCGGCCAGTGCCTCCAGCGCGCCGGCGGCGTCCTCGCCGGGCCGGGCCAAGGTGTGCACGGTGCACCCCGGCGGCACCAGGTCGCTGGCCTTGTCCGGGTAGGCGAAGAAGGACACCGGCGACTTGGCGTCGACCAGGACGAGGTGCGGACCCCGTCGAGCTGGGCCTGCGCCATCTCGGCCAGGTAGGCCAGGCGGTCCACCGCCGGGATGCCCGCGCCTCGTTCGAGATTGGCCGGGAAGGTCTCGCCCAGGAGCAGCGGCGCCCGACGTCGCGGCCACCCGGCTGGCTGCGTGCAGCCCGTCGGCGCGCAGGGCGCCGCCCACCGAGCAGCAGCGCGGCCCGCTCGCCGCTCCGTAGCGCCTTGGCCACCTCGTCGATGGTGTCCGCCGGCACCACGGCGGGCCGGCCCCGCGGCCGTGGCGGGCACGGGCCCGTGGCCGACTCCGACCAGGAGGCATCCGCCGGGAGGACCAGGGTGGCCACGCAGCCCGGGGGCCCGAGCGCCGCGGCCACGGCGTCGGCGCCATCGGCCGCCACGTCGTCGGCCCGTGCCGTCGAGCGGTACCACCCCGACACCGCGCCGGCGATGGACGCGATGTCCGACTGCAGCGGCGCGTCGTAGCGGGCGTGGTACGTGGCATGGTCGCCCACGATGTTGACGATCGGCGTCCGGGCCCGCCGGGCGTTGTGCAGGTTGGCCAGCCCGTTGCCGAGGCCGGGCCCGAGATGCAGCAGCGTGGCCGCCGGGCGACCGGCCACGCGCCCGTACCCGTCGGCGGCACCGGTCACGACGCCCTCGAAGAGGCAGAGGACGCCGCGCATGGCGGGCACGTCGTCGAGCGCGGCGACGAAGTGCATCTCCGAGGTGCCCGGGTTGGCGAAGCAGACGTCGACGCCGGCGTCGACGAGCGTGGAGAGGAGGGCGCGGGCGCCGTTCACGAGCGCTGCTCGCGTCTGCGTGCGCCACGCCGAGCAGCCGGTCCGGGCCGAGGATCCCGGCGGGGTCGAAGGCCTGCTTGATGGAGCGCATGAGTTCCAACGACACGGGATCCTCCAGTCTCGAGGAAGTAGGGCAGCTTCGCCGTCCCGATCCCGTGCTCGCCCGAGATGGCACCCCCGACGGCAAGGGCCAGCTCGAAGCTGGCGTGCATGAGGGCGTGCCGTCGCTCGTCGTCGGGCTGGAAGACCGTGATGTGGACGTTGCCGTCGCCGATGTGGCCGCAGCCCGTGATGAAGGCCCCGTGCTCGCTGCGCCAGCGCGGCCACCCGGGCCAGGTAGTCGGGGATGTCCGCCCGCGGGATGACGGCGTCGATGAGGTCGTCGCACCCGGCCGCCTTGCCGACGAAGAACGCCCGCTCCCGGGCGGCGATGAGCTGCGCCCCCGACGTCGGCGGCAGCACGTAGACATCGAGCGCTCCGAGCTCCTCCAACAATGTCGCCAGCTGCTCGACGTCCTCGTCCACCCGGTCGGCGTCCATGCCCTCGAGGACCACGATGAGGTAGGCCAGGGTGCGAGCCTTGATCTCCTCGGGGACGCCCAGGTCGAGCCCGGCCGCCTGGGTGATGCCGCCCATGACCAGGATGTCGACGTACTCGAGGATGGACGGGTTGATGCCGCTGCTGCACAATGTGCGGCACCGCGTGGGCCACCTCCGAGAGCGTGGCGAACGGCGCCAGGACCGTGGACGTCGCGGTGAAGCGGGGCTGGAGCTTGACGGTCACCTCCGTCGTGATGGCCAGCGTCCCTTCGGAGCCGATGAGCAGTTGCGTGAGGTCGTAGCCGCTCGAGGACTTGACGAACTTGCCGCCCGTCCGCAGGACGGTGCCGTCGGCCAGCACCGACCTCGAGCCCGAGCACGTGATGGCGGGTCACCCCGTAGCGGACGGCGCGCATGCCGCCGGCGTTGGTCGCCACGTTCCCTCCGAGCGAACCGCTCTGCTCGCCGGGCGAGACCGGGTAGATCAGGCCCCAGCGGGGCGAGTTCGCCGTTGAGCTGCTCGAGCGTCACGCCCGGCTCCACCACGGCGACCTGGTTCTCGGTGTCGATCTCCAGGATCCGCTTCATGCGGTCGAAGGCGAGCAGGATGCCGTCCGCCACCGGCACGGCGGCGCCGGAGAGCCCGGTGCCGCTACCCCGGGCGACCACCGGGACGCCGTGTTCGCTCGCCATCTGCAGGACTTCGGACACCTCGTCCGTGGAGCCGGCAGGACGACGGCCAGCGGAACAACCGGCACGGTCGTGAGTGCCTCGTCGTGCGTGTAGTCGGCGTGCACGGATCCGCCCGCGAGGACGTTGCTTTCGCCAACAGCCTTGCGTAGCTGTTCCAGGAGTTCCGACATGCGACGCGCCACCCCCACCTCGGATCGAACGGGCGCCCGACCTTACCGGGCCTACAGTGGTCGTCGGCGCCCTCGGCGAGCCGGCGTCGGAGCTCGGCGACGCGTCGTGAGACCTCCGCCGCCGCCGTCGGTGCTGCGTCCTTCTCGAGCTCGGTGATGGTCCGCTCGAATCGCCGCGAGCCACGGGCTGGGGCCGCGGGCCGCCGCTCGGGAGCCTGACCGGGCGTCGCTCGAACCAGCTGCACCACAGCTCCTCTTCGGATCGGGTCAGCGCGACGTAGAGGAGACGCCGCTCCTCCTCAATGGCGGCGGGGGTCTGCGCCGACGCGATCGGCATGAGGCCGGCCCCGAGTCCCAGCACGATCACGGTGGGCCACTGCAGTCCCTTGGCGCGGTGGAAGGTGGTCAGCACGACGCGGTCGCGGTCACTCCGGGTTCTCGTCGCGCGGCCCTTCGTCACCGTCCCCATCGAAACGACGGCGCTCGCCGTCGCCCCGCAGGTCCGACGCCGGGCCGAGGTCGGCTCCGGCGATGAGGTTCGGTACCCGCGCCTTGTCGAGTCGCCGCCTGCACCGTGGCCAGTTGGGCGTTGGTGCGGGTCAGCACGGCGATGCTGGACCACTGTCGGCCCGGGGTGCGTGACATCTTCACCTGGCCTGCCACCCACATCGCTTCGTCCTCGTCGCTGGCATGCGACACGATTTTGGGAACCGGTCCGTCCACTCGCGTCGTCCGCGGCAGGGCCACCTCGGCCGCCGTGCCGGACGTGCTGCCGTCGTTCAGGACTGCGGTCGCCACCGCCACCACCTGTGGCGTGCAGCGGTGGTTCTCGTCCAGGCGGATGACGGCGGTGCCGTGCAGAATCTCCGGCAGCCGATTGAGCAGGGTCGGGTCGGCACCATTGAACCCGTAAACCGATTGGTTGGGGTCGCCCACCACGAAGAGGTCGGGCTCGTCGGCCAGCATGGCCGTCAACAGCCGGAACTGGGCCGGGTTGACGTCCTGCATCTCGTCGACGAACAAATGGCGGGTGCGCCAGCGGATGGAGTCGGCGAATTCGCTGTCGCCCGCCAGAGCGTCGGCGCACGAGACGATGAGGTCGTCGAAGTCGAGCAGCCGCCGGCGGGTCCGCTCGGCCTCGTAGCGGGTGAACGCGTCGGCCACCTGCTCCGCGCTCAGACCGCTGCGGCGGCGGTGTCGTCGGGCCTCGGCCTCGTACTGCTCGGGCGAGACGAGCCGCGCCTTGGCCCAGCCGATTTCGCCGTCGAGGGCGCGAGTGCGCCGGGCGTCTCCCGTCGTCACCTCGGCCAACAGGCGCCGCCGGTCGGGCAGGAGCTGGGGGAGCGGCCTGCCCCGTAGCTCCCGGTGCTCGCGCAGGAGCCCGAGTGCGGTGCGGTGGAAGGTGCCGGCCTTCACTCCCGAGACGCCCAGTGAGTAGAGGCGGGTGCGCAGCTCCTCCGCCGCCTTGCGGCTGAACGTGGTGACCAGCGTGCGGTCGGGCTCGATGGACCCGTCACGTACCCGTCGGGCCACGCGGAGCGTCAGCACCCTCGTCTTCCCGGCCCCGGCCCCGGCGACGACGCACAGCAGCGGCTGGTCGGACTCGATGGCCTCACGCTGGGTCACCGTGAGCCGGTTGGCACCCGGAAGGGTGTCCCAGCTTTCGGTCTCCAAGCCCTCGAACGTCATCACCACACTCCGCACGGTACTGAAAGGGTGCGCGCGGCACCCATCGGACCTGCGCCTATCGTGGCCGACGGGGCTGCTCCGTGCCCCATCGGACCGAACGGGCCGAGGCCGACCAGGACCGCTGGCGCCAGGTGGTCCTTGTAGTGGTCGTCGGGGCGGGCCGCTATGGTCCTGCCGCCCGCCGGAGGCGGCTCAGAGCACCCGGTGTGTGCGCAACGAACGCCGGCGCACGTCGCGGGCCCGGGCCAGGAGCACCAGCTCCTCGACGACGGCGCCGAAGGGAACCCCTTCGGCCTCCCAGAGCATGGGGAACATGGATATGGGAGTGAAGCCCGGCATGGTGTTGACCTCGTTGATCACGATCTCGTCGTCGGCGCGGAGGAAGACGTCGATGCGGGCCAGACCCTCCACGCGCAGGGCCCGGTAGGCCGCCGTCACCAATTGCTGTGCCGACTCGAGCTGGCTGTCCTTCAGATCGGTGGGCGCGACGGTTTCGGCCAGCCCGAGCACGTACTTGTCCTCGTAGTCGTAGAACTCCCGGCTGGCGATGATCTCTCCCGCCCGCGACACGCGGACGTCCTCGTTGCCCAGCAGCGCGAGCTCGAGCTCGCGACCGTCCACGAACTCCTCGAGGATCACATGGTCGTCGAACTCGAAGGCGGACAGCACCGCGTCCCCGAGCGCAGCGGCGTCGGATGCCTTGACGACGCCGATCGAGGAACCGAGGTTGGCGGGTTTGACGAAGAGGGGCAGCCCCAACGACTCGAGTGCCTCTTCCATCACCTCGACCGACCAACAGGATCGATCCACCAGCCGCCAGGCCGCGACCGGAAGCCGGTGATCGCGCAGCACGGACTTGGCGACGCCCTTGTCCATGCAGATGGCAGAGGAGAGCACGCCGGCACCGACGTAGGGCACGCCCAGTGCCTCGAGGTGGCCCTGCAAGACACCGTCCTCTCCGAACGGGCCGTGCAGCGCCGGAAAGACGACCGCGCCCGGCGGCAAGCCGGCGCCGACGTCGCCGAGCCCCAGGGAGGGATCTTGGTGCAACAGGTCGTCCGGCGATGGCAGCGCGGCCATGTCGTGCACGTCCCGCAGGACAAGATTGGCATCCACCCAGCGCTTGTCGTGGGTCAGTCCCACGACCCTCACGGTGAACCCACTTTGGAGCGCCGTGGCGACGATGCGACGGGCCGAGATGCACGACACCTCGTGCTCGGCCGACGGGCCCCCGTAGGCGACCGCCAGCACTCCCGGATCAGCCATCGACCGAGGCTATACAATCAGCCGCGAGCGTGATGCGTGCGATTCCTCTCTTCTGAACTCGCAGCCCGGCTCGGTGGCGCACAGGTCGGGCCGGACGTGACCGTCGCGGGGGCGAGTATCGACACCAGGACGGTGCTGCCCGGGCAGCTCTACGTTCCGATCGTCGGCGAACGCGACGGGCACGCGTTCATCGGCACGGCGCTCGAGAGGGGAGCACCTGCCTACCTCACCGCGCAAGAGCCGGTCGGCGGGACGGCGATCATCGTGGCTGACACCGCCATGTCGCTGCTCGGGCTGGGGTGGTCGCCGCGAGCGCATGGAAGGTGGTGTCATCGGCATCACTGGCTCGGTCGGCAAGACGACGACGAAGGACCTGCTCCGCAGCTGTCTCGCGTCGAGTTACGTGGTGGCGGCCAGCGAGCGCTCTTTCAACAATGAGCTCGGGTTGCCGCTGACCCTCGTCAATGCGCCCGACGACGTCGAGTGGGTCGTCCTCGAGATGGGCGCGCGCGGTGCGGGTCACATCACACGCTTGACCGACGTCGGTCGACCTGACGTTGGGATCGTGACGAGCGTTGCCATGGCGCATGTGGAGTTCTTCGGTGATCTCGAAGGCGTGGCTCGCGCCAAGAGCGAGCTCGTCGCGTCATTGCCTCCCACCGGCGTGGCTGTCTTGAACTTCGATGACCCGCTGGTGGCGCGGATGGCCTCGGTCAGCCCCTGTCCCGTCCTCAGCTACGGCTTGGGCGATGCCGAGGTGCGTGCGGAGGCGGTCGACCTCGACGAGGACCTCCGGCCTCGCTTCCGGCTGTCCACGCCCTGGGGCGCCGGCGAGGTCCGTCTGGGGCTGCACGGCGTGCAGCAGGTGCCGAACGCGCTGGCAGCCGCCGCGGCGGCGCTGTGGAGCGGTGTGCCGATCGACGGCGTCATCGCCGCGCTCTCCACCGCCACCGGGTCGCCACTGCGTATGGAGGTGCGGCGGGTTCCCGACGGGCCCGTGCTGGTGGTCGATTGCTACAACGCCAACCCGGCCTCCATGGAGGCGGCGCTGCGCTCCATGGCGACGTTGCCGTCGGGGCGGAAGCTGGCGCTCCTCGGGCTGATGGCCGAGCTGGGGTCTGAGACGGTGCCCGAGCACCGACGGACGGCCCTCTTCGCTGAAGAACTGGGGATTGAAGTCGTGGGCTTTCAGACCGACCTCTACGGCCCGTCCCACGTCGCCGACCCCGACGAGGCGGTGGTGCTTCTCCGCACGTTGCAACCCGGGGACGCCGCCTTGGTGAAGGGCAGCCGGGTGGCGCGCCTCGAGGAGGTCGTCCAGCGCTACGAAGACACGGCGGGCGTGTAGGCGTCGCTGCCCCCCTCGTCGCGCCACGGCGGCGCGGCACCGACGAGAACGCGACGCGACAGTTCGCCGTAGAGCGACTCCGTGCGGGCCGACGGAGAACCGCCCGGGTCGAGGGCGTCGACCCGGCGTTGGCATTCCCGCCACTCGAGTCGGAGGCGATCGGCGTCGCCCTCCGCCGCAGCCAGCTGCATGGCGGATCGGGAGAGTGCCTCGCTGTAGGGCTCGACGATCCGCGCCTGCTCGAGTCCCCAGCGGGCGAGATCGAAGTGTCCGCGGTCGCAGGCGAGCGCGGCCATGACACAGGCAGCGTCGACGAGCACGGCGGCCACACGTCCGCCATGACCCTCCGCCTCCCACCAGGCGTAGCCCGAGAGTGCGTTCGCCAGAGGCTCACTCTCCACCAGCGACAACGCAGCCCGGTAGTAGGCGATGGCCGCCGCCGGGTCCGTCTGTGCCTTGGCCTCGGTGGCCAGTGCGGCGGCGCGCTGCACGTCGACGGTGACCTGGGGCGAGAGTTGGTAGAGACCGTGACGCGTCCCCGCGGGAAAGAGAGGAGCGCCGTCCTCGTCGACTCCCATGGCTCGCCGGGCCGCGTACGCGGTGTTGAAGAGCGTCTTCGAGGCGGCGTCGGCGTCGGAGGACCCGAGCACCCGCGTGCGCAGTCGATCGCTGGTGATCACGTCGGGCTGGTGTAAGGCCAGATAGGCCACGAGCTCGACCGCCCGGCGGGTCCGATTTGGTGGGAGATCGTGCTGCAACCCTTCCAGTCGGGGCGTCATGGTCAAGAGGCGCACCTCGACCACACCGGGCGCCAGTGCCGCTTCTGCGCCGTCCGCGCCGTCCGCACCGTCCGCGCCACCCCAGTCCTGGCGGACGACCGAAATTGCCGGTGCGCGCTCGTCCACCGCCGGCTGCGCCACCAGTTCCTCAATCTGTGAGGCGGTTTCCACCGACTGGAGGTGTGGACGGAGCACCTGGCCCATCGGGTGCATCGTCGCCGCCTGGCGGTCGACCAGAACGGTCAGGTCACTGGCGGCCACAGGGTCCATCGTCACCACGGCGCAGCGTGCAGCGAGGCCGGGCGGGAGCGAAGCCGGGTTGCCGCAGAACAGGACGCGTCGAGCGAGGAGCGGATCGGCCGCGGCCTCCGCTCGAAGGGCGGCGTCCTGCGGATCCTCAGCCACGAGGATCATCTCGGACCAGGCCCACGAGCCGACAGCGGCGCGCGCGGCGCGCCAGAGGGCAGGAGCTGCCTCTCCCAATACGGGCAGCACGTCGCCCGGCTCGAGCGGGACAAGCCAGGTCCCCTCGGCGTTGTCGCCGATGGGCAACACCACGGGCAGGTGCGGGAAGGAAAGGTCGTGACCCTCGAGCGCGGCGTGCCCGACGTGCCACCCGGCACCATCCTTCACGCGGGCGAAGCCGGGTGGGGGATCCCCGGGATGTGCCGCTGCGAAACAGAACGTGACGCCGGAGTCCGAGACACAGATCGCCCGGACGGGCGCCCCGGACGTTCGGTCCTGGAGCGCAAGGCCCAGCAGGCAGTTGGCTGCCTCGAAGGAATGCAGCGCCGGAACGCCCTGGAAGCGCTGGAGCAAGGTCGCCGTGTCCAGGGCGCTCTCTGACGGGACAGGGGGCAGCACCTCCTCGCCGGTGAATCGCGTCCCCATGCGGCGCCGCGATCCCGCCCGTCGCGCCAACGCCGCGCACGCCAGCGAACCGAGACCGAGGGCGATCAACTCGGGCAGATGACCGTCGGGTTCGGGATGCGGGCCCCTGGGAGTGGGGCGGGCGCCCGTCTCGCTGTCGCCGTCGCCGGAAGGGCGGCCGGCGTCAGGAGGCAGACGAAGTCGCCACCCTTCCCGGAGCCGGTCGGGGTCCACGAACCGTGCTCCGCCCCCCACGTCGTGGCCGAGGTTGAGGGCGGCCAGCGACGTCCAATCCGCACCGTCGCCCAGGACTTCGTCCGCGATGCTCCAGAGGGTGTCGCCGCGCTGTACGGCATAGGTCGGGCCTGACACAGCGACCACGGCACCACGCGCCCCGACCGGGACGGCCGCGGTGAGGGAGGTTCCGGGCCCGTGACCCGCCGGCGGGCTGGCCCCCGCGCCCGCCGCCAGTGAGAGCGGGGCGCCGAGGCTCGTGAGTGCGAGCACGCCGAACGCGATGCGTGCCGCCACACGGTCGAGGACCGACGAGCCCTGGCGGACCCCGACTTCGCCGCTGCGCACGTGGGCGACGACGGCCCGGAGGAGCTGCGCACAGCAGGCAGCCCAGGCCACCCAGGCGGCCAGGACGAGGAGGCACAGCGTGTCGCGCGGCAACGGCCGCCAGGTGTGTCCGAGGCCAGCCGTCAGGGGATTGCCGACGACTCCCACGAGCACGGCGGGGACGGCCGTGAAGGCGAGGAGGGCCGCCGCGGTGGCGCCGACGACGTCGAGGATCCGACGGAAGCGCCCGGGTGGGTCCGCGCTACCCACCGGCGGGTCCGATGGTGATGGTGTACGTCAACGAGGTCGATTCCGACGTGGGCTCGCTGACCGTGGCCATGCAGTTCCCGCTGGCGTCGGGCAGCGACGCCGCCATGGCGGAGGTTCCGCCGACACTCTGGCCGCCGCTCGGGCAGCTGACGTCCATGGTGAGGTACGTGCTCCCGGACCAGACCACCGAGATCTCCATCGCACCGCTTCCCGTGAACCCGAACTGGTTCGACGCCTGGAGCGGGGGATTGAGGTAGCCCTGGGTCTGCGTGCGATCGGCTGCCACGGCTGCGGCGGGGTCGGACGTCGTCGTGGTCGTGGTGGTGGCCGGTGCCACCGTCGTCGTGGTGACACTCGGTGCCGCAGCCGGCGGCCCGCCGCCCGTGCCGAACGTTCCTGTCGTGTGCTGCGACGAGGCGACGTCGGTCGCGGCTGCCGGCGGCAAGGTCACCGTCGTGGTCGTCGTGGTGGTCGTCGACGTCGACGGGGCCACTCCAGACCTGGTGACGTGGCCCGGGCCGGCGCCGGCACCGGTGCCGCTGCCCGTGGCCCGGCGCGCCACCACCTGGGACGAGGCGCCCTCCCGCCGGGGCGTCGCCGCCTTGCTGCCCGCGGTGGCCACGAGGAGGGCCATGAGGCCGAGCGACACGGCGAGGATGACCCACCAATTGGGTCGGCCGCGAGCGACTCCGGAGCGCAAGCCGTCAGTGGGTTCGGGCCCTCCGCCAAGTACGGGCACGGGCACACGATACGCACGACCATGCGCACGAGTCACGCGTCACGCGTTTCGCACTCGCCGGTCAGGCGCACAGGCGGCGCTGGCCACGGTCGCGCCGCGCGTAGAGGGCGCGGCGGTCGCGTCCGGTGAGGGTGCTCAGCTCGGCGATGGAGTACCCGAGGACGTGGTGGGCGTAGAGGACCTGGACCTCGTCGGGTCGCATCCCCTCGCGCCGCAGATCGATCAGCAGGCGCGCCAGCTCTTCGAGGTCGGTTTCCCGTCGGGACGGGCCGGCCACCTCCTCGGCCAGCTCGGGACCGAACGAAACGGATCGGCTGTCCACCTCCTTTGACCGGAAGAGCTGGCGGCGCAGGCGACAGCGGATGGCGGACAGCAGGTCGAGCACGGCGTAGGGGCGGTCCTGTCCCGACCATTCCTGTAACACGAGCCAGGTGGTGGACACGAGCTCGCCGAAGAACTCCTCGCCGTCCTGCCATTCCCCGCCCCGCCCCCACTGCAGCTTCCCGGCCACCGTCACCAGGCCCGGGATCAGAGCCTGCACCAGCATGCGGCAGAGGAAGGGGTCGGCCCCGGCCTCGCGGAGCAGCACCCGGACGAGCCGGGCGGCCTCCTCGCGCTGGGCTCGACCGGCGGCGCGGCGCATGTGCTCGACCAGGTCGTAGGGCGAGGGGCACGACGGTGGGCCGCCGGAGCCGTCTTCCGGTCCCAGGACGAGCGCGGACAGCGCGCCATCGCGGCCGGCGATCTCGCGGAGCGACCGGATGGCAGCGGGGGAGCGGCCGATCGCGCTCCACTCGGATGCCATCTGGTCGATGAGGGCGACACGGTGCTTTGCGGTGGGAATGGGCATGCCAGGAGCGTCTTCCCCCTTCCTCCCCCGATCCCTCCCCCCGCAGCGCCTGCTCGCCGCCGTGTCCCGGGCAGCTGCAATGGTCCTGGTCGGCGATAGTGTGCCGCCGATGGACATCGACGAGTTCTACGAAGCGGACCCTCGCCGGCGGCCCTCGGCCGAGCTCGAGCTGGGCTCGGAGTGGCTGGGCAAGGACGGCGTCGTCCACGAGCTGAACTACGTGGAGGACACCGGCGAGCTGTACGTGCTGCGCGAGCCGGCGCCGCACATTCGCGAGGACCCCTTCGGCGGCATCCACGTCTCGGACCCGCCGGGCTACGAGAACAAGATCACCGTGCACGTCATCGCCAACATCAGCTCCGTCGACGAGCTGCACAAGATCCTCGAGGGCTGGCCCGAAGCCATGCGCGAGGAAGGCAATCAGGGCACGGAGTGGCTGGGCCGGCGCCTGCTCGCGGCCGGCGTCGCCGTGGGACCGACCGGCGACCCCATCTCGGACAGCTAGGTCGGCGGCTCCAGGTCGAGCATCTTGGCCAGGAGCTGGGTGGCGATGTTGTCCGTGGCCATGTCGGCGTCACCCTCCATGTCCTCGCGGTCGAAGACGAGGTCGGAGAGCCGGTACATGACCACGGCGAAGCGGAAGCCCGAGAAGATCTCGTAATAGAAGATGTCCCGCATGGGCCGGCCCATCATTGCGGAGTAGCGCTCGATGGTCTCCTCGTGCGACCCGAAGCCCGCCGGGCGGGGCACGCCGAGGCCCTCGGAGAACTGCCGGTCGAAGTAGAGCCACCAGCCCAGGTCGAGTTCGGGCTGGGCCAGCGAGGCCATCTCCCAGTCGACCACGGCCGCGGCCTGGAAGTCGTCCCAGATGATGTTCCCGATGCGGCTGTCACCCCAGCTGATGACCACGTCGCCGTCCTCGGCGGGCTGATGCTCCACCAGCCACTGCCAGGTCGACTCGATCACCGGGACCTTCTCGCCCTTGGTGGCCCAGTCGAGGAAGTCGCGGTAGTAGGACAGCTGCTGCTGCAGCCCCGGCTTGCCGCGGGCAGGTGTGCTCAGCCACTCGAGCCCGGTCGCCCGCCAGTCGGTGCGGTGGACGGCGGCCAGGGCGTCGATGCCGCTCCACCACATGCGCTCCTGCTGCTCGGGTGTGGCCTCGATGACCCAGCCGTCCATGGTGTACGGGATGTTGTCCGAGGGCACCAGGCCTTCGACGTGGTCCATGGAGAAGAAGGGCACGCCGAAGTACTCGGGGTTGTCCTCGTACCACCCGAGGCGGGGCAGTGGCACCGCCGAGCCCCCGTCGGCCAGGGCGCGCATGGCCCGGTACTGCGTGGAGAACCGGGCGTCGAGGAAGAGCAGGTGCTTGGTCGGTGCGACGCGGACGACCAGGCGCTTCTCTTCGCCGCCGGCGGCGCGGGTACGGCACAGGATCGTCTCGTTGGAGAACCCGTTGGAACCGGGGGCCGTCACGTCGAAGACCTCGGGGCCCGACCCGTCGGCCGACTTGGTCGCCAACCAGCGCGAGAGGATGTTCGCCACCTGGTCGGGGTCGCGCTGGCTGATGTCGGGCACGGTGCGGCACTCTACCGACGACGGGACCGCCCGTGTGGGGGTGCCGGGTAGCGTCCCACGCCGTGCTCATCGTCGTCGACCTGTCCGGGGCCACCGCGTCGCTACGGGAGCCCGACGAATTCACGCGCTTCTCGGTATCCCTCGAAGGAGAGGGCGACCTGGCCCGGGCGGTGCAGCGGTCCGGCTTGGGCCGGCTCCACCCCGACGGTGCACACGTGGTGGTCGACCCGGGCGCCCTGCGGGCGCTGGCGGGGCCCGCAGCGGACGCCGGCTGGGACGAGGGCTTCGCCGGCATGTGCGCGTACGCCGCCGGTAAGGGTTGGGTGGAGCCCGACGGCGGCGTCCTGGCCCATATCGAACCAGGTCACGAGGCGGGCTGAACCGGCCCGGCACGGGCCCCTCGGCGAGGCCCGGCGACGTCGGCAGGGACTGTCGCGGACCCTCGGGGCGCCGCTAGCCTTTCGGTTACCGACCGGTACTCCGGCGGTGGGGGCCGGGCCCCCTGAGATCCCTGGGAGGGACACATGGCGATTCGGGACTACGACCGCTTGTTCATCGGCGGCGACTGGGTGGCCCCGGAGGGCACGGACACCATCTCGGTCATCTCGCCGTCGACCGAAGAGGTCATCGGACGCGTGCCCGACGGCACCGAGGGCGACATCGACAAGGCCGTGGCGGCGGCGCGCACCGCCTTCGACCACGGGCCCTGGCCGCGCATGACGACGGCCGAGCGCGGCGAGATCCTGGCCAAGGTCGGCGCGCGCATCATGGCCGAGATGGACGACATGGCGGCGATCATCACCCAGGAGATGGGCTCGCCGATCTCGTTCTCGGCACTGGGCCAGGTGATGGCGCCTTCCATGATCTTCAGCTACTACGCCGACCTCGCCACCACGTACGCCTTCGACGAGGTGCGCACCGGCCTGCTGAACCCGCAGGTGCTGGTGACCAAGGAGCCCGTCGGCGTGGTGGGGGCCATCGCCCCGTGGAACGTGCCGCTCTTCATCGCGGCCGCCAAGCTGGCGCCGTCGCTGGCCGCCGGGTGCACCGTGGTCTACAAGCCGGCGCCCGAGACGCCGTTCGACGCGTTCCGCCTGGCCGAGATGTTCGCCGACGCCGGACTGCCCAAGGGCGTCCTCTCCGTGGTGCCGGCCGGCCGGGAGGCGAGCGAGCACCTGGTGACGCACCCCGGCGTCGACAAGATCTCGTTCACCGGCTCGGGCGTCGGCGGCAAGCGCATCGGCGGGCTCTGCGGCGAGCGCCTGAAGCGCTGCACGCTCGAGCTGGGCGGCAAGTCGGCCGCCATCATCCTCGACGACGCGGACCTGGCCACGACGATCCCCACGCTGCTGCCCAACTCCATCATGAACAACGGGCAGGCCTGCATCGCCCAGACGCGCATCCTGGCGCCCCGTGCTCGCTACGCCGAAGTGGTCGACGCCGTCGTGTCGGGTGTGGCCGCCATGAAGGTGGGCGACCCCATGGATCCGGCCACCGAGGTCGGCCCCGTGGTGGCCGAGCGGCAACGGAGCCGGATCGAGGGGTATCTCGACAGCGGGCGCGAAGAGGGCGCCACCGTCGCTTTGGGCGGTGGCCGCCCCACCGGGTCCGCTTTCGCCAAGGGCTGGTACGTCGAGCCCACGGTCTTCACGGACGTCGACAACAAAATGAAGATCGCCCAGGAGGAGATCTTCGGGCCGGTGCTGGTCGTCATCCCCTACGACGGTGACGACAACGCGGTCGACATCGCCAACGACTCCAACTACGGGCTGTGCGGCTCGGTGTGGACCGGCGACAACGACCGCGGTCTGGGTGTGGCGCGCCAGGTGCGTACCGGCACCTACATGCTGAACGCGCCGGTGCCGATCGACTTCGCCACGCCGTTCGGCGGCTACAAGGAGTCGGGCCTCGGGCGTGAGTTCGGGCCCGAGGGCCTGGAGGGCTTCCTCGAGGTGAAGTCGATCGCGCTGCCGGCCGGGTACACGCCGGGGACGTAGGCCCGCGGGCGGCGGGCGGCGGGCAGCGGGCGACACGGGGCAGCGGGCCCCAGCGCAACGAGGGCGACAGGCGGCGGGCCAGCCGTGAGTACGGCAGAGATGCCACAGGCATCTGATCGTTCCGCTGATCCGACGCGGGCAGAACCGACGCGGCTGTCCGCGCCCACGTCGTCCACGCCGGGCAGCCCCATCACGTCCACCCGGCGGATGGTGATCGGCAACTGGCCCATGTGGGTGGTCGGGCTCACCCTGTTCGTCGACGGGATGGACCAGTACATCGTCCGGGGCAGCAGCGACCAGATCAAGGCTGCCTTCGGCGTGGGCGACACGGCCATCGGCCTGCTCTTCTCCGCCTTCATCCTGGTGAACGGCATCGTCACGATGCCCGCCGGCTACCTGGCCGACCGGTGGAACCGGACCCGGGCCATGGCGGTGACGATCGTGCTGTGGTCGGTCATCAGCGCCCTGGGCGGCCTGGTGCCGACGGCGGCCTTCGGCCTGCTGGTGTTGATCCGGGCCTCGCTCGGGTTCGGCCAGGCGGTCACCGACCCCTCGGGCAGCAGCGTCATCGCCGACTACTACGGGACCGAGCGCCGCGGGAAGGCCTTCTCCATTCAGCAGTGCCTGAGCTACGTCGGCTTGGGCATGGGACTGGCCATCGGCGGCGCCATCGGCCCGCTGTTCCACGGCCACGGTTGGCGGGTCGCCTTCTTCGTCTCGCTGTTCCCTGGGCTGCTCGTCGCGTACTTCTGCTGGCGGCTGCCCGAGCCCAGCCGCGGGTCGGCGGACCGGGCCCACGTGCTCGGGAGCGACGGAGATGGAGGTGGCCGACGACGTGACGGGCCGCCCCTCTTTCCGGCGGGCTTCCGACGGTTCCTCGCCGACATGGTCGACGGCCTGCGCAAGGACGTCGGGACGATTCTGCGCATCCCGACCATGCGCTACGCGCTGGTCGGCGTGTCCACGGTCGGCTTCGTCGTCACCGCGGTGGCGACCTGGATGCCGAACTTCTACCAGAACCAGTTGCACCTGACGCAGCAGGCGGCGAACGGCGACATTCGGCGCGCTGGCCATCCTCGGCGGCATCCCCGGCACCCTCATCGGCGGGCGCATCGCCGACAAGTGGGTGCAACCGGTTGCTCGGGGCGCGGGTCGTGATCCCCGCGGTCTGCATCGTCATCAGCGCCGCGCTGTTCATGGTGTCGTTCATCCCGATGGCCTTCGCCCTCGTGTTCGTGGTGCAGCTGGCGGGCTTCCTGGCCGCCACGGCCGTGCGTCCCGGCCCTGCGGGCCGGGCTGTCGGACGCGGCGCCGGCCCACCTGCGCGGCGCGGGGTTCGGTGCCTTCAACCTGGCCTCGGTGGTCTTCGGGTCGGCGGCGGCCCCGCTCGTCACCTCGGCCATCGCCGGCGCAGTTCGGCGGACAACTACCGCACGGCGTTCCTGATCATCCTGCCGATCGCCTTCCTCGGCGCGGGCTGCCTGCTGCTGGCGCGCACGCCACATCGAGAGCGACGCGGCCAAGGTGTTCGAGGCGGTGGTCATGGCGATGGCGGCCCAGCAGGCCGAGGAGGCGGCGTCGGAACGCCGGCAGCGGCGGCGCGTCGGCCGGACGGTCGGTGACGGCGGTCAGCTCGCCGCTCACGACGACGAGGCGCCGTCCGCCGAGGAGCGTGGGGGAGACGTAGCCCGACAGCGGGGCGCCCTTCCGCTTCACGTCGGCGAACGCCTGGTTGTCCCCGACCTCGACCACGCTGTAGCCCGTGCGGTCGCCGTCGCCGTTGATCGACGTCGGGCGCGGCGTCGTTGCCCGTGGCGGCGGTGACGATGGCCACGTGGACGGCGGTGACGGCGGAGGTGTCGAGCCCGTAGACGGCGACGTCGCCCGGCTTGGGGCGTGTAGCCCGACCCGACCGGGTGCCAGGTGCCGTGGTCCGTCCCCCAGACGTAGAAGCTGGCGGAGTCGCCGTTGAGGTAGCCCGGGCGCCAGCTGGTACGTCACCTCGGCCCCGGCCTGCTTCCACACCCAGGCGGCGAAGTCGGCGCACCACTCCTCGTCGAGGTTGTCGTTGCCGCAGTCGTCGACGCCGGCGTCCCAGTAGGCGCTGAACTTGTTGCAGTAGGTGTCGGAGGGGTCGGTCTGGTAGCCCACCTGGCCCTGGGCGATGGCGACGATCCGGGCGCGCAGGGGGCTGAGCGGCGGCCCGCGACGGATGTGCCACGACGAGCACGACGCCGACGCCGATCACCACGAGGACCAGCACGAACGTGACGAAACGGCGGTGGCGCGCCCGGGGCGCGGCGGGGTGGAGGGGCCGGGGCCAACGGTCGGGTCGGGCTCAGGGGGGCACAGGGTAGCGAGCCGGGGCTGCTCCGAGGTCGCGGGCCCCGTTCTGCGAGAATGCGGGTCCCCGGCCACCCAGAGTGCGGTGCCGCCCGAGCCGACCGAGGAGGGATGGGCCCCATGCAGGACGACGAGAGCGCGGTCTCGCACACTCGTCTCGCCTATCTCCCCGCGCTCGACGGGATGCGGGCCTGCGCCGTCGTGGCCGTGATGATGTTCCACGGCGGGATCCCGCACATGGACGGGGGGTTCATGGGGGTGGACGCCTTCTTCGTCCTGTCGGGCTTCCTCATCACCTCGCTCCTCATCGGGGAATGGCGCCAGGCGCTGACGATCAAGCTCGGGGCGTTCTGGGCCCGCCGGGCCCGCCGCCTGCTGCCGGCGCTGCTCCTGATGCTGCTCTTCGTGGCCTTCTTCGCGTCCGTCATCGTCCCCAAGGGCACGTACGGGGCGCTGCGGCTCGACGCGCTGGCCACCCTCCTCTACGTGAGCAACTGGCACTTCATTCTCGTCAACTCCAACTACTTCAACGAGACGTCGGCCTCCTCGCCGCTGCTGCACACCTGGTCGCTGGCGGTGGAGGAGCAGTTCTACGTGATCTGGCCGCTGGTGGTGCTGGGCGTGCTGCACTTCACCCGCAGCCTGCGGGCGTTGTTCGCCTTGTGCTGCGCGGCCGCCGTCGCCTCGGCCCTCTGGATGTACCACGTGTACGACGGCGGCCTCAACACCAACCGGGCCTATCTCGGGACCGACACGCGCTCGCAGTGCCTCTTCATCGGCTGCGCGCTGGCCGTGGGGCTCGTGCTGGTCACGCAACGCCGCCACGAGGAGGGCCGCCTGGCCAAGGGGGAGCTGTGGCGGCCGGAGGGCTCGACCGGGCTGGCGGCTCTGCGGCGTGCTGGGTGTCGTCGGGGCCGCCGGCGCCGTCGCCTGTGGGTGCTGACCACCTCCGACCTCCGCCTTCCCCTACTCGGGCGGGTTCTTCCTCATCGGGCTGTCGGTGGCGAGCGTCATCCTCGCCGCCGTCGCGGCACCGCGCAGCATCGTCCCGCGGGTGCTGTCGCTGTCCCCGGTGCGCTACGTGGGCCGGATCTCGTACGGGCTCTACATCTGGCACTGGCCCATCTTCATTTGGCTCGACCACTCCCGGACGGGGCTCTACGGGTACGAGCTCTTCGCGGTGCGCGTCCTCGTCACCTTCGCCGTGTCGGTCGTGTCCTTCCACCTCGTCGAGCGCCCGATCCGCATGGGGACCTTCGTCAGCCAGTGGCGGGCGTGGCTGGTCGTGCCCGCCGGTGTCGGCGCCGTGCTGGTGGCCGTGATCGCGGCCACGACGGGGACGACGGCGGTCGCCAGCACGGCGCTCCCGGGCGGCATCGGCACGACGGGATCTCACCGACCACGACCACGACGCCGCCGCCGCCCGCCGTCGACCGCGCGGCCCACCCGTCAGGGTGCTCCTCTTCGGCGACTCGGTGGCCCTGACCCTGGGTCGGGGCTGGGCGACGCAGGACCAGGACAAGTACGACTACGAGCTCTCGGACAAGGGGATCCTCGGCTGCGGCGTGGTCGACGGGCCCGAGGTCGAGCTCATGGGCACCCGCTACGACACGCCGCCGGCGTGCGGCGGGTCCGGCGTCCTGCCCGGCGAGCCGGCGGCCAACAGCCCTGGCCGGACCAGTGGCCGGCCGCGATCAGCCAGGTCAAGCCGAACGTGGTCGTGCTGCTGGCCGGGCGCTGGGAGGTGGTCGACCGCGAGTACCAGGGGACCTGGACGAACATCTTGAACCCGACCTACGCCGCCTACGTGAAGAGCCAGCTGGAGCAGGCCTCGCAATCTGGTGACGGCGACGGGCGCCCACATGGTCTTCCTGACCGCGCCGTGCACGGACGAGGGCGAGCAGCCGGACGGGGCGCCGTGGCCCGAGGACAACCCGGCCCGCCTGGCCGTCTACAACAAGCTGGTCCGCGAGGTCGCCGCCGAACACGCCGCCACCGACTCGGCGGTCGACCTCTTCGGTGCGGCCTGCCCCGGTGGCAAGTTCGCCTCCACGGTGCACGGAGTGACGATCCGCGCCACCGACGGCGTGCACTTCACCGTGGCCGGGGGTCAGTATCTGGCGCCGAAGATCATGCCGGCCATCGTGGCGGCCGGACGGGCGCAGATGGCGGGGACCGGCGCGCCGCCGGACTCAGCCGGCGGGTGACGCCGGCTCGGGGTTCACGTTCTGGGGCTGGGTGGTGTTGGTGTTGCTCCCGCTATTCCCGCCGCCGCCGCCGTTCCCGCTGTTCCCACTGGGGGACTGCGGGTTGACGTTCGGGTTGGAGTTGGCGACGACGCACTGGGCGCGCAACGAGGGGACGAGGTGGCCCTCGTCGACGGTGGCGCCCTCGGAGATGGTGGTCATGAGCGAGTTCCAGGAACCGTCGTCGGAGTTGGCGGCGGCCGCGAGCGGGAGGGCGTCGCGGAGCTCCTGGTCGGCTTTCTTCTGCAGCTGGGCGGCGGTCGCCGGCGACGTCTCGGGTTGACGGCACGCAGATAATCAGCCACGGAGAGGTGCACGTGGACGCAGGCCTGCTGCGCCAGGTTCTGCCCGCTCTGGCTGCTGCAGGCGCTGAGGGCCAGGGCGGCGCCGACCGCCACGACGATCAGCGTCACGACCCGGACTCCGCGGGGGCGGCGGGCCCGCCGCACCTCAGCCCAGCCAGCGTTCGGCGGACTCGAGCAGAAAGCGACTCACGGCCAGGGCCCGGTCGAAGACGTCGCACAGGAGCTCCTCGCCGCTGAGGACCCGGGCCAAGGAGACCGGGTGCCGGGCGACGATGCTGAGCCGCCGTTCCGAGCCGTCGGTCGCGTTGGCGAAGGAGTCGATGGCCGAGACCTCGAGCGGGAGCTCGATGCCGCCGACGCCGGCCAGATCGATGGCGAGCCGGAGCAGGTCGGGCCCGCTCGGAAGGGGCGGGAGCGCCCAGGTGAAGGTCAGCGGGAAATGGAACTCGTCGGGTGGCTCCTCGTCCTCGGAGAGGAGGACGACGGCGTCCTCGAACGAGAGGAGGACACGGGGGTCGACGTCGAGGGCGAGGTGGAGGTCGAGCGGGCCGCCACACCCCTCCTCGGGGTGCAGGTCGACCTCCCAGACCTGCCGCAACGAATAGGTCTCGACGAAGTGCCGTTCGTCATGCACGTGAAATCCGTGATCGACGGAATGGTCCTTCAGGTCGGCGACGTAGCCAGCGACGTCAATGGCAGCCACAGCTGGGGAAGCCTAATGGGCGTGGACGGGCGTGCGGCCAGCCAGGCCGGGTGGTCCATGTGTCCCCGGTGGGTCGGCGCACCAGCGGCCGATAGGGTTCGTGACCCGTGAACGACGTACGGCTCCTGGAAGTGCTCGACGAAGCGGTCGGCGCCGTGCGTCGCGCGCTCGACGTGCTCGAGGATTGGGGTCCCAGCGGGAAGAAGCCGGGCCAGTACCGGCTCGATCTGGCGGCCGACGGGGCTGCCCTCCCGATCCTGCACGGCGCAGGCTTGGCCGTCCTCTCGGAGGAGTCCGGGATGACCGGCGACGCCGGGTCCGGGCTTCTGGCCGTGATCGACCCGATAGACGGCTCCACCAACGCGCACCGGGGTGTGCCGTTCTATTCCACGAGTATCTGCGTCCTGGACGCCGACGGCCCGCGCGTCGGTGTCGTCACCAACCAGGCCAGCGGTGTGCGCTACGCCGCCGTGCGCGGCGCGGGGGCCGAGAAAGACGGACGGGCCATCGCTCCCTCCGGGTGCGAAGACCTGGAAGCCGCCATTGTGGGCATCTCGGGGTTCCCTGGTCATCACCCGGGCTGGGCGCAGTACCGGGCCCTCGGTGCGGCCTCGCTCGAGTGCTGCGCCGTAGCGGAGGGCGTGCTCGACGCCTATCTCGTGGTCGGACGCAGCACCCTCTACAGCTGGGACTACCTGGCTGGGCTCCTCATCTGCCGCGAGGTCGGTGTGGCCGAAAGCGAGCGCGACGGGAGGGACCTGGCGGTGCGCGACGCGTCGCCCCGGCGACCGATTGTGGCGGCGACACGACGGCTGGCCGACCGGCTGGCGAGGGAGGAAGGCCTGTGATCGACGAAACGACTGAGGACGCCGCGGACGCGCTGCTGGCCCGCAAGACGTGGCGGACGCTGGAGCCGCTGCACGGCATGATTTATTTCGTCCCCGAGGCGGCCGAGGCCTATGCCCGGCTCGGCGTCACGGGACGGGCGGGCTACTTCGCATCGCGGGCGGCGCCCATGGGCGCGGTGACGGCCGACGTGGTCGTCTCCACGTTCTTCAACTTCAATCCCGAGCTCGTGCACGCGGCGATCCCTGCGGCGTGGGAGGTCGCGGCGCCGGAGGCGCTGGTGGCGGCTCGTTTCGATGCCGTCGACGCGGCCTTCCGCCGGCTGCTGGGCGACGAAGTCTTGTCGTCCGACGAGATGCGGCAAGCCGCCCAGCTGGCACGCCTCGCCGCCGAGGAGGCCGGCCGGCGGGTGGAGGGGCGACCGTTGGCCGCCGCCCATAGTGACGTCGCGTGGCCGGGCGTGCCCCACCTGGAGCTCTGGCACGCCCAGTCGATCCTGCGCGAGTACCGCGGTGACGGTCATATCGCGCAGCTCGTCGTCCGGGGTTTGTCAGGCCTCGAGGCGCTGGTCACCCACGCCGCCGCTGGTGACGTGCCGGAGGGGATCCTGCGCTCGACGCGGGGCTGGCCGGAAGACGCCTGGGACGGTGCCGTCGACGCCTTGCGGGCTCGAGGCTGGCTCGAGCAGGGCGACGAGCTCCGCTTCACCGATGCAGGGGCTGCGCATCGCCGGGCGGTGGAGGACGGGACCGACACGCTGGCGGCTGCGCCCTATGCCCTGCTGGGTGCGGCGCGCTGCGAGGAACTGCGGGCCTTGGCCCGGCCCTGGAGCACGACGCTCGCCAAGCATCTGCCCTGACGCGTCTCTCGGCGGATTGGTGCCAATTGGCGTGGTTCGGCGTGCCTTTGACGCTTTCTGCCGTCAGCCGCCAATGACGATGAAGTGGGGCTGGTACTGGTGGTCGTTCCGCTCCAGGGCGGAGAGTCCCTCGAGTGAGTCGACGTTGTAGGACACGACCAACCCGGTGCTCGAGAGCTCGGGGTGGAAGGTCGCTATGTAGGCGTACTCGTCGGGGAACTGGGTGGTCTGAGGGATCGTGTACACGTTCTTCGCTGCGCTCCACGGCCCGGTAGGGGTGCACGAGAAGGTCAGGGAGACCACCATCGGGTGGCCGGCCGACCCACCGACCCCGACCCCCATGTACCCGCTGGCGTCGCGCAGCGGGATCACACCATCAATCAGCGGGAACCCGGGCGCGGCGATGGCGTTGGACTCCCCCGCCACCCAGGCGGCGCCGTTCCAGTATGTCCAGCGGGCGTTGTCCAGCGAGTCGCCGACCGGCACGCGGGCCACCTTCATGCCATAGAAGACATCGGCCGTGAAGTCCATGGACATGCCGTAGACGTAGTCGTAGCCGCCGCTCTGGGTCAGAGCGTTGCCCCATTGCGTGTTGGCGTCGGTCGGAAGGAAATCGATGGATTCGACCCTTGGCCGGCCCGAACTCAGCGACATGACGCCGATCCCGGAGCGGCCGGTGTAGGTGTCGAAGAGACTCCCTGCCACCGGAGCGAACTCGTTGACGAAGACGAGTTGGTCGCCGTTCTCCATGTAGGTGGCGGCCACCTGCCACGAGTCTCCATTGCCGTCGGCATCGGGGATGAGCGGTTTCGGTGTGGCGTAGCTCCCGCGCAGGTCGCCCCTCAGGTCGGGCAAAGTTCCGGTCATCTCGCTGTTGTGCGCGACGCCCGTCAGAGAGGCCGTGCCGTCCGATTGCGCCGTACCGACCAGCGTGTCGGAGAAGACGAATCCCTCCCGTCCGTCCGGCAGCGCGGTGGAGTAGGTGGCGTCGCCCCCCAGCCACCCCGGCCCATGTTGGGTCTCGAAGACAGAGTCCAGCGAGGTGTCGGGCGACGCAGTCGGCGAGCCCGTCGGCGCGCAATCACCGCTGGCGGGACCACCCTCGATGTCCGCCTGGGAGAAGCCGGTCGTCATTCCTTGGGGCGCGGACCGGATCGAGGTGGTCGATGTCGTGGTTGATGAAGCGGTCGACGTCGTTGTGCTGCCCTTCGTGGTGACGGCGATCGGGCGCGACGAGGTGGTCTTGGAATGGGTCGTCGATCTGGTCGTCGTCGTCGTTTTTGTCATGTCGATGTCGATGTCGATGTCGATGTCGATGTCGATGTATGCGGAACTCGTCGCCTGTGCGGCCGCAAACCGTGCCGGAGCGAGGTTGTCCGGTTTGGGTGCTTGGAGTGCCCGATGTCGGCCTTGGATACTCCCGCCTCGGTTGGCGCGATGTATCGAGGTGCTCCGTACGCGTGCGAGGTCATTGCCGCGAGCTCCGCGGCGATGGAGTATCCCGGCGCGGCCTCCGGTTGATCCCAATACCTGGCGCCGACAAGCGCGACGGCTGCACACATGACACACAGAGTCGTGGCGACGATCAGGCGCGCTCGCCGCTTCCAAGGCTGCACACGGGCGCGAGGGGAGCGTGCGACACGCCGTTCATCTGTTTCGCCAATCACTTGCCACCGCCTGCACTCGGCCCGCCGAATTCAGTGTCCAGCACAGTAAGAGCGTGCCATTCCGAACGCAACGAGTCGCGCCGATTACGCGCCTTCTTTCGCGCGGTGTTTGCCGGCGTTTCATGGTCCGATCACGAGCGAAGGTCGATTCTTCGGGCGCAATGGTTATTGCTCCTGCGCGTCGGATTGCTGTCTGTGTTCGGCCCGTCGAAAGCCGCACCGACGTTTCGAAAGAGTCTGCGACCGGTCAAGGCCAGTGGATATCGGCGCACCGTTCTCGTGTTGCATGGAAACGTCAGCGCAAGCCGTGGCGGGGGTGTCCGAAAAAGAGCAGGTAAGGTCGCTTTTTCCGGGCGCTTAGCTCAGTTGGTTAGAGCAGCTGGCTTACAACCAGCAGGTCGGGGGTTCGAGTCCCTCAGCGCCCACTCGTTGCGGTTGACGCCGCGCCTGATCTGTCTCAGATCGATCACGGCTGAACTGCAGCCCGGCAACGGGTGGTCAGTGACGCAGTAACGGCGGATCCGTGACACCGGCCCCACCGCCGGCTGAGGGGCGAGCGCACGGCGCACACCTCGGGCAGTGTGAGAGTGGTCGCGAGTTGCTCCCTTGCACCCGCTCGAAGTGCAGCCTCGATTGCAGAGTCACAACAAACGGACAATGCGGGTTTACAGTGGCCTTCGGCGGGTCTTCAGGCTATTCTCAGCTCGCCCTGGAGGGGGATTTGGCGGTCCCAGCGGGAGGAGCACGATGAGGCGGACATGCGGGATTCTCGCGATCTCGGCGGCGGTAGCTGTGAGTGCATTCCTGGTCATGGCGCCAGCGGGAGCGTCAACCACTGGAGCCATCACCCTCTTCGCCGGCAACGGCACACAGGGCTTTTCGGGGAACGGTGGCGCTGCCACCGCGGCCGAGTTCTATTCAGTCTCGGACGAGGCGTTCTCGGCGTCAGGCATCGGCTACATCGCCGACATGAAGAACTGTCAGGTGCGCCAGGTTGTGAACGGCGTCATCAGCGCATTCGCCGGCGTCGGGACATGCGCCACGCGTGGCAACGGCGGACTGAACCCACTCAGCGGCATGGGCGGGGCCGCCACCGCTGCCACCATCGGCATGCCGACCGGCGTCGCCGTCGACTCGTCGGGCAATGTGTACATCGCGGACTGTACGGACTACACCGGGGTGGGTCCCGGTTGTAGCCAGGGCTACATCCTCAAGGTTTCGGGGGGGACGATCAGCGTGCTCGTGACCCCGGCTCAGATGGGATCCCTCTGGACGAGCTTGGGGAACGGCGGCATTGCCGCCGCGTGGGGTGTGCGTGCTGCGGGCGGGAACGTCTATTTCAGCGACGTCGTGGACAACGTGGTGGACAAAGTCAGCAGTTCGGGCGGGAGCCCGGTTGCCGTTGCCGGGAACGGCCGGGAGGGGTACTCGGGCAACGGCGGCCTGGCCACGGCGGCCGAGCTCTACGACCCCACCGGAATATACGTCGATGCATCGGGCAACCTCTTCATCGCCGACTCCAAGAACGCCGTTATCCGAAAGGTGAACACGAGCGGGGTCATCTCGACCTTCGCGGGCACCGGCACGGCGGGCTCCACCGGCAACGGGGGCCTGGCGACCGCGGCCGAGCTCAATAAGCCCTTCGGCGTCGTCGAGGACGCCTCGGGCAACGTCTACATCGCCGACTACGTCGGGGCCTGCGTCCGTGAGGTGAACACCAACGGTGACATGAGCACCTATGCGGGGACCTGCGGCACGCCCGGTGTCACCAAAGAAGGCGGCGCCCCTTCCTCGGTGCTCTTGGAAGGACCGTCCCAAGTGGTCTTCGACCCGAGCGGCAACCTCTACATCAACGACTACGGGGCCGAGCAGATCGACGAGGTGGCGGGGGCGGAGTCGGCGCTGCTCACACCGTCCACCCCGACCATCTCGAACCTGCCGGCAGGCGGCACGGTCGGTGGCACCTTTACGGCCACGGTCGCCACGACCAGCAACGGCACGACCTCGGTGACCTCGAACTCCACGACCGTCTGCACCGTCACCGGCCTCGCCGTGAGCTTCGTCGGCGTCGGGACGTGCTCGCTCACGGCGCAGGTGGCGGCCAGCTCCACGTATGCCGCGGCCACGGGCACGCCCCAGACGGTGGCAGTGACCGCGGCGCTGCTCACACCGTCCACCCCGACCATCTCGAACCTGCCGGCAGGCGGCACGGTCGGTGGCACCTTTACGGCCACGGTCGCCACGACCAGCAACGGCACGACCTCGGTGACCTCGAACTCCACGACCGTCTGCACCGTCACCGGCCTCGCCGTGAGCTTCGTCGGCGTCGGGACGTGCTCGCTCACGGCGCAGGTGGCGGCCAGCTCCACGTATGCCGCGGCCACGGGCACGCCCCAGACGGTGGCAGTGACCGCGGCGCTGCTCACACCGTCCACCCCGACCATCTCGAACCTGCCGGCAGGCGGCACAGTCGGTGGCACCTTTACGGCCACGGTCGCCACGACCAGCAACGGCACGACCTCGGTGACCTCGAACTCCACGACCGTCTGCACCGTCACCGGCCTCGCCGTGAGCTTCGTCGGCGTCGGGACGTGCTCGCTCACGGCGCAGGTGGCGGCCAGCTCCACGTATGCCGCGGCCACGGGCACGCCCCAGACGGTGGCAGTGACCGCAGCGAGTGAGACCATCGGCCGGTTCGCCGGCAACGGCACACAGGGATTTTCGGGGAACGGTGGCGCGGCCACCGCGGCCGAGTTCTATTCCGTATCTGACGAGGCGTTCTCGGCGTCAGGCATCGGCTACATCGCCGACATGAAGAACTGCCAGGTGCGCCAGGTAGTGAACGGCGTCATCAGCGCATTCGCCGGCGTGGGGACATGCGCCACCCGCGGCAACGCGGGAACGAACTCTCTGAAGGGAATGGGTGGAAAGGCCTCTGCTGCCACTATCGGCATGCCGACTGGCGTTGCCGTTGACTCGTCGGGCAACGTGTACATCGCTGATTGCGTCGTCTACACGGGCACTGGTCCCGGATGCACCGAGGGTTACATCCTCAAGGTCGCGGCCAATGGGATCATCTCCATCTTCGCTGGGGACTCCCGGGTCGGCAACGGAGGGAACGGGGGAGCGGCGACCGCGACTTCCATCGGCGCACCGTGGGGTGTGCGCACCGACATCGCCGGTGACGTGTACTTCAGTGATGTGGTCTACAACGTCGTCCGCGAGGTCAAGACGAACGGGATCATCACGACCGTTGCCGGGAACGGCCGGGAGGGGTACTCGGGCAACGGCGGCCTGGCCACGGCGGCCGAGCTCTACGACCCCACCGGAATATACGTCGATGCATCGGGCAACCTCTTCATCGCCGACTCCAAGAACGCCGTTATCCGAAAGGTGAACACGAGCGGGGTCATCTCGACCTTCGCGGGCACCGGCACGGCGGGCTCCACCGGCAACGGGGGCCTGGCGACCGCGGCCGAGCTCAATAAGCCCTTCGGCGTCGTCGAGGACGCCTCGGGCAACGTCTACATCGCCGACTACGTCGGGGCCTGCGTCCGTGAGGTGAACACCAACGGTGACATGAGCACCTATGCGGGGACCTGCGGCACGCCCGGTGTCACCAAAGAAGGCGGCGCCCCTTCCTCGGTGCTCTTGGAAGGACCGTCCCAAGTGGTCTTCGACCCGAGCGGCAACCTCTACATCAACGACTACGGGGCCGAGCAGATCGACGAGGTGGCGGGAGCGGACTAGACCCGGAGTCGACAGCGCCGGTTCGCTCCTCGGCGATCATCGGCGTCCAGCCGGTTGAGGTACTTCACGGCCCCAGCGGACGCGTCGCAGGCGGAATCCGCCTACGCCTCGTCCAGCTCGAGGAGGGCACCGTGCAGTTCGCGCAGCCGATCCCGTCCAAGGATGGTCGCCATGGCGGCTTCCGTCTCCGCGACCGTGCGATCGATGATCCGCGCCGCACTGCGGCCACGGGCCGTGAGCTGCAAAAGCGTGCGCCGTCGGTCGTCGGGGGCGGGACGCCGGGCGACATACCCCATGGTGACCAGGGTCTCAATCAATTGGCTGATGGCCTGTTTGGAGATGCCCATGCGCGCAACGAGATCGCGGCCGCTGAGCCCGGGCTCCGCCTGGGCGAGCGCGCTCACCGCCCAGAATCCGCGCTGAGGGAGATCGCCGAACCCGCCGGCGTCGAGCGCCTGCGCGACGGGCGGCGCGTAGCGGCGCACGGTCCGGCGCAGGAGCCAGCTGAGGGCCTGCGGGTCGTGCGCCGGAGGTAAGCCGGGCCCAGCATGTGCCCGGTCTGCGGAAGCAGCCATGACCTCATATTAGGTCAACTTTCAGGTCGGTCAAGTTTGTTGACTTTAAATCCAAACCCTGTCACGCTGCTGCAATGAGGACCGACATGCGGGCCTGCGCCCACACCCGCACGGTCGGAGCGGTCGCCCTGATTGCCGTTGTCGTGGCCGCATGCAGCGGGTTGCTCGTCGCCGGCGCTCTCGTGCCAATGGGACAAGCGGCAGCCGCGACCGCCCCCGTGTCGGCTGGGCCCGACGCGGCCGGAGTCACGTGGCTCTGCCGGCCTGGGCAGGCCGGCGACCCCTGCCTCTATCCACGTGGCGCCAATGCGGTTGCGGCCAACGGAACGAAGACTGTGGTCCCCGCCGCACCCGCGTCCCAATCACCCTTTGACTGCTTCTACGTGTATCCCACGGTCACCGCTTCGGCCGCCACCGACAACACCGGCACCGCGGTGACGCCCGCGTTGGTGGGCGCGGCCGTGTCGCAGGCGTCTCGTTTCTCGCAGGTCTGCAATGTATGGGCGCCCACGTACCGCCAGCGGACCAGCGCTTCGTTGGCCAAGGGTCTGGGCAACGATCCGGCGGCAGACGAGGTCTCCTATCAGAGCTTGCTGGCGGGGTGGAAGGACTATCTGGCCCATGACAGTGACGGCCGGCCCATCGTCTTCATTGGGCACTCACAGGGGGCGGCCAACCTCATTCGCCTCCTTCGCTCGCAGGTTGACCACAATCCCGCCCTCCGGAATCGGCTGGTGTCTGCCATCATCCTCGGCGGCAACGTCCAGGTCCCAAAGGGCAAGACGGTGGGCGGGACCTTCGCCCACATCCCGGCCTGCACCAAGGCCAGCCAGACCGGCTGCGTGATCGCCTACTCGTCGTTCTCCTCCCCGCCGCCCGTCAATTCCCTCTTCGGACGGCCCGGTCAGGGGGTCAGCCTCCAATCGGATCAGACGACCCGGCGCGGCCAACAGGTCGTCTGTACGAACCCGGCCGCGCTCGGAAGGACCGGCGCGGCAGCGCTGACGCCCTACTTCGTCTCGTCGACCAGTGCGACCGGAGAACCGTGGGTCACCTATCCCGGCCTCTATACGGGAGCCTGTAAGAGTGCGGGTGGCGCCACCTGGCTCCAGATCACCGCCCGCCCCGGGGACTCCCGTCCAGTGGTCGCGCCGACGCTCGGTCCGACCTGGGGCCTTCATCTCGACGACGTCAGCCTGTCCCTGGGCAACCTCGTCAAAGACGTGATGACCGAGGAGACGGCCTACGCGCACCATCACCGGACGGTCTGACCGGAGGTCCAGGTCCAGATCCTGACGAAACGACGGCGACCCCCCAGCTCCGCCGACTGGTTACTCCCTCCCCGCTCTACTGGGTTCCCCGACGCCGTCGGGCGAGAACCATCGCGACGCCTCGATCCGGCTGCTGATGCGCTCCGCCACCGGAGAGACCACCAGGAAGAGAAGCCACACGAACTTGGCCAACTGGGGATCCGTCCAGGCCAGGATTACGGACACCGCCACGATGCTGATCACGAGCACGACTCGCACTCTGGCCGTCCGTTCGTCGCGTTGCGACCGGGCCACGTCCATGAGGAGGTTGTGGTGGGCGGCGTAGAGGAAGATCCACTGGGTGCTGAGGCTGATGGCCACCAGGTTGAGCCCGAAGAGGGTGATGGCCACCGGGTTGGTGCCGTAGCGGCCGATCAGGTCCGAGGTGAACGGCATGAGGGTCAGGGCGAGCAGGAAACTGAAGTTGCGCCAGGCCAACCCCTCGCTGTGGCCGCGCATGCCGCGCAGGACGCGGTGGTGCACCATCCAGAATTGGGCAATGACGAGAAAGGAGACCAGGTAGCTGGTCAACTCTGAGCCGTCGGGCTTCGAGCGCGTGCCACAGCGCCAGCGCCGAGTCGGGATGTTTCGTCAGGGCGGCGGTCTCACCGGGTACCTGCAGCTGCAGCACCAGCAGTGTCAGCGCAATGGCGACGACGCCGTCGGTCAGCGCAAGCAGGCGCTCTATACCCGGGATGTCCTCGTCGTCGTCCTCTGTCGCCACCCGAAAGAGCTTGGCAGATGGGGGAGTGCGGGAGCGTGAATGGGCACGGTCGTCGCAGCCGGTGTCCCGGCCAGGTCACCTCGACCTCGACATCGACTTCGTCCTAGACGAAGTCCGACCCTCCGTCGGCGTTGACGCACGCCCCCGTCACGTAGCCGTTGCGGCGCGACACCAGGTAGGCAGTGAGGGACGCCACCTCGTCGGGAAGGCCGGCCCGCCCGAGATCGGCCGGCTGATGGAAGGTCCGGCCGATCCATGTCATGACGTCGTGCGGATCGGACGGGTCGAGGCCCTCGGCGGCGAAAATCTCCCGGAGGTTCTCGGTGAAGCTCGCCGTCACGATGGAGCCGGGGCAGACCGCGTTGACCAGGATGCCATCGGGCGCCAGCGACTTCGCAAGATTCTTGGCCAGACTCGTCACGGCGGCTTTCGACGCCGTGTAGGCCACGAGGATCGGGCTCTGACGCTGAATCGAGTGGGCCGAGAAGATGGCGATGCGCGCCCATTCCGCCGCGCGGAGCAGCGGCACCGCCTCGCGGACACTTCGCACGGCGGACATGGTGCCGAGCGCGAAGGCCTCGTCCCAGTCGTCATCGTCGAGATCGTCGAAGCGCCCCGCACCCGGTCCGATCGTGTGCACCAGCACGTTCAGCGAGCCCCAGCGATCACGCACCTGGCCGAAGCCCGCTGCGATGGAGTCAGGGTCGGTCATGTCGACACTGATGCCGACCGCGTCGGGACTACCGAGGGCCTTCAGGGAGGCAACGGCGTCGTCCAACCCCTCACGCCCGCGTGCCATGACGGCGACGCGGGCGCCGTCAGCGGCGAGAATCTCGGCGACGGCCCGTCCCATGCCCTTGCTGCCTCCGGTCACCACCGCGGTCGCGTCAGCGAAGCCCAGATCCACGTCCGTCCACCTCCTTCGTCCTGCCGAACAAAGCGCAAGCCCTCATCTGCAGAACCGCTTGCTCACGGCGAGGCGGCGCGCATCCAAAATCGCCCGCCGTTCACCGGCTGTCACCCGCCGCGCTCCGTCAGGGACCGACGAGCCGACATCGGAAAACATCACAACCCGCGTCGTGGGCACGGGCGCCGTCTCAGTGCGGACGCACCGCAGAATCACAGGGCCTGCGCTGTGCCCCGCGGTGTCGAGCCAGTTGGCGATGCCCGGGTCCTCGTGGGCGATGACGACACGCAGCATGCCGTCGTCGTCCACTGCTGCCTGGAACCCGTTGAGACTGCTCTGGTGCGCGCCATAGTCGATGGTCTCCCACCAGGGATTGCCGAGCGAATAGCTCCAGTAGAGACCTTGCGGGGGTTCGACCTCCACCACCAGCGCCTCGTCGGGGGCGAGCTCCCAGGACCCGATCACCGGGCGGTTCTCCGCCGCCGCGCCCATCGCCGTCCCGTCGAGGGGAGGGAGGAACGTGTTCGGCTTCTCCGGCCGGGAGAACTGCAGGAAGAACTCGAGGTTGGCCACCACGAAGTCACCCAGGGCGATCAGCTGGCGGGCCACCACCGCCCGCGGGTCGTCCGCCGGGCGCGCCGCAGCCGGCGTCACCCCACCGTCGATGCGCTCGATGGAGAGGGACGAGGCGACCTCTGTGTCCCAGTCGTAGAAGAAGTGCCGTATCACCAACGTGGTCGCATTCTCGGCGATCGGCAACCAGTTCCCCTCGTGCGAGTCGGCGGACAATATGAGGTCGACCTCCCCGCCGGGCCCCAGGTCCAGCTCGTCGAGGAGGACGTTGGCCGATGAGGCCATACCGGCCATCGACTGGAGCCCGACGTAGCGCGCCGTGCCGCGGTTGCCCCACAGCCGATAGGTCTCGCCACCCCGCAGGCCCGCCCCCGCATAGATGCAGTCGGGGCAGTCCATGCCCCACTTGTAGATGGCGTCGACACCTGAGGGCTTCACGGCCAGCACCGCGCCCGACTCGGTCCGCAAGGCGTTATCCAGTCCGATGCCCAGCAATACGAGCAGATGCCGGAAGCCCGCCGCCATGTCCGCGGCGTTCCGCCGCCCGTCGTCGGCGAGCACGATCTCGGAGGCCCGGCGGAGACCGTCGAGCAGGTGCGACCACGCACGCCCCGAGAGAAGGTCATCGGCTGTGGCGTCACCGGCGCGCGCCGCTTCGCCGACGGAGTGCGGCATCCAGGACGGATTGACGAAGTCGGGCGTCACGGGTGCCCCGTCGGACGCGTGTCGACCACCGATAGACAGCTCATGTGCAGACCCCCGGCGCGAGTAGGTCGGGCCATGCTTCCCCACCGGCCGAGGGCCGTCAACCCTCCGAAATCACCGGCACGCAGGCATGCGGCGCGTAGCGTGGGGCCGGGGAGGTGGCGAGGCGTGCCACAGCGGGCGGTCACAGCGCGAAGAGACGACACATGATCGAAAGTGCCATCCCCACGCTGGTCCTGATCGGGCTGGCGGCCGTCTTCGCGCCGATCATCGCCGAAGGGTTACGCCGGTTCATTGCGGTACCCGAGGTCGTGATCCAGATCCTGCTCGGCATTCTGCTCGGTCCGTACGTGCTGAACCTCGCGCATTCGAACAACATCGTCACCGCTCTTTCCGATTTCGGCCTGACCTACCTGATGTTCCTCGCCGGGACCGAGCTCGACCTGGCCACCATGCGCCAGGGCCACCTCGGCCGTGCGGCAGGTTCGTGGGGGACGTCGCTCGTGCTCGCGCTGGCGGTGGGTGTCGTCCTCCGCGCCACGGGGCTCGTGCTCGATCACGTCGTCGTGGCGCTCTGCCTCACGACCACCGCGCTCGGCACACTGCTGCCGATCCTGCACGATGCGGGAGTGCTCCGCACACCGGTCGGACCTTCCATCCTGTCCGTGGGCGCCATCGGCGAGTTCGGCCCGATCGTGGCGGTGGCCGTGCTGCTCACGAACCGTGACCCGCGTCTCACCTTCCTCCTCCTGGCCGTCTTCGTGGCCGCGGCCGTCGTGGCCGCGCTCCTGGCCATGCAGGTCCATCCGCCCCGTTTCATCGCGCTCCTGCGCCGGCACCTCCATTCGACCGCGCAGCTGCCCGTTCGCATCTCCGTCCTGCTGGTGATCCTCCTCGTCTACCTGGCACTGAAGCTCAGCCTGGACGTCCTTCTCGGCGCGTTCGCGGCCGGTGTGGTCGTCCGACTCTTCATCAAGGGGGAGGACAGCGCTCCGATCACGAGCAAGCTCGAGGCCATCGGCTTCGGCTTCCTGATCCCGATCTTCTTCATTGAGAGCGGCATCAACTTCGATCTCCACGCGCTCATCCACATGCCCAAGGTCCTGTTGCTGGTGCCGATGTTCACCCTCATCTTCCTCTTCACCCGCGGCCTGCCCACGTGGGCCTTCTTCCGGGGTGTCCTGACGAAGGTCGAGGTGCGGACGCTGGCTGTGTTGTCGGCCACGGGGTTGCCGATCATCGTGGTCATCACGACGTTGGGCGTGAGCGAACACCGGATGAAGCCCCAGAACGCCGCAGCCCTGGTGGCCGCCGGCATGTTGTCGGTCCTGATCTATCCCCTCGTCGGTCTGCGTTGGCTCGGCAAAGGCGCCAAAGAGGCATCCGCTCCCGGGGTTCCCGAGCCCTCGGACGGCCCGTGACCGTGACCGTGATGCGGGGACGCATGCTCATGCCGAGCGGGCTGGGTCGACGCCAGCTCAGTCGTAGCCGCCGGTGAAGATGCTTGGAATCGGACGGGCCGGGGGAGTGTGGAAGAACGGCCGCACGTGGGTCTCCATGATCTCTTCCACGACCGGGCCCGCCAGCGGATCGGGGAGAAGGTCGTGGTCCTCCGCGGCATCCTCGGAGAGGTCGAAGAGCTGGCACGGCGCCAGGGCATCCTCGTCGACGACCAGCTTGTAGCGCTCGGTCTCGAAGGCGGCGAAGCCCCAGTTCTCGCTCACCGTGAGCGCACGTGACCACGGCGCCGTCGGGTCGTCGACGCTCGCCAGAAGCGAGCGCCCGTCGGACTGAGCGACCTCGGGCGCACCGGCGATGTCGCGCATGGTCGCCGGCACGTCGATGTGCTCGACCAGCGAATCGACCGCACCCGCCGCACAGCCGCCGGGGGGACGGAGGATCAGCGGGACGCGCACGGCCGGCTCATACAGGACGCACTTCGACATCATCCGGTGGTTGCCGCCCATCTCGCCGTGGTCGCTGGTGTAGATGATCCACGTGTTGTTCAGGAGACCTCTGCGCTCCAGCGCGCCCACCATGTCGCCGACCGCCCGGTCGATGACCGAGATGTCGGCCGCATACGAGCGACGCATGCCACGGATGGCGTCGTCGGTCATCGTCTCGGAATCGGACACCCACAGGAAAGAGTTCAAGAGCGCGCCGTAGCGGCCCGTGCCTTCGATCGTCGGTCGCGTCGTCGAGCTGGGCATTGAGATGTCGACGCCCCGGTACTGCTCCACGGCCTCCGCCGGCGCGTCCCAAGGATCGTGCGGCCCGGGGAACCCGACGAAGAGGAAGAACGGCTCGCTGCGGTCGTAGCGCTCGATCCACTGCACGGCCTGCCGGCCGTGCCAGGCGTCGACGTAGGCCTCCGCTGGGATCGGCGTCGGAGTGGAGTCCCACATGGGCACGCACTTGGTGGCGTTCTGGCCATCTTCGTTCTCGCCCTGGTAACTGCGATCGGCGATGTGCTTCTTGTAGGCGTCGAGCAGGTCCCGGCCGGCGAGATAGTCCGTGTAGCGCGTGGGGATCTTCCCGATGAACTTGTCGCCTGTCTCGAAGACCTCGGCGAAGCCCAGCGCTTCGAGCCGTCCCGCCATGTCGTTTATGTGCGACACGTTGAGCCGCTCGTCGAGATACAGATGCGCTTTGCCGAGGAGCGCGGTGTGGTAGCCGGCCTCCCGCAAGGCCCACGCGTAGGTCGGACTGTCCGGGGCGATCTCTGACGAGTTCGTATACACCCCGTGGTCGCGCACGTAGCGCTCCGTCATGAACGACGCCCGCGCCGGCATACACAGCGGGCCCTGGCACGAGACCCGTGAGAATCGAACTCCCTCGGCTGCCAGCGCGTCGAGCGAGGGCGTCTCCACGCTGGCGTCCCCCGCGCACCCCATCATGTCGGCCCGGTGCTGATCCGACATCACGAGCAAGATGTTGGGCGCGCCGGCTGTCATCTGATTGTCCTCATCTGTGTCCCAGCGAATGTTGGTATGGGTGGAACAAATGTGATCATCGCATGAAACCGCGCCGAAACGGATCACCGGGATCGTGTGCGGCGCGGCGCACCACTAACCTGTCGCCACCGTCGGAGTGACTTCTGGAGCCCACTGCATGCCCTTTGATCTGAAGCAAGTGTTGGACGAGCGCCGGGGTGAGAACTTCACCCTCCACTCGAAGTACATCAACCCCCAGCTCCCGAAGATCCTCGGCCAGATCGAGTTCGATCGCTTTTATGAGAAGGGCGAGGGCTGCTACCTGATCGACGACAAGGGGGACCGTTACCTGGACTTCCTGTCCGGCTTCGGGGTCTTCGCTCTGGGTCGGAGTCACCCAACAATCGTTCGGGCATTGCACGACGCCCTCGATGCCGACCTGCCCAACCTCGTCCAGATGGACTGCTCCCTCCTCTCCGGTGTCCTGGCCGAGGAGTTGGTGGCCCGTTCGCATTCGGGCATCGAGCGCGTCTTCTTCACCAACTCCGGAGCAGAGGCGGTGGAGACCGCGATCAAGTTCGCCCGGGCCGCCACGAAGCGCACGCGCATCCTCTATTGCGACCACGCCTTCCACGGCCTGACGACGGGGGCGCTCGCCCTCAATGGCGGGAAGGAGTTCCGCGCCGGCTTCGGTCCACTGCTCCCGGGCGCCGACGTCATCCCGTTCGGTGATGCGGCTGCCCTGGCCCGGGAGCTCCGGCGCGGCGACGTGGCGGCGTTCATCGCGGAGCCGATCCAGGGCAAGGGGGTCTACATGGCGCCCGAGGAGTTCTGGCAGGAGGCGCAGTCCCTCTGCCGCCGCCACAAGGCCCTCATGATCCTCGACGAGGTGCAGGCCGGCATGGGCCGGTCGGGGACGTTCTTCTGCCACGAGCAGTTCGGCATCACCCCGGACATCATCACGGTGTCGAAGGCGCTCTCCGGCGGGTACGTGCCGGTGGGGGCCACGCTCTCCACCGCAGCGGTGTCCGATGCCGTGTACAGCTCCATGGAGAAGGCGGTGGTGCATTCCTCGACGTTCAGCACCAACCAGCTGGCGATGGTCGCCGGGCTCGCCACCCTGGCCGCGTTCGAGGACGAGGACATCCTGGACCGGGTGCGGCGCACCGGGAAGTCGTTCACCAAGGCCCTCCAACCGCTGGTCGAGCGGTACGAATTCCTCCACGAGGTACGCGGGATGGGCCTCATGATCGGGCTGGTCTTCGGCGAGCCTTCGACGCCGGGTCTGCGCCGCCGCTTCAAGATGGTCGAGGCCATCCGGCCCGCCCTCTTCTCCCAAATGGTGGTGACGCCGCTGTTCCACCGGCATCGCATCCTCACGCAGGTGGCGGCCGACAACGTGAACATCGTCAAGCTCCTGCCCCCCCTGATCGCGGGGGACGACGAGGTGGAGCTCTTCGCCGACGCACTCGAGGACGTGTTGGCCAGCGCCGAGCAGGGGTCGAGCCTGATCTTCGAGTTCGGCAAGACGATGGCCAAGGGCACACTGCACCGGGCGCGCCTGTGAACCTCGAGTCCGGAGACAGAGTCCTCGTCACGGGAGCCAGCGGCTTCATCGGCTCGGCGGTGACCCGGCAGCTGGTGGCACGGGAGCAGGAAGTGGTCGCGCTCGTGGAGCCCGGTGCTGACACGGCGAACCTCGAGGGCCTCCCGGTCAAGCAGGTCGTCGGCGACCTGCGCAATCGCGAGAACCTCCAGGGCGCGGTCAGCGGCTGCCGGGCCGTCTTCCACGTGGCGGCGTTGTACCGCTTCTGGGCCCGCGACCCCGACAGCTTCTACGCCATCAACGTCGACGGGACCCGGAACGTGCTGGGTGCAGCGGAGGAAGCAGGCGTCGAACGGCTCGTGTACACCAGCACCGTCGGCACGCTGGGGCTCGAGCACGTCTCGGGTTCCGCCTCGGCCGACGAGCGCTCCTTCCCCGACGTCCGGCATCTGTACGGCTCCTACAAGCGCTCCAAGTACGTGGCCGAGCACGAGGTGCTGCGCGCCATCGCCGAGGGCCTGCCGGCGTCGCTGGTACTGCCGACGTTCCCGGTGGGGCCGGGGATCGCGCCCCACGCCGACGGGCAAGCTCGTGCTCGACTTCCTCAACGGCCGCATGCCGGCCTACGTCGACACCGTGTTGAACGTCGCCCACGTCGACGACCTGGCCGCCGGGCAGGTGCTGGTGCTCGAGAAGGGCCGCACCGGGCGCAGCTACATCCTCGGCGGGGAGAACCTGACCCTCGAGCAGCTGCTCGCGGAGCTGTCCTCGCTCACGGGCCTGCGCGCCCCCTACGGCAAGGTGCCCAACTCCCTGGCCCTGGCCGTGGCCGCCGTCTCCGAACTGGTGGAGGGCAAGCTCCTGCGTCGGCACCCCTCGGTGCCCCTGGAGGCGGCACGCATGTCGACCTCGAAGATGTCCTTCGACATCAGCCGGGCCCGCCAGGAACTGGGATATGCGCCCCGGCCTGCCAACGAGGCGCTCGAGGCGTCGGCCCGCTGGTTCGTGCAGGAGGGCATGGTCAACCAGGCCAGGGTGAGCCGGATCCACTGGTCCTCGGACCGCTGACCTACCCGCGCTGAGCGCCGCGCCGCGGCGGCGCGGCGGCGGCGCGGCGGGCGGCGCGGCGGGCGGCGCGGCGGCAGCACCCCCATCGGGCACACTGGTCGCCGTGGCTCCCCAGTTCATCTACACCATGCGCGGCCTCACGCGCTTCTACCCGCCCGATCGTGAGGTGCTCAAGGGCATCAATCTGTCCTTCTATCCAGGGGCGAAGATCGGCGTCATCGGGTCCAACGGCTCGGGCAAGTCGTCGTTGTTGCGGATCATGGCCGGCGAGGACGACGGGTTTTCGGGCGAGGCCCGTCTGACACCAGGGTTCACCGTCGGCTACCTCGCGCAAGAGCCGCAGCTCGACGCATCCAAGGACGTCGCCGGCAATGTCGCCGAAGGAGTGGGCGAGGCGAAGCAGCTGGTCGACCGGTACAACGAGGTGTGCGCCGCCTTCGGCGACCCCGACGCCGACATCGATGCGCTGCTGGCCGAGCAGGCCGATCTCCAGACCAAGATCGATGCCGCCGGAGCATGGGAGCTCGATCGGACCTTCGAGATCGCCATGGACGCGCTCCGCCTCCCGCCGGGCGACGCCGACGTGTCCACGCTCTCGGGTGGCGAGCGGCGGCGGGTGGCACTGTGCCGCCTGCTCCTCTCCAAGCCCGACCTGCTCCTCCTCGACGAGCCCACCAACCATCTGGACGCCGAATCGGTGGCCTGGCTGGAGCGGACGCTGCAGGTGTACCCCGGCACCGTCGTCGCGGTGACCCACGACCGCTACTTCCTCGACAACGTGGCCGGCTGGATCCTCGAGCTCGACCGCGGTGCGGGCATCCCCTGGGAGGGCAACTACTCCTCGTGGCTCGAGCAGAAGCAGGCCCGCCTTGCCGCCGAGGAGAAGGCGGACCGCTCACGGCAGGCCTCGCTCGAACGCGAGCTCGAATGGATCCGGATGTCGCCCCGAGCCCGCCAGAGCAAGGGAAAGGCGCGCATCACGGCGTACAACGAACTCGTCTCGGAGGCCGAGTCCGCCGAGCGGCGTGCCGAGAAGGTCGAGTTGTCGATTCCGCCCGGCCCCCGTCTGGGGGACCAGGTCGTGGACGCGGACGGCATCGTGAAGGCCTTCGGCGACCACCTGCTCATGGACGGCCTGTCGTTCACCCTTCCTCCGGGCGGCATCGTCGGCGTCATCGGGCCCAACGGAGCGGGCAAGACGACCCTCTTCCGGATGATCGTCGGCGAGGAAAAGCCCGATGCGGGGAGCCTGACCACCGGGGCTTCGGTTCAGCTGGCCTACGTGGACCAGTCGCGTGAGTCGTTGACGCCCGATGCCACCGTCTACGAGGAGATCACCGGGGGAGTGGATCGGATCGTCGTCGGCGGGCGCGAGCTGCACGGCCGCGCCTATGTGGCGGGTTTCGGCTTCAAGGGGAGCGACCAGCAGAAGAAGGTGGGCCAGCTCTCGGGCGGCGAGCGTAATCGCGTGCTGCTGGCCAAGGTCCTCAGCAGTGGTGGCAACGTCCTGCTGCTCGACGAGCCGACGAACGATCTCGATGTGGACACGTTGCGGGCACTTGAGGATGCCCTCCTGGCCTTCCCGGGTTGCGCGGTCGTGATCAGCCACGACCGGTGGTTCCTCGATCGGATCGCCACCCACGTGCTTGCTTTCGAGGGCGAGTCCGAAGCCCGGTGGTGGGAAGGCAACTTCAGCGACTACGAGGCGGATCGCCACAAGCGCCTCGGCGTCGACGCGGACCAGCCGCACCGTCTGCGCTACAAGCCGCTCGTCCGCGACTGAACGGGCAGCGGGCTGCCGGCAGCGGGCCGGCGTTAGGCGGCCGGTGCTCCCCACAGGCCGCCGCCATCCTCGTAGGCGGTCGTGCAGGGGGGGCCGTCAGCCACCCAGAGGCGGGGCGGGCCGCTCCCGGAAGGGACCCGCACGATGCAGGAAGAGCGAGTGCCGAACGTCTCGAGGTGCACGCAGTTGGCCGCGTTCGGACGCTCGTCGCCCTCGGGATTGCGGTGGTCGGCCAAGACGCGCCGGAAGGCGTCCGCCACCTCGTCGCCCCCGGGCGCGACATCGAGCCCGGCCCGCACCAGATCGACCTTCGGCGAGGTCTCGCCGAGGGCACGGTTTTCGAGCACGTGGATCCCCGGGGGGAGCTCCAACGCGCTGCCGTCGCCCGAACCGGTGAAGTCGACGAAGAACAAGGAGGTGCGGTCGCCGACGAGGAGCCATGAGCCGTTGTAGTCGGCCGGGCGAAACGCAGAGAGGAGCGCCCCGACGGCGTCGGCCGCGCTGGCATGGCGGGCCAGTTCCAGGGGCAATTCGCCCCGTGATCGCTTGGAGGGGTCTTTGGCATCGCCCAGCGGCTGGTTGGTCAGTCCCGCACAGACGCCGTGTTCGTTGACCGCAAGCCAGGTCCCGCCCGAGAGCTCGTCACGCCCGCCCACGACCCGCGGTGGCCCTTCGTCGAGCACCGTCACGGCTGTCGAGGGCCGATCCAGGACCTCATCTCGATTCGCGCCCACAATGAGGGGCTCGTCCGCCACGACTCGCGACGCAACGACGAGGAGGCACACGGAGGGTCACCCTACCGAGCGCTTCCGGCACCGGACTACCGTGCGCAGCATGCGAAGACGTGCCTCGTTGACCCTGGCGACCGTCGCCGGCGCACCTTCCCGTTAGGTGTCCGGTCGCTGGGAGAGCAGCGACGTCCCTCGGGGCAGCGCGTACGACCGCCGCTTCGAGGACCTCGCCGCGACTGGCATGGACATGCACGGTGAGGCGGCCCTGGTGGCCTCCTACTCGCCTGACCGGGTACTCGATGCAGGGTGTGGCACCGGACGGGTGGCGATCGAGCTCAGCCGCCGCGGTCATGACGTCGTCGGGGTCGACGTCGACGAGGCCATGCTCGAGGCGGCCCGGGCCAAGGCGCCTGACCTGGTGTGGGTGCGGGGGGACCTGACGGACCCCGAGCTCGACCTGGACCAGGGGCGACAGGGCGACTTCGACGTCGTAGTCATGGCCGGGAACGTGCTGATCTTCGTCCCGCCCGGCACCGAGGGGCAGGTCATAGAGAACGCGGCCCGCTGGCTGCGTCCCGGAGGCCGTCTCGTGACCGGCTACACCCTGCAACCGGACGGATTCGGTCCCCGCCAGCACGACAAGCTCGCAGCCCGTTCGGGTCTGGTCTTGCAGGACCGCTGGTCGACCTGGAACAAGCGTCCGTTTGCCGAGGGCGACCGTTACGCCGTGGCCGTGCACCAGAGGGAGATCTGAGCCGTCTCGGAGCGCCCCACGCAACGGAGCACCAACTCTGCGGGCCTCTCATGCACTGAACGTGCAAGACAACCGCGTCTTATTAGGCTTCGGACCATGGCAACCGAGGACCTCGACCCGATCGATCACCACATAATTGAGCTGCTGTCCCAGAACGCCCGCCGCACCATGGCCGACATCGGCGAGCAGGTGTCGCTGTCCGCCTCTGCGGTGACCCGGCGGATCGAGCGCCTCGAACGCACAGGGGTGATCGCCGGGTACACGGTGGTCGTCGACCACCGCAAGGCCGGGCGCCCGATTCAGGCCTTCACCGAGGTGCGTTTCGCCGGTACCGCTGACCTGCAGGAGATCAAAGAGACGGCGATGCAGCTCTCCGAGGTGCAGGCGGTGTTCACCACCGCCGGCGACCCGGACGCACTCGTGTGGCTGCAAGTGCCCGACGTCGAGCGCCTCGGACAGGTCATAGAGCAGCTGCGCCGCCGCGGCCGCGTCACCGGCACCAAGACATTGATCGTCTTGGACACGTGGTCACGTCACCGCGCCCTCGAGGCGAACGGCCTGCCCGCGCAGTCATAGTGACGAGGCAAGCGAGACGACGACTCGGCGCGCTCCTCGCCGCCCTCGCGCTCCTCTTCATCGCGGCCGGGTGCAGCCAGACGCCGGGCTCGTCGAGTGCGCCCACCACGCGCGCCACGACACCCGCCACGACGACCACGACGACGGGGCCGGCCGGCACGTGGTCCAAGACGTTCTCCATCGCCCCGAAAACGAACCTCTCCGTCGTCACGTGCGCCGCAGCGGCGTCGTGCATCATGGGATCCGCCAGCGGCCAGACCTACCGACTGTTCCTCGATAAGGTCAGCGCCCTCGGCCCCGCCGTCCCCTCCCCGTCGCCCCAAGGCGTTGCGTACATCTCGTGCGGGGTATCCAATTTCTGCGCGGCGGCGCCCAACCTCAATCAGGTCGCGTTCCTCAACGGGTCGTCGTGGAACCCGCCCGCAACCCTTCCGGCCGCGCAGGGCATCACGGCGATCGACTGCACCGGGCCGACGTTCTGCATCACGATCGACGGGGAGGGCAACTCGTTCGCCTACGACGGCACCGGATGGTCCGGCAATCTGGGTGCCTGGGGGGCAGCCAACCAGATCTCGTGCGTGTCGTCGTCCTTCTGCATCGCCGCCGAGGGCGGGCCGTCGGTGTTCAACGGCTCGATGTGGACCCAGCCGGGCAACATCGACAGCCAGGGCCAGCTCAACTCGGTCTCCTGCGCCTCGACCACCTTCTGCGTCATCGTCGACAGCAACGGCGACGTCCTGACCTGGAACGGAACCACCTTCTCGGCCCCTGCGTCCATCGCCACCGAGCCGCCGCTCAACGGCACCAACGCCTCGGGCATGACCTCCGTCTCGTGCCCCAGCACGACCTTCTGCCGCGCCGTCGACTCTCTCGGCCGGGTCTTCGGCTGGAACGGCTCGACCTGGAGCGCCGGCTCGCTGATCGACAACGGCCACACGCTCACGAGCATCTCGTGCCCGAGCGTCTCCTACTGCGTCGCCGTGGACAACGCCGGCAACACGTTCGTCTCCATCTGATCACCAGGGAGCGAGGACGGGCGGGTCGCCGCGTCCGATGATCCAGGACAACAGCGCGGCGGCGTCACTCCGTTCCGCCAGACGGGGCAGTTCCCGCGGCAGCCAGACCTCGACCAGAGCAGGCGGCAACGGGACCGGGCCCAAGCCGAGATCCCCGTGATGCACCACCACCTCCCGCCAGCGCGACAGCACGGCGTCGCGTGAACTCTCCACCACACCTCTCGACGTCCGTGACGGGGCGTCCCAGGCGGCCGCGGGGAGGGCCGCCATGATCCGCTCGACCGCCGCCGCGCTGCGGCGCACGTCGTCGACCAACTCGGCCGCGCCACGACCGGCACCGTTCTCGATGTCGCTGCTGCGTTGCTCGAGACCACCGGGGTACTGATCGCGCACCTCGCCTAACGCAGCGCCTTCCAATCGCCAGGCCACGCTGTCGGCGTTGCGCGCGATATGGGTCAGCAGATGCCCGACGCTCCATCCCGGCAGGAGGCTGGGCCTGCGGGCCACGTCATCGTTCAGGTCGGCGATATCGGCCAGCAACGCCGCCTGCGCTGCGGTGCACCCTTCGACCAACACCGTCGGCGGGCCGAGCTCCACGTCGGTCACGAAGATGGGATGGTGACGTCGGTCACGAGGGCGGGATGGTGGACTGCCCGTCGAGCATGTCCGCCATGACGGCGCGAATGAACTCGTCCGCCTCTTCGGTCATCCCGCCGGCCACGCCGCCGTAGATGGCCCCTGAGCGGGGTGCCTCGTCGGCGTGCTCCTTGGCATAGGCCACCGCATCGGCCAGGTCTGCCGTGAATTCGGGGACCACCTGGGGCTGGGTCTGGGGTCGCGTCACCGCCATGTGCAGTGCGTTGGGGTACTGCTGCCCGTTGAAGCGCCAGCCCCTGGTCCGCATGAAGTCGTTCACGTGGTAGATGTCGAAGTCGTCGGACGTGAAGGAGAAGAGGAAGGTGGGGCGGCCGACCAGGCGCAGTTCGGGGTGTGACAGCACCGCCTCCTGCATGGCGACCGACGTCTCGAAAATCTCCCGCGCGTAACCGAGATAGCCGGCGTGCCCGTACTGCACCATGGCGGCCCAGGTGGCTGCGATCAGGCCCCCTGAGCGCGAGCCCTCCATGCCGGGGGAGGTGTACTTCCCGCCGCTCCAGTCCGTCAGGTAGAAGTACTGCGCGTTACGCAGGGCCTTGTCGCGGAAGCTCAGCACCGATGAGCCCTTGAAGGCGTATCCGTACTTGTGCGTGTCGGCCGACATGGAGGTCACTCCCGGCACGGAGTAGTCGAATGCCGGAATGTCGTACCCGAGCTCGCGGCCGAAGGGCAGGATGAAGCCGCCCAGGCAGGAGTCGACGTGGAGTCCTACGCCGCGATCGAGCGCGAGGTCTGACAGGTCGCTGATCGGGTCGACGGTGCCGTACCCGTAGTTACAGGCCGACCCGATGAGGGCGATCGTCTGGTCGTCAATGTGGTCCCGTACCCAGTCGACGTCGACCTGCGTCGTCACGGGATCGATCGGCGCCCGCCGCAGCTCGACCCCGAAGAGGTGGCAGGCCTTGTCGAAGGCCGGGTGGGCCGTCTCCGGCTTGATCACGTTCGGCCTCGTCACGTCACGCGTCTGGGCTGCGTGCTCGCGGTAGGCGAGGATCGCGTGGAGGATGCTCCCAGTCCCGCCGGTGGTCACCAGGCCGCAGGGGTCGTCGCCGGCAGCCACCGCCGCATCGCCGTGATGCAGGTCGAGCGTCATGGCGATGATTTCCGCCTCGAACTTCGTCGCACTCGGACACATGTCCCGCTGCAGGACGTTGACGTGGGCGAACAGACCGAAGGCTTCGTTCATGAAGTGGTAGTGGTCGTGGTCGCCGCAGTACATGGTGCCCGAGCACTTGCCGGTCTCCCAGTAGGCGTCTTCCTCCGTGGCCATCGTGCGCAGCTCGGCCAGGACCTCTTCCCGGCTCATCCCCTTTTCGGGGAGCACGCGGTTGATGGCGAAGCGGTCGGCGTAGGGATAGTCGCTCATCGGGTGTTGGCCTCCTCGGGTACGGAACCCGACACCCGGGATCCTCGACCGTCTCGTCCGAGACTATTCAATTGGGTCAATCTGGCGGACATCCCCGTGGGCGATGATGTCGCCGTGCGCCGGATCCGGGTCTTCGCATCGCTGCACGGCTACCAGCGCGCCTGGGTAAGCGCAGACCTCGTGGCGGGGATCATGCTCCTGGTCATCGCCGTTCCGGAGCAGCTGGCCACCTCCCGGCTGGCCGGTATGCCCCCCATTACCGGCTTCTACGCCTTCGTGGCGGGAACGGTCGTCTATGCGATCCTCGGGTCCAATCCGCAGATGTCGGTCGGGGCCGACTCGACCATTGCGCCCCTCTTCGCCACCGGGGTGTCGGCCCTGGCGTTGACCGGGTCGGAGCACTACGTGGCGTTGGTGGGGATTTTGGCCGTCATGGTCGGACTCATCGTGATGCTGGTCAGCGTCCTGCGACTGGGGTGGATCGCCGAATTCTTGTCGACGCCCATCGTGACCGGCTTTTTGTCCGGCGTGGCAGTGATCATCGTGATTCACCAGCTGCCCGATCTCCTCGGTCTGCCGCCAACGGCGGGGTCGAATGCGCATCGGGTGGCTTTCATCTTCACCCACCTTGATCAGGTGAACGGTTGGACCGCGGCTATCGGCTTCGGCGTACTTACCGTGATGTTTGTCAGTGCGCGAATCGACCGGCGCATTCCCGGCGGATTGATCGGCCTCGTGGGGTCCACGGTGCTCGTGGTCGTTGGGGGCCTGCAGGCCCACGGCGTGGCCGTGATTGGCACGATCCGTAGCGGGGCGCCCCATGTCGGGCTGACCGGGCTGTCCTGGTCGACGCTCGGGAACCTGGCACCGTTGGCCGCCGTGGTCGCGCTGGTCATCATCACGCAGACGGCGGCGACCACCCGCGGCTTCGCCGAGCAAGGTGGGTACGACATTGATGCCGGCCGTGACTTTCTCGCCGTGGGTGCGGGCAGCGTGATCGCCGGTCTCGTTGGTTCGTTCCCCGTGGACGCCAGCCCGCCCCGGACCGGGGCCGTCGCCGCGGCGGGCGGACGCACACAGGCCGGCGCGCTGGGGGCGGCGCTCGCCATCGTCTTGCTCATCCCTGTGGCGAATGTCCTGAGGGACGTGCCGCTGGCGACGCTCGCCGCTGTGCTCATCTATGTGGCGATCCGGCTCTTCAAGCCCCGGGACCTGCGCGCCATTGCCCGCTTCGATCTCTTCGAATTCGGGTTGACGTCGGTGACGCTGCTCACCGTCGTGCTGGTGGGGGTCGAGCAGGGGATCGGCGTCGCGGTCGGGTTGGCGATCTTGGACCGAGTTCGGCTCAGTTCTCGTCCGCAGCTCCATGTACTCGGGCGCATCCCCGGCACCACCAGTTGGGCCCCGCTGTCGGCCCAGCTACCAGCGGCCGCCGAGATCCCCGGTGTCCTCGTCCTCTTGTTCGCCACCCCACTCTGGTATGCGAACGCGGTGCACTTTCGGGACGAGGTCGCCGCCGCTCTGGCCCGGACTCCCGCTACCCGAGTCCTGGTCCTCGACGCGCTCGGAATGTCCGACGTCGACTTCACCGGGTCGCGGGCTATGGGCCACGTGCTCGATGAATGCGACCGTGCCGACGTCGCCTTCGGCCTGGCCCGGGTCGGAGACCATCTGCGCGACACCCTGCGACGCAGTGGTCTGGTGCAGCGCATCGGCGAGGATCACTTCTATTCGAGTGTCAACGAGGCGGTCAGCGCACTGGCGAACGAGCCACAGTCACCTTCCTGAGCCCCGCCGGCGAGGCCCCGAGGTCGGTGGACGATTTGAAACTGACCCCTCGCCACCTCAATGCGGGCCGGCGCCGGTCTTGGCGCCTGCCGGCACCGTGCTCGCCCTCGTCCACAGCGGCGAAGGGCGCGACGTCATGACCCGGCCCTTGGGGGCGGTGATGGTCAGCTCCTCATTGGCATTGCCCGTCATGGTCCACCCGTCCGAATGCACCAGGTGATGGTGATGGAGACAGGCGAGCACGAGATTGCTCAGGTCGGTCGGCCCGTCGGGTTCCCACGGGACAACGTGATGGACATTGGCGAAGGTCACATTGGTGCATCCTGGGAAGCGACAATGTCGATCCCGGCGCATGACCTCTCGACGCTGGGCCTTGGTCGGGAATCTCCGGGCCCGGCCCTCGTACATGGTGTGCCCGACGTCGTCGTCGACCGCGATGGCGATGGTGGCGTCACAGGCGACCCGCCGCAGCGTCTGGGAATCGATCAGCCCGACGTGCTCGAGCTCACCGGCGAGCGCAGTGCTGCTCTTTGACTCGTCGACCAAGGAGGTGAGCGGCACGTGGGCGACCACGAAGAACGGGCTGGCCCCGCCGGCCCCGCTGCCCGCACCCTCCCTCTGCGAACCGATCACGTCCAAGAACCCGTCACAGAGGCGCTGGTCCCACGGGGTGTCCCCCTCCGATTCGATGTCTTTGGCCCGGGCCTCGAGCTTGGCCTTGACCTCGGCGTAGGAGTCGGGCGGCAACTGGGCGCTCAGCGTCCGGTGCTCGTCGTTGAAGCGCAGGTAGCGCCGGTCGTGCTCGGACTCGGATCGAGACGGCGAAGGCGAGGAGTCACGCCGAGCAGCCTCAGCCGCCACGGCATCGGCCCTGGCCCTGGTGCGGGCCATTTCGGCCAGATCGGCGACCGAGCACTCCTTGGCCTGGTCGCGCCACTCGCGGTCGGTCTCGGGGGTCGCCACCTCGGCCACCGCGCGCAGCTTGTCCAAAGAGATCTCCCCGGCGCGCAACGAACCCACCAGGTGCGGGATGTTCCAGGCCACTTTGCCCACCGGTACCAACCCCCGGGCACTCGCCACCGAGAGGCCGTAACGCTGGACCACCCAGGCCTCGACCGAGGTCGCCCCCTCGTCTCGATAGTCCTGCCCACGCTCGACTTCGCCCAGGGCGGCCACGATCTCGCCTTGGGCTGCCTTCATCCGCTGGAAGGCACCGTCGAGAAAAGACCGGCGCTCCTCGGCCGACATGGCGGCCACCAACGAGATCAGTTCGGGGCCGCCGGGGCTGTTGATTCCGGGTCCACCGCTGTCGCCCAGAGAATCCACGGTCGTGGCGGTGTCGGACATCGGGTGAGAACGGTCCCGCCGGCCAAGGAGAGTCATCTCGAATTCCGTCGCCCGTCGCCCCCCGCCCCCCTATCCCGCTATCCGATCTCCAGCTCCGCCCGAATAGGTCGGTGGTCAGATCCCGAGTGCGGGAACACCACCCCCGCCACCGCTCGCACAGCCCCCTGCACCAGAATGTGATCGATCTGGCTGTGCGGGTTCCAGGTCGGCCACGTGCGACCGATCACGGCCCGGCGCCAGCCGGGCATAGAGAGATGGACGAGCGGCCCCCAGGTGTTCATGTCGCCCGACAGCACCGCATCGGGACGAGCGACAGTACGCAGCTGCCGTCGTAACTCGGCCCAGTTGCGGTGCGATCCCATATGCATGTGTGACATGTGGGTGCCCGCCACCGAAATGGGATGACCGTCCACCGTCAGGTCCACGACCAGGCAGGCCCGCTTCACCCGGTCGGCCCGCAAGGCCGTCATAGGCAGCACCCGTACCGACTCGATCGGCCAGCGATGGTCGCACCAGCACGGCGATACCCCACGAGCCCTGCTCGGCCTCCTGCCAGCGCGCCAACCTCGGGCCCGGGCCGACACCGGCCGCACGCCGTCCATATAGAGCGCCTTGGCCCGTTCGGCGAAGAGATTGCGTGCCCGCCACCTGGGGGGCGCCTCGGGCTGCGGCCGGACGCGCCGCCCCTCGCCGAGCGTGTGTGCCTCCACCTGGTATCCCAGGTACCGGGCGGCCTCGGCCGCCTGACCACCGCTCGTCGTCACCGGCGACCGTCCAGGCCTCTTCGAGCACGATGACATCCGCGTCGAGCGCGGCGATGGCGGCCACGTAGTCATAGGGCCTGCCCCACCCGTCCATCCCGCAGTGCATGTTGTAGTTGGCGATGCTGAGCACGGTTGCGCCCCGACGATAGGCGAGCCACAACGCCGTTGGTACCATCGTCGCGGTGGCAGCGGCAGCCGGGGACGCGCAGCTCAGCCGGCGGCTGCAGGCCTTCACCACGACCATCTTCGCCACCATGTCCGAGTTGGCGCTCAGGACCAACTCGGTCAATCTCGGTCAGGGTTTTCCGGACACAGATGGGCCCGAGGAGCTCCGCGAGGTCGCCGTCACCGCCATCCGCGAGGGGCGCAACCAGTACCCGCCCAGCAGCGGCATCCCCGAGCTGCGCCACGCCGTGGCGGCCCATCAGCGGTCCTGGTACGGCATCGAGCTCGACCCCGAGACCGAGGTGCTCGTCACCGTCGGGGCCACCGAGGCCATCGCGGCCACACTGCTGGCGCTGTGCGAGCCCGGCGACGAGGTCGTCATGTTCGAGCCGACCTACGACTCCTACGCCGCCGCTGCCTCCATGGCAGGCGCCATGCCGCGCCTCGTGCGTCTGCACCCGCCCGACTGGCGCTTCGATCCCGACGAGCTGGCCGCCGCCGTTGGGCCCGCGCACCAAGATGCTGCTGCTCAACTCCCCCCACAACCCGACGGGCAAGGTGTTCTCGCCCGACGAACTGGCGCAGGTCGCCGCCCTGTGCCGGGCCCACGACCTCCTGGCGGTGACCGACGAGGTCTACGAGCACCTGGTCTTCGACGGCTCGCACGTCCCGCTGGCCACGCTGCCCGGGCATGGGCGAGCGCACCCTCACCATCTCTTCGGGCGGCAAGACGTTCTCCTTCACCGGGTGGAAGGTGGGGTGGGTGAGCGGCCCGGCGCCGCTGGTGGCCGCGGTACGGGCGGCCAAGCAGTTCTTGACCTACACCAGCCCGGCCCGCTTCCAGCTGGCCATCGCCCGCGGCCTGGGGTTCCCGCCCGAGGCCATCGACCGGCTCGCCGCCGAGCTCGAGGCAGAGACGGGACCAGCTCTGCGACGGGTTGGAGGCACTCGGGTACGAGGTGTTCCGGCCCGCCGCCACCTACTTCGCCACCACCGACATCGCGCCGGTGGCTCCGGGGCTGAGCGCCCAGGAGTTCTGCCTGGCGCTGCCGGGCGCGTGCGGGGTCGTCGCCATCCCGAGCTCGGTCTTCTACGACTCCGCCGACCCCGACGGCCGGGCGGACCCTCGTGCGCTGGGCCTTCTGCAAGCGCGCCGACGTCCTGGACGACGCGCTGGCCCGCTTAGCATCGTGGAAGTCATGACGATCCCGATCACCTGGGTCGACGCCTTCAGCGACGTCCCCTTCGGCGGCAACCCCGCCGCCGTCTGTCTCTTGCGCGAGCCGCTGGAAGAGGCGCGGATGCAGTCCATCGCCTTCGAGCTCGGCATCGCCGAGACGGCGTTCCTCACTCCCTCCGACGATCCGGCCACCTTCGGTCTGCGTTGGTTCTCGCCCGCCGTCGAGATCGACTTGTGCGGCCACGCCACGCTGGCTTCGGCCCACGTCCTGCGGAGAGTCGGGTGTGGTCGACGGTGGCGGCGACGCTGACCTTCCACACGCGCAGCGGACCCCTGCGCGCCGTCCTTCGCCGGCGACACCATCGAGCTCGACTTTCCGGCCGACCCGGTGACCGCGGCTCCGCTGCCGGCGTCCCTGGACGGGCAGTGGCCCGGCGCCGTCGTGGCCACAGCGGCGGAGCGACTTCTTCACCTTCGTGGTGCTCGACTCCGCCGAGGCCGTCGGCACCTACGAGCCCGACCTCGGCGGCCATCGCCGCGACCGGCGCCAAGGCGCTGCTCCTGACGGCGGCGGCCACGCCCGGCTCGGGCGCCGACTACGTGTTGCGCGTCTTCGGGCCCAACGTGGGGATCGACGAGGACCCCGCCACGGGCTCGGCCCAGTGCGTGGCGGGCCCGTACTGGGCGGCCGAGCTCGGTCGCGACGACCTCGTGGCGCGCCAGCTCTCGCGGCGAGGTGCGACGTTGTACGTGCGCCCGGACGGCGAGAGGGTCGCCATCGCAGGGCATGCCACCACCGTGCTGACCGGCGAGCTGTGCTAGGGATGCGGCTCATGGGGACGGACGCCTCGACGGAGGATCTGCGCATCCTGGTGGAGGGCCACGAGCCGTCGTCGCCGCGCGAGGTGGCGGCCAAGGAGCGCTTCCTGGCCGAGCTCGGCGCAACTGAGCGCACCGTGCGACGAGCACGCCGGCCCGACCCACGTGACCGCGTCGGGCATCGTCGTCGGGCGGCGCGGCACCGTGCTGCACCGCCACAAGCGGCTCGGCATCTGGATGCAGCCCGGCGGTCACATCGACGCCGGCGAGACGTCCCGAGGAGGCGGCGCTGCGCGAGGCCACCGAGGAGCTGGGCCTGGCGGTGGCGCATCCGCCCGCCGGTCCGCTACCTGATCCACCTCGATGTGCACGAGGCGGCGCACGCGCACACGCACCTCGACCTGCGCTACCTATTGCTCGGCGCGGACGCGGACCCGCATGCCGCCGGCGGACGAGAGCCCCGAGGCGCGTTGGTGTAGGTGGGACGAGGCTCTGCGGATGGCCGACCCCGCGCTGGTCGATGCACTGCCGCTGGCCCGGGCCGCCTACGAGGATCTGGCATGACCGATGACCCTCGGCGCATCTGCTGACCGTCCAGGACCTCGACACCACCATCACGCAACTGCAGCACCGCCGCGCTGCGTTGGTCGAGTCGTCGGGACTGGCCGCCGTAGAGGCGCAGCTGGCCTCACTCGAGGCCGAGCGGGCCGATGCCGAGGGCGCGACGCGCCGTGCTGACTGCCACCCAAAAGGACCTGGAGGAGCAGATCGCGCGTCATCAGTGAACGGCGCGGTGCCATTGAGAAGCGGATGTACGCCGCCACCAGCTCGTCGGGCCGCGACCTCCAGGCGATGAACGAAGAGGTGCGGCACCTGACCGAACGCCGGGCCGAGCTCGAGGAGCTCGAGCTGGTGGCCATGCTGGAGCAGGATCCCGTCGACGCCGAGCTGGCGGCGCTGCGCGAGCGGATCGCCCCGCTCGAGGGGCAGGCCGTGGAGCTGCGCCGCCAGGTTGCCGAGAGCCAGGTGGAGATCGACGCCGCACTCGCCGAGGCCGTGGGCTCGCGGGCGGCGGAGGCCGCGCTCCTGCCGGCCGGTCTCTCGGACCGGTACGAGGCCTTGCGGGCCCGGCTCAAGGGCACCGGTGCGGCGCGTCTGGTGGGCAGCCACTGCGACGGTTGCCATCTCGAGCTGTCGTCGGTCGAGGTCGAGAAGATCCGCGCCCTGCCGGCGGGCGAGGTGGCCAGCTGTGAGCAGTGCGGCCGCATCCTCGTTCCGGCCTGATCGTGCTGATCCTCGTACGCCACGGTGAGTCGGTGGCCAACGCGCAGGGCCTCCTGCTCGGCCGGACCGATGTCGAGCTGACCGACGTCGGCCGGGCCCAGGCCCAGTCGGCGCGGGCGCTGCTGGCCAGGCCCGTGGCCGAAGTGCGTTCGAGTCCGCTGCGCCGCGCCCGGGACACGGCCGAGCTGCTCGCCCTGGGCCAGCCCATCCAGGTGGACGAGCGCTGGATCGAAGTCGACTACGGAGAATTCGAGTGCCAACCGCTCGGGGGCATCCCTGCCGAGGTCTGGCAGCGGTGGCAGGGCGACCGGGATTTTCGTCCCGAGGGCGGTGAGACACTGGCGGAGGTCGACGCTCGTATCGCGGCGGCCTGCGCGGATCTGTTCGCGGTGGACGGTGCCGGGGCTCGGCGCGCCGACGCCGACGTGGTCGTGGTCAGCCACGTCAGCCCGATCAAGGCTGCGGTGGCCTGGGCGCTCGGGACCATCGACCTCTACTGGCGCCTGCACCTGCGCACGGCATCGGTGACCCGCATCGGATGGAACCGTAATGCGCCGATCCTGCACGGCTTCAACGAGGTTGCGGTGGCACCCGCCGACAACCACGCGACAGGATCAGCCGGTGTCTGAGGACCCACCCACCCTCGCCGCGCTGCGTCCCCCTCCAGATTCCGAGGAGGACCCGGTTCACCGCCGTACCATCACCATGGAGGTGTACCAGCGCGGCGAGTACTTCGCCGTGGTGGGGACCCTGCACGACGAGCGGCCCTGGGCCAGCGGCGAGTACTCGCCGCGCCACCTCCACTTCATGGATCTTGGTTTGGTCGTCCGCCGCGCCGACATGACCATCGTCGACGCGGCCGCCGACATGAAGACCTTCCCGCATGCAGAGTGCACGGACATCGAGTCCTCGTTCCGCGACCTGATCGGCCTGTCGGTGGCCCGTGGCTACTCCGGCGCGGTGCAGGAGCGCTTCGGCCGCCAGCGTGGCTGCAGCCATCTGGAATTCCTGGCCCGGGCCATCGGGCCCGTCGTGGTGCAGGGCGTCACCTCGTCGGCCGCGTGGCAGGTCGAGAAGGGGATGGCGAGCACCCGATGCGCGAGGGCGGCTTCGGCTTCTTGGCCAACACCTGTCATGTGTGGACCGAGGACGGCCCGGGGGCGCAGAAGATCGCCCTCGGCTGGCGGCCGGGCCTCCTGGGCTATCCGGCGCCGAGCGTGGACGAAGTGCGCCGACGTCTGCCGGCGGAACCCGAGGGCTGATCAGGGCTTTCGGCCGGAGGTCGCGGTGGTCCGGCCATCGCCCCCGGAACCGGCGAAGAGGGCCCGCAATATGAGGGACATCACCCGCCGGGCCCCGCGCACGGGGACGCCCGAGGTGGCGCGCAGACGCTCCCAGGCTTCCCAGGACGTGCCCGTGTCGATCGCCCCGAGATACTCGGCGCGGCTGGACGCCGGCAGCCCCGCCAGCTCCGGGGCGAAGGTGGCCTTCAGGTCTTCGAGGAACAGCGTGTCCGAGGCCGCCAACGCCTGTCCGACCCCCGGACAGGTCGGAGCCCGGCACATCAGGGCGCGCCGGATGTACGAGGTCTCCTCGAAGAGGGCGGCCCGGTGGGCGACCGTCCGTTCGATCCGGGTGGACAGCGAGAGCTCGGGGGAGAGCTGTGGCATGTCGGCCCACTGGCGTCGGAGATGCAGCGTGCTCACGAACTGGTAGAGGTCGTCCATGTCGGTGAAATGGTGGAAGACCAGGCGAAGGGAGACCCCGGCCCGCTGTGCCACCGCCTTGGCGGTTGGATCCGGGTCGCCGGCCCGCAGCAGGTCCATCAGGGCCTCGGCGACGCTGCGGCGCGTTCGCTGCCCCCGGGCCACGCGCCCGTCCCGGGCCGGCTGCTCGAGCGCGACGAGAGCGGCGAGGGCAGGGGGCATCTGTGCCCTGCCGGCGTCGTCGTCGGGCGCGGCCATCCGCCGCCGGACCTGCGGTCATCCTTCGACCCCCTTCCTGTCAGGGGGGAGAATGCAACGGGCGCTTGATACTTGCGCTACGCAGGCAAGCGAATCACCCATTCGGGTCCGTTCGGCTCATGCCGGGGTCGGCAACACCGCCCCGCCTCGAGGGTCACGATCACATCGCGCAGCGCCGCCTCGGCGGCCCGGTGGGTGATGACCAGCACGCTCCGCTCCCCGGCGGCGGCCAGGACGCGCGTCCATGAGTCTCGTCGGCCAGCGCAGGGTCGAGGCCGCTGGTGGGCTCGTCGAGTACCAGGACAGCCCCGGGTGCCATCAGGGCGCGGGCGACCGCCAGGCGCCGGCGCTCGCCACCGGAGAGGGCGACGCCATCCTCGCCGACCGGCGTGTCGAGCCCCTGGGGCAGGGAGGCCACGCAGGCCTCCAAGCTGAGCGGCGCGCATTGCGTCCGGTGATCTCCGCCTCGGTGGCATCAGGTCGGCCGAGAACGAGGTTGGACCGGACCGTGCCGGCGAACATCTGCGCCCGCTGGTCGGCCAGCGCGCAGACGGCCCGTGCTGTCGGCCTGGCGCAGGTCGCTCGACGTCGGCTCCTCCGAGCGAAAAGCGAACCGTCCTCGAGCGGCCAGTACCGCAGGAGCGCCGTGACGAGACTCGACTTGCCGGCGCCGCTCGATCCGGTGACGGCGACGCGGCCGCCCGCCGGGAGGTACACGTTCACGCCGTCGAGGGCGCGGGGCAGGCCCGGGCCGTAGCGCAGGGAAGCGTCGGTGAAGGCACCTCCGGCACGCCCGCGGGCGGCGGCAGCGGGGTGGCCGGGTCGCAGACGGGAACGGGCACGTCCTCGAGCGCGAAGAGGCGTCGGGCCGAGGCCCGCACCGCCAGCGTGCATTGGCCACCGCCAGGGGGACGCCCGGCACGGTTTCGAACGTGGCCAGTGCGGCCAGCGGGAGCACGGCGACCATCACCTGCCCGAGGTGGTGGGCGTGCACTGCGGCCACGCCGGTGGCCAGCACGGCCGTCACCGCCACGCCGAGGCAGACCTGAATGAGCAGTGCCGACGCCGGTGCCGAGCCGGGCGTGACGACGCTCCAGCGCATCCGTGCGGAGCGCCGAGCTCCTCGACGGCGCCGAGGAGGCGGGCGTCTGCGCCGAAGGCGAGCAGCTCGGGCGCCCCGGCCAACGCGTCGACGACCTGCGCGGAAAGGGAGCCGGCGAGCGCGGCCACCTCCTCGTCGCCGCCGCGCCGCCAGGTCAGCAGGCCGGGCACGGTCAGCGCGACGAGGAGGGGCAGGCCGAGGGCGAGCGCAGCCCAGGGGAGGATGACGCCGACGGCCACCGTGCCGATGACGGCCGCCCCCGCGGCGATCGCCACCGGAAGCAGCGTGCGCAGGTAGAGGTCCTGCAGGGCATCGACGTCGTCGATGGCCCGGGTCAGGAGGTCGCCGCTGCGCCACCCGGCCAGTGCGGCGGGCACCCGGGGGGTGAGGCAGTCGTAGAGCCACAGCCGCCAGCGGGTCAGCGCGCGCAGCGCGGCGTCATGACCGACGAGCCGCTCGGCGTAGCGCAGGGGACCACGGAGGAAGGCCAGCACCTCGACCGCGGCGAGGATGCCGACGAGGGCGGACAGTCCGGGCCGCAGTGCAGCGCGGCCGACCACGTAGCCCGACCCGGCGAGCAGGCCGATGGTCGCGGCCGCGGCGGCGAGGCCGAGCAGGCCGGCAAGCGCCAGCCGTCCGTACGGCGTGCCCGGCTCGGCCAGGACGCGCCGCAGTTGTCCCCGTTGTCTCTGGGCGCCGCTCACGGCGACACCACGAGCGGGAGCCCGGCCGACGCGGGCAGCGCGACGACGGGGTCGAAGTGGGGGAGGAGCAGCGGCTCGTGCGCCGCGACCACGACCGTGCGCCCGGCGAGCCACGGCTCGATCGCCGGCGCGAGGCGCGCCACGGTCGGAGGATCGAGCGCCGCCGTGGGCTCGTCGAGCAGCAGCACGGGCGCCGGGCGGAGCAGGGCACCGCGCCAGGGCGACGCGCTGGCGTTCGCCGGAGCTGAGGGTGAGGCCGTCGTGGCCGACCGCGGTCCGGAGCCCGGCGGGCAGGTGGGCCAGGAGGTCGGCGAGGCCCACCGCGTCGAGCACGCGACGAAGGTCGTCGTCCGACGCCTCCGGAGCACCCAGCCGGAGGTTCTCGGCCAGCGTGGCGTTGAAGAGGTGCGGGCGCTGGGGCAGCCACGAGAAGTGGTCCCGCCACGCCGCGACGGGCTCCGTCACTGCTGGGACGCCCGTCGAACGCCATGGTGCCCTCGCTCGGCTCGACGAAGCGCAGCAGCGCCGCCAGCACCGTCGACTTGCCCGAGCCCGAGGGCCCGGTCAGGGCCAGGCGCATGCCGGGTCGCGACCCGGAGGGAGACGCCCCGCAGCGCGGTCGCGCCCACGGTCCTCGTAGCGCACGGTGAGACGGTCGACCGTCAAGCCGGCGGCAGCATCGCGGAGGCGGAGCTCCGGCGCCGGGCGCCGGCATCCTGCACCGAAGCGGGGGCGGGCGTGGCCAGGACCTCGACGACCCGCGCCGCCGCCGCCTGGCCCTCGGTGCTGGCGTGGAACTCGGCGCCGGCGCGGCGCATCGGGATGAAGATCTCGGGCGCGACGAGCAGGACCGCCATGGCGGTCTGCAGGTCGAGCTCACCCCAGAGGAGGCGGAGCCCGAGCACCATGGCGACGAAGCCGACCCCGAAGCCGGCGATCATGTCCATGGCGAGCGCCGACAGGAAGGCGACGCGGAGCGTGCGCATGGTGGCGGTGCGCACGCCTTCGGTCGCCGCCTCCACCTCACGGCGCCCGTGCGCCTCGCGCCCGAAGGCGCGCAGCGTCGGGAAGCCCTTCGACGAGCTGCAGGACGCGGCCGGCCAGCGAGCCGAGCCGGCGCCACTGGCGCTCCGACCGCTTGGTCGCCTCCCGTCCGAACGCGATCATCGTCACGGGCACCGCCAGCACCAGGGCGATGACCACGACGAAGGACAGCCAGTCCTGGGTCGCCACCCAGACCAGCAGAATCACCGGGATGACGGCGGCCGCCGCCGCCTGGGGCAGGTAGCGCGGCGTAGTAGGTGTGCAGCGAGCGCAGCCCCCGGGTGGCGGTGAGCGAGAGCTCGCCGGGGCGCTCGCCGGCCAGCCAGCCGCGGGCCGAGCGCCAGTGCGTGCTGCAGCAGCTGCCGCCTGAGCGCGGCGACGACGCGGTCGGCGGCGCCCTGGGCCGAGAGGTCGCCGGCGCCGTGCAGCGCGGCGCGGACCAGGATGGCCAGCCCGAGCACGACGATGGCGGGCGTCACGGCGCTCGAGCGACGCGTGGTGCAGCAGCGAGCGGTCGACGACGGAGGCCAGCGCCACCGCCTGGACGATGATGGCGACCGCGCTCAGCACGGCGAGCGCCACCGCCGTGGCCGCGACCCGCCGGAGGCCGGGAACCCGGGCCGCGAGCTCGGGGTCGACCAGGCGAGGCCGGCTCCGCCGGGGCTGTGCGCTCACAGGCTGAATGTCGTGTCCTTCACCGAGACCGCTCGCCCGATGAGGCCTTCGGCGACGGCGAGGCGGGCGGTGCCCGCATCTTCGCAGGTGGCGGCGGTGCGGACCCCATCAGGGAGGTCCGCCACGATGGCCGTGCGGACGGGGTCGAACCCCTCGTCGCCGCCGTAGGTCACGGTGAAGGACGCCACGGTCGCTGGGGCGGCCGCCGGTGGCGACGTCGACCACGGGCACGACCTCGGTGGCGGCTGTCGCCTCGGCCGCCAGGTCGGCCCGCAGCGCTGTACCCGGCCCGGCCGGTGGCGTGGCGGACCAGACGGCGAGCCCGGGCTTGGAGAGCATGCCCGACACCGTGCGTCAGCAGGCCCTGCTCGGCCGGCTCGGCCCGCAGCCGCGCCGCCCAGGACGCACAGCGACTGCAGGACGAAGTGGTTGAACGGCCCGCCGGCGAAGGCCATGCCGCCGGTGAGGGTGGGCGTGCCGGCGGGGTCCAGCCCGAGCTCGCGCTGCTGCACCCGCACGGCGGCGGGGAAGCACGAGTACACCTCGGCCAGGCGGAGCTCGTGCAGCGGCCGGCCGAGGTGGCCGTGCCGCGGCCCGGCCGAGCACCCCCATGGCCGGCCACGGCTCCAGGCGGCGCCGCGCCGTCAGGGTGACCGCCTGCCGAGGAGTGCAGCGCCACGTGGGGGAAGAGCCAGCGGTCGGGTGGCACGCCGGCCTCCCGCGCCCGTTCGGCCGAGCAGATCAGCAGCGCCGACGGCCTGGTTGACGGTCCACTGGCTGGCGTGCCACCGGTTGTAGGGGAAGGCGAGCGGGCGGTTGTGCGGCCCCGGCGTGGCGATGTCGGCCGCGCTGCGGGGCCGCGGGGAACGCCGCCTCGGGGTTGTCGGCGGCCACCGCGTTGAAGCGCGCCCACAGCGCGGCGATCTCGTCGCGCTGGCTGGTCCGACGGCAGGCCGATCCGCGGCGCCGAGCGCGTTCTCAATGAGCGCGTACTGCTGCACGGGCGGCCAGCACGATGCCGGCGGCGATCTCCACCGGGGCCACGAAGTCGGGGGGCCTGGTCAGCACCTCGTCGGGCGGCCTGTCCTCCTCGTCGGTCTCGACGCCGCCGTCGCGGGCCCACGCCCGCGCCTCGGCGCCGGCGACGACGACGGTGTCGGCGCGCCCGGCCGCCACGGCCGCCAGCGCGTGGTTGATGACCTCCTGCTGGGAGACGCCGATCTCGCAGAGGACCGTGCGCGCGCCGGGCGACCCGACGCGCCGGGCGACGGTGCGCGCCGGGTCGGTGAGCGACCACGAGCCCTGCGGCACGGCGATGCAGTCGATGCGCGCCGAGGAGGCCGGGCGCGCCGGCGTCGGCCGCCGCCGCCGACACGGCGTCGGTCATGAGGTCGGCCACGGACGCCGCGTTGTCGACGGCGCCCAGCCCGACCAGGACGGGCAGGCGCGGGTCGAGGGAGCGCATCGGTCCGGCCACGACGCCCGATGCTACGGTCCCGCCATGGCGCAACGGCGAAGCGGGCAGGTGGGAGGCCGAGCTCGGAGGATTTCGCCAAGGAATCGTTCGAGGCGGACGGCAAACGGCGTGACGTGTTCCGGATCGGCAGCGGTCCCGCCGTGATCGTCATCAGCGAGATGCCGGGCATCACGCCGCTCGTGGCCCAGTTCGGCCGCCGGGTGGCGGCGGCCGGCTGCACGGCCGTCCTGCCGGTGCTCTTCGGCGACCCGGGCCGCCCGGCGTCGGGCGGCGTACACGCTCGCAGTCCATCGGGCCGGCCTGCGTCTCGCGGGAGTTCTCCGCCTTCGCGCTCAAGAAGACGAGCCCGATCACGGTGTGGCTGCGCAAGCTCGCCGCCGCCGAGCACGAGCGCTGCGGCGGCCCCGGCGTCGGCGTGGTCGGCATGTGCTTCACCGGCGGCTTCGCGCTGGCGATGATGGTCGACGACATCGTGCTGGCGCCGGTGCTCAGCCAGCCCTCGCTGCCGTTCCCGCTCTCCAAGAAGTTCAAGGCGGACATCGGGATCTCCGACGGCGACCTGGCCCGGGTGAAGGAGCGCACGGCGGCGGGCACCTGCCTGCTCGGCCTGCGCTTCACCAACGACCCCTTCTGCTTCGAGGAGCGCTTCGAGACGCTGCGCCGCGAGCTCGGCGACGCGTTCATCGCGGTGGAGATCGACTCGGCGCCGGGCAATCCGCACGGCCACCCGAAGAAGGCGCACTCCGTGCTGACCGAGCACCTGGTCGACGAGGAGGGCACGCCGACGCGGGCCGCGCTCGACCAGACGCTCACCTTCTTCCGGGAGAAGCTCGGCGTGGGCTCGGGCCCGGGCCCCGGCCCGACGGCCTCGCCCGTATGGGTCCTGCCGGTCAGGCCTGCGGTCAGGCCGGCGCCCGCAGGATCTCCTCGCACACGCGCTCGCCCGAGCGCACCGCGCCGTCCATGGAGCCGTAGGACGTCGACGCCGTCTCGGTGCCGGCCCAGTGCAGCCGCCCGACGGGCTCGCGCAGGCGCCGCCCGTACTGGGTCAGCACGCCGGTGGGGAAGTGGCCCATGGAGCAGCCGCGGGTCCATTGCTCCTCGCGCCCAGTTCTGCTCGAGGACCTCGACCGGGGAGGCCGCCGCGGGCCCGAGGCGCCGGGTGAGCATGCGCACGAACACGTCCCGGCGCTCCGCCTCGCCCAGCGCGGCCAGGGCGCGGGCGCGGGGCCCGGCCGAGTAGCCGGCCACGACGCCCTGGCTGTGGCCGGGCTGGCAGGTGTCGAGCGTGACCTCTATCTCGTCGTCGGTGGCCACGGTGGCGCCCGAGATCCCGTCGTGCCGCCAGAACGGCTCGTCGTAGACGGCGACCATCTTGACCTCGGTGCCGGCCGGCACCTGGTGGATCAGCAGCGCGTGGTCGGCCGGCAGCGCGGGGTCGAAGCGGATGCCGGCCGCCAGGGCGCGCGGCAGCGCCAGGACGACGCGCCGGGCCGACACCGTGCACCGCGGCGCCGCGCACCTCGACCCGGTCGCCCGCTGGTCGACACCGCCGTGACCGGCGTACCCGAGGACGACGGCGTCGCCGAGCTCGGCCGCCATGGCGTCGGGCACCTGGCCCACGCCGCCCTCGAACTGGGCGTCCTGGTAGCCGCCGGCGATGTTCATCAGCGACTCGATGCCGCCGGCCGAGCGCGACCAGGAAGAGCCAGTTGAGGAGCGAGACCTCGGAGAGGTCGGCGGCGAAGCAGGCCCGCACGGTGGCCTCCATGAGGTCGCGGGCGAGCCGGGTCGGCACGCGCGCCGCGCTGAGCCAGGCCCGCACCGACAGGGCGTCCCAGTCGGCCGCCTTCGGCGCGTCCCAGGGCGCGTCGACGGGGACCTTCTTGGCCATGGCGTTCATGCGTGCGATGGCCTGGCCCGCGCTGAGCAGCGCCACCGGGCTGATGCGGGGGATGTCGCCGCGGTAGCGGCGGACCTTGCCGCCGGTGGCCAGCACGTTGTCGCCGTCGACGAACGTCTTGAAGGTGGCGACGCCCATCTCCTTGGTCAGCGCGTGCATGCGGTCGTGGTGCGGGCCGACGAAGCAGGCCCCCATGTCGACCGGCACGCCGTCGCGGCTCGTCTGCGTCCAGACCCGCCCGCCGACGCGGTCCCGGGCCTCGAGCACCACCACGGAGCGGCCCGCCTGGCTGAGGCGCCGGGCCGCCGTGAGCCCGGCCAGTCCGGCGCCGACGACGCAGACGTCGGCCTCCCTCGTCCCCCCCCCGGCGGTCCACGGCGCTGGCAGTCGTGCTCATGGCCCCTCCTCGGTCCCGGTGACGGTAACATGCGTGCTGCCCGCATGTAAATGTCCGGAGGAGGTGACGCGGTGAGCACGACCACGGCACGACGGCACCGAGCGACGGCCGCGGGAGACCCAGGCGGCCCGGTCGGCCCGCACCCGGGCGGCCCTGCTCGTCGCGGCGCGGGAGCTCTTCGCCGAGAAGGGGTTCGCCGCCACCGGCCGGGAGGAGATCGCCGAGCGGGCCGGCGTGACCCGGGGGGCGCTGTACCACCACTTCGCCTCCAAGACCGAGCTCGCCGCCGCCGTCGTCGAGCAGCTCGAGGGCGAGCTGGTGGACCTCGTGGTGGCCGCCGCGCTCGAGGGGGCGGGCGTGCGTGACCAGCTGCACCGCGGCTGCCGTGCCTACATGGACGCCTGCGCCGACCCACCATGGCCCGGATCCTGGCCGACGCTCCGGCCGTCCTCGGCATGGAGGCGTGCCGGGCGCTCGATGCGGTGGCCTGCGCCCCCCTGCTGGCCGAGGTCTTCGCCCGGGCCGAGGAGGAGGGCATCGCCGTGCCCGGTGATCCGGAGGTGGCCGCCGCCCTGCTCCTCGGCTTCCTCAACGAGGCGGCCGGGCTCATCGCCGCCGCCCCGAGGACCGGGCGCTGCGGGGCCGGGTCGGCGACACGGTGGACGAGTTCATCTCGCGGCTCTTCGGGTGAGCCCCCACGGGCCGCGTGCAGGTTCGCCGTCTCCCAGTCTCTTCCCAGGCCAAAGCGACATGAGGCGCGGCAACCCAGTTGCACACCTGCGTGGGGAGTGCAGTCCCGGGCGCCCGAAAACTCGGATCGGGCGGACTGGGGAACGACCATGAGACTGTTTCGTCGGAGTGCCGCCGCGCTGGCACTGGGAATCGCCACACTCGGTGGGGCGGGTGCGCTCGCCGCTGCGTTGCCGATCGGGACCGGAGTGGCCTCCGCAGCGAGTTGCCCCAATGTCACCCCTGTCGGCGGCACCGGCCTGACCGCGGCCCTGGTGGCCACGGCCGGCCAGACCATCTCCACTCCCGTCAACGCCACGGGGTGTGACATCGGTATCTACGTCGGTGCCGGCATCGACGGCGTCACGATCAACGGCGCCAGCGTGACCGGGGCCAACGTCGAGGGCATCTTCGCCGAGCAGATCCCCGCGTCGAGCCTGACCATCCAGAACACGACGGTGACGGGGAACGGCGTGGCCCCAGGGGCCAGGAAGACGCCGGGCGGAGGCATCCTCCTGGCCGGCGTGTCCGGTGCGTCGATCACCAACAACACCGTGACCAACAACAACGGCGGGGGCATCCTCGTCAACGACAACGGACCGGTCGACACCGGCTCGGGCGGGGCCGGGCCGGCCACCGTCATCGACTCGGACGACGACTCCGTCACCAACAACACGATCTCGGACAACCCCGGGTCCTGCGCCATCGTCTTCGCCACGCACAACACCGGGGGAGCGATCAACGGCGGCACGATTTCGGGGAACACCATCACCGGGACCCCGGTGTGTTCACCTCCTTCGGCCCCGACGTCGGTGGCATCGTGGTCGCCGCGGCCTCCCCGAGCGCCACGGTCAGCAACGTCTCGGTCACCGGGAACAACGTCACCGAGTCGTACGAGGCCGGCATCATCGTGCACTCGCACGCACCGAACGACGTCGTCACAGGAACCGTCATCACCGGTAACACCGTGCACGACGGGAACAACTGGGGCCAGACGAACGGGCCGCCCACCACGGTGGGCATCGTCGTGGGCGTCGACCTCCTCCCGCCGGCCATCGCCCCGGCCATCACGGCGACGACCGTGGCGAACAACACCATCAGCGGACAGTTCTACGGGCTCTGGATCAGCGGGGTCAGCGGCATCACGACGACGCCGGCCAACACCATCACCGTCCTCTCGGGCGGCACGCCGATCTACACCACCCCTGCTCCCGGGACCGGCTACTGGCAGGTCGCATCGGACGGGGGCGTCTTCAACTACGGCACGGCCGGCTTCTACGGCTCGGCCGGCAGCCTGAAGCTCAACAAGCCGGTGGTCGGCCTCTCGGCCACCCAGGACCAGGGCGGCTATTGGCTGGTGGCTTCCGACGGCGGCGTCTTCAACTACGGGGACGCCAGCTTCTGGGGCTCCGCCGGCAGCCTGAAGCTCAACACGCCCGTCGTGGGCATGGCCTCGACGCCGTACGTCCCGGGTGCCAACGGAGCCCCTGCGGCGCCGGCGGGCCTCGGCTACTGGCTGGTGGGTTCCGACGGCGGCGTCTTCAACTACGGCGACGCCGGGTTCTTCGGCTCGGCCGGCAGCCTGAAGCTGAACAAGCCCATCGTGGGTATTGCGCCCACTCCCGACGGCAAGGGCTACTGGCTGGTGGCTTCTGACGGCGGCGTCTTCAACTACGGCGACGCCGGGTTCTTCGGCTCGGCCGGCAGCCTGAAGCTGAACAAGCCCATCGTGGGCATCGCGTCCACTGCGGACGGGAAGGGCTACTGGCTGGTGGCTTCCGACGGCGGCGTCTTCAACTACGGGGACGCGGCCTTCGAGGGTTCGGCCGGCGCACTCAAGTTGAACCAGCCCGTGGTCGGCATCAGCGCCACCCCCACCGGCAAGGGCTACTGGCTCGATGCGGCCGACGGCGGCATCTTCAACTACGGCGACGCCAAGTTCTTCGGCTCGGCCGGCAGCCAGAAGCTGAACAAGCCGGTCGTGGGGATCGCGTCCGTGGGGACCACCACCTCGGGGTAGTCCCGGTCAGCCGGTCGTCGTCGTGGATCCGTCCGCGGCGCGACCGGCCTTCAGATCCTGAACGATCTGCCTCAGGTCGGAGCGGCCCTTCTGCAGGGCCGCTTTGGCCGTCTGGGCTGAGGAGATGGACGCGTTCAGGAGCGCGGTGTTGGCGTTCCACTGGGCCGGCGTGAAGGCCACCACCGTTCCGGCGAGGCCGTTGGTGGCGTTGGTCGCGGTCGTGATCTGGCTGTTGAGGTCGTTGATCAGCGGCTGCACGGTGGCCTGGTTGGCCGATGTCACGTGTGCCTGTGCCTTGGCCGCGTCCGCAGTCAGTTTCGGAATGCCCGTGCTGGTCGCGCTGTCGGCCAGCGCGTCGATCCGCGCTGCGGGAAGGACCAGCCGGTAGACGCGGTAGCCGGTGAAGATCGTCCCGAAGTCGTGGGTCGCCTCCTGCAGCGTGCTGTCACCTTGGATCGTCTGGTTGAGCTGTTGCAGCGGTCCGATGTCGGTTCCGAGGTACGACGCCAGGGTGGCCTGGCCGCCGCCCAGGCTCTTGGCCGCGTTGACCTTGGCGATGGCCGCATTGAGGGCGTTGACCCGATTGGTGATGTCCGTGGCCGCTTTGGCCTTGACGCCCGCCAGGGTCGTCGGGACCGCGCTGGCGCCGCCGCTGCTGTTGGCGGGGGGCGTGGCGGTGGCACCCGCAGCACCGGCGCCGCTCAGAGCGCCCAGCGCGGCCCCGGAGGCCAGGGCGACGGTGCTGAATCGAACCATTCGGGTGCGTGCGTGCGACATGCGTGCTCCTCTCGTCCGTGCTCCGGGCATACCGGTGCCGGTGTCGCTCATGATGCGTGGTCCGGGTGAGGGCCGTGTTCGGCAATCGTCATGGTTCTGTAAGGGGATCCGGCATTCCGGCCATTCGGGGGGTGGGAGATGGAAGGCTAGGAAACATGAGCGCCGAAAGCGGGACGGTGGTCGTCGTCGAGGACGACCCGCACATCGCCGATCTGGTGGATCTCTACCTGCGCCGGGAAGGTTTCCGCGTGCTCCTGGCCGGCGACGGCGAGAAAGGACTCGAGATCTTCCGGCAGGAGGACCCCTCCATCGTCATCCTCGATGTCGGCCTTCCGGGCCCCCGGGACGGGTTCGACGTGTGCCGCGACATCCGGGCCGGCAGTTCGGTGCCCGTCCTCTTCCTCACCGCACGTGACGACGAGGTCGACCGGATCCTCGGGCTCGAGTTGGGGGCCGACGACTACCTCGTCAAGCCGTTCTCGCCGCGGGAGCTGGTGGCGCGGGTGCGGGCCATTCTGCGGCGGACGAGGGAGGGGCCGGCGCCCCAGGACGTGATCGCCCTGGGCGACCTCGAGGTGGACCTCCGCCGCCGCGAGGCGCGCCACTCCGGAGACGTCGTCGCGCTGACGACCCGCGAGTTCGAACTGCTGGCGTTCCTGGCGAACAACGTCGGGCTCGCCCTGACGCGCCAGCAGCTGCTCGACGGAGTCTGGGGCAGCGACTGGTACGGCGACGAGCGGACGGTCGACGTCCACGTGGCCCAGCTGCGCAAGAAGCTGGGATCCGATCTGCCCCTGGCCACCGTGTGGGGCGTCGGCTACCGGTTCGGCTGAGTCATGCGCGGCCGTCTCATGCTGGTGATGGTCGGACTGGTCGCGGTGGTGCTCGTCATCGCCGGAGCGGGGAGCCTCATCCTGACCCGCAACGCCGCGCGCAACCAGGCCCAGCAACAGCTGGTCTCGGAGGCGAACTCCCTCACGTCGTCCAAGGTCACGGAGCGGGTCGCCCTGTTGTCCGCCATCAAGAAGACGCTCACGCTCGAGGACGCCGACCTCATCCGGATCAACGTCCTCGGCGGCATTGAGAAGCCGCTGCCGGACGGGCTGACGGCCGCGGACATCGACGTGACGGCGCTGCAGTCGGGACAGGCGACGTCCGGCCGGACGGGCAACCTCGTCTATGCGGCCGCGCCCGTCACCCTGTCGGGGGCGGAGCGGGTGCGCCTGCACGACTTCGGGGGCACGCTGGTCGTCTTGCTGACCCGGGATGTCGGTGGCCTCGGCCCGAGCTGGCGCTATTTCATCGTGGCGGGGGGTGCGGCGTTGCTGGTGGCTGCACTCGTGGCCTGGCAGATGTCGCGCCGGATGGCCCGTCCCCTCGTGGAAGCCATGGAGGCGACCGGGCGCATCGCGTCCGGTGACCTGGCCAGCCGGGTGCCGGTCCGGCGCGGCGACTACCCCGAGTTCGCCTCGCTGGCGGGCTCCATCAACGGCATGGCCCAGAGCCTCGAGGACGGCCGCGCCCGGGAGCGCCATCTCCTCCTGTCCGTCTCACACGACCTGCGCACGCCACTCACGTCCATCCGGGGGTTCGCCGAGGCGATTCAGGACGGGGCGATCGAGGACAACGCCCAGGCGGCCGACGTGATCATCGCCGAGTCGCGACGGCTGGAGCGGCTGGTGGGGGACCTGCTCGATCTCACCAAGCTCGAGGCGCGGCAGATGTCCATCGCCATCCGCCCCACCGACGTGGCGGAGGTCGTCAGCACGACCGCAGAGGGATTCCGGCCGGCCGCTGCCAAGAGCGGGCTCTCCCTCGTGTTGCAGGTGGTGGGCCACGACGGGATGCCCACGCCGACGCCCCCGCGCCCGGTGGCGGCCGACCCCGACCGCCTGGCCCAGCTGCTGGCCAACCTGCTGGAGAACGCCATGACGTTCGCGCGCGCCGCGGTCACGGTGACCGTGGCCGAGAACCCGGCGTCCGGGCAGTGCCTCATCGCGGTGGACGACGACGGCCCGGGCATCGCTCCCGGCGATCAGCAGCGGGTGTTCGAACGCTTCTACCGGGCCGACCGGGGGCCGAACCGCCAGATGGGATCGGGGCTGGGGCTGGCGATCGTGGCCGAGTTGGCGACGGCCATGGGCGGTACCGTGCGCGCCGAGTCGCCGGTCAACGCGGACGGCGGGTCGCGCTTCGTGGTGACCTTGCGACTGTGGCAGGCGGAGGCACCGATCCCGTCGATGGTCTGACGGCGCAGCCGTGGCTCAGCGGAGTGGCTGCGTCGGCGTCGCCGGTCCGGGGTCGGGCACCGTGTGCGGGCCAGTGCCCCCGCTGGCCGGCGTGACGGGTCCCGAGGCCGCCGCCGACGGAGCCGAGAGAAGCGAGAGGACGTGATAGGTGGACGCGTAGGATCCGATGCCAACCAACGTGGTGACGGCGAGGGCCGCCGCGAGCTTGCCCCGGCGAAGGCGCTTGGACTCCGGTCGTCGGCCGACCGCCCGAGCGTCCTCGGAGATGCCCACGGCAATCGTGTCCACGGGTCGATGTCGGCAGAACGCTCCCGAAGCTTGAGCGGTAGCCGCCGCCGGCACGGCTCCGGGTTCTTCCCTTCGGCAGCGGTATGGCAAGCTTCCGACCCGTCGAGGACCCAGAGGGAGGGGCGGCGCGCACCGTGGAGCACCAACCGAGGACGACGCATCCGCACGTGACCGGGAGCGCCTGATGGGAGTGCTCGGCAGCGCCGAACAGGCGCAGTGGGAAGAGGACGGCTGGTGCCTGGTCCATGGGCTCCTGCCAGCCGACACCATCGCCGCCGCCCAGGCGGTGTTGCCCAGCCTGGTCCCGACGGCAGAGGAGTTCGCCGACAACGTGGATCCGGCGCGCAACGAGCCCTTCCGGGTCGATTCGCACCGCGTCATGCCGCGGTTCCCGTTCGAGGACGGCGCGCTGAACGACATCGTCGTGCACGACCGGATCATCGACCTGGCCGAGCAGTTGCTCGGCCTCACCGACGCCGATCTCCGGCTCTACCAGGCCATGCTCAGTGCCAAGTACGGCGAGGGCGCACTGAGCGACGAGCAGCTCCTGCACGTCGACTTCGGGAACCACACCCTGGTCGTGCCCCGCCACGAGCCGGGGTACCAGCAGCTCGAGATGTTCGTCTACCTGAGCGACGTGACCCCCGAGACCGGGGCGACCCGGGTGGTGTCGCGCCGCCTCACGCCCGGCATTCAGGTGGAGCGGACCTACCTCAGCCAAACCGACTACACCGACCTGTACGCGGCTGAGGTCCCCGCCTCGGGCCCGGCCGGATCCATCCTCGCCTACCGTCCGGACGTGTACCACCGCGGCGTGCGCATGACGGCGCCGCGGTCGGCGCGGTTCATGGTGCACGTCTCCGTACAAGCCGGCCAACACCGACTGGCTGGGCGCGCACGGCCTGCCGAGCGCGGCGGAGGACATGTCCTGGTACCGGTTCGTGCAGCACGCCGACGAGCGTCAGCTGACCGTGCTCGGGTTCCCCCCGCCGGGCCATCCCTACTGGACGGCGGAGACGCTGTCCGGCGTGGCCGCCCGCTACCCGATGCTCGATCTCTCACCCTGGCGGGAGGCCGCCGTGGGAAAGGTGGACGGGGAGGCGTGACGGCCGACGACGCGCCGTGGTGGAGGACCGGCGTCCTCTACCAGATCTATCCGCGGTCCTTCGCCGACAGCAACGCCGACGGCGTGGGCGACATCCCGGGCATCATCGAGCATCTGGACCACCTGGCCTGGCTCGGCGTGGACGGCATCTGGCTCTCCCCGGTCACGATCTCCCCCAACGCCGACTGGGGCTACGACGTCGCGGACTTCTGCGCCATCGCTCCCGAGTTCGGGACCATGGAGGATTTCGACCGGCTGGTGGCCGAGGCGGGCCGGCGCGGCATCCGGGTCCTGATGGACATTGTGCCGAACCACACCAGCGAAGAGCATCCATGGTTCGTGGAGGCGCGTTCGTCACGGACGTCGGCCCACCGCGACTGGTACGTCTGGGCGGACGGCAAGCAGGACGGCGAGCTGCCGAACAACTGGGTCAGCAGCTTCGGGGGACCGGGCTGGACTCTGGACGAGACGACGGGCCAGTACTACTTCCACAACCATCTGCAGGAACAGCCAGACCTCAATTGGTGGAACGAGGAGGTGCGCGGCGCGTTCGACGACATCTTCCGCTTCTGGTCCGACAGGGGTGTGGCGGGGTTCCGCATTGACGTCGCCAACGTCATCATCAAGGACGCCGAGCTCCGGGACAACCCGCCGGCGACCGAGGACGACGACTTCGAGACGCAGATGTTCGGGCAGCGCAGCGTGTACAACGCCAACCGGCCCGAGGTGCACGAGGTGATCAAACGCTGGCGGGTGCTCGCCGACTCCTACGAGGAGCCCCGGCTCCTGATCGGTGAGACCCCGGTGCCGGTGGAAAAGCTGGCGGAGTTCTACGGCAACGGGTCCGACGAGCTCGGTCTGGCCTTCAACTTCAATTTCATCAGCGCGCCCTTCCAGGCCCCCGACATGCGGGCCATCGTCGAGGAGACCGAGGCGGCACTGCCGCCGGGCGCCTGGCCGGCGTGGACGGGCTCCAATCACGACATGTTCCGCTTCCCGACCCGCTGGGCCGAAGACGATCCGGCCCGGGTCCGCCTGGCCATGCTCATGCTGCTGTCGCTGCGCGGCACACCGGTGCTCTACCAGGGCGACGAGATCGGCATGGCCAACGTCACCGTGGCGCACGAGGACATGCGCGACCCGCTCGGGGTGCGCTTCTACCCCTACTACGAGGGGCGTGACGCCGGACGCACGCCCATGCAGTGGAGCGACCGTCCGGGCGGCGGTTTCACCGATGCCGACCGTCCGTGGCTTCCGCTCGGTGACCTGGCTGCCGCCAATGTGGAGGCGCAGCAGGAAGACCCCGCATCCGTCCTCGCGCTCTGCCGCGATCTCATCGCCTTCCGGCGCCGGCATCCTGAATTCAGCACAGGCGGGACCGCGACGCTCGTGACGCCCGAGACGGCCTGGGCGTGGACGCGCTGGCGACCGCCATGTGGTCGCCCTCAACCTGTCGCCGGAGGACGTCGTCCTGCCTGGCTTGTCGGGCACCGTGCAGATCTCCACCCACCGGGCGCGCGCCCTCGAGGTCGTCGGGGCCGACCTCCGACTGGCGACCTTCGAGGGAGTGATCCTCGAGCGGTCATAGCGCGACCACCAACTTCCACAAAGGAAAGCAGGAAACCGCATGGAGCGTCTCAAGGAAAAGGCCGCCATCGTCACCGGGGGCGGCGGAGGGATCGGCGGGGCGACGGCGCGCGCGCTGGCCCGGGCGGGCGCCTCCGTTCTCGTCGTGGACATCGACGAGGCAGCGGCCGAGCGTGTGCGCACGGGGATCGTGGAAGCCGGAGGCCGGGCCGAGGCGTTCCGGGCCGACCTGTCCGACGAGGCGCAGGTGGTGGCGACCATCGCCGCCGCCATGTCGTCGTTCGGGCGCCTCGACGTGCTGCACAACAACGCCGCGCTCACGGACTCGGACTTCCTCACCCGCGACACCGCGGTGACCGACCTCTCCCTCGACGTCTGGGAGCGGACCATGGAGGTCAACCTCCGCAGCCAGATGCTCACCTGCAAGCACGCCGTCCCCGAGATGGTGCGGGGTGGGGAGGCTCCATCATCAACATGTCGTCCGGCGCCTCCCTCAAGGGCGACCGGACCCGCACGGCCTACGGGGTCTCCAAGGCCGGCGTCAACGCGCTCACGATGTACGTGGCGACGAGCCACGGGAAGCAGGGCATCCGGGTCAACACGATCCTCCCCGGCCTCATCATCACCGACGCCGTGCGCGCCCATCTGAACGACAAGATCCTCGCCGGACTCGGTAAAGCCGTGTTGACGCCCAATGTGGGCCAGCCCGAGGACATTGCGGATGTCGTGGTGTTCCTCGCCTCCGACGAGTCCCGCTACATCACCGGGCAGATGATCCCCGTCGACGGCGGCATGTCAGCGCACGTCGGGCTGGGTGCGGACGGCTGATCTTCCCTACGAGGAGGGGCCGAGCACGTACTCGCCCGTCTCGGCGTGGTGGTACCAGCCGCTGCCGGCGTTCGTCCCGCCGTCGACATGGATGGTCTGGCCCGTGACGTAGCTGGACAGCGCACTCGCCAGGAAGATGGCGGCGCCGGCCATCTCGTCGACATGGCCGGCCCGTCCCATCGGCACGGTCAGGCCGAACCGACCACCGGTGTCCGGGGCGATGGCGGCGATCCCTTCGGTCATGGTGATGTCGGGCGCCAACGCGTTGACGCGGATGCCGTAGGGCGCCAGCTCGAGGGCGGCGGTCTTGGTGTAGTTGATGACACCCGCCTTGGCGGCGGCGTACGCCGCGTAGCCCGGCGCGGCGCGGACACCCTCGATGGAGGTCACGCTCATGATGCTGCCGGCGATCTCGTGCGCCACCATGACGCGGGCCACGCGCTGCGTGCACAGGATGACGTGCTTCAGATTGGCGCGGTAGAGCGCGTCCCAGCCGTTCTCGGTCGTCTCGAGGAGTGGCGACGAGAACACGCCGCCGGCGTTGTTGACGAGGATGCTCACCGGACCGAGTTCGGCCACGGTCTGTTCAAGCGCGCGATCGACCTCGCCCGAGTCGCGGACGTCGGTCGGAATGGACAGACCACCGACCTCCTTCGCCGCGGCCGCCGATGTCTCGGGGTTCTTCTCCCAGATCGCCACCTTCGCACCGAAGGCGGCGAAGCCGTTCGCGATGCCGCGGCCGATGCCGGAACCACCGCCGGTAACGACGGCGACGCGGTCTGTCAAGAGCACTGCCGATGGGTTGAGGGGCACGCGGCGACGTTACAGTAGGCACGTCACCATACGAACGAGGTCTTCCGGGGACAGGCTCGGGGATGGACGGGGGTTTTCTGATCATGCCGAGAATTGAGCCGATTCCGTTTGAGGAGATGACGCCGGAGGTGCGGACGATCATCGAGGAGGGGGTGGCCGCCGGGACGTACGCCACACCCGTGCCGCTGCAGATCTTCGCCTACAAGACGTCGCAGATCATGATGGTCAACATGGCGCGGCAGGGCTACGGGAAGAACACCCTGCTCGGTGGCCGCATCACCGAGCTGTTGCGCATCCGGAGTGCCCAACTCGGCGAATGCCAGCCCTGCAGCCAATCGAGGAAGCACGACTCCATCTCGGACGAGGACGTCGCCTGCCTCATCGCTCCCGGCCACGGCGGTGACCTGACGGAGCAGGAGCGCCTCGCCGTGGAGTTCCTCGACCTCCTGTCCGCCGACCATCACGCCATCGACGACGAGACCTATCGCAAGCTCGGCGAGCACTTCACGTCGGCGCAGATCGTCGAACTGGGATTCGCCTGTGCCAACGCCATGGGCCTGCACCGCTTCCTGCACACGCTGGATCTGTACGGATCGGGCGAGCCGGTCATCCCCTACAGCCCGGACCAGGTTGACGCGGCCAAGCCGGACGAGTCGCTGCTGCAGGAATCGGCATGAGCCAGACGGTCCTCGTGACCGGCGCCACCGGATTGGCCGGCGCCAACATCTGCGAGCAGCTGACCGAGCGGGGCGACCACGTGCGCGCACTGGCCCGCGAGACCGCGGACACCGCGCCGCTGAAGGCGCTCGGCGTCGAGGTCATCACCGGCGATGTCACCGATGCCGACGCCGTGCTGCGGGCGGCTCGGGGGGCCGACGCGGCCATCCATTGCGCCGCGCTCTTGGGCGGCGCCAGCCAGAATCTGGCCGACTTCGAGGCCGTCAACATCAACGGCACCAAGAACGTCCTGGACGCAGCAGAGGCGGTCGATCTGGGGCGGGTGGTGGCGGTCAGCACCGGCACGTTCTTCGACACGGCCGGTGGGCTCGACCGTGAGGATGCGCCCGTCACCAAGGAGCCGAGCTCGGATCCGTACACCATCACCAAGATGGCAGCCTTCCTCGACGCCATGTCCCGCGCCGAGAAGGGCAGGGACGTCGTGAGCACGCATCCCGGCGCGATCTTCGGGCCTTCGCCGGTGGCGAGCAACGCGCTCGGGCATGACGAGCTTCAACCGGGTCCTGTTGTCCGCGGCGCGGGGACGCATTCAGGGCTATCTCAAGTTCCCGGTGAGTTGGGTCTACGGCGCGGACATCGCCCGGGGCTGCATTTTGGCGCTGGACAAGGGCGTCTCCGGCGAGCGCTACATGCTCGACGGACGGCCCGAGGACGTCGTCAGCATCGCCAACGCCTGCAACCGCATGGGTCAGCTGGCCGGGATCGACCACGAGGTGGTCGACATCGAGCCCTCCGACGACCCCGAGGTGGCGAAGGTGTTCGGGCCGACCCTGGTGGCGATCGCCGAGAAGGCGGCGAAGGCCCGGCCGGACCGGAGGAAGCTCGAGGACTCGAAGACCTACAAGCGCCTCGGCTACAGCCCCATCAGCCTCGACGAAGGGCTGGCCACCACGCTCGGGTGGTTCCGGGAGATCGGCAAGCTCGACAACCGGTAGGGGGCACGGGCCCCGAGGGGCCAACGGGCCGGTCGGCCGCTCTCAGTCGGGCCACCACTCCAGGGGCGCCACCAGGTCATTTCCGATCTTCATCCACAGCTCGGTCCGGTGGTTCTTGCAGGTCCACAGCGGGCCCACCCGTCCTTCGGCGTCGATGCCGGTGGCGTCGTGCACGCGCGTGAGTTCCCGGCCGCACCCGTCCCTCGAACAGGTCGCGATCAGATCGGTCATGTCATCTGTGTAGCCGATTGCGCTGAGGCCGTCATCTCACGCCATCTTTCGCGAAGCAGCCCCCGGGCGTGGCATGAGCAACCCGGGGGCCGTCGCCCAATGCATCCGGCCCCACGGGGGCGGGAGACCGAACCATGTCGATCAGTACCCAACTGGAGCGCAGCCGCAAACCTCCACCCGGGCGAAGGTGCCGAGCGGCGGGGTCATGGATTTCGACGTGGAAGGGAACTGAATGAAACGTCCGCGAACAACGCGTGTCGCCTGAGCTTTCTCGCGGTCCGGCGGCGGGCCCGGGGATTACGTTCCGCTTCGAGGAGGGAACGTGGCCACGGAGCCGGCAGCGCAGCACCAACCAGCCGTCATGCAGCGCGTGGACGGGGCCTGGATCGTCGAGTGCCCGCAGTGCGTCGATAGCCTGAGAAGGGGTCCTGCCCCGATCGGCCTCCGCACACCGCTGCCGGACCGCCGGACGGCGGAACAGTGGGCCGACGCGCACCGTGCGCCGGCGCCGGAGCAGGACCCGGGGGAGGCCGCCCCCAGGGCCCACTGGTCGCACGTGGTCTCGCTGCGTCGGGAGTCCTTCGTCCGCTGGCTGATGGGCAACGATCCCACCGAGGATTTCCCTGACCTGTCCGACCTCATGAAGCGACCTCTCTGGCAGCGGAGGGCCGCCTGCCGCGGTATGGGTCACACCGTGTTCGTGAACGGCCGCGCCAAGCGAGATGCGGCCGCTGTCCGGATCTGCGAAAGGTGCCCCGTGCGCCAGCAGTGCCTCGAGCACGCCTTGGCCAGCCCCGGCCTGGTGGGCATCTGGGGCGGCACGACCGAGGTCGAACGCAGGTGGCTGCTCAGGGCCCCGTCTCCCTGATAGGAAATGGGGGTTGTGCGCTCAGCCAGCGCCCAGCTAGCCTGCCCACCGCGAGGGGGATTGTCGGAGGAGCAGGAGGCGAGGGTCATGCGGAGCCCGCACCAACCCAGGATCGTCCAGCGCACGGGCGAGTACTGGGTCGTCGAATGTCAGCAATGCCTCGAGGACCACACCGCAAGCGTGCCCATCGGGATCGGGATGCCATTGCCGGACCGGCTCACGGCTGAACGCCTGGTCGAGAACCATCGTGGACGGGAAGTCGCGGTGCGCTGAGGCGCGGGACTACGGCACGGTCGTGCTGGTCGTGGTCGTCGAGGTGGCGCCACACAACACGTAGGGCTTCATGGTCATCGTCTGGCCGGTGTCGAGCGGCTTGGTGACCACCGCAACGGTGCGCCAGGCCGTCACGGACACCGGGTAGGACGCCCGCAGGGCCACGTGCGGGTCGGCCGCTCCGGCACCTGCCACCGTCACGTCGGCCCCTCCACCGAACAGGACGGTTCCGGTCGGACATGACGTCGTCGCCTCGAGTGCCGTACCGACGGCGGGATTCGGTGCCGTCGCCAGCGCGGTCGGGGAGATCACTTCGGTGGCCTTGACCGTCCCGGGGCTCCCTGGGCTTCCGGCCGCTCCCGCGTTGCCGGCCGGCCCCTGTGGCCCGGCCGGCCCGGCGGGTCCGGCCACGCCCTGAGGGCCGATCGGCCCCGCCTTCCGGGAACTGGTCATCGCCCACACGGCGATCCCCAGACCGACGACGGCCACCACCAGAGCGACGACGGCCACGATCATCGGTGTCCTGTTCGGCACGGCGAGCGGGTCGGGCTGTCCGGGGTGTCGAAGGATCTCCTGGGTCTCGTCCACCATCGCCGTCTTCCTCGATTCCTCGACAATTCGATGCCTGCGGATGTCTCTGCGGCGGAAGTGTACGCATCAGGAACGAGGGTGCCGTTGACTGCGAGGTCACGGGGAGGTGACCGGGAGGCGGCACACGTTGGGGATGCTCGATGTCGCCGGGTGCCGTCAGATCGTTCTGGATCCCCAGACCGAACGCCCCCGCGTAATCCGCACCTCAGTGGCTAGTTGCTGAGCAGCAAGAACCGAGGTTGGTATTCGTGAACGTCCTGAGACGCGGTGCCCGGGGTGCGGTTGTTGACGTTGTACGAAACGACGAGGCCGTTCTGTGATAGCTCCGGGTGGAACGTCGGGACGTATGCGATTTCGCCTTGATACTCGCTTACCTGGGGGATCGTGTAGACGGCGTGTGGACTGCTCCACGGGCCCGTCGGTGAACAGGCATAGGAGAGGGTGACGGAGGCGCCGTTGAAGGAGCCGCCAGGTATGGACACGCCGACGTAACCCGAGCCGCCCGCCTGTGGCGCGACTCCGGTGAGCTGCGTGCCAGGGTGGATCGTCGCCGTGTTCTGTTCGCCACCGAGCCAAGACGTGCCATTCCAATAGGTCCATTCGTTCGTATCGAGGGACTGGCCCTGAGGCACCCGCGCAACCTTCATTCCGTAATAGGTCCCCGATGTTGGATTCTGAACGATGCCGTACACATAGACGTACGAGCCAGTTTGCATGACAGCATGTCCCCAGGTCGTGTCCGGATCGGTGGGCACCGGTGTGATCGACTGCAGTGTCGGCAGTCCTCCCGGCGAGAGAGACATCGCGGCGATACCCGACTGCCCCGCGAACTGGTAGTCGGGACTTCCCGAAACCGGCTGGAATGCGTTGACATAAATGAGCTGCATCCCGTTCTCGACGTAGGTTGACGTCGTCCACCAAAAGTCTGTTCCACCCGATCCCTGGGAAATCAGGGCCTGCGGTTGGCCATAGGTGCCGCCGATGTCCGTGTTGATTCCCGATGTGGATCCAACGAGCTCGCTGTTGTGCGGTATTCCGGTAAGACTCGGCGTTCCATTGGACTGAGCGGTCCCGATGAGGGTGTCGGAGAAGACGAATGACTCCTTCCCACCCGGTAACGCGGTTGAGTAGGTTGCATCCCCGCCAAGCCACCCCGGCCCTGTCTGATCAGCGAACACCTCGGTCGCGTTTGTGTCCGGGGTCGCCGTGGGCTGAATATCAGGTTGACAATCGGCACCCTGCTCTCCGCCGCCGATTCCGCTGCCTTGCGTGGCGGCGAAGGCCTGACTGAACCCGTCTGTATCGATGATCGAGTACCCGGGGGTGGAGGGATCGACCATCATTCCGAGGGCCCGCGCTCCGGTTCCGCCAGTGGATCCGTAGAAGCTGGCGTCGCCGTAACTGAAGATGCCGCCGTCGGCCGCCACGAGCCAGTAGCCGCCCCCGTCAGGTGTGACGGCCATGCCGACGATGGGCTCGTTGAGCCGGAGGCCGCCCGTCGAGCCGTCGAAGCTGGCGTCGCCGAAGCTGAAGATGCCGCCGTCGGCCGCCACGAGCCAGTAGCCGTGACCTGTGGGCGTCGATGCCATGCCGACGATGGGCTGGTTGAGCCGGATGCCGCCAGTGGATCCGTAGAAGCTGGCGTCGCCGTAACTGAAGATGCCGCCGTCGGCCGCCACGAGCCAGTAACCGTCTCCGTGAGGCGTGGCGGCCATGCCGACGACCGGCTGGTTGAGCCGGATGCCCCCGGTGGAACCGTAGAAGTTGGCGTCGCCGTAACTGAAGATGCCGCCGTCAGCCGCCACGAGCCAGTAGCCCTGGCCCGACGGTGTCGCCGCCAGGCCGACAATGGGCTGGGTGGGGCGGATGCCCATCGATGCGAGCGAGCCGTAATTGGGTGCGCCTCCGTACGCCGTGACGGTGCCTTCGGACCCGGCAATCCAATAGCCCCCGCTGGGGTCGACACCGAACTCGTGGCCGCCCCCGTAATCGCCCGAGATCTGGACCGAAGGCCCCGCTGAGGCGCGTTGCGCCTGCGCGGCGCCGAAAACGGCGGAGGTGGTCGCGCGACAGAATGGCGAGCACCGTGACGACGCGCGCCAGCAGGGGGCGCCGCGACGCTTCGCCCGGAGCCGGCGGGGCCGCTGCGTTCCTTCCTCGCTGGCAACCGGCCTTGCGCCGCAGAAGAATCGGCCCCTCCACGTCGAGGAGAACGCACGTTCCGGGCGAGACGCACGCTTCCGGGGCGATATCGGCTCGGACGACTCGGAATCTCCCGACTCGGAAGTGCCCGGGTGCGGTTCGTTTCAGGTCGAGGACAAGACGAATCTCGAAGGAGTGTCTTCCGCCCGCGACAAGAGTGGCGGTTGACGGTGAGCCCGCCTGGAGGCGGGATCCTGTGACCTCTCAGGGCTCCATCAGGGAGGACAGGCTCAATGCAACGCCTGACCTGAGGCTTTTGTTGATCGTGACGCGCTGACTGCCGTTGGTGAACATCGTTTTGGCCACCGATTGAGGACGGATACCGACCAGTTGCACAGCGCAAACGCCGACAGGTGCCACCGACAGCACTCTGGGACGACTTCGGGGCTTCAGTTCGGGTGACGCGTTGCACTGAATCTGAAACATGTCGAGCACCAGGTGCGACCCAACCCCAACCACGAACGCTGCCGCCCGATGCCGCTCCAACCGATCCTGTGCCCTCAAGCATCAGTATTTGCGACAAACGAAATGCTCGGCGTTACGAATACGCCTGCACTTCGGCGATATCCATGTTCTGTGATGGGCTGGACGCTGCCGGAACGGTATGCCACTGCGATGTCTGCGACGAGGCGACCTGGAGCTCTAGGAGAAGCTCGTACGTGCCCGCGGGAATGCCGCCTTTGTCCGAGGCCGACTGCTCGAACACCAACGTACCGTCGAAGAAGTATTTGACCGACACGTGAGGGATGTATTGAATCCCGTAGATGTGGTATCCCGCAGCAAGGTCCGTCTTCGGTGTCGTAGATGATGTCGCGGTATCCCGCGTATAGGCCTGCGCCGCCGCCGTAGTCGGCGTGCATCGTCTCATTCGGATCGGGCGATTTCCAGCCGCCCTCAAAGAGGTCGATCTCGGGCACCTTGCTGGTCGAGGTATCGGGCATGAACCAGATGGCTGGCCACATACCCGCCGTCATGTCGGGCATCTTTGCCTTTACTTGGACGTACCAACCGGTGGCGGGCAGGGAGACCTTGCCTTCGGTCGTTGTGACGCCGCTGATCCAAGGGTAGGTCTTGGCGAACCTTGTGGTGTTGGCCTGTGCGGTGAGAGTGAGGCCGTTGTGCACACTCACTTGGCTTGGTCCGAACATCGCCAATTCGTCTTCCAAAGGTGAAGCATTTGGAGCCGAGTACGGCACCGGGAGTCGGCCGTAATTGTTCCAAATGATGCCCTGAGCGCCCAAGTATGTGCTCCACTTTTGGGTATCCAGATCAGCGCCAACAAACCCGTCGGCGAGGATCAGCTGTTGGTTTGTGTAGCCGGGAGGAGCCGACATTTCCAGTTCTGATTGATTTGGTGAAGTCGGGGTGTCACTCCTGTCGACACGCCAGACGAGGAGTCCGGTTGCCAGGCCGACGACACACGCGGCTCCAAGCACGACCCAGAGGAAATGCGAAACCCAAAAGGAGGCGGGACGCCGGACCCGGGTTGCCCGTGGTCCAAGGGCCGGAGCTGGGCTTGGCGGTTGGCTCAGCCCGGCAGTCGGTTCATCCGGCCGGTGGACGCTCTCTGGGCGCGACCTGCTGTCCCCTCGCGTGGCGAGCGGACCAAGCTCCGCAGATTGCTCATTGTCCAACAGGTCTGCCTACCTCCTGAAAAACTCTGCCATCTCCGTCCGCTCCCGGGTAGAGCCGATCGATTGAAATCTGTCACAACGTCCGGACAACGACGACGACCCCGTCCCAGGGAACGACCCGGACGGTGGCGGGCGCAGTCCCGAGGAGCACCAGTTTTACCTGGTTGCCTCTCCGCATCGGGATCGGGGTTCGTGAGTACCATCGAGGGGTGCGGCCGTACCCCGTTTCGAAGACGACGGGGGGGTGGTCGCGCCATCCATTGTTTGGTTCAGCCTCGATGTTTCTGGCCACGTGGGCGCGTGAGCCCGCATAGTACCTAGGTGGATCTTCTCCGTCTTGCGCACTTGTACAACGTCCACTCCTCCGCCGGCGAAGCAGCGCGGAACTGTCGTCTCTCGGCGCGTTCCATGAGTGACTGGCGATGGATGTGGGCATAGATGTTCGAGATGCCCCATAGCGCTCCGATGTCGAGTGGAAGACGGTCGCCTAACCCATCCTCATTCATGCAGGCCGGACGGTGCGCGTCCGCTCGAATCGCCTCAAGTATGATGATCAACATGCCGAGGGGACTCTCGTGAGGGTGTTGCCCGAGAATCGCCATGAAGGAAGAGGCGCGGGCCGACCCCACAGGGCTGGTGTGTGTCACCGATGCGGCTGGAGCGGCTCGGTTTGCCGGGTGGCGCGTGCAGACCGGCGTCGTATGAAGAATGGGAGGGCGTTTGGCCGTCTCTGCGACCCGTGCATCGAGGTTCTGCTCGGTCGGTCCTCGGTAGAGGTCGCAACCTACCGGCCAAAGCTGCTCCGCCGTCGGGACGTCGCGTAAGGCGTTTCGCCGCCGAGGCTGACCCCGGTGGGCCGTCACCGAGTTCTCGGCTAGCTGGCCTCTTCGATGACGACTGACAGCCCTGGCTTTTTTCCTTCCGGCCAGGTTGCAACGCTTGGATGGTTCCGCTGCGAGCGCTTGTGCTCATCCCGGATTGTGCGTAGCACGCGCAGGCCATCAGAAAAGGCATTGAGGTTGCTTGCCCCGAAATGGCGGATCGCCTCGAAGCTGGGAACCTCGGTGACCGAGAGGCCAGCTTTCGCGACCCGCAAGTTGATGAGGGTTTCGATCTCGAAGCCGTCCCCCCAGAGCATGTCTGCCGGGTTGGAGCCTTTCACGTCCGGGGGGAGAAGCCGCATGAAGCCGAGGCAGGTCTGGCGGAACGCGTTGTAGCCGTAACAAAGATCGGTGTAGCGGGTCCCATAGAGGACGTTGACGATCTTGTTCAACCAGAAGTTGCCAACTCGACGTAGGGCGCTGATGTCATGGCTTCCCCCGCCCGCTAAAAAACGCGATCCTTTGGCGAAGTCCGCCCCACCTTCCAGCGCGGCGACAAACCGCGGGATCTCAGCCGGGTCGTTGGAACCATCGGCATCGATCATCACGATGTAGTCACCAGTGGCGGCCACAAACCCGCAGGCGAGAGCGTTGCCCTTGCCGACTCGGGTCTGATGAATAACCACGATGTCGGGTCGCAGACGCTGGGCCACAAGCACCGTCTCGTCGGTCGAGTGACCGTCAACGAGGATGATCTCGCAGTCTGCTCGGGAGCTGGGGTAGGACGTGAGGGAGGTTGCGCGCTTCGTTCATGGCCGGGATGACGATGCTGATGCGGGGCGCCGACGCCCCTGGACCGATAGGCTACGGTTCCCTGCGTCTCGTGCTTTTCCGATGTTGTCAGGGCTTCCTTGCGGTTCACTCGCGGGGAACCCGAGGAGGGCAGACTGCTGCTGAAAAATGTGTTACCCGCCATACCACCTCCCGCAGCTTCCGCCCGTCCCGGACTGTGGGCACACGTTGTGACCTGGCGAACTCCGGGGCGTTCGTCAACTGATCTTGACCACAGACCGGAGTAGTCAGATAGAGCCGATCGGACCTAATTGATTCTCAATTTTTGAACAATCAGGGCAGGCCACCGGTCTGTCGACCGAATCCGGCTGGAGTGCGAGTATGACCGGACATGACTACGGCCCTGATCATTGGTTCCGGGCCGGCAGCGGCGGGTGCCGCGCTCGCCCTGACGGCCGACCCCACCCAAAAGGTCACCGTGGTCGACCTCGGAGCGACTCTGGAGCTCGATCTCGGCTCCTCTCTCGGGCGACTGGCGGCGACTTCCGAAGACGCTTGGTCACGAGCCGACGTCGCCACGATCGGGAGACAGCCGGCGTATTCCGGCGGAGGTGTCCTGCCACAGAAACGGACCTACGGCTCGGACTTCCCCTTCCGGGACGTCGGGCAGCTCGACGGGATCATCGCCTCTGGCGCCGCGAACGCCTCGGTCGTCTCGGGGGCCTATGGCGGGTTCTCGAACGTATGGGGGGCCCAGGTCATGCCTTTCTCCGAGGCCTCGTTCGACGTGTGGCCCGTGTCGCTTCGCGAGATGCAGCCGCACTACCGAACGGCAATGGAAGAGATGACCCTGGCGGGTGACCCCGACGACCTGGCCGAACTCTTCCCTTTGCCCGAGCGGGCGCGCCCGCTTCCACCGCCAGCCGGCCGCACGGCCCGGGTCCTCGACCGGTACCAGGCGGAGCGGGCGCTGGTGCGGTCGCACGGGATCACACTCGGGCGGGCCCGGTTGGCCTTTCCGTGCCGAGAGTTGTACCCGCTGTGGCATGTGTATGACCGGCTGTCCCTACGGGCTCATCTACTCGAGCTCGCACACCTTCGACCGGCTCCGAGCCGAGAAGCGGATCAAATATCGGTCCGGCCTTCTCGCCGTCCATCTCGAGGAGGTCGACGGCGTGCCCCGGGTGCTGGCCCGGCATCAGGTGAGCGGGAGCGTGGAATGGCTGGTTGCCGACCGAATTTTCGTCGCGTGCGGCGGCATCGGCACGACCCGCCTCGTGCTCGGCTCGCTTGGCCATTACGACAGGGCCGTTGCACCTGCAGGAGTCGGTACAGTTCGTTGTCCCGGTGGTCTCGAGGAGTCCGATCAGCGATCCCCGCACCGCCCGTGACTTCACCCTGAACCAGTTCAACTTGCTTTACGACGCCACGGGCGAGGGGGTTGATCTCTGTCAGATCCACTTCTACGAGTACAACCCTGCGCTACTGGCGGCATTGCCAGCGCCGCTCCGGCACCGATTTGCCGGGCCTCTGATCGGTCCGATCCTGCGCCGGATCTCGGTTGGGGCTCGGTTATGTGCCCGGGTGGGCCGCGCCACGGGTCGAGGTGGTGGCCCGCCGGTCCGGAGCGGGGGCGAATCGGCTTCCCGCGCTTGAGATAGGCCGCAGAGGATCCGATCGGTGGCCGCCAATGTTGAACGACCTGGTGCGGGCCATGCTCCGCGTGGCGCCGACCCTCGACCTGTGGCCGGTGGTGCCGATGATCTCGTTGTCAGCGGCGGCCAAGAGTTACCACTTCGGCTCGAGCTTTCCACACGATCGGGCCCGTTCGGCGACTACGACGGACCGCACCGGCCGACTCGCTGCGTGGGAAAACATCCATCTGGTCGACGCTTCGGTCTTCCCTTCGGTACCTGCCACGACTTTCACCCTGACCATCATGGCGAACGCGCACCGCATCGTCAGCGAGGCGCTGGGGATTTCCCGATGACGGCCCGAGGCGCCCAGGGCGACGCCCGGGGCGCGGGTTAGCGTCACCGATGGTGGCCATCACCGGCGCAAGCGGGTACCTCGGGTCGGTACTCGTCGGGGCGTTCGGCGCTGCCGGCTACGCGGTGCGGCGCCTCGTTCGTGCCCCGGCCGCCGGGAGCTCCGACTACTTCTTCGACCTGTCTACGGGCGAGGCCGCCGGCGGGCTCGATGACGTCGACGTCCTTGTGCACTGCGCCTATGACATGACCCTGACCAGACGGGCCGACATCTGGCGAGTCAACGTGTTCGACAGCGTGGCGTTGCTCGATCGAGCACTGGCCGCCGGGGTGCCGCGCACCATTGTGGTGTCGTCGATGTCGGCGTACAGGGGGACGAAGCAGTTGTACGGCCGCTCAAAACTGGCAGTCGAAGTGGAGGCCCGGGCTCGGGGGATGCGCGTGGTCCGTCCAGGTCTGGTCTACGGGCCTGGTTGGGGCGGCATGGCCGGAACATTGCGCCGTCTGGCAGCGATGCCCGTCCTGCCTGACTTCGGGAGTACGGCGCGCCAGTTCACGGTTTCGGAGGACGACTTCGCGTTCGCCATGGTGGCTATTAGCAGAGGCAGCGGACCTTCCTGCAGTGCCGGTCGGCATCGCGCATCGCGACCCGGTCGGCTTTCGGCGGCTCCTCGCCGCCTTCGCAGCCGGCAACGCCCGTCCAGCGCCGCGCTTCGTCCGTGTGCCCCCGATGGCCATCTACGGCGCCCTCCGGGCCCTCGAACTGCTGCCGGTGGCACTGCCGGTTCGGGCGGACTCGCTACTCGGACTGGTCCGGCCGGCACCGGAGGTCCCCAATCCCGACGTCCTGGCCCGGCTCGGCGTGGCCGTGCGCCCTTTCGCCGCTCAGGCTGCCGCGTCCTCCGAGACCAATGGAGTCGGGGCGCCGGTTGTCCCTCTGTGAACTCACCCCGGGAGCCCTGCGTTCACCAACCAGACCGACGGAGATTTCCGGAACCGCATGGGGCTTCACCGGGATAAGCGCCGCCTGGGCTGTTTCGGCATCGTGCGCGACTCCTTGCACTGCTCTCGGCGAGCGCGGGGGTCCAACCGTAGGGTTCACGCACCAGCGCTCCAGGCCGAAGCAAGTCTGGAGCGCGGTGCGTGAGCGGGTGTCAAGCAGGCAGCGGCCGCCCCGCGATCAGGTCGGCATAGACCTTCTCGATCCGCTCCATCACGGCGGATGCGGCGAACCACTCCACCCGGCTATTCCCGGCACGGCCCATGGCCGTCGCTCGTTCGGGGTCTTCGAGAACCGTCGAGAGCGCCCGGGCGAGCGCGACAGGGTCCCCAGGGGGGACGAGGAGCCCTGTGACGCCATCTTCCACCATGTCGATGATGCCTCCGCTGGCGGCCGCCACGACCGGCCGGCCCACTGCCATTGCTTCGAGGACCACAGTGGGACACGGATCCCGGAACGTCGAGGGCACAACAACAACGGAAGCCGTGCGCATGAGGTCCATGACCGACGGATGGTCGAGCGATCCGCGCAGCTCCACTTCGTCCGAGAGATCGAGGATCTGGTCGTCGAGAACCCGCCCGGCCAGCACGAGGCGGCGAACCCCGCCAAGGAGTCGGTGTGCCTCGAGCAGCACCCCCACACCCTTGTCCCTGCTAAGCAGTCCGACGAAGACGATTGGCCCGTCAGGGGTCGGTAAGGGATCGTTCTCCACGATCTCGTCGGGAATAAAATTTGTGACGATTTTGTGCGGACTGCGACCGGGAAGTCCGGTCTCAGTCGCGACGACCGAGCTGACCGGGATGAAGGCGTCCACGTGTCGGGAGCGGGTACGGCGTGCGAGAGCATTCGCGACTACAACGCCGGGGCCGACGACCGGTCCGTACCACGATGACGCACAGCGAAGACAGGCGACAGGCGTCGGGCCTGGACAAACGTCGTGACCGCCGCGCATGAGTCGCTTGGTGGCGCAGACGTGGCTGTACTCGTGCTGGGTCAGCACCACAGGCACTCCAGCATGACGGGCCGGGCCCATCACCGAGGCGACGCTCCAATCATGAGCATGCACGATGTCGAACTTGCCGTCGCCGAGCAGCCGCGCGATCGCACTCCGGAATCCGGGGTCCGTGATCGGCATCGCATGCGGCCGCGCGGAGTCGGTGTAGAGGAAGGGTAGGCGTTGCGCAGTTGTCCGGACACTGTGGATTGGGAGAGTCCCATCCAGTGCTGTTCCCTCAGGGCCGTCCGTGGCGATGGTGACAACTTCGACGCTGTGGCCGCGGCCCTCCAAAGCCAGCGACAAATTTCGAACGTGTTGCTCTATTCCGCCGACAATTGGGGGATAAAACTGCGTAACCATAAGTATCCGCACGTCACCTACCTTATGCGTCCGTTATGCGCCTCGTATTTGTCTCGGCAAAACACTTGCTATCTTGCCGTTCCATGTGTTGTGGAAACTGGGAAGAAACTGAGCAGAGGCGTGCGAGCGGATGGCGCCCATCGAGCCGCGAACTTCCCACTCGCAGCTGCGCTCGACAGGACTAGACGCTGAGCCGGGTGAAGGGCAGTCTTGTATGGGGTCCGCGACGCACTCATCCTCTTATTACCGGAGTGACGGGTTGATGGACCTTCAAGCTACGTGCATCTCCGGCCAACTTTGCCGTACACCTCGACGAGATCGGTCGATACGGTGAACGCTCGCCGCTCGCCGCTCGCCGCTCGCCGCTCGCCGCTCGCCGCTCTACTCTTCCGTGGCCCCGTCGCCGAATTGTCGTGGTCTTCGATGACGGGCGTGCGAAGGGGTGAATGAGAAACCATGTTGACGGCATCGGTGGTCATCTGCGCCTACACGGAAGATCGTTGGGATCTCCTGGTGCTGTCGGTTGAGTCGGTGTTACAGCAGGACCGCAAGCCAATCGAGGTGATCGTCTGCGTCGACCACAACGATGCCCTGCTGGCACGGTGCCACCGTAAATGGGCGCCAGGTTCTGACGATGCGCTGATACCCGTCGTCGTCATAGCCAACAAGTACGAGGGTCATCTCGGCTCGGCGCGGAACTCTGCAGCCGAGATCACTCACGGTGACATTGTGGTGTTCCTGGACGACGATGCTCGGGCAGACAGGGACTGGCTGGAGCGACTGCTGGCGCCCTACGACGACGAACGTGTAATTGCAGTCGGGGGCGCCCCACTCCCGGAGTTTGAGAAGGAGCGCCCTGGCTGGTTCCCATTCGAGTTCGACTGGGTTTTCGGGTGCGCGTACGTCGGTCTTCCTGAGACGAGGGCGACGCTAGCTCGGCTCATCGGAGCCAACATGTCGGTGCGTTGCCATGCTCTGAGCGCGATCGGTGGTTTCCATTCCGACAACCATGACGACATGGACATGTGCCACCGACTTGTGCACGTCTTCCCCGACAAGCGCATCGTGTACGACCCGACAGCGCGGATACGTCACCATGTGCCAAGTACTCGGACGACATGGCATTACTTCTGGCGTCGGTGTTTCTTCGTGAACAAGGGGAAGGTGGAGGCATTCAGCCAGATGGAGGCAGCCGCCAGCCTGTCGGCTGACGTCGGTTTTGTGAGCGGCGCGCTCGGTCGCGGCGTGCCCCGCGCATTGGGACAGGCGGTCAAGGGGGATGCTTGGGGCGTGGGCCGAGCCGGCGCCATAGTGGCGGGAATCGTCCTGGCCGGCGCGGGCCACTTAGCGGGGCAGGTTTCCCTCCTGGTGCGACGGCGCCGGGCAACGCGACATGAGCGGAGGATCTGAGGGAGGCGAAGCGGTCTGGCAGCGAGGGACAGCGAATACTTCCCCATTGGCAAGCCGCGGTCTCCCGTTTGGCGTTCTGACCGACCCGGCTGACCGCTTCCAGCTCTGACGCAGTGCACTCAAGCGTACGGGTACACCTGTACCTTGGTGACTTTTAGGTTCGCCGCTGACCTGGTGGCCGTGGGCACATCTGGGTGAGCCAGAAGAGACCGCCCAATTGCACCGACGCGAGAGACCTTCGTGTATACGCGAATGTGGCGCGCACGGACCGGATCTCGTCGCAGTTCGCCGACGGTCCGCGTCAGGCGTTTCCGACGAAATTGTGAAGAGGTTGTGCCGAATAACAGCCCTCGTTCAGCAGGAGTAGCCTGCCAACCTTGAGGCAGCGATGATTCATCTGGGCGAGTGTTTCAAACCGGTTCGCATTGTCGATCGCGAGCGCGGTTCAAAGGCGCAGCGTGAGCGACCACTTGGCATCAAGGATCATTCGGCACGACAGCGAAGAGCGCTACTGACCCGTCGAACCCCCGCACCTGCTCGACCGGCCTCTTCTCGGTGAAGGTCTGTTTGATGTGATTTTCCGTCGAGCTCGTGGACGCCGCAGCCGTGCTACGTGCCTCGCCTCGGACATCTCCGGTCGATTCCGATGCCGGAGGTGAGCCCGATGCAGTTCGCCACGCCGACTGCTTCGACGCGGGCCCGGGGGCGGCGCACACCCGGTACCCTGCTCGCTCATCTGCCGCTGGGTGACCGCCGTCCGACCATGCCTCCCGACCTTGACCCCGGTCTGCCGGTCCTTCTGGTCCGCTTGGGCCGATACCCGATTCACCACGGCACGGTCGGGGTGATCCGGACACTGGGTCGTGCCGGTGTGCCCGTCTACGCCGTGACCGAGGAGGGGATTACCCCCGCCTCGACCAGTCGGTTCCTCACGGGCCAGGTGAAGCTCTCCTCCGGCGGGGAGCTGGACCAGTCGGCGCTGCTCGACCGCCTCGTCGAGGTGATCGACGGGCTGCCGGCCAGACCGATGCTCGTCTGCACAGACGACGAGGCAGCTGTGCTCGTGGCCGAGGGAGCGGCTGCGTTGAGCGGTCGGGCAATCTTCCCCGCGGTTTCTCCGAGAACTGCCGCGCCAGCTCGCCAGCAAACGTGGACTCTACGAGATCTGCCAGCGCTACGGCGTGCCGACGCCTGCCACGTCGTCTGTAAGAACCGGGGACGATTTGGAGGCAGCCTTGGCGCACATGACGCTCCCGGTTGTCGTCAAGCAGGCCGATTCGTGGAGCCGGTTGACCCGCCCGGTCGTCACTGGCAGCACAGTGCTGCGCACTGCCGAGGACGTGGCAAAATTGCGTGCTGCGTTCGACCGTCGGCCGGAGGGCTCTGACGTCATCGTGCAGGAGTACCTGCCCGACGACGACGCGGAGGACTGGTTCGTTCACGGCTACTGCACGGCCTCGTCGAGCGTCGTCCGGGTCTTTACCGGCCGCAAATACTGGTCATGGCCTCCACGCGCCGGCATGACCGCTTACGCCCGAACCGAGAGCAACGAAGAGCTCGAGCTGCGCGGTCCGCGACCTGTGTCGGCATATCGGCTACCGCGGCATCTTCGACACGGATTGGCGATACGACCGACGAACCGGCACCTATCACCTCCTCGACTTCAACCCTCGCGTCGGGGCCCAATTCCGCATGTTCGAGGATGATGGCGGCGTTGACGTCGTGCGGGCGATGCACCTCGACCTCTCGGGGCGCGCGTCGGACCCGGGACGTCAAGTCGAGGGAGAGCGGTTTCTAGTCGAAAATCTGGGGTTTGCGGCTCGGTTGCATTACCGTAAGAAACTTCAGCCTCTCGAGATCCCGAGCGCGCCCACTCGGCTCAGGTTGGCCTGGTTCAGCCTTGATGACCTTCGGCCGTTCTTCCTGATGATCCCGCAGCAGTTGGTGACGTCGGTGCGCCTCCGGCTCCGCTCCCGCTCTTCAGCCGGCTCGTAAACGGCTGCTTATCCCCTCGGCGATGCGTGGGCCTGCGAAGCCAGAGCCAGCAACGAAACGCAGCATCGGGCCGAAGGTCGCTGCTGCTGCCAGTCCGCTGAAGAAGAGGCCCGGCACCGACGACTCGAAGCCGCTCGTCAACCGCGGTGATCCTTTCAATGTCGCGAGCGAACCGGCGAGCTCCGGCGAGAGGAGCCCGGTGGAGCGCACATCGACTCGATAGCCCGTGGCGGCGATGATGTGATCAACATCGAGATGGGAGCGCGTTCCGTGATGGTCGACGAGGTCCAGCCGGACGCCGTCAGCGTTCGGGCTGGCTCCTGCCAGCTTGGTCTGGAGCCGGACGTCGATCCCCTCGAACCGGGTCTTGAGCCACCACGCTCCGAACGGACCGAGGATCTTCTGCACGCCCGCCAGCCGGACACGATCGGGAAGATGTCGGTAGGTCCCCGCGTAACGCGTGACGAGCAGGGTTGCCCAGCCATCGCCCAACTGTGACGGAGGCGTCCGCAGCTTGTGCAGCAGTGTCGGGTTGGCAGGCGCCGGAGGCCCACCCCAGATAATAGAAGGTGAGCGGACGACGAGGTGTACTGCCGCCCCGGCTTCGCGAAGGAGGACGGCGGTCTCGAGAGCCGATTGACCCCGTCCGATCACCGCAACCGTCTTGCCCCTGAATGCGGATAGATCATGGTGGTCGCCCGAGTGGCTGATGCGGCCGGCCCCGTATTCCCTCGCGCGCCGCCCCGTTTCGAGCTCGGGCGGCAGATATGCAAATGGTGCCGTGCCGATCGCCATCAGTACCGTCGCCGACCTGATGCGCTCACCGGAGGCGAGCTCCACCTCGAATCCAGACCCCAAGCGAGCTACGCCGTTGACCCGCTCCTGTTCGAGGGCCGGCACCTCTCGCTCCTGAAACCATCTGCCGTACTCGATGAAGTCGGTGACCGGGATCGGAGTTTCGCCACCGTTCTGGTCGTAGGGATCGACGCCGGCTTCTGCGCACCAGGCGCCTATTCCCGTCTTCGTGTGCGGAGACCCGATGCTCGAATCCCGAGCCGTTGATTTGAGGAACATGCCGATAGGCATGTGGTCGAACCATCCGCTCATCGGGGTGCCGAATGATCGGTGTTCGACGCCCTCTTCCTTCAGATGCGCTGCGGCAGCGAGACCATACGGGCCAGCCCCGATGATCACAGCGCCCATTTCCTGTCTCGATGGCATCAAAGAAACTATACGCGGACCTATGGGGTGCAATTTGCGTCCGCCGAGGCCACGTCACAGCACGGTCTGGGACCGGCGCGGCCCAGGCAACGTTCGCCGGCAGCCTATTGGGTCAGGTGGATGCCAGGCGTGCTCTACGGCCAAGGCGCAATGGCTCGCCAAAGAGCCGCCCGGTCAGCCGTCGACCCGACGCAGCGTGTGACCACCCGAGATCAGCAGCACGCGTGAACCTTTGTGGAGCACGCTGTGCGGGAAGATCGACGCTCTGTGCCGCCGAGGTCCGTGCGAGGCCGGAACGCCAGATCCTCGTGCCACCGTTTCTGACTTCGAGCAGAGCGGCGACGGGACCAGCCGAGCCGAGTTGCACGTCAGCGACAGAATGGCCGGTAGCGCTCGTGGAAATGGACAGTTCAGCGGGAGGTGTCAGGTCCGGGAGCGCGGCCACTGTGGCTACGGTCGCGCCCACGGCGAAGAGCACAAACCCGCAGCATCCGAGGACCACTTGGGAACGCGAACGACGGCTCCTGCTCGTAGCAGGGATGGTGGGGGGCACCGGGTCTGGTCGGCCAGCGGTGGACCGTGACCTGATGGTGGCGGTCGAGACCAGTCCAGCGCAGCCCGCCGCTGATCCAACGGTTTCCAAGAAGCTCTCGATGTCGTCGAAGGACCCCGCCTCAGTGGCCAGATCGGCCAGATTCTCTAAACGGTCGTCTGCATCGCGGGTGTGCTCGCCCACCAGATCGCCCTGGTACCCGGTGCGCACGACCACCAGCTGGACGAAGTCAGCAGGGTTCGAAGTGTGTACCAACGGGCGCAGCTGGCTCAGTGTCTTGGATAGCTGTTGCGCGCCCAGTAGAGCATTGCCGGCGAGCCCGGCATCGGCGGCGTGGTCGATGGCGACGCCGAAGGAGAAGTTGTTTTCCTCGGCCCAGGTGCTCAAGCGGGAGACCGATCCATGGTCGATGTCCCGCTCGGGAGAGTTGACGATGCGTCGGGCGGAGTCCTCGTCGTCGGGATTGGCGAGCAGACGGAGGTAGGCCAGGACATCCTTGATCTCCCGGCGGTCGTGGAACTCGGCCCCGGACACCATGATTTCGGGGAGGTCCCTGACCTCTGTGTGCGGCTCCAATGGGACCGTCGGCCCGCTGGTGCGGCGGAAACCCAACCAGCCGCGTTGGGTGTTCCTCTCCGGGCGCAAGCTCAAGACCAACAGCCCGTCCAGGACGACAACGGCGACGATTTCAGGCGCGACGTGCGTCAGGCGGATGAGGAATGCGCCGAGGATTCCAACCACGAGTGCGCCCACCACCCCGCAGACCACCAGATGCTCAGCGTCGCCTCGGACCGTTGCCCAACGGCGGCGCAGCCTCAGCAACCACGACACCGCAACCAACGCGGCCAAGACGGAGATGTACACGTCGAATCCGGTCCCCCCCGCCGGGGCGCCCGCCGGCGGGGGGGCGGCAGGCGGTTGGGCCAGTAACTCGGTCGTGTCGTACACCTGGATCGAACCGTTGTCGTAGACCCGCTTTATCTGCGGATACGAGTTGAATTTGTCGAGTTCGGCCAGGGTGAGACGCTTCGTCGGTTCGCCTTCAGCGATATAGGTTCCGTAGAGCGGGCGCCCCTGGGCGAGGCGGTCGTCCACGACGATGTAGCTGATGTTGTCCTTCCGGATGACATGGATGTCAAACGGGGTAAGCGAATGGTCGAAGTAGAGCGTTTCCGGATTGATTTCTCCGTCTCCGGACCTCACCGGCGTGACGCCTCCGATGGCGCTGAGCAGCACGGTGTTGTCGTGGTCGGCAGCGACGTGAGAGCCTGCCGGAAGATGGGTGTCGACCCAATGCGCCATGGCCAGCGAGGGTGAGCCGTAGGACAGGTTGTCTCCGCCGACGACGTAGGGCCCGGGCAAGAGACTCACAACCGGACCAAAGCCGAGGATCAGGCTGCCCACAAAGATGACTGTTGCTACACCGATCGTGGCGACCCGCTCGATCATTGGACGGTACCGTGAGATCCTTCTCGCCAGCCACGCGGCAACGACCAATGCGACGCCAAAGAAGATGAACGTGGCGGCGCGATCGGCTACTGCCTTACTCGCCGTCGAGATGTCGGCGAGTAGCGAGATCGGAAATATCGCTGCGATGGCAGCCGGGAAATAGCGGAGTGCTCCACCACGGACACTCCGCCTGAAAATCACGCTGTAGAGCGAGGGAACGAGGAGCACGCACCAACCGATCGCGGCCGCCAGAATCAAGGCGATCGCCCAGTCGGGGGAACCCCCTCCAGCGGCGCTCTGGAAGAGCGCTCGGTTTCCATGACCGCTGCCCAAAGCCTGGCTGATTTCTGTGGCGGCGGCCGAAAAGGCGGGACCCAAATACGGGGCAAGCAGATGACTGACGTAGACGGTCCAAACACCGCCGAGGAGTAGGCCGACGGCGGCCGAAATGCCGACGATACCGGCCTGGGTCCTCCTCCTGATGAACTCACTGTCGGACGCCAACAAGGACGGGACGGTCGCCCCATCCTCCGATTCCGAGGGTGGCTCCGCAGCGAGCCGCGCCGAGGGCGCGGCGAAGTGACCGTGCGTAGATGTAAGCGCGGGGCGACGCAAGGGGTGGGACGTGAGGTACAACGCTGCGGACCCCACGACCAGGAAGCCGACAGTGAACCAGCCGGTGACATGGTGGCTGAAGACCACCGCCACGACGCAACCGAGCGCGAGCGCGAATGATCTCCCCATCTTGGGTCGATCGGCATCGATCGAGACGAAGAGGAGATAGACCACCGCCACTGCGAAGGCGAGGGCGATCGTCTCGTAGGCGTACTGGGCATCGAATCCATAGAACTGTGGACTGGCTGCGTAGACGAGCACGCCGATGCCGCCCGCACGCGAAGAGTGGCAAGCACGCTCGACGACGAGGAAGACGACCAGCACGAGCACGACACGCACGGCAGCAAGCACGACCAGCTCATCGACGACCAATGGGAGACCGGTGAGCCATCTGGTGGCGGCGGTGGCCAATTCGAGCCCAGGGTAATAGGGGCTCACCGGCAGGATGGTGTTTTTGGGGAAGAGGGTATGGGTGTCGAGTAGTTGTACGAGGGTCCCAACGTGGATCAGCTCGTCGAAGCTGTCCAATTGGAGCGGCTGGTGCATGACATACGAGGCAAGGAGTCCGAGACCGAGAGCCAGCGAGACCGAGACCCGCTCTCCTCGTCCGGCATGCGCACTCGTGAGGCGCCATGCACACGCCCCGAAGAGGAGGGAAATGGCGCAGAGGAAGAGGGGTAGCGCCAGCGACTCATGTCCGGCGCGAGCGAGTGCGTCGGCTGCCCCCTGCATCAGCAAGCCAGTTCCGACCAACGCGAACACGACACCGAGGCGTGATCGGGCCCTGTGAAGGGTCGCGGGCGTCATCGCACTCTTCGGGGTCGATGGCTGACGCGTGATCTCGCGGGTCCACGGAGTGGAAGGCCGTGATCTCCTCGGGGTCCTGGAGACTACGCACAGTTCGTCGTGATATTGGTGTCTCATTGTGTGAGCCCGTTCCGGAGCCAACATCTGAGTCCAGGTTCTCGCCGACCACTCTGCCCGCCTCGACACCCCTGCGGGGGTCGCCAAGTATGACATGGGCGCCGTGGCTCTGCGGTCGCGGGTCGGCGTCGATCGCCTGATCGTGAGCATCTGGCGGCAGCCTCCTCGAGGCCATTCCAGCCGAGACCTCGCAGCGACCAAAGCGGCCCGGGTGCGACCGAAATGGGTAGCCGATGTCGGGATGCCCGCCGAGGCAGAGCCCGCACTGCCTTGTTGGGAATTCGTTGTGAATCGTGGGGATGACAGGGGACTACGACGCATCCAGCCTGTGACAGGGACTCGCATGTTGGGCCAGAGTCCCCCTGCCGCGGCCGAATGCGTGGTGATGAGGTCTGTCCAGCGCCAAAAGATTGCTACCTCCCTCGGGGTGGCATATGCGTCCCGCCTCGCCGAGACCTCCCGCAGGGAGTCGCGGTGTCCCCACATCATGCTTGTGGGCGCACGCGGTACCCGCCCACCGAATGCCCCACGTGTTGGCCGAAGGTCGTGAATTGGCTCAGCGCGTTTCCCTCTCCGAACTCGCGTCCGAAAGAATCTGGTCGTAGAGGCTGAGGATCTCGTCGACGCAGTCGTCCCATGTCGGCAGTTTCGGGACGATGGGATCAGGACGGCGCGCAACTTCGGCCAAGACCTCGGCTAGGGCGCGCGGTGGGGCACCTACTGGCACGGCGACGGCGAGACCCTGGACCGCCAGCTCCGACAGTCCAGAAGTGTCCGCCACGACTACCTTTCTCCCAAGGGCCACAGCCTCCATAACGGCGACGGGGTGTGCCTCGAAGTCGCTCATCAGAGCGACGACATCGCTGGATTGGACGAGCGCACCGAGCGCCTCTCGCTGCGTGGCGTCGAACGAAGTGAAGGTCACCGCATGTTCGACCCGCAGTCGTGCGGCCACGCGACGAAGTTCGTGTTCGAAACTACCCCGACCGACTATGGCGAGACGGGCATCTGGCTCGAGATCGAGGAGGGCCGGCATCGCCGCGATCACTCGTTGATGTCCCTTCAACCGGTCGAGCCGACCGACACAGCAGATCAGGGGCGATCCAGTGACCTCCGGTGGCGACGTACCAACAGGGAGTGGTTCGGCTCCATTGCGAATCAGCCGGATCCTCTCGGGTTGGATCCTGAGTCGCCGTGCCCATGTCTGAACTTCGAAATGAGATACCCCGACTAACCCGTTCGCTCGACGGAGCAGAGGTCCCACGACCTTCCATTGCGTCCCCCTGACCAGCTTTCTCAGACGGCTGGAATGGCCCCCGCCGTGGAACGTCGCCACTGTTGGAACTCCGGATAGTTGGGCGGCCCTGAGTGCCATTGGGGGCAGGAAGTTGTTCACACCTTGTAGATGGACAAGGTCGTAGCTTCCCTCCCGAATCTGCCGGACCAGCGCGGGCGAGACGTAGAGATCAAATCTCTTTGGCCACGCAGGATACCGTCGCACCGTCAAAGCTCCATCGTGTTCCTCCGGGGATAATTCGCCCGTGAGGTCGGTGGTGAGCACTGTAAGGTCCAGTCCTTTGGCGGCAAGCCTCCGGGCGACCTCCTGGACGTGAGTCTCGACTCCGCCCACCAGGGGCGAGTATCGGGAACTGACCATCGCGACGCGAGTCGGGCTCATTCGTCTTTGTGGAGAAGTCGGGAGCTAGCGGCTGGGGACAAGTCTCCAGCGCTCCAGGGCCGCTCTGAAGTGAAGTCGACTCCAGTTGTCGACCTTGCGACGTGGCAGGCGGAACCGGTCCGAGGCGGAGCTGGCGTTTCCCGGGAAGGTCGTGCATGCCGTTTCGAAGCCAGCCGAGCGCACTGCCTCGACCGAGTGGTCGTCGAAGGCATCCTTGCCTCCGTAGGGGTAGGCGAAGTGGGAGATCACCTGACCGCTCAACCGTTCCAGGCGCTCCTTTGACGAAGCGATCATCTGCTGCTGATGCGCTCCGTCGAGGCCCCGAAGCTGCACGTGGTCGACAGTGTGGTCACCGATGGTCACCACGTTGGAAGCCGCCATTTTGCTGAACTCGGAAGGCGTCAGTGGTCGAGCATCAGGCGGTGGCGCCGAACAAATACCCCACTGGTGCGAGATGTCGTCGAGGATGCCGTGGATCTCGCTCGTCGGAAGCGGAAGGAGGTAGCGCCGCACCGACTGGAGGTCCTTTTTTCGACGAATCGAACCGAGTCCTACGCGGACGGATCCTTCGCGTGATGGCAGCGTGATCTCTTTGATCGCGGGTGGACGCGCACTGAGCAGAGCGCCCAGACGATCCCACCAGAACCCGTTGTGGCTGCCAAGCAAGCCGCTCGTCACGAAGATGGTGACGGGAACTCCCTTTCTTTCCGCAATGGGCACTGCGTTGATCAGATTGTCGCTGTACCCGTCATCGAAGGTGACGATAATTCGCGGGCGGAGCGACGGAAGAGTGAAGTCGGCGAGGGTCGAGAGTTCCCCGTATCGACCGATCTCGTCGAGGTGTGCAGCAAACCTGGCTGGAGAAACACAGAGCTTGAAGGGGTCATCAACCCCTTCAGCAATCCGGTGATAGAAGAGGATAAGGGCGCCTTGGACCTTCATGCCGGTATGGCTAGCAGTGACGCGTCCGCAGTAATGCGGAAACGTTGCCAGTTACAAACCCACCCGCACCTTTCTGTTGATCCGCGCCTGCCAGAAACATTAGAGGCGACGATAGCAAAGATCTGCTGCCAGAAGCCGGGTCGTGGGCTGGCGGCTCGTTCCGGAATCGGGCCCGGTGGAAGGCCGGCGTCGAGAGTCGCCTTGGGGAAGCCGCGGAGAAGTCGGCAGCATCAAGAACGAGGGCACCAGTTCTTTGGATTCGCTCTGGTCTTGACGACCGCCCGTCGTGCACTGCTGGTTGAGTCCTGAAAACTCGGACTGCTCGAGTACGCCGAAGATCTTGGGCCCCGCCGTGGGACTCTGCCACCACTGGACCCAGGCCTTTGCCGTCGCCGGCGGAGGTTCGTCTGTCTGGTGTTCTTCCGACGACAACTTCTGCGCATTCGGGTTCAGCCAAGTGGTTGTCCGCCCGTCAATCCTTCGGCAATTGTCCGTGGGTTGCCCATGGAGGACCTGGCCCCGCTGCCACGGGGAACAGCCTTTCGTGATCGGCGCCCATCGCGGTGTAGTTTCTGTCGTTCGGATATGTGAACGGCAGCGCGGCTGCGTTTGAGGATCGCTGATAGCGGCGCAAGGGCGGAACCTCGATTATGAACTGGAAGCACTGGCCGTTCATTAGGTCACATGGTGGCGGGGAATCGCACAATTTGGCGGAGATTCGACGCCTTGTAACCACGTTTGGGTATCTCGTCGCCAACCAGGGCGCAGTTTCGGTGATCGGCCTTGCCTACTGGGCGGTCGTGACTCATCTCTTTAGTTCGAGCGAGGTTGGCCTCTCGGCCGCGGCGGCTTCGACGGCCATACTCTTAGCGGCCTTCGGTGGACTCGGTATCCCACTGCTCCTCCTTGCCGAAATCGATTCTGTCGATGCCACGGGACGGCGTGTCTTCTTCACGACCGGAACCGCAATCGCTTCGTTCGTGGTCCTCATCATGGCCATCGCCACCATTGCCCTTTCCCCCTGGCTTGGGCAGAGCCTCCGAATAATCGGGGCAGATCCCGTTGCGGCAACTCTCTTCGTCGTCGGGTCGGTCGCGACCATGGCGGGGACCACTCTCGACCGCGCCGCGGTCGGACTGCACCGCGGTGCCGCACAACTCTGGCGAGGCAGCCTGAGCTCGATCTTGAAGCTCGCAATTGTGGGCGTCTTGGTCGTTGTTTCCACACGTACCAGTACCGGTCTGATCTTCGCCTGGGCATTGGCCCTTGTGGTCGCATTCTTCGTCTGTATGCCAATGCTCGGGCTGAAACGCAGCCCGGCAGGAGAAGGAGCGCTCATTCACCGTGATGCGCTCGTGCGTCAGTTTGGCAAACTGTCGCTCCAGCACCACGTCCTCAATCTGTCCGTCGTTTCGGTCACCTACTTCATTCCCCTGATGGCAACCCTCTTGGTCTCGCCGTCGGACGTCGCCTACTTCTCTGCGGCGTTCTTGTTTTCCTCTGCCCTGTTGGCCGTCCCGTACCTGTTGGCCCTCTCTCTGTTCGCTGAGCGTTCGGGTGATCCGGACCTCCTCCACCGCAACGTTCGACGCACGCTCCCCGCCGGCCTTCTACTCGTCGGGGGTATCATCCTGGTCGTGGAGATCGCGGCCCCGTACGCGTTGCGTCTCTTCGGACCGGCCTACGCCGCCAACGGAACGACGGCGCTGCGTATCTTGATCTTGGTAGGACCCGCCTACGTCATCAAGGATCACTACGTGTCCATCCGCCGAGCGCAGCACCGCATGACCCAGGCCGCGACCGTCATGGCCATCGGGACTGCGGTCGAAGTCGCGGGATCGGCGGTTGGCGGTGCACTGTGGGGTCTGAATGCGATCTGTCTCGGTTGGGTAATTGCCGCCTCCGGCGTGGCGCTGTTCCTACTCTCACCCGTGCTGCATGTTTTCCGGCGGGTCCCCGCAATCGATTCCGATGCAGAGCAATGATTTCGATTGAGCGGGTCAAGATGGCCATATCGAAGTGGTATCGGCAGAAACGCACATTCGACACCCTCCTTGGTCACCTGCCGCGCGGTGACCGCCGTCCGACCATGCCCCCCGACCTTGACCCCGGTCTGCCGGTCCTTCTGGTCCGGGTCGTCGGAAATTTCCCGATCCAACACCACGTGGTCGGGGTGATCCGGACACTGGGTCGTGCCGGTGTGCCCGTCTACGCGGTGACCGAGGAGGGGATCACCCCCGCCTCGACCAGTCGGTTCCTCACGGGCCAGGTGAAGCTCTCCTCCGGCGGGGAGCTGGACCAGTCGGCGCTGCTCGACCGCCTCGTCGAGGTGATCGACGGGCTGCCGGCCAGACCGATGCTCGTCTGCACAGACGACGAGGCAGCTGTGCTCGTGGCCGAGGGAGCGGCTGCGTTGAGCGGTCGGGCAATCTTCCCCGCGGTTTCTCCAGAACTGCCGCGCCAGCTCGCCAGCAAACGTGGACTCTACGAGATCTGCCAGCGCTACAGCGTGCCGACGCCTGCCACGTCGTCTGTAAGAACCGGGGACGATTTGGAGGCAGCCTTGGCGCACATGACGCTCCCGGTTGTCGTCAAGCAGGCCGATTCGTGGAGCCGGTTGACCCGCCCGGTCGTCACTGGCAGCACAGTGCTGCGCACGGCCGAGGACGTGGCAAAATTGCGTGCTGCGTTCGACCGTCGGCCGGAGGGCTCTGACGTCATCGTGCAGGAGTACCTGCCCGACGACGACGCGGAGGACTGGTTCGTTCACGGCTACTGCACGGCCTCGTCGAGCGTCGCCCGGGTCTTTACCGGCCGCAAATACTGGTCATGGCCTCCACGCGCCGGCATGACCGCTTACGCCCGAACCGAGAGCAACGAAGAGCTCGAGCGGGCGGTCCGCGACCTGTGTCGGCATATCGGCTACCGCGGCATCTTCGACACGGATTGGCGATACGACCGACGAACCGGCACCTATCACCTCCTCGACTTCAACCCTCGCGTCGGGGGCCAATTCCGCATGTTCGAGGATGATGGCGGCGTTGACGTCGTGCGGGCGATGCACCTCGACCTCTCGGGGCGCGCGTCGGACCCGGGACGTCAAGTCGAGGGAGAGCGGTTTCTGTCGGAGAACCTCGGTCTGGCTGCGCGTCGGTATTACCGTGATGATCCGAAGCCTCCCGAGATCCCTGGCGCGCCTAGACGCACCAGGCTTGCCTGGTTCACCCCGGATGACCTACGGCCATTCCTCACCATGATCGCGCTGCAGGTGTCGGGCTCGGTCCGGCTCCGGCTGAAGACGCTGCGGGACCGTCGCTCCCGCTCCAGCTCCGGCTGAAGTCGGCCCGCGGCGTTTAAAGGGGGAAGCCCTCACGGGCTCACCATGAACTCTGAACGCCAAATCCCGTACCCCGGGACGGCGATTCCTGACATCACGATCCCGCTCGCGCCCCCGGGCGACGTCCGCCCAGGTTTCATGGCTGAGCCAATCGATGCTGGCGGATGAGGTACCGCCGCAACACGCAGGCGACGCACTGCTCTGAGGGGCCGAGCTGTACAGGGCGCCGGTTCTCCCCTCGAGGCGACCGCTGGTGGCGAGTCTGGGCGTGTCCGTATCATCTGGAGGGCCAGACAGGAGTTCGGGAGTTCGGGCGCGGGCGGGGGTTCTGAGTGATTCGAGCCGAATCAGCTTCGACGCCTACGCGCCGAGTCCGAGCAACACGCCGTGCTGCAGGCGCTGGCCCCTCTTCGTGGGTCAGCTGCGATACCCGTTGAAATGACACCCCGATCACCTCTGCGGCATCTCGAACAGTAAGGCCGTCACGCTTGACGAGCTGCGTCGCCAGCTCTCGCTGCCATGCCGCCATCGCCTCGGCCGCTGCCGCATAGTTGGCTTTTGCCTGATCGAGGGCATCCATGGCGGTTCGCTGTGGTTCGGTCAGGTCCGGCGTCACCGTGACGTCAAAGCTGTCCTCGGGGACGTCAAGCACCAGGGCGATGACCTCCCGGGTCCTGGCTTCAGCTTGATCGAGTCGGCGCCGCCTGGGTCAGGGCCCCGGGCAGGCCGGCCACGCTGATGGCCCACCACTTCCCGTCGCGTTTTGCCCGTGCTTTGTAGAGCTGGTGTCCCATCTCATTCCTCCCTTGCTGCTGCCCGCTTCAGGATCGTCTTTCTCGGTGGCGGGGGACAGTGACCACGTTCCCGCTTACCTTGGAGAGCGGTGTGCTTTTGCACCCTCCCGAACGACCTCCACGTCGCCGAATTCGGCGAGTTTCTTCAGGAAAGACCCTCCACTTCATGATGATCCTCTAATCGAGCTAGACAAGAGAAGTCAATCTGATTAGACAAAAGAATAGATGGCCCCTTGGCCCTGATCGGAATAGGGAATTCGCAGGTGTTGTGCACCCGTTGTGAAAAGCGCTGCGACTCGGTAGCGTTGTGGGTCACCGAAAAAGGGCGTCTAACCGGGAATGACGAATGCAGACTGCAACTAACGGGCACCGATCTCGCTTCGGCTCGGCTCACGGATCCCCTTCGCAGAGCGGGAACTACGCTTTCGGGGCGGCCCTGGCGGTGGTAATGGTCGTCATCGCGTGGTCACTGGTCGCCTGGCTGATCTGGACATTGACCACGTAGTTCTGGCTCGGTCTGGTTCGCGGCGCCCATCGGAGTTCGTACTCTCGACGCCGGTATTCGACGAGTTTGAGGACGACACCCTGGCCTGATTTTTGTAGGGCGGGATTCCGGCAAGCACGAGATCACCGGGCACCGAGTTCGGCCTCCACTAGCGAAACGACCCCCCTCCCTCTGCTCATCTGGCACCGTTTCAAGACAACTCGCGGACTGACCGCGGATCTGGGGTGTGCCTCGCGAATCCCTGGAGGCGTGTTGTGAGCGAAACTGACAATCTCCTGGGGCTCGATCGCACCGCTGTCGACGACTTCGAAGCGGTCTCGCTGGCGGCATCGTGTCGGCGCGCTCTGAGGATTGCGATGCAACGTGGTGATCAGGAGGAGGCGTGGTTCCTTGGGGAGGATCTTCGACCCATGGGGCGCCCGATACGTTGCGAATGCCGAAATGCGTACGATTTGGCCCGACCTCGACCCTGGCTCAGCCAATTTACAGAGAGCACCGGGCTTGCCTCGCACCGCACCTGCCGCACCCGCTGTTGCGGCGGTCAAGGTCGAGAGAAAGATCAGATCAGCGCGTGAATCTGTCATAGCGGTTGACCATGTGGGTCTCGCGGCTCAGGTCGGCCAACCGGAAATGCCGCCATGGGCTTGGAGCTGATCTAAGGCCATCTCCTCCGCGACGATAAAAGGCTTCCACCGTTCGTTCGACCGATGAGTAGATTCTCGTGTGGTGAGCATCAAGGCCGCGTTCTGTGGAGCGGTGATCATCGTGGGGGCGGTGGTCATCCCGTCAGCGCTCGCGCAAGCCGCGCCACGACAGCTCACGGCGACCACGAGCCAATCGACCCTCACGTCATCAGCCGCCACCACGATGACTCCGCCTCAGGCAACCTCGGGCACGACGGCGTCGACGGACACGGCAGCCGCGCCTTTGAGCAGTATGCCGCCTCCGAGCGGATACACGGCGCAGCAGCTGATCTTCGACGACCAGTTCTCCGGGACGCTTCTCAACCATTCGAAGTGGAGCACGTATCTCGCCGCACAGGGGATCCGCTGGAACGCCGACGGCGTCTTGCCGTTCCCTTATTCCGGCGGGGACGATGTCGCCCTGGGCGGTAACAATCTGGCGATGTACGGTCCAGCACAGGTCTCGGTTGACAACGGGCTCACGCTGACCGCGCAGCCGAACACGAATCAATGGGCCAGCGGCTATCCGTGGATCAGCGGCGTGGTGACCACGATGGGCAAGTTCACGTTGCCGACGACCGGTTGGTACGTCCAGGTCAAGGCGAAGATGCCGAACATGAGTAACGGCATGTGGCCGGCCATCTGGTTCATGCCTGCGGTTGCTGGCACCTCCGTGAACGAGCTCGACGGATACGAGGGCGGTTTTGTCTTTTATGGACCCCCGAATCAGGTGGTGCATTCCACCTATTTCGCGAGCCCCTCATTGACTTTGGGCAACAACATCAAAGTGAGTGCCGGTCTCGCCGCAGGATTCCACGTCTATGGCGTCCAATGGATCCCGGGCGTGTCCATCACGATCTATCTCGACGGCACGCCGGTCTCGCAGGTGACCGAGGCTGAGGCGGGTTCCATTCCTGCGGAGCCCTACGAGATCATCCTCCAGCTTCTGGTGGCCACCGCGGATTCGGGGTGGCATACCGACACCAACTCCAGCACGCCGACCTCGTCCATGCAGGTTGACGAGGTGCAGGCGTACTCGTAAATTTCTCGTGCTCGGCGTCGGCTCAAGACATGGACGGCGGTCAACGGCGTGGTGACGGTGAGTCGGCCTGTAGGCGGGATTCTGTCCAGCTCCCTGAGGAGCTTGGGTGGCCATCCATCTGAGCGGCCTACCTGGGGAACCCTCCCTCTCGGAAGGCGGGCGAGCAGCCCATTTCCCACGCTTGGCCTTGCTCCGGGTGGGGTTTACCGAGCCATCGAGGTCGCCCTCGATGCTGGTGCGCTCTTACCGCACCGTTTCACCCTTACCTGTGCGGACCCGGAGGCCCGCCATCGGCGGTTTCCTTTCTGTGGCACTGTCCTGCGGGTCGCCCCGACTGGCCGTTAGCCAGCACCCTGCTCTGTGAAGTCCCGACCTTCCTCGACACGGTCCCGCACATGCGGCCCGTGCCGCGGCCACCTGGCCGACTCACCGTCACCCGCCATAGTGCCACCACCTGGCCCTTGAAGGTGACAGGACAGCGCATCGGTAGGGTGTCCACGATGTCCGGCGGCCCCCGTCAGCTCTTCGATCCCGAGGCTCCGCCGGAGGACGCCGCCCCGGCGCGCCGGGGCGCTTCCGGCGGGGCCGAGCCGGAGGATCGCCACGGGGTCCACTCCATCGGCGGCATCTACGACCAGGTCGAGGGTGCGCTCAACCAGGCCTTTCCCCGCAACCGCCACCTGTGGGTCCGGGGCGAGATCCAGAGCGTGTCGGACCACCGGTCCGGGCACCTCTACATGAGCCTGGTCGACCCCGGGGACGACGCCCCCCGGCGTGACCGAAGCCGTGGCGGCGTGCCCACCCTCAACGTGAAGTGCTGGCGCAGTTCGTGGGCCCCGCTCCGGCACGGGCTGGCCAAGCAGGGCATCGAACTGACGGAGGGGATGGTGGTGGTCCTGCGGGGCGCGCTCGACCTCTACCGGGCCAAGGGCGAAATCAGCCTCGTGCTGGCCGAGGTCGACGTCACCGCGTTGCTCGGCCAACTAGCTGCCAAACGAGCCCAGCTGCTCCAGACGCTCGACGCCGAAGGGCTGCTCCGACGCAATGCCCGACTTCCCCTGCCGGAGGTCCCACTCCACGTCGGCCTGGTTGCCAGTCCCGGTACCGAGGGGTGCCAGGACTTCCTCGGGCAGCTCACGGGTTCGGGGTTCGGGTTCCGTGTCTCCCACGTGCGGGTCACCGTGCAGGGGCCGGGTGCGCCGTCCTCCATCGCCCGTGCCGTGACCGCCCTCAGCCGGAGCGACTGCGACGTCATCGCCGTGGTGCGCGGCGGGGGAGCACGGGCGGACCTGGCCGCCTTCGAGAACGAAGCGGTCGTCCGTGCGATCGCCACCGCGACCAAGCCGGTCTTCACGGGCATCGGGCACACCGGTGATGAGACGCTGGCGGACATCGTTGCGGCCCGCGTCTGCATCACCCCGACCGAGTGCGGGCAGCAGATCGTGAACGACGCTCGGCTCTGGTGGGCGGAGCACGTCGCAGAGCCCGCCGCGTCGCTGGCCCGCCGCGTCCCGACCTACCTTGCCGACGCGCAGGCCCGTGACGGCCAGGCCCGCGGACGCCTGACAGCGGCGGCGCGCCAACAGCTCCGGGTCCATCGGGAACGCATCGCCACGAAGGGGTCCTTTCTCGGCCGGGCGGCACCTGATCGTTTGGCCTCGCGCGGGGCACGGCTCAGCACCCTCGCGGCGCGTCTCGGACCACTGAGCCTGGGACATCTCGGGCGCCAGGACGAGCGCGTGCAGTCGTGGCGCCGGCTGCTGGCTGCCTACGACGTCGACCGGCAGCTCGAACGGGGCTACACCCTGACGCTCACGAGCGACGGCCGCCTCGTGCGCAGCACAGCCGGTCTGGCTGAGCAGCAGGAGATCGTGACGCGCTTCGCCGATGGCACGGTGCGCAGCCGGGTCGAGGCGATTCAGCAGGCCGAAGAGGCAGGAGGAAACGCATGACCGTGCCGGACGAAGCTGTGCCGGTGGCCCAGCTGAGCTTCACGGAGGCGAGCCGCGAGCTCGATGCCATCGTGAACTTCTTCGAACAACGCGAGGTGGACGTCGACGTGCTCGTCGGCCGGCTCGAACGGGCGACCGAGTTGATCGACGAGCTCGATCAGCGCCTGCGTCGAACCCAGGCCCAGGTCGAGGAGCTGGTGCCCCGGCTTGACGCGCTCGCCGAAAACGCAGCCGGCAACGGAGGAGAGGGCGAGGATGACTGACGGGCCCGACGCAGCAAGCGGCGACGAGGATCGCCTGTACTTCCGGCAGCTGCTCTCCGGTCGCGACTTCACGCGGGGCGACGTGATGGCCCGCCAGATGGTCAACTTCGTCTACCTCATCGGCGATCGCGAGACCGGCGAGGCGGTCGTCGTGGACCCCGCCTACGCGGTGCAGGACCTTCTGGACATCCTGGCCGCCGACGGCATGCGGCTGACCGGCGTGCTGGGAACCCACTACCACCCCGATCACCTCGGTGGGCAGATGGGTGGGTGGTCGCTCGAGGGGATCAGCACCCTGCTCGAGAAGGTGCAGGTGCCGGTGCACGTGCAGGCGGAGGAGGTGCCCTGGGTGGAGCGCACCACCGGTGTCGGCGCAGCCGACCTGATCGCGCACCACAGCGGCGACGCGCTGCAGGTCGGGAGCGTCAACGTGGAGATGATCCACACGCCCGGTCACACGCCGGGAAGCCAGTGCTTCCTGGTCGACGGTCGGCTCGTGGCCGGGGACACCCTCTTCCTCGAGGGCTGCGGACGGACGGACTTCCCGGGGTCCGATCCGCTGGCCATGTACGAGTCCATCCACACCCGTCTGGCCCGTGTCCCGGACGAGGCGATCCTGTTCCCCGGCCACCTGTACTCGCAGGATCCTTCGCAGAGCATGGGCGAGACGCGGCGTTGGAACTACGTCTTCCGGCCGCGCTCCGCGGAGGAGTGGATGACGATGTTCGGCTCATGAGCCCGAGCCCCGATCTCACCGCGGACAGCACCGTCCTCGTCGTCGGCGCGTCGCTCGCCGGCTGGCGGGCCGTGGAGACCTTGCGTGCGGAGGGGTTCGACGGGTCCATCTCGCTCATCGGCGAGGAGGCTCACCTTCCCTACGATCGGCCCCCCCTGTCCAAGCAGGTCTTGGCCGGGACATGGCCTCCCGAGAAGGCCGTGCTGGCCGACAAGCGGCGGTCGAGCGAGCACCGCGTCCACGAGGTCCTCGGTCGCCGCGCCGTGCATCTGGACGCCGAGTCCAGGAAGGTCGAGCTCAACGACGGCGGCGTGATGCAGGGCGACGCCATCGTGATCGCTACCGGGGCGCGGCCCCGCCCGCTGCCGGGCACCGAGGACCTGGGCCAGCGCGACGGACTGTTCACGCTCCGCACCCTCGACGACTCCCTCGCCCTGCGTGCCGCCGTCACGGCGGTCGACGAGGCCAGGGTCGTCGTCATCGGCGCCGGCTTCATCGGAGCCGAAGTGGCTTCCACGTGCGCGGGCCTCGGATGCCGGGTCACCGTCCTCGAGGCGCTGGACGTCCCTCTGCGCAACATTCTCGGTCCGACGATCGGGTCCCACTTCGCGACGTTGCACGCCGCGCACGGCGTCGCGTTACGCACTGGGGTGGGCGTGCACAGTGTCCGCCGCCCGGCCGACGACGCCGCGGCAGCTGCGCCCGGGACCGGGCCACCGGGCCGCCTGGTCGTCGAGCTCGACGGGGGCCAGACCTTCCCGGCCGATGTCGTCGTGGTGGGCATCGGCGTGGTGCCGGCGACGGACTGGCTCGCTGACTCCGGGCTGACCATTGACAACGGCGTGGTCTGCGACGACCGGCTCTTCGCGGCGGACGGCGTCGTGGCGGCGGGGGACATCGCGCGGTGGCTCTGGCGTCACGACGGCACCGATGAGCAGATCCGGATCGAGCACTGGCAGGTCGCGGCCGAGGCCGGGGTGGCCGCCGCCCGCAGCCTCATGGCCGGCCGGCCGGATGCGCCGTCCTTCACTCCGATCCCGTACTTCTGGTCCGATCAGTACGGCATTCGCCTGCAGGTGTTGGGCAGCCCGCGGGGAGCGATGACATCCACATGACCGATGGGTCGCCCGAGGAGGGCAAGTTCGTCGCGCTCTTCGGGAGGGCGGGCCGCCTCCGTGCGGTCATGGCCATCGGCAAGCCCCGGCAGCTGATGGGATACCGGCCGCTCCTCCAGGAGGGCAGCAGTTGGGCCGACGCGCTGGCCCACGGGACGACGTAAGCGCGAGCCCCCCCTTTTCACGGGGCCTGCCCCACCAACGACAGGGTCCCTCGACCGAAAATGCCGTCAATTAGGGCCACTCGGCCCTGCCGCATCTGGTAGCCGGGGCGTAGGTTGCCTGCAGGCACGAGCGACTGGGCGGATCGCTCGAGCCACGGCAGCAGGCGGTAGTTCCACAGCAGCTGAGTGATTCTCTGGGAAGGGGGTCACTCGGGCGGCGAGATCTCCTTCTGGGGCGGGCGGCGACCCCCTCAGAAGGAGATGCCCGAGAGTTCCGGGATGGTTCCCTCTGCCTTGTGGCGCGCCGCCAGCCAGCGGTCCCGGGCCGCGGCACGGTCGGCGTCGCTGTTGTGCGGCTCGACGGCGCGGCGAGGTGTGAAGGTCTCAGCCAGTTCGGACGTCGTGGCATACGTGCCGACGGCCAACCCGGCCAGGAGGCCTGCTCCCAACGTGGTGGCCTCTGGCACCGGGGAGATCTCCACCGGACGTCCGATCGCGTCGGCCAGGGCCTGGACGAACACGTCGTTGTCGGACATGCCGCCGTCGACGCGGAGGGACGCGATGGGAAAGCCGCTGTCGCTCTCGCTGGCCTCGACCAGATCGGCGCCGCGGTGGGCCACACCCTCGAGCACGGCCCGGACGACCTCGGGGCGGCCCGAGCCCCGGGTGAGGCCGACGAGCGTCCCGCGGGCGCCGAAGTCCCACACCGGGGTGCCGAGGCCGAGCAGCGCCGGGACGAACCAGACATCGCCTGACGTCGCGGACTGGCCCGCAACGGTCTCGGATTCCTTCGCCGAGGCGATGATCCCCAGGTCGTCGCGGAGCCATTCGACCGAGGTGCCCGCCGAGAGCATCACCGCTTCGGTGCCCCACGTCGCCTGGCCACCCACCCGGAAGGCGACGATCGGAAAGGTGCCCGCGTCGCCCCGGTTCGTCGCCACCGCGCCCCGGAGGGGCCGACGCACTGGTCGAGCATGCCCCCGGTCCCAAAGGTCGCTTTGGCGAGACCGGGCAGCGTGCAGCCCTGGCCGACCAGCGAGGCCTGCTGGTCACCGGCCATGCCACAGATCGGCGGCGACCCGGCCAGCGCGGTGGCCGTGCCGAGCATTCCCGAAGAGTCGACGATGGCCGGCATCATCGCCAACGGGATCCGCAACGTGTGCAGGAGCGGCTGGTCCCATCCGATCGCCGCGTCCACCAACGCCGTCACCCCTGCGTTGGTGGCGTCGGTCACGTGGAGCGCGTCGCCCCCGGGTGCGGCACCACCCGAGAGCGTCCAGGCCACCCAGCTGTCGACGGTCCCGAAGCAGAGCTCGCCCTGCTCGGCCCGCGAGCGCTCCGGATCGACCTCGTCGAGAATGGCCATGACCTTGGTGGCCGACGCGTTCGGCGCGAGCCGGATCCCTTCGCCCTGAAGGACGAGGCACGTCCCGACCGTGCGCAGGTCCTGCCACCCGATGCCGGGCGCCACGGGCTTCCCGGTGGCGCGTTCCCAGACGATGCTCGACGCGCGTTGATTGGCAATCCCGATCCCCGCCACGGGGCCTCCGTCCTGCAGAGAGGCGCGGGCGACTTCGAGCACCGCGTCGGCCATGCGCGCCGCGTCGAACTCCACCAGGCCGGGGGTCGGTGAATCGGGCAACAGGGGGACGCGGTGTTCGTGGTCGACGGAAGCGTCGGGGCGGACGATGGCGGCCCGCACGCCGGACGTGCCGACGTCGACGACCAGAATGCTCCCACCGCCCTCGCTCATGCCCAGGGCGCCGGTCCAAAGGGGGAGTCGAGGCCGAACTTCCCGGGGTTCAGGATCCCGTTGGGATCGAAGGTCGCCTTCAGTCCCCGGAGCACTTCGAACCCGGTGCCCAACGCTCGCGGCAAGAAGCGCGAGCGGTTCAGCCCGATGCCGTGGTGGTGGCTGATGGCGGCCCCGTGCGCAAGCGTGGCCTCGGTCACGGTGTCCCACGCCTGCCGGTAGTAGTGCTCGCGCCACTGGTCGTCGCCCTCGGGTCCGCGCCCGCCGAACGTGAAGTAGAGGCACGCGCCGTCCGGGTAGGCGTGCGACTGGTGCGCCGACGCAGCCAAGGTGCCGTCGATCGCCTTGAGCGCGCCGATCACCTCGTCGAAGAGGCCCGACAGCGCCGACCACGGACCGGAGATCTCGGCCGTGTCGACCACGATGCCGGCCCGCCACAGGGGCGCCAGCGCGGAGACGTCGTTGCGGTGGTCCAACCACCGGTCGACCAGGCCTCTGTCCAACGGTTGCGCCCCGGCCTCGGCCGAACACTCCGAGTCGACGATCCGCATGGTGCCGGCGAGGATGTCGAGATCCGCCTCGTCGAGGACGATGAGGACGTTGGTTTCGCCCTCGTCGAAGTTCCGTTCCGACTCCGTCTGGTCGTAGAGGCGCAGGACCGCCGGCGTCGCCCCCCGCCGCAAAATCCGACGGCAGGCTTCCAGGCCTTCGGCGAAGGTCGAGAATCCGAAGGCTCTGCGTTCCTGGGCCGCCGGCAAGGGGTGGAGGCGGAGGCGCGCCTCGGTGATGACGCCGAGCGTCCCCTCGCTGCCGACGAAGAGCTGGGTCAGGTTCGGACCCGTGGCAGCGCGGGGTCCCTTGCCCTCGGTGTGGACCACGCGGCCATCGGCCAGGACCACTTCGAGGCCCACGACCATGTCCTCGATTTTCCCGTAGCGGGTCGAGTACTGACCCGCCCCGCGGCAGGCCAGCCAGCCACCGACCGTGGAGAGGTCCATGGACTGCGGCCAGTGGCCAAGCGTGTAGCCCGTGCCTACTTCGCCCAGTGCCGTTTCCAGGTCCGGGCCGAATGTGCCGGCTCGCACATCGGCCCTGAGCGAGGTCTCATCCACGGAGCGGAGGCCGTCGAGGGCGGTCATGTCGAGAGCCACGCCACCATGCACGGGAATGGAACCCCCGCAGACGCCGCTGCGACCGGCCGCCGCGGTGACGGGCACCGTCGCCTCGTTGCACGCGGCGAGCACGGCCGAGACCTGCTCGGTCGAGGTGGGGCGAACCACGACGGCTGGGCGCTGGGGAACGGCACCTTCGGCCGCCCAGCCGATGGCGATGGGCCACCAGTCCCGTCCCGCCTCGGCCCGGGCGTCGTCAGTCTCCACGACCTCGGCGCCGCTGGCCTTGAGGCGCTCGAGGAGGGCCGGCGGAACCTCGACGACGCGCGCGCCGAGATGATCCGCCACGTCGGCCCCGGTCGCGTCGATGGGGGTGACCGGAGTGGGCTCCGTCACGGGAGGTCGAGTCCGGCCGTGAGCAATTCCTTCTCGCATGCCTCGGTGAACCGGGCCACCTGTTCGCGCGTCTCCGCCTCGCTCCAGCCCATGTCGGGCGCAATGAGCTCGGCAATGGCTTTGGCGGCTTCCATGGTGGGCTGGGCGCGTTGGATGCCGGCGCGGGTGCGGCGCGACAGGACGTCGTCGAGCGTGCCCGCCATCTCCTCTCGCGCTGCGTACAGGACTTCGGCACCGGTGTAGGGCAGATCGGCCACGACGGGGTCGAGCAGTTCGGGGCGCCCATCGGCCAGGGCCAGGACGTCCGTCGCAGCCGTTCCGTAGCGACCGAGGAGCCTGGCGTGGGGCTGGGCCAACGTCACGGGATCGCGGGCCTTGGTGGTGGCGCCCATGAGCGGAAGGGTCTTGGTGACGCAGCGACGACGGCGGGGTGATTCACCGAGGCGGGTCACGACGACGTCGACGGTGTCCTGCGCCATTTTCCGATACGTCGTGAGCTTGCCGCCCGTGACCGTCACCACACCGTGGCTCGACGTGCTGACGGTGTGGCGCCGGGAGAGGTCGGCCGTGCGCTCGGAGACGTGCCCGCCCTTGGCCGGTGGCGCCAGGAGCGGGCGCAGGCCGGCCCAGACGCCGGTGACGTCGGCCCGGGTCAGCTGCGAGGTGGTGATGGCGTTGGCGGCGTCAAGCAGATAGTCGACATCCTCGGGCGTGCAGGCGGGGTCATCGAGAGGGCCGGTGTAGTCGGTGTCGGTGGTCCCGAGGTACACGAGGTCGGTCTCGGGCCAGGAGACGACGAAGATCGAGCGCTTGTCCTTTGGCACCGGAATGACCGCGGCGATGTCACAGGGCAACCGGCTGGCGGGCACCGTGATGTGGATGCCCTTGGCGGGCCGTATCGCGTGCGGATCCCGGCCCTCGTCGAGGGCCCGCACCTCGTCGGCCCAGACGCCCGACGCGTTCACCACGATCCGGGCCCGAACGGGGAACTCCGATGTCGCGTCGTCGGCGACCGCCCGAACGATGGCGCCGTCGACCGTGCCGTCCGCGCCGGTGGTCAGGCGGACGACGGGGGTGTGGTTGGCCAGTACCGCGTCGAATTCATAGGCCGCCGTGCGCGCCACGGTCAGGGTCAGCCGGGCATCGTCGGCGCGAGCGTCGTAGTACAGGAACCCTGCCACGAGGTGGTCGGTGCTCAGCGTGGGCAGGTGGGCCAGGGCCTCGTCCTTCGTCACTTCGCGGTGTCGTTTCCCGATGCGCCAGCCCCCCGTCAGGTCGTACAGCCACAGGGCGGAGGCGTACGACCGCGCCACGGTCTTGGAGACGACGCCGTCGCGTCCGAAGAGGGGGATGAGAAACGGGAGCGGGCTGACGAGGTGGGGGGCGTTGTCAGCAGCCGTTGGCGCTCGGCCAGGTTCTCGTAGACCAGGCGGAACTCGCGTTGCTGCAGGTAGCGGATGCCGCCGTGGATCATCTTCGACGACTTGGAGGATGTCCCCGACGCGAAGTCGCCTTTTTCGACGAGGGCGGTCTTCAGGCCACGGCTGGCGGCATCGAGTGCCACACCGGCTCCCGTGATACCCCCGCCCACGACCAGCACGTCGAAGGTCTCGTCGGCGAGGCGTCGCAACGCGTCGGCGCGGCGAAAGGGGTGCACCGAAGAAGCCTGCCACATCCTTCGCGCCACGCGGCCGGGCCTCCTCAGCTGCCATCGGGGTAGCCGCCGCGGTTGCGAGCGGGGAGGAGGTGAACGCCCCGTCACCGACGACGTCGGCCAGTGCGGTGTGCAAGAGGCCCAGGGTGGCGCCGCCGGCGAACGTTCTGCAGTGCTTGCCGGCTTTTGGGTGTGAGCCGATCGTTTGGCGTGGCCCGCAGCCTCGTCGCGTTCTGTCACGCTGGATTCCCGCCGTTCCAGCCAACCCACGCACATGGCGTTGCCCTCCCGTGAGACGCCGGTCAGCCGGGCCGGAACGCCGACGCAGCTCCCGGGATTTGGTGTCCGGCGTAGTGTCGTCGTGTGGTGCCGGAGCCCGAGGACGCCTGGGCCTCCTACCAGCGGACTGTGGTCGAGATCATGCGTCCCGGTGAGGGCAGTCTCCGGGTCTGGTCGGCGCCGCAGGCGGACGAGGACCGGATGGCCGTGGCCCGACGAACGGCCCGTCCACCTCCTGACTGCCTGGGATCCGGGCTGGAGCGGCCGGGCCACGACGTCAATCGGGTGCGCCAGGCGGCCCTCGAAGCGGATCTCGCGTCGCTGTCCGTCCCCCTGTTTGTTGCGGCTGGGGTCGACCCCGTCACGGGACGGCGGGAAGAGGGGGTGGCTGTGAGGCACCTCGCGGAGTCGGACGTGCTGGCCTTGGGGGTGCGCTACGGCCAGGACGCCGTATTCGCCTGGACGCCGGCTGCGTGGGCCGTCGTGGCCTGCCGGGGCGGCCGCCGCGTGACCACGGGCTGGTTCCTCGAGACAGCCACAACGCCGGATTTTGCTTCAGCCGGGCACCTGACACGCCGATTTGATGAACGAGGCGGCGGGCGGAGGGCGCGCAGCACCCTCGCGGGGGGAACGATGGAGCAATTCGACGAGAGCTGGGACGAGGCCGCTCGAGCTGGAGCTCGACTCTGATCCCGAGGAGCTGTGGCGCAGCCTCATCGCGGACGAGGAGTATCCCCGGTACTGGTCCGAGAGCGTCTGGTCCCACGACGCCGGAGACGTCTCCCGGCCCGGTGCATTGCTGTTCCTGGACCCGGACGCCGAGGCCGAGCTGTGCAACGAGCTCCGGCTCTCCGAGCTGTGGGGTCTCTGCGAGAGCCGGACTCCTGGCAATGGACGAGTTCTTCGAGCTCTCGGCTCTTGATCGCCCAGGTGCGAGGCCTCCCGGGTTCGCTCTGCGCCGACTGCGCCATGTTGCGCCGTCCCAACGTGAGTCCCGAATTGGGCGCTGGCCACGACGACCCTGTGCCGGGCACACCTCCGCTTCCGGCTGGGCCACGCTCGCATCGACGGGGGCTCCAGCCGGCGGTAGCGAATGCGCCACCGGCGCCGGGTGCGGTGCACAATGGCGCGCGTGACGTTGGCCGCCCGTGTCTTCGCCGCCTCCCACCTGACCGGCACGTTCGTCCTGCGCTCGGGACGGACGGCCGACCACTACTTCGACAAGTACCGCTTCGAGTCCGACCCGGCGCTGCTGGGCGAGATCGTGGCGGCCCTCGATGCCGCTGGTGCCGGCCGGGACCGAGGGTCTCGCCGGCCTGGAGCTCGGGGGCGTCCCCCTGGCGACCATGCTGTCCGTCGGCGACGGGGCTGCCCGCCTACTTCGTCCGCAAGGAGCCGAAGAAATACGGCACCGAGCAGGTCTGCGAGGGCGGCGACGTGGCGGGGCGCCGTCTGTTGATCGTCGAGGACGTCGTCACCACGGGCGGGCAGATCGTGCTGTCGGCCCAGGATCTCCGTGCGGAGGGCGCGGTGGTGCGAGCACGCCGTGTGCGTCATCGACCGGGAAGGTGGCGGCGCGGACGTCGCGGCGGCCGAGGGGATCACGCTCCACGCCCTCTTCACCATGCGCGACCTCGAGGGCTCCGGGCCAGAGTCGACCATGAGGGCGACGTAGGCACCGTACGAGTGTCCGCTCGGTTGGCTCCCGAGGGCCGGGCCGGCCCGTTTCGCCGACGTGACGGAGCGCTCCGGCGGACCGCGGCTCGATTCTGACAACGATTGTCAAAAACCATGTGACGCCCGCTAGGGTGACGGCGCTATGTCCGACTACACGATTCCCGAGCCAGAGCCGAAGGAGATCGACGAGCGACTCTCCGTCGAGCTCAGCCACCTGGTGGACAACCAGGTCCTCCGTGGGCATCCCTCGGGCGACGAACGGTGCGACAACTGCCGTTACTACCTCGAGCCGTACAAGGATCTTTCGTACTGCTGGCACCCGAAGCTCCGCATCCTGGTCGGGGGCAACTGGTGGTGCCAATGGTGGGAGGCGATTCCAGAGGGCGAAGCGACCGGCACCTGAGCATTCTCCGCGGCGTCCGTCTGCGGGACCCTGCATCTTGTGCGAGGTCACAGCCCAGGTCGCACAGCTGATTTCGACAATCGTTGTCAAAAAAGGTTGCGCGCACGATAGGGTGGCCGACGTATGCAGTCACCCGACGCGCTCAGCGACCTCTTCCGAGCCAACGGGCGCAAGATCACGGCCCAACGCCAGTGCATTTTTCGCGCCCTGGAGGGCGACGTCACCCACCCGTCGGCCGAGCGGGTCCACCAGAGGGTTCTCCGCGAGATGCCCAACGTCTCGCTCAAGACCGTGTACCAGACCCTCAACGACCTGGCCGAGCTCGGCGCCATCTCCGTGCTCGACGTCGGCACCGGCTCGGCGCGCTTTGACCCGAACGTCGAGAGCACACATCACCATCTGGTCTGCCGCTCGTGTGGCAAGGTACGCGACCTGGCGGCCGACTTCCCGGGCCTCACGGTGTCCGCGCTGGGCGCGCAAGGCTTCGTCGTCGACAGCGCCGAGGTCGTATTCCGGGGACTGTGCGACGAGTGCCGGGGCTCACAGATTTCGCAAGAACCGCAACCGACCAAGTAAGAGAAAGGTACGTACCAGCCATGGCAGCACTAAAGGGCAGTAAGACCGAGGCCAACCTCAAAGAGGCGTTCGCCGGCGAGAGCCAGGCCAACCGCCGCTACCTGTACTTCGCCCAGAAGGCGGACGTCGAGGGCTACCCCGACGTGTCGGCCCTCTTCCGCTCGGTCGCTGAGGGTGAGACCGGGCACGCCTTCGGGCACTTCGACTTCCTGCGCGAGGTCGGCGACCCCGTCACCGGCGTGCCCGTCGGCGCCACCGAGGACAACCTCAAGTCGGCCATCGAGGGCGAGACCTACGAGTACACCGAGATGTATCCCGGCTTCGCCAAGACGGCGCGCGACGAGGGCTTCGTGGAAATTGCCGAGTGGCTCGAGACGCTGGCCCGGGCCGAGAAGTCTCACGCGGGGCGCTTCACGAAGGGTCTCGAGACGCTTGGCGAGTGACGGCAACCTGGCGCAGGTCGCCGGGCGGAGGCGGGTGACCGCAGACTGACTCGGGTGCGGGTGATGGCGTGCCGCCGCTGACGCTGGCCGACGTGCTCGACCTGCGGGCCTACGAGCGGGTGCGGGAGGACTACCGGGCCAAGATCATTGCGCGCAAGCGTCGACCGGCGGGTGGCGCTGGGCCCGGTCATGACCCTGGTCTTCGAGTGCTTCGACACGGTCCGCTTCCAGGTCCAGGAGATGGCCCGGGCCGAGAAGATCATCAGCGACGAGGCGATCCAGGTCGAGCTCGACATCTACAACCGGCTGCTGCCGGGGAAGGGGGAGCTGTCGGCCACCCTCTTCATCGAGCTGACCTCGGACGACGCGCTGCGGGAGTGGCTGCCCCGGCTGGTGGGGATCGAGCGCCGGCTCGGCGTCTCCATCGACGGGGAGGTGGTGGCCAGCGTCCCCGAGGCCGCCCACGCGGCGGCGCTCACCCGCGAGACGATCACGCCGGCGGTCCACTACGTGCGCTTCGGCTTCACCGAGGCCCAGGTGGGGGCCTTCGCGGACGCCGAGGAGGTGGCCCTCGTGGCGACCCACCCCGCCTACGAGGCCAGGACCGAACTGTCTCCGGCGGTGCGCCGGGAGCTGCTCGGGGACCTGCTCGGCACAACAAAGCCCCTCTCCAATCAGCTGACCAGGGACAATTCCGTGCGCAAGTCTTTACAGACGCACAGGACGTGCGCCATACTCTTCGTTCGCCGAATTTAGGGTTGCCGCGTCCGGTCAGCGGACCAAAAGGGCCTCTGAACAGGGCGAATCAAGTATCCGCCTTTTCATCCGTTATTGAGGAAGTGTTTCCCATGATCGCCACCACGTGGCGCAAGCAAGCCGCCTGCCGGGGCCTCGACGTCGAGGCGTTCTACCCCGTCACCGAGGACGAGGCCGACGCGGCCGAGGCCAAGGCTGTCTGCGCCGTCTGCCCGGTCCGCCAAGCGTGCCTGGAGCACGCCCTGGCCCACCGCGAGCGTGAGGGTGTCTGGGGTGGCACGACCGAGCGGGAACGCCGGCGGATCGTGCGTCAGCGCCGCAAGTCCGCCTGAACGGGCCCGCCGCACCTACCTCTTCGACTTCTTGACGGCGACCTTGTGCGCCGTCGTGGTCGGCGTGGCCGGGGTCGGCTGGCCGAGGGTGCAGGGGAAGGGATTCCAGGGCTCGGGCTGCGTGTTCGTGTAGACGTCGCCGGGGATCGTCGTAGTGGTGGTCGTGGTCGGCCCCGGCGGCGCCGTGGTCGTCGTGGTCGTCGACGCGCCCGTCACGCTCAACTGCGAGCCGGCGATCACGAGCGAGACCGTCTGGCCGGTGAGGCTCGGGTCGGGGACGAGGGTGACCGGCCCGCTCAACACCGACTGCCAGTGCGTGCGCGGCCGCGGTGCCCGACTGCCCGTAGAGGATCTCCGAAGCGCCGTCCGCGCTCAGTTGGGTCGAGGCGTTCCCGATCTCGCCGATCTGGAATCCCAGCGACGAGAGCGCGAAGGCGGTGGTGTGCGCGATGCCGTTCGCGCTCGACCCGTTCAGCACGTTGACCGGACCAGGCTGTGGGCCTCGGTTGGGACCGTCGTGGTGGTCGTGGGCTTGCTGGGGCGGGTGGTCGTCGTCGTGGTCGTGGTCGGCGGGGCCGTCCCGATCGCGTTGAACGCGGCGATCATGTTCTGGGCGTACGGCTGCGCCTCCTGGAGCACGTCGGCTCCGCCGCCGGTGACGAAGGAGGTGGTCGGGCAGCGTCTCGGTGACGAGGTGCGACGAGGAGAGGCCCTTGAAGTCCTCGGCCAGGTTGAACAGGTCCGTCTTGGTCAACGTGTCGTCGATGGTCAGGTTCGTCACGGCGGCGCCGAGGAACGCATTGATGGTCAAGGGGTCGAGGCCGGTCGCGTTCAGCTTGGCGAGCACGGCGCGGAAGAAGGCATCTTGGCGCTGAATGCGGCTGAAGTCCGACTGGCCGTCGTACTCCCACTCGCCGTCTGAGTTCATGTAGTAGAGGTGGCGGCTTCGCACCAGCTGCAGGGCCGTCGTCCCGTTGACCACCTGGCAGCCCGTCGTCGTGACGTCGAGGCCGGTGTACTGGTCCTTGACCTCGGTCGGGAAGTCCATCGTGATCCCGCCCAGTGCGTTCACCATGCCTGAGAATCCGTCGAACCCCACCGAGGCGTAGTGGTTGATGGGAATGCCGAGGACCTGCTCAATGGTCTGGACCAGGAGGTCGGGACCCGAGTTGAACGCCGCGTTGATGCGGTTCATGCCCGAGATGTCCGGGACATCCCCGGGGATGTCGACCCACAGGTCGCGGGGTATCGACAGGATGGTCACGGTCTTGGCGGCAGGGTCGATGCGGACGGCCATGGTCACGTCGCTGCGCTGGCCGCCCTCCTCGGTGCCCGACCCGAACGCCTTGACCTGGGTGGGATTGTCGACGAAGGCCCGTGAGTCCGAGCCGACCAGCAACAGGGTGAGGGGCTGCTGATTGCCGATGGGTGCTGTGCGGATCAGGTGCTTGGCGTGGACCTTCTTGATCTGGTTGAAGCGGTAGTCGGCGTAGAAGTAAATCCCCCCTGCCCCGACGGCGGCCAACAGGACGATGACGGACAGCGCGTACAGGGTCCGCCGCCGCCAGCGATGCTTGCGCTTGCGTTCGTTCTTACGCGTGCTGCGCAACTCTGCCTGCAAGTCGGCCCGCGACTTGGCGGCGTCTTCGGCGTCGGTCGTCCCGGGCAGTTGGGGTTCGTCGGGAGTCAAGGACCAGAAAGTACCTGGCCGGGAGGTCCGATACCCTTCACCGGTGCACTTTGAACTTCCAGATGAGCTTGCGGAGCTCCGAGATTCGGTCCGGCGCCTCGCGCAGGACAAGGTGAAGCCACGGGCGCGGGCCATCGACAAAGAGGGGGCGTACCCGACCGACATCTTCGAGGCGTTCCGCGACGCCGGACTGCTCGGATTGTGCATCCCGGTCGAATACGGCGGGTCCGGGGCGGGCATCCTCGGCCTGGCGGTCGCCATCGAGGAAGTGGCCAAGTACTCCAACTCGGCCGCGCTGATGCTCCTGCTGACCCGGCTGCCCACGGGGCCGGTCATGATCGCGGGCACCGAGGAGCAGAAGGCGCGCTACCTGCCCGGCATCTGCGACGGGACGCTGCGGGCCGGCTTCGGGCTGTCCGAGCCCCAGGCCGGCAGCGACGTCATGGGCATGCGGACCCGAGGGGTGCCGGACGAGGGCGCAGACGGCGGCTGGGTGCTCAACGGCACCAAGTGCTGGATGTCCGGTGTGCGCGAGGCCGACTGGTACACCGTCTTCGCCAAGACCTCAGACCCGGCCAGCCGGGCCCATGACTCCATCACGGCGTTCATCGTGGAGCGGGGCTCCGACGGGGTGGAGGTGGGCCGTACCGACCACAAGATGGGCGTGAAGGGCGTCGACACCGGTGAGCTCTTGCTCACCGACGTGCACGTGCCGGCGGAGAACGTCATCGGAGAGGTCGGCGGGTTCCGCCTGGCCATGCTGGGTCTGAACGCCATGCGCCCGATCGTCGCCGCGCGGGATCGGCCTGGCCGAGGGGGCGCTCATGTACGCCACCGAGTACGTGCAGCAGCGGGCCGCCTTCGGCAAGACGATCGCTGACTTCCAAGGGATTCAGTGGGAGATCGCCAAGTGTGCCGTCGACATAGAGGCGGCGCGGTTGCTCACGTATCGCGCCGCCGTGCTGGCCGACGAGGGCAAGTTCACCAAGGAATACGTCCCCTACCTGTCCATGGCCAAGTACCACGCCACCGAGCTGGCGGTGCGGGCGTCGTCGCTGGCGGTCCAGCTGCTCGGGGCGGCAGGCTACATGGAGGACCATCCGACAGAGCAGTGGTACCGCGACGCCAAGCAACTCACCATCGTCGAAGGGACGTCCCAGGTACAGCTCGGCCTCATAGCGCGGGGCGTGCTCGACCGGGATCTGTGGTGGGACTGAGCTGGCCCGAGGTCCTCGCCCGCCTGAGCCGGCGCGAGGACCTGAGCACGGCCGAGGCGGAGGAGACTTTGCAGGTCGTCCTCTCGGGCGAGGCGACACCGGCGCAGGTGGGGGCCTTCCTGTCACTGCTGCACGCCAAGGGCGAGACGGCCGAGGAAGTCACCGGCTTGGCCCGGGCCATGGTCGAGGCCGCCGTGCCCTGCCCACTCGACGAGGCGGATGCCGAGCTGGCGGTCGACCTGGTGGGGACAGGCGGCGACCGCTTGTCGAGCATCAACGTGACGACGCTGGCGGCCTTCATCACGGCAGGGAGCGGCGTGCCGGTGTGCAAGCACGGCAACCGCGCCGCGTCGTCGTCGGTGGGGACGGCCGACGTGCTGGAGGCGCTCGGTGTGGCGATAGAGCTCGGACCCGAAGGTGTGGCGCGCTGCGTCGCCACGGCCGGCATGGGGTTCTGTTTCGCCCAGCGCTTCCACCCGGCGATGCGTTTCGTTGGGCCGGTCCGCAAGGAGCTCGGCGTGCCAACCGTGTTCAACTTCCTCGGGCCGCTGACCAACCCCGCACGGACCACGCGTCAGCTGGTCGGGGTCAGCGATCCGGCCATGGCGCCCATCATGGCGGGCGTCTTCGGGGCGACGGGGAGCCGGCACGCGCTGATCGTCCATGCCGACGACGGGCTCGACGAGTTGAGTGTGACGTCGCCCGCCGACGTGTTGGAGGTCCGCGGCGATGGCACGGGCGCATTCGAGGTCATCGGGTGGCGGGTGGATCCACGGGCGCTCGGCCTTCCCCCGGCGACGCTTGCCGATCTGCTGGGCGGCAACGCCGCCTTCAACGCCGGCGTGATCCGTTCCGTGCTCGAGGGGGAGCAGGGCGCCCGGCGCGACATCGGGATCCTCAACGCGGCGGCCGCGCTCGATGGTGGCCGGACGCGTCGAGGACCTGGAGAGCGGGCTGGAGCTGGCCAGCGAGTCGATCGACAGCGGCCGGGCCCTGGGCGTGCTCACCGCGCTCGTCACGACGTCCCAAGACGAGTTGCGCCGCCAGCCGGGCTGACCCGCCAGCTCCGGCGCGACCCGTGGGTCTCGGGGTCGAGCGCCGGTGAGTCAGGCCGGCACAGCGCGAGGACACACCCGCCGAAGCCCCCGCCGCTCATGCGGGCCCCGAGGACCCCGGGCAGGTCGAGGAGGTGCTCGACCAGCTCGTCGATCGCCGGCAGCGAGACCCTGAAGTCGGTGGCCAGGCTGCGGTGCCCCTCGGTCATGACGGCGCCCAGCGCGTCAGGTTGCCCCGGGCCAGCAACCGCTCGGCCTCTCCCACCCGCGGCACACTCGGTGATGACGTGACGGGCCCGCCGGCGCAGGACGGGATCGGTGAGCCCGCTGAGGTCGCCGAGCTCGCAGAGGCCGAGCGGCCGGCCCAGAATGTGCGCCGCACGCTCACACTCGGCGCGCCGGGCGGCGTAGGGAGTGTCGGTGAGGAGGCGAGGCGTCTCGCTGTGGACGATCACGAAGGCCGCCTCCTCGGGAACGGCCACCTGACGCGTCTCGAGGTCGGCGAAGTCGATGTGCAGCGCGTGCCCGGCGGAGGCGCCGGCGATGGCGAGCGGGTCGAGCAGGCCGACGTGGGAGCCGGCGCCGCGCTCGGCCTCCTGGCAGGCGCGGGCCAGTCCCAGGGGGTCGGGGTCGTGGCCGAGGGCGAGCAGCAGGGCCACCGCGAAGGCGGCGCTCGAGGAGAGGCCGGCACCGACCGGCAAGGTGCTCGTGACCCGCGCCACCCCGCCGCTCGGCGGCGGCTGCAGGCGCACGAGTCCGGCCGCCAGGGCAGCCTCGGCGGGGACAGGGGCGGTGTCGCCCAGCATGATCTCCACGGGACTCTCCGGGAACTGGTCCGAATCGATGCCGAACAGGAAGCTGTCCGGTTTCGGCTTGAAGTCGACCTCGGTGGCCAGATCGATCGCCATGGGAAGCGAGCGTCCCGCGTTGTAGTCGGTGTGATCGCCGATGATGGTCACTCGTCCTGGGGCGCGGGCAGCGGACACGGTCCCAGCTTGGCGCAGGTTGGCGGGCTTGACCGTCGCGGGCGGCACGGGTCACCATCCTGCAATGGCCGACCGCAGTGGACCGCTGAGCGGGATCAAGATCATCGAGCTGGCCGGAATCGGACCAGCCCCCTACACGTGCATGATGCTGGCCGACGCCGGCGCGCAGGTCCTGCGGCTCGAGCGGGCCGCGCCGGGGGCCGTGGAGCGCGCCACCGAAATGAAGGACGCCGGCACCGGGCCGTACTGGGACCTGCTGAACCGCTCCCGCCCCTCCGTCGGCATCGACCTCAAGAACCCCGACGCCGTCGAGCTGGTCCTCGGGCTGGTCGAGGAGGCCGACGGGCTGATCGAGGGTTTCCGCCCCGGCGTGGCCGAGCGGCTGGGCGTGGGCCCCGAGGCCTGCTTCGGGCGCAACCGGCGGCTGGTCTACGGGCGCATGACGGGGTGGGGCCAGGACGGGCCGCTGGCACCCAGGGCCGGGCACGACATCGACTACATCGCCATCGGCGGCGCGCTCTGGTCGCTGGGCCGGGCTGATTCGGCCCCCGTGCCACCGTTGAACCTGGTGGGCGACTTCGGCGGCGGAGGCATGTTGCTGGCGTTCGGCATGGTGGCCGCCCTGCTCGAGGCGGCCCGCTCCGGCGAGGGCCAGGTCGTCGACGCCGCCATGGTCGACGGCGCGGCCTCGCTGATGACGATGATCCACTCCTTCCACCTCGGTGGCATGTGGAACGAGCAGCGCGGCGCCAACATGCTCGACACGGGAGCCCCCTTCTACGAGGTCTACGAGACGTCCGACGGGAAGTGGATGGCGGTGGGTGGCATCGAGAAGCAGTTCTATGCCGCCCTGCTCGACGGCCTCGGTCTGGCCGGTGACGACGCGTTGCCACAGCAACAGTCGCGAGAGGATTGGCCGGCGATGAAGGAGCGCTTCGCCGCCATCTTCAAGACGAGGACGCGTGAGGAGTGGACGGCGGTCTTCGAGGGGACCGACGCCTGCGTCTCGCCCGTCCTGTCCCCGTGGGAGGCGCACGAGCATCCGCACAACGTGGCCCGTGCGACCTACATCGAGGTCGACGGCGCGGTGCAACCGGCACCGGCGCCCCGCTTCTCCAAGACGCCGTCCGCCGTCTCGAAGCCGCCCTCGCCGCCGGGGGCGGACACCGTCTCGGGGCTGGTCGAGTGGGGCGTGGACGAGAGCGTGGTGGCCAAGCTCCGCCAGTCGGGCGCGCTCAGCTGATCGCCAGGGCGCTCGTGGCTCAGGGAGTCAGGGGGCGAGGGATCAGGGGCACGGCCCGTAGGGATCGATCACGGTGTCGGCAACCCCGGTGATGACAAAGGAGTTGGAAGCCTCGTTCATGTAGGCCTGTGGGCAGGGGTCGGCGATGGCGATCACCGCCGAGGTGGGGCACGCACCGGCCACCCCGAGGCAGGTCATCGCCTCGTGACCCTCGGCGTAGCCGGGGCACTCCAACGTGAAGCCCTTGGCGGCATACGCCTGCAGGTAGGCCAGTGCCGCCCCGCAACCCCAGGCCGTCGCCTGGCCGATCGGCGGCACCACGCTCGGCGTGGTCGGCCCAGGCGGCCGCGGCCACGGCGGCGGGCGCCGGGGCAGGTGTCGGTGCCGGTGCCGGTGCCGGTGTCGGTGCCGGTGTCGGGGCAGGGGCAGGGGCGGGTGCCGGCGCAGGGGTCGGAGCTGGTGCAGGGGTCGGAGCCGGCGCAGGGGCCGTGGTGGTAGTGGTCGTGGCCGTCGGTGCTGCACGGTGCCGGGGTGATGGGCCGGGCCACGCGTGCGGCCAGCGCGACCCCGGCTTCCTTCAACGCTGTCTGTTCGGTCTGCAGCGCCGTCCGTTGCGCCTGCACGGGCGGTTGCGACGTCACCGGCCCGGCGGTGACCAGCTGGGCCGCCACCAGGATCATGACAGCGAAGAGACCGGCCGGTACGAGTGCGAACAGGCGCGTACGTACGACTCGAGACAAGGCGGAAGCTCCTTCGGGGCAGTAGTGGGGCGGCGGGTTCGACTGCCGTTGCTGACTCCGTTACCCACGGCACCCCCGTTGAACGCCGCGGAGGCACGAATCTCCCGTAGAAACCCTCAGAACCTCGCTCTCACGGGGGTTCCGGCAGCGGGCGTTGAGGGGTTCGAGCGCGCCGCACGCGTTCGCTGCGTCGCAATGGCCATGTCGGGCCCAGTTCGTTCCTGGGCATTGTCGACAATCTCCGGTGGAACCCGCATTGCCGACGCGTCGTGGGCGCGCCGCCGGGGCGGCGGCTCAGATGGTGACGACGGGACAGGTGATGGTGCGGGTGATGCCTTCGATCTGCTGCATGTCCTGGACCACCATGCGACCGAGGTCGTCCATGGAGGGGGCCTCCGCCCGGGCGATCACGTCATAGGGCCCGGTGACGCCGTCGGCCACGAGGACGCCCGCAATACCGCTGAGCTCCAGTGCGACGTGGGCCGCCTTGCCGACGTCCGTCTGGATCAACACGTACGCATGGACGGTCACGGCACACCGTACATTGGCCTGGTGGCGATGTCCCCCAAGATCGAGCAGTTCAAGGACATGGCCCGTCAGGCACGCAAGGACCTGTTCGACCAGTCACATCCCATCGGCCGGCTGTCGCTGGTGCAGTGCGCCATGCTCGGAGGCGCCACCGTCGTCACCATCTCGCTGGCGGGCTCGCTCTTCTTCTCCATTTCGCCGGACGCCGCCGATCACAAGATCCTCCTGTACCTCCTCTTCACCCTGGCGCCGTTCGCCATCGTGTCGCCACTGCTCGGCCCCCTCATCGACCGCAGCCGCGGCGCGCGCCGCCTCATGGTCGTGACATCAGCCGTGGGGCAGGTGGTGCTGTGCCCGCTGATGGCCACCCATCTGCACAGCCTCCTGCTCTTCCCGCTCGCCTTCCTCGTGCTGGTGTGCCAGAAGCTCTATGTCGTGACCAAGGGCGCGCTGGTGCCCGAGATGGCTGCGATCGACGGCTCGAACTCGGAGGCCGAGCAGGCCGGCTACGCCACGCTCAACGCGCGGCTGACGCTCCTCGGCACCCTGGCCGGCTTCGTGGCATCCGTTCCCGCCGTCATCCTCTACAAGGTCGCGGGCTCTCCGGGTGTGCTCGTCTTCGCCATGATCGTGTTCGTCGGCGCTGCGGTGGCCGGCGCCCGCCTGCCGGTGCTGACGAGCCGCCGGGCGGACGATCTGTGGACCGACCAGTCGACGAAGGTACGCGAGTACGGCCAGGAGGGAGAGTCACTCACGCGGGAGCAGGACCTCCTGCGCCTGCAGCCGTTCGCCAACCCCGAGGTGATGCTCGGGTTGAGCGCCATGTGCATCGTGCGCGGGCTCACCGGGTTCATGACCTTCATGCTCGCCTTCGGGCTGCGGCGCATGCACGGCGTGGGCCTCTATTGGTACGGGCTTGTCCTGGCGGGCAGCGGCGCCGGGGCCATCGTCGGCCTCGTGCTCGTGGGGCGCCTGCGCAAGCGCATGACCGAGCAGCAGCTGCTGCTCAGCTCCCTCTGGCTCATTGCGATCACGGCGGGGGGCTGCGCCGTCTGGGGCACACTGCTGGCGCAGGTGGTGCTCGCCTTCATGGTCGGCCTGTGCGGTTCGGTGGCCCAGCCGTCCTTCGACGCCATGACCCAGCGCTACATCCCGCTGTCCGCCCAGGGGCGCGCCTTCGCCCGCTTCGGCATGCGCCAGCAGCTGGTGTGGGTGGTGGGCTCGCTCATCCCCTTGATCATCGTCTTCACCCTGCCGCAGGGCGACGCGACCATGGCCGTATTGGCCGCACTCGGCGGCCTGTCCTACGTGACGGGGCGGCGCGCCGCCCATGCGCCGCGTGCGGTGCGGCGGGACTTCCGGGAGATCGGTGGGGTGGGGGAGCCGGGGAGTTAGCGCCGACGTATCTGGCGCCGCCGGCGACTCAGGCTGTCAGCCCAGCCGTTCCGCAAGCGTGTCGGCCTGCTCGGAGAGGGCCTCGGGGAGGCGGTCGCCGAATTTGGCGTAGTACTCCTTAATGAGGGGCACCTCCGCCCGCCAACCCTCGGTGTCGACCCGCAGGAGCTCTTCCATCTGCTCCCTGCTCACGTCGAGCCCGGTCGTGTCGATGCCGTCAGGCGCGGGGACGGCGCCGATCGGCGTGTCGACCGCCGGCGCCTTGTCCATGACGCGGTTGAAGATCCACTCGAGCACGCGGGAGTTCTCCCCGTACCCGGGCCAGAGGAACTTCCCGTCCGCGTCCTTGCGGAACCAGTTGACGTAGAAGATCTTCGGCAGGGCGTCGCGGTCGGGCGCTTCGGCACCGATCTGCAGCCAGTGCGCGAAGTAGTCGGCCATGTTGTAGCCGCAGAACGGCAGCATGGCGAACGGGTCGCGGCGGAGATTGCCGACCGCACCGGCCTGGGCTGCTGTCGTCTCGGACGCCATGATCGAACCGAGGAACACGCCGTGCTCCCAGTCGTGCGACTGGAACACGAGCGGGACGACCGAGGCGCGGCGGCCGCCGAAGAGAATGGCGCTGATCGGGACGCCCTTGGGGTCCTCCCACTCCGGCGCGATGGCCGGGTCCTGGCTGGCCGGCGTCGTGAAGCGGGCGTTGGGGTGGGCGGCGGGCGTGCCCTTCTCGGGGGTCCAGTCCTCGCCCTTCCAGTCGGTCAGGTGGGCGGGAGGCTCGGCGGTCATGCCCTCCCACCAGATGTCGCCGTCGTCGGTCAGCGCCGTGTTGGTGAAGATGCAGTTGCCGTCCAGGGTGAGGATGGCGTTGGGGTTGGTGTGGGTGTTGGTGCCCGGTGCCACGCCGAAGAAACCGGCCTCGGGGTTGATGGCGTAGAGGCGGCCGTCGGCGCCGAATTTCATCCAGCAGATGTCGTCGCCGACCGTCTCGACCTTCCAGCCCTCGATGGAGGGGATGAGCATGGCGAGGTTCGTCTTGCCACAGGCCGAAGGGAAGGCGCCTGTGACGTAGCGCGTGTCACCCTGGGGCGAGGTGAGCTTGAGGATGAGCATGTGCTCGGCCATCCAGCCGGCGTCGCGTGCCATGACGGAGGCGATGCGCAGGGCGAAGCACTTCTTGCCCAACAGCGCGTTGCCGCCGTAGCCCGAGCCGAACGACGTGATCTCGCGCGTCTCGGGGAAGTGCACGATGTACTTGTTGTCGGCGTTGCAGGGCCACGGCACGTCCTGCTCGCCGTCCTCGAGCGGGGCGCCGACCGAGTGCAGGCACGGCACGAACTCGCCGTCGCCCAGAACCTCGAGGGCGCCGGTGCCCATGCGGGTCATGATGCGCATGGAGACCGCCACGTAGGCCGAGTCGGTCAGCTGCACGCCGATGTGGGCGATGTCGGAGCCCAAGGGGCCCATGGAGAAGGGCACGACGTACATGGTGCGGCCCTTCATGCAGCCCTTGAAGAGCCCGTTCAGCTTCTGGCGCATCTCGTCGGGCTCGCACCAATTGTTGGTCGGGCCGGCGTCGATCTCCTTTTCGGAGCAGATGAATGTGCGGTCCTCCACGCGAGCCACGTCGCCGGGGTCCGAGTGGGACCAGTAGCTGTTGGGGCGCTTGGCGTCCGACAGCCGGGTGAACGTGCCGGCGTCGACGAGCCCTTGGCAGAGCCGGTCGTACTCGTCGGCCGAACCGTCGCACCACTCGATGCGGTCCGGTGTGGTCAGGGTCGCCACTTCGTCGACCCAGGCGAGCAGTTTCGCGTTCTTTGTGGGCACCATATCGAGGGGATCTGCTCCTTCGTCCGGCCGGTTTCGGTGGGGTCCAATGCTAGGCATGTGGCGTGGGATCCCCCAAACCTCGGCACATGACAGGTCCCGTCCAAGAAGACGAGGTGTTACAGCGTATCCGCCGCATGCTGGAAAACGGAATCGAGGCCTTGGGGCTGCGCGACGACGCCGCGGTACTGGACGTTCCGGCGGGAGGACCGCTGGTGGTGTCGGTGGACAGCGTGGTGGAGGGGGTCCATGTCGATCTGTCGCTCTGCAGCCCGGGTGATGTGGGTTGGAAGGCGCTGATGGGCGCGCTGAGCGACCTGGCGGCCATGGGGGCCACGCCACTCGGCGCCCTGGTTGCGCTCTGCGTGCCCGGCGGCTCGGGCGACGGGGAGCTGACGCTGGGGGTCATGGAGGGTGTGGCCGAGGCCTCCCGGGCCAGCGGGTGCTCGGTCGTCGGCGGCGACGTCTCGGGCGGGAACCAGCTGGTCGTGTCCGTGACGGTGCTGGGGACCTGCGAACCGGTCGCCCCGCCGGCGGTGGCGCGGAGCGGAGCGCAGCCCGGGGACGTGGTGCTGGTCACCGGGCCCTGCGGGGCTTCCGCGGCGGGGTTGCGCGAGCTCCGCACCGGCCGTGGCGGGTCCGACGGGGCCGGGTTGGCCGAGGCCTACCGGCGGCCGGTGGCGCGTCTGCGCGAGGGTCGCCTGGCCCGCCTGGAAGGGGCCCACGCCATGATGGACGTGTCCGACGGCCTGGCGCTCGACCTGTACCGGCTGGCCGCCGCGTCCGGTGTCGGCCTCGAGCTCGACTCCGTCCCGGTCGCGGCCGGAGCCACCGAGGAAGAGGCGCTCGGCGGCGGCGAGGACTACGAGCTCCTCATCGCCATCGACGTGGTGGGGGCGGGCCTGCTGGTGGACCGCTTCGCCTCGGAGGGCCTGCGGCGCCCGACCATGGTCGGCCTGGCGGTGGAGGACGCCTCGGTGTTCACCCTGCGCGGACAGGCGCTCCAGCCCTCGGGCTGGCAGCATCGGCTGGGGTAGACCTCCGGGCGGCGAACCGCCGAGCCGGTTAGTCAGCGGTCAGTCAGCCGGGCGACCCGGCCGGGCCCGTCAGCTCGTGGCGGCGGGCTCGTGCGTCCGGCGTGGCGGCTTGGTCACCTTGCCGGCCCGGATGCACGAGGTGCAGACGTGCAGCCGCTTGGGCGCACCGTCGACGATGGCCCGCACCCGCTGGATGTTCGGATCCCAGCGCCGCTTGGTGCGACGGTGGGAGTGGCTCACGTTCATGCCGAACGAGGGCTTTTTGCCACAGATGTCGCACACTGCTGCCATTGGAGAAACCTTCCTGGGGGGAGGCCGCGGTCATCGGACCACGCAGGCCTTCACGAACGGGTCAAAGGTTAGCATCCCTTGCCATGACCTCCCCGGCGACGCTCGGCGCCGATGATCTCCGCGCCGTCATGGGGGGCTACCGGGACGCCCTGCGGCTGCACCAGGCCGACATCAACCGCCTCAACGTCTACCCGGTGCCCGACGGGGACACCGGGACCAACATGGCCCTGACTCTCGAAGCCGTGGTCAGCGAGCTGCAGGAGGTCGAGAAAGGGGCGGGCCTGGTCGAGGTGTGCCGAGCCATCGGCCACGGCTCCCTCATGGGGGCGCGGGGGAACTCGGGCGTGATCCTGTCCCAGCTCCTGCGGGGCATGAGCGAGCGCATGGGGGCGGCCGGCGAGGACGGCGTCGGACCCGACGTCCTGGTCGACGCCATCGGCCATGCCTCCGAGCTGGCCCGGCGCGCCGTGGTGCGCCCGGTCGAGGGGACGATCCTCACCGTGGCCGCCGCCGCCGCCACGGGCGCGGCCCAGGGTTCGGGCCTGGTCGGCGTGGTGGAGAGCGCCCGGGGGGAGGCGGCCGACGCCCTCGCCCGCACGCCCGAGATGCTGCCCGTCCTGGCCCAGGCCGGGGTGGTGGATGCGGGCGGCAGCGGCTACCTGCTCCTGCTCGATGCCTTCCTGCTGGTGCTCGACGGGCGGCCCCTGCCGGAGCCGTCGGGCGTGGACGCCCCGGACCTGAGCAACCTCAACGGGGCCTGGGCCGATCAGAACGGGACGCACGGCGAGGAGCACGCCGTCGGGGACCTGCGCTACGAGGTCATGTACTTCCTGCACGCTCCCGACGACTCCATCGAGTTCTTCAAGGACGTCTGGGCCGGCATCGGCGACTCCATCGTCGTGGTGGGGGGCGACGGCCTGTGGAACTGCCACATCCACACGAACGACATCGGTGCCGCCATCGAGGCCGGTGTGGACACCGGGCGGCCCCACCGCATCCGGGTCACCGACCTCGACGAGCAGGTCGAAGAGGAGCGCTGGGTGCGCGAGAGCGTCGGCGCCGCGGGTGCCGGCACCGGCACCGAGGACGCCGGTCCCCCTCCAACCACGAGCGTGGTGGCCGTCGTGTCGGGTGACGGCATCGGGCGCATCTTCCGCTCGCTCGGCGTCCATCACCTCGTCGTGGGCGGCCAGACCATGAACCCGGCGACCGCCGACCTGGTCAAGGCGGTCGAGTCGATCGCCTCGGACCAGGTGGTGATCCTGCCCAACAACAAGAACATCCGGCCGGTGGCCGACCAGGTCGACGCGCTGTGCGGCAAGACGGTCCGCGTGGTGGCGACCGGCTCCATCGTCGAGGGCTTCGCCGCCCTGCTGGCCTACGACCCGGCGGCCGAGGCCGATGCCAACGTGGTCTCCATGTCCGAGTCGGCGGCGCGCGTGCTGCCCGCCGAGGTCACCCGGGCCGTGCGCGACAGCGTCACCGACGCCGGTGAGGTGCACGACGGCGACTTCATCGGGATCTCTCGGGACGGCGTGGTGGCGGTCTCGGACAACGTCGTCGTCTGCACGCGCCTGCTGCTGAGTCGCCTGCTCGAGCCCACGCACGAGCTGGTGACCCTCATCGAAGGCGAAGGAGCCCGCGTCGCCGACACGAGGCGCATAGAGGAGTGGCTCTCCGAGGAGCACCCCGACGTGGCGATCGAGGTGCACCAGGGCGGCCAGCCTCTCTACCCGTACCTGTTGGGGATTGAGTAGCGGCCGCACACTCAGCGACCTGAGCCTCCGCGAGGTCTCGGTGCTCGCGTCGGTGTCCGAGCGCAAGGCCGGGCGCCTCGAGGAGCTCGGTGTCGAGACGGTGCTCGATCTCCTCACGACGTACCCCCGGCGCTACATCGACCGCACCCGCCAGGCCGACGTCTCGGGGTTGCAGGTGGGCGAGGAGGCGGCCGTGCTGGCCACCGTGCAGACGGCGCGGTCGCGGCGGTCCCGGCAGGGTCGGGCCGTCGTCGACGTCGTGGTGCGCGACGACACGGGCCGGCTGAAAATCGTCTTCTTCAACCAGCCCTGGCGGGCCAAGCAGCTCGAAGCCGGCACCGAGGCGATCTTCTTCGGCAAGGTCACGGAGTACCAGGGCGCCCGCCAGCTGACCAACCCGGTCGTCGACGTGGTGGCGGGCGTCACCCCGGGGCGCCGGACGCTGCGCATCCTGCCCGTCTACCCGGCCTCGGCCAAGGTGGGCCTGACCTCGTGGGAGATCGGGGAGTTCGTCACCGAGGCGCTGGAACGGGCGGGCGAGTTCGCCGACCCGCTCCCCGAGGAGTGGCGCGACCAAATCGACCTGTGGGACCGGACGGACGCCTTCCGGGCCATTCACGCGCCGGAGTCGCTCGAGGTGGTCGAGCCCGCCCGCCGCCGCCTCGTCTTCGACGAGCTCTTCCGCCTGCAACTGGCGCTGGTGCTGCGCCGGAGGGCCTTCGAGGACAACGCCCGCGCGCTGCACCACGCCGTCTCACCGCGAGGTCACCGGCGGCGTGAGCGACACCTTGGTGGCGCGGTTCCTGGCCGGGCTGCCCTATGAGCTGACGAAGGCGCAGCGCCGTGCCCTGGCCGTCATCGTCGCCGACATGGCGGGGCCGTTCCCCATGCACCGCCTCCTACAGGGCGACGTCGGGTCGGGCAAGACAGTGGTGGCGCTGGCCACGCTGCTCGCCGCGGTCCAGAGCGGCCACCAGGGCGCCCTCATGGTCCCCACCGAGGTCCTGGCGGAGCAGCACTTCGCCGCCGTGCGCGCCCTGCTCGGCGCATTGGAGGGCCCCGGCGGCATGGCGGGCGGCGAGGTGCGGGTGGAGCTGCTGACGAGCCGGGTCAAGGGCAAGGCGCGCGCGGCGGTGCTGGCGGGAATGGCGTCGGGCGAGGTGAGCATGGTCGTGGGGACGCACGCGTTGTTGACCGAGGAGGTCGCGTTCGCGTCGCTCGGCGCGGTGGTGATCGACGAGCAACACCGGTTCGGTGTGGAGCAGCGGGCCACGCTGCGCGCCAAGGGCGCCGACGGCGACCCGGACCTGCTGGTGATGACGGCCACGCCGATTCCGCGCACGGCTGCCATGGTGATCTTCGGCGACCTCGACCTCACCACCCTCGACGAAATGCCCCCGGGACGCCTGCCCGTCAGCACGGAGTGGCTGCCCGGCGACGCTGCGGGCGGTGACGAGCCGGCCTGGGCGCGCGTGCGCGAGGAGGTGGCGGCGGGTCACCGGGCCTTCGTCGTCTGCCCTCTGGTCAGCGACTCACTGCGGGTCGAGGCCAAGTCCGCCACCGAGGAGTACGAGCGGCTCGCGGCGGGGGAGCTGGCGGGCCTGCGTGTCGGGCTCATGCACGGACAGATGGCGGCGCCCGCCCGCGAGGAGGTCATGGACCGCTTCCGTTCGGGCGCGCTCGAGGTGCTCGTCGCCACCACCGTCATTGAGGTCGGCGTCGACGTCCCCGAGGCGACGGTCATGGTGGTCGAGAGCGCCGACCGCTTCGGGATCGCCCAGCTGCATCAGTTGCGCGGCCGCGTCGGCCGGGGTGGCACGGCCAGCTGGTGCTACCTCCTCGGCGGCGAGGAGGGCAACGAGCGGCTGACCGCCGTGGCGGGGTCGACCGACGGCTTCGCCCTGGCCGAGGCGGACCTGCGGGTCCGGGGCGAGGGGACCCTCCTGGGTGCCCGCCAGAAGGGACAGAGCGACCTCCGGCTGGCCTCGCTCACCGATGCCGCTGACATGGAACTGCTGACCGAGGCCCGCCGCGTCGCCGAAGCACTGGTCGACGCTGATCCGCAACTGCGGTCGCATGAAGACCTGGCCGACGAGGTCAGGCTGCTGCTGAGCGAGGACGAGGGCGAATACCTCTTCAAGAGCTAGGACGGTGCCGCGGCGCGACCCGAGGGCGTTGCCTGGCGGGCGGGCCTCAGGGGATGCGGGCCGCCGTAGGGTTGGCGCGATGCGCGTCATCGGAGGCCGGAGCCGCGGGCGCCGGTTGCCGGCCAAGCTGCCGGCCTCGGTCCGGCCGACGTCGGACCGGGTCCGCGAGGCCATTTTCGACATCCTCGGGTCCCAGGGTGGCGTCGAGGGCCTGACCGTGGCCGATCTCTTCTGCGGCAGCGGCGCCCTCGGTGTCGAGGCATTGTCCCGGGGGGCGGCGTCGTCCACCTTCGTCGACCTGGATCCGGACGCGCTGGCCGCCGTCCGCCAGAACCTGGCGGCGGTGGGGCTCGACGAGGAGCCGGCGACGCTGGTGCGGGCCGCTCTGCCCGGATGGCTGGACTCCGCGGCGGCCGGCACGTTCGACCTCGCCCTGTGCGACCCGCCCTACACCTTCGAGGACTGGCCGGCACTGCTCGGCGCACTGCGGGCCGACGCCGTCGTCATGGAGTCGGCCGCACCGATTGTGCTCCCGGAGGCCTGGGTGGTCGCAAGAGAGCGCCGGTACGGCGGTACGCTCGTCACCGTGGCTCATCGCAGCGCTGACGACTCGTGAAAGTCGGTCTTTTTCCAGGGTCGTTCGACCCCTTCCACAACGGGCACCTCGAGATCGTCGAGCGGGCGAGCCGGCTCTTCGACGAGGTGGTCGTCGCCGCGCTGCGCAATCCCCAGAAGAGCACCGCGCTCTTCGACCTCAAAGAGCGAGAGGAAATGTTGGAAGAGGTGGTCTACACCTCCCGACCGTACGGATCATCTCCATGTCGACCCTCCTCGTCGACGTCGCCCGCGACGTCGGCGCCTCGGCGATTGTGCGGGGACTGCGGGCCGTGTCCGACTTCGAGGTCGAGATGCAGATGGCCCAGATGAACAACCACCTGTCGGGCGTCGAGACGATCTTCATCCCGACCAGCCCCGAATGGTCCTTCGTCGCCTCCAAGCTCGTGCGCGAGGTCGCCCGCTTCGGCGGCGACGTCTCGGCCTTCGTGCCCGAGGTCGTGGCGAAGCACATTCAGGCCAAGTACGCGAACGGGCACGGGGGTGACGAGTGAGCGACCAGTTCCTCGACGTCGACGACGAGCCACCGGTGGAGGAGGTCGGCATCGAGTCCATCCTCAACCAGTTGCTCGACCTGATGGCCGTGGCCAAGTCGATGCCGCTGTCCTCGTCCGTGATGGTCTCGCGGGAAGAGGTGACCTCGCTGGTCCAATCGGCCATCGAGTGCCTGCCCGACGAGCTGCGTCAGGCGCGCTGGCTCCTGCGCGAACGCGAGGAGTTCATGGCCGAGCGCAACCGCGAGGCCGAGGCGCTCATGGACGACGTGCGCGCCCAGGCCGAACACATGGTCCAGCGCACGGAGATCGTGCGCCAGGCGAACTCGGTGGCGCAGCGCATCCTCGACGACGCCAACGAGGAGGCCCGGACACTCCGCCACCAAGCCGAGGACTTCGTGGACACCAAGCTGGCCGGCGTGGAGATCGTGCTGGACCGGCTCACCCGAACGGTGCAGGCCGGCCGGGCCAGGCTCGCCGCGCCGCCGCTGGAGACCACGCCGACCGTCATGACGGCAGGGACGGAGGAGGACGGCTTCTTCGACCAGGACCGGTCGTAGAGATGGCCGCGGACCCCTTCGTCGTCCACGTGGCGAGGCTGCGCCGGTCGCCCGGTGAGGCCGTGCACGAGGTGCGGCTGGGCGAGGTGCCCCAGGCGGGTCCGATCGACGAGGCCGGGATCGATCCGGGCCGCAGCGTGGTGCCGGCCGGTGCCGACATAGAGGTCGACGTCATGCTCACCCCGTTCGAGGGAGGGATCGACGTTGCCGGGACGGTGACGGCGCCGTGGTCCGGCATCTGCCGGCGTTGCGCCGAGCCGGTGGCGGGGGAGTTGCGGATCCCGGTCCACGAGCGCTTCGCCGACGCGCCGCTGGCCGGGCCGTCCGACGAGGAGCTCTACCCGATCGTCGACGACACCATCGATCTGGGGCTGCTGGCCCGCGATGCCGTGGTGCTCGAGCTGCCTATGGCGCCGCTCTGCCGGGAGGACTGTGCCGGCCTTTGCGTCCAGTGCGGGGCCAACCGCAACGAGGGCGAGTGCAGCTGCGTTGCCCCACGCGACCCCAGGTGGGCTAATCTCGACGTGCTCCGGTAGCCGGTCCCTCCCGGTCAGGCACCGTCCGAGAGCGCACCTGCGCCCGAATCGATCGTTGGAGTTCCGCCATGGCCGTCCCCAAGAAGAAGAAGTCCAAGGCCAAGGGCCGCAGCCACCTGGCTGGCGCGTGGCGACTCGACCTGCCTCCGCGCAGCGTGTGCCCGCACTGCCAGGCGTCGAAGACGCCGCACGTGGTCTGCCCGAGCTGCGGCTGGTACAAGGGGCGTCAAGCGGTCGAGGTCGACTGACTTGAGCCGCCGGGGCGAGCGTCCCAGCCCCGAGACGCTGGCCACGCTGCCCGTTGCGGTGGACGCCATGGGGGGCGACCTGGCCCCGGGCGAAATTGTCGAAGGCGCCCGTCGGGCCTCCGAGCAACTCGGCATCGGGATCATCCTCGTCGGCCCGCCCGACCTGGTCGGCGACACCCACGGCCTGGAGCTGTTCGCCTGCACCGAAGTCATCGGGATGGACGAGGACCCGGCCGGCGGCGTGCGCCGCAAGAAGGACTCCTCGCTGGTGCGGGCGGCCGAACTGGTGCGCGACGGGAAGGCCTCGGCCATGGTCTCGGCGGGCAACACGGGCGCCACCATGGCGTCGGCGTTGCTGCGCATGGGCCGGCTGCCGGGGGTCGTGCGCCCCTGCATCGCCACGCCATTGCCGCGGCTGGGCCGGACGCCCGCCGTGTTGGTCGACGCCGGCGCCAACGCCGAGTGCACCCCGGTCATGCTGGTTCAGTTCGCCCAGATGGGGGCCGCCTATGTGGCCGCCCGCTTCGGGACCGAGGCGCCCACAGTCGGGCTCCTTTCGATCGGCGAAGAGCCGACCAAGGGCACGCCGCTCGTGAAGGAGACCCACGGCCTGCTGGTCAAGGCGGCCCACGGGGGCGCCGGCAACGGGGGAGCCGCGGCTTCGCCTTCATCGGGAACCTCGAGGGGCGCGATCTCCTGCCCTCGCCGGCCGACGTCATTGTGACCGACGGGTTCACCGGCAATGTGGCCCTGAAGGCGCTGGAGGGCTCGCTGCGCTTCCTGTTCGACACGATGCTCGGCGTGTTCGGGACCGACGAGGCGACCACGGAGGCCGCCGGGGTCCTGCTGCCGCACCTGCTCCCCATCGCAGCCGAGTTCGAGCCGGAGAACACCGGCGGGGCCTTGCTGCTGGGGACCGACGGGGTCTGCGTCATCAGCCACGGCTCCTCGAATGCAACCGCCATGATGAACGCCGTGCTGGTGGCCCACGAATGCGCGACCCGAGGGCTGGCCGACCACGTGGCGGCAGCGGTCCAAACGGTCGAATAGGCGCAAAAGCCCAGCTCAAGGTGTACAAACGGGCAATTATCGCCCAGCGGGACGTAGACTGGCCCCCGTGCCAGCCGAAACCCACACCAACCAGGGACCTCTCGACCGCAACGGGGTCTTCGAGCTGATCAGGGACCAGCTGGCCGACATCCTCGAGACGGACCCGTCGTCGATCACCGAGGGCGCTTCCTTCGTGGAGGACCTCGATGCCGATTCGCTGGCCCTGATTGAGTTGGTCGAAGCCCTGGAAGAGGAGCTGGGCGAACGAACGGTGGGGTTCCGCATCAATGACGAGGACCTCGAGGACCTGCGCACGGTCCGGGACGCAGTTGACTACGTCTACGCCAAGCTCGAGGCGGGTTGACGCCGGAGCTGAGGGTGCGGCCGAACTGGCCGAGCGACTTGGCCACTCCTTCGCCGACTTGAGCCTCCTTCAGCACGCCCTCGCCCACCGGAGCTGGTGCGGCGAGCAGGAGGGTGGCGCGCCCTCCAACGAGCGCCTCGAGTTCCTGGGCGACGCCGTCCTGGGCCTCGTCGTGGCCGGCTACACCTACGAGCGCTTCCCCGACTTCGCCGAGGGCAAGCTGGCCAAGGTCCGCTCCGCCGTGGTGAACGCCCGCGTGCTGGCCCAGGTGGCCGCCCGGCTCGGGGTAGGTGAGGTCCTCCTGCTGGGCCGGGGCGAGGAAGGGTCAGGTGGCCGGTCCAAGGCCTCCATCCTGGCCGACGCCTTCGAAGCCATCCTCGGGTCCATCTACCTGGACGCCGGCTGGGGGGCGGCCCGGGAACTCGTTCTACGGGAGCTGGGCGAGGCCATTGAGCGGGCCGGCGAGGAGCCCGACGACTTCGACCATAAGAGCCGGCTGCAGGAGAAGGCCGTGCGCGACGGCGAAGGGACGCCCCGCTACGTCGTGGTGGGGTCGGGGCCCGACCACGACCGGGTCTACATGGCGGAGGTCTTCCTGGGGGGGACCCGGTGGGGTGCGGGCGAAGGACGCTCCAAGAAGGATGCCGAACAGGAGGCCGCACGAGCGGCCTGGGAAGGCCTCACCAGTGCCTGAACTGCCCGAAGTCGAGACGCTCCGCCAAGATTTGTCCCGCGAGGTGGTGGGCCGGAAGATCAAGGCGGTCGCGGTGTCCAACGGGCGCTCCGTGCGCCGCCACGCCTCGGCCAAGCACTTCCGCGCCCTCCTGGAGGGCCACAGCATCAAGTCGGTGGGGCGGCTGGGGAAGTACCTGCTCCTGACGCTGGACAGCGGAGACACGCTGGTCGTGCATCTCGGGATGAGCGGCCAGCTGCTGCGGGTCAAGTCCCCCAAGGACCCCAAGCCCAAGCACACGCACGTCGTGATCACCTTCACCCAGGGGGGGGAGCTGCGCTACGTGGACCCACGCACCTTCGGGGAGATGTTCGTCTCCACCCCGCCGCTCAAGGCGGACGGGACACCGCTGAGCCCGGTCTCGGGGACGGCGGGCGGCGACGGCGCCGCCATCAGGAAGGCCGTCCCCGAGCTGGCCCATCTCGGCTTCGACCCCATCGAGGACCTCATGAGCTGGGACCGCTTCGGCGCCCTGCTGCACCAGCACCACGGCGGTATCAAGGCGCTGCTGATGGACCAGAACTTCACGGCGGGCATCGGGAACCTCTACTCCGACGAGATGCTCTACCAGGCCGGCCTGCGCTACGACCGGACCGCCGACTCGCTGACGGCCACCGAGGTGCGGCGGCTCTACCGGGCCATCGTCGAGACGCTGGCTGATGCGATTAAGCACCGGGGTTCCTCGCTGGCCGACGAGCAGTACCGCGACCTCTTCGGCGAGCTCGGTGACTTCCAGGGCTCGCACCAGGTCTACGACCGCGAGGGCCAGCCCTGCCGCCGCTGCCGCAACACCATCGTGCGGGTGAAGGCGGGTGGTCGCTCGACCTTCTTCTGCGAACACTGCCAGGTGTGAGCCTTCCGCCACCCGTAGGCCTCCGATAGGGTCGCCCCGATGTTCCTGAAGTCGCTCAGCATGAAGGGTTTCAAGTCCTTCGCCGACCCGACGGTGCTGGAGTTCGAGCCCGGGGTGACGGTGGTGGTCGGCCCGAACGGGAGCGGCAAGTCCAACGTCGTCGACGCCGTGACCTGGGTGCTCGGCGCCCAGGGTCCACGCTCGCTGCGCTCGGCGAAAATGGAGGACGTCATTTTCGCCGGCACCTCCTCGCGACCCCAGCTGGGCCGGGCCGAGGTCTCGCTCACCATCGACAACGCGGCGGGCAAGCTGCCGATCGATCTGGCCGAGGTCACCATCACCCGGACGCTCTTCCGCTCCGGCGACAGCGAGTACGCCATCAACGGCGCCCCGTGCCGGCTCCTCGACATTCAGGAGCTGCTCAGCGACTCCGGCGTGGGCCGCCAGCAGCACATGATCATCGGCCAGGGCCAGCTCGACACCGTGTTGAACGCCCGGCCCGAGGACCGGCGGGCCATCATTGAGGAAGCGGCGGGCGTGCTGAAGCACCGGCGCCGCCGCGAGAGGGCCGAGCGCCGCCTGGCGGGGACGGCCGAGAACCTGGAGCGCCTGGGCGATCTGGTGCGCGAGGTCCGGCGCCAGATCAGGCCGCTCGAGCGCCAGGCCGCGGCGGCCCGCTCGCACGACAGCGTGGCGACCGAGCTGCTGACGGTCCGCCGGTATCTCGCCGGGGCCGAGCAGTCCGACCTGAGCGCACGGCGCCTGGCGGCCGTGCAGCACCTGGCCGTCTGCCGTGACGAGGAGGTCGAGCTGCACACGGCCCTCGAGCAGCTCGACGCCGAGGCCACCTCCACCACGGCGGAACTGTCGTCGCGCCGCGAAGAGGACCTGGCGAACGCCCTGGGCCGCGTGCAGGGACTGGTGGAGCGGGCGCGCGGGCTGACCGGCGTGCTGCGCGAGCGGGGCCGGGGAGTCGTGGCCGCGCTCGATGCCGCGGCCGACGTCGACGTGGTCTCGACGCTCGAGGCCGAGGCGGCGCGCCTGGCCAGCGAGCTCGTGGCGGCCGAGGCCGAGGAGGAGGCCGGCGCCGCGCCGGAACGGGCGGAGCTCGACCTCGCCGTGGCCACCCTGGACGAGGAGGCGGGGGCGCTGCGGGAGCGCTGGGCCGCGGTGCTCGGGGACGATGCCGACGCGCCCGACCAGGCCCTCGCCCAGGTGCGCTCCCGCACGGAGTCGCTCGCCCGCGCCGCTGCACGAGAGCAGCAGGACATGGACGTGCTCGGGGCACGCGTGGGCACGCTGCAGGAGCGGGCCGCCGGCGCCGCCGTGCGGGCCGATCTCGTGGCCCGGCAGGCGGACGAGTTGGACGAGGCGACCGGCGCGCTCGAGGCCGAGCTGGCGGGCCGCACGGAGGCGCTCCAGGAAGCGGCCCGCAACGCCGAGACGGCACAGGTCGCAGCGGACCAGGCCGAGGAGGCGCGCCACCGCACGGCGGCCCGGGCCGAGGCCCTCGAACGCGCGCTGGCGGACCTGCAGGGCGCGGGCGGGCGCGAGCTGCTGCGCGATGTCGACGGCGTCGTCGGATCACTGGTCGACCTGGTCGAGATCGACGACGGCTGGGACGCCGCCTTCGAGGCCGCCGTCGGGGCCGGAGTCGCCGCCGTGGTGGTCGACGGGCGGCGCTCGGCCCAAACGGCCCTGGCCGCGCTGCGCGAGGGCGGCGTCACCGGGGCGATCCTGACCCCCCGGCAGTCCTCGGCCGCGGCCGGGACGGGCGAGCTGCCCCCGGGCAGCAGCGCCGAGCCCGTGCGGCGCCATGTGCGCGTACGCCACGGCGGGACGGTCGCCGAATCGGTGCTCGACACCCTGGTCGGGCGCGCCGTCCGGGTCGACGGCTGGGAAGAGGCCATCGATCTCTCGCTGGCCCGCGACGACCTCGTGGTCGTCACCCCCGAGGGTGACCGCTTCGCCGCCTCGGGCTGGCGCGTGCGCTCGGCCACCAGCGTGGTCACCGCCGCCTCGGTCGAAGAGGCGCAGCGGCGGGCCGAGGACGCGGCGGCCGGTGCCGAACTGGCCCGGGCCCACCTGACCGAGAGCCGCATTGTGCTGAGCCGCTGCCGCGACGCCCGGACCACGGCCGAGCGGGCCAACGACCGCCACGCCTCGGCCTGCGAGACCGGCCGGGCGGACCGGGCGCGCTCCGCCGAGGAGCAGCGCCGGGTGGCGGCCGAGCTCGACGAGGCCCGTGCGGCAGTCGTCGCCGCCCAGCAGCGGCTGGCCGACGTCAGTGCCGAGCAGGCGCAGCTGGCCGGGTCGCTGCCGGAGCTGCAGGAGGCCCAGGAGACCTGGGCGGCGCTCGAGGAGCGGCGGGCCGGGCTCCGGCGTCGGCGCCAGGAGCTCGAAGTGCGCGTGGCCGGCGTGGTCGAGCGCCGGCGCGTGCTGGCCGAGCGCCAGGCCGAGGTGGAGCGGCGCCTGCAGGGACACGCCGAGGAGCGGGCCACCGCGGCGTCGCGCCGGCGCCGGCTGGAGGCGGAGGGCCTCGCCCTGGCCCGGCTCGAGATCCTGGTCCAGGGGGAGCACGCCCGGCTCGACGGCGTCTTCGAGTCGTTGCGCCACGATTACCAGGACCAGGTCGATGCCGTGCGCGCCGGGGGCGAGAAGCTCGAACGGCTGCGTCAGGACCGCCACACGACGGAGCAGCGGCTCGACGCGGTGCGCACCCGCACCCGCACCCTCGACCTCGAGTCCAACGAGGTCGACCTGCGCATGGAGGCTCTGCACGAGCACATCGCACGCGACCTCGGTGCGACGCCCGAGGAGCTGGCGGGCCTGCCCGCGCCCGAGGCGCCCGAGGGCACGACGCTGGCGCAGCACGCAGAGGAGCTGGAGCGCAAGCTGGCGGCGCTGGGACCGGTGAACCCGCTGGCTCTCGAGGAGCTCTCGACGTTGGAGGAGCGGCACAAGGAATTGGAGGCGCAGGTCGACGACGTCCGCGGCGCCCGACGCGAGCTCCACGAGGTGGTGCGGACCCTCGACCACGAGATCATGACGTCCTTCGCCGCGGCGGCGGCCGACGTGAACGAACACTTCTCGGTGCTGATCGCCATGCTGTTCCCGGGCGGGACGGGGCGGCTCATGCTGGTGGACCCCGACGACCTGCTCAACACGGGCGTCGAGATCGAGGTGCGGCCGGCCGGCCGCAACGTCCGGCGGGTGTCGCTCCTGTCGGGTGGGGAGCGCTCGATGGCGGCGCTGGCCTTCCTCTTCGCCGTGTTCCGCAGCCGACCGTCGCCCTTCTACATGATGGACGAGGTCGAGGCCGCCCTCGACGACGTCAACCTCAGCCGCTTCCTGGCCCTCGTCCACGAGTTCCGCGACGAGGCCCAGCTGCTCATCGTGAGCCACCAGAAACGCACCATGGAGACCGGCGACGCCCTCTACGGGGTCACGATGGCGCCGGGAGGCTCGTCCCAGGTGGTCAGCCAGAAGGTGGAGAAGGAGAAGGAGCCGGCGTGACCGGCACCCTCGCCTACGTCTTCATTCTGGTGGCGCTGGTCTGCATCGTGGCCGGGGTCACGGCCGTGGCGCGCACCAGGCGGGCGACGCGGGCCGATGACGACGAATACGGCGGCGACGACGCGACCTACGCCGAGGAGGCGGCCGCGGTGGCAGCGGCCGAAGCGGCGGCGGCCGCCGCGGCAGCTGCCGCGCCCGACGACCCCGAGTCCGAGTCGTTTCTCTCATGATCGGGACCATCATCATCATCGTCGTCGTGGCGGTCGTTCTGGCGATCGCGCTCGGCGGCATCGCGGTCAGCCGCTCTCGCCGGCGCACGGGCGGCACGACGACGACGCCACCGGCCGCCCCGCCGACGCCACCTCCGCAGGCACCGCCGAGACCTGCAGCCGAGCCGGAGGCGCCGGTGCGCGCCCCGCCGATCGCGGCCCCAGCCGGCACCCGAGCCCGAGGCACCGGGGGCACCACCCTCGTACCGCAGCCGCCTCGGCGGCGTGCGCGGGCTCTTCAGCGGGGCCGTGGCTGCACTGCGCACGGGGCGGATCGACGAGAGCACCTGGGACTCCCTGGAGGAGGCGCTCATCCGGGCCGACGTCGGCGTCAACACGACGAACGCACTCATCGACGAACTACGGGCGAAGGTGCAGACCAAGGAGATCGGCAGCGGGGACGATCTGCTGGAGGCCCTGGGCGCGTCGATCCGCCAGCTGCTCGACTCAGTCGGGTCGCGGGCGCTGCGGTTCGACGGGCGGGAGGACCACCCCGACGTCTGGCTCTTCGTCGGGGTGAACGGCGTCGGCAAGACGACGACCATCGGCAAGCTGGCCCGGAGCGAAGCGGCGGCCGGACACTCGGTCCTCCTCGCCGCAGGTGACACCTTCCGGGCCGCGGCGGCCGACCAGCTCGCCCTGTGGGCCGAGCGCACGGGTGCCGAGATCGTGCGCGGCGCCGAGGGTGCAGACCCGAGCGCCATCGTGTTCGATGCCGTGCAGCGGGCGGCGGCGAGGGGCAACGACCTCGTGCTGGCCGACACGGCCGGTCGCCTGCACACGAAGGTGAACCTCGTCGAGGAATTGAAGAAGATCCGGCGCATCGCCGACCGGGACCCGGGCAACGTGACCGAGGTCCTGCTCGTCCTGGACGCCACCACGGGACAGAACGGGTTGATTCAGGCGCGCCAGTTCGCCGACGCGGTCGACGTGACCGGGATCGTGCTGACGAAACTCGACGGCACCGCCAAGGGCGGCATTGTGGTCGCGGTCGAGCGCGAGCTGTTCGTCCCGGTCAAGCTGGTCGGCCTCGGCGAGGGGCCCGACGACCTCGTGGAGTTCGACTCGGCGGCGTTCGTCGGACGCCCTCCTCGCATCCGACGAGGCTGAAGGGGCACGACATGACCGACCAGCGCAACGAGACCACCAACGGCGTCGCCGGGCTGCGCCGAGCGCGCACCGCAGCGGGGGAGTCCCCTTCGACCTCAACGATCAGCAGAAGGCTACTCCTGGCCGTGGTCCTCGTGGTCCACGTGATCCTCGCCCGGTTCACCTGGCGCGACCTTCGCCGCCGCCCCGCCACCGGCGGTGCGGGGGCCCAAGCGGTTGTGGCGCGTCTGGTCGGTGACGAACACGACGGGGACTCTCGCCTACTGGCTCGTCGGACGCCGGCGGAGCGTGCCCACGCCGTGACAGCCGAGGGGCCGGCTGATGCGGGCCCCCGGGGATCAGCGGATCCGCACCACCTCGGCGAACTGGTGCAGCACGCCGGGATCCCCCTCGGTGCGCAGAGGGTCGGCGCCGGCGCGGTTCCACAACGCCAAGTAGAGATCGCTGGCCTTCCCACTCACGGTGCAGGTGCCGGGTCCGTCCTGGCCGCTCGTGGTGCGCGTCGCCGTGACCCCGTCCGTGTCGGCCCGCAGCAGCCACGAGGCCGTGTCGTCGGTACAGCGCACCGCCAGGGTCGCCGGTGCATCGGCGCGGCAGCGTGCGCGCGGCGGCGCGGGACGAACAGGGTCAGGAGCTCGTCGATGCCGTCGGCGGCGAACCCGGGGTCACACGGCGTGACGGCGGTGCCGGTCGCCAGCTGGGTGTCGACACGGTGGATCGCGGTCTCGTGGGCCTGGCGGCGGGCCCACATGGCCCGCGGCGAGGGGGCGGGCAGGAAGGTCCAGCACTCCAGGTCGTCGGGTGCGGCGGCCAGCGCGGCCACGAGGTCGGCACACCCGTGCTCGAACCAGGCCGTCAGGCCGTCGTCGTCCGGCCAGGTCCCCGCCGCCTCTTCCAGGCCGCCCCGCGAGGGCTCGCATCGGCGGCCGGCGACGTAGCCCGTCGCCCACCGGTGCACGGCGCCCGTGTGCCGCAACAGGTCGCGCACCGTCCACTCGGGACAGGTGGGCACGGCCGCGTCGGCGTCTGCTCCGACGGCGGCCGATGCCATCCGCTCGCCCTCGGTCCGCAGCGCGTCGATGTGGAGCGAGGATCTCCATGTCGCGGTGGTCAGCCGATGCTGAGAAGGTCGATCACGAAGACGAGCGTGTCGTTCGCCGCGATGCCCTGCGCCCCGGGGGGCGGGTTGGCGCCGTAGCCGAGACTGGGCGGGATGATGAGCTCGCGGCGGCCGCCGACGTGCATGCCGACGACACCCTTGTCCCAGCCGGGAATGACCTGGCCGGCCCCGAGCGTGAACGAGAAGGGCCGGCTCGTCCACGACGACTGGATCACCGCTCCCGCCGAGTAGGTCGCCAGGACGTACTGCACGGTCACCTTGTCGCCCGGGGCGGCCTCGCGTCCGGTGCCCACGATGAGGTCGGCGCTCTCCAGCGCGGTGGGCGGAGGGCCCGTGGGGACCTTCACGGTGGGTGCATGCCCGGCGGTGCCTGCGGGCGAGACATCGGCAGCCGGGATGGGCCCGATGGCGGTGAGCGCGCTGCTCCCCGGAGCAGCCGTGGTCGTCGTGGTGGCGCTCGAGCCGCTGCCCGTGTCGCCGGACGTGCCGGCCGTGCTCGAAGACGTGGCCGACGGGGTGGACGGGGAGCTGCAGGCGGCCAGGACCAGCGCCCGGCTGCCGCCAGCGCGACCATGGCGAGGGCCCGGCGGCGGGGGCGGGGGAGCGACATGGGCCGAGACGGTAGCCGTTGGCCACGGGGCTCCACTGGCAGCCGCCGGAGCGGATGGCGCCACTAACGTGAGAGACCATGTTCGACGCCCTCTCCGACCGCCTGGAGCGGATTTCGACGCGCCTGCGCGGGAAGGGGCGCATCAGTGACGAGGATCTCGACGAGGCGCTCAATGAGATCCGCACCGCCCTGCTGGAGGCCGACGTCGAGCTCAGCGTCGCCCGCCGCTTCTGCGACGGCATCCGGCTGCGGGTCAGCACCGAGGCGCTCGCCAAGAGCCTGACCCCGGGCCAGCAGGTCGTCCGGGCGGTGCACGAAGAGCTCGTCGGCGTGCTCGGTGGCGAGACGCTCAAGCTCACCTACGCCTCGCGGCCACCCACCGTCGTCCTCATGGCCGGCCTGCAGGGCTCGGGAAAGACCACCACCTCGGCCAAGCTGGCCCTCTGGTGGAAGCAGCAGGGCCGCAACCCGCTGCTGGTCGGGGCCGACCTGCAGCGTCCCGCCGCCGTGGAGCAGCTGCGCGTCCTCGGCCAGCAGGCCGGGGTGACCGTCTTCAGCGAACCGACCGACCCGGTGTCCTGCGCCAAGGCCGGCCTGGAGGAGGCCCGCCGCCTCGGCCGTGACATCTGCATCATCGACACGGCGGGCCGTCTGACCATCGACGCCGAGTTGATGGAGCAGATCCGCCAGATCTCGGACGCCACGCAGCCCCACTACACGTTCCTGGTGATCGACGCCATGATCGGCCAGGACGCGGTGGCGACGGCGAAGGCCTTCCACGACACGCTCGAGCTCAGTGGTGTGATCCTGACGAAGCTCGACGGCGACGCCCGGGGCGGCGCCGCCCTCTCGGTCAAGGGGGTCGTGGGCAAGCCGATCGCCTTCGCCAGTACCGGCGAGCGACTGGCCGATTTCGACCTGTTCCATCCGGATCGCATGGCCGACCGCATCCTCGGGATGGGCGACGTCCTCAGCCTGATCGAGCAGGCCGAACGGACGATGGACACCGACGAGGTGACCAAGAGCGCCAACCGGCTCATGCAGGGGCAGTTCACGCTGGACGATTTCCTGTCCCAGCTGCGCCAGGTCAAGAAGATGGGATCGCTGGGCGGCCTGATGCGCCTGATGCCGGGCATGTCCAAGGAGATGCGGCAGGCCGCCGGCGAGATCGACGACGGCGAGGTGGCGAAGGTCGAGGCCATCGTGTGCTCCATGACGCCCTCCGAACGCAACGACACCGGCCTGTTGGACGGCTCCCGCCGCAGCCGGGTGGCCCGTGGTTCGGGCACCTCCATTCAGGACGTCAACACGCTCCTCAAGCAGTTCAAGGAGATGCAGAAGATGATGAAGGGGATGGCCTCGGGCAACATGCCCAACCTCCCCGGCATGCCGAACATGGCCGGCATGAGCGGCCGGGCCGCCCGCAAGCTGGCCCAGCAGGGAGCCGGAGGCCTGCCGGCCGCTCCCGCCGGAGCCGACTTCGACATGCTCTCCCAGCTCATGGAAGAGGGCGGTGAGCTGCCCTCGGGGTTCCCGGGACTCCCGCGCCGGCCCCGGCGCGGCCGGTGGTCAGCGGCAACAAGGGCACCAAGAAGAAGAAGAAGGGTGGGCGGGTCACCCCGCCGAAAGGCCGGTAGCCCCGCTATCTGCCAGAATGGACGGCCAAGACGTCCAGATCAGTGGAGGATTCAGTCCGTGGCAGTGAAGCTCCGCCTTGTGCGGATGGGTAAGAAGAAGCAGCCGACCTATCGGGTCGTGGCTGCCGACAGCAGATCGCCGCGTGACGGCCGGTTCCTCGAGATCGTGGGCACCTACGCGCCCCGGGGCTCGTCGACCGCCGAACCGGACGCCGTGATCAACATCGACAACGCCAAAGCGGTCAAGTGGCTGGTCAACGGAGCCCAGCCGACCGAGCGGGTGGAGCGCCTCCTCAAGACCTCCGGGGCCTGGGACGAGTTCGCCGCGGCGAGGGCCAAGTGACCGACCTCTACGAAGCGGGCGACATCAACCAGTCGGAGAACGCCGACGACGACTTCGACGACGTCGATGACATCGAGGACGAGGCCGGAGCCGGCAACGAGCTCGGCGACACAGGACGGCGGGACGGCGTTGGCCGTCCTGACCTACCTGGCCCGTTCGCTGTCCAACGACCCGGACTCGGTGGTCATTGAGACGGAGGAGCGGCGCGGCGGGTTGCGCCTCAACCTCCACGTGGCCCCCGACGACATGGGCCGGGTGATCGGGCGCCGCGGGCGTACCGCCCAGGCCATCCGGACGCTGGTCAACGTGGCGGGCGCCAAGGACGGCGTCCAGGCCAGCGTGGACATCGTCGACGACTGATCTGCTCAAAGTCGGCCGGGTCACCAAGGCCCACGGTCTGCGCGGCGAGGTGGTCGTCCAGCTCTGGACCGATCAGACCCAGCGCCTCGACGCGGGAACGGAGCTCACCTCCGATCGAGGGCGCGCTGACGAGTGGTGTCGTCGAAGCCCTTCGGGCCGACGACCGTTACATCGTGCAGTTCGAGGGCGTGTTCGACCGCAGCGCCGCCGACAGCCTGCGCGGCGTGGAACTCGAGGCCGAACCGCTCGACGACGTGGACGACGTGCTGTGGGTGCACGAGCTCGTCGGGGCCACCGTGCGGGACAGTGCCGGCACGGACGCTCGGCACCGTCGCATCGGTCGAGGCCAACCCGGCCAGCGACCTGATGGTGCTCGAGTCCGGCGGGCTGATCCCGGTCCGCTTCGTCACGGCCCACGACGCGGCGGCGCACGGTCGACGTCGACATCCCCGAGGGGCTGCTCGACCTGTGACGCGTCCGCGTGAGGATCGACGTCTTCACGATCTTTCCCGACGTGGTGACCACGTACTGCGGCGTGTCCGTTCTCGGCCGGGCCGCAGAGGCCGGCGCGCTCGACGTGCGCGTGCACGACCTGCGCGATGGCGCGGACGATGCCCGGCGCTCGGTCGACGACAGCCCGTTCGGCGGGGGAGCCGGCATGGTGCTGACCCCCGAGCCGATCTTCCGCTGCGTGGAGTCGGTGCCCGACCTGCCGCGGCCGCTGTTCCTCCTCGCCCCCGGGGGCCGGCCGTTCGACCAGGCGGTGGCGACCGAGCTGGCGCAGCACGGCGCCCGGGGGGTTCTCGCTGCTGTGCGGCCGCTACGAGGGGGTGGACCAGCGGGTGGCCGACCACCTGGTGGACGGCGAGCTGTCCGTCGGCGATTTCGTGCTGGCCGGTGGGGAGCTGGCCGCCCTGGTCGTGGTCGAGGCGGTCGCCCGCCTCCTGCCCGACGTGCTGGGGAACGAGGAGTCCGCCCGGGACGAGAGCTTCAGCGAGGGGCTGCTCGAGTACCCCCAGTACACCCGGCCGGCGGAGTTCCGGGGGTGGCCGGTCCCCGAGGTGCTCCGGTCGGGGGACCACGGGGCGGTGGCCGCCTGGCGCCGCTCGCAGGCGCTGCTGCGGACGGCCGAACGCCGCCCCGACCTGATTGCGCGCCTGGTCAGGGCCTCGGCGCTCAGTGCCAGCGACGTGCAGGCCCTGTCTGCGCACGGCTACGATGTTCTGTCCGGCACTGAGCCGGTGTGACCGAAGGACGCCTCTCATGCACCCCACCGAAACGATCGATCGCGACAGCCTGCGCGACGACATCCCCGAGTTCCGCCCCGGCGACACCGTCAAGGTGCACGTCCGGGTCGTCGAGGGGAACCGCGAGCGGGTGCAGGTCTTCCAGGGCGCCGTCATGCGGCGCCAGGGCGGCGGGGTCCAGGAGACCTTCACCGTGCGCAAGGTGAGCTTCGGCGTCGGCGTCGAGCGGACCTTCCCGGTGCACTCGCCGACGATCGCCAAGATCGAGGTCACCACGCTGGGCGACGTCCGCCGGGCCAAGCTCTACTACCTCCGCGACCGTCACGGGAAGGCCGCCAAGATCAAGGAGCGCCGGATTCCGCGGGGCAAGGCAGCGGCGGCGTTGGTCGAGGACGAGGTCGACCTCGGGAACGAGGAGCATCGAAGAGGTCGACCGGTGGACGCGGTCGATGACGTGGACGTCGTCGACGAGGTGGGGTCGAGCGAAGCCGAGGCCGATGAGGCCGTCCAGGAGGACTCGGACGAGTAGGGCGGTCGCAGCGTGAGCGAGGAAGACCTCGAACGCTACGAATCCGAGATCGAGCTCGGGCTCGTCCAGGAGTACCGAGCCGTCCTTCCGGTCTTCACCTACGTGATCGAGACCGAGCGCCGCTTCTACCTGGCCAACGAGGTGTCGCTGACCGTGCGGTCCGACACGACGCCGGCGTGCATTGAGCTCGAGATCCGCGATGCCTGGGTCTGGGACATGTACCGCCCGGCACGGTTCGTGCCCGAGGTGCGCGTCGTCACCTTCCGTGACGTGAACATAGAACGGCTGCCCGAACAAGAGCTCTGATGCGACCGTTCCACCGTCGGTGGGATACGGCGACCGGCGCAACGCCGCACTCGGCGGGTTCGGCGAACGGGCCGCCGCCGCGCACTACCGGGCGCACGGGTACGCCGTGCTCGAACGGAACTGGCGCTGCCCGGTGGGCGAGATCGACCTGATCTGCGCCCGGGGCACCACCCTCGTCGTCTGTGAGGTGAAGGCCCGGACCGGGTCGGCGCACGGCCATCCGCTCGAGGCCGTGACCGCGCCAAGCAGCGCCGGCTCCGCCGCCTCGCCGCGGCGTACCTGCGGCAGCAGGGGAGACGGTGGCCCGAGGTCCGCTTCGACGTGGTCAGCCGTGCTGGACGGGACGCTCGAGGTCGTCGAAGGTGCGTTCTGAGGCGGCGCGGCATAGGGTCCGTGCCCATGGAGACACTGATCGTCGAGCGCAAGGACGGGGTCGTGACCGTCACGATGAACCGCCCCGAGCGCAAGAACGCCGCCAACGGCAAGATGCTGACCGAGCTGCGCACCACCTTCGAGGAGGTGGAGGACAACCCGGACGACAGGGTGATGGTCCTGACCGGAGCGGGGGGCGCCTTCTGCTCGGGAGCCGACCTCTCCGACCCCAGCGGCCCGGCCACCGATCCCACACGATCGGGCCTGGCGCGCATGCGGCGCCTCGGTGACGTCGCCCTCGCCCTGCACCACGTCTCCAAGCCGACCATCGCCAAGGTGGACGGCTTCGCGGTCGGTGCCGGATTGTCGCTGGCGCTCGGCTGCGATCTGGTCGTCTGCAGCGACCGGGCCAAGCTCTCCATGATCTTCGCCAAGCGCGGCCTCTCCCTCGACAACGGCGCGTCCTGGCTGCTGCCACGGCTCGTCGGCTTGGCCCGGGCCAAGGAGATCGCGCTCTTCGGCGGCATGTGGAGCGGCGAAGAGGCCGCGGCCATCGGCCTGGTGAACCGGGCGCTGCCGCTCGACGAGCTCGACGCCTTCGTGGACAACTGGGCCACGACGCTGGCCGCGGGGCCGCCCCTCGCGCTGTCGATGACCAAGACCCTGCTCCACGCCTCCTCCATGGCCTCCATGGAGCAGGCGGTGGAGGACGAGGCTCGCTGCCAGGCCCTCAACTTCTCGACCCAGGACACGCAGGAGGCCATGGCGGCCTTCGCCGAGAAGCGGGAGCCTCTCTTCATCGGTCGCTAATAGACTGCAAATTGTGCTGAATGGCGTTCAAGGCATGGTCGGCGACACCGCGTTGGTGACCAAGGCAATCGAGGGCGCACATCACCCGGGAAGGATCCGGGCCAGGGGAGAGGAGTGGCTGGCAATCCCACTCGACCCCGAGGCCTGTATCCCCGTCGGGACCGATGTCGTCGTCGCCGACGTCGAGCGCGGGTTTGCTCGTCGTCTACGCCATCGACAGTTAGAAGAGAGGTACCGCAATGTTCGCATCGGCCGGAGAAGTGGTCGGGATCGTTGTCGTCGCTGGCGTTGGCCGCAGTCGGGGTCGTCACCCTCTTCCTGTCCCGCTTCGTCAAGATCGTGCAGCAGGGGAGCGTCGGCGTCGTCAAGCGCCTGGGTGAGTTCAAGTCGGTCGATCAGCCGGGCATGCGGATTCTGCTCCCGTTCGTCGACAAGATGGAGAAGGTCGACGTGCGCGAGTTCCCGATGACGGGGGACCAGCAAGCGGTGATCACGAAGGACAACGTGTCCCTGCAGGTCAGCGCGACCATCTTCTGCCAGGTGATCGACGTCAAGTCGGCGCTGTTCGAGATCAACGACTACCAGCTCGCCGTCGACCAGCTCTCGCGCACGGCCCTGCGGGCGGTCTTCGGGGAGCTCTCGCTCGACCAGGCGCTCTCCGAGCGCGAGACGATCAACAGCCGCATGCAGGACCACATGGCCGACGCCACGGCGAAGTGGGGGGTGCGGCTGAACCGCATTGAGATCCTCGACATCACCCCGCCGCTCAACGTGGTGCAGGCGATGTCCGAGCAGAAGGAAGCCGAGCAGCACAAGCGCGCCGCCATTTTGAAGTCGGAGGGTGAGCAGCAGGCCGCCGTCAACTCCGCCGGCGGGCGCAAGCAGGCCGCCGTCCTCGAGGCGGAGGGGGCCAAGCAGTCCGCCATCCTGCGCGCCGAGGCGCAGATGAAGGTGCTGGAGCTGCAGGCGGAGGGAGAGAAGAAGGCACTCGAGCTGCAGGGTGCCGGCGAGGCGGCCCGCCTCACCTCCATCGACACCGCCACCATCAACCCGCACACGCTCGCCGTGCTGCAGCTGAAGGCGTTGCAGGACATCGCGTCCTCCGAGAACGCCAAGATCGTCGTGCCCTACGAGGCGACGAGCCTCATGGGCGCGGCCGAGGTGCTGCTCTCGACGTTGCGCAACGAGAACCTGGGCGACGCGCCAAGACCAACGGCTCCACGCCTCCGGTGGCCACGCCGGCCCGGCCGCCGAACAAGGAGCTGCCGCCCCAGGGCATAGTCGGGCGCGCGTCCGGCGGGAGCCACCGGGCCGGGCGCATCAGGCCCAGCCGAGCTCGCGCAGACGCGCCTCGCCGAGACCGAAGTGATGGCCCGACCTCGTGCAGCAGGGTGACGCGCACCCGGCGGGCTAACTCGTCGGGCGTGCGGGCGGACCGGCAGATGGTGGCCAGGAAGAGCGTGATCCGATCGGGACGCGCCCCGGCGTAGGTGCCGCGTTGGGTCAGCGGGATCCCCTCGTACAGCCCGTAGAGCCGACCGGGCGGGCTCTCGTCGTCGATGATGATCGCCACGTTCTCCATCTCGGCGCGCAACTGGTCGGGGATCGCGTCGAGCGCATCGGCCACCAGCGCTTCGAAGGCGTCGACGTCGATCGGCTCCATCGGCCGCCACCTTGCCAGCAATCGGCACCCGTGAGCTGGCGCCTCGGCAACTGGTGGCGACCGGGAGCGTGCCGGTAGCGTCCCGAGCCGTGTCTGATCCCGGAACGCCGATGACCGACTTCCTCGACGAGAGCTTCTCCATTCCTGCCCGCCTGGGCGTGGTGGCCGAGGTCCGCGACGGGGAATTCCGTCTGTCGTTGCACCCCCGGCCGCAGCTGTTGCACCACGGCGCACTGCGGGCGAGCGTCATCGCCTTCATGATCGACGTGGTGGCGGGGATCGTCCTCGACGACGATCCCGACGCCTGGATGTTGACCTCGGACATGTCGGTGCGGATGCGCCCGTTGCCCGCACCCGCTTTCCTCTCCACCCGGAGCACGATTCTGCGGCGGGGTCGCCGCTCGGCGACGGCCAAGGTGGATCTCGTGACCGAGGCGGGAGAGCCGGTGGCGACCGGTGCCATCGGGTTCGCCCGGGTGCAGCGCCGCGCCGACGCGATCCCGTGAAGCCCCCGGCGTCACAGGAGCGCATCTCCATGATGTTCGACGGGTCGAGGACCCTGGACCGGCCCCTCCGGGAGGAAGCGGGCATCGTCGTGCTCGACCCGGTCGCCGGGTCGCTCGAGATGCAGGTGACGCCCGAGCTCCGGAACCCCGCCGGAACGCTCCAGGGCGCCATGGTGGCGCTCTTCGCGGAGGCGGCGGCCGAGGAGCTGGCGTCGGCCCGCTTCGACAGGGACGCCGTCGTGACCGAGCTCGATCTGCGCTACATGGCCCAGACCGGGGACGGGCCCGTGCAGTCGGAGTGCGTGCTGCTCGGAGACGGGCCCGACGCGCCGATTCAGGTGGAGCTCTCCGATCGTTCGAGCGGGCGCCTGACGACGCTCGTCTACGCCCGCACCGCCACCATCCCGCGTAAGCCAGCTGTCGGCGGCGACGCTCTCGGAAAGGCCGCCCCGCCTTCCGATCAGTCGCCCACCGGCTGGTCGATCGGAACGGCCCGCACATGAAAGCCGCCGGGTCGAGGCGGAGGAGCGTCGTCGACCGACGGGTCCGCCTCGTCGCTCTCGAGATGCGTCGCCTTCACCGCGGGAGGCTGCCGATCCTCGATGACCTTGACGTGTGCCGCAGCCGGCGGTCGTGGTGTCCCGTCCCGTTCCGACGTCACCGCCAGATGTTCGAGCTGACGCTTCTCCTTGCGCCGACGGAGGGGGCCGCCTCGTGATGTCGGTACGTCGCCCTGCCCCATGCACCGAGCCTAGGTGCTGGTGCCGCTGCAACAGTGGCTTTCTGCCGGGTACCCGACCAGGCGATTCATCAAAATGTCACAGATGTGGAACACAACGAAGTGGACGTCAGCCGCAGGCAGTGCCCTGACTCAAGAAGCGATGTTGTGCTGGGCCGCGGCCGTCGCCTGGGCGTCGGCCACCTTCGCCTTGGCCTGGCACTCGCTGCACGGGTTGAGTACTTGGCCCCACGCCGCACCGGGCGTCGCCTTCATGAGCAGGGTGGGCCGGCCGCACAACGTCTCGCCGGGCAACGCCTCAAGATGCCATGTCCGCACGGACCCGGCCCCCATCTGCTGCGCCTGGCCCTGCACCCAGATCATCCTGCCCTCCATACTGACAAGCCTACGGCCACTGCAGGGGGAAGCCAACAGCGGGCCAATTCTCCTCGAGTCCGGACCCCCGGCAGATGACGCGTGAGCAGCCACATCGACCCACGGTCGAGCTGGGTACGAGTGCGGTCGCCCGCGCAGTGCTGCGCCGATATCCCGGAGGATCAGGAAACATGACGGGCTGCCCCCACGTCCAACCCAGCTCGGTGGGCACTGGGCTAGACCGGTGGGCGTGAGAGCACCCCGGGCAACCCTCTGCGGCGTCGCGAGCGCCGGATTGATCGCCCTTTCGGGGCTCGTGGGATTTCCAGCCTCGGCCACGTCTCGTCCGACTCCGACCCACGGGCAGCTCGAAGGATGCGTCAAGGCCGTCACGGGTGGCAAGCCGCTGACCGCTCGGCAGATCACTGGTTGTAGAGCAGCCGTCTCGCAGACCTTCCTTTCGGAGAAGTGCCCGCAGACTCCGCCGGGCTATCTGATCGACCTCATGGGCTACAGGGGCGTTCATGGGAAAGCAGCCCATGAGTGGGCGATATCGCGCCGGCCGGCGGCCGTTCCTCGTGCGAAGTAACCAGACCACCCAGGTTGTGCTCGATGCCGCCATCTGTGGATGATCCGCAGCCGCATGGTCCCCACTGGTGTCGGGTGGATCAGAACCCATTGCCTCGATGGCCGACCGAGCCCGGTATACCGGGCGTATGTCTGAAGAATCTGTCCCGCTCGGCGGCCGATCCGTCCGCCGCTTGGGTTTTGGTGCAATGCAACTCCCCGGACCGGGTGTTTTCGGTCCGCCGAAGGACCGCTCGGTTGCGCTGAGCGTGGTTCGGCGGGCGATCGATGCCGGGGTGAACCACATCGATACTGCACAGTTCTACGGGCCCGACGTGGCCAACGAGTTGCTGCGGGAGGCGCTCTCTCCGTATCCCGACGACTTGGTGATCGTGTCGAAGGTCGGGGCGGCGCGAGACGATCGAGGACAGTGGCACGGCGCGCAGGATCCTGATCAACTCCGGGCCGGGGTGGAGGCCAACCTGGCATCCCTCGACTTGGAGCAAATCCCCGTGGTCAATCTGCGTCGTCACCCCGAATCCGACGTCTTGTTCCAGATCAATTGGAGGCCATGGAATCCATGCGCCAAGAGGGCCTGATCGGGGCCATCGGGCTCAGTAACGTCGACGTGGACCAGTATCGGACCGCTCAGTCCCTGATCGACATCGCGTGCGTCCAGAACTCCTACAACTTGGCTGATACCTCAGGCCAGGGCATCTTCGACGCGTGCAGAGCGGACGGAGTTCCGTTTGTCCCGTTTTTTCCGCTGGGCTCCGCCTTCAACCCCGAGAATCCAGTTCTCGGTTCGGCCTCCGTCAAGGCCACAGCGGATCGACTCGGTGCAACACCGGCGCAAGTTGCGCTTGCGTGGTTGCTCGACCAGGCGCCAACCGTCTTGCTCATTCCCGGAACTTCGTCGCTCGCACATTTGGAAGAGAATCTTGCTGCTGCAGATCTCGTCCTCGACCAAGAGGCGCGTGAAGCACTCCCATAGCGGGATCGGCACCACTGTCGCTAGGCGGTACCCCCGGCGACCGGTGGGCGAATGGGACTGCCGAAGCGAATCACGTTTCCGTCCGGGTCGGTGATGGAACCCTCCCGCTTGCCATAGTCCTCGTCTCGGGGGCCAATGACCTCGATCTCGGCCCTTCTCCACTCTTCTGCCACGAGGTCGGCATCCTGGCAGTGGATGTAAAGGGACCCTTGACCCGGCACTTCTCCCCCCTGAGTCTGAGCGAGGTGGATGGTGAGGTCGATATCCCGATGGGCAAACCCGTAGGAACCGTCATGGAGCGATGTCTCGAAGCCCGCTCGGTCGTACCACGCAGCCGAGCGAGCCACGTCAGTCACCTTGAAGATTGGCTCGAAACCTGTGACGAGCCAACTCCCCGTCATCAGTTGAAGTTGGCCGTTTCGTTGGCCAATGAGCCCGCCCAGACAGTCGTGGCAAATGGGCATGTCGGGGTGCGAGCGCAACCTGACCCACCAATCGACCGAGGTTGCGCAGCAGACGCAGGTCGCAGGCATGACCGCAATGGTACGGCGGCCGTCCTGCACGGGCTCTGATGACGCGTCAGATGGGCAATAGGATCGCATTGTGATCGCCCGAGATGAAGCGCCGGCGGCCTTCACGGCATGGGACGAACTGATCGGCGCCGTGGCCACGACTACGCCGGCAGACCTGACGGAGCGGGCCCGTGCCATCGCTCGGGTCAGCCTGGACCCGACTGCTCCTGACGTGCCGAGATCGGATGCGACCGCCTTCGCGGAGCAGATGGTCGTCGATGTGGCATCCATGACCCCTGAGGTTCGAGCAGCCGGGCTGGCCGAACTCGGTGCCCGTGCCCCGGCGTTCGTCCTAGCCGTGTGGACCGAGGACATGATGATTCGCGCCAGTGCCGCCTGGCGCGAGATGTTCTGCGAAGAATGGCATCGGATCTCGACTTCTGGCACGACCGATCCCTGGGCGGCCCACGAAAGATTCCTCCTCGAGGTGGCCAAACTGTCGTCCCTCGATCCGGTGACCTCCGAACTGGTCAGGCTCCGTGGGGCGAGGGCACATGACTGCCGGCTCTGCCAGTCCCGCAGGAGCGTGAGCGCCATCGATCTCGCGGGTCGGAATGATCTGTTCGATGACAGGGATCCGAGCGGCATCTCCGACGCCCAGGCCCTGGCCCTCCAAGTCGTGGATGCCTTCGTGTGGCAGCCGATCGAGTGGCCACCCGGGCTCGGCGAGCGGGCCGTGGAGGCTTTGGGCGCTGCCGCCGCGACCGAGCTGGTCCTCGATATCGTCCGCAATGCCGCGAATAAGATCGCGGTCGCCTTCAAGGCTGACGACCCGCAGGTGGAGGCAGGCGTCGAGTATTACGACATCGACGGGTCGACCGGGGAACTGCGCTACGACGTCAGCCCAGCCGCGCCCAGAGGCTGAACAACCAGCGCGCGATGAGGTGGGATCCACCTGCTACGACGTAGGCGATACGACGTTGGGAGAACCGCAGGCATGCCCGCCTGTGCCTCAGTCGTGCTTGACTGCCCCACGGCGCCGCCGAACTGGGCGCAAGCCGGCGGATGTCAAAGTGTCCGCTGCCGGTCCGATCGTCGGATGGGCTTCAGGCGCTGCGCCACTGGCGATCTGATCTGTGCACGCTACGGCTCAAGCAGCCATCGCCTGGCGCGATCAGGAACGAGGCGGAGTGATCGTCAGTGGATGTCTGCGTTGGCGTTCGGCTGCGAGGTTCCCGAGTTCCCGATGCAGCGCCAGGCGCTTCTCCGTCTCGCGGGTACGGTCGAGGTCCGCGGCGGAAGGCGTCGTACCGCTCCACGAGAGCTCTGTCGTTCAAGCCAGTGACGTCCATGTACGGAACGCTATGCCGACCCCGGTTCGTAGTCGCGGATGGGCACCGGCCCCCTTGGTCGTCCTGCAAAGCCTGAACTATCACGGATCGAGGACGATCGGGAGACCGATGTCGGACCCTTGGCCAGAAATACGAAACCGAGATCAGCAGGCCGCCCCGCGGAGCGGGCGTGCCGCGGCACAAAGATCATTCAGGTCTGCGTAGAGCGTCCAACCCGACTGCATCCACGACTGCCTTCGGAGCAGCCGCCTGAAGAGCATGGTCAGGACCGACGCCGAGTGCGTCATTGACAGTGGAGAAGGCGAGCCGAAAGGCCACGAACGCTGTCACGGCGAAGATTTGGGAGTCATTGAACCCCGCCGAGCGGAGACTGCCGATGTCCTGAGCTGTGGTGTGGTTGGGATCGCCCGCCACCTTGCGTGCCCATGACGCCAACGCACGCTCGTCGTCACTCAGAGATTCGTCGCTCCCTCGGATCACGGCGGCCGCAAACTCAGGATCAGAGACGCCTGCCAACTTGGAGCCCCACGCAAGGGAGCAGTAGGAATCACCCAGCGTCGATGCACAGGCGGCGACGAGGATGCCCCGCTGGCGGAAGCTCAGGTTCTGATCGGCGATCGACTGACCCATTAAGTCGAAGAGATTCGTCACCAGCGCCGCGTTATGGGACCACAACTTCGACACGTTCATCACGTAGCCATCCTCGGCGATGTCCTCGTCAAAGAGTGCTTGCGCCTCCGAAGTAACCGGAGGAAGTTCCAGGAAGCCGATCGTGCTCATTGCTGCTCCTCCTCTAACGCCGGGGCGCGCACTGGACCATATTGCCGGATCCCGGCTCCTCCGTCGCGGGCAATGGATGGTCCGGACATATCCGACCCTCGCGATGGTCGGGGCCGGGATGTTCGATCCGGTGCCCACCTGGTCGTACCGCGAGCTCTGGGAGGTAAAACAGAGCTCAGTGGCTGATCAAGGAGAGACAATGGAGCGCAGGGTCCTCGGTGGCACGGGCATTTCGGTGAGCGGGTTTGCACTCGGGACGATGATGTTGGGAGCCATGGGCAATCCCGACCATGACGAGTCGATCCGTATCATCCACTCGGCCCTCGACGCCGGCATCAACTTCGTAGACACCGCCGATGTCTACTCTCGCGGAGAGTCGGAGGAGATTGTCGGAAAGGCCCTGGTTGGACGGCGCGATGAGGTCGTATTGGCCACCAAGTTCGGACTTCCGGTTGGGGAGGACCCAAATCGGCGAGGCGCGTCACCCCGCTGGATCGCCCGGGCGATCGAAGCGAGCCTCCGGCGCCTTGGCACGGACTACATCGACCTTTACCAACTCCATCGGCCCGACTACAGCACCGACCTTGACGAAACGCTCGGCGCCCTGTCTGATCTGATCCGGGCCGGAAAGGTACGTGCCATCGGGTCGTCCACCTTCCCGGCCGATCTCTTGGTGGAGGCACAATGGGTAGCTGAGAGACGAGGTCATCATCGATTCCGGACCGAGCAGCCCCGCTACTCGGTTCTCACCCGGACCATTGAGGGCACCGTGCTTCCTGCCGCACAGCGTCACGGGATGGGAGTGCTGTCGTACGGTCCGCTGAGTAGTGGATGGCTGTCGGGACGGGCCGATCCCACCCGTGGCCACCGGACTGCCACCGCACCTCAGGCATTCGACCTGAACATCTCGGCCAATCGAGCCAAATTGGAAGCGGTTGAGGCGCTGAAAAAGCTGAGCGCCGAGGCTGGACTTCCCCTGACCCACATGGCTACTGCCTTTGTCAGAGCTCACCCGGGGGTCACCTCGGTCATTATCGGACCGCGGACACCCGAACAGCTGGACGACCTCCTCGCCGGGGCCGACGTCGTTCTGAGTGATGAATTGCTTGACCGCATCGACGAGATCGTCCCCCCGGGAACGGAACTCAATCCTGACGACAACTACCTCGCATCCTCGCCCGCACTCGCAGACTCCCGGCTGAGGCGTCGCTGACAGAATGCTCCTCGGTCTGTGCCGGAGCGGATCAGACCAACCCGCGAAGTGGACCGTCGTTAACCGGGCGCTGGCGACCCGAGTTCCGTTGGGAGTAATCCCCTAGGCGGCGACCTCGGCGAGCAGGGCGTCGATCTGGGACATGCAAGCCTTCATGCCTTCGGCTACGCCCATGGCGATCGCTTGCTCCATCCCTTCGAGCGAGTCGAAATGCGTGGTGAGAATCATCCGCGTCGTGTCGCCCACTGCCTCGATGTCGATCTCCATGCGAGTCATGGAATTGCCGTCGCTTGGCGTTCCGTCATCTTCGACAATGGCGTCTTCGACGACGAGCCTGGTCGGTGCGTCGACCTCGATTACGTTCCAGGTGCCGTCGAACCTTTCGCCGCCGTCGGGTCCGGACATGAAGTAGGTGATCGTGCCGCCCGGCGTGAGGTCGTGATGCTCGAAGGTGGCCGGGAATCCTGGCGGACCCCACCACCGCTCGAGTAGACGCGGGTCGGCCCACAGCTGCCACACGTTGGTGATGGACGTCTTGAACTCCGCAGTGATGACCATTGTCTTGGCCTCTGCGTTCTTGTCGACATTCGAAACGGTCATTCGCTTTCCTTCCCAGTGGTCTCGTTGAGGACGCCTTCGAAGCGTTCGAGGCGGGCCCGCCACACCGTTTCGAGTTCATCGAGAAGGTCGTGGGCGCGGCGAAGTTGGTCGACTTCACCCCGCACGAGTTGTTCCCGTCCGCTCCGGTGCTTTGAGACCAGACCGGCGTTGACCAGGACCTCGACGTGCTTCTGCACCGCGGTGAGGCTGATCGGATAGAGCCGGCCGAGCTCGCTGACGGAGCGCTCACGGTCGAGAGTCTTCGTGACGATGTCGCGCCGTGTTGCATCGCTGAGCGCGAAAAACAACCGGTCGGTCGTTCCTTGCGCTCAAGAGTTCCTACAACCATATGGTTGTAGGATTGCATTTCCTTCCTACGGTGTCAATGGTGGATCGGTGACGGTGTGTGCCGGGGACGCCTACATGGATCTCCCGGTGGGGAAATTGATGGACAGACAACTGCAAACGGAGGGAAGCCCAACAATGGCGCACGCACTTCGCTTCGATCATGTCGGGATCACCGTTGCGGACCTCGACTTGGTGACAGCGTTCTTCGTCTCGCTTGGACTTGAGGTTGAGGGCAGCACGGTTGTGGAGGGCGAATTCTTGGACACGGTGATCGGCATCCCGGACTCTCGCGCCAAGATCGTGATGTTGCGGCCACCCGACGGAGGCACGATGCTCGAGCTGTCGAGCTTCGTCCGGCCCGACCATCTCCCGGGATCGCCATCCGCCATGGCCAATGAGCTGGGGCTGCGCAACGTCGCGTTCGAGGTGGACAACCTCCAGACGGTGCTCGACCGGCTCGTCGCGGACGGCTACCGGCTCGTAGGGGCAGTCGGCCAATACGAGGATGCCTGGCGTATGGCTTATGTGCGCGGACCAGAGGGAATCATCGTGTCTCTTGCCCAGCGGATCGGTTAGGACCGCACCGTGTACCCGGACGTCCATCACCATGCAAAGAGCCGACCCTGGACGGGCGTACTGGGACACATTCTTTAGCCGAGCGAACGGAGCGCGTCGAAGATCCTTTTCTTGACGGATATCGAATCAACGGCGAGCGCCACCCGGACGGAGCCGGGCTCGCCACGAGGGCGTCTATCGACAACGGTCATACCGCGAGTCCAACGGCCATCCAATTCGCACCGAACCCAGCGCTCTTCCCACCGGAAGAGCTCGGGTTGTAACTGGGCGACGACTGCGACGGCGTCGTGGGGAACCATCGCATCCCCTTGGTTGTGGAAGTGCGAACACGCTCGGGCAGCGAGAGCCGCCACTTCACCCAGGTCGGCCATGATGGCCAGGTCGTCCGGGGTCAACTGGACTTGATGCGTCACATCGAGAGGAACCATGGAGAGCCGAGCACCGCTGCCCAAGACGAGGTCGGCAGCCTCGGGGTCGAGCCAGGCGTTGAATTCCGCCGCCGGTGTCATGTTGCCTCCGCAGGCGACTGCGCCCCCCATCCAGACAATCTCGGTGACGGGATTTCCGGCGTTGAGCGCCTCGGCGACGACCGTGAGTGGTCCTGTGGCCAAGATGGTGCCTTCGATCATCGGTATCGGTGCCGGGAGGTCCTGCGAGGCGGGAACAGCGGGCAGGAGCGATGCCACACCGCCCAGTCCATCGGACCCATGAAAGGGGTCTCCCGTGTCGGGATAGGAGGTGGCAAGGCCGCGATCGACACCCTTCGCGACGGGGCAGTCGAGTCCGAGCAATGCCATGGTTCCCACTGCGTTGCGATATGCCACTTCCGACGTCACATTTCCGCCGGTCCCAACGACCGCTCTCGGCGGGCTGCCCGCTCCAGTCATGACCAAGAGGGCCAGAAAGTCATCGACGCCGGGATCGCAGACAACGATCGGCTCTTTGCCCATCACGCCATTCTGGTGCAGTTCGCCTCAACGCTCGTGACTCAGTCCCGGCGTTCTGAGGCATCCTCGTCCGCCATCGGCGCTGGTCCCAGTCAACGTGTGCGCACCGATGTTCGCTACCAAACTCCTATCGTTGCGGACCGCGTCCAAATCCTTGCCTGAGGAATCCTCGGCTGCGAGCTCGTTTGCCGCGGCTGGCGTAGGCGGATGAGCGCTAACGCAAGGACAACTCCACCAGCTGTGCCGACTGCCGCGGTGCCCAAAGCGCCGTACCAAGATTCGCCTTCTGCCCACCAGGCGAAGAACGCGAAGATCCCGAACGCGATCGGCCCTATCGACCACCACGCTTTTGGGTGAGCGAGGGACCAGCGATTGAGCCATTCGTACATGGGTCAACCTCCTGCGGGAGAGTACCCGCAACGGGCATTGAGGGGCTGAGGGGTGGCTCCCTGTCGAGGTAGTCCTGGCGGCGTACTCGGTACGTCAGCTCCCCCGTCAGGAGTTGCCCGAATAGGTCTGTTCCCGGTTGGCGTCGTTGTACATCTCGGAGGCGATGAGCCAGGACCCGTCGGTCTGACGGTGCAAAACCCGGAGTGAGTGGTTGTCCCGCACGTCGATCTCGCCACCGCCTACCAACTTCTGTCCTTCGACCTGCAAGTGTGCCGACACCAGGACGACCTCTGGTGTGAGCACTTTCATGGACGTTTCGGGCGGGGCCTTCACGGTGCCTGCGTTGAAGTTGTCGTCGGAGAAGAGTCCGCGGAGGTACTCGACGATCTCATCCCCACCCTTCTTTACCGAGCCGAAAGCATTGACCCAATCGGCGTCCGATGTGTAGATGCCGACGAGCTTCTCGGCGTCCCGCTCACGGAAGCCGGTCAGGAGCGAGATCAGCGTGGCGCCGATCGCGTCTTGATCTGCCTGCGGAAGCGAAGAAAGGTCGTTGGGATCAGCCACGATTGTCCTCCCATGAGCGCCGGCCGATTGAATTCGTGCCAAGCCTTTCATATGCCGTTGGGCCGGACGGATGCTCGCGGCGGGAGGGGAGCCGGGCATGGAGCGACTCGTGGCTGCCCAATGGTGACCGTCGGCCAGACCCAGGCCCGGCGGACGGGGGCAAGTCGAGAGATCCGACACCTATCGTTCCTTGGATGAGAGTTGCCAGGATCATGACTTTCCCGTCAGACGATGCTCGTTGGCCCGATGAGCATGGCGAGCTGCATGGAAGACCACTCCGCTAAGGCCATGCCAGCGCTACCACCGGAACTTCGCGAGTTGATCGCCTCTGGACCCATGGCCCACCTGAGCACCATCAACCCGGACGGGAGCCCTCAGGTAACCGTCATATGGATCGGGATCGACGGTGGGGATCTGGTGAGCACTCACATGCGGGACAACGTCAAACTCAGAAATATCAGACGCGACCCCCGCGTCGCCCTGTCCTTCGACCTGCCGCGAGAGCCCGGCGTCTGGATCAGCCCTTATGCAGTCGTCTATGCACGGGCGACGGTAGAACCCAGCTCTCGCATATGGGAACTGATGACCAAACACGCGAAGGTCTACGTATCGCCCGATGCTGAGGTCCCCGTTCCTGAGCGGTCGGAGCCCGGCTTTATCGTGCGGTACACGATTACGCGAATTGGTGGCATCGGCCCATGGGAAAAAAGCCCTGCGCTCTGACATTGTCAGCTGGTCGGTAGCCCCCAATCCCGGCGCATGCGGATAGTCCAGTGCTCAGCGTCACGCACCGGAAATCGCGCTCGGTCGGGGTTAGCGTGATGAGTCACCAGACGAACCGGGGATCAGCCATGCATGCGAGAGTGATTCACGCAAACATTGCGGACCTGGCCGAGGCCAAGCGGAGCCTCGACGAGGAGGTCATTCAAGGGATAAAAGGGGCCCCCGGTTTCCTGGGTGCTTACTTCACAGCCGTCGACGACTCGCGCGGAATCTCCATCGATGTGTTCGAGACCGAAGAGCAGGCCCGCGCGACCGCTCCTCCCGAGGGTGCCGAGGCACCCGGCGTGACGGTGGGCACCATCGAGTTCGGTGCTGTCATCGGATCGGCCTGATCCCCCGCGGGCCAAGATGGGTCGTGACACCCGCGTAGGCCTACGGGCACCACGACGGCAAAAGACGGTCCCGAGCTGAGGAAAATCGTTTCATTGGGTCGGTGTAGCATTGGGCACCTCAATTCGGGTCAAAGCGCCGCCGCTTACGGTGGCAAGGCCGGCAGCACTGTGGCAAACAGATCCACCGGCGGGACCGTGGAGCCGTGGCACCTGCTGCGGTTGCATCCGACATCCAACCCCGACGGGCAACAAGGGTCAGTGCTTCTGATGCCTCCGCCTCGCAGGGCCCTCCGTCACGCACTTCCTGTCGTGCTCGAAGGAGTCCTCGGCCCTCTGATCGTGTTCTACCTCCTGCTCGTCTTGGCAGGTTTCCGGGGAGCATTGATTGCAGCTCTCACCTGGTCGTATCTTGCGTTGGGTCGGCGGCTGCTGAGGCGTGAACGGGTCTCGATGTTGTTGCTGTTCGGAACGATCCTCCTGACCTTGAGGACGGTCGTTGCCTTCGTCACCGGGAGCGCATTCCTCTACTTTGCGCAACCGACGGCGGGTACCGTGGCAATCTCCGTTGCGTTGCTTGTGTCCGCCCTGGTGGGCCGCCCGTTCACGCAGCGTTTCGCCCACGATTTTTGCCCTATGGACCCCGCGATCATGAAGCGTCCCCTCGTTCGTCAATTCTTCATCCGGATCTCCGTCCTCTGGGCGACGGTCCTGATGCTGAACGCGGGGCTCGTCTTCTGGTTGCTCGTGTCCTCATCACTGCGCTCGTTCGTGCTTGAGCGTTCGGTGGTCACCTACGGGCTCACCGCGATCGCGATCTTCATCTCAATATCCGGGTTCATGGCGATGATGCGTCGAGACGGCATCACCGTCCAATGGGCGAACAACCGGACGCCTCGCTTCGACCCGGAACCCTGACGCGCGAATCCGGCGGCCAGGGTCAACGCTACGACCCAGGCTCAAGACGCTCTGTTCTCCGAAGTCCCTGCCCCCAACCACCCCTTATTGACAGAGCGCTGTCCCGCGGGTCGCGTCCCATGAAGGCAGCGAGGCGCTCCCAGTCGTCAGCACCGGGAGCCGGGTTGATCTCCGCCCCGAAAGGGGTTCCAGGCTCGATCACGTTGCGGAACTGAGGTTTGATCGTGGCCCGTGCCCCCTCGAGTGCCTGCGAGGCGAGGGAAGGATCCAACTTTTCGGTCTGTCCGGTGGCCCTGGCCAAGTCCCAGGCGTGTGCGGCCAGCTCTGCCAGGTACATGTCCACCAGGTAGGCCCCCGTGTACTCCTCGCCCCACGGCATTGTGTGGCTCAGGGACAAGCTGGAATCGTCGCCCCATGCGTGTGCCGCCTGCTCCGCAGCGCGACGTAGCTCACCGGGCGCGTCGGAGAGTTCCACGTGCGGGGACTCGTCCCCGGGCGGAGGTGCCTGCCCGCTGCCGAGCGCGGCGGCCCGGCAGCCCGCTTCGACGAGGTGATCGATCAGTCCGGCCACGTCGTACTTGGGACACGGTGTCGGGTGGTCGAGCTCGTCAGCTCCTATTCCTGACACGATCACCGCAGCGTTCTCGTACGCATCCGCCAACGTGCTCCGGCGGTCAGAATCGGCCATGCGGTTCCTCCTCGGTGTCACAGGCTAGCGACGCGGATCGTGCTCCAAGTGTGACCGCACGGGGCACCTCCCACCTCCAATTCCCGTGCCTGAAAGACGTCGGGCATCGGGATCCGATCGATGCGACCGTTCACCGTTGTGCAACACGCCGTCATCGCGTCCGCGACCCTCACCGGCGCCACAGCACGCGCAGTCTCGGTCGAGGTCCACGTCTCCAACGGCCTGCCCGGGTTCACCATCGTCGGGCTGCCCGACGCCGCCGTGCGCGAGTCCCGGGACCGGGTGCGTGCCGCCATTCTCTCGAGCGGGCTGCCGTGGCCGCTGCGTCGGCTGACGGTCAACCTGGCGCCCTCGGGCGTGCGCAAGGGCGGTGCCGGGCTCGACCTCCCCATCGCCGTCGGGCCTGCTCGTCGCCGCCGGCGAGCTGAGCCCGGGCTGCACCGAGGGCCTGTCCTTCTGCGGGGAGCTCGGGCTGAACGGCTCGCTGCGCCACGTCCCGGGCATGATCGCCCTGGCCGACGCCGCTGCGCCCGCTCGGCCTGGTCGTGCCGCTCTGCGACGTCCGTGAGGCGGCGCTGGTGCGCGGGAGCGAGGTCCGACGGTGCGGCCACGCTGGGCGAGCTGGTGGCCGTCCTCCGGGGCCAGGCCGCCTGGCCCGCGATCCCCGCCGTCGGCGCAGAGCGGCCAGCGCTCCGCGACCCGCCCGACCTGGCCGACGTGCGGGGCCAGGCGCTCGGCCGCCGCGCCGTCGAGGTGGCCGCGGCCGGGCGCCACCACCTCCTCATGGTCGGGCCGCCCGGGTTCGGGCAAGACGATGCTGGCCGAGCGCCTGGTGGGCCTGCTCCCGCCGCTGACGCCGGCCGAGGCGCTCACGGTGACCCGCATCCACTCGGCCGCCGGCTGCGCCCTGCCCGACGGCGAGTTGCTCGAGCGCCCGCCGTTCCGCGCCCCGCACCACCAGGCCTCCATCGTGTCCCTGGTCGGCGGCGGCAGCTGGTCGCTCCGGCCCGGCGAGGTGAGCCTGGCCACCAACGGCGTCCTGTTCCTCGACGAGCTCGGCGAGTTCCCCGTGGCCGCGCTGGAGGCGCTGCGCCAGCCGCTCGAGGAGGGGGTCATCCGGGTCAGCCGCGCCGGCGGGACCGTGACCTTCCCCGCGGCCTTCCTCCTGGTCGCCGCCATGAACCCCTGCCCCTGCGGCGAGGGCGTCTACGAGGGCGCCTGCACGCTGCAGCGCCGCCGCCCGCGCCCGGTACCGGCGGCGCATCTCGGCCCCGCTGCTCGACCGCTTCGACCTGGTCGTGCCGCTCAGCCGGCCCGGATCCCGACGAGCTGCTCTCCGGCACGCCGGGGGAGCCGTCCGCCACCGTGGCCCGCCGCGTGGCCGCCGCCCGGCTCGCCGGACGCGACAGGCCGGTGAGCTGCCGACTGGCGCCCGACGCCGCTGACGCTCCTCGCCTCCAAGCTGCGCGCCGGCGGCCTGAGCGCCCGCGGCCTGCACAAGGTCACGCGTGTCGCCCGCACGGTGGCCGCCCTCGCCGGCGCCGACGTGGTGTCGTTCGCCCACGCGTCCGAGGCGCTGTCGCTGCGGGCCGGCCGCGCGGTGGTGGTGGCATGAGCACGGACGGCGCGCCGGACCTGCCACCGGAGGCGTACGCCGTCGCGTTGGCGTCCATGCCGTCCATGGGCCCGGCCCGCCTGCGCACCCTGTTGGCGGCGGAACCGCCGGCTCTGGCCTGGGCGCGGGCCAATGAGGGGAGCGCGGCGCGCTCCGTGCGCGCGTGGCCCGCGCCTGGCAGCGCCACACCGCGCTCGGGATTCAGGTGCTCCTGGCCGGGCATCCGTCCTACCCGGCGCGCCTGGCCGACGACCCGCAGGCGCCCCGCCGTCCTCTTCTGTCTCGGGGACCCGACCGTGCTCGACGGAGGCGCCGACCGTCGCGCTGGTGGGGACCCGGGCGCCGACCCGCTACGGCATCGGCGTCGCCGCGCAGTTCGGCGCCGACCTGGCGGCCGCGGGTGTCAGCGTGGTGTCGGGCCTGGCCCTGGGCATCGACGGTGCCGCGCACGAGGGCGCCTGCGGCGCCGGCGCGCCGCCGATCGGCGTCGTGGCCGGCGGGCTCGACCACCCCTATCCGCGGCGGCACGAGCGGCTGTGGGAGCGGGTGGCGTCGTCGGGCGTCATCGTCTCGGAGTCCCCGGCCGGGGTGCCGACCGAGAAGTGGCGCTTCCCGGTCCGCAACCGGCTGCTGGCCGCCCTGAGCGACGTCGTCGTCGTCGTCGAGAGCCGCCACCACGGGGATCGCGGCACACCGTCGATGCGGCGATGGAGCGGGGCTCCCGGTCGGGGCGGTGCCCGGGTCCATCCGCAGCGCCACCTCGGAGGGCACCAACGCGCTCCTCGCCGACGGCGCCTTCCCCGTGTGCTCGACCGGCGACATCCTCGTCGCGCTCGCCCTGGCCGGCGCCTCCGTGGCCGTCGCCGCCGAAGGCCGGCCGACCGGCCGTCGCCGGCAGGTGCCGCCGAGCAGCCCGGACCCGGGTCGGACCGGCTCGTCTACGACGCCCTGACCGCCGATCCGGCCCCCCTGGACGACCTGGTCCGGGTGACCGGGCTCGACCTGGCCGAGCTGTGCGGCGGCCTGGAGCGGCTGGCCCAGGCCGGCCTGGCCCGCGACGTCGGGGGCTGGTGGGAGCGGGCCTGAGCCGGCTGACTCCGTCGGTGACCTCCCGGCGCCCTAACCTGCCTCGCCGTGGAAGGACGGTTCCTCCAGGCCGCTGACGCGGCCCGGCTCTGCGCGGAGGCGGCCCGGGCCGCTGCGGAGGGTGCAGCGGCCGTGTTCCTCAGCGCCGGCGCCTCTCGGCGATCCGATCGTCCTGGCGGCCGGGCTCGCTCCCGTGGTGCCCGCACGCTGCTGCTCGGCGCACGGATCGAGCTCGGACCGCGACGGAGCGCCACCCCGCCATGCTGGCCCGCGACCTCACGAGCCTCGACCTCGTCTGCGGAGGCCGGAGCGTGCTCTGCTTCGCCCCGCCGTTCACCGAGCCGCTGGCAGAGGCCATCATCCTCTGCCGGGCTCTTGTGGCAGGCGGGGGAGGTGGTCCAGCGAGGGCCCGTGCTTCCCGGTCCGCGCGGCCGGCCAACCGCGCCCGGCCGGCGGGGGAGGGGAGCCCGCTGATCGCCCTCGACCTCTCCGCCGGAGACGAGGTGCCGGCCTTCTTGGCCGGCGCCGCCGATCTGCTCCTGCGACCCGATGTCGAAAGCCCCGATGTCCTGCCGCCTGGAGCGCGTGTGACCGACGCCACCCTGGTGCACGAGCGGCCGGACACGGCCACGGCTACGACCGCCGTCACCGGCCGCCATCTCCCCGCGCTCAACGGCCTGCGCGGGCTGGCCGTCATCGGGGTCGTGGCGTACCACCTCCAGCTGGGGTGGGCCAAGGGTGGCTACCTCGGGGTCGACCTGTTCTTCGTCCTGTCCGGCTTCCTCATCACCACGCTCCTGCTGGAGGAGTGGGTCGGCGGCGGCCGGGTCAACCTGGCCGCCTTCTGGGGGCGCCGGGCCCGGCGGCTGCTGCCCGCGCTCTTCCTCGTCGTGGCTGCGCTCGCGCTCTACCTCGTCGGTCAACGCGCGTCTTCGGCGGTCCGGGCGCCAACGGCCTCATCGACCTCGCCGGGCTGCGGGGCGATGCCATCGCCACCCTGCTCTACGTGAACAACTGGCACCTGATTTTCGCCCACCAGTCCTACTTCGCCCAGTTCTCCACGCCCTCGCCGCTCCAGCACACGTGGTCGCTGGCGATCGAGGAGCAGTTCTACCTCGTCTGGCCCCTGGTGCTCCTCGTGCTGCTGCGGTACGGGCGGCGCGGCTGGCGTGGGGTCGGCGTGACCGTCACCGTCGTCCTCGGTGTGGGCTCTTCGGTGTTGATGGCGCTGTTGTTCCACCCCGGGGTGGACCCTTCCCGCATCTACTACGGCACCGACACCCGCCTCTTCGATCTCATGGCGGGAGCGACCATCGCGTTCCTGGCGGCGGCACGTACCCAGCCGAACGCCTCGGCGCGACGCACCCTCCACTGGGTCGGCCCCGCGGCGGCTGTCGTCCTCGGCGTGTTCTGGGTCCGCGCCGGCACCCCCGGAGGCCTGCCGACCAATTTCATGTTCGAGGGCGGGTTCTTGCTCTGTGCCGCGCTCGCCGCGCTGGTCGTCGCCGACGCCCGCCTCCTGCAGCCCGGGTGGTTCGCCCGGGGCCTGGCCTGGCGGCCGCTGCACTTCCTCGGCACCATCTCCTACGGGATCTACCTGTGGCACTGGCCGGTCATCGTCTATCTCAACGGGGCCCGGACCGGCCTGTCGACGGGGCCGCTGGACCTCCTCCGCATCGTCGTCACGCTGGTCGTGTCGACGGCGAGCTACTACCTGGTCGAGCGGCCGATCCGGCTGGCCAAGTTCCGGGTCGGCGTCGGGGTGTGGGCGCCCCTGGCCGGCGTCGTCACGGCGGTGGTGATCGTCGTGGCCACGTTCCCCGCCGTGGCTGATCCCTCCAGCGTCGTCGGCACGTCGCACCTCGCCTCCACCGGCTCGGGGCAGTCGGTGCCCGGTACGGGTGGGTACGAGGGTCAGCAGCCGATCCGGTTGACTGCGACTCCGACGGCCGCCCACCCGCTGCGGGTCATGATCCTCGGTGATTCGGTCATGCACGATGCCTCGTACGGCATCACGGCCTCGCTCGAGGCCACCGGCGTGGCGACTGTCGCCACCAGGACCATCGACGGTTTCGGGCTCACCACGGCGACCATCTGGCCGACCTCCATCCCCAACCTCATCCGCCAGACCCGGGCCCAGCTCATCGTGGCCTCTTGGAGTTGGGACCAGTACGGGCCGACCACACCCAACGCATTGCACGAGCCCGTGCAGTACACGAGCCTGCTGCGCCGCGCCGTCGCCACCATGTTGACGCCGGGCAACGGGGTCGAAGGCGTGATCTTCACCCAGTTCCCCCAATCGGGCAACCTCGCCGCATCCAATCCGGCCGACACGGCGAGCTACAACAAGGAACGCCGCGCCGGCGTCATCGCGTGGAACGACATCGCCGAGAAGATGACGTCGGACTTCCCAGGTCGGGTCATGTACTTCCCGTTGGCGGACTCCATCATGTTGCACGGCAAGTACTCGGCCTGGCTCCCTCCCGAGGGCGACCCGCATGCCCCCAGCGACCAGTGGATACGGGTACGCAAGCTCGACAACGTGCACCTGTGCCCCGAAGGCAGCGCTCGCTACGCCGCCGCCCTACTGACCGACATGACAGCCGTCTTCCGCCTCCCGCCCGCGAGTGGAGACTGGTCCCAGGGCCGCTGGACGTCGGATCCGGACTTCAACAATCCCCCCGGAGCCTGTCCGGACGATCATCCGCTCCGGCCTAAGAGCAGCCCGAGCTGCTGATGATGCGCTCGGCGCTGGCCGCCGACTTCGCGCTGACCCAGTTAGAGCCGACGTCGGTCACCGCCTCGTACCAGTAGTCACCCGTGGTGAGTGCCGCCGTGGTCCATGAGGTGGTCGTCACGCCGCTGGTCTGGAGGGTATAGGTCCCGGTGGCGGTGGTGTTCGATTGGTAGACGGCGTAGGTCGTGGCGTGGGCCACGGCCGTCCAGCTGACCTTGACGGTCTTGGCGCTGGCCGGGCTGGTGCAGGCGGAGGTCGTCGTGGGCGCCGCCGGCAGGGCCTGCGCCTTCGCTTCCCCCGTGTTCACCGTGGCCACATGGACGGTCCAGTTCGCTGTCGCCCAGGCGGGCCCGGACGAGAAGAGAAGTCCGAGGGCGCTCGTCAGCGCGACAACGACGAGGAGAGCGCCGCGCCGCCTACACAGGCTCCCCTCGCCGCTGTCGTGACCTTGTTTCCCCACCCCACGGACAACGAGGACTAGCTGATCCAGGCGTCGGTCGCCGGGGTGGTCGTCGAGGTGGCGGCGCCACCGGTCGCCGTCACGGCCGTGAGCGAGGGCATGGAGAAGTAGGTATTGGCACAGGCCGCAGGCGAGGTCGTCGTCATGAGGGCGTCATTGGTGAGCGTCACCACCAAGGGGTTGTTGGCGGCTCCGCTCGCCCCTACCGTCAGGTTGGTCTGCAGGGCGTGGGAGCTGCCGCTGGTAGACGTGGCGAAGTTCCAGGTGACACCGCTCGGGGTGGCGGCGGTGCAGCCGGTCTGTGCCGTCCCGAGTGTGCTCGATGTATAGCCGCCCGCGTAGGTGCTGCTGGTCGGCAGGTTCACCGCTGAGATGGTCACCGGGAACGGGTTCGGGTTGGCGATGGTGACGACGGCGTCCCCGCTTCCCCCCGGATACAGCAGATTGCCCGCTGCCGGCGAGGCCACCGCGGTAATGCTCAGATTCGTGATGGTCGCGGACTGCCCCTCGGCGGAGGAGCCGCTGTTGAGGCCCACGACCCAGTTCGTTGCCGCGTAGGCCCCCGCTGCCACCAGGAGGCATCCGCACACGGCCGACACGATCTTCATGCGAGCGGACCAGCGGCCCACTCTCCCCGTCATACCCTTCACGTTCCGTCCTCTCTCTCCGCCTCCGAGGACGGTTCTTTCTGCGTGATCACCCTGTGGTCGGAGAGGCCACCGGGTCTCTTGAGGAACGTTGAGCCATTTGGACGCGCCGCAGAGCCGGAGCCCGACGAGCTGGCGCCGGCGGATCGTCGCAGGGTGCGCAAGGTGAAAAGGCGCTTAGCCCGGGTTGGATTCACGCCGATACCTGCAACATGCCCGCTCCTGCGCTGCGCGCTCGCCTCGCCAGCTATATCCCCTTCGCCGTCGTTGCCGTGGTGGGGCAGGTCAGCGTGGCCTGGCCGCCCGGGCCGACCGACCCCGCGCTCTACCTCGCCAGCAGCCTCCTGCTCTTGGTGATCCTCACGTTGCTCTTCGTCCGCCGCGGTATGCCGCCACGCACCTTCGTCGTCGGCTCAGCGCTCTACCTGTCGTCGGTGGCGCTCCTGATGCTGACGTCCGGTGGCATGGACAGCGGAGTCGGCGTGTTGCTGTTCATGCCGGTCGTCGGTGTCGCCCTCTACGGCAAGCGCTGGGAGTCGGTGGTCTGCGTCGCCTTCATGCTCTCCGCCATCGTGGCCGTGACGCTCGTCTCCGCCACGGAAGTCGGTGCCGTCACGGTGCGCCGGCTTCTCCTCACCGCCGCCATCGCCTCCATGCTGTCCGTCGCCATTCATGTGCTGCGCAACCGGCTGGTCGATGGGAACGCCCGCACCGAACGGATGCTCCGGCACGAGGAGGCGCTCAACGCCGCCGCGCGGCAACTCGTCCAGCTGTCCGAGCCGCCGCAGATCACCGCGCTGGGCGCGCAACTCGCCATGGGCATCGCGTCGCCCCCGGGTTCGGAGATCCTCCGGGGGTGGTACTTCCGGATCGAAGACGACATGGTGATCGACGCGCAGACGGACCGGTTCGGGACGATCGTGGAGGAGCGCTGGCCGCTGCACGAGCACCCCGGACTCCGGGAGGCGGTGGAGACGCGTCAACCCGTCGCAGCGCCACTCGACGGCGACGCTGCCGGGCCGGCGGTGCAGGGGCTGCTCCGCGAAGCAGGAGTGACGTATGGGGCCTGGGTGCCGGTCTGCCCGGACGGCGAGCTGCACGGCGTGCTCGGCATCGCGAGTCGCAGTACCTCCATCCCCACCGAGTGCGTGGACCGGTGCGTCGCCCTGGGCCACTTCCTGGAGCTCGCCCTCTCCAATTGGGCCGCCCACCGCACACTGGAGGACCAGGCGACGTTGGAGGAGCGCCGGCGGATCGCCCGCGAGCTGCACGACGGCCTGGCCCACGAGCTGGCCTTCATCGCGAGCAAGACCCGCGGCGCCGTCGCGGGTGCCGCGACGCCACGCGAAGCGCGGGAGCTGGCCGGCGCGGCCGATCGGGCCCTGGACGAGGCCCGTCGGGCTATCACGGTGCTCTCGGTCTCGCAGCCGCAGTCGCTCGACGACGCCATTTCGCAGACGGTGGAGGACCTCGGATCGCGCCTCGGAGTCGCCTGGGACCTCCAGTTGGCCGACGACATCCAGGTGCCCGGAGAGGTCACGGAGAATCTGCTGCGGATCGTCAGGGAGGCCATCACCAATGCGGCCAACCACGGCGCCTCGGAGCACGTCCGGGTCAGCCTCGCGCGTGCGAGGAGCTCCGGCTCGTCATTGAGGACGACGGCTGTGGGTTCGACACGGAACGGCAGCCGGGTGCCGGCGGCTTCGGACTTCAGAGCATGCAGGAGCGGGCGGCCTCGGTGGGCGCCGTACTGAGCGTCGACTCCGCGCCCGAACAGGGGACGCGGGTCGCGGTGGCCTTCCGATGAGCTCTCCCATCTCCGTCCTGCTGGCCGACGACCACGCACGGACCCGCGCCCTGGTGCGCGCCGCCCTCGAGCGAACGGGCGATTTCCGTATCTGCGCCGAGGCGGCCGACGCCGCGGGTGCCGTCGAGGGAGCCAAGCGTGAGCAGCCCGACGTCTGCCTGCTCGACATCAACATGCCGGGCAACGGCATTGCCGCCGCCACCCAGATCACCGGGGCACTCCCGGGGACGTCGGTGGTGATGCTCACCGTGTCGCGCCAGGACGAGGACCTCTTCGACGCGTTGCGGGCCGGCGCCTCCGGGTACCTGTTGAAGGGAATGGACGAGGCGACCATCGGTGACGCGCTCCAGCGCGTGCTGGCCGGAGAGGCCATGCTCCCCGGCACCCTGGTGGCTCGTCTCGTCGACGAATTCCGGGATCGTGAGCACCGGAGGGTTGCCGTGGCCGACGGCCAGGCGGCCCGGCTCACCGGCCGCGAATGGGATGTGCTGGAGCTCATGCGCAAGGGTGCCGGCACGGCGGAGATCTCCGAGCGCCTCTTCGTCTCGCCGACCACGGTGCGCAGCCACGTGTCGTCCATTTTGCGCAAGCTCGGCGTGCCCACCCGGGAGGCCGCCATCCGGCTGCTCGACGGGCAGCCCGCGACGGAGCAGCGCCCCCGACGGCAGGACGCCCGTCCTGGCTGACCGGTCACTGAGCCGGCCGGCTCGGCCGAGGGTCGGCCCGCGGCGCCCGTCCTAAGCTGGCGACCGTGACGAACACCCGGATTGAAAGCGACAGCATGGGGGAGATCGAGGTCCCCGCCGACCGCTACTGGGGCGCCCAGACCCAGCGGTCACTGCATCACTTCGACATCGGGACCGAGACCATGCCCAAGTCCCTCATCAGGGCGTTCGGGATCCTCAAGGCGGCGTCGGCCGCGGTCAACCGCGATCTCGGCAAGCTGGACGAGACGCTGGCCGGCCTGATTGAGCAGGCGGCAGGCGAGGTGGCCAAGGGCACGCTCGACGACCAGTTCCCGCTCCGTATCTGGCAGACGGGCAGCGGCACGCAGACCAACATGAACGCCAACGAGGTGATCTCCAATCGGGCCATCGAACTGAGCGGTGGGGTCATGGGCTCCAAGACGCCCGTTCACCCCAACGACCACGTCAACATGTCACAGTCGTCGAACGACACGTTCCCCACCGCCATGCACATCGCGGTGGCCGAGGAGATCGTGTTCCGGCTGCTCCGCTCCGTGGCCGCGCTGCGCGATGCGCTCGAGGTGCGATCGGTGGAGTTCGCCGACATCACCAAAATCGGGCGCACCCACCTCATGGACGCCGTGCCGCTGACGCTCGGGCAGGAGTTCTCCGGGTACGTGGCACAGCTGACGGCCGACATCGAGCGCATCGAGCAGACGCTCCCGGGCATCTACGAGCTGGCTGCCGGGGGCACGGCCGTCGGCACCGGCCTGAACACCCATCCCGAATTCGGCGAGCGGGTGGCCCGGGTGATCGCCGACGTCACCGGCCTGCCGTTCGTCACCGCGCCCAACAAGTTCGCCGCACTGGCGGCCCACGACGCTCTCGTCTTCACCCACGGCGCGCTCCGCACCCTGGCCGTCTCGCTCATGAAGATTGCCGACGACCTACGCTGGCTCGGTTCGGGTCCCCGCAGCGGTCTGGGTGAGCTGGCGTTGCCCGAGAACGAGCCGGGCTCGTCCATCATGCCCGGCAAGGTCAATCCCACCCAGAGCGAGGCCATGATCATGGTGGGGATCCAGGTGCTCGGGAACGATGTGGCGGTGGCCAACGCCGGCAGCCGGGGCAACCTCGAGCTCAACGTGTGCAAGCCCGTCCTCGCCTACAACGTGCTGCAGTCGATCGCACTGATGACCGACGCCTGCCGCGGTTTCCGGGAGTTCTGCGTCGAGGGGCTGCAGCCCGACTACGAGCAGATCGACCAGCACCTCCGGAACTCGCTCATGTTGGTGACGGCGCTCAACCCGATCATCGGCTACGACAACGCGGCGCAGGTGGCCAAGAAGGCGCACAAGGAGCGCAAGACGCTGCGAGAGGCCGCGCTCGAGCTCGAGCTGTTGACCGGAGAGGAATTCGACGCCGCGGTGCGGCCCGAGGAGATGACGCACCCGTGAGGGAGCCGTTGCTCGTCGAGGCCGACGTCGACGCGGAGTTGCAAGAGCAGCAGCTGCACTGGGTCCGCGAGGGGGACGTCCTGGTGACCACGGTCAAGCTGCACGACTTCCCCGCCGCCCTCGCCTTCGTCAACGCCATCGGCGCCGCGGCGGAGGCGGCCAATCACCATCCCGACATCGACATCCGGTGGAACACGGTGCGCCTCGTGCTGACGACACACGACTCGGGAGGCATCACGCTGCTCGACCTGGCGCTGGCCGGAGTCGTCGACCGGCTGCGGCCGGACATCCGGGACGCCGGCGACGATTAGGCCGCCGCGGGCGGCTCCAACAGCGCCTCCCGGAGAGCCACGATGAGCTCCGGCGTGGCCCCGAGGCCCTCGACATAGGCGCTGACCGATCCGTACTGCCCCTCGATGTGGTCCAACAGCGCCTCCATCTGCGCCGGGTCGGCCGAGAAGACCTCGTCGATGTTCTCGAGCGTCTCGCGCCCCTCGGGGTACTTGGCAATGAGCTTGGCCCTCAGTCGCAGCATGGCCTCTCCGCTCAGCGCGTAGTCGGCCACCACTGTCGGCTCGTCCACGCCGAGCAGCGAGAGGACGATGGCGGCAAGGACCCCCGTGCGGTCCTTGCCGGCCGTGCAATGGAACACGGCGGGCAGGGCGTCGCGTGAGGCGAGGACCTTTAAGGCGGCGAGGATCTGTCCTCCGGCGTCGCGCACGATCTCGAGGTACTGGGTGCCGAGCAGGCCGGGGCGGCGTTCGAAGTCCTGCGCGTCGGGCAGCTCGTCGATGAAGGGGAGGTGATGGAACGCGGCTGGGTGGGCCTCGACGTCGAACTGACCGCGCTCGAGCTCGGAGCCGGAGCGCAGGTCGATGACCGTCCGGATGCCGAACCCCCGCAGGACTGCGAGGTCGGCCTCGGTCAGCTCGCCCAGGCCGTCCGCCCGGAAGAGGGTGCGCCAGCGCGTCCGGCCGCCGTCCCCCGCCTCGTAGCCGCCCAGATCGCGAAAGTTGACGGCGCCCTCCAGCGCGATCCTCCGCTCAACGGTCTCCACCACGTCAGTGCACCTCCTCGGTCACCTGCAGTCTGCACGCCCGACCGTCGGCACGGAGCACGTCCGTGAACGGCAGGTGACACGACGTCACCGTCAGGCGACCGGCATGTCCCACAACGGGAACCAGCGGGTGAGGTCGGCCTCTACGGGCAGGTCGGCGCCCACCATGGTCCGTATGCGCAACTCGAGCTCGGTGTCCCGCCGCTCCTTCCCCGTGTCCACCGGTGCGAACGGGTAGAAGGTTCCGCGCTTGAAGAGATAGATCAGCCGGAAGGCCCGGGCGTCGCCGGCCGCGTCGGGGCCCGGGACGAAGCCGAAGGCGGAGCACAGCAGCTGAGGCCCCCATCCGTTGTCCTGCAGCGTGGAGTTCGCCATGTGGATCTTCGTGACCAGTTCGTCGAGGTCGCCGTCGTCGAGGAGGAGCCACCCGTAGTCGAACTTGTCCTGGGCGTAGCGGAACGCATCGTCGCCCACCAGCTCGGCGATCTCCTTCTGCGCGTCGGCCGCTGCCTGGCCCGGTGGCGGCTTCCAGCACACACCGGCGTGGCCCGAGCTCACGAGGCCACCGGCGCTCTGCAGGGTCAGCGCGGCCGTCGGCAACGCGAACAGCGCGTCGAGGTTGGCCCGGACCGGCTTGCTCCGGCCGAGGATGGTGTCGAAGAGGCCCACCCTTTGGTGCAGCCGCTCAGACGGGGGACGAGCCGGCCTGGCCGAGCTGGCGCTCCAGCGAGTCCAGCTGGGCCAGACGCTTCTCGAGCGTCGGGTGCGTTCGGAACAGGTTGCCGAAGCTGAAGCCACCACCTTGACCCTGCGCGGCTCCGTTGGCCACGGCTGGGGCGAAGAAGAAGGCATTGAAGGGCTCGGCGGACCGCAGGTCCTTCGTCGGGATGCTCCCCATCTCGCCGCTGATCTTGACCAGCGCCGAGGCCAACAGCGACGGCCGGCCTATCAGGAGCGCGCCCGAGCGGTCGGCGGCCAGCTCGCGGTAACGCGACAGCGCCATGGTGAGCATGAAGCTGATGAAGTAGACGACGACCGACACCACCAAGACGCCCATCTCGATGAGCGCGGCCTGGCTCTGCTGGTTGTTGCCACCGCCCTGACCGCCACCGCCGAAGATCTCCGAGTAGAACATCACCCGCGTCAGCAGGCCGGCGATCATGCCCAGCCCGCTGGCGATGGTCATCACGGCGACGTCGCGATGGGCGACGTGCGAGATCTCGTGGGACAGCACAGCCTCGACCTCGGGCTCGTCGAGGCGCCGCAGCAGCCCGGACGTGACGCAGACGACGGCCGCCTTGGGGCTCCTCCCGGTGGCAAAGGCGTTGGGGATGTCGGTCTGTGCGATGGCCACCTTCGGCTTGGGCATGTCCGCCAGTGCGCACAGCCGGTCGACCACCCCGTGCAGCTCAGGAGCCTGTTCGGGAGTGACCTCCTTGGCGTGCATGGCGTACATGGCGATCTTGGCGCTGAACCAGTACTGGGCGAACAGCACACCGACGGCGATGATCAGGATCAGCACCAGGCTGTGGAGCAGGGCGAAGAGGACGCCGATGAAAACGGCGTAGAGAACGACGAACAGAAGGCCCGTCAAGAGCATGCGGTAGGTCAGGCCCCTGTCGGCCGGAATGTTGCGTGAAATTGCCATCAGGCGCCTTCGCCTCCAGTTGCCCCATCGGCCGACGGCAGCGCGGCCGTCGTATCAGTACTTCCCCCACCGGTTCCCAATTCCGCCTTCAAGGCGGCCAACTCGTTGTCCACTTGCGACGTCGACGACACCTTGTCGAGCTCCTTTTGAATGTCGTCGACCGGGTGCGACAGGTCATCGAGCGCCCCCGACGCCAGCAGCTCGTCGATGGCACCCGCCCGCGCCTGCATACCGGCGATCTTGTCCTGGGCCCGCTGCATGGTGGCTCCGGCGCTGCGGGTGGAATCGGAGATCCCTGACACCGCCTCGCCCACCTTGGTCTGGGCCTCGGCCGCCGTGTAGGAGGCCTTCATCGTCTCCTTCTGGGTGCGGAAGCGCTCGACCCGGATCTGGAGCTCCTGGGAGGTCTGGACGAGCTTCTGCTCCTGATCGCTGATCTGGTCGTGCTGGGTCTTCAGCTCGGCCAGCTGCTCGCCCAACGCGGCCCGACGCGACAGCGCCTCCCGGGCCAGGTCCTCGTTGTCCTGAGTGAGGGCTGCCTTGGCCTGGCCCTGCAGCTTGTCGGCCTGCTTCTGCAACCCCTGGGCCTGCAGCTCGATCCGCTTCCGGGCGGTCGCCACGTCGGCCACGCCCCGGCGCACCTTCTGGAGCTGCTCGAGCTGCTTCTCGTAGGAGAGGTCAAGCGTGTCGCGCGGGTCCTCCATCTTGTCCAGGGCCTTGTTGGCCTTGGACCGGAAGATGTCGCGTATCCGACTGAACGTGCCTGCCATGAAATCCCAGCATAAAGCCCAGCGGGCCAGGGGGGACACCGGGCGGCCCCGGCCAGGACCGCCGCTAAGGTCGGTCCGTGCCCGAACGCCTCTGCCTGCTCAGCGTGCACGCGCACCCGGACGACGAGGCCTCCAAGGGCGCGCCGACGGTGGCCCGCTACCACGCCGAGGGCGTGCACACGGTGCTGGTCTGCTGCACCGGGGGAGAGGAGGGCGACATCCTCAACCCGGCCATGGACACCCCCGAGGTGCGGGCGGACATCGGCCGTGTCCGCATGGCCGAGCTCAAGGCCTCGACCGACATCATCGGCTACGACGACACGGTCCTGCTCGGCTACCGGGACTCGGGCATGCCCGACACGGAGGCCAACGCCCGGCCCGACTCCTTCGCCCAGGCCCCGCTCGACGAGGCGGTGGAGCGCCTGGTGGCGGTCATCCGGCGTGAGCGCCCGCAGGTCATCATCACCTACGGCGACAACCAGACGGAGTACCCGCATCCGGACCATCTGCGTGTGCACGAGATCTCCGTGCTGGCGTTCGACTCCGCCGGTGACCCGGACCGCTTCCCGGACGCCGGACCGCCGTTCACCCCGGACAAGCTCTACTACTCGGTGTGGTCCGGTGAGCGCTTCCGCCAGATCCACGAGAAGTTCGTGGAGCTCGGCCTCGAGTCGCCCTTCGACGACAAGTGGCTCGTGCGCATGACCCGGACCGAGCCGTTCACCACGACCATCGACGTGACCGGGCACACCCACGTGCGGGCCGAGGCGCTGAAGGCGCACGCGACACAGGTCGACCCCACCTCGAAGTTCTGGTTCGGCCTGCCACCCGAGGTGATGCGCGACATCCATCCCGTCGACGAGTTCCGCCTGGCGCAGAGCCGCGTCGGTCCGATCGACGTGACGGAGGAAGACCTCTTCGCTGGCGTGCGCTAAGCCACAGGGCCAAGAAAGGCCCAGTTGATGACGCCTGCGCTCTGCAGCAGCACGAGCGTCACCGCCGTGGCCAGGATCCCCAGCAGCACGACCGTCACGAGCACTCTCCCGATGCTGCGCCGGCGGCGACGAGTGGCACGGCGGCGGGCCGCAGGCGGGACGCCCCCCGGGCCTACGGGCGCGTCGGCCACGGGCACCTCGGCGGCTGTTGCCGCTTCATCAGCGGGCGGCGCCGCCCCGTCGTCGGGCGCTGCCGCCGGATCGTCGGGCGTTGCCGCCGGATCGTCGGGCGTTGCCTCCACGTCGGGTTGACTCGTGGTCGCCTCGCGGAGGACGGTCTCGAGGTCCTCGAGCGTCCAACCCTTCACCAACAGCGGGGTGACCGAACCGCCGCCACGCAGGGTAAGCACCAGGCAGCCCGGCCGTTCCTGTATCTCCCATTGCGCAATGCGGTCCCAGGTCATGTGCTGGTCGCTGCGACCCGGCCGCTGAATCACGATCCCCTCGGACGAGAGCGCGATGTCGAACACGTCAGCCTTGCGCTTGCGCTGCCTCGAGAAGATCGAGACGCCCCGGATGGTCGTCGTGGTCGTCGCGGTCACCGGGCTCTGCTCATTGTCCGGCCCGGGCCAGGTCCCGCAGGGGCCGGTAGCCGATCAGGATGGCGCCCGCTTCGTCGAGCGAGCGGCGGACCCAGTCCTCGTCGCAAATGATGCGGCGGTCGTCGACCCTGGCGGCCCAGTCGTCGGTCGCCAGCGACCGGAGCTCTGCGCTGTCCGCCGCCGGGTGGAGGTGGAGCTCGGTCACGCCCGGGCGCAGCGTGGCGAGATCGCGCTCGAACGTCTGGCGTGACCCCACGCCGGGCACCAGGCGGAAGTGATCGGTGAAGACCGCACCCTCCGCCGCGGCCACGGCCCGGGCCGGGAAGCCCACGTAGCGCTCCGTGGCGGGGCTCACCATGCGCAACGGCAACCCGAAATCGAGCGCCAGCTCGAGGTAGACGTCGAAGAACTCGGGCCGGAGTTGCAGCGTGGCCATGTGCGCGTCCAGGTGGCTGACATCGAAGCCCCACAGAATGGCCCGCTCAATCTGGGCGCGGCACTCGCGGCGGACCTCGTCCAGGTCGGCGTGGTCCCAGACGTCCTGGACCGTCCGGGGGAATCCACCGTCGCCGCCCAGGAGTGACGGCGCATAGGTGATGGGGCCCCACCGGTACAGCTCGTACTCGGCGTTGAGGGTGAGGTGGACACCGATGTCCTCGCCGCGGTAGCGGCTGCTCGCCTCGCGGGCCCACGGGCAGGGAACCATGAGGGTCGCGCTGGTGACCGTCCCGGTCGCCAGGCATTCGTAGACACCCACGTTGGCCGAATGGCACGAACCGAGGTCGTCCGCGTTGACGATGACCAGCTTGGCCTCGCCGCTGTAGCCGAGGCGCTGGGCCAGGTTCGGCTCACCCACCTCGGCCCGCCCCTCCGGAGGCGCCCCCGCGAGACGTCCTCGTCCTGCAGGCGGGCATCGGAAGCGAGCTGTTCTTGGAACGCCGCCATGGCGGTGGTGAGGTCCGGATCGGCCTGGGCCAGGATGCGCACCGCCAGGAGCCCGGCATTGCGGGCGCCGTTGACCGCCATGGTGGCCACCGGCACGCCCTTGGGCATCTGGACGATGGAGAGCAGGCTGTCGAGCCCGTCGAGCTGCGAGAGCGCGACCGGGACGCCGATGACGGGCAGGGTGGTGACCGAGGCCAGCATGCCGGGGAGATGAGCTGCCCCTCCGGCACCGGCGATCAGGACTTTGAGCCCCCTGCCGGCGGCGTCCTGCCCGAAGGCCAGCATGTCGCGCGGCGTGCGGTGGGCGGAGACCACCCGTACCTCGCGACCCACCCCGAACTCATCGAGCACGTCGACCGCCCCCTGCATGACGGGCAGGTCGGACGAGCTCCCCATGACGACGGCGACCAGCTGCCGCGCCGCGCTCACTGCTCGACCTCCGCCGGCAGCTCCATGCCCTCGGGCTTCGGCGTCCCGAGCGCAAGGGCCGCCGACCACGCCCGGGACCGCACCAGCTCGGCATCGTCACCGCAGACCGTCACGTGGCCCAGTTTGCGTCCCGGCCTGGCGCGCTTGCCATACAGGTGGACGTGGGCGTCGTCGAGGGCGAGGCCGCGGGCGAGCAGTCGGGCGGGGTCCTCGCCTGCCGCGCCACCGAAGACGTTGACGCTCGCCACCTGGGGGTGCTGCGCCGCGGTGGCACCGAGAGGCAGATCCAGCACGGCCCGTACGTGATTCTCGAACTGCGACGTCACGGCCCCTTCGATCGTCCAGTGACCCGAGTTGTGGGGCCGTGTCGCCACCTCGTTCACCAGCAGCCGGCCTCCGGACCAGAAGAGCTCGACGGCCATGACGCCGATGCCGCCGGCGATCTCGGCGACTTTCTGGCCGAGGGCCGATGCGGCCTCCAGGACGTGGGCGTCCAGCCGTCCGGGCACCAGCACCTCGCGGCAGACCCCGCCTACCTGCGCGGTCTCGACCGCCGGCCATGCGGCGGACACGCCGGAGGGGCGCCGCGCCACCATGACGGCCAGCTCGGCGTCGAGCGGGAGCAGCTCTTCGACCACGACCCGCCCGGCCACGTCGGCCAGGACGGCGGCAGCCTCGGCCCGATCGGCGACCGGCCACACGCCCCTGCCGTCGTAACCGCCCCGGGCCGCCTTGAGCATGACGGGCCAGCCGTGCGCCGCCGCGAAGGTCTCGACCGTTCCGAGCATCTCGGGGCCATGGTTGACGACGAGGTAGGCCGGCACCGGCACCCCGGCGTCGTCGAGGACCGTCCGCATGTGGGCCTTGTCGACGGCCAGCTCGAGGGTGGCCACGCCCGGCCGCACCACGTTGCCCTGGGCTGCCAGCTCGGCCACCATGGCGAGATCGACCTGCTCGTGGTCGAAGGTGAGGACGTCGCAGCGCGCCGCGATGGCGCGGAGGTCAGCGGCGACGAACGGCGATCCGAGGACCACCTCGTCCGCCACCCCGCAGGCGGCGTCGTCGGGGTGCTCGGCCAGCACGGCCATGGATAGGCCCAGCGCGCTGGACGCCTCGCCCGCCATTCGAGCCAGCTGACCAGCACCGACGAACCCGATCGGGTGGGTGCTCAGGTTGCTCGCCCCCGTCCGGGGATTCGCCTAGACAGTGGGGCGGACACAACCGGCAGACTACGCGAGGAGCACGAGGGCATGGCCAAACCACTGCGCATCGGCAGCATGTTGGAGACCGACAAGCCACTGTCCGAGACCGTGGCTGTCCTGGAGCGCTACCGGGAAGCAGGCCTCGACCACGCCTTTGCCTCGCAGATCTTCGGGCCCGACGCGCTGACGCTCCTGGCGGTTGCCGGCTCCCAGGTACCCGGCATCGGTCTGGGCACCGGGGTGGTGCCGGTGTACCCGCGGCACCCGATGATGCTGGCCCAGCAGGCGCTCACCGTGCAGATGGCGACGGGCAACCGGCTCCTGCTCGGCATCGGCCTGTCCCACCAGATCGTGGTCGAGAACATGTGGGGCATGAGCTTCGAGCGGCCGGCGGCCTACATGCGGGAGTACCTCACGGCGCTCATGCCGCTCCTGCACGGCGAGACCGTCCACTGCGAAGGGGAGCGGGTCACCACCAACGCCTTTGCCCCGCTCGACATCACCAATGTGGAGGCGCCTCCGGTGCTCGTCGCCGCCCTGGCCGACACCATGCTCAAGCTGGCCGGGCACGTCGCAGACGGGACCGTCACGTGGATGACCGGCACGGCCACCGTCGGCGATCACATCGTCCCCACCATCACTGCGGCGGCGGAGGCGGCTGGGCGCCCCGCGCCACGGGTCGTGGTGTCGCTGCCGATCGCGGTCACCAACGACCACGACGGGGCGAGAGAGCGGATCAACGAGGTGTTCTCCATCTATCCGAGCCTGCCCTCGTACAAGGCGATGCTCGACAAGGAGGGGGCCGAGGCCGCAGCGGACATCGGGTTCATTGGCGACGAGGAATCGGTCGCGGCCTCCATCTCGAGGCTGGCCGACGCGGGTGCCACGGACTTCGTGGCCGCGATCGTGGGGGACGCAGAAGAGCGGGCGCGTGGCTTCGCACTGCTCAGCGAGATCGCCCGGTCCTGAACCCGGCTGTGCTCCCACGCGCCACGGCGCGCCCGAGTGCTAAATCGACAGTTTGGTGTACTTGAACTCGTTGAGGTCGGGCATGGTGTCGAAGAGATCGAGCACGCCCTCCATCGTCCGCAGTGCCAGGGCGGCGTCCCCGCCGGGCCGGCTCATCAGGCGTACGAACACGGCGCGGTCGCCCACAATGAAGGTCGGTACCCCGAACACGTCGAGTTCGCGGGCGGCGTACTCGTGCGCACGGCGGATCTCCTGCACGGGCGCGCCGGATTCGATTTCTGCCAGCACCTTGTCGCCGGGGACGCCGACGCGGTCGAGCACGGACGAGACGACCTCGGGGAGCCGTAGATCGAGACCCTCGTCGTGGCACGCCGAGAACAGCGCGATGTGCGCGTCGAGAAATTGCGCCGGGTACTGATCACGCACCACCACCCCGGCGGCGAGCGCCAACAGATCGCCCGCCTTGTCGGGATCGTCCCAGACGGGCCGGCCGCCTTCGGGCACGTGCGCCTGACCCAACGAGAAGGGCACGAACGTGACGTCCCAGTCGGCACCGCTGGCCAGGGCCAGCACCAGGTGCTCATGGGCATTGCGGGCGAAGGGACAGCGGTAGTCCCAGGTCACGGAGAAGGGCTTCACAGTGTTTTCAACACGACCTCGGGCTGGCGCATTCCCCTGCCTGTGCGCCGGCCACCACGCCGCCGCCCACGCCGGCCCACGCTGCCGGGGGTCACGGCGTCGACAATGGGACGCAGACCCAGCCCGAGCACGGAGCCGATGACGGCGCCCCCGATGACATCGGTGGGGTGGTGGGCCCGTAAGTGGACCCGGCTGGCCGCCACCGCGGTGGCAAAACCGACGTTGGCCGCCGTGCCCGCCTGGGTGTCGCCCAGCACGAACGCGGTACAGAAAGCGGCCAGGGTGTGACCACTCGGGAAGCTGCTGCTGGTGGGGGTGCGCACGCCGGCGTCGAGGTGGTCCTCGGGCCGCTGGCGCTCGACGGCGGCCTTCACGATCCGGCTCACGATGAGCGAAGAGAACCCGGCCGTGGCCAGCCCGACGACGGCCCGCCGCCGGTCCGGGCCGCGCCGCCGCGCCTTCAGGCCGGCGAGCAGGACCCAGACGAATCCGTAGTCGGCCAGGTTGGAGACCACTGCGGCGATCCGGTCGATCTCGGGGCGGCCCCGGAGCGGCTCGAAGGCGGCGTCGACCGCCTGGTCGATGGTGCTCACGACGGCCTCGTCACGCGGCAGCGAAGGCGGGGCAAGAGGTCTTGAAGTGGCAGTGGTTGCACAGGGGGCTGACGTGGGGGCGGAAGTCCTCCGCGTCGCACGCCCGCTCAATGGCCGACCACACGGCCACGGCCCGCCGGCGCTGGCCGCGGATGGTCTGCGCCGACGGCACCGACGAAATGGCGACGGGCTGGCGCAGGTAGAGCAGCCGGACCTCGGTCGGGGCGCGACCGAGCAGGCTCTCGCACAGCAGCGCGTAGGTCTGCACGCCGCCCATGCTGCCGCGCTCGAAGCGCTCCGAAGGGGCTCGCCCGGTCTTGTAGTCGACGACGATCAGGCCGCCGTCGTCAGTGACGTCCAGCCGGTCGATGATGCCGCGCAGGCGCATGCCGTCCACGACCGTCTCGACCCCGAGCTCAATGCCGACCGCCCGGGCCTCGTTCGGATCCTCCAACCGGAAGTAATTGTCGACCAGGGTCCGGGCGTCGACCAGGAAGTCGGCGGCGGCCGCGCTGTCGAGCGCGAGCTCCGCGTACTCCCCGTCGTGCTGCAGCTCGGCCCAGCAGCGGTCGAGCTCGGCCTGGGCTGCCGCGGGCGTCCGGGCGCCGGGGGAGTGGTGCCAGAACAGGCCCTCCAACGCGGCATGCACCAGGGTCCCCTTGACCGCGTGGGGGAGGGCGGCTCGGGGAGACGCTCGATCTGCGAGTAGCGGAAGGCCAGCGGGCAGTTGGTGAAGGCCACGACCTTCGACGGGCTCAACGTGCGTGGGGGGTCGAGCGCCATGCCGTCAGGATACGACGGGGTAGCGACGCGCCGGCTCATCCTCCCGAGAAGGTAGAAAGGTTGTGATGTCCTCGGGGCCCCGCGACTGCAGACGTGGCTGACCTGCGCCGCAGCACGCGCTGGGCCGGGCTCCGGCCGGGCGACCCGGTGCAGGTCGACGGCACACGGCTGCGCGGCGCCTCCTGGGCGTTCGTCGCCCACGTCACCAATGGGGAGACGGGCGAGGTGTGGGTCGAAGTCGTGGGCGGCCGCGCCGGTGATCGCGCCGTGCGATCCTTCCGCCCCGACCAGCTCTACGCGCCGACCGCCCGGCCGGGCCGTGATGCGTCGCTGGCCGACGCCCCCGGGCTCCCTCTCGGCTGAATGGCGATGCCCGCCGGCCCTCCCGGCATCCCGACGCTGACGACGCCCCGGATGGTGCTGCGTCCCTTCGTCTTCGGCGATCTCGACGAGCTGGTGGCCCTTCATGCCGAGGAGTCGTTCTGGTGGTACCCCCTCCGCTCGGCCATGTCGAAGGACGAGACGACGGGGTTCCTCGAGCGGGTGCTGGCGCGCTACGAGAGTGACCGCTTCGGCCTCGAGGCGGTGATCGACCGGGAGAGCGGGACCATGATCGGGTGGGCCGGTCTGGCCGTGCCGCACTTCCTGCCCGAGATCCTTCCGGCCGTCGAGGTGGGGTGGCGCCTCTCGGGTCCGTGGCGCGGGCGGGGTCTGGCGACCGAGGCGGGAGCCGCGGCCCTCGAGTTCGGGTTCACCGTCGGCGGCCTCGACCGCATCGTCAGCATCTACGAGCCGGAGAACGTCTCCTCCGGCCGCGTCATGGAGCATCTCGGTTTCACGCACTGGCGGACGACGACGGGGCCCCGCGGCAACGAGGTCGTCGTCACGGAGCTGACGCGGGCCCGCTGGGAGGAGAGCCGTGGGTGACTTGCAGCAGCAGACGGCGGTCGAGCGGACCGGGGAGGGGCGCTTCACCGCCATGGTCCACCCAGATTGGGAGATCTGGGGTCCGTGCGGGGGCTACGTGGCCGCGCTGGCGCTGCGGGCCGCCGGAGCGGAGGGGCACCTCGCCCGCCCCGCCAGCTTCTTCTGCCACTACCTGTCCGTGGCATCGTTCGCGCCCGTCGAACTGACGGTCACCCCGTTGAAGGCCGGCCGCACCGTGCTGGCGCAGCGCGTCACCATGAGCCAGGAGGGCCGGCCGGTGCTCGAGGCGATGGTCTGGTCCGTCGGCGACGTGGAAGGACTGGAGCACGAGGACGTCGACCCGCCCGAGGTGCCCGATCCCGAGGGGTTGCCGACGTGGGCCGAGCTGCGACCCGACGAGGACCGGCCCGTCATGGCCTTCTGGGAGAACTTCGACCAGCGCCCGCTGCAGTGGTCCGAAGAGTGGCCGCCGCCCGGTCCGCAGCCGCCGACCTGGCGGGCCTGGGTGCAGGCCCGGCCCACGGCGAGCTTCGCCGACCCCTGGGTCGACGCGGCGCGCTCGGTCATCGTGCTCGACGTGGGGAGCTGGCCGGCGGGCTCGCGGCCGCACATGTATCTCGAGCCTCCCTTCATCGCGCCGAGCCTGGACCTGTATGCGTCGTTCCAGTACCCCGGCAGCTCATCGGACTGGCTGCTCCTCGACGCCCATTCGCCCGTCGCCCACGGGGGCCTGCTGTCGTGGACCGGGAGGGTCTGGTCGCGCCAACGCCGGCTCGTCGCGAGCGGCGGTGGGCAGGCGGTGTTCCGGCACACGTAGGCGCGCCGGGCTGCACAGCAGCACTTTCGGCGGCTCCACCTGAGGGGGCGCCCCGGTCCGGTCCGTCGGGGCATCTGGCAGGATGACGCGGTGGAGTCGGTCGCTCGCGTGCTCGCGCTCATCGCGGGCATCGCCATCGTCCTCGGCGCCGCGTGGAGCGTGTTCACGGCGCTGGTCGTGCCGCGGGTGACGTCCTCGCCCGCCATGCGGATGCTGGCCCGGGGCCTTGGCGGCTCGGCCCGCGCCGTTGCGCCCAAGCTCCCGGATTACGAGACGCGTGACCGCGTCCTCTCTTTCGTCGGTCCCTCGGCCATGGTCCTCCTGTTCGTGCTCTGGCTGTGCTTCATCGTCCTGGGCGTGGGGCTGATCGAGTGGTATGCCGCGGGAACCGATTTCGCCACGGCACTCGCCATCGCGGGCTCCTCCGTGTTCACGCTCGGCATCGTCTCGTCGGGCCACGCCGGGCCGCGCGTCGTCGAAGTCATCGCCGCGGGAATCGGCCTGTTGGTGGTCGCCCTCGAGATCGCCTACCTGCCCACGCTCTACAACCAGTTCTCCACCCGCGAGACGGAGGTGACGCTGCTCGAGGCGCGGTCCGGGAATCCGGCCTGGGGCCCCGAGATCCTCGCCCGGTCCCACTGGCTCGACACCATGGACGAGCTGCCACCGTTGTATTCCGACTGGGAACGATGGGCCGCTGCCGTCTCGGAGAGCCACGCCAACTATCCGGGTCTGATCTGGTTCCGCTCACCGGTGTCGACCCGCAGCTGGCTCGTCGGCTTGGTGGCCATGATGGATTCGGCTGCGCTGTATCACGCAGTCAGCCCTTCGCAGACGCCACGCCAGGCCCGGCTCTGCCTCTCCATGGGGATCAACTGCCTGCGTTCCATGGCCCGGGCGCTGCGCATCCCCTACGACGACGATCCGCTCCCGACCGCGCCCGTCCGCCTGTCGCGTCAGGAGTTCGACGAAGGGTTCCGTCGGCTGGAGTCGGTGAACTTCCCAGCCGAGCGGTCGTCGGACGAGGCGTGGCGCAACTTCAAGGGTTGGCGCGTCAACTACGAGCCGATCGTCGACGCCTTGACCGAGATCATCGTGCCTCCACCGGCCCCGTGGTTCCTCGTCCGCCCCCGGCTCGGCATGGCCAAGTTCCCGCTCGTGCTCAACCGCACTCCGGAACAGCCGGAGGGGGCTCAGGGGTTCGGCGTCAACAAGACCTTCAAGACGCCGTCCGCCCGGGAGTCGAACAACTCGTAGGCCTCGGGCGCCTGGCTGAGGTCCATCCGGTGGGTGAAGGTCTCGCCGAGGCCGGAGAGTCGCCCCGATTGCAGGAGCGGGACCAGGGCGGGCCAGGTCCCCGGAATAGGGGCGAACACCGCACGCACGGTGAGGCTCTTCAAGAGGACGATGGCCATCGGGAAGGGGAGGTCCATGCTGAGGTTCACCCCGACCACCGAGACGGTGCCCCCCGGAGCGGCCGAGGACACGGCATCGACGATGGTGGCGTCGGACCCGACCGCCTCGATCACGCTCTCGGCCCCCCGCCCGGCGGTGGCCTCGAGCACCTGTGCCGCGCCCGGCGCGATGCGCGCATCGATCGGCTCTGCCCCGAGGCGCTCGGCCCGGGCCAGACGCTCCGGCACGACGTCCACGGCGAGAATGCGAGCCGGCCCGAAGAGCGACGCGCAGTGCAGCGCCATGATCCCGACCGGGCCGAGCCCGACGACGACGACGGTGGAGCCGGGCCGGATGGATGCACGCTGCGCGCCCAGGTAGCCGGTGGGGAGGATGTCGGTGAGCAGGACCGCCTCCTCGTCGGGGATGCCCTCGGGAATGGGGAGCGCGAACAGATCGGCGAAGGGCACGGCCATGGCCTCGGCCTGGCCTCCCGGCAGGTCGGGCAGCGTCCCGAAGGCTGCGTTCTTGTCGGCCAGGCAGACGTTGGGCTGGCCGGCCCGGCATGCGGTGCAGAGGCCGCACCCGATGACGCCCGAGACCAGGACGCGGTCCCCCCGCCGCAGGCCGCGTACGTGCGGCCCGACTTCGGCCACCGTCCCGATGGCCTCGTGGCCGAGTTGTATGCCGCTGCCCGTCGGGGCGTCGTGATAGAGGTGCAGATCGGACCCGCAGATGGCGGTGCGCTCGACCGTGACGATGACGCCTTCGGGCCCGGGGAGGACGGGATCGGGGACGTTCTCGACCTTGACCTGGCGCGGACCTTCGAGGACGGTGGCTCTCATCGCCGCACGCTACCGCGGAGGACTACGATTCCACGGGCCCGAATCCTGTTCGCGCGCGCGCCCGAAATCCTTCCCGGAGAGCCATGCCTCGGACACTCGAACCCAGCACGATCGTCGACGAAGACGTCGACGCGTTCTTCGCGTTCGAGGACCTCTGGGCGGTCATCGTCTGGAACGACGACGTCACGACCTTCCAGACCGTGATTCAGGCCTTCGTCGAGATCTTCGGTCACACGGTCGAGCGGGCCGACAAGCTGGCCTGGCAGATCCACCGAACCGGCAAGGCGGTGGCGGCGGTGCGACCCAAGGACGAGGCGGAGGCCGCCGTCCACGCGCTGCACCTGCGCAAAATCTCGGCTTCGCTCAGCCGCGCCTGACGCGCTCGACCGAGGCAGCGGGGTCTGTAGGCAACCGTGGCAGTGCCCGGCTGACACGGCTCCTTGTGTGTATGCTTTGAGCATCCACTCAAAGTGAGGTCCGGAAATGGCCAAATCGGGAGCGTCGAGCAGCGTGGGGGGCCGGGACTCGTCCCGCTCGGCCGGCACCAGGGGCAAGCTCGTCGAGGCGGCGATCGAGACGCTGCAGGCCGAAGGGTTCGCGGGTGCGAGCGCCCGGGCGATCGCCGAGCGCGCCGGGGTGAACCAGGGCCTGATCTTCTACCACTTCGATTCGGTGGCCAATCTGCTGCTGGCCGCGCTCGATTCGGTGAGCGCACGGCGCATGGAGCACTACGGAGCCGCGGTCGGGCAGGCCGGATCGCCCACCGAGCTCGTCGACGTGGCGACGGACATCTTCCGGGAGGATCTCGATGCCGGGTACGTGGCCGTGCTCGTCGAGATGATCGCCGGGGCCTCGTCCACGCCGGGACTCGGCGCGGAGGTGTCGGTCCGCCTCGGCCCGTGGTTCGCCTTCGCCGAGCAGACAGTGACGACCGTGCTCGGGCCTCCGTTGGACTCCGTTCTGCCGGCCGGAGACGTGGCGTACGCCATCGTCGCCCTGTATCTGGGCCTCGAGATGCTCACCCACCTCGACGGTGATCCAACCAGGGCCCTCGGCCTCTTCGCCCACGCCAAGAACCTCGCCGGTCTCCTCGAGACGCTCGCCCCGCCCGCGGCATCGGAGCGGTCATGACGGGGATCGCTCCGTCGGAGTCGGCAACGCGCGCCACAGGCGACACGGGACTCGACGTGGTCACCGGTGCCTTCAGCTATTCGGGCGGGGCCCTCGCCCGCGCGCTGTTGCACGAGGGCCGCCAGGTGCGGACCATCACCGGGCACCCCGGCCGAGCGCCCGCAGGAACGGCGATCGACGTCCACCCGCTCGACTTCGACGATCCTCTGGGCCTGCTGGCCTCGCTCGCCGGAGCGACGACGCTCTACAACACCTACTGGGTGCGCTTCAGCCGTCGCACCGTCGATCACGAGCTGGCAATCGCCAACTCGAGGGCGCTCTTCCACGCAGCCAAGCGTGCCGGGGTGCAGCGGATCGTGCACGTGAGCATCACGCACCCGAGCAGCACCTCGCGCTCGCCCTATTTCCGTGGCAAGGCGTTGGTGGAGCGGGCCCTGGCCGAGAGCGACCTCTCGTACGCGATCGTGCGGCCGGCGATCCTCTTCGGTGGTGACGGTGTGCTCCTCAACAACATCGCCTGGCTCCTGCGCCGGCTCCCCGTCTTTGCCATTGGCGGTCACGGTGACTACCGGATCCGGGGCATCCACATTGACGATCTGGCGCACCTCTGTCTGGCCAAGGCGGCCGAGACGCACGACAGTGTCACCGATGCTGTCGGGCCGGAGCGCCCGACCTTCACCGAGCTCGTCACGGCCATCAGGAGCGCGGTTGGCAGCCGGGCCCGCCTCGTGCACGTGCCGGGTGCCATGGTGCCAGCCGCCGCCCGGGTGCTCGGCCTCGCCCTGCGCGACGTATTGCTCACCCCCGACGAGTACTGGGCCATGGCGGCCGGCCTGGCCGACACCGATGGTCCCGCCACGGGTTCCACGGCCCTCTCGGCCTGGCTGGCCGAGCATGGCGGGTCACTTGGCCTCCGCTATGCCAACGAGCTCGAGCGCCATTTCGACGCAACGCCGTAACCACGACGTCCGCCTGACGCCCGGTCCGCTCGCTCCGAACCGCGACTACGGAGTGGAGGAGGCGCTGGCGGAGGCGGTCAGGCGCGCCGCGAGCCGGGCCTTCACGTCCGGCCACTCGTCGGCCACGATGGAGAAGCGGGCGGAGGTCCGCACGGTGTCGTCGGACCCGGGCCGGTCCGCCCGCAAAATGCCGTCGAGCCGGCCCCCGATGCGCTCAATGGCGGCCCACGACCGCTTATTGCGCACGTCGGTCTGGAGCGCCACCCGGTGGACCTCCCAGATTTCGAAGGCGTGGGTCATCATGAGCAGCTTGGCCTCGGTGTTGACGTGGGTCCGTTGGGCCGGTCCGGCGAGCCAGGTGTAGCCGATGTCAACCACGTCGGGCACCCCGTGGCGCTGGTGACTGGCCCCGGGCGGCCACTGCCAGAAGGCCAGTTCGCAGAAGCGGGTGGCGCCGACGACCAGGTCGGATCCGCCGGGACCGGCCCCCGGCCGGACCGTGGCGAAGGCGACGTGTGCCTGCGACGCCACCTTGGCGAGCGCGTCGCGCACGTAGTCGGTCATCTGGTCCACCCCGTCGGGCGTGTAGGTCCACTGGTAGGTGCTGCGGTCCAGTGCGGCCGCGTCCACCAGTGCGGGAATGTGGGCCTCGGTCAGCGGCTCCAGCCGGACGAATGTCCCCTCGAGGGTGAACGGCTCACGCATGCACGGCCGGGACGGCATCGTCCGGCGTGCCGGGGGTGCCCTGCGCGCCCTGCGCCGGAGGCCCGCTCGGCGCCCCTGTCGGAACGATGAAGTCGCGCTGGCGGACGAGGGCGAATGCGCTCACTGCGCCGACGAACGCAACCACTGCTCCGATCACCATCAGATGGTTCAAGGTGATGGAGAAGCCCGAGTGGTAGGCGTCCAGCAGCGCGTTGCGGGCGCCGGCCGGGAACGAGGCCGCCGCCTGGCGTACACCCCCGCCCGCCATGGCGGCCTGGAGTTGCGCACCGCCGCGGTGGATGATCTGGGCGCCGTACGCGCTCCTGCCCAACGCCGCGGTGGTGTGCGCCACTATCTGGCTCTGGAAGACCGCGCCGAGCACGGCGATGCCGGTGGCGATGCCGACCTGGCGGAAGGTGTTGTTGGCGCCGGAGGCCATACCACTGCGCTGCGGTTCGACGACCGAGACGGCGCCCGAGGCCAGGACGGGGTTGACGATGCCGACCCCGAAGCCGCTGACGAGGAAGCCGGGCAGCAGGACGGTCCAGGTCGAGTCCGGATGCGTCGTCGCCATCAAGAGGAGCCCTCCGCTCACCACCAGCATGCCAACGCCCAGGAGGTAGCGCGACTGCATGCGCACGGTGAGGCGGCCCGCGAAGAAGGAGGTGAAGAAGATGAGGAGCGTCATCGGCAGGAAGCGGATACCGGCGGCCAGAGGGCCGTAGCCCAGGTTGTCCTGAATGTAGAGGGTCAGGTAGAGGAACATGGCGAAGATGGACGCGGCCAGGCAGAAGGCCGTCGTCGAGAGCCCGACGAACGCCGGGATCTTGAAGAGGCCGAGGTCCAACATCGGGTCACCCGTAAACCGCTCGTTGACGAAGAAGGCCACCATGAGCACGGCCGCGCCGACGAGCAAGCCGATCGTCTTGCCGCTTCCCCAGCCGAAATCGTTGCCCCGCACGAGCGCGAACACGAGCAGGAAGAGGCTCGCCGAGAAGGTGACGAAGCCCACCCAGTCGATGCGACGCACCCGCAGGTCTTCCGACTTGGCGATCTGGGTGATGGTGATGAAGATGGCGATGGCCCCGATGGGCACGTTCACGAAGAAGATCCAGCGCCAGCCGATGCCGCTCGTGATAGCACCGCCGATCAGCGGCCCGATGGCGACGGCGCCGCCGATGACCGCGCCGTAGATGCCGAAGGCCGTCCCGCGGTCGCGCCCGGTGAACGCGGCGGCGATCAGCGCGAGCGAGGTGGCGAACATGATGGCGCCCCCGACGCCCTGCACGGCGCGGGCCAGGTTGAGCATCAGCGGTGTCGTCGAGAGGCCGCAGACCAACGACGCGAGTGAGAAGACGACCAATCCGACGGCGAAGATCTTCCGCCGGCCGTAGATGTCGCCCGCCACCCCGGCCGTCAGGAGGAAGGCGGCCAGCGTCAGTGAATACGCGTCGACGACCCACTGCAGGTCCGAGAAGCTCGCGTGCAGCGACTGCTGAATGTCGGGCAGTGCCACATTCACGACCGTGATGTCGAGAAGGAGCATGAAGGTCGCCGTGCAGACGGCGATCAGGGTCCACCATTTGCGGTCAAGAGCGGGCATCCGCGGAGTGTATCGACCCGGTGTTCTACCTCGTACAATGTGTTGTGATCGTCGGATCAGCCCTCACCATCGAAATCGGCGACCGGACCCTTCTTTCGGACGCCTCGTTCGTGGTCGGTGCCGGCGAGAAGGTCGGCCTGGTGGGGCGGAACGGGACCGGAAAATCGTCCTTCATCTCCGTGCTGGTGGGGGAGACCTCGCCGCAGTTGCGCCACCGGGGCAACGTGCGCCTCCTCGGCTCGTTCGGGTACCTCCCGCAGGCCCCGGTGCCCGGTGGCCTCGGGCTCGAACCGACCGGCTTCTCCCACATTTTGTCGGCCCGCGGCCTCGACGTGCTCGACGACGCGCTCGGCGCCGCCCGCAGCGCCATGGCCGACGATCCCAACGAGGAGAACATCGAGCTGTTCACGGACCTGCAGGAGCAGTTCCAGTCGAACGGCGGCTACGAGGCCGAATCGGTCATGGCCCGCCTGGCCGACGGCCTCGGCCTGCGCCAGGAGCTCCTCCTCGAGGACATCGATTCGCTGTCGGGCGGACAGCGGCGCCGTGTCGACCTCATGCGCGTGCTCTTCCAGGAGCCCGACCTGATGATCCTCGACGAGCCGACGAACCACCTCGACCGTTCCGCCAAGCGCTGGTTGCTCGATGAGCTGGCCCGCTTCAACGGCGCGCTCCTCGTCGTGAGCCACGACCTCAAGTTGCTCGACCAGTCCATCACCAAGGTCCTCAACATCGCGAACCAGCACATGACCGAGTGGAAGGGCAACTACTCCAAGTTCGAGGCCGCCAAGGAGGCCGACCAGTCGCAGCGCGAGCGGGCCTCCGAGCTCGAAGCGCGCGAGATCAAGCGGCTCTCGTTGCTGGCCGACTCCATGCGGGGGAGCACGGAGAAGCGGGCCCGCAAGGCCAAGCAGTTGGACCGCCGGGTCGACCGAATGGAGGGCAGCCGGACACAGGTCGAGAAGCGGGACCGGGCCAGCAAGTTCTCGCTCCCGACGCCGCCCCGGTCTGGCTCCATCCCCCTCGACGTCGCCAAGCTCGGCATCCGCTACGGGAGCAACGAGGTGCTCTCGGGGGTGACCTTCCACGCCGGGCGCGGCGACCACATCGTCATCATCGGCCGCAACGGCGCAGGGAAGTCGTCGTTGCTGCGCTGCCTGGCCGGCGCCCAGGAGCCCTCCAACGGCGTCGTGGAGTTCGGGGCCAACGTCGAGCTGGGCTACTTCGCGCAAGAGCACGAACAGATCGATCCCGACCGCAGCGCGCTCGACAACGTGAGCGACGCCGTGCTCAAGGCCGAGCGGGACCGGCGCGCCCTGCTGGGCTCCTTCGGCCTGCCCTCCAAGGCGGCGGACCAATTGCCCGGGACCCTCTCGGGTGGTGAGCGGGCCAAGCTCGGGCTGGCCATGTTGTCAGCGGGCGAGGCGAACCTCCTGTTGCTCGACGAGCCCACCAACAACCTCGACCCGTCGTCCATCGCCGCCGTCGGCACCATGCTCGGCGCCTGGCCGGGAACCATCGTGGCGGTCAGCCACGAACGCGGCTTCGTCGAAGCCCTGCGTCCGACCTATTGCCTGCGCCTGCCCGAAGAGCGCTTCACGCACTGGCGCGAGGAGTACCTCGACGACGTGGAGATGCGCTGAGGGGTCAGGAGATCCAGATCTGGGTCGGCCAGAGCACGCCTTCGTCGTACGCGACGGCCTTCGAACCCTGGACCGTGGTCGGGTTGGCGAAATTCTGCACCTTCGGGTTGGCCGCGAGGCACCAGGTGTCACGAGCGAGCCAGATGTAGGGGAGGTCCTGGGCCAGGTACTCGTTGATCTGTTTGTAGGCCTTGATCCGGTCCGGCTTGTCGTTCGTCTCCCTCCCTGCGATCAACGCCGTCTGAATCCGGGGGTCGTTGTTGCGGGCCATGTTCAACGGCAGCGGCGGGCCGACGGTCGTCGTGCTCCACCACACGTAGTTCAGGTCGGGGTCGACGGCACCGAACTGGCGCCACAAGGTCGCCTCGTAGGTGCCGGCCAGTGCGTCGTTGATGATCGCCGCCTGGGCCAGGATGACGATGCTGACCTTCATGCCAGCCGTCTGCCAGGCCTGCTGCAGGAACTGGGCGGCCGCCAGGGTCTCGGGGTCGCTCGTCGAATTGAGCGTGAAGGTGGGCGCGCTGCCCGTCTGTTGCTGCACCTGCTTGACCAGCTTGGCGGCTTGCGTCGGGTTGTACTTCGGGTAGGCGGTCTTGCTGTAGAACTCGCTCCCCGGCAGGAAGAGGCCGTTCATCGGCGCGTCCACGCCCTTGTCGATGACCTTGGAGAACTGGGCCTGGTTGACGCACATGGCCATCGCCTGGCGCAGCGTCTTGTTGTTGAACGGTGCCTTGGAGGTGTTCAACATGATGCACTGGACCGTGGGCTGTCCCAGGATCTGCCCGCTGTTGTCGTAGTACGAGTACTTGTCGTTGCCCCGGAACTGCAGGAGGTTGTTGGGGGAGCCGGAGTGCATGATGTCGATCTCGCCGGTCTCGAGCGCGTCGGCGCGCGACGAGTCGTTGATGATCGGCTTGTAGGTGATGGAGTCGAGGTACGGGTAGCCCTTGCGCCAGTAGTGCGGGTTCTTGGTGGCCGTCATGTGGCTGTTGGGGACCCAGTCCTGGAAGACGAAGGGACCGGTGCCGATCGGGTTCGAGGTGCCGCCGTCGGGGGCGTTGAGCATCGACGGCGCGGCGATGTAGCCCGTCTGGGACTGCGCCAGGTAGTAGGGGAAGGGGGCCCACGGCTCCTTCATGTCGATGGTGACCGACAGCGGCCCCGTCACCGTGGCGCTGCTGAAGTCGGCGAAGGCGGGCCCGGTCAGAACGCCGGACGCCGTGGCCTCGATGTTCTGGTGCAGCGCGTCGGCGTTGAGCGGCGTGCCGTCGTGGAACAGGATGTTCGGGCGCAGGGTGATGGTGAAGGTCGTGAAGTCCGCGTTCGACGTGATCGACTCGGCCAGGTACGGCTCCACGCCCCCGGAGGCGTTGACGATGGCGATGGGGTCGAAGACGGTGCGGCCGTAGAGGAACCCACCCTCGTCCCAGCGGGCGGTGGAGGGATTGAACCCGCTCTCCTCGGTGTCGATGCCGAAGGTGAGCGACCCTCCCTTGACCGGCTTCTTCGTGGAGACCCCGTTCCGCCCGGGCCCGTTGGTCTGCGCCGCGCCGGCTTCGCCCCCCATGGCGCCGGCCATGGCGGCCCCGGCGCCCAGTGCGAGCCCGCCGGCGATGAACGACCGGCGATCAAATGACTGCGTCATCGTGAACCCCCCAGGGTCTCGATCCCCACCGTGTACTGCTCTGTCGCGGCGCAGGTTACAACTTCGTGACCGTTCGGAGGGGGGCGGACGATTGGGGGGTCGCCGGCGGCGTATGGCAACCTGGTCCTACCAACCCTGGGTCTCGAGAGGGAGGCAGCAATGACGATCGCAGTCGGTGACCGGGTGCCCGAAGTGAAGGTCTTCACATTCGGCGACAAGGGACCCGAGGCGACCACGTCGACCGAGGTCCTGGGCAAGGGCAAGGTCGTGCTCTTCGGGGTCCCGGGAGCGTTCACTCCGACCTGCTCGGACCACCACCTGCCCGGGTTCGTCCTGCGAGCGGAGGAGCTCCGGGCCAAGGGTGCCGACAAGGTGGTCTGCGTCTCGGTCAACGACCCCTTCGTCATGGATGCGTGGGGGAGGGACCAGAACGTCGGCGACACAGTGGTGATGCTGGCCGACGGCAACGGCGAGCTGGCCGAGGCGATGGGGCTCACCATGGACGGCAGCGGCTTCGGTCTCGGATCGCGCGTGCAGCGCTTCGCCGCCATCATCGATGACGGGGTGGTCAGCTTGCTCGCCGTGGAGCCCGGTCCCGGGCTGCAGGTCAGCTCGGCCGAGGAAGTCCTCGCCGCGCTGTAACGCATCTCGCGCCACGGAAGCGGTGCGCTCCCAGGCAACGCGCCAGCGGCGACGATTCGCGTGCGAGCCGACGCAACGGGCGTGCAGCCCGTCGCACGGTTGCAGCATGGTGGCGGTGGGCAACCGTTGTGCCAATTGTCCTCGCGTAGTGCAATCTTCTCTGTTCCCTCGGGCACAATCCGTGTCGCAAGACACCAGCATCTCGGCGGGGACAGAGGGGATTTGCATGCGCAGGCCGGTGGGAGCGCGCCGATCCGTTCGGCGCGCTGGCATGTTCAGCGCGATCACGGCGGCAGTGATCACGCTCATGATGGTGGCGGCGTCCGATGCGGGGACGCCCGCCGCGCCCCACGCGTCACGGCGACTGCGCACGGCGCTTCCGGGCAACAGGCCGCCGGGCAACACGACGGGGCCGGCGCGGCCACACTGCCGAGCGTCACGACGACCACGCTGCCGGCCTGGAGCACACCCACGACGCGGCCGACCGGCAGGGGCTCCACGGTGGAGACGTTCGCTGCGGAGGCTCCTGCCGGCACCGCGCACGTCGCGGCCCAACCCGGCGGCTCCCGGTCCAGGCAGCCCGCCGACGCCGCGGCCACGCAGCCCACCTCGCCCACGAACTCCACGCAGCCCACCACCACGACCACCTCATCGGGTAACGGCGCGGGCCCGTCGTGCCAGGGCACGACACCGCTCGGCCTGCCGGGCAATTGGACCTGCACCTTCGACGACGAGTTCAACGGCACCTCGCTGAACACGAACAACTGGGTACCCCAGGTGACGGCGAGCAGCGGCTACGTCAACGGGGCCACGGCCTGCTACGTGGACAACCCCGAGACCATCTCGGTCTCGGGCGGCTACCTTGAATCTCACGGCGCTCCAGGTGGCGCCGTTCACGTGCCCGGACGGCAGCAACACCTTCACCACGAACTACGAGGCCGGCATGGTCTCGACCGACGGACTCTTCGATCAGACCTACGGCGCGTTCGAGGTCAATGCCAAGCTTCCGCCGTCGGTGGTCGAAGGTCTGCAGGAGACGATGTGGCTGTATCCGCAGACGCTCACCTACGGCGCCTGGCCGGCCTCGGGCGAGATCGACTTCGCCGAGTTCTACAGCGAGTATCCCGGGCCTCGATGTGCCCTACATCCACTACGCGGAGTCCTCGACCGATCCCAACGCCACGTCGTACGACTGCCTCATCAACCAGGACGCGTTCAACACCTACGGCGTGGACTGGACGCCGACTTCGATCACCGTCATGTACAACGGCCAACCCTGCCTGGTCGACAGGCCGAGCACGGGCAGCGAGCCGTTCGACCAGCCCTTCTTCATCGCCCTGACCCAGGCGCTCGGCGTGGGCACCAACCCCTTCACGCCGGGCGCGACGGAGCTGCCCGCCACGACCCAGATCGACTGGGTCCGGGCCTGGGCTCCCGCTTCCTAGGGAAGGCCGCCCCGCCGCTCCGGCCCGGCCCGGTCCCGGGCGGCGGCTCCGGCCCCGCCCTTGACATGCAACCGTCTGGCTGCTTAAGTGATTGTCATGCAGCCAGATGGTTGCATGACAAACGAAGCGGACCTGCGATGCGAGACATGGATGCGGTCTTCCGGGCTCTGGGCGACCCGGCCCGGCGCCGGCTGCTGGACAGGCTCAACGAGCGCAACGGGCTCACCCTCACCGAGCTGTGCGCGGGCATGGGCATGACCCGGCAGTCGGTCTCCAAGCACCTCGACGTGCTGGAGGAGGCCGGTCTCGTGGCCACCCTGCGCCGGGGGAGGGAGAAGCTGCACTACCTGAACGCCGCCCCCATCAACGACATCGCCGACCGCTGGATCCACCACTACGACCGGGCGCGGGCCGAGGCCCTCGCCGATCTCAAGACGGCACTGGAGGCCACCCCCATGGACCACACGAGCAGCGAGACGACCTTCGTCTACACGACCTACATCCACGCCACGCCCGAGCGCGTCTGGCAGGGGCTGACCGACCCGGCCTTCACGGAGCGGTACTGGCGGCACCCGGCGTCGGGCGGGGTCGGCGTACCGCACGGACTGGCAGAAGGGCTCCTCCTACGACGTGGCCTACGACCAGGTGGGGCTCGTCGTCAGCGATCCCGAGCAGGTGATCCTCGAGTCCGATCCGCCGCGGCGCCTCGCCTACACCTGGCACACCTTCACGCCGGAGTGGGCCGCCGCCCACGGCTTCGACGAGGCCACGGCCGCCGCCTGGCGGGCCGAGCCGCGCTCGAAGGTGGCCTTCGACATCGAGGAGGCGGGGGAGGGCGTGGTGAAGCTCACCGTCGTGCACGACGGCTTCGCGCCGGGCAGCGCCGTGCTCGAGGGCGTCCGCGGCGGGTGGCCGGCCGTCATCGCCAGCCTGAAGACCTTGCTCGAGACCGGCTCCGCACTGCCGTCGAAGTAGGGCCGGCACCCGGCGCGCCGGGGCGGCCTCAGGGACAAAGACGGAGGTCAACCCCCTTGCCCGGGAGGGCGATCCGGCGTAGGATACTCAGTATGCTACTTCGAAAGAGTGATCTCGTGAGCGTCCGCCACGCCCTGTTGGCCCTCCTGAGCGAAGGGCCGAAGTACGGGCTCCAACTGCGGCAGGAATTCGAGGCCCGGACCGGCGAGGTCTGGCCGCTCAACGTCGGGCAGGTCTATACGACCCTGCAGCGTCTCGAGCGTGACGGCCTGGTCGAGTCCGACGACAGCAGCGCTGAGGAGGGTCCGCAGAAGGGCTTCCACATCACCGCAGGAGGGGGCGGACGAGCTGGCCCAGTGGCTGCGCACGCCGCCCGACTTCTCGTCGCCGCCGCGCGACGAGCTGGTGATCAAGGTGCTGGTCGCCCTCGGGCTGCCCGGCGTCGACGTGCACGAGGTGGTGCAGGTGCACCGGCGCTACCTGGTCGAGCTGATGCAGCAGTGGACGCGCCTCAAGGAGGACGAGTCGCGCCTCGACCTCAACTTCGCGCTGGTGGTCGACGCCGAGCTGTTCCGGCTCGACTCGCTGATCCGGTGGCTGGACACGGCCGACGGCCGTCTGAAGAGAGCGGCGGCGGGCGAAGCTGTGCCGGCACCCGCAGTCGTTCCCCCTCCCCAAGGCCCGGCGCAGGGTAGGAGCACCCGAATGAGCTACCTCGAACTACGCGACATCTCCAAGGTCTACGGAGAAGGGGCCGCCGAGGTCCACGCCCTCCAACGCATCGACCTGTCCGTCGAGGCCGGGTCGCTCGTGGCCGTCATGGGCGCCAGCGGCTCGGGCAAGAGCACGCTGTTGACCATCGCCGGCAGCCTGGAGGACCCCAGCAGCGGTGAGGTCTACATCGGCGGCCGCCCGCTCGTCCTCGCTGTCGCGCAACGGCAAGGCGCAGCTGCGCCGGCAGTCCATCGGCTACGTCTTCCAGGACTACAACCTGCTGGCCGGGCTCAGCGCGGTGGAGAACGTGTCCCTGCCCCTGGAGCTGGACGGCGTGGCGGCGCGCAAGGCCCAAGCGGCGGCGCTCGAGACGCTCGAGGACTTCGGGCTGGCGGACCGGGCCGCGCACTACCCCGACCAGCTCTCGGGAGGCGAGCGCCAACGGGTCGCCATCGCCCGGGCCGTCGTCGGGGGACGCCAGCTCCTGCTGGCCGACGAGCCCTCCGGCGCGCTCGACTCGACCAACGCCGAGAGCGTGATGCGGCTGATCCTCGCGGCCTGCCACCGCGGCCTGGCCGCCGTCGTGGTGACCCACGACGCGCAGCTCGCCTCGTGGGCCGACCGGGTGGTCTTCCTGCGCGACGGGCGCGTCGTCGACCAGACGATGCCGGCTCGAGGGGCCCGACGCGTTCCTCGCCGACGTCCCGAACCAATGAGCGTCGGCGTCCTCGAGCGGCCGGCCACCGGGTCGGCCACCGCCCCGAGCAGCGGCGGCGTCCCGGCCCGCCGGGCCATGCTCCGCTGGGCCTGGCGCCTCTTCCGGCGCGAGTGGCGCCAGCAGCTGCTCATCCTGCTGCTGATCGTCGTGGCGGTGGCGGCCGTCGTCGTCGGCGCCGCGGTGGCGGTCAACACGCCGCCGCCGGCCAACGCCGGGTTCGGCACGGCCCACGACCTCGCCACCTTCAACCTGACGCCCACGAACAAGTCCGCGAAGGACACCCCGGCCTACGTGGCGGCGCAGACCGCCCTGCTGGCGCACCGCTACGGCCCGGTGCAGGTCATCGCCGACGAGACCTTCAGCGTCCCCGGCTCGACGCAGACCTACCAGCTGCGGTCCCAGGATCCGCACGGCCCCTACGGCGGCCCGATGCTGCAGCTGCTCTCCGGGCACTATCCGACCGGGCCCGACCAGATCGCGCTCACCCCCGGGCTGGCGTCCGAGCTCAACCTGAGCGTCGGCGACACCTGGCCCCAGGGCGGCAAGACCGTCGTCGGCATGGTGCAGAACCCCCAGAGCCTGCTCGACGAGTTCGCGCTCGTCGCCGCCGGGCCAGGTGACGCACCCGACGCAGGTGAGCGTCCTCTTCGACGCGCCCCCGTCGGCGGCCAAGGATCTCCCCTCCTACGTCACCACGGCCGGGATCGAACACCAACAACGTCATCAACCCGTCGACCATCGTGCTGGCGTTGGCGACCGTGGGCATGCTCCTGATCGCCCTGGTGTCGATCGGCGGGTTCACCGTGCTGGCGCAGCGGCGCATGCGCTCCCTCGGGATGCTCGAGTCGATGGGGGCGACCGACCGCAACGTCCGGCTCGTCCTGGAGGCCAACGGCGTCATCGTGGGCCTGGTCGGCGCGGTCGTTGGGCTTCGCGCTCGGCCTGGTGCTGTGGATTGCCTACCGGCCGCACAACGAGCAGAGCGCGCACCACGTCATCGGCACGTTCGCCCTGCCCTGGAACGTGATCGTGCCGGCCCTGGTGCTCGCGGTCGTCGCGACGTTCTTCGCCGCCGGCTACCCGGCCCGCGCCATCACCCGCGTGCCGGTCGTCAGCGCGCTCGCCGGGCGTCCCGCCCCGCCCCGCCAGATCCACCGCTCGCTGGTGCCCGGGGTGGTCGCGCTGGTCATCGGGTTCGTCATGTTCTCGCTCTCGGGTGCCTCGGGGAACGGCGGCGGCGTCATCTGGCTGGTCCCGGGGCTCATCGCGTTGATCGTGGGGATCATCCTCGTCGTCGCCGTTCTTCCTGGCCCTGTTGGCCCGGGTCGGAGGCAGATCGCCCATCGCCGTCCGCCTGCCGCTGCGGGACATGGCGCGCTACCGGGCCCGCTCCGGCTCGGCGCTCTCGGCCATCAGCCTCGGCATCATGATCGCCGTCATCATCTGCGCCGTCGCCGTCGCCCGCTACGCCAACGTCTTCGACTACGTCGGACCGAACATGGCGGCGAACGCGATCAACGTGTACAGCCCGCCGGCCGCCGGCAGCCAGCTCGTGTCGCCGGGGCAGAACGGGCCCCAGGCGCAGACGGCGCCGGCCCCGCCGAGCCTGGCGGCGCAGGTGGCCACGGTGCATGCCATCGCCTCCGCCGTCGGCGCCAAGGACGTGGTCGAGCTCGTCAACCCGGCCGTCGGGCCTGCAGAACCCGAGCGCAGACGGCCGGCAATGGGACGGCCCGATCTACGTGGCGACGCCGGCCCTCCTGCGGGCCTACGGCATCAACCCCTCGTCCATCCCGTCCAACGTCGACATCCTCGAGCTCGCGGCCCGGACTGGCCGGCTCGGGCGTGCAGCTCACCTTCGGCGGGGGCGGCAAGGGCGGCGGCGGCTTCCAGGGCCTCGGCGGCGGCGGGAACAACACAACCAGTGCACGCCTAACCAGTGCCTGGCCCACCCGGTGGTGCAGGAGGAGAGGCAGCTGCCGACCGGCACGTCGGCACCGAACACGGTGATCACCGAGAGCGCGCTGCGGCGGCTCCACCTCGCGAGCCAGAACAGCCTCGACGGCTGGATGATCCTTTCCGACAGCGCGATCACGCAGGCCCAGCTGACGAGCGCCAACTCGCTGGCGGCCGCGGGCGATCTGAGCATCGAGTCGAAGAACGACGAGCCGACCTCGGCCGAGATCGTGAACTGGGCGACCGTCTTCGGCATCGCCCTGGCCCTCGGGGTCCTCGCCATGAGCGTCGGGCTCATCCGCAGCGAGACGGCCAGCGAGCTGCGCACGCTCACCGCCGCCGGGGCCAGCTCGCGCACCCGGCGCAGCCTGACGGCCGTCACCGCGGGTGGCCTGGCCTTCCTGGGTGCGCTGCTCGGCACGGTGGCGGCCTACGTCGGCCTGTTCGGATGGTTCCGCTCCAACGCCGCTGGAGGGCGGGCGTCTCGGACATCATCAACCACGTCCCGTGGAACAACCTGTTCTTCATCTCTGATCGCCATGCCGGTGGCGCCGTCCTCATCGGCTGGGTGCTGGCGGGCCGGGAGCCGACGGGCATCGGCTACCCGGCCGATGGAGTGACTCAGGACTCCGAGGTGACGCCGAAGCGCTCGGTGTAGAACGCCAGCGCCCGGCGCCGGTCGGCCTGCGTCCAGGCCGAACTCGGCTCAGGTCGTAGTTGACGGCCCCGAAGCGTCCGCGGCGGGTGTGCCGCCATGAACGACGCCATCGACTGCCGGGCGCGCGGGATCGAGGGGCTGGCCGGCCAGCTCGTAGACCCGGGCCACCATGGCCAGGTCGTCGGCCATGAACTCGTCGAAATGGACGTCGATCGTCCGGTCGGCCGGCAGCACGTCGCGCTCGTCGGCGCAGCGGCGCAACATCCGCTCGAGGCGGTCCGCCCAGTAGCGGCCCATGCCCTCGACGTCGACCCGGTCGCGGGTGAGCCGGGCCGTGTAGGCGATCATCGTGACCATCGACGCGGTGACCGACACCGGGTCGCGGTGCGTGACCACGAAGGTGGCGTCGGGGAAGGTGTCGACGAGGGCGGGGAACTGCTCGAGGTGTTGGGGTGTCTTGAGGACCCAGCGGATGCCGCCCCGGAGCCACTGCAGCACCTGGAGCACCTTGCGCAGGTAGGCGTAGGTCGGGCGCTGGTCGCGGGCCAGGTAGGCGTCGCGCCAGGCCGGCATGGGCGCCGTCGTCTCGAAGAGCATGGTCGAGAAGTCGATGGCCAGCAGCTGGATCTCCTCGTGCGTGTGCTCGACCGTCATCTCGTGCATGCGGTTGAAATACGGCAGGGCCGTGTTGAGGAAGGAGAGGGCCATGTCCGTGCGCGCCAGGCGCGGGTCGGCGGCCGCCGGTCGCGGGGACCTCGAGCCCGGGCAGGACGGGCTCGAGGCTCTCCCAGTAGGGGAGCGACCGCAGGGCGGGGTCGGCCGACATGAGGTTGTGCAGGTGCGTCGTGCCGGTCCGGGGCAGCCCGCAGATGATGATCGGTGCCGCGATCTGCTCGTCGAGGATCTCGGGGTGCCGCCGTAGGAGGTCCTCGATGAGCAACCGGTTCTTCAACAGGCCGAGGATGAAGACGTGCTGCTGCATGATGCCGGCGCCGTTGAAGCCGCCCTCTCGTGCATGGCGTCGCACAGCACCTCCAGCCGCTCGACGAAGTCGCCGGCGGCCGAAGTCGTCGCAGTCCCGTCTCGGCCCGTGCGGCCGCCATGAGCGCCGCCGGCTCGAGGATGCAGCTGCGAACCCGCCTCCTCCATGAAGTCGAGGATGGCGCGCACCTCGTCGCTGTAGTGGGGGTCGGCCAGGTCGTCGATGCGGACGGCGGGCGGGCGGCTGCTCACACCGTCTCCACGGGGAGGACCTCGACCTGGGGCTGCTCGGGCGTCCCGGCGGGCAGGAACCAGCGGAACCAGATGCGGCCCGCACGGTGCCCGGCCGTCGAGACCCAGTTGGGGTGGGTCGGACGGCGGGCCGACACCACGATGACCCACGAGCCGTCGCGGCTCGTACCTGACCTCGGACCCGTTGATGGTCACCCGCTCGTAGTCGTAGTTGTAGGTGTGGAGCAGACGGTTCCACAGGCACATGTTCCAGAACACGCACTCGGGTGAGCGGCCGCGGATGACGAGGGCCTCGTCGTCGGCCAGTTCGAAGGCGCCCATGGCGTAGGCGGCGTCGCCGGCGGCCCATCCGAAGGTGGCGGTCGGCACCGGGTAGGGCGGGTCGATGGCGTTGGGCGTGCCGAGCGGAATGGGCACGATGCTGGCCTGCTCGCGCACCCAGGTCGTGGCGGCCCGGATGCGCCGGGCCAGCTCGGCGTCGTCCTGGTGGTACGTCTCGGGAGGGTCGTCGGCGTCGATGTGCCAGGCGGCCCGGCGGCCCGCGCGTGGGTCGTCGAGATAGTCCCGGGTGACGGCGGCCACGGCGTCGGGCTCCAGACGGATCCAACGCGACGCCGGGCTCGGCCGGCTCGTTCGGCGAGATGACGATGTGGATGGCGCCGTCCTCGTCACGCTCGCGCGCCCTGACTGTTGGCCGACCCGACGATGCGGGTGGAATAGCGCCCGTCATCGGGACCGCCGTAGACGGTCAGCGACATGTAGACGGCGTCGCCCGGCTCGAGCTTCACCCGGTAGGTGCGGGTCGGGTCGATCGGTGCGTAGAAGTAGAAGGCGTCGGAGTTGTCGCCACCCCATTTCTTGTACGGACCCACGATCTCGACGAAGCGGGGCCGCGCCTTGTCGGCCCACAGGTTCACTTCTGCGGCCACCTGCAGGATGGACAGCACCCATTTGTGCGCTTCGAGCAGAGTGGTCTCGTCGTCGGCCAGTTGCTCGACCATGCGGGCGTGCGTCGCCTGCACCTCGGCCAGCAGCTCGTTGAAGGCCGTCTCTGTCTCAGTCGTCATCTGTCCCCCGACGTCGGCGTGGCGCCGATCATAGGGAGGGGTCCGGTGCCCGATCTGTCCAGAGTCAGAAGACGAACGGCACCAGCATCTTGCTCGATCGCTTGTATTCGGGATAGGCGTCCGGGAACTGCTCGGTCATGAAGCGCTCCTCGACGGTCGCGGCGTAGACGAAGTACGCCCCGGCCAGGACGACGGCGGCCAGCCACAGCCAGCTGAGGGCCACCGCCGTGCCGATGCCGGCGAGAAGGATGCCCGAGTAGATCGGGTGCCGGACCAGGTGGTAGGGGCCGCTGGTGACGAGCTCGGGCTCGTCCTTCCGGGTCATGGGCGTGCCCCAGTTGCGCCCGATGTGCACGCGGGCCCAGACGGCGAACCCGAGCCCGAGAAAGAGGAGGGCCAGCCCTACGCCCTCGCGCCAGGGATCCGTGTCCAGAGCGTGGTACCGGAAGACCCGCGCACGAATGAGGAGGACCACGATGACGACGATCACCGCCCTGAAGCCGAGCTCGCGCAACCAAGGGACCTGCCCCCTCTTCGTGGAGAAGGCCGCGATGAGCCAGTAAAGCCAGAAGGCCCCCCAGACGACGGCGAAGACGAGCTCGACCGCGTGCATCGTCAGTCAGGCTCCCACACCACCCGCACGAGGCGGCCTCGGGACGCAGGGCTGACGAAAGGCGGAGCGCGATCGCCGAGGCCGTGCGAGGGGGCCCGACGCTCGCCCGCACCACGCACGCAGCTCGACCCGCCATCGCGGCATTGCACTTCGTGTGCAGCGAATAGTTGCGCGGAGAGCCACCGCCTGGGCATTTGTCGCTCTCGGTGGGGTCGTGGGCGGCAAGGACGACCCGCAACGTTAGGTTTGGAAAAGGCGGGTATAGAGCGATTCGTGCGGGCGGGACCAGCGCGGCAGAGGACGGCACAGCGTCGCCAGGATCCACGACATGACCTGACGCGCCGCGTGTTCACGATTCTGCTGATCCTCGTCACCTCAGCCACGTTCGTGGGACTCATTTATGTCGGGTTCGTGCAGAAGGACGCACCGCCGTCGGAAGGCGGTCGGACGCTTTTCGTTGCGACGAAGGCTCTGCCGGGAAACGGTCCCACCGCGTCGCCGACCAGCCCGGCGGCGAGTCCCTCGCACAAGTCCGCTGGGACCGCCTCCGGCCATGCAGGTGCTGCGTCGCCGGATTCGTCCCCGCCGTTCGAACTGCCCACGACTCTTCGTTCTCCGACAACCGGTGCGGCCACGGCACCGAACGCGCCGACTTCGCTTGGCCCCCTCCCGGCGGTCCCGAGCTCGAGCACGACGCCTTCCCGGCCCGTTTCCACGCCTGCAGCTCCCACGACCGGCACCACGACGTTAACGACCTCGCCACGGCCCGCACCCGCCACATCCTCTCCGACGCCGACGCCGACGCCGACGCGACGCCACTGCCTGCCCCCGCCGCGTCCTCCCCGGCGCCGACGCCGACGCCGACGCCGACGACGGAGCCCTCACCTCCCACCCCCGCCACATCTCCGGCCCCCTCGACGACGGTGACCGTGTCCACGACGCCGACGGGGCCCTCCACCACCACGACGACGACGACCACACCGACGACGACGGCGGTCACAGAGACAATCACCGTGCCGTCGGTCGCGACGATCAAGATTTCCGTTCCACTCCCGCTCTAGGGGGCTTGACCCGCCCACGTCGGCTGGGGCGGACGGCGCAGGGCCAGCAGGTTGCTTCCATCACGCGTGCGATGCAGGGGTAACGTTGTGCCCGTGCCGATGCCCAAGCGGACCAGCGTTGACGACTACTTCGCGCAACTGGAAGAGGGGCAACGCGAGCATCTGGAGGCACTTCGCGCCCTGAGTCGCCGAGCTGACCCGAAAGCTCGAGAAGAGCTCAAATGGAACCTGCCCGTCTATGTCCGCGGCGACAAGACGAATCTGTGGATGCTGCAAAATTTCAAGCGTCACTGCTCCTTGCGGTTCTCGCCGGAGTTCTTCGCCGGGCAGAAGGCAGCGGTTGAGGCTGCGGGCTACGAGGCCGGCGAAGGCTTCATAAAGCTCCCCTACGACAAAGAGCTGCCGACGAAACTGCTGAAGGCCCTGATGAAGGCACGCGTCCTCGACTACGAGACATCCGACGCCGGCACGACTCGGTAAGAACGGGATCCGAATTCCCTTCCATTCCGACGGGATGCACGGCCACTGCGCCCGGCGCCTGACGCCATTTATGCTCTGTAGGCATGCCGACTCATGACGTCACCATGAACCTGTCCCACCCGATCACCGTGATGAATGTGGACGTGGAGTTCGAGGTCCGCTCGGACGGCGAGTTGATGGGGAAGGTCCAGATCAGCCGCGGAGGAATCGATTGGATGCCATTCAAGTCTCATCCTCGCGCAGCATCTTGGGAGCAGTTCGCCGCCTGGATGGAGGGTACGGCCTAGCACCGGGTAGGGCATCGGGCCCCTATGCCGCAGAGGTTGCCGGCGGTGGTGACGGGTCGGGTGGGAAGTCTCCGGCGTCCAACCCGAAGTGCCCAGTCAGAGCGCTGACGTGCTTGTGCACCTCGTTGATGAGGGCGGTGTCCTTGGCCACCTGGGTCGTGAGCACGTGGATGTCGCTGATGATCTCCGAGTTTTCCTCGATCAACGAGACGATCTTGGCTTCGGTCGCTCCGATTCGCTGCTCCTGCAGGTCGATCTTGTCGAGGAGCGCAGTCAGCGCGTTCTGGGCCGCGGTTGGCCGCGGTGGCAACGAGGAACCCGATGAAGAGCTCCGCCACGGTGGTGATCAGGTTGAGCGGAAAGTTGTAGCCCTGGCTCGTGAACCAGCTCGGGAGCCAGCTTCCGCTCGACAGGTTCGGACCTCCGAGAGCGAAGATCAGGGTCCAGGCGACGATGAGAATGAACCAGAACGCGATGTTGAGCGGACGCCCCATCGCTTCGGAGACCCAATCGGCGAAGCGGTCGAAGGCGGTGGGACGCTTGACGGCGTCCTTCATGGCCTGGGTTGTTGTTCCCGGTCCGGACGATGGCACGGTCGCGAGAGGCCGGTCGACCTGCTCGGTGGTGTCGTTCGGCGCGGTCATGTCAGCCTCCTTGGAGGATCGGCTCCAATGGTACGGAGCGCAGGCCAGTGAGACGAGGATGCGGCGACTCGTGCGACGAATCGGAAGAAGGGGAATGCATTGTTCGTTCCAGCTCTGGCTCGACTCTGCCGGGAGCGGGAGCGGGATCGAACGAGCCGAGGCAACCGGTCGCAGAAGACTCGCTGGATGCAGCGGCCGCCGCGCCGCTACGGTCCCCTCAGCGAGCCGCTGAGTCCCTTCGCCAGGTCATCGAAGAACGAACGCCATCCTTCTTCAGCTTGGGCGTAGTTCTCAGAAGGCATGTGGCCACCCGACTGGGTGAACGTCATTTCCGTGCCGCCTTCGATCTTCTTGAGATGCACGGATACCCGTTCGAACTGGTCGCCGGGGCGGTCGCTCAGGCTCAGCACGAGGTGATGCGGGGGATCGACCTCGAGGTACGAGCCGTGCCACCCGATCTCCGCTCCGTCGCCGAGGATCATGCGTGCGGTCCACGAACCGCCGACGCGCACGTCCATACGCACATCCTCCACAGCAGTCGACTCGGTACCGAACCAACGACCGAACTCCGCGGGATTCGTCCACGCCTCAAAGAGAGCTTCCGGCGAGGCGTCGAACGTTCGGACGATGGAGATGTTGGGCTCGCGATCGATCATTTCGAGGTTCCCTTCTTTTTCGTGAGGTGCTCATCAAGGCGGTCAAAGGAGGACTCCCAGAGCTCGCGGTAGTCGCCGAGCCACCCACTGGCGTAGGCGAGAGCGTCAGGCCGGAGGCGACAAGGTCGTTGCTGCGCCCTACGGCTTCTTTCGATCAGCCCGGCATGCTCGAGTACCTGCAAGTGCTTGGAGACCGCCTGAAAGCTCATCGCGAAGGGCTCGGCAAGTTCGCCTACAGAGGCTTCTCCGGTCGCCAGCCGACGCACGATCGCGCGCCGAGTCCGATCCGCCAGTGCCGAGAACACCGCGTCGAGTTTGGGTTCATCCACCACAGAGGTCCGCTCTTCAACCATCACGTTGAATACTAGGTGATCGCTCCACTTTCTGCAACCCATTAGTTGAATAAACGGCGGCCGGGTCTCTCAGGATGCGACGTTGGGCCGACTGTTCGCACGTCGAGGGCCCGAGGTATGCATGCAGTCGCCGTTCGGACACAAGGGGAGGTCGACAGGTGTCGGCAACGCTGAGGTTGACGCATAAGGCGATCGGAGCCGAGGTCCGCCGCGACCCGTACGAAGTCGTGCTGGACGATCAGCAAGTCGGATCGGTCAACATGAACGACACGATGGAGATACAGATCGATCCTGGACGCCACACCCTGCAGGTCCGTGATGGCCGAAAATCGAGCAGTACTGAGGTCTTCGAGGCGACCGAGAACGTCGTTGTCGCCTTCCGTTGCACTGGGAAGAGGTTCTTACCCGTCTTTCTGGCATCCTTCGTCATCCCCGGTCTTGCATTGAAGCTTGTTCGAACAGACTGAGGCGATGGAGCTCCGCTCTTCGTACGGCGGGGTGACGGCATCCGTGGTACCACCACGAAAGGTTCCCGAGACTCACTGAGCCGTTGGCTGATGCCGAGAAGTGTCGGTTGCGCCGAGGTCCGTTTCCGTGGACGATGGTCACCTCGGTCTCATCGCTAAGAGCCGGCAAGAATTCGGAGGGAGCGTCCCCCGTGCAGAGATGGATCATCCGATGACCAGTTTGATGACGATGGAGCATCCGGGTGGGGCAGGGATCCCGGTTGACCAGGCCAACTATGACCGGCGTTGGTGGATCCTGGCTGTGTTGGGGATCGCTCAACTGATGGTCATCCTGGACAGCACCATCGTCAACATCGCTCTCCCGACCGCTCAGCACGACCTGCACTTCTCCAACGCCGATCGCCAATGGGTCGTCACGGCCTACTCCTTGGCCTTCGGCAGCTTGCTCCTCCTGGGTGGCCGCATCGGGGACATTGTGGGGCGCAAGCGGGCGCTCATCACCGGACTGGTTGGCTTTGCAGTGGCGTCAGCCATCGGCGGCTTCTCGGTCAATTTCGCCATGCTTGTCATCGCCCGGACGGTCCAGGGCGCCTTCGGGGCCTTGCTGGCGCCTTCGGTGCTGGCCCTCTTGACCACCACGTTCACCGATCCCGATGAGCGTGGGCGGGCCTTTGGCGTCTACGGCGCCATAGCCGGGGCAGGCGGGGCACTGGGTCTCCTCCTCGGCGGCATCCTCACCTCCTACGCCTCGTGGCGCTGGACGCTCTTCGTCAACCTCGTGTTCGCCGCGATCGCCATCACCGGCGCCATGCTCTGGTTGCAGAACGACGAGGGCGCGGACCGCGATCCCTTGGACCTGCCGGGCCTGTTCTTGGTGGCGGGCGGGCTGTTCTGCCTCGTTTTCGGTTTCTCCCACGCCGAGACCACGTCGTGGAGCGATCCGTTCACCATTGGCTTCCTCGTCGCTGGTGTGGTCCTCCTCGCCGTCTTTGCCGTCTTCGAGACCAGGGCGAAGTACCCCCTTCTTCCGCCACACGTCGTGCGCAACCGGACGCGGGGGGGATCCCTCCTGGTGATGCTCTTCGCCAGTGTCGGGATCTTCGGTGTCTTCTTGTTCTTGACCTACTACCTCCAAGCCACTCTGGGTTTCAGTCCGGTCAAGACGGGGATCGCGTTCCTGCCTCTGGTCGCCGCCTTGGCCACGATGGCCCAGGTGTCCAACCGTGTCCTGCTGCCGCGGTTCGGGCCCAAGCCGATCGTGCCGGTCGGGCTCCTGATCTGTGCTGCGGCATTGTTCGGGCTCCACCTGGTGGGCCTGCACTCGTCCTACGTCAGCCACGTGCTCCCGTATCTGCTCGTCTTGGGCGTCGGCTTCGGGCTGAGCGTCTCTCCGGCCTTCAGCACCGGCACCCTCGGGCTCGCGCCTCAAGATGCCGGCGTGGGCTCGGCGACGCTCAACACGGCCCAACAGGTGGGGGGATCGATCGGAACGTCTCTGCTCAATACGCTGGCGGCCAGTGCGGCCACGAGCTACCTGGTCGGCCGGGCGTTGACTCCGGCCAATGTCCGGGCCGCCCTGCTCCATAGCTATACGACGGCGTTCTTGTGGTCCTCGCTTATCTTCGTGGTCGGAGCCATCCTCGCGGGTCTGGTTCTCAAGAGCGGTGACCTGAAGACGCTTGCTGCCGAGAACCAGAGCGTGAAGGTTCATTCGGAAGTCGAGGAAGCACCTCGACACCACGTCTGCCGAATACGAGTGGCCTGTCGGTGATGTCTCCGGGTGCGGCGCGTCGGGGAGATGTCAAGCGGGCATCGCCGGAAACCCCAACACGCGATTAGCCCTCGACAGTGAGTTCGGTTGGAACGACTTCGAGGTCGACAATCGCCTCGTTTCGCATCGCAGTCAACGTCAGGGGTCGTCCGATAGCGTCCGCCAGCATGAGCCGCTGCAGACTCTGAGCGCTGGTGACCTCATGCCCGTTGGCGCTGAGGAGGAGGTCCCCCTCGCGGAGGCCGGCTCTGGCTGCGGGTCCTCCCGGTACGACCTGCGCGACGCGGAGGCCGCTTCGTTGTCCTCGCTGGCCCGCCAGGGTGGGAGGAAGCGGCGCCGGATTCCCTGCGACCCCGAGATATGCGCGGCGGACGCGGCCGTCTGCCATCAACGTCGCAATGATCTGACGCGTTGTCGGATTGATCGGGATCGCCAGGCCAAGGCCGTTTCCGGCGACAGCCGTATTGATCCCGACGACTTCTCCGGTCGAGATCGCAAGGGCGCCTCCCGAATTTCCCGGATTGAGGGCAGCGTCCGTCTGAATGACGTCGTCGATCACGCGGACCATGGCCCCTGCTCGAGTGGGAAGCGATCTGCCGAGGCCGCTGACCACGCCAGCTGTCACACTTCCGGCCAGACCGAGGGGATTGCCGACGGCGACGACGAGCTGGCCGACCTGGAGGCCGGACGCCTCGCCCAAGCGCACCGGCTGAGGGGTGACACCGTCGGCGCGCACGACCGCAAGGTCTGAGAGGGGATCAACACCCACCACGTGCGAGCTCACGACGGTGCCGTCGGAGAACGTGAGCCGTGCCGCTTCGGCATTGCCGACCACGTGGGCGTTGGTGAGGAGAAACCCGTCGTCCGTGAAGACCACGGCGGACCCCGCACCCCCGGTGAAGGTTCCATTGGGGCGACGATGGCGGACCTCGATGGCGGCCACGCTCTGCGTGAGGTCGCGGGCGAGCATGGTCACGACCTGGGAATATGCGTCCAAACTCTCGGCGTCGGGTCTGGTGGCCTCTGCTGTGACCTGTGCCATTTCTCCTCCTGATTACTGGATTACAAACTAACGTCGATGAGGGCTCTGCTATTCCAGCGAGCACCGCATCGATGGCCAACCGGCGTGCTCCCGCAAGGCAACTGGGACTGCAGAATGGGTCGGGGGCACAATCGTCGTGGCCTGCAGGTCTGCAGAGAGCGGCCGACCAGGATCGAACTGGCATCATCAGCTTGGAAGGGTGGAAAAGCCGGACGAACCCGAACCGTCATGAACTGTTGTGGCTGGTCAGAGCGGTCCATGAATCCAGATGGATTGCCATGAATGTCGGCGTCCGCGGGATATTCGCGGGATGAAACTGTTACCCAGCGTCATCGCCTCGACGAATGGGGGCTTCGGGAAGGGACGATCACGACCGGGATGCTGGAGTGCTCCACAAGTTCAAGGCTCGTGCTGCCCAGGAGGCAGCCCGAGTGCTCTCCGGACCCACGAGTTCCGACAACGATTAAGTCAACCGAATATGGCTCTTCGTTCATCCGAAGCAACGCAGAGCTGGGGTCCCCGTCGATCACAAGCCATTCGACCGCGGACGGGTCCATTCCGGCGTCGATGGTTATTCCATCGAACCACGTTCTGATGTGGAGCGACTTGCCCGGAAATCCCCATGCTCCAAGAGGCCCACAGCGTGAACCACCTTTAGCGAAGCATGGGTATTTGCTGCAAGACTGGCGGCCCAGTGAAGAGCGGCCTGGGAGTCAGCCGGAGCCATCGAAACCCACCGCGATTTTGTGCAATTGCGTTCACCGTTGGACTCCCTTACTGAAGGCCGGCTATTGCCAAAATGTGGGCAGGTCTCCGCGGACGCGACAGCCTCTCGCCCCGGCCCCCCACACGTGGGAGGCTCGAGACCTACCGCTACGTCGAGCAGAGCGCCCAAAACGGCGGCCGTCGACGAACGCAGTGCACGGGCGCTGTACCCGCCTTCCAGGAACAACGCCAGACGTCCCGGGCAAGGAGCAAATGAACTCACCAGCCGAGCGAGCTGCGCAAAATCCCCCGTTGAGAGGGCGAGCTCACCGAGAGGATCGGCCCGATGGGCATCGAAGCCACACGACACCAGGACCCAATCCGGCGCAAAGCGATCGATCACCGGGTGAGCGATCTGCTCGAAAGCGCGTTCGCACGACGTCTCCGGTGGCACCCCGTGGCAGCGGGATGTTGACGGTGAGGCCGATGGCGTCGGGACCTCCGACCTCTTCGGCTTTTCCTGTGCCGGGAACAGGGGCCACTGATGGGTTGAGACGTAAAGAACCCGGGGGTCATCCCAAAAGATTGACTGGGTTCCATTCCCGTGATGGACGTCCCAGTCAATGATCAGCACCCGCTGACCTTTGTGCTGCAAGCGCTGCCGCACTCACGGCAACATTGTTGAGCAAACAGAATCCCATTGCGCGGTCTGCGTTCGGCGTGATGTCCCGGTGGTCTAACGGGGACGAAGGCGACGCCTTCACCCTGCAGCTCCAAGGTTCTGATCGCCTCAAGGCCGGCGCCGGCAGCTCGACGAGCCGCCGCGAAGGAGTCCATCCGGCATACGTGTCGGGATCGATGTCTCCGCCGCCTTGCCGGCAGAAAGCTCTCGAGTTCGTCGAGGTATTTGGTCGTGTGCACCCGCGTCAGGGCTTCGAGGTCCGCTTCAGGCGCGCCGACGTAGTTGATGGCATCATCGAGATGTAGATCACGCACTCCATTCATCACCGAGAAGATCCTGCCCGGCTGCTCAGGGTGGAACGTGCCCCCGTCATGTGCGTTCGCGCCGGATGGACCAGCGACTATCAGCATCCGCCAGAGACCTCGATTGGCTCGACCACTGGAAGACGCCTGACGTGGCAGACTTCGGTCGCGTGCGGCGAGGGCATCACGGTATGACTCTGTGCATCTCGATTCCGAAGCGCAGCCAGACGGTCCCACAATCGATTTTCGATGACACATCGAAGCCGGAGTGATGGAACACGTCCAGCATGGGCTTGTTCTCGCAGAGGGTCTCGGCCACAAATGTTCTGATGCCTCGCGCCCTTGCAGCCCGTGCCAGCTCGTCGAGCAGCAGCGACCCGAGGCCATGGTGCTGGTAGTCGTCGGCCACGACGAAAGCCACTTCGGCTTCCGGGGTACCGACGATCCGGTCGAACCGGCCCACGGCGATCAACTGTCCGTCCCGCTCGACCACGAGGGCCAAGCGATCTTCGTAGTCCACGGTGGTGAAGCGCTTGACTTCCTTCGCCGACAGCGTCGGATGAACGGTGAAGAACCTCAGGTACGTCGACCGCTGAGAGAGATGCTGATGGAACTCGATGAGCCGTTCTGCATCGTCGGGCCGGATCGGACGCAAGAGGCACCAGGTGCCATCTGACAAGACGACCTGGGCACCAAGCTCGCGTGGATAGTTCTGTGGGATTCGTCAGCACTGGTAATCGCCTTCAGAGCTTCCTATCGCCAAGACCGGCGGCTTCCGCCCCCCAAAGGCAGAAGCAGAGCTCAGACTCGTTTCGATGGGCATGCTTCATGGTCCTCGCATTGGGTTCCGTCGGGTAGGGACGTTGGTCCCTCGGCTGGCAGGTCGAGGGTCCCTTTGCCTCAGCACCCGTCCGCGCGGTGACGGACTTGGCTGTTTCGCTCAGGTTCCGATGTCCATTGGGAGCGACAAAGTGAACGAACCGCGAGACCCTGCGCCTGATCCGTCGCTCCAATCGTTCCGAATGACTCGCAGCGATGCGAGGAGTCTCCGCGTGCGGGGTTCGGTAGAACCTGGTCTTGGCCAGCTCGACAAGGACCAGGTAGACCACGACCATTCCGAAAAGGAGAAGGAAGAAGGTCGTCGGGAGCGGCGTGAATCCGAGTAGGTGAGCGAGCCCGGTGTACGGCAGCAGGGCGCCGACCAGGGCGGCTCCAGTCGGCACAACCAGCATCGGCCAACTGGGCCTGCTCTTGAAGAATGGCACCCGCCGTGTCCGAATCACATAGATGACCAGGGTCTGTGTGGCGATCGACTCCACGAACCAGCCGGTTCTGAATTCGACATGACCGGCATGCAGCACAGCGAGCATGACCCAGAAGGTCAGAAAGTCGAAAATGGAACTCACCGGTCCGAACACGGACATGAATCGGCGGATGAACGCCATGTCCCACGCTGCTGGACGGGCCAACGCCTCTGGGTCGACATGGTCGGTCGGGATCACCAGCTGCCCGGTGTTGTAGAGCAGATTGTTCAGGAGGATCTGTGAGGGCAACATCGGGAGAAATGAGAGAAAGACGGAGGCGCCAGCTGCACTGAACATGTTGCCGAAATTCGAGGATGTCGCCATGAGGACGTACTTCATGGTGTTGTTGAAGATGCGGCGACCTTCGATCACGCCGTCCGCCAGCACTCCCAGGTCCTTGTCGAGGAGGACGACGTCGGCGGCGTCTTTGGCGACATCGCGTTCCGGAGTCCACCGAAATGCCGACATCTGCGTGGTGCAACGCCACAGCGTCATTCACTCCGTCACCGAGATATGCCACGTCTTTCCCGGTCCGGCGGGCCACCTTGATGATTCGGGACTTCTGGTCGGGTCTGATCCGTGCAAATACCGTGGTGGTCAGATATGGCGGCTTCGAGCCCGTCGTCATCGAGCGCCTCGACCTCCGGGCCCGATAGCACTCCGGCACACTCGAGCCCGATATCAGAACACACCTTGGCGGCAACGAGCCCGTTGTCTCCGGTGATGATCTTCACGTCCACCCCGAGCCTTCTGAGCTGGGCGATGGACTCTCCAGCGTCGGCTTTGGGTCGATCGGCGAAGGTCAAGAAGCCGGCAAGCTCCAGTCTCTGCTCATCGGCAGCAGTCAGCGACGTCACACCCTGAGCTGGACGGGTGGCAACGGCCACCACACGGGCCCCCTCCGAAAAGAGCGCCTCCAGCGTCGATTGGGCACCATCGGGGACGCCGTCGCAGCGAGCAAGGACCACCTCTGGGGCGCCCTTTGCCACGACGAGGCGGCTCCCCTCGGGTTCCTCGACGAGCACGGAAGCCAGTTGGCGTTCGTGGTCGAACGGAAGCACCCTCTTTCGAACGTAACGGGAGGCGTCGACAGCGACGGTCGCTCCCAAGGTGGCGCCAGGAGCGACCAAAGGGCCTGGTCCAGAGAGTTTCCTCCGACCGGACCGTGGTCGGTCACCGCTGCTTCGTTGCAGACGAGTCCGAGCAACAGAGCGGCCGAGCTGTTCGGCTGGCCTTGTGCGTCGAGGCTCTGCTCGAAGGTGATCTGACCTTCGGTGAGGGTGCCCGTCTTGTCGGTGAAAAGAATCTCGATATTGCCGAGGTCCTCGATGGCCACCAGGCGCTTCACGAGCACCTTCTTTGCCGCCAACGCTTTGGAACCTGCCGAGAGGCTCACGGTGACGATGGCGGGCATCATTTCGGGTGCGATGCCGACAGCGATAGCCAGGGAGAAGAGGAGCGCTTCGATAAGCGGCCTCGAAAGCGCCACGTTGACGATGAAGATGAAGGCGGTGAGGGCCGCTGCCACACCGAACAAGAACCGTGAGAAGCGCGAGAATCCCACTTCGAATGCCGTCTGGCCCTGATGTTCGGACAACCCAGCTGCGATCTTGCCGAAGGCAGTTCTAGCGCCCGTCTGGACCACAACGCCGACGGCTGAACCTTCGTGCACGATCGTCCCCATGAGGGCACACGTCGACTGGTCGTGCGGGTCGCATCCCGAGGTGGTTACCGAACTCTTGACCACTGGCATCGACTCCCCGGTCAGAATTCCTTCGTCACATTCGCACTCGTCGACAGTGAGCAGGCGAAGGTCGGCCGGAACGATGGCTCCGATCCGGAGAATGACAACATCGCCTGGAACCAGGTCCGTGACCGGGACTCGGCACGTTTGACCGTTCCTCCGAACTTCGGCTTCCTGTCGAATCTGAGCCCGTAGTGACGCCATGGCCCTTTCGGCTCGATATTCGTTGAAGAATCCCAAGCCAACGCTGAGAAGGACGATCACCGCGATGATGACAGCGTTGGTACCGCCGCCGGTGAGGCCCGACACCAGCGCAGCGCCAAGCAGCAGGAGCAGAATCGGGTTTTTGATCTGGCGAAGCAGGACTGCTGTGGCTCGCACCCGATGAACGGCGAGCGCATTTGATCCAAAGCAGCGACGCCGGTCCTCCACTTCGTTCGACGTAAGCCCTTCTGGTCGGCTGCCGACGGCCGCAGAGTGTCCTCGGGAGAAAGGAGCGCGGCTCGACCCAGATCAAGTTCGTCGTTCGAGGGGCGGGTGGCTACGGCCATGAGGTCAGGTCCCTACTGACCCAGCAAGAGCCCCGACGCCAAACAGGCATTCGGCGATGAGACGTCGACAGCTATATCGGGCCAGGCCGGGTCATCTCACCAAGTGTGAGTCCAACGAGCAGCCGATTCCGTAGGGACCAAGGTCCCGACGGTGCGTGACCTTCGTCTCTGTCGAAAGTCGCTTCTGCATCAGTACATTCGAACTAGGGATCAGTGCGTCGATGGACCACTCAGCGGCAGGCAGGAGGTGTCTTGCCTTGTTCCGACGATTGAATACCCGAGACCTCGGCGTGCCAAGCGAGCGACCTGACATGGTGACGCGATTCTGAGGTCGCCGGAAAATCGACCAAGGATTGTGAGGACGATGACCGAATGCCGAGTTCGCGACTGCACCAGTGCGGGTGGCGGAGACGCACATCTCGGTTCTTCTCTTCTTCGGAGACAGGGTCTACAAGTTCCACAAGCCCGTTCATTTCGACTTTCTGGATTTCAGGGATCGCAGTGCCCGCGCCGCAGACTGTCACCGAGAAGTCGAGCTCAATCGCCGGTTGGCCCCCGACGTGTACCTCGGGGTGGCCGACCTCGTGATGGATGGCGAACCGGTCGACCATATGGTGGTGATGCGCGCCCTCCCGGAGGGTCGCCAGTTGGCTTCCTTGCTGCAGAGCGGCGAGGACATTGAGACGTGGCTGGACCGCGTGGCAGCAGTCCTGTCCTCGTTCCATCGAACGGCCGTCCGGTCCGCAGAGATCTCAGAATGCGCCAGCCCTTCGGCTTTGGCGCTCAAATGGAAGGACAACTTCGAACGAGGTCACGCGGCTCGTCGACCCTCCATTGGACTCCCGACGTTGAGGCAGAGATCAGGTGTCTGGTCACTCGCTGGCTCAGTTCGCACCGGGCATTGCTCGAGACCAGAATGGCGGAGGGCCACATCTGTGATGGTCATGGCGACCTTCAGGCCTCGGACATCTACTGCCTTGAGGACGGAATCCGCATTCTCGACTGCCTTGAGTTTTCGGACAGAGTTGCGCTGGGACGATGTCTGCGCCGACGTTGCCTTCTTGGCGATGGACCTGGAGCGCCTGGGCCATCCGGACGCAGCCAGCATGTTCGTCAGAGCCTACGAGCGGCACTCAGGACATCGCTTGCCGCCCTCGCTCTTGCATCTTCATATTGGCCTCCGCGCGTATGTGAGGGCGAAGGTCGCCTGCCTTCGCTCCGAGCAGAACGGCTGTCGATCTCAATTCGGCCTGCGCTCTGCAGGCACTGGCCCTCAAGCACCTCCGGAGTGCCCGGTCGGCAGTCGTTCTTGTCGGGGGGCTCCCGGGAACCGGGAAGAGCACTCTCGCCGCTGGACTCGCCGCCGAGAATGGCTGGTCGCTCCTCCGCTCCGACGAGATCCGCCGGCGTCGAGTCAGTGGGTCCCGACCGCTATGCGCCAGAATCCCGTGCCGCTGTGTACGAGGAGATCTTCAGCTCTGCGCGAGAACGGCTTGCGGAGGGAGAGTCGGTGGTTCTGGATGCATCCTGGATCAGCGCCGACGAACGAGGCTCTGGCTGCTCGGGTCGCCGAAGACGCAGAAAGCGAGCTCCTCTCCATTCTGCTGCGTCTGTGACGACTCGATCGGAGCCGACCGCATCAAGGAACGCCTCGCACGCGGAGATGATGTCTCTGAGGCGACGGTCGACGTACGAGATGTGATGGAGACAGGAATGGACGAGTGGCCATCGGCAATCGTCATCGACACATCCCATGCCGCGGCATCAGTGAACCTCGAGAGCGCGCTCTCCAAGCTGGCTCCTCGCTAGAGGCAGAAGATCCGAGACTGATCAATTTCGGAACCGCGAGTACGACCGGGTAGGACCAAAGTCCCAGACGTACAGGGCCTTCTTCTCTAGCCAAACGAGGGTGATTCAGGTTCCAATGAGCAATCAGCGGACCACTAATCACTTTCGAAATGACCAGGCAAGACCACGCACAAGGAGGATGAAAATGTCCAACACCGCTAACGGTTCAGGAACTACCGCCGATGATGGCCAGGTGACTCCCGATGAAATGGTCTGAGGTCAACGAAGTGATGCGTCGGCTCGAAGCCTGGAAGACTCGAATCGATGAGCTCAGGGTCCAGGTGGACTTGGCGAAGCTCGACCTCCAGGACGAAGCGAGAAACAACTCGATCTCGCACGGAACGTGAACCACGTTGCCGCTGCGAAGCTCCGCGTCGCATACGAGGACGCAGTCGCCAATGCCGACACATTGCGCCAGGGCGTGCACGAGCTCCTTCACGACGTGAATGAGGCCTTTGACGCTGTGCAGGCCGTCATTTCGCGAGGTTGACAGCTGAGGACATGCCCGGTAACCGGCTCAGATGAGTCGACTGTACATTCGTCGAAATTGCGAAAGGAGCGCAACCATGTCGGACGAACGACACCGCCGGTATCACCACAACCTCAGCCCGAGAGTTGCGTATCGTCGTTGGAGTTGACGGGTCTCCCTGCTCGTAGAGGGCGCTGGAGTATGCCGGTGACCAAGCCGCCCTCACGGGCTCGATCTTGCAGGTCGTCACCGTGTACAACGGACTCCCCGGATACGGCTTCACGACTGGCCTCGACCAGGAGGGGGCTGATGCCGTCGTTCGTGAAGCCCTAGAGTGCAGTCCAGAAGAAGCACCCGACGGTGCTCACGAAAGGGCGAGGTTGCGTACGGAATAGCAGGTCCTGTGCTCGTCTGACGTCAGTGAGGGTGCTTCCGCACTTGTGGTCGGGACAAGAGGACGCGGGCAGATCGTCGGCGCCGTCCTCGGTTCCACTCTCGGAATACGTGCTTCACCACGCGCACTGCATCACCACGGTTGTCCGCTGAGTTGATCGGTGGCTGCGGCACATGTCTCAACTTCTCGCACATGCAGCCCGATCGATCTGCTGAGGCAGTGCCGGTTGCATCGGCAAATGCGAGGACTCCCGTCCTTGGTTCTTAGGACCTTCCTCCCTAGGCGGACGGGCGCTGACCAGGGACGATAGGTATGCGTCACGACAACCCCGAGGAGGTCGCCATGGAACCCAACGAGTCAGCCAGTCAGAACGCCGGCGAGCGCCTCATCGTCGTAGGCGTGGATGGATCGGCATGCGCCACCCGCGCCCTTCGAGTTCGCTGCCAGGCAGGCGGCCCATGAAGGCTCGCCGCTCCTTGTGGTGAGTGCCTACCACGAAATGCCGGCGGCGGGAGGATTCGTGGTTGCAGATGGACTGATCCATGAGTCCGCCGATGCCGTCGTTGCCGATGCCATTCGCCGGGCCGAGGAGCTCGAGCCCTCCATTGTGGTCAAGGGCGAAACGGTGCTCGATGCCCCTGGGCCGGCGCTCGCTCGACTGAGCAAGGGAGCGACGGCTCTCGTGGTCGGCACGCGGGGACATTCCGAGATAGCAGGGATCTTTTTGGGATCGGTATCCCAATACGTCCTGCACCACGCTCCATGCAACACGATCGTGGTGCGGTGACGGCGAGCATCCTCACCCGGCAAACGATCCAGTCACGCGGGATGGCTTGGCGTTCGCTGACATTCTTCCCAGTGATCGGGAAGCAGCTGAGATGCTCGGCGAGACCATTACGGCACACGGATTAAGGAGGCAAAGTGAAGCTCGACCAACGAGGATCGGCCGTACTCGGCGAGGACGCGTGCCGGCGTCACCTGGGCCGCGAAGCCGCTGCGAGCGGCGTCGGACGAATCGCTGTCAACGGTGAACGGTCACCGTATGTCATCCCCGTGAACTTCACGGTGGTCGACGGCGGGATTGTCATTCGGCTCGGCCCGGGATGGGCCGCCTTTCACCTCGATGGCTCAGCCGTGACCTTCGAGGCTGATCAAGCAGAGGTGACTCAGCACAGTGGCTGGAGTGTCGTGGTGGAAGGAGTTGCCCACGTGGTGACGTACGACGAAATCGGACGCCTCGGTGCAAATCTGCCAACCCCGATGGTGACGGTGCCGGGAGTTCGGGTATTTGAGATTGTCCCGTTCAAGGTCACCGGCCGCGCAGTCGAACCCGATCTTCGAGATGAGCCGCGTGATGTCGCCACCCGACCCCTGAAGAAAAGGCGACCCAAGCGAGCAGCCTGCGCCTCACGCCGGATGGCGCCGGTGAGTTGGCTTCCGTCTTGCAATCCGCCCACCTGAACGTCAACTCGAAGATAGCCAAGACAGACGATCCCGTCGTGCGAAAGATGTTGCTCGAACGGCGCCGTCTGCTCGAGGGAATGGCGGCGCAACTCAGCGATGTCGGTGCCACATTTGCCTAGAGTCCGAACAGACACGGTCACCTCGCCCGTCGAGCCCGAGGCATTCGAAAGCGAGGTGTGGCCTCAGATTATGTCGCGTCAGTTGGGATCTTGAAGCAACCTGCGCCCATTCACGGGAACGCGAGGTGACAGGACGCATGCAGTGCATGAGCTCGATGAGACCGTACGGCACATCCGTTCACCGTTGTTCAAACCGGACATAGACACAGTCGCCGATTTCTTCGCCGGTTGACGGCCGCATTGATCTGACCCTTCATCGCATATGTAGAGGAATCGAAATAGGCCCGATCCCGAACCACATCGCCCGATCCAGGCTCCACCGCTGCCTTGTGCTGACTATCGAGGCAACCAGGCGCAGGGCACGATCTGCCCCCCAAGGCCGAACGAGTCGGCTAGCGCCTCCATACCCAGTCGGTGATCGACGGATCATCCTCCCCGTGCAGCCGCGTGTAGGCCCGAGCATCCAGTCTGGCGTCTTGCATCCTCTGCCGGACGTGGGCAGCCCTCTCGGAGAGACCCGGCACCCGGTCGATGACGTCCATGACCAAGTGGAAGCGGTCCATGTCGTTCATTATCGCCATGTCGAACGGCGTGGTGGTCGTTCCCTCTTCCTTGTAGCCGCGTACGTGGAAGTTGTGATGATTGGTGTGCCGATAGGCAAGACGATGGATCAGCCATGGGTAGCCGTGGTAGGCGAAGATCACGGGCCGGTCTTTGGTGAACAAGCCATCGAATTCGACCTCCGGCAGGCCGTGAGGATGCTCGTGTCTCGTGGGACATTCGCATCAGGTCCACGACATTGACGACGCGAACCTTGAGGTCGGGGATCGTCTCGCGAAGAATGGACGCAGCGGCAACAGTCTCGAGTGTCGGGATGTCGCCCGGCACAGCCGAGCACGACGTCGGGAAGTTCGCCGTCATCGTTGCTCGCCCATTCAAAGATCCCCAGTCCCCGGGTGCAGTGATCGACCGCCTCATCCATGGTCAGATAGCGTCAGCGCCGGCTGTTTGCCGGCCACGATCAGGTTGACGTAGTTGCGACTCCGAAGGCAGTGGTCCGCCACGGAAAGGAGCGTGTTGGCGTCCGGCGGGAGGTAGACACGGACGATCGATGGCTTCTTGTTCACGAGATGGTCGATGAAGCCGGGGTCCTGATGGGAGAACCCGTTGTGGTCCTGGCGCCAGACGTGACTGGACAGGAGGTAGTTGAGGGAGGCGATGGGTCGCCGCCACGGGATTTCCTTCGAGGTCTTGAGCCATTTGGCGTGCTGGTTGAGCATCGAATCGACGATGTGGATGAACGCCTCATAGCAATTGAAGAGCCCGTGGCGGCCGGTCAGGAGATACCCCTCCAGCCAGCCTTCACAAAGGTGCTCGCTGAGCACCTCCATGACTCGACCCTGTCGCGCCAGAAACTCGTCTCCGGGCACCATCTCGGCCTCCCAGACCCGGTCCGTCGCCTCGAAGACGGCGGACAGCCGGTTCGAGATCGTCTCATCGGGACCGACGATCCGAAAGGTCGTGGGATTGTCCCTGATGACGTCCCGGAGAAAGCTGCCCAGCACCCGTGTCGGCTCGACCGATGCGACGCCAGGGGTCTCGACCGCCACGCCATACCGACGGAAGTCCGGAAGGTTCAGGTCCTGGAGCAGCAGTCCCCCGTTGGCGTGGGGATTGGCGCTCATGCGCCTGCGTCCCGGTCGGCGCGAGAGCATGCAGCGGCGCTCGCAGGCGCACCCGACTCGTCGAATAGCTCCTCGGGCCGATAGCTCCGCATCCAGTCCTCGAGGATCTTGAGGTGCGCGGGGTTGGCCCGGACGTCGGCCACGGGCACCTGATGAGCCCGGAACGTCCCCTCGATGGGGAGGCCGTCGACCTCCTTCGGGCAGGTCCATCCCTTTGGCGTGCACAGGACGATCATGGGCCATGCCGGTCGTGACGGCAGCTGGCCACTCCGAGCGGCGGCTTGGATCCTGGCGATGTCTTCCAGCGCGTCGTCTAGGGCGGCGGCCAGTTGCTGGTGGACGTCGGCGGGTTCGTCGCCCCGCACGAAGATGGGACGGTGTCCGTAGCCCACGAGGAGGCTGGTCAGTTCGTCGTCGCCCAGGCGGGCCAGCACGGTCGGGTTGGCGATCTTGTAGCCGTTGAGATGCAGGATGGGCAGCACGGCCCCGTCGCCGACCGGGTCGAGAAACTTGTTCGAGTGCCAGCTCGCGGCCAAGAGGCCCCGTCTCGGCCTCTCCGTCGCCGATGACGCAGGCGACGATGAGATCCGGGTTGTCCAGTGCGGCGCCGTAGGCGTGCACGAGCGAGTAGCCCAGCTCGCCGCCTTCATGGATCGATCCGGGAGTCTGCGGCGCCGACGTGGCTCGGGATGCCTCCCGGGAAGGAGAACTGCCGGAAGAGCCGCCGAAGTCCTTCGGCGTCCTGTCCGATATGGGGATACACCTCGCTGTAGGTGCCTTCGAGATAGGCATTGGCCACGATGCCGGGACCGCCGTGGCCGGGTCCCGATCACATACATCATGTTCAGGTCTCGCGTCTTGATCACCCGGTTGAGGTGGGCGTAGATGAGATTCAGACCGGGCGTGGTGCCGAAATGGCCCAGGAGCCGAGGTTTGACATGCTTCGGGAGCAGCGGCTCGGTCGAGGAGCGGGTTGTCCATCAGGTAGATCTGACCCAACCGAGCAATAGTTGGCTGCTCGCCAATACGCATCGATGAGCTCCACTCTTCGTCGCTCAAGGGAAGGTCGGCAACTGGACCGCTCCCTCGGACTCGTTCGCGGTCCGTCCACTGGCGACGCATGAAACCCCCGGCATCGTCTCCTTGGAAGCTGAACGCATGACCCTGCGGACGCGCTCGGCGCCGGCTCAGTCTTCATCGGGAGAGTGGGCTGTGCACAATGACGCGGCCGGTCACAGTGACGGGAGAGATCTTCACCACTGCATGGCGGTCACCGCCGGCCCATGCTTCGAGGTCGAGCGACGAAAGCTGCTGCAACTCGTCGGGGTCGAGGACTCGCTGTGCCGGACCGCTGACAAGCACACTCCAGCCCTCGCTGAAGATCTCATCGACCCGATCGATCTCGAATCCGATCATCGGCAGCGTTGCGCAAGCCGGTCGGCCTTCGCCTCGTCGGTACTGAAGATGATCTCCCCGTCCGTGAACTCGAAGTTGACGGGAAGCGCGACGGGACCCCGCTCGGTCGAGAAGACGATTCGCCCTACGCCGCCTGCAGCCAGATGGGCGTCACAGTGCTCCCTCTCCAGAGTGTCGAGCGAAGGGATGGCGACCTGCTCTGCCCCTCCCTGGCGCCCGATCGACGTCGCCGCCGGACGAGCGCAATCGGGGTCGTGTCGAGGGCGAGAGCGATGAGATTGAGGGTTCCGGCGCTCAGACGGGCGTCGGCATTGCGCTCGAAGTACTTGAAATAGGTGGGATCGACACCCACACGCTTGGCCAGCTCATCGGACGTGAGGCCAAGCTCATTTCGACGGTGGATCACCCTCCGGGCCAGGTCGCTGGGTCGGGGAGATTGGCCGAACTGGGCTGCGGAGCCGGAACCGAGCGGCGGGGATTCCGGTGAGCTGAGGAATGGGGAGTCGAGGTCATGACCATTCATTGTGAGCCGGCGCCGGCGACCCCATAGGGAGAAAGGTCCCGATGAAGGATGACCTTGGTCTTTTGCCACGTCGGAGGGCGCCGAGGTCGTGCGGGGCTGACGGAGATCAAGACCAGCGGAGCGCCAGGCGGTCAACGGTCCGCCTCGGGCGGTCAACCGCTGCTTCCGCCCTAGCGGACGATCACGATGGGGCAATGGGCATGTCGCGCACAGTAGGTGCCGACCGACCCCAGCAGCACCTCGCGGAGGCCGCCGTGGCCTCGGGATCCGACGACGAGCAGATCAGCTCCGGTGCTCAATCGACCAGCGCCGGCCCGCCTCCGCTTCGCGCAAGGTGGATCTGACGACGATCTCAGGGGCGACTGTCCGCCACGTGAGACACAGAACTCTCGGCGATCCGTTGCACCTGCTGCCGTACCTCATCAGGCGTCTTGGCAAAGACGTAGCCCAACGCCATGGGGAACATCCATGCGGTCACGAGTTCGAAGGACGGCCGGAGAGCGAACTGCCTCCGCAATGGCCCAGTCAAGCGCCTTGGCGGACCCATCGGATCCATCGACGCCAACGACGAACCTCTGGATGGCTGCCGATCCTTCACCGCGAGCATCGGGCACATTGTCGATCTCCCCAGAGGGTCGGGCTCATCGACGCGGAGCCAACCGTTCGAGGCGTCAGGGACGACGGTTGCCTTGTCGGCAAGCGAATGCTGCGCTGACATCAGCGAACGATTGTGATCGGCGAAACCGCGTGGTGGACGCAGTGTTCGGACGCGGAACCCAGCAAGAGGCGAGCGGCCCGTCCCCGGCCACGGGATCCGACGACCAGCAGCGGGGCACCGTGGCTGATGTCGACAGCACCCCTCCCGCGTCGCCGTAGCGGGTTTCGCCCTTGGTGACGAGCGCGGGATCGATGTGATTGGCGTGAGCCAGGGACTCCTCGACGATGGCCAGGGCAGTCTTCTGGTGGTCTGATTCGAGAAGAACCGGCGGCCATGCTGTGACGTAAGGCGTCGCTCCGTAAGCGCTTACGACCTCGAGCCGTGCGCCACGGAGCGCAGCTTCATGGGCGGCAAACTCGAGCGCTCGCGTGCCACATTCGGAACCATCCACGCCCACAATCACCCGACTCTCGCCGGCGTTGTTCTGTGCCGCTCCGCTGCGCCTCGGCATGGTCATGCCCTCATCGTGACCGGTCAAAGCACGTGCACGCTAGGGGACCTAGGTTTTGGCCGGCGGGGAAGCTGGTCCCGATCTCCAGGAGACCACCGTCTGGAATAAGGACCAAAGACCCTGCGGGCTGCGGACGAACCTCTCTACCGACCTGCTCGCAATTCCGCCAAGGTCAGTCGGATGGATGCGATGTCCGGAACGCAAGAAAACAGGGCGGACACGATCTGCCTCTGTAATGGCACCAGTGCACTCGTTCGCCCTATCTCCCCTGATGACGGTGCCACGCTCGTGGAGTCCATC
>CAVWKX010000024.1:0-6400 GCA_963755655.1 uncultured Acidimicrobiaceae bacterium
CACCGGCAACGTCCGGAACCCACGCAACGCCTGCACGGGCTTGTACCGCAACTGGTCACGGGGCACCGCCAGCCGCATCGAGGGGAACCGTCGCACCAGCCCGCCGATGGCGATCTGCCCCTCCAGCCGGGCCAGCTGGTTGCCCAGGCAGAAGTGCTTGCCGAAGGCGAATGTCAGGTGCCGGTTCGGGTCCCGTCCCAGGTCGAGCGCATCAGGCTCGTCGAACACCGACTCGTCACGGTTCGCCGAGATGATCATCCCCATCACCTTGGACCCCTTGGGCATCGTCGTGCCCTCGATCGAGACCGAGTCCAACAAGGTCCGGGCCGTGCCGCAGGGCACGGGCGTCGTGAAACGCAGCAGCTCTTCGACCGCCGACGCCGTCAGCCCCTCCTCGTCGCGCCAACGGGCCGCCTGCTCGGGGTGTTCAATCAGCGCCACCGCCGAGCTGCCGATCAGGTTCGCCGTCGTGTCGTGACCCGCCAACATCAGCAGGAAGATCATCGCGATGACCTCGTCGTCGTTCAACGAGTCGCCGTCCTCGTTGGCCGCCAACAGCCCCGAGATCAGCCCGTCGTCGGGCAGAGCACGCCGTTGGGCCGCCAACCGTTCCAGCACCGCATAGAGCTTCCGGGCCGTCGGGATCGTCCGCAGCGCATCGAGGCCGGAGCCGCTGCCCAGGCGGGCCACGAAGCGCTCCATCAACACGTGGAACTCGTCGCGGTCCTCGTCGCCCACACCGAGCATGGTCGAGATCACCGACAGGGGCAGCGGCGTGGCGAAGTCGGCCACCAGGTCGACCGTCGAACCGCTGCGCCCGTCGTTCGAGGTCGTCTAAGAGCTCGTCCACGATGCGTTCGATGTCCCCCGTCATCTGCTGGATCATCCGGGGCGTGAAGGCCTTGTTGACGAGCCGGCGCAAGCGGGCGTGGTCGGGGTCGTCCTTGTAGACCATGGAGTTGGTCAGGAGGCGGAACATGCGGGGCAGGTGCCGCATCATGAAGCTCGAGTCGCCCGACGTCGGGTCGCTCGAGAATCGCACGTCGTTGTGCAGCAGCAGCACGTGCTCGTGCCGGGTGAGCATGAAGCCGGCGCCACCCATCAGCTGCTTGGAGTAGGCCGGCGACACCGCCCCGCGCCGCCGCAGCTCGGCGTACCGTGGGAACGGATCTGAGAACATGATCGGGTCGGCCAAATCCGTCACTGTGGCGCTCACCGGCTGCTCCACCTGGGCCTCGAGGCTCCGAACACCTATTGAGTATAACCTATTGTTGATGGCCGCCGCCCTGTCCACCGACCTCGTCGTGCCGGCGGCCCGCACCATGACAGCACCCACCGACCCCGCGTCGAAGCTGGCAGCGAGCGTGGCCCGGCGCATCCTGAGCGACGTCGTGGATCGGGGCTGGCCGGTCGGCGAGGTGCTGGGCTCACAGGCCGACCTCATCGAGCGCTACGGGGTCAGCCGGGCCGTCTTCCGGGAGGCGGTGCGTCTCGTCGAGAACCAACAGGTCGCGTTCATGCGGCGGGGCCCCGGTGGCGGGCTCGTCGTGACGGAGCCGACGGTCGACGCCATCATCGACGCCGCGGTGCTGTACCTGCACCGGGCCAACACCCGCCTGACCGAGGTCTTCGAGGCGCGCATCGTCCTCGAGGTCATCGCGGCCGAGCTGGCCACCGAACGGCTGACCGAAGAAGACGGCGCCGAGTTGCGTACGCTCGAGGAGGCAGAGGTGCGCGACCACCGCGCTCTGCACGCCCGGCTGGCCGCCCTCGCCCGTAACCCGGCGCTGGAACTCTTCGTCGACATCCTCAACCGGGTCGCCTTCCTCTACTTCCGGGGCGGCGCCGGCACGCTGAGCGAAAACACGCTGTCGGCGTCACGCGAGGCGCACACCCGCATCGTCGAGGCGGTGCTCGACAACGAGCCCGACACCGCTGCCCGCCGCATGCGGCGTCACCTCGAGGCCGAGGCCGCCTTCCTGCAGAACCGCAACCTGTCCCGCCAATTCCTGTCCCGCAGCGTGGCCCTCGGCGGCGGCGTCAGCAACAAGCGGGCCGAGGACGTGGCGCGGGCGATCCTGCAGGACGTGGTGGCGGACGACCTGCCGCCCGGAACGCTGCTCGGCTCGCAGGCGGCGCTGATCGAGCGCTACGGCGCGAGCCGGGCCGTCTTCCGCGAGGCGCTCCGCCTGTTGGAGCACCACCAGATCGCCACCATGCGTCGCGGCCCGGGCGGCGGGCTGTTCGTCAGCGCGCCCAGTGTGCGCGGGGTGAGCGACGTGGTCGCCGTTTACCTGGCTCGCCGCGACATCTCCATGGCCGACCTGGTGGAACTGCGGATCCGGGTCGAGCTGGCGCAGGTGGAGCTGGCGGTCGAACGGGCCCATGACGACGTCGGTGCCGAGTCCGAACTGCACAGTGCACTCGAGCACGAGGACAAGCTGACCGTGGCCGAGTTCGCCGACGGCGGCCACGACCTGCACGCCGTCATCGCCGGGCTGGCCGGCAACCGTGCGCTCGAGCTGGTCTCGCTCGTCCTCATCCGCCTCATGCGCCTGCACCAGGTCGAGGAGGTCTCAGTCGAGGAACGGGCCGTCGCGGCCCTCGAAGTGTCGAAGGCCCACGGCGCCATCGCCGGCGCCATCGCCGACGGGGACGTGGAGCTGGCCTGTCGTCGCATGCGCCGCCACCTCGAGGCGATTGGCAGCTACCTGCGCAGACCACCGACCGACTAGGTCGTCGAAAACACCTTGCGCGAGTAGTACCAGACCGCCAGCACGCTCAGCACCACCGCAAAAGCAGCCAACGCGCCAATCTCGGGAAGCGTCTGCGAGAACGTCGCGTGATCGGAAATGAGCTTCACGAACGCGTCCATGGCCCACGCCTGCGGCACGATGTGCCCCACGTCCTTCACGGTCGTGCTCACCGCGCTCAACTGGTAGACGCACCCGCCCAACATGCCGGCGATGATGGCGACGATCACCGCGGTGGCGATCGCCTGTTCCTGCGAGCGCGACCACGTCCCGATGATCACGGCCAGCGCCGCCACGCTGATCCCTAAGAACAGGATCACCAGGAACACGCTGAACGGATTGCCCCAGTGCACCCGGAACAGCACGTAACCCACGAAGATCAACCCGATCGCCATGGTGACCGCTGTGACCATCATGCTGGCCATCTGGCCGAACACGATGGCGCGCTTGTGCACCGGAGCGGCCGACAACCGCTGCAGCACCCCCAGCCGTCGTGTCTCGACCATGCCGGCCGAGAGCACGAGCACGGCGATGCCCATGAACAGCACCAGGTTGGCGGGTGCCACGTACCAGAACGGGCTCAACGGCGCCTCGACCGGCGTCGCCCGCAGCGTGGCGTCGGTGAACTTCGTGTTCGATCCCTCGGCCGCCATCAGGTCCATGAGCGCCACCGCGTCCGTTCGAGCCTGCACGGCGTCCGTGGTGGACGACTCCACCAGGAAGTTCGCCTTCACCGAGTTGCCCGGCGCCGGCAGCTGCTCGATTCCCGCCACCACCCGGCCCCGCAGAATGTCGTCGGTCAGGTCCGTCTTGCTGTTCTCGATCCGCACCTTGATCCCGTCGGTCGTCTGCGCCAGGTGCAGCAAACGGGCGGACGGGTGGTAGAGACCGATCGGCTCCTTGGGGCTGCCCTCGAGCAGCCCCGTGATGAGGATGATGACGACCGGCACCAGCGTGCCGATGATCAGCAGGCGGCGGTCGCCCATGGCCCGGCGCAGGTTCACCCAGATGACGGCGATCACGTCACGGCTCCACCATCCGCCGCACGCGCAGTCATGGCCAGACCCCCGGCCACCGCGGCGATGACCAGCAGGATCACGAAGGGACCGATGATGCTGCTCGCCGGCTCGCCGAGTTGGTCGAGGCGGCCGAACCCGACCAGGGCCCAGCCGTTCGGCGTGCCCAGCGCCATCACCTGGAAGGCGTCCGGGAGCGAGCCGGACGGCAGCAGGTTGCCGCCGACGAGCGCGAGGAACAGACCCACCAACAACGTGATGCCGAAGGCCTGCTGCTCGGTCTTGGCCAGCGACGTGAGGAAGACGCCGATGCCGCACATGGCCGCCGTCGCACCGATGGCCATCAACAGGACCCCGAGCAGGTTGCCCCAATCGGCGCCGAAGCCGTACGTCGTCACCGCCCAGATCACGAAGATCGTGGCCATGCCGGTGATGAAGATCGCCAGCAACTTGCCGAGGACGATTTGGGTAGGCCGCACCGGTGCCGCCGTGATCCGGGCGAGCGTGCCGGCCGACCTCTCCATCAGCAAGGAGCGCATACCGAGACCGCTGCCGATGAAGAGGAAGACGACCGCGATGTTGGGCGCGAAGAAGTTCAGGTTGACCTTGCCGCCGTGTCCGACCTCCTCGCTGTTGACCGCCACCGTCGCCGGGTCCGCTGCTTCCGTCGCCTCCATATGGGGCACGCGGCTGGCGTACATCACGCTGGAGATCCCCGCCGCCACCGACTCGGCATACTCCTCTCCCAACGGCGACGTGCCCTTCGTGACCACGTCGAAGCCGGGCGTGCTCGTCGCGCCCGGGTCGACGATGGGGACGAGCAGGGTGTGCAGCCGCAACTGCGAAGGCAACACCGCCACGCCGCCGTCGAGCGTGCCGCTCGCCACAGCGTCCTTGACCGACTGTTGACTGGGCAACGTGGTGACCGTGACGCTCTTGGGCAGCTGGCTGGCGTCGAGCGCGGCCGTGAGCATCTGGGGCGACGCGCCCGAGACCCCGATGTGCACCGGGGTGGCGCTCGCCCCGCCGGCGAACGACAGCCCGAGGACAGCCGCCATCAGCAAGGGCGCCGCCAGGCATCCGATGAGGACGGAGCGATCGCGCAGCCGGCGATGGAGCTCGTTCCACCCGATGACGCGGATCAATCGCGAAGCTCTTTCCCAGTGAGGGTCAAGAAGACGTCCTCGAGATTCGGCGTGCGCACCTCGACACCGGTCAGATCGACTCCGTGTTTCGTGGCCACGGCGACTACGGCGGAGAGGACGGCAGGTCCGTGGTCGGTGGTCAGCTCCAGGTTGCCCTCGTGCTCGTGGACGTTGTGGACGTTGTGGAGCTCGAGGCAAGCGGCAGACAGCACCTCGAGAGAGGCCTCGTCGCAGGACAGGTGCACCTTGTCCTTGCCGCCATGCGTACCGATCAACGATTCGGCCGTCCCCTCGGCAATGAGCCGGCCGTCGTCGATGATGCCGATGCGGTCGCACAGCCGGGCGGCCTCTTCCATGTAGTGCGTCGTGTAGAGGACCGCGATGCCGAGCCGCCCCACCGTCTCGAGGATGGAGTTCCGGCTCTGCGGGTCGACGCCGACCGTGGGTTCGTCGAGCACGAGCAGCTTCGGCCGGTGCAGCAGCCCGGCCGCCATGTTGGCGCGGCGCTTCATGCCGCCCGAATAGGTCCCGATGCGGTCCTTGCCCCGGTCCGCCAGTCCGACCAGCTCCAGCGTCTCGCCGATGCGACCTTGCAGTTCCTTGCCGCCCAGTCCGTAGAGCTGGCCAAAGAAGGTCAGGTTCTCGACCGCCGAGAGGTCGGGGTAGAGCGCCAAGTCCTGGGGGACGTACCCCACGACGGCCTTGGCCTCGAGCGTCCCGCCGGCGAAGCCGTCGACGGTGACTTCTCCCTGGTCAGGGATGATGAGGCCGCACAGCATGGAAATCGTCGTGGTCTTGCCGGCGCCGTTGGGACCGAGAAGGCCGTAACACTCGCCTTCCGCAATGGAGAAGGACACGCCTTTGACGGCCTCCCGGTCGCCGTAGCTCTTGCGCAGGTCCTCACAGCGCAACATTGCCTGCTCCATGCACCCTCCCCAGGGAAAAGAGGACCCTCTTTTTTGCACCCTAGCAGAGCGGGCCCGTGGGCTCGGGTCGGGAGGAACGCCTCAGGTCAAGCGGGACAATGCGCCTTGTGCTCGAGGCGCCGCCGACCACGGACAACCGGAAAGAGCATGATGAATTCCGTCCCCCGTACCGGAACTTACCGACGTCACCCGTCGGCGAGCAGCAAGGGATAGGAGTGGGCCGCCACGGCCAGAATCTCGATGCGGTCCTCCTCCAGGAGGAACCCGGCCGCGATGGTCGCGTCCAACGCCGCACGCGAAGCGCTTGAGATACTCGTCCTCCCCACCGGGGTAGAGCGTCGACAGGGTCGCCTCGTCGAAGGGCTCGGTACGGCCGAACAGCATGGCGAAGGTCTCGCCGGTCTGCCCGAGTCCACCCATGACCGCCGTCGGCACGTCCACCCATGGCGTGCGGATCCCACCCTGGGCGATGCCGTGCTCGTCCAGGACGTAGCCCGTGCGGTCGGCATTGAGCTCGAGGGACGGGCCCGCGGGGGCAGCTTCGCCGCCCGCGGCCCAGC
>CAVWKX010000025.1:0-19691 GCA_963755655.1 uncultured Acidimicrobiaceae bacterium
CGATGACCGACCGGTTGCGCAGCAGTATCTGGTTGAGCGGGACGGACGGGATGTCACCCGACGCAAAGCCGATGACGAGGTAGCGGCCGCGATCACCGAGCGCGCGCAGCGCCGGCTCGGCCAGCGCGCCGCCGATGGGATCCATCACGAGGTCGACACCGGTGCCTTCGGCCCAGGCCCGCGCCGCGTCCTTGATCGGTTCGTCCGCCGGGTCGAGCACCGCCTCTGCGCCGGCGTCGAGGGCCGCCTGCCGCTTGTCCGCGCTCGATGCGACCCCCAGCACCCGGCAGCCCAGCGCCCGCGCCACTCCGATGGCGGCCAACCCGACGCCTCCGCCGGCTCCGAGGACGAGCACGCTCTCGCCGGGCGCCGCCTGGGCCCGGTCGCGCAGGGCGAACAGGCACGTGCTGTAACTCTGGGTGAAGGTGGCGGCCCGGGCCGCATCCAAGCCCTCGGGCAGGGTGATGGCCGAGGCCGCCGACACGACGACGCGGCTGGCGAAGCCACCCAGGCCCACCGAGGCCAGCACCCGGTCACCCACGGTCACCGTGTCGACGTCAGGACCGACCGCCGCGACATGCCCGGCTACCTCGCTGCCCGGCACGAAGGGGAGCGAGGGCTTCATCTGGTACTGCCCGGCCACGAAGAGCCCGTCCACGAAATTCACGCCTGCCGCCTCGACTGCGACGGCGACCTGGCCCGGACCGGGCTCAGGGTCGGGTCGTTCCTCCACGTGCAGGACAGACGGTGGGCCCAGCTCATGGCAGACGGCGGCGCGCATGGGCAGCAACCTAATGGAGCGCCTCCGGGACCATGGGCCCGTCGAAAAGGCCTCGTACGCAGGATTTCTGCGTGGCCGGCGCCCGACCCGGCCGAGTTGTCGCTCCAACCGGAGTTGTCTTTATGACCCACTCAAGGGCGCTTCGACCCGGGCCGAAAGTCACATGTGGCCCATTTCTCAGTGCTCTCCCGCCGGACCACCGCCGCTGGCTGGAGCCCGCGGCGGTGGGTGGGCACGGTCGGGCTGCTGGCGGTCACCGTTTTCGCCGTAGGCGGCGTCGTCGGGGTTCCCGCCGCGGTCTCCTCGCCCGACTACCAGCCGACCACGACCCACCAGTACCTCGACGTGCATATGTTGCAGTCCGCAGCCGGTGCGGCGGCTACCTCGCCCACGACCACCACGACCACCACGGCGCCCCCCGCCACCACCACGACGACGGCGCCTCCCGCGACCCCGACGACGAGTCCGCCCGCAGTCCTGGCGTCCAACCCGGTCACCCCGGCCCCGGCCCCTGCCCCCACTCCGCCTCCGGCCCCCGCCCTCCCCGCGTACGGCCAGGCCACCGCGTGGGGCTGCGCGGCGGCGCTGGCCTACCTGTCGGCCTACGCCGCTCCGGGCTTTGCCTTGGACTGCCCCGGCTACGCCGAGGGCCACGAGGCCATGACGTGCCTCTACGACACGCCTGCGTACCCCGACGCCTGCCCGAACGGGCCGACGATCGCCATCTCCGATCCCTGCCCGCAGGCGTACATGAACGAGAGCGCCAACTCCTGGAACCTCACGGGCCAACTCTCGGTGGAGCAGCAGAAGTTCGGCGTGGCCTATGCCGAGATCGACCCCTTCGGAGCCTGCCCGTAACCGGACGAGCCGGCGGCGCGCTCGTCTACCGTCGCCGCATGGAACGCGACGCAGCGGCACCGCCGGTCATCCGCCCGGTGCGTCACGACGAGCTCGCGCTCCTGCCGGACCTCGAAGCGGCGGCGGACATTGTCTTCGAGCCGCTCGGGATCGGGCCGTTGCCCGGGCCGAGCACGCCGGAGCAGTTCGGCGCCGCCCTGGTCGTACTGGTGGCCGGTGACCCACCCGTCGGCCTGTGCCGAATCGACGGCATCGCACCCGACCGTGCCCATCTGGAGCAGCTCTCCGTGCACCCCGACGACGCCGGGCGCGGCATCGGGCGCGCGCTCCTGCGGGCCGGCTGTGCCTGGGCGGCCGACGAGGGCTATCCCGAGCTCACGCTGGCCACCTACCGCGACGTGCCCTGGAACGGCCCCTTCTACGCCTCGGAGGGCTTCGTCGAGCGCGGCTCCGTCGACGAGTTCCTGCGCGCCCACGGGCTGCCCCCCGAGGAGCGCGTCATGTCCCGCTTCGGCGTCCGCGTCCTGATGTCCCGGAGCCTGTGAGCTCCGCGTAGCGGTAGCAACTGACGAGGTGGTCGTTGACCAGCCCGCTCGCCTGCAGCTTGGCGTAGCAGATGGTCGGCCCGACGAAACGGAAACCCCGGCGGCGCAAGTCGGCGCTGAGAGCCTCCGACTCGGGACTGACGGCGGGCAGTTGCGCCATCCGGCGCCACTTGTTGACCAGCGTCCGCCCGCCGACGAAGCCCCAGATGTACGTGTCGAAGGACCCGAACTCCTTCTGCACCTGCAGGAAGGCCCGGGCGTTGCCCACGGTCGATTGCACCTTGGCCCGGTTGCGGATGATGCCGGGGTCGAGCAGCAGCTTCTCGACCCGGGCCGGTGTGAAGCGGGCCACCTTGGCCGGGTCGAAGCCGGCGAAGGCCTTGCGGTAGCCCTCCCGGCGCTTGAGGATCGTCGACCAGCTCAGCCCCGCCTGCGCCCCCTCGAGTACGAGGAATTCGAAGTGTTTGGTGTCGTCGTGCACCGGCACACCCCACTCGTCGTCGTGGTACGCCACCATGTCGGGATCGCTGCCGGCCCAGTCGCACCGCTTCAGCGTCGGGGAGTCGCTCATGACGCCACGCTAGAGGGGGCCTGTGTCGACGCTGCATTCAGCTCTTGGAAGGGCGCGTCGTCCATGTCGGTGAACGGTCGCAGCACGAGCCGCTTGTGACGTATCCGTAGACCCTCGGCCCCCGAATCCGCCGTCGTTACGCCCCGGCCGCCGCGGCCTTGATGGCCGTCTCCGCCGCCCAGCGATAGTCGGCCTTCCCCGAGGGCGAGCGCTGAATCAGGTCCACGAACACCACGGCCTTGGGCAGCTTGTAGCGGGCGATGTGGGCTGAGGCCTCTTCCACCACCGACTCCGGAGACGCCGAGGCGCCTTCCGCCAACTGGACCACGGCCACGACCTCCTGGCCCCAGCGTTCGGAAGGACGACCCGTCACCACGACGTCCGCCACCGCTTCATGGCCGGCGATGGCCCGTTCCACCTCTTCGACGAAGATCTTCTCGCCCCCCGAGTTCACCGTCACCGAGTCCCGGCCCAGCAACTCGATCTGCCCATCAGCCCGATGCCGGGCCCGGTCGCCGGGGATGGAGTAGCGGACGCCGTCGATCACGGGGAAGGTGCGCGCCGTCTTCTCCGGGTCGCCGAGATACCCCAGCGGCACGTTCCCGGTCTGCGCCAGCCAGCCGTTGCCCTCGTGCCCCGGCTCCAACACGCGGGTCAGCGTCTCGTCGACGACCAGCGTCCCCGGCCCGGGGAGGAAGGAGCCCACCGCCACGTCGTCCATGGACGTCACGTGCATCTGGGCCCCGGTTTCGGACGAGCCGGCCGAGTCCGAGATGACGAGGTTGGGGATGCGCTCGACCGCCATGGCCCGAACTGCCGGCGTCAAGGGGGCGCCTCCGTTCCCGACGGCGAAGAACGAGGACAGGTCGTAGGACTGCTTGTCGAGCTGCAGCAGCAGCGGGCGCAACACGGCGTCGCCCACGATGGTCATGGAATTGGCCTTCTCGCGCTCGACGACGGCCCACACGTCGGGCGGGTGGACCCGGTGCGTGTCGTCGGGGAAGATCAGCGTGGCCCCCTGCGCCATGAGCATGAAGCAGGCCCACTGCGCCGCGCCGTGCATGAGCGGCGGCAGGATCATCAGGCGCACGGGAAAGCTCTCGGCCAGCCGCGCCGTCAGTTCTTCGTAGCTCGTCACGATCTTCCACGTGCCCACCTGTCTCCCGCCCATGGCGGCCATGAAGATGTCGTGCTGGCGCCACAGCACACCCTTGGGCATGCCGGTGGTGCCTCCCGTGTAGAGGACGTAGAGGTCGTCGGGGGAGGGTTCCATCGGCGGTCCCTCCGGCGAGGATGTGGCCAGTGCCTCCTCGTACCAGACCGCTCCGGGGAGGAGGGGGTGGCCCGATTCGTCCTCGACCTGGAGCAGCACCGCGGGGGGCGAGTCCAGCGTGGGCAGCACCTCGGCCAGCGTCGGCGCCAGCGAGGAGTGCAGAATCATGGCGCGGGGCTTGGCGTCGTTGAGCAGGTACTGCAACTCCTCGCCCACGTAGCGGTAGTTCACGTTGAAGGGAGCCACGCGGGCGCGGTACGAGCCCAGCATGCCCTCGAGGTACTCGTTGCCGTTGTAGAGAGCCAGGGCCACGTGGTCCTGGCCCGACTCCCAGCCCTGCAGATCGGCGCGCTCGCGCCGCACGCCCAGACCGCGACCGTGCAGGTAGGAGGCGAGGCGGCGGGAGCGCTCCTGGAGGTCGCCGTAGCTGAGGCGGCGGTCGCGCCACACGATGCATTCGCGGTCGGCCAGGGTCTCGACGAGCGTGTCGAACGCCTTGGCCAGGTTGAACTGGACGGTCTCGGTCTGGGGCACGGCCACGCACTGTACCGGCGCCCCGGAGGGTGCGGTCCGTTGGGACAAAGCGGTGGGACCTGTCCGCAGGAGCGCTTCGCGGGGCGTCTCGACAGGCCCGTTTGGGGGATTCGGCCCGTCATCGGCAAAGATCACGGCGTGGACGTCCGCAATCCAGCCACCGGAGAGGTGCTCACGACTATCGAGAGCCTCAGCGCCGAGCAGACCGACGCCGCCATTCTCAAGGCGGCCGCCGCCTTCGAGGAGTGGCGTGCGGTGGCGCCGGGGGACCGGGCCCGCCTGCTCCGCCGCTTCGCCGCCGCCGTCGACGCCGACATCGTGCAGTTGGCCGCGCTCGAGGTGATCAACGCCGGCCACGTGGTCGGGAACGCGCGCTGGGAGGCCGGCAACGTGCGCGACGTGATCGAGTTCTACTCCGGCGCGCCCGAACGGCATAGCGGCCGGCAGATCCCGGTGCCCGGTGGGATCGACGTGACCTTCCACGAGCCGCTCGGCGTCGTCGGCATCATCGTGCCCTGGAACTTCCCCATGGCCATTGCCGGCTGGGGCTTCGCACCGGCGCTCGCCGCCGGCAACACCGTCGTGCTCAAGCCGGCCGAGCTGACGCCGCTCAGCGCATTGCGGATCGGCGAGCTCGCGCTCGAGGCCGGCATCCCCGATGGCGTCCTGCAGATCTTGCCCGGCAAGGGCAGCGTGGTGGGCCAGCGGTTCGTGGACCATCCTGCCGTGCGCAAAATCTGCTTCACCGGCTCCACCGAGGTCGGGCGCAGCGTCATGGCCGGGTGCGCCCAGCAGATCAAGCGGGTCACGCTCGAGCTCGGTGGCAAGAGCGCCAACATCGTCTTCGCCGACGCCGATCTCGAGCTGGCCGCCGCCCGGGCGCCGTACGGCGTCTTCGACAACGCCGGGCAGGACTGCTGCGCCCGCTCCCGCATTCTGGTGCAGCGGTCTGCCTACGAGCGCTTCATGGAGCTGCTCGAGCCGGCCGTCGCCGGCGTCAAGGTCGGGGACCCCACGCTGGAAGAGACGGAGATGGGACCGCTCATTTCCGAAGCTCACCTGGCCAGCGTCGCTGCCTTCGTGCCCGACGATGCGCCGGTGGCGTTCCGGGGCAGCAGCCCGGACGGCCCCGGCAACTGGTTCGCGCCGACGGTGCTGGCTCCGGTCGAGCCCGGCGCACGAGCGGCCACCGAGGAGATCTTCGGGCCTGTCGTCGTCGTCATCCCGTTCGAGGACGAGGCCGACGCCGTCCGTCTGGCCAACGACACCCCATACGGGCTGTCCGGATCGCTATGGACCCGCGACGTCGGGCGGGCGCTACGCGTGGCCCGCGCTGTCGACACGGGGACGCTGTCGGTCAACTCACATTCGTCGGTGCGCTACTGGACGCCGTTCGGCGGCGCCAAGCAGTCGGGCATCGGGCGCGAGCTCGGCCCCGACGCGCTCGAGGCGTTCAGTGACGTGAAGAACGTCTTCATCAGCTCGGAATAGCGACCCGTCACCAACCGGGCAGGAGGAACGACATGAGTGACGACACCATCCCTTACGCGCACCGACTCGCCGGACGGGTGGCCGTCGTCACCGGCGGCGCCAGCGGCATCGGGCGCGCCATGTGCGAGCGCTTCGCCAGCGAGGGCGCTTCGGTGGCCGTCGTCGATCTCGACGAGGAGGCGGGCGGCGCGGCCGCGGCGGCCGTGGACGGCATGTTCGTCCGGGCCGACGTCACGTCCTCTGACGAGGTGGAAGCCCTGTACGCGGAGGTGGCCGCCCGCTACGGCGGGATCGACATCTGCTGCAACAACGCCGGCATCAGCCCACCCGACGACGACTCCATCCTCGATACGGGGCTCGAAGCCTGGGAGCGCGTGCAGCGGGTCAACCTCACGTCGGTGTACCTCTGCTGCAAGCACGCGCTGCCGCACCTCCTGTCCCGGGGCAAGGGATCCATCATCAACACGGCTTCCTTCGTCGCCGTGCTGGGCGCGGCAACCAGCCAGATCAGCTACACCGCGTCGAAGGGTGGCGTGCTCGCCCTGTCGCGCGAGTTGGGCGTGCAGTTCGCCCGCCAGGGCGTGCGCGTCAACGCGCTCTGCCCGGGGCCGGTGAACACGCCGTTGCTGGTCGAACTCTTCGCCAAGGACCCGGAGCGGGCGGCCCGGCGCCTGGTCCACATCCCCATGGGTCGGTTCGGCGAGGCATCCGAGATCGCCGCCGCGGCGGCGTTCCTGGCCTCCGACGACTCCTCGTTCATGACGGCGTCGACGTTCCTCGTCGACGGTGGGATCTCGGGGGCCTACGTCACGCCGTTGTGAGGTGGCGCCACGGTGCCTGAGTTCGACCAGGTCGGCCCGGTAACATCCGTGCCACATCTCGGGGGAGATTGCCGGTGGAGGTCACCGGTGGATGTGGACAGCATGTCGTTTCTGTGCTCTGACGAAAGGCGCGATCGGTGTCGATATTTGAAACGGGAGAGATGACACCGGAGAAGGTGCAGACGGCTCAGACGACGCGGTCGGTGCCGTCGTGGGTGGTCCCTTCGGTCGTGGCTGCGCTCGTCCTCGGTGTGGCCGGGCTCGGAGTGGGCATCTACGCCGTAGCGACCATGCCGGGCAAGACGTCGGGGCCCCGGGGGGCGATGGGGCCCACCGGGGCGAAAGGTGACCAGGGCCTGGCAGGGCGCGACCGGTGCCGTGGGCCCGGCCGGACCAGCGGGACCGGCCGGGCCGCCCGGAACACTCGCGTCGGCCACGGTTGTGTCCGGCTCGGCCCTCACCTCGGCACCGAACCCCCCGGTGGGCACCGTGTTGGTGGGAAGGACATCGTGCCCGGCCAACACCATCCTGCTCACCGGTTCGGCGCAAGTGACCGCTACGGGGACCATCGCCGATCGCAATGTCGAGCTCCGCACGTCACTCCCGATCGCCCCGAATATCTGGCAGACCATTGCGCTCGTCACCGGCCCACTCGGCTCGGGAATGGCGATGACCATGCAGCCCTACGTGGTGTGCGGCGTGGCGGCCAAGGTTCCGACGACGACGACCACCGTCCCCAAGACCACGACGACCGTCCCTCCGACTAACCCGGAGACGTCGAGATCGGACGGCTTCCTCAGGGTCGGCGCGAGCCCACGGGGATGACCCAGCACGAGCGAGGCGGTGCGTCAGCCCCCGAGGCTCGCCCGGAGCTCGTGCAACTCGCTGCGTAGCGCCGTGACCTCTGCTCTGAGTTCGGCGATCTGGATGCGCACATCGCCGTCGTGTGCACTGCCAGCCAGCGTCCCTATCGCCACTTTCGAGGACGTCCCCGCCGGCGGGCGCAAGCGTCTCCCCGGTGGAGCCGGCGCCGGTGACGACAGGCGGGGTCTGCTCGACGAGCAGCGACGTGGCCCAACGCTCCTCCTTCTGTCCGGGCCGCCGGCCGACGTTGTGGGCGAGCGGCTCGTCGCGCGAGGCCAGGAGGTCCAATTCGTGCTCGACCTCGTCGAGCCCGTCGAAGCGCGCCATGCGCTCGGTGCGGATGCGCAGCTCGCCGACCGTCTGCGGGCCCCGTAGCAGGAGGACCGCCAGGATGGCGCACTGTGGTGCGTCGAGGCCCAGTGTCTCGTCGAGCACCTGGCGGTAGCGGATGACCGAGCGACCATGCGAGGGCAGCACGAAGCGAACGAGCTTCTGGTCCTTCAGCGCATCGAGCGCGGCCAGCACAGTGGTCTCGTCGTAGTCGACGACGGGCTCCCGGTTCGACGTCTGGTTGCAGGCGGACTGCAGGGCGTTGATGGTGAGTGGGTACTGCTGGGGAGTCGCCAAGCTCTTCTCGATCAGCGAGCCCAGCACCCGTGCGGACTCCGGGCTCAGCTGCATCGAAGGAGCATACGCATCAGCCCGGACCGGAGACCTCCAGTGGTGCGGCCAAATACGGGCCCGCCGTGCCGAAGCCGAGATGCGCCATGGAGACCGGACGCGGCGGACCGGGCAGCGGGAGCGTGGAACTGAACGGGGTGTAGAGGAGCCAGAACCCCGCTGCGTTGGAGAAGACCGATTCCTCACCTGGTCCCTGGCCCTGAGCGTTGGAGCCGAGCAGCGGCGTCGAGGAATCGTCGCTGCACGGCCCGAGTGGCCCGGTGCAACCCGCGACCCCGATGGAGTAGCCGGGCTGGTTGAACCACCCGCCGGAGTAGAAGAGGTAGTACTCGCCCCGGACGAGCACGAGTTGCGGCGCCTCGACGATGTGGCCCTGCCACGCCTCGTCGGGGCCGAAGATCTCGGTCGGTTGTCCCAGCAGCTGCAATCCGTTGGCGCTGATCGGCTGGCTGTAGATCTGTGTGTCGACATTGTCGGAGCGTGCATTCTGGTCGGACTTCCAGATCATGTAGGGCTGCCCGTCGGCATCGTCGAAGACGCGGGGATCGATGGAGCCGCCGAGCGACTGCTGGCAGATGAACGGGAGCGGCGACGCGATGTAGGGACCCGCTACAGCGGTGCTGATGGCGTCGCCGATGCACATCGTGTCAGGCGAGACGCCTTTCAGCTGCGACGTGAAGTACAACACGAAGTCGTTGCCGAACTGCGCCACGTCGGGCGCCCAAGTGACGCCGGGCTCGGCCCAGGCCGGCGGATCGGGCAGCGCGTCACCGGGAGCGCCCCACTGGCCCACCGTCGTACCGGAACGCACGGGCACGTTCTGCGGCACCTTGTCCTGCGACGTGAAGAGGTAGTAGCGGCCGCCCTGCTGGAACATGAACGGGTCGGGCTGATCGGCGCCCGAGTTGATGGTGAAGCCAGGCGTCGCCGGGTCGGACAGCGCAGGCGGTTCGAAGTAGGGCGACTGCAGGCCCAGCGCGCTGTCACCGGCGGCCGCGCCGAGCGCGCTCGTGGAGAGATACTGCGCGGCGGAAACTGTTGACTCGTCAGCGGTGCGCGCCCCGGCGCTCAACACGCCGAAGCCGAAGATGGCGGTCAACGCGAGCGCTGCGAGAGAGGTGACCAGACCGAGCGCGACGCCCTGGCGGCGGCCTGCATCCGACCTCAACATGGGGAAGAACTGGGGATGGAAATGGCGGCGCTTGGGGATGACGCGAAGAAAGGTGGGGAGAACGTCTGGATTTCGCGAATCGGCATTGACCTCGCGTGACGGTTGGCGCAACCTGGTGTCAGTTCGGAGACAACAGCCCGCCGAACCTCAAGCGAGCACCGCAAGGTAGGAGCGAGGGAAGCCCGAAGGGAAGCCGCAAGGCGGAACGGGGGGAAGCCGAGAGAACGCTGCAAGGCGGGATCGAGGAAAGGGAGCGAACTCCGCAAGGGGAGCGTGACTGGAGTGGGCAGGAAGATCCGATCTGAGATGGTCCGTGGTGCGTCACGGTGACTTCCCTGGAGTCGCTGTGGCCGGCCCGGGCGAGGGTTGTCCGACACGACCCTCGCACGGTGCCAGCGGCCCATCGTTGACGTGGCCCCGAGGAGCACGGGAGGCTTCGGCCGAACGGTTACTCGGGGTCGCGTCACGTCCGGGCTCTTGTCCCTGTTCTCCGTGCCGCTCCCCATATACCGGTAACGCCCGTGAGGGCCTCCACCCTGCGAAAGATGGTGCGGGAATTTGCCGCTGACGGGGCTCGTGCCGGAGCGAGTGCCGGGGCTAGTGCAGGGAGGCCCACAGCTTGGCCGGGCGCTCGCCGGATGCCACCTGGCGGTTCAGCTCGGCCTGTACCAGGGAGAGGTCGTCCGGGTGCGTGACCCCGATGCAGCGGCCCACCGCCGGCAGCACCGTGAACGAGTTCGTGGCGAGGGAATCTGCGACCACCTCGGGCAGCAGCACCTCGGACTCCTCTGAGGCGTCGGTGGCGGCGTCCATGGCGGCCCGGAGGGTCTTGTGGAAGGCCGGCGTGAAGCCCCAGAGGTTCATGGAGACCCGGGCGTCGGGCGCCAGGACAGCCGGCTCCCTGCCGTCGCCGGACACGAAGCCCCCTTCGGGTGTCGCCGTGACCTGGCGCCGCTCGTCCACCCCGAGGAGGGTGCCGTCGTCGGCTACCCGGCAGATGCCGCGGGTGACCGGCGAGGAGCCGATCACGGCATCGCACAGGCGGTAGCCGACCAGCGCGTTGAAGTCGGCGTGAGTCTGCAGGTGGGCCACCAGCTGGGCGCAGGCCGCGCTGCCGTAGATGTCGTCGGCGTTGCCGACCCCGTAGGGCGCGTCACCGACATGGTCGGACGCGCTCAGCACAGCGTCCACGGTGCCTCGCGGCTTCGGCTGGGTGGCGAAGCGCACGTCGACGGCGCCGGGCCACGTGTGCTCCACGTGGTAGCGAATGGCCGCGCCGGTGCTCGGACCCAGGACGAGGACGATGGTCCCGAAGCCGGCTGCCACCGCGTCGGAGGCCACCAGGTCGATCACGGCCTCGCCGTGGGTGCCGACCGGCGCCAACGGCTTGCAGCCGCCGTAGCGACGGGCCCGTCCGGCCGCCAGGATCACCAGCGCCGGAGCCGCCCCGCCGAGCTCCTCGCTCATGCGCTCCAGCGGAAGACGGCGCTGGCCCAGGTCATACCGCCGCCAAATCCGGTCAGCAGGAGGTGGTCACCGTCGTTGACGCGGCCATGCTCGAGGGCGTCGTAGAGAGCGAGCGGAATGGAGGCCGAGGAAGTGTTGCCGTAGCGGTCGATCACGATGGCGGTGCGCTCCTCGGGGATGCCGAGGCGCTGGCAGGCGGCTTGGATGATGCGCACGTTGGCCTGGTGCGGCACCATCAGCGAAATGTCGTCGGGACCGAGCCCGGCGTCGGCCATGGCCCGCTCTGCCGACTCCACCACGACCCGGACCGCCCGCCGGAAGACCTCCTTGCCGTCCATGAACAGCGTGCCGCCGTGCTCGCACTTGAGGAGGTGCCGGAGCGAGCCGTCGGAGTTCAGGTTCCAGCTGATCAGGCTGCCGGGCCCCTCGACGGGCTCCACCACGACGGCGCCGGCACCGTCGCCCACGATGATGGCGATCTTGCGGTCATCCATGTCGGTGATGCGCGAGAGCGTCTCGGAACCGACCAGCAGGACGGGCCCCGATCCGATGGAGATGAGGCCGGCCGCGGTGACGAGGCCGTAGACGAAGCCGGAGCAGGCGGCGTTGAGGTCGAAGGCGCCGCCCTTCATGCCGATCCCGTGCTGCACGCTGGGCGCCGTGCCGGGCACGATGCCGTCGGGCGTGGTGGTGGCGAGCAGCAGATTCTCGATGTCGGCGGCGGTCCGTCCGGCTCGGGTCATCGCCTCGACCGCGGCCTCGATGGCCAGGCCCGAAGTCGTGCCGCCGATATGGCGCTCACGGATGCCGGTGCGCTCGACGATCCAGGCGTCGCTGGTGTCGAGGTTGACCGCCATGTCCTCGTTGGTGACGACCTTGTCCGGTACGGCGATGCCCCAACCGGTGATCTTGATGCCGGTCACGCGGCGGATCCGGAGCGTACGGCGTGGATGCCCACGAACCCTGCGTCCCCGTAGATGATGCCCCCGGTGTTCACGGCCACGCCGAGGCGCGCTCCCGCCACCTGGCGGGCGCCCGCTCGACCTCGGAACTGTGTCGCCAGCTCGACCACCTGGGCCAGGCCCGTGGCGCCGAGTGGGTGGCCGCGGCCGACGAGCCCGCCACTGGAGTTCACGACGAGGCCGGGCGAGTCGACGCCCGTGGCGCCGGCCTCGGTGGCCGGTCCGGCCTCGCCGGGGGCGAAGAAGCCGAGCGATTCGAGGGCGAAGAGCTCCTCCGCCGAGGTGGCGTCGTGCAGCTCGAGCAGGTCGGCATCGCCCGGGCCGAAACCGAACGCCTCCCACGCCGCGTCGGCAGCTTGGGCCAGCCGGTCGTGGTAGTCGATCAAGCCGTTTCCGGAGCGTGCCACCGAGCCGATGATACGGGGCGCCGACGCAGGTGCCGGGACCGAAGGCCCGCCCAGGACGATGGCGGCCGCCCCGTCGGTGAACGAGCTGCACATGAGCCGGGTGAGGACGCCCGCCACCTGCGGGGAGGCGAGCACCTCCTCGACCGTCACGCGCCGTTGAAACTGGGCCAGCGGGTTGCGCGCCGCATGCTCGAACGCCTTCACGGCGGCGGCGGCGATCTGGCGCACGGTGGCACCGACCTCGGCCATGAGCCGGTGCGCCCAGCCGTTGTTCAGGCCCATGAGAATGCTGCCGGCGGGATTGTCGTCCTCGTGGCGTCGTTCGTGCAGGTCGTAGCGGTACTCCGCCGGGAGGCCGTCCTCAATGCCGGCGATCGTTCCGGCGCGGTCACCGGTCCACATCTTCTCGACGCCGAGCGCCAGGATGGGGCGGTCCTGCGCGATGGCCGCCAGCGTGGCCAGGTGCAGCGACGAGCTCCCGCCGGCGCAGGAGTTGTCCACGTTGATGATGGCGACCTCGTTGAGGCCGGCCTTCCTGAGCCAGGTCTGCCCCCGCACGCAGGCCTGATTGCTCAGGCGCCCGGCCATCGCATTGCCCATGATGACCAGGCCGAGATCGTCGGCCGACACGCCGGCGTCGCCGAGGGCCTCGTGCACGACCTCGTAGGCCATGGTGTCGGGCGCCTGGTCGCGCCGGCTCATGTCGCTCATGCCGGTGCCGAGGATCGCCACGTCGGTGGCCTTCATGCCGAGACCCCCGCCAGCGCTTGCCGCTGCCCGTCGACGAATGCCGCCCGGAGTTGGCCGAAGTGCTCGACGGCGGGTGACCCGGCCACCATCACGAGGATGTGGCGGGCGCCGGCCTCCGCGTAGCGGTCGAGGGCGACGGCGCAGGTTTCTGGCGAGCCGGCCACCAGGTGGCGCTGGAAGGCCTTGGGCGGGAGGCGGTAGAGCTCTGACAGCCACTCGGCGCCACGGGCGGGAGCCTGGTCGTCGTCCCCCACGCAGGCGAAGACGACGACGCCGGCCTGCACGGCCTCGGGATCCCGGCCCGCCTCGGCGGTCTCGCGCCGCAGGGCGGCCAGCGCCGGCTCGTAGTCGTCGGGTGCGAGGAAGAGCGGGACCCAGCCGTCGCCGACAGCGGCGGCGCGCTTGCGTGCGGCGTCACTCGACCCCCCGAACCACAACGGGACCCGCGCCGACGTCGGTTCCTGCACGTAGTCGGTGGCTCCCGCCACGCGGCCGCCCCAGGCTTGGCGCAACCCGGCGACGCCTTCGTCCATGAGCTGACCGCGTCGGTGGTAGTCGACGCCGGCGCGCTGGTACTCGGATTCGTGGATGCCCACGCCCAATCCGAGCACGAAACGGCCGCCGGACAGCAGCTGCAGTGCGGTGGCCTGCTTCGCCACCACGGCGGAAGGCCGGAGAGGCAGCTGCAGCACGCAGGTGCCCAACAACGGCTTGGTCGTCGTGACCGCCGCCACGGCCAGCGTGGTGAAGGCCTCGGCGATGGGGTGGGGCCAGTAGAGGTGGTCCACCGCCCACAAGGAGTCGGCTCCGGTGGCCTCGGCCCGGCGGCACAGCTCGGCCACCTCGTCGGCTCTTCCGGTAGTACTCCTGGTACTACCGTCCGATGCGGGGAGTTCTCCCTGCGTGGTGGCGGGGAGGATGAATCCGAGGGTCGGTCGCAACCGTCCGTTTCCTACCGGCGTCATACCTCATGATATGCCGGTGGCGGGCGGCGTGACTATTCAAACGCGGGCTGAGGTCACACGCGGGGTGGGTCAAACGCGGGTGGGTCAGACGCGGGGTGATGCCTCAACAGGGAACACGGCACCCGCCGCTCCGCCCGGGGCGCCCAGGACGGAGAGGGTGCAGCGGGCCTCGCAGATGTCCCGCCCCTCGTCGTCGGTGAGGGAGATGGCCCAGACCTGAATGGTCCGGCCCACGCGGACCGGCGTCGCCTCGGCAGTCAGATGGCCGTCGCGCACCGAGCGCAGGTGGCTGGCGTTGAGCTCGATCCCGACCACGCTGCGTCCGGGTTCGGCGGCCAGTGCGGCGCCGAAGCTGGCGGCCGACTCGGCCAGGAGGGCCGAGACGCCCCCGTGGAGGATGCCGTAGGGCTGGTGCACCTTCCATGTCACGGGGAGCCGCATGACGACCCGTTCGGGTCCGGCCTCGAGGACCTCGACGTCGAGGAGCTGGTGGATGCTGGCGCTGCCGTCAGGCAGCCCCGTCCCATCCCCTGGCCCGTCATCTGGAATGGAGGGAGGCGTGGTCACCGCCGGATGTTAAACGGCCCGCCGATAGCCTGAGCGCGTGGACGACCGGGTCGACCTGCGCAGCGACACCGTCACCCGTCCCACGCGGGCCATGCGGCACGCCATGGCCGAGGCCGAGGTCGGCGACGACGACTACGGCGAGGATCCCACCGTGCGGGCACTCGAGGAGGCGTTCGCGGCGCGGCTGGGCAAGGCCGCCGCGCTCTTCGTGGCCTCCGGGATCATGGCGAACCAGATCGCGCTGCGCGTCTTGACGACTCCGGGAACGGCGGTGGTGGCCGGGCGCCGCCAGCACGTGGTCTCGTACGAATTCGGTGCGGCCTCCCTGAACGCCGGCATCCAATTCATCGCCGTCGACGACGAGGACGGCATGATCGACGCCGGTCACGTGCGAGCGGCGCGGGCCGCCGCCGAACACCATCAACCCGAGGTGGCGCTGGTCAGCATCGAGAACACGCACATGGCCGCATCGGGCGTCCCGTGGGTGATGGATCGGCTGGGTGCACTGGTCGACGCAGCCGGACCGGTGCCCATCCACATGGACGGGGCGAGGCTCTTCAATGCCGAGGCGGCCACCGGCATCGCGGCGGCGGACTGGGCCGCTCCCGCCACGACGGTGATGTGCTGCCTGTCGAAGGGCCTCTGTGCACCGGTCGGTTCGCTGTTGGCGGGGAGCGAGGATGTGATCGCCGAGGCCCGCCTGGCCCGGAAGCGAATGGGAGGGGGAATGCGCCAGGCGGGCGTGCTGGCCGCGCCCGGTCTGCTCGCCTTGCGCGACATGGTCGCTCGCCTGCCCGAGGACCACGCACGGGCGGCGCGGCTGGCCGACGCCGTGGCGGCGCGCTGGCCCGGTTGCGGCCTCGATCCGGCCTCGGTCCGGACGAACATCGTGACCTTCACCCACGCCGAACCCGAGAAGCTCCTGGCGCATCTGGAAGGGCACGGCGTGCTGGCGCACGCCATCGCGCCCGAGAGGATGCGCTTCGTCACCCACCACGACGTGGACGACGGCGGCGTGACGCGCGCGCTGTCGGTGCACTGCGGGACGCGCCATGAAGATCCGCATCGGCATCAGCGCGGGCGGGGAGAGCCTCGGCCCCGAGGCCATGGTGGCGTTGGGACAGGGGATCGCCGGCGCCGGCTTCGACTCCCTCTGGCTCCCCGAGATCCTGACGCGGCCCGGACCCGACCCGTTGGTCGGGCTGGCCTGGGTGGCGGGCGCCTGCCCGGGGCTGAAGATCGGCACCACCATGCTGTTGCCGGGTCGCAACCTGGTCTGGCTGGCCAAGGCGGTGGCGACACTGGACGTGCTGTCGGGCGGCCGCTTCCTGCTGACCTTCGTCCCCGGGCTCGCCGTCGGGGGCGAGAGCAGCGCCATCGGCATCCCCACCGCCACTCGGGGCGAACTGATGGACGACGCGTTGCCGGTGCTGCGCCGGTTGTGGGCGGGCGAGGTCGTGAGTCACGACGGACCGGCCGGGTCCTTCAGCGACATCGAGGTCTCCCCGCAGCCGGAGCAACATCCCTTCGACGTGTGGCTCGGGGGCAACGTCCCCGCCGCGCTCGAGCGATGCGGGCGCCTGGCCGACGGCTGGCTCCCCGCCTTCTGCACACCGGGCGACGCGGCGGCGGGCAAGTCTGTCATCGACGATGTGGCGGCGGCGTCCGGACGCTCCATCAGCCCGGAGCACTTCGGGGTGAGCCTGGCCTACGCACCCGACGGCACGGACCTCAGCGCGCTGGCGTCGTCGCCTCTGGCCCGGCGGGCCCGGGGCCGTCCGCTGGAAGAGATCATCCCGGTCGGGCGCGGCGGCTTGCGCACCATGTTGGAAGCGTTTCTCGACGTCGGGTTCTCCAAGTTCGTCGTGCGCCCGATGGCGCCACCGGGGGACTGGCGGCGCGAATTGGAGCAGCTGGCCGACGCGGTGGGCGACCTGCAGACGTGACGGGGTCGGTGGCGGGGACCCCTACGCTGCCCACAATGCCCGAGCGCCCCCTCACCCTCATGGCGGTCCACGCCCATCCTGACGACGAAGCGATCAGCACGGGCGGGATCCTCGCCCGCTACAGCGCCGAAGGCGTGCGGACCGTCCTGGTCACCTGCACCAACGGCGAGCTCGGGGACGCGCCCGGGGGCATCAAGCCGGGGGAGCCGGGGCACGACGAATCGGTGGTGGTGCCGCTGCGCCGGAAGGAGCTCGAGGCCAGCTGCGAGGTCCTCGGCGTCACGAACCTCGAGCTGCTCGGCTACCACGACTCGGGGATGATGGGCTGGCCGCAGAACGACGCGCCCGATTCCTTCTGGCACACCCCGGTCACTACGGCGGGGAGCCGCCTGGCCGCGCTGATGCGTGCCTTCGAGCCGCAGGTCGTCGTCACGTACGACGAGAACGGCTTCTACGGCCACCCCGACCACATCCAGGCCAACCGCGTCACCCACGCGGCCATTGCCGAGTGCGGCGTCCCGGCCAAGCTGTATTACACGGCCATGCCGCGCTCCCGGCTGCACGGCTTCCGTGACCTCATGTTGGAGGCGGGCGTGGAGCTCCCCGACGAGGTGCAGGAGAACCCCGACTTCGGCACCCCCGACGAGCTGGTCACCACGACCGTCGACTGCGCCGCGTTCACGCGTCAGAAGTACGCGTCGCTCGCCGCCCACGCGAGCCAGAGCGACAACATCTTCTTCCTGAAGATGGGCGAGGAGCTGTTCGGCTCCATCATGGGGGCCGAGAGCTTCGTCCGGGTGCAGGACTCGACCGGCGCTCCGGTGCCCGAGGACGACCTGTTCGCCGGGCTCCGCTGACCCTTCCGCGCTGATCCTGCAGCAGAGGACGAGGCGGCCCGAGCCGAGCCGGGCCTGCGCCCCACCGGGAGAGAGGGGACGCAGGGCCCGGTCGGTATGGTCCCTAGCTCGCGGTGCCGGCTGGGGTGGTGCCGGCGCGAGTGTGAGGAACCGATCCGACGAGACACAGCGCGGCGGCGGTGGTGAGCACGACCACGGCGAGTATCTCGATGACGAAGGCCTGCTTGGCGAAGGGCGCCAGCCATGAGTCCTTGAAGCCGAACAACCCGACGGCCACCGACAGGAGGAAGCCCGCCAAGGTGCTGAGGGCGAAGCCGATCCCGATCAGCGCCGCCCAGACCCGGCGGACGGCCACGACGCCAATGCCGATGACGAGCCCGGCGATGGACTGCAACAGGAAGAGCGGCCCGATGGTGGCGATGGCGCGGTAGCCGTCCGTCTCGCCCCAGAGGTGGAAGTGGATGGCGGCCGACCAGATCAGGAGCGCACCCCCGACGACGAAGGCAGCGGTGGCCGCCAGAGGGAGCGGCCGGCGGAACCCGCCGGGACCGACGACCAGGAGGGCCCGGAGCTTGCGCATGCGAGGCATCCGGTGACGCTCGTGTTGGCGGATGTCGGGGCTGATGACGGCCACGATAGGGATACGGACCGGCGCCCGCCGGGGATTGGCCGGGATGGAAGGAATCCCTGGTGGCGTGACCCACGTATACCCGGAGATGAGAGAATCTGGCGTGGCCCAGGGCGAACTGTCCGACGAGGCCCTCCTGGCCGGCATGGCCGTGGGGGACGAGTCCGCCGCGGTCACCTTCACCCGGCGCTACCAGCGACGGCTGTTCGGGCTGGCCTACTCCATGACGAACGATGCCGGGGTGGCCGAGGACGTGGCCCAGGAGGCGATGATCCGGGTCTGGCGGCATGCCCCGGTGTTCGACCCGAGGCGGGGCTCGGTGACGTCGTGGGTCCTCACCATCACGCGCAACCTGGCCATTGACGCCCTTCGCCTCCGGCGAGCCGTCCCCACCGATCCGGACGACTTCGCCGCCGCAGCGATGGCCAGCTTCGAGCACAACCCCGAGGACGCCGTGCGCCGGGGCGACGCCCGCGAGACCGTCACCGCGGCGCTGCGGGTGCTGCCCGAGGAGCAGCGCCGGGCGGTAGTGCTGGCGGCCGTCTACGGCAGGACGGCCCTCGAGATCAGCGAGTCCGAGGGGATCCCGCTGGGCACGGCGAAGACGCGTATCAGGACGGCGCTCATCCGGTTGCGGGCGGCCGTCGAGCCGGCGCAAGGAGCACGCGATGAGTGACGACGTGCGGGAGCGGGGCTGCCAGCAGTACGACGACGAGCTGGCCGAGCTGGCGCTCGGCGTGCTGACCGGACGGGAGCGGGCCCGGGTGCTGTCCCACGTGGAGTCCTGCCCGCGCTGCGCCGAGGAGCTGGAGGTCCTCTCCCGGACCGCGGACTCGATCGTGCAGGCGGCACCGGAGATGGAGCCGCCCTTGGGCTTCGAGGTGCGCCTCTTCGAGCGGATGGGCGTCACCAACGTGACGCCGCGACGCCGGCGCTTCCGGCCGTCGCGCTGGGTGCCGGCTGTGGTGGGCGTCGCCGCGGCGGCCCTGGCGCTCGGCCTGGGTCTGGGCCTGACGTCGTCGTCGTCCCCGCCCACCGTGGCCGCGCCTGCGCACGGCACGCACCGGGTGACGACGGCGGCGCTCACCGAGCACGGCGAGACGGTCGGGCACGTCATGCTCGTGGGGGGCGCCAAGCCGTGGATCTCGATGATGATCGACGATTCGTCGGCGCGTGGCCCGGTCAACTGCGTGGTGGTGACCGATGACGGCACCTCGCATCACGTGGGGACGTTCGTGGCCAAGAAAGGCGGTTACGGGGCATGGACCGCGCCCCTGCACGTCGACCCGGCCCAGGTGCGCACCGCCGAGGTCGTGTCCTCGAGCGGGACGGTGATCGCCACCGCCACGCTGAGCTGAACCCCGTCGCTCAACCAGCGGGCTGATCCGGGCGGTCAACGACCCTGGTCAGGGCCGTGATCAGGCTTCGCTCCTATGTCGTCCGGGCCTGCTTCGAACGGGTGTCGCGCCGGCGGATCAGCACGATGCAGACGGCCGCGGCCACGACGACCGCACCCGCGATGACGAGTACTGCGCTGGTCGAGGTCGAGCCG
>CAVWKX010000026.1:0-103038 GCA_963755655.1 uncultured Acidimicrobiaceae bacterium
ATCGACCGCCTCGTCGATCTCCTCCTCGCTGGCGCCGTGCATCAAGAGGATCTCCTTGACGTGCTCCAGCGCGGCCTCCCGGCGCGTCTCGTCATCGGCACCGGAGAGCATGTCGTAGCTGTGGAAGATGCCGCTCACGTCTGCAGCCCCCGCAGCAGCGCCTCGTCCCATTCGGGGCGCGACGGGCGGCGCATCAGGTTCAGGAGCGCGTCGGCGGGTGAGCAGCGTCCCTCGACGATGGCCTGCACCTGTTCCGCGATCGGCATCTCGACGCCATGGGCCTGCGCCAGCCCGACCAGGGGTCCGGCGCTCTTGACGCCCTCCGCCACCATGTGCATGCCGCCCACGATGTCGTCGAGCGACCGGCCCTCCCCCAGGGCGAAGCCCGACCGTCCTGTTCCGGCTCTGTGGGCTGGCACAGGTCGCCACCAGGTCGCCGACACCGGCCAGACCGCCGAAGGTGAGCACCTTCCCGCCCAAGGCGACGCCCAGCCGCCCCAACTCGGCCAGCCCGCGCGTGATCAGGACGGCACGGGTGTTGTCCCCGAGCCCCAACCCGTCGCCGATGCCGGCCGCGATCGCCATGACGTTCTTCGTGGCGCCGGCGATCTCGCACCCGACGACGTCGGTGCCCATATAGGTACGGAACGTGCGTGTGTGCACCAACGCCTGCACGCGGCCCGCCAGCGCTTCGTCGGACAAGGCGACGACGCAGGCGGCCGGATGCCCGTGCGCCACTTCGCGGGCCAGGTTCGGGCCGGTGAGGACGCCGGCCGGTACCCCGGCAACACCTCGGCCACGACCTGGGACATGCGGAGGTTGGTTCCCATCTCGATCCCCTTGGCCAGGCTGACCACAGCCTCGATCCCGCCAGCCAGCGGCTGCATGTCGGTGAGCACGGCACGGAAGCCGTGCGACGGCACGGCCATGAAGACGACGTTGGCCCCGTCGAGCGCCTCGGCCAGCGACGACGTGACCGTCAGCCCGTCGGGAAGCTGCACATCCGGGAGGTATTTCTCGTTCCGCCGCGTCTGCACCATGGTCGCGGCGAGCTCGGGCGAACGCACCCAGAGAGAAGCCGGACGCGAGGCACCCACGATCGTCCCGACCGCGGTGCCCCAGGACCCTGCACCGATCACCGCTACCCGGTCGCTCATGGCACCAGAGCCTACGGCGGCCCCGCAACGAACTTCGCGTGGTCCCGTACACTGACCCAGTGTCGAGGGCCAGCGTGCCGCCAGCGCAGCACGCGGCACAGCCGGATGATGTGCGGCTGGGTCCCGAGGTGGTCCTGATCCCGGTCAAGGCCTTCCACCAGGCCAAGCGGCAGGCTCGGGTCCGCCCTGTCCGATCCCGATCGCATCGCGCTCGGTACGCGCCATGGCGGCACAGGTCGTGGCCGCCTGCGTGCCGTTGCCCGTCGCCGTGGTCTGTGACGACAGGGTGTGGCGCAGTGGGCGTCGGAGCTCGGTGCCACCGTGATGTGGGAACCAGGACAGGGCCTCAACGGTGCCGTGCGGGCCGGCGTCGACCGGTTGGCCCGGTCCGGTGCGCAGTGGGTGACCGTCGCCCACGGTGATCTGCCTCGTGCCCACGGGCTGGGCGTGCTGGCACCGTTCGACGGCGTCACCCTCGTCCCCGACCGGCGCGATGACGGCACCAACGTGCTGCGACTCCCGGCCGGATCCGAATTCCGTTTCGCCTACGGACCCGGCTCGTTCCGCGCCCACCGGGCGGAGGCGACGAGGCTCGGCCTCCCGGTGCGCGTCCTGCGGGACCCCGACTTGGCCTACGACGTCGACTGGCCGGCGGACATCGTCGAGCTCGGCGAGACGCCCTAACCGACGGCGGACGCGGAGCCGGGGGCCCGAAGGCCCCCGGTCTCGCGTGTTCCCGGAGGAACGAGGCGCTTAGCGCCTCTTGGCCGCCCTGCGGGCCGGTGCCCGCTTCTTGGTGGCCTTGCGTGCCGGAGCCCGCTTGGCCGCCCTTTTCGCCGGAGCCCGCTTCTTGACGGCCTTGCGCACAGTGCGCTTGGCCGCCTTCTTGGCTGGAGCCCTCTTCTTGGCCGCCTTCTTGGCCGGTGCCCGCTTCTTGGTGGCCTTGCGCACGGTGGTGCGCTTCGCCGCCTTCTTCGCAGGTGCCCGCTTCTTGGTGGCCTTGCGTGCCGGAGCCCGCTTGGCTGCCTTCTTCGCAGGAGCCCGCTTCTTCGCAGCCTTCCGTGCCGGAGCCCGCTTCACGGACTTCCGTGCCGGAGCCCGCTTGACGGCCTTCTTCGCCGTTGTGCGCTTCGCTGCCTTTTTTGCGGGGGCCCGCTTTTTCGCTGCCTTTTTGGCCGGGGCCCTTCTTTTGCGGCTACTGCCACAGGTGCACCTCCCTAGGAGCATTGTCACTGAATAGAGGTGAAGCCTGCGCCACGTCGAGGTCGGTTGCCTCTCGCCGTGCGCACTGCCGCACCGGTTTCACTTGCACTGCGTCGGCCGTCGCAGGTGCGCCAGCGTCATGAACGCCGCCACATCACGCCAAACCGACTTGATTCCCCGATCTGCGATGTCACGTTGACGGCGTGCCACGCGGTACCGACACGCGAAAACGAAGCCGACAGATTTCGTTTTGCGTGCCACACACCGTTGTGTCGCAACACATGTCATACCCTCCCTCACACTTCGGGTACACACATTCTTCTGTTGTTTGCATGCCCAGGTCAAGCATTCATTATTCGCGGCGTTATTTTGCACGCGTGCACGACCGTTGTTTGACGTCTTTCTGACGCGCAATTTGAGGTGCATCCTGCGCTGGCGCATCGCACGCAGCGTGTAGTTGTCGTCGCATTGCGTCATATGTCCCATGGATTTGTCTGTTCACCAACGCAAACATCGCGTCCGTGGAACGCGACGGTCATACTGCATGTCGGCACAACCGATTCGTGCCTGATTTCGACTGCTGCACTACGTCAGGTCCACCGTTTGGCGCGCCACGGCATCTATGTTGGTGAGGGCGCCACCGGATGGATGTGGGCCGGCCCACAGTGCTCGACGCTCGTGCTCGGCCCGCCACGATCGGGGAAGACATCTTCCCTGGTCATCCCCAATATTTTGCTGTCAGAGGGTCCGGTCGTCTCGACCTCCACGAAACCCGACGTCATGCGGGCGACCGCGCCGGCGCGTTCCAACGAAGGGTGGGCGTTCCTCTACGACCCGAGCGGTGAAGTGGAATGCCCACCGTGCGTCGAGCGCGTCGGTTGGTCGCCACTGACGACCGCTTCCGACTGGGACGCGGCGGTTGTCACAGCTGATGCAATGGTCGGCGCCAGCCGGCTCAGCGGTCAGCGCGGCGGAGAGCATCACTGGACCGAGCGTGCCGGCGCGCTCCTCTCCACGCTTCTTCACGCCGCCGCCTCGGAGGATCTGTCCATGCGCGACGTCCTGCAGTGGATCGATCGCCACAACGGGGCCCCAGCGCTCGAGATTCTCGCTTCCAAGGGCGGAGAGGAGGCTCCGGCGACCGATCTGCTCGCCGGCATCGTCGCCACCGATTCCCGTGAGCAGTCAGGTATCTGGTCCACCACATCGGGCGTCGTGGCCGCCTACCGCACCAAGGGCGCTCTCGATTCCACCCGGGCCGCCCCCCTGGACCTCGATTCCTTCTGCGGTGGCCCCAACACGCTCTATGTCTGCTCGACGGGTCGACGACAGCGCCAGTTCGCGCCGCTCGTGGTGGCGATCGTCGGCGATGTGCGCGACGCCGCCTACATCCGGTCACGTGATGGGCACGCGGGCCCACCGACCCTGCTCGCGCTCGACGAGGTCGCCAACATCGCCCCCATCCCCGACCTCCCCGCCATGGTCAGCGAGGGCGCGGGCCAGGGCCTTCTGGTGCTGGCGTGTCTGCAGGACCTCTCCCAAGCCCGCGTCCGGTGGGGGGCGGCGGCCGATGGATTCCTCTCGCTCTTCGGCACGACGGTGGTCCTGCGTGGCATCGCCGATACAGCGACATTGCGCGACATCAGCGCGCTGGCGGGCGACCGGGACGTCGTGGCGACGACGGTCAGCCGGTCGGTGGACCGATGGGGCCGCCTGCGCCCCTCGACGTCGGTAGGGAACACCCGCCAGGCCCGGCTCCCGGTGGACGCGGTGGCGCACGGCGTCCCCGGTCGTGCGTTCGTGCTCGGCCCGGACAAGGAGGTGCGCGAGGCCGGACTCACACCCGCGCACGAGCGCGCACCCTGGCGCGAGCTCCTCCCGTCGGTACGGCAACTCGGCAGGGCCGCTCCGGCGGCACGCGAGCGCTGACTCAGCGCCCGAGCCCGCGCTCCACCGCGGCCGGCTCGTGCCATCCGAGCCGGGTCCGCGCCGCTGTGACTTCCCGCTCGGTACGGATGTGGTCCGCCAGGCGCTGGACCGGCAGGGCGGCGAGGTTCGGCGCCTCGCCGAGTGGCGCCGCCGCTCGCGCCAGGCCCCACTTGTCCCGGTACGCGTCCAGGGCACGGGCGGCGCCGAGCCAGACCGCGTGATCGTCGGGATCGACCGGGCGCGGGCCCAGGGCGCGGAGGTGATGGTTGGCCGGGACGACCGTGCGGCGCTGCTGCAAGGGTTCCGCCACGCCGACAGGGCCGGACGGCACCCAGTGGGAAACGAGACGATCGAGGGACGAGACGGAGGCACCGTCGTGAGCCGCCGTGCCGAATGCAGCCACGACGTCACGACGGTGGGCGCCGCCGTGCGCGGTAGCGCAGATCACCCCGGCGAAGCGGTGCTCGTCGAGCAGGGCCCTTCCCGTCCTGGATCGACCTGGCTCGAGCTCCAGGCGGGCGCCGACGTCGTCAGCGCGTTGCTGCCAGCCGACCACCAGGTCGGCGAAGGGCGCGCTGGGAGCCTTGGGCGGGCGGGTGGCTGCCCAGGCGGTGCGGGCGCCACGGCCACCGTGCACGCCGCGCTCGTCCATGTGGCGGCGGATGTCGGCGCCCCGCGACGAGAAGGCGCCGAGCAACTCCGGCCCGACCCCAGCCACCTCTGACCCGCGTCCGGGTGCGCCGGTCCAACGCACTCCCAGCGCCGCGGTGAGCCCGGCGCGCAGGTGGGCCTCGTACACAGCCGAGGCAGCCACGCGGTGCGCCTCGATACCCCGCCGGTCGCAGGCGCTCCAGCGCCCATGGGCCGCGTGGACGAGGTTCGCCAGCACGACATGGCTGTGGACGTGGGGGTCACTGTTGCGGCTGATTCCATGCGTGAACACCGCCGCCACCGCCCCGCTCGTGGGTAGCACCTCCCGCAGAGGGCCGGCACGCCGCGTGGCCGTGAGCGCGTGCTCCTCGAGGTACGAGAGCGAGCCGGCGACTGCCCCGGTATGCGCCGCCAAGACGGTGCGCGCCGTTTCGGCGCCGGCCAGCGCGAACAGCACGCTCGCCGATTTCGGCGCGCTGAAGGTGAGATCGAACGCCGGCACGGAGACCCGTCCCGAACCCAGCTCGACTCCCGCCCGGGGATGGCGGCTCTCGAGCATCCGGCAGAAGTCGTCAGGCTCGACGGTGCCGCCCAGTCCGAGCCCCTCGGCCGCGCTCCCGGCCCACCGGCCCGGGCCGGACACGGGCAGCTCGAGAGCGGGGTCCGACAGGTAGTACTCGGCTTGGGCCCGCCCGATCCCGTGGATCCCCAGCATGGTGGCCTCCCGTCACCCGACGCACTGGCGCGGGTGAACGGTCGGACCCGGACGGCGGTCAGCTCCGGCGCAGCTCCACGACCGGGATCACCCGGGTCGTCGACTTCTCGTAGTCGCCGAAACCGGGCTGGACCGCCACCTGAGCGGCGTACAGGCGGTCCCGCTCCGGTCCCGAGGTGATCGGGACCGCGGTGGCGGTGAACCGGTCGTCGCCGAACTCGACCTCGACCTCGGGATTGGCCACCAGGTTGTGATACCAGTCCGGGTTGGTGGGCGCTCCCGCCTTGGAGGCGATCACATAGAGGGTGTCCCCCTCGACTAGCGCGACCAGCGGGTTCACTCGCTTCTTTCCCGACTTGGCGCCGGTCGTCGTCAGCAGCACGACGGGAGCGCCGGCGAACCCGCCGCCGACCTTGCCGTGGTTGGCGCGGAACTCTTCGATGACCCCACGATTGAAATCGCTCATATCGCTCATGCTCCGACGCTATCGCTGCCGACGGTCGCGTAGTGGGCCAACACCCTGCGGGCCGCGTCTGCGGGCAATCCCGTCAGCTCGGGCGGGCTGACGATCCGGACCTCGGGGCCGAGTTGCAGCAGCAGCCGCTCGAACCAGGCCATGCCGGAGACGTCGAGGATCACGTCGGTCGCCGTCCCGTCGACGTCGCGCCGGACGGCCCGAACCGGAATGGACTCGGGAACCCACTGCGCGCCCGGGCCGAGCTGCAGGTGGACCTCCACGGCCCCGGGCCCCGGTACGAACATCTCCTCGAGGGGGCGCTCCCGCGTGGCGGCCGGTCCCGGGCTGTGCCCCGAGGGGCGCACCGCGCCGATGCGGTCGACCCGGAAGCGCCGCATGTCCCCGGCCCGATGGCAATAGGCGTCGAGATACCAGTGCCCGTCGATGGTGGCCACGTGCACGGGCTCCACCGTGCGCGTCGTCAACTCGTCCCGGGAGCCGGACAGATAGTCGATCTCGAGGGCGCGGCCGGCGTCGGCCGCCTCCCGCACCGCGGCGAGGTGGGCCGGCGCGTCCACATCGAGCCCGACGGCCTCGCGGGCGGATCCGAGCGCCGCATCGAGCTTGGCCAGGGCCCGCCGCAGCGCCCCGTCCTCGGAGCCGGGCACCGCGAGCAACAGTCGCGCCGAGGCCGCCACTGCGAAACCCTCGGCGGGCGTCAAACGGCGCGGCCGGGCGTACTCCATCGGCAGGAAGGCCCGAACGGAGTGCTCGGACACCTCGATCTCCATGAGCGTGTCCGGGGTGTAGGGCGGAATGCCGCAACAGGCTGCCAGCTCGAGTTCAGCCACCAGCTCCTTCTCGCTCATCCCGAAGCGCCGCGCGGCGTCGGCGATCGGCGCCTCCCCCACCTGGGCCAGCCAGCCGACCAACGCCAGCAGCCGGCGGAGGCGGCGGCTCGTCTCACGCCCCGGCGCGCTGCGCGGGGCCGAAGTGTCCTGCTCCGGTGCCGCCACCGCGAGGTCAGGCACGCGGGCGTCGGAGGCAAAGGACGGAGCAGCGCGCACCGCCTCGAGCCAGGCGATCAGCTCCTCCTGGTAGGCCATGGGCTCCAGGACGGTGACGTGGTCGAGCAGTCCGAGCACCCAGGAGCGGATGGAGGCGAATGACGACACGCCCAACACGAAGTCGACCGACCCGTCCTCGTGCCGCTGCACCACCTTGTCCGCGCCCACTTCGTCGGTGACCCGGCGCGACTCGAGTCCGTCGACCCGGACCCGCAGGTCGACCCGGTCCTCGCCTCCGACCTCCCAGGGCTCCTCGGGCAAGGCCGCCTTCACGTCGACATCGACGTCGTCGGGCACCACCGCCTCGCCGGCCTCGCCCCGCGTCACCTCGCCTTCGATGCGGTCCACCCGGAAGGTGCGCACCGCCGTCCGGTCCAGGTCCCATGCCACCAGATACCAGTGACCGAAGCGGAACCACAGCCCCACGGGAGCCACGCGCCGCTGCTCGGCCCGGTAGGCGAACGACGCCGGTGCATGCGTGCGCACGGCCTCGAACAACTCGATGAGCGCGGCCGGGGGCACCAAGGACACGATGGGCCGCACGTCGCCCAACCCTGCCGCCCCCAACTTCAACAGCGCATCACGACCACTAGGATCGCCCAGGTGGACGCCGGCGACGGCGAGGTGCAGCGCGATCTGCTCGTCGGGTTCGAGATCGAGATCGGGCAGGTAGAACGTGTCGCGGTCGATCTGGTACCCGTACTGTTCGTGACCCGGCAGGCGCTGGGTGAGGACCGGGATGCCCTCGTCGCGCAACAGGCGCTTGTCCCGCTCGAAGGCCTGGCGGCGGGCGGAGTGCTCCGCCGGATACCCGGGGACCTGGTGCGCAATGGCGTCGAGCGTCAGCGGTTGGCGTGTGTCGAGCAACACCAGCACGAGATCGGTGACGCGCTCCAGCCGGTCGAGCTTCGCGGGGGCCTCCATCGCCCAGAGCCTATGGCGAGCGCCGGCCCGTGATCGCCGCCGCCCAGCCCTTCGACTGGCACCTCCATCTGTTGTGGCTCCTTGCCCTGCTGGCCCTCGTGATCGGGTACTTCCGGACCGCCCGTCGCCACGGCGAGACCGCGAGCACGCGGCAGGCATTGCTCTTCCTCGGTGGCGTGGTCCTGCTCGTCGGCGCCTTGACCTGGCCGCTGGGCGACCTGGCCAGCCACTGGCTGCTCCTGGCGCTCGTGCTCCAGCGGCTGCTGCTCACGCTGGCCGTGCCGCCCCTCCTGGTCCTCGGGACGCCCCGCCCGCTGCTGGCGCGCCTCACCCGGCCGCCGGCGGTCGACGCCGTGCTGCGCGTGGTGGTCCGGCCGGTGCCGGCGGTCGCCATCGTCACCGTCGTGGCCGTCAGCACCCTCAGCGTCGGCGCGGTCAGCCTGGCCGCCCACTCGGTCATCGCCCGGACAGCCATACAACTGATCGTCCTCGCCTCGGGCTTCGTGCTGTGGGCGCCGGTCCTGACGGAGCTGCCGGGGACACAGCGCCTCTCGGCGCTCGGACGCGGCGGGTACCTCATCGTGCAGTCGATCGTCCCCAGCTTTCTCTCCATCGTCTGGATCTTCGCCCGCCATTCCCTCTACCCCACGTTTACCCACCCGGGCACCATCGCAGGGATGACGCCACTGCTCGATCAGGAGCTGGCCGGCTTCCTGGCCAAGCTGAGCACCATCGCCGTCCTCTGGACCGTGGCCTTCGTGATCATGACGCGAGCGCAGACGGACGAGTCGACCGGGCAGGACACCGATCCACTGGTGTGGTCCGACGTCGAACGCGAGATTGAGCGCGCCGATCGGCGTGAACGGCGGCAGCCCTGGTGGCCCGGAGCCCCACCCTCCCGACCCTGACGCCGTCGCGTTGGCGCTGCCCACCGCAGGCCGACAGAATGCTTCCCTATGGGTTGCATGGTGATGGTCCGTGTCCGCGCCCAAGCGGACGCCGCGGGACGAGCGACGGCGCCGTCTCGGTCAGAACTTCCTCCGGCCTGACCTCGCTGCGGCGCTGGTCGCCGACGCGGCTTTCGAGGTCACCGATCTCGTGGTCGAGATCGGTGCGGGGCGGGGCGCCTGCACCTTCGCGCTCGCCCGGCGCGGCGTGGAGGTCATTGCGCTCGAGCGCGATCCACACTGGGCGGAACATCTCCGTCGGGAGGTGCGGCGGCAAGGCTTCGGGCGCGTCAGTGTGGTGTGCTGCGACGCGCTGCGCTACCGCATGCCCGACCGCCCCTTTCGGGCGATGGGCTCGCTTCCCTTCGGCGCCACGACGGCCCTGCTACGTCACCTGCTCGACGACCGGAGCAGCGGCTTGCGCCGGGCCGATCTGATCATCCAATGGGAGGTGGCGCGGAAGCGGGCTGCGACGCCTCCCACCACCATGCTGTCGACGGCCTGGGCTCCCTGGTGGTCCTTCGCGCTCGGTCGACGCATCCCGGCCGACTCCTTCCGGCCGGTCCCCTCTGTCGACGCCGCTGTCTTGCGCGTCGTGCGCCGGGAGCCGCCCCTCCTCCCCGACCACATGGCCGACGCCTATGTCTCGTTCGTACGGCGACATTGGCAGTAGCGTCTGGTGCTCGTATGGAGGAGGCGTGGTCGGTACCCGACGTCTACCTCCTGGCGGAAGGACCCGACGGCGATGTCGCCGTCCCGCACCTGACCCTCACCTTCTTCGAAGATGGTGTCGCGCTCGGCAAGGCCGACGGCGATCCGGTCTGGAACAGTGCGTGGACAGACCTCGAAGAGATATCGCCTGTCGAGCGATCCGTGCTGCCCGACGGCCGCGAGGGCGTGGTCATTGCGGTCGTCGAACGTGACCACCGTCGCCATCGCTTCGTGCTGGCCACGGACGACACCGCCGCGACGGAGCAAGCGATCAGGGACCGCGCCCTCGCGCACGGCTTGCGGAGCCGAGCGGCACCACCGCGGTGTCGCGCCTGCTGATGATTGCAGTGACAGTGGCTGCGCTGGCCACGCTCACGGCGCTCCTGCTCTCAGCCGTGCACGTGATCCACTTCTAGCGCTGCGCGCGCTAGGCCAAGGACGCGCTCCGCAACTCGTCGAGCGAGAGCTCTGCGGTCTGGTTGCCCCCGCACTGCGGGCAGTGCTCCACATGGCGCCACGACCGGAGCAGGCGGGTGCCTTCCGGGTTCAGCAAGACGACGAACGACTCCGAAATCGGATCAACCTCGAGCCCGTAATACGCCCGCCACGCCGTGGTGGCCGCGTGCGCCTCGAGTGCCAAGCCCTTCAGGACGCGCCGGAAGCGCATCCGCTCTGTGTCGAAGATCCAGGTGCTGTGGCAGGACTCGAGTACGAACAACGCATCGTCTGTGGGGGGGACCACATCGCTGATCATGCCCGATCAGTTCCCGCGTTCGGCGTCGAATGCACCTCAGCCTCGTTACGAAATTGTGACAATCCAGATTTGCCCTGCTGAACCCCTATTGCGGACCGGCATCATGCTTCCGGCCCACCACCAGCTCCCGTTTCGTCCCGAGCTGGCGCAGGACGGCGCACAGCACGACGCGGCTGTCCGCCGGGTCGATGACCTGGTCCACCAGTCCGCGCTCCGCTGCCGGCCACGGGTTGAGGTAGGCCTCCTCATAGGCCACCTCCCGGTCCTCCCGTTCCGCCGGGTCGATGCCCCGGTTGAGGATCTGGACGGCGCCGGACGCCCCCATGACGGCCACCTCGGCCCCCGGCCAGGCCAGGCACACGTCGTTTCCGATGCCCCTGGAGTCCATCACGATGTACGCGCCGCCGAAGGCCTTGCGCATGATGAGGCACAACCGTGGCGTGGTCGCCTGGGCGTAGGCGAAGGCCAGCTCTGCGCCGTGTCGGATCATGCCGCGCCATTCCAGGTCCTTTCCGGGCAGGAACCCCGGTGTATCCACCAGGCTGATTATCGGCAGGTTGAAGGCGTCGCACAGCCGGACGAAACGGGCACCCTTCTGTGATGCCGCGATGTCGAGGGTCCCGGCCAGAATGCGGGGCTGATTGGCCACGAATCCGACGGGCATCCCGCCGAGGCGGGCAAAGGCGGTGATCAGCTGACCGGCCCATCCGGGCCACAGCTCCCGGAACTCGCCGTCGTCACACAGGGAACGGACCACGTCCCGGGCGTCATAGGTCGCCGCCTTGCGATCGGGGATCACGGTGCGGAGCTCGGGAGTCGGACGCAGCACCGAGTCGCTGACCGGTGCCAGCGGAGGGAGGTCGTCAGTGCTGGCGGGCAGGTACTCGAGGAGCTCGGCCACGGCGCCGTCCACGTCCTCGGACTGCACCGCACACAACCCGCTCGCGGTGGAGTGGACGGCGGCCCCACCCAACTGGGTGATCCCGATGTCGATCCCGGTGAATTCGGCCACCATCTGCGGACCGGAGACGAATGCCACGGCCTCGGAGCTCATGACGACGAGGTCGGACAGGCCGAGTAGCAGCGCGGGTCCCGAGACCACGGGACCGGTCGCGGCCGCGATGACCGGCACCTGCCCGCTGCAGCGCGCGATGGAGGCAGCCGCCCGGCCCCAGCCGTGGAGGGCGGCCACGCCGTCGAGCACGTCGGCCCCGCTCGAGGCCACGAAGAAGACGAGGGGGACGCCCAGCTCGCGGGCCTGATCGGCAGCTTCGGCCAGCCGCACGCCGTCCGCGTACGTGATGGCGCCCCGCCGCAATGTGCCGAGCGACCGGGCGATAACCACCTCCCGGCCACCGATCCGGCCGACCTCGGACGTGATGGCGCCGACGATCCCCTTGCCGACGGCGGGCGCCTCCTCCAGTCGGGTCACCGGGACCGAATGTAGACCAGCGGCGTTTGCCGGCTCTCGGGCGAGCAGCGCGGACGGTGGGAAGGAGTGGCGGAGGGTACGAGGTGAATGAGAATTAGTGGTGGTACGGCTCAGGCCGGCGCCAGGGCCCGGACCGGCCACCGGACTTCTCCCACAGCGCCAGGTTCTCCACCGTCATGGTGCGGTCCGCCGACTTGCACATGTCGTAGACCGTCAGCGCGGCGACGGCACAGGCGGTCATCGCCTCCATCTCCACCCCGGTGCGGTCGACCGTCTCGACCTGGGCCTCGACCTCGACGTAGTCGTCACCGATGGAGAAATTGACGCCGATGGAGCCGACGAGGACCGGGTGGCACATGGGGATCAATTCGGCCGTGCGCTTGGCTGCCTGGATCCCGGCGATCCGGGCCGCCGCCAGCACGTCCCCCTTGGTGATGGCGTTATTGGCCACCTTCGTCGTGGTCTCGGGCAACATGGAGACCCGGCAGCGGGCCAGGGCCCGGCGATGCGTGGGCTCGCGGGGTGTGACGTCGACCATGCGGGCGCCGCCCAGCGGGTCGAGATTGGCCAGCATGCGGTCGGACACGAGGGTGAAGTCTACGGCCTGTCGTGGTGGCGGTCCGACTCCGACGGCGTTGTCCGGCGGGTAGACTTTGGCAGTCTCAAGCAGTGAGTGCCAACGAGCGGTCCTGGAGGAGTCCCTTGCCCACCTATGAATACGCGTGCACGGCCTGCGGGCACCGCCTCGAGGCGGTCCAGCGGTTCACGGACGAGCCCCTCACGGAGTGCCCCGAATGCGGCAGCGCGCTGCGCAAGGTGTACGGACCGGTGGGCATCGTCTTGAAGGGCAGTGGCTTCTACAAGAACGACTCGCGGACGGTCGCGGGCAGTAACGGCTCCGGAAGCAAGGGCGCCGACGCCCCGAGCAGTGAGAGCTCGAACGGCGAGTCCTCCTCGAAGAAGGAGTCGTCCGGCTCCGAGAAGAGCGGCTCTGAGAAGGGGGCCCCGGACAAGAGCGGCTCGGAGAAGAGCGGCTCGGAGAAGAGCGGCTCGGCCAAGGGAAGCCCCAGCAAGGACACCGCGCCGGCTTCGAGCTCGGCCAGCTAAGGAGACCTCTAGTCGCCGCTGAGCGCCATGTCGGCGATGGCCAGGGTCTGACCGGCGGCGACCCCGGGGAGCCAACGGAGATCCCCTCCGATTTCGACGACCGACTGGAGCATGCGCTGCAGCGTGGAGGCGACGGTGACCTCCCGCACGGGCTGAGCCAGGGTGCCCCCCTGAATCAGGAGACCCTCCGCCCCGACCGAGAAATCGCCGCTCACGGTGTTGACGCCCGAGTGGATGCCCGAGATCGACTGCACGTAGAGCCCGTCGCCCACGGCGGCCAGGATCTCGTCCTGGCTCTTGGTGCCCGGGGACAGCAGCAGGGCCCGGCAACCCGCTCCCGGCGTGCCGGCAAAGCCGCCCCGGGTCGCCGACCCGGTCGACACCGCCCCGGCCCGGCGAGCGGAGACCGTGTCGTAGACGAACATGCGCAGGACGCCGTCTGAGATCAGCAGGTTGCGCCGGCAGGCCAATCCCTCACCGTCGTGCGACGCCGCCCCGTACGCCCTGGCGTCGGTGGGGTCGTCCACGAGGGTGATCCCGACGTTGGCGACGGTCTCGCCGATGCGCCCGGCGAAGAAGGAGCGACCCTTGACGACAGCCTCACCGGACAGCGCCGATGCCATCACCCCCAGCAACGTCGACACCACGCGCGGGTCGAAGACCACCGTGCAATGCGCCGAGGGCACCTTCTGCGCCCCGAGCATGCGAACAGCCCGGAGGACGGCGTCGTCCATCGCCTCATCGGGCACCAGCTCACCGGGACCGCGGCCGATGCTGAACCCGGTGCCCGTCTGTGACTCGGCACCGTCCCCTGCGATGGCATCCACGGAGAGGAACGCGTTCGTGCGCCGCCGCGATGACGTGATGCCCGTTGTCGAGGCCAACGCCACCTCCGCCCGGCTGTCCGAGTAGTCGGCCGACGAGACCTGCCGGACCTTCGGGTCAGCCGCACGGGTCGCCCGCTCCAGCTCGATCGCCAGAGCCACCTTCTTCTCCATCGGCGTTGCGGCGACGCCGTCGTCCCACAGGTCCATCTCCACGGCCTCGACGCCGTCGGGGACGGCCAACACGACGTCGGGGTCCGGCGTGGCGAAGCGGGCGTTGTCACGCGCGTCAGCCAGGGTGGCGGCGATGACGTCGGGCTCGAGCGAGCCCGCCCAGGCAAAGCCGACCTGGCTGCCGCCGGCGTCGGCGTCACCGAGCAGCAACCGGATGCCGACACCGGAGGAATCGGCCGAAGTGAGCGACTCGACCTCACCCTCGTAGGCGCGCACCTCGGTCTCGGTGCCCCGAGTGACGTACACCTCCATGCCCTCACCCGGCAGGGCCTGCGCCACGACGGACTCAGCCAGACGCAACAGCTCGTCGCTCACGCCGTGCCCCCCAGCGTCACGCCCGTGATGCGCAAGGTCGCCTGGCCGCAGCCGACCGGAACGCTCTGCCCGTCCTTGCCGCAGGTGCCGGGCGTCATGTCGAAGTCCGTGGCCACCGCGTCGATGCGCCGCAGCACCTCGGGGCCATTACCGATCAGGTTGGCGTCGCGCAACGGCTCGGTGATGCGACCACCCTCGATGAGGTACGCCTCCGTGGTTCCGAAGACGAAGTCGCCCGTCGCAGTATTCACCTGTCCGCCGCCGAGCTTCTTCACGTAGACACCCGAAGGCGTCTGGGCCACGATCTCCTCCGGATCCTCGCTACCGGCGAGAAGGTAGGTATTGGTCATACGCACCATCGGCAGGTGCGCGTAGCTCTGACGGCGCCCGTTGCCCGAGGACTTGCGGCCCTCCTTGCCGCCGCAACCAGTCCCACATGTAGTCCGTGAGGACCCCGTTCTCGATCAGCACGTTGCGCGCGGGCAGGCTCCCTTCGTCGTCGACGGCGAAGTTGCCCCATTCCCCCAGCACCGTGCCGTCGTCGACCAGCGTCACGAGCGGACTCGCCACCAGCTCACCGACCTGGCCGGCGTAGACCGACGCGTCCTTGACGATGTGGTCCGCCTCGAGTCCGTGGCCGCAGGCCTCGTGGAAGAGGATGCCGCCGCTGCCGCCGGCCAACACGATGGGCACCTCGCCCGACGGTGCGGGGCGGGCCGACAGCTTGGTCAGTGCCCTCTTCGCCGCCAGCTCGGCGATGTCCTCGACGCGGTGGCGCTCGAAGATCTCGTACCCCTCGGTGCGGGCCAGCGACTCGAACCCCGTCTGCATGCCGGTGTCGCCATTGGCCACGCACGAGACGGAGAAGCGCGTCCGGATCTGCTCGTCCTGGGCCAGCAGGCCCTCGGAGTTGGCAATGAGGATGCGGCGGCGGCTGTCGCCGCAGCCGACCTGTACCTGCGTGATGGCATCGCCCGCCGCACGAGCCGCCTCGTCGGCCCGGGTGAGCAACTCCAGTTTGCGGGCCTTATCCACCGAATCGGGGGACGTACGGCCACCCCGCCCGTGCGAGGTCATCGGGTCGAGCCCCACGGTGCGCACCCGCTCGCCGCCCTGCCGGGCCACTGCGGCAGCCGCCCTGGCCGCCGCCAGGAGCCCCGCCTCGCTCAGGTCGGCGGTGTGGGCGAAGCCGGTCGTCTCCCCGTCGACGACCCGGATCCCTGCACCACGCGAACGGCCGGACGAGAGCTCCTCGACCCGGCGATCGTCGAGCAGGGCGCTCGCCGTCGCGGCGTCCTCGGCGAAGACCTCGGCCATGTCGCCGCCGCCGACCAGAGCCGTGGACAGCACACGTTCGAGCACGTCAGGATCAATGAGAGCGGTGTCGGTCACGGCGGTATCGTAATCGTCGTGTCTGCCGATCCAACCCAGCCCCCGACCGCGGCCGGGCACGGACCGCACGCCGGACTGAGCGCCCAACTCGAGCTGACCGTGGGCGACGAGGACACCGCCGAGCACTTCCGCTCGGGTGACGTGCCGGTGCTCGCCACCCCACGTCTGATCGCTCTCTGCGAGGAAGCCACCTGCCGGGCCACCGACGGGCACCTCAATGAGACGCAGTCCAGCGTGGCGACCCACGTGCAGTTCGACCACCTGGCCCCCGTGGCCGTCGGCTCGGTCGTGCTGGCCGAGGCCACCCTGGTCAAGGTCGAAGGCCGACGGCTCATCTTCACCGTGTCGGCCGCCCGGCTCGAGGGCGACGGCGGCGGTCTGGTCGGCGCGGGCCGGGTCACCCGGGTCGTGGTCGACCGGTCGACCTTCCTCGCCAGGGCGGGCGCCGCAGGCCCGTCCTGAGCGCGACCCCGCCCAGTACGGAGGGGCGGCACCTGCTCGAGGGGGCGGGCCCCGTGGTGGCCTCGTTCGCGACCTTCGGCCTCTTCTGGGGCAGTTGGGCCGTGATGCTCTTCGACATCCAGCACACGTTCGCGCTCAACGACGCGCAGCTCGGCCTGCTGCTGGCGGTGGCCGTGGCGGTGGCAGGTGCCACGAGCGCGGTCATGGCGCACTTCTGTGACCGCGTCGGCGCGCGCCGGCTGCTCTGGATCGCGCTGTTCGCCTGGTCGGTCCTGCTCTGCCTGCTGGCACTGACCCGTGACACGTGGTCGTTCGCGGTGGTGCTCGTCCTCGTGGAGATCGCGGGCGGGTCCATCGACACGGCCATGAACGCGGAGGCGTCACACCGCCTGATGAGCAGCCCGAAGTCACTGGTCCGGCTGCACGCCCTGTTCAACACAGGCGCGCTGACGGGCGCCGCCGTCGCCGCCCTGGTCATCCACGCCGGCGTTTCCTGGCGCTGGGTCTGGCCGGGGATCGCGGCCGTCGCACTCGGCGTCGGTGTCTGGGCCCTCGTCACCGACCCGGGCACCGCCCTTGCTCCGGTCGACGCCGACGGGTCGCCGCACCACGCGTCCCGCCATCCCTTGCGCCGCCTCCGCCGGGACGGGCTCCTCCTCCTGCTGGCCGTGTTCGCCCTGGCGGAGATCACCGAGGGCGGGGTCGACACCTGGGGCGTCCTCTACCTGCGCAATCACCTGGCCACCGGCGTGTTGCTCGGAGCCGGGGCCTACGTCGTCGGGCAGCTCGTCGCAGCCACGACCCGCGGCGCCGGCGGTCACCTGCTCGGTCGGCTCTCCACCAGGCGGGCGCTCGTCACGGGCGGCTGCGTGGCCGGTGCGGGCATCCTTCTCGAGTCACTCTCTCCGGTCTCCGGCGTCGCCGCGCTGGGTCTGGCGCTCGGCGCCGGCGGAGCCTCGCTCTTCTGGCCCCTTGTCATGAGCACCGTCAGCCGGATGGCCTCCCAGGTCGTGAGCGCGGTCGGCGCCTTCACGGCGGCGGGGTACGTCGGCTGGGTCGCCGGGGCACCTGTCGTCGGATGGGTCTCGCAGAACCTCGGGCCGGCTCGCGGCCTGCAGGTCCTGGCGCTGACCGCCTTCGGCGTCGCCGCATGCACCCTGCTGGGAACGTGGCGCAGGGAGGACGCCCAGACGACGGGATAACCTGGCCCGACCCCATGATCCTGCCAAGCATCGAGACACCAGCCGACCTCAAAGGCCTGAACGAGGAGCAGCTCGTCGAACTGTGCGAGGAGATCAGGACCTTCATCGTCGACACGGTGACGACGACCGGAGGGCACCTCGGTTCCAACCTCGGAGCCGTCGAGCTGACCCTCGCCTTGCACCGGGTGTTCGACTCCCCCGCGACGTCATTCTCTGGGACACCGGCCATCAGGCCTACGTGCACAAGTTGCTGACCGGGCGCCGCTATGGCTTCAAGACTCTGAAGCAGGCGGGCGGGATGTCGGGCTATCCCAATCGGGCCGAGTCCGAACACGACTGGATCGAGAACAGCCACGCCTCGACAGGTCTCTCGTACGCCCACGGGATCGCCAGCGGATTCGAGCTGCGGGGCATCGACGGTGAGCGCAAGGTCGTGGCGGTCGTGGGTGACGGCGCCCTCACCGGGGGCATGGCCTACGAGGCTCTGAACAACCTTGGTCATTCGAAGAAGCGCGTGGTGATCGTGCTCAACGACAACGGCCGGTCCTATGCGCCGACGGTCTCCCAGCTGTCCCAGAGCCTGACGACCCTGCGGCTCAACCCCACCTACACGGCGGCCCGCGAGCGGCTGCGCATGCGCCTCCGCGAACTGCCCGCCCTGGGCGAAATCGCCTATTCGGGCGTCCATTCGGTGACCAGCACGTTGCGCGACATGGTGGCGCCGCACACCTTCTTCGAGGCGCTGGGCGTGCGCTACGCGGGCCCGATCGACGGCCATGACATCGAGCACATGGAGCAGGCCTTCACCCACGCGGCCGAGTGGGACGGCCCGATCGTGGTCCACGTCCTCACCCAGAAGGGCCGCGGCTACGCCCCCGCCGAAGAGGACGACGTCCAGCGCCTCCACGATGTCAAGGCCACCAAACCGGTCGCGCTCGAGAACACGGTGGGCAACTCCGCCGGTCGTGGGGTCGGTGGCTCCGCCACCTCCGACGGTGGCGGCATCGCCTCCCCCGGCTCGACACCCGAGAATGGGCTCGACCACTCGCCCCAGCGCGCCGCCACCTACACCGATGCCTTCACCGCGGCGCTGCTGACCGCGGCCGAAGAGGACCCCCGCATCGTGGCGCTCACCGCCGCCATGCCCGGCCCGACCGGGTTGCTGGCCTTCCAGGCCCGCTTCCCCGACCGCTTCTTCGACGTCGGCATCGCCGAGCAGCACGGGGCCACATCGGCCGCCGGCATGGCCATGGCCGGGTTGCGGCCCGTCGTCGCGGTGTACTCGACCTTCTGGTCACGCTCCTTCGACCAGGCCAACCTGGACGTGGGGCTGCACGGCTGCCCGGTGGTCTTCGTGCTCGACCGGGCCGGCATCACCGGCGACGATGGCCCCAGCCACCACGGGATCCTCGACCTGGCCCTGGCGCTCTCCATCCCCGGCATGACCGTGTTCGCGCCGTCGTCCGCCGAGGAGGTCGGGCCGATGCTGCGCACCGCGCTCGAGCTCAAAGGCCCCTCCACCATCCGCGTGCCGAAGACGGCGCCGCGCCACGTGGACGCCGGCGACGTGGGTAGCGGGCTCCAGGCCGCGCCAGCTGCGGGCCGGCGATGGGTCGGTCTGCCTGGTCGGCGTGGGCAAGACGGTCGAGGCCTGCCTGAGCGCCGCCGACGAGTTGGCCGCCGAGGGGATCGACGCCACCGTGTGGGACGCGCGGGTCATCTCCCCACCCGATGTCGCGCTCCTCGAGGACGCAGCGCACCACCGCCTGGTGGTGACCGCAGAAGACGGCGTCCGGCACGGGGGCGCCGGGGCATTCCTCCTCGATGCCATGGCGGCGCAGGTGGATGCGGCGGGCCGGCCGATGCCGGCGACGCGCGTGCTCGGGGTCCCGCGCCAATTCCTCGCCCAGGGCAAGGCCGACGACATTTTGAGCACGCTCGGGCTCGACGGCGCCGGCATCGCGGAGAGCATCCGCCGGGTCAGGCTCGGCGTCCCGGCCGAGCCCCGCCCCGACTGACGCCGGCGCCTACGCCAGGTTGGCGCCGTTCTGGCGCACGAAGTCGTTCACCGCGTAGTAGGCCTCGATCGACTCCCCGGCGTCGCCCCAGAAGCCCTGCTGAATGTCGTGGGACATCTGGCGTTTCCCGACGTAGTGGTTGTTCACGTCGGTGATCTCCAGCTCGCCGCGGCCCGAGGGCACGAGGTCGCCGATGATGTCGAACACGCCCGCCTCGTAGCAGTAGATACCGGTCACGCAGTAGTCCGACGCCGGGTTCTCGGGCTTCTCGTCAATGTGCGTCACCCGGCCGTCGTCTCCGAAGACGGGAACGCCGAGATGGCGCAGGTGCTCCGGCTCGGTCACTTTCGACAGCAGAATCCGCACGCCGACCGGATCGGCGCGGAACGCCTCGACCATCGGCCGGATGGAACGCTCGACGATGTTGTCCGCGAGCATGACGAGCACCGGCCCGCCTCCGGCGAAGTGCGCCGCCAGCCCGAGCGCCTCGGCGATGCCGCCGGCCTTCTCCTGATAGGCGTACGAGAGTTGGTTGATGCCGTACTCGTGCCCGTTGCCGAGGAGGCGCAGGAACTCGCCGGCATGGGTCCCACCCGTGACGAGCATGATCTCGTCGATGCCGCTGGACACCACGGCTTCGATCGACCATGCGATCATCGGCCGGTCGTAGATCGGCAGGAGGTGCTTGTTCGTGATCCGGGTCAGGGGGTACAGGCGCGAACCTGTTCCCCCGCCAGGATGACACCCTTCACGAGCGCGCTCGCGCCGCGGGCAGTGTTGACATGGCCTGTTTCTAGTCGAAGGTGAGCACGCCACGGGCGACGCGACCGGCGTGCATCTCATCGACGACCTCTCCGAACCGGTCGAGCGGCCGGGTCAGGGACACCAGTTCGTCGAGCATGAGCTGGCCGGACTTGTAGAAGTCGATCATCAACGGAATGTCGTGGTGCGGCCGGGACGAGCCATAGCGGCACCCGAGCAGCCCACGGTCGACGTAGGCCAACGCGTTCACGTCCACCGCCACCTCCGTGCCGCGAGGGGGAATGCCGATCGCCACCGCATTGCCGGCCCAGTCGAGGCAGTCGAGGGCGCTGCGCAACACGGCAGGATGGCCCACACAGTCGAACGCCCACGTGACGCCGCCCAGCGGGAAGAGCGCCCCGGCGGCCGACTCCCGGTCGGCCGGAACGAGTTGGCGTACCGCCGCCGCAGCATCACCGGCGCTGGCGTCGACGAAGTGCGTGGCACCGAACTGCCGCCCGAGCTTCTCCTTGCTCGCCACCGTGTCGACGGCGACGATCCTCGTGGCCCCGGCGATGCGCAATCCCTGAATCACGTTCAGGCCCACGCCACCGACGCCGAAGACGGCCGCCGTGTCACCGGGCCTGACCTTGGCCCGGTTGAGCACGGCACCGACGCCGGTCAGCACGCCACACCCGATGAGGCAGGCCGACGTCAGCGGCACGTCCTTGGGGATCCGCACCGCTTGGACCTCACTGACAATCGTCACCTCGGAAAAGACGGACGCTGCCGCGAAGTTCGACGCCGGTTCCCCCTTGAAGGTGAACGGCGTCGAGATGTTCCCGAGCGAGCTCTTGCACCACGTGGGGTGCCCGGTACTGCAGGCACGGCAGGCGCCACAAGCCGCCAGCGTGGCGATCACCACATGGTCACCCGGCTTCACGGATCGCACGGCGTCGCCGACGGCCTCCACGACGCCGGCGCCCTCGTGGCCCAGCACGGCCGGGGCCGGGAAGGGAATCGTCCCGTCAATGACCGACAGGTCGGAGTGACACACCCCCGCTGCCTGTATCCGCACCTGCACCTCGTTCGGCCCAGGGCCCCTGACCTCGAGCGCGTCAGTGACCTCGACGCCCTCTCCGGTGTAGACGATGCCTCGCATTGTGTGCTCCTCTCGCTCCTACGACTCGTTCGTGACCACGTTGTCCGCACCGTCCGCGTAACGCTGACGGAGTTCCCGCTTGAGCACCTTCCCGCTGGCGTTCACCGGCAGCGCCTCCACCAGGACCACGCCGCGGGGGACTTTGTAGTTGGCCATGGCGCCCCGGGACCAACCGAGAATCTCCCGCCCGAACGCCACGGGGTCCCTGTCGGCGCCCGCGGCCTCGGTGGGCACGATATAGGCACAACCCACCTCCCCCATACGGTCGTCCGGCACCCCCACCACGGCCACCTGGCCCACGGCCACGTGGCCGCGGAGGATCGCCTCGATCTCCGCCGGGTAGGCGTTGAAGCCACCAACGACGAACATGTCCTTGACCCGGTCGGTGATGGTGACGTTGCCCGCCGGGTCGAGGACGCCGATGTCGCCCGTGTGCAACCAGCCGTCGCCATCGATCGCCTCGGCCGTCGCGGCCTCGTTGCCCCAATAGCCCGGCATCACCGTGTAGCCACGCACGACGATCTCACCGGGCTCACCCGGCGCCACCTCGGCGCCAGCGGCCACGGCCCGGACCTCGAGGCCGGGAATGGCCCGGCCCGACGTGGCGGCCACGATCTCGGGCGGATCGTTCCGCCGGCACATGGTGACCGTGCCGCACGACTCGGTCAGCCCGTAGGCGGTCAGGACCGTGTCGAAACCGAGGTCGTCGCGCATGGCCTGGACCAGTTCGACCGGCACGATGGCCGCACCCGTCACCCCGAGCCGCAGTGAGGACAGATCGTGCTCCGGGCGCCGGGGGTCCGCGAGCAACGTCTGGTAGAGCGTCGGCGGACCGGGCAGCACGCTGATGTGCTCGGCGCCGATGCGGGCCATGACGGCGGACGGGTCGAACACCGGCTCGGGCACCACGGTGGCGCCGGCCATCAGGCAAGCCAGGATGCCCGCCTTGTAGCCGAACGTATGGAAGAACGGGTTGACCACGAGGTAGCGATCGCCGGCGGTCAGCCCGACGATGGACGACCAGGTTCCGAAGGTGCGCAACGACTGCGCGTGGGTGGCGGCGGCCCCCTTGGGATGTCCGGTGGTTCCCGAGGTGAAGATCAGGTCCGAAAGATCATCGGCGTGCACGCCGGCGGCCCGCGCCGCCGAGACGGCCGGGTCGACACTCTCGCCGGCCTGGAGGAACGCGGCCAAACCTGTGACCGGCACGGTGACGCCAGCGCCCGCAGTGTCGCCGCCGGAGGTCGCGGCGCCCTCGTCGCGCAGGAGGATGACACGGGCCAGGTCGCCGGTGTCCTGGCCCGCCAACATGGCCGGATAGTCGAACCCGAGGAAGCCGCGTACGGTGACCAGCGTCGAGGCGCCGGCGTTGCGGATGATGTAGGCCGCCTCACCGCCCTTGAACCGAGTGTTCAACGGGACGAGGACGGCGCCGGCGCGGAGCAGCCCGAGCGCCGCCAGCATCCATTCGGCGCAATTGGGTGCCCACACGGCCACCCGATCCCCGGCGCCGACGCCGGCGGCCAGGAAGCCGCGGCCGTAGCGCTCGACCTCCTCGGCCAATTGCGCGTAGGTGAGACGGAGGTCGCCGTCGACCAACGCCTCCGCACTGCCGTGCCGCAGCGCGGCGTCGTCGACCAGGCGCGGCACCGTGCCCCAGATGAGATCGGCTCTCGGGTCCTCCTGTTCGGCCGGAGCGCCGCCGATTCCGGTGCTCACGGGTGCTGGCTGCTCACGGAGATGACCTCGCCGGAGAGGTAGGACGAATAGTCGCTGGCCAGGAACACGATCACGTTGGCCACCTCCCAGGTCTCGGCGCCGCGCCCGAACAGCTCGCGGCGACGGAGCACCGCGAGGTCCTCGTCGGGGATGGCCCGGTTCAAGAACGGATGCTCGGCCAGACTGGGCGACACCGCGTTGACCCTCACTCCGGCGGGGGCCGCCTCGGCAGCGGCACACCGGGTGAGCGCCATGACGCCCGCCTTGGCCGCGGCGTAGTGGGCCTGGCCCGGTTGGGCCCGCCAGCCGAGCACCGACGCGTTGTTGACGATCACCCCGCTCCTCCGGGGGAGCATCCGGGTCAGCGCGGCGCGGGTGCAGCGGAAGGTGCCCGTCAGCGTGATGTCGAGCACGGTCGACCACTGCTCGTCCGTCATGTCGACCAGCGGCACGGTCCCGCCCAGCCCGGCGTTGTGCACCGCCACGTCGAGGCGGCCGAACCGCTCCAGGGCGCCGTCGTAGAGCGCTCCCACCTGCGCCTCGTCCCGCACGTCGCAGGCCAACGTGTGCACGCGACCCGATCCGTCCGCGCCCGCGTGCTGTGTCAGGTCCTCGGCCGTCTCGGCCAGGCGGCGGGCGTGCGCATCCGACACCAACACCGACGCCCCCTCCTCCAGGCAACGCCGCGCCGTCGCCGATCCGATGCCCGTGCCGGCCGCCGCGGTCACGATCACGACCTTGCCTTCCAGCAGGCCATGGCCGGCCGGGGGCGGCGGCGGGGGTGGTGGATCGAAGGACGCTTCCAGGCTGGTGCTCACGCCTTCCCCTTTGGCTCGGGCGGCAGGCCGAGCACCCGCTCACCGATGATGTTGCGCTGAATCTGGTTGGACCCACCGTAAATGGTCTCGGCGCGGGCGAAGAGAAAGGAGCGCTGCAGCTCGCCGAGCGCGTAGCCGCCGTTGTCGGGCAGCGGCTCGCCGTCGAGGACGGTCGCCGCCGGACCCAGAACGTCCATCGCCAGCTCGCCGAGCCGGCGGTGCCAGCTTCCCCAGTACAGCTTGGCGATGGAGGCTTCGGGCGGGGCCACTGGCCCGTCGACGCCGGCCAGGCTGCGCAACGTGTTGTAGCGCATGATGGTCAGCTCAATGTGCGCCTGGGCCAGCCGCTGGCGCATGACGGGGTCACGCGCCGTGCCGTTCTCCTCGGCCAGCGCCACCAGCCGGTCGAGCTCGCGCCGGAAACCGAGCTGGAAGCCGAGCAGGGCCACGCCGCGCTCGAAGGCCAGCGTGGCCAAGGCCACGCGCCAGCCTTCGCCTACGCCACCGACCACGTTGTCGACGTGGGTGCGGGCGCCGTCGAAGAACACCTCGTTGAACTCGCTGGTCCGGGTGAGCTGGGTGATGGGCCGCACCTCGACGCCCGGCTGGTCCATGGGCACCAGGAGGTACGACAGCCCTTTGTGCCGCGCCGACCCGGGGTCGGTGCGACAGACCACGAAGCACCAATCCGCCAGGTGGGCCAGCGACGTCCATACCTTCTGCCCCGTCACCACCCACTGGTCGCCGTCGCGTTCGGCCCTCGTCCTGACGTTGGCCAGGTCGCTGCCCGCCTCGGGCTCGGAATAGCCCTGGCACCAGAGCTCTGCGCCCTCCCGGATGGGAGGAAGGAAGCGGGCCTGCTGCTCGGGTGTGCCGTAGTGGATCAAGGTCGGCCCGAGCAGACCCTCACCCATGACGTTCACCCGCCCGGGCGCAGCGGCGCGGGCGTACTCCTCGTTGAAGATGACCTGCTCGGTCATGGTGGCGCCCCGGCCGCCGTGATCCACCGGCCACCCGAGGCCGATCCAGCCGCCTCCGGCCAGCACCTTTTCCCAGCGGCGGCGCACCTCGAAGCCGAAGGTCTCGTCACCCGAGCCGCCACGGCCGCCCAGCTCGGCGAACTCGCCGACCAGGCGCTCCCCGAGGAAGTCCCGGACCTCGCGGCGGAACGCCTCGTCCTCGGGGCGGTCGCGCAGATCCATCGCCGGGGAGCGTAGCCAAGCCGGGCGGACCGACCTGACGGGTCGTCAGATCCGCGGCAGGGCGTCCTGCCAGGCCGGGGCGTGCGTGCCGATGGGCGACGTCGGCACCTCCCACCGGCCCGGCGTCGCCGGCAGGCCGGCGACCGGCCCGAGGTGGTGCAGCCGGCCGTAGGGCGTATCGCTCGTCGTCAGGTACGGAGCGAGGTCGCCGAGACCGGTCGGCTCGCCCGGCGGGGCCGGTGCCTCGGTGAACCAACGGGCGGTCTGGCAGAGCGAGGCGCGCACGTGGTAGCTGCCGCCCTCGTGGGCACGTCGCCACAGCGCGGCCATCGTCCCCAGGGCGGCCAGATACCCCGTGGTGTAGTCACACGCCGCGGCGGGAAGCAGCTCGGGGTGGTCGGGACCACCTTGACCGATCACCATGCCCGAGGTGGTCTGGGCCATCTGCTCCCAGCCCGGGCGGAGGCGCCAGGGCCCCGCGTCGCCGTAGCAGTTGATGCTCACCGCGATGATGCCTGGACGCAGCTCCGCCAGCTCTTCGGGCCCGAAGCCCCGCCGGGCCAGCGAGCCGGCGCGGTAGCCCTGCGTGAACACATCGGCCCCGGCCACCAGACGGCGCAGGACGGCCGCATCGTCCGGATCGTGGAGGTCCAGGCACGCCGAGCGCTTGCCGTGACTGGTGTCCATCACGAAGAGGGGGATGTTCTCCAACCGCGACGAGTTGACCAGCAGCACCTCCGCCCCGTGCTCGGCCAGGGTGCGGGCGTTGATCGGCCCGGCGAGCAGCCGGCTGAGGTCGAGCACGCGTACGCCCCCGAGCGGCCGTCGCCGCGCCGCGGGGTGCTTCAGGAGCGCTGTCCCCGATCTTCTCGATGCTGACCCGGCCCAGCGGTGCGATGGCCGCCGCCTGGACGTGGGCCCCCCACTCCGCGGCCGTGCGCGCCATGGCGCCGCACGTCCTAGCGTCGGCCAGCGCGTCCTCGAGAGCGGGGGCGTCCCATCGGGCGACCCGTTCGGCCACCACGTCGGCGCCGCTGTCGACCGGGCACCCGAGTACGTCGCACGTCCGCGTCCCCAGGTGGGCGAACTGACCCTGCAGGTGGATCCACCGTCCGTCACGGCAGCGGTACAGCTTGACCAGTGGGCGCTCCCGGTTCATGGGCGCGGGTGGCAGATCCCCGCCCTCCAGCCGCTGGAGCTGGAACCCGACCAGCGATGCACCGGCATGCGCACGCGCCACGGTGACCGGCTGCGTCTCGCCCGTTCGCTCCTCCCACAAGAGCGACGCCGCCGCGCCGATGGAACCCAGGACCGAGGCGGCACACTCCACCACGGGGAAGGGCGTCGCATAGGGCTGGACGTCGCCGACCAGCTCCACCCGCTCGGCCAGGGCGACCGGGAGGCCCACCTCGTGCAGCAGCCCGCTGACCAGCTCCGCGACCACGACGGCATCGTAGGGCGCGGGCCGCGGGCCGGGCCTGGAATACTGCCCGTGACGGCACGCTGCGGCCGGAGCGGGAGGAAGACATGCCCTATTCCCAGGGCCGGATCGTCCACGATGCCGATGCCCACATCATGGAGACGCCCACCTGGCTGCGCGACCACGCGGAAGCGGCCTACCGGGACCGGATGCCGGTGTTGCGCTATCCGGGCGGGAACGAGCTGCGCCAGACCGGCGACCCCGCCGACCAACAGCGCGACCTGCTGGCCTCCTTCGAGGCGCTGCGCGCCCGGCACGCCTCGCCCGAGTACCGGGCACACGAGGAGGCCGAGATCATGGCGCGCAAGAACTTCGCCGCCACCGGATCCTTCATCGCCGAGGACCGCGGCCGCGCCCTCGACCTCCTGGGGTTCTCGAGCCAGCTCGTGTTCAACACCTTCCACAACGGGCGGCTGCACGACATGGAGCACGCGGACCCCGACGTCGCCTACGCCGCGGCGCGGGCCCACAACAGAGGCATGCTCGAGTTCTGCTCGGTCGACCCGCGCCTGCTCCCTTCGCTCTACGTCCCGCTGGCCGACCCCGAGCGCGCCGTCGCCGCGGCCGAGGACGCGCTCGAGCAGGGCGCAGCGGCCCTCCTGATCGCGTCGGGCTGCCCGCCGCGGCACTCGCCCAGCCACACCGACCTCTTCGGCGTGTGGGCCCGGGCCGAAGAGGCCGGCATCCCTGTCGTGTTCCACGTGGGGGGCACGGGGACGCTCGTCGACCCCAACTATTTCGTCAACGGAAAGCCGGTGCCGCCCGACTTCCACGGCGGTGAGGAGAATTTCCGCTCCGTGGACTACATGGGCATCCCGGTCCCGCCGGCCCAGACACTGGCCACTCTGATCTTCGACGGTGTGCTCGAGGCGTTTCCCGACCTCCACATCGGTGTCATTGAGCAGGGCGCCATCTGGGTGCCGTCGTGGCTGCGCCAGATGGAGTCCGCCTTCGAGGCCTTCCACCGCCACGAAGAGCGACTGCAGGCGCTGTCGCTCCGGCCGAGCGAGTACGTCCACCGACAGTGCAGGTTCACGCCGTACCCGACGGAGGACGTGGGCTGGATCGTGGAGCAGGCCGGCGCCGATCTCGTGCTGTTCTCCTCCGACTACCCGCACGTGGAGGGAGGGCGGAAGCCGCTCGAGCGCTTCGAGGCCTCGTTGGGCGACGCCGTGGCCGAGGTGCGCCGGCAGTTCTATACCGACAACTTCCTCTTCCTGATGGGGAGTGCCGCCGCCGACCTGGCGGCCTGAGCGGTGCCTACTGCGTCAGCCCGGGTTCTGGCTGGTTGCCGGTGAGGTCACGACCCGCCCCACCGACGTGCAGTCGGACACTGCCGGGTAATTGCAGACCGTCTTCTGGAGCGCCGGCGACAACTGCGCCGTGGGCTCCTGCGTGCTGTGTGCCGGCACCACGCCGACGCCGCCGAGCAGGAAAAGGCTCATGCCGAGCACGACACCGACGATGAACAACTTGAGCCTCTTCCGCGTATCCACCCGCGCCACCTCCACGCCCGTGCACCCCCCCTCAAGGCGGCCACAGGACGCCGAGCAACCGTGATCTTCCTCAGGTTGTGCGAACGTTGTCAAGCACGGGAGCAACTGCCGTCGTGGGCAGGAGAAACACTCCTGACCAGGAGCAGGGTACTCCCGTTGCAGAGAAAGGATTGCCATGTTCACCCGCAAGGCACGTGACGGTGGGAAGGCCTTCGCGGTGACCAAGAGCGAGGCGGAGTGGAAAGCCGAGCTCCCGGCCGACCGTTACGCCGTGCTGCGCCGGGCCGGCACCGAGCCCCCCTGGTCGGGAGCGCTGCTGCACGTCGACGGCGAGGGCATCTTCCGTTGTGCCGGCTGCGACGCTCCCCTCTTCGGCACCGACGCCAAGTTCGAGTCGGGCACCGGCTGGCCGAGTTTCGACCGGGCCCTTGCTGCCGGGACCGTCCTGGAGCGCAAGGAACGGAGCTTGCTCATGGCGCGTACCGAGATCGTGTGCGCCCGGTGCGGCGGGCATCTGGGGCATGTGTTCCCCGACGGGCCCACCGACACCGGGCAGCGCTACTGCGTCAACTCGTTGTCGTTGACCTACGAGCCCAAGGACGACCCGGCTGCAGCCGAAGATGCTGGCGCTGGCGCGGGCGGCGATCGACGATCGCTCAAGCCGAGCGGTCGCGCGGGCGCGGTCGGGCCGCGTCGGCACAGCATCAACGCGCCGGCAGGCGCTGGCGGCCGCGCCGGCCGAACCGGCCATCACCACCGCCGGTTCGGCCACAACGCGGGCGCTCACCCCGGCGAGTTGCGCCGCCAGCGCCGGCCACGCCGTGGTCGTGATGAGCCACGGCACCCCTCAGGCCTCGACGGCCAACGCCTCGGCCCCGTCGACCTCGGCGCCGTCCGGAGAAGCCGATCCCGCGCCGCTCGACCTTGTGGACCTCGGCCGTGGCGAAGCGCAGACTGGCGCCGACCTCGTCCGCGGTGATCTCGACCTTGGAGCGGTGCTCGCCCTCTTCGGTCTCCCAGGTGCGGTGCTCCAGCCGGCCGGTCACGACGACCCGCATGCCCTTGGTCAGGCTCAGCGCGACGTTCTCCGCGAGGTCGCGCCAGCAGATCACGTCGAAGTAGGAGGTGGACTCCTGCCACTCCTGGGTGGTCCGGTCCTGCCAGCGCCGGTTCACGGCGACGCCGAGCTGCGCGGTCGCCTGCCCCTCCGCGTGTAGCGGATTTCGGGTTCCCGGGTCAGGTTCCCGGTGATCGTGGTGGTGTTGGCCATGTGCATCCTCGCTTTCGTCCACGCCCCCTGTCCGAGGGCGCGGCCCAGCGTGGTGGCCCCTCCTTGACGAAAACCTTGCCGGAAACCTCACCGGGCCAGGAATTGGACCGGGCCCGAGGTGCCCGATCCTCAGGACTTCGGCTTCATCCCCAGCAGGCGGAGGATGAACGCGCCGAAGCGGCCGGGCTCCTTCTCGTGATGGTGGTCGGCCGAGTGCCCGTAGCGCGATCCGAAAACGGCTCCCGAACTCCCGGTCAGGCCCGGTGCCGGAAGCGTGTTGGGCTCCTCGTACTTGGGCACCTTGGCCAACCGCCGCCGTTGCTTCCTGGGCTTGTCTCCGGCACTCCCCATGACGTCAGTCTGGCCCAGATCACGAACGTGCCGCCTGACGGCGCCTCAGCTCCGCCCGCCTTCCGGGCCATGCGACCGCCGATGACATAGAGGGCGACGCCGACGACGAGCGAGCCCAGGATGACCCAGCGGACGACGGCCGTCTCGAGCGAGGTCGGCGATCCGTTCGAGCTGATCTCGGCGAAGCCCCCGCCGATGACCAGCGCGACGAAGGCCAGGATTCCGCAGACCAGCGAGCCCTTGCGGGCGTTGTTGCAGAAGAAGCGGGACTGCGACAGATCGGGCTTCGAGCCGTTGGAGGCTGCGTTGCCCGGGCCCGTCACGATGCGATCTCGAAGCGCTCCCGCATCGCCGTGCAACGTACTGCACGCGATCGGGCCGACCGGCTCGGGTGCGGACGGCCGCGGCGGTGCGGCGTCAGACGTCGAGGAAGCGTCGGATCGCGATGGCGGAGCCGATGGAGCCGATCGCCATGCCCACAATGACCACGACCACATTGGTGAGCAGCACCTCGGACCCCGACATGTGCATGGCGGTGAAGATGTTGCTCGTCGTCTTCCCGCTCCCCTCGTGGTTGATGAAGAGGTAGACGAAATAGACGACGACCGCGGCCAGCAACGACCCGAACAGGCCCTGCAAGAGGCCCTCGGACATGAAGGGGACCCGGATGAACCAGTTGGTGGCCCCGACCAGCTTCATCACGGAGACCTCCCGCCGTCGGGCGAAGATGGCCATGCGGATGGTGTTCAGGATCAGGACGGCGGCGGAAATGATCAGGACGATGGCGATGGCCAGACAGACCCACTTCGAGACGTTGATCACCGTCTCCTCGTTGTGGATGGTCTGCTGCGGCTCGGTCACCGACAGGACGCCGGCGGTGCCGCTGAAGGTGTGCACGACCTGGGCCGCATCGGTCAGCGCAACGGGGGTGCACCAGTAGGAGGTCGGCATCTCCGCCTGGGTGGTCGCCTGGAAGACGTCGGAGGGAAGCAGCCGGCGGGCCTCGGTGAAGTTGCGCGCCTTGTTCCAGTAGGCACAGGGCTGCACCACGTAGTTCAGCTGGGACAGCTCGGTGCCGACGGCGGAGATCTCCTGGGCGTTGGCGTTGGGCTCCATCCAGACGGTGACCTGGGTGCCCGCGCTCCAGCGTGCCGGTGGCGTTGGCCGAACCCTGGCGCAGGAGCAGCGCCGCCCCCACGAGCGACAGCGAGACGGCCACCGTCAGCACGGCGGCGATCGTCATGAGGCGGTTGCGCCACAGGTTCGACGCCGTCTCGCGGACGACGTAGTCGACGGAGACCGCCACGTCAGACCGCCTCTTGCCCGGAGCCGTCGAAGCCGTACACGCCGCGCGCCTGGTCGCGCACCATGCGCCCGTTGCTCAGCTCAATGACGCGCCGGCGCATCTTGTCCACCAGCACCTCGTCGTGCGTGGCCACCACGACGGTCGTGCCCGTGCGGTTGATGCGGTCGAGCAGCTGCATGATGCCCTGGCTGGTCTGCGGGTCGAGGTTTCCCGTGGGCTCGTCGGCCAGCAGAATCAGGGGCCGGTTGACGAAGGCACGGGCCACCGCGACACGCTGCTGCTCGCCACCGGAGAGCTCGCCGGGCAGGTTGTCCCGCTTGTTGGCCAGGCCGACGAGGTCCAGCACCTGGGGCACCTGGTTGGCCACGACGTGACGGGGCCGGCCGATGACCTCGAGGGCGAAGGCCACGTTCTCGAACACGGTCTTGTTCGGCAGGAGGCGGAAATCCTGGAAGACGCAGCCGATGTTGCGGCGCAGGTACGGCACCCGCCATTTCGGCAGCTCCACGATGTTGCGGCCGGCCTCGAGGATCTGGCCCGTGTCGGGGAGCTCCTCGCGCAGGAGGAGCCGGATGAAGGTGGTCTTCCCGGATCCGGACGCGCCGACGAGGAAGACGAATTCGCCCTTCTCGATCTCGACGGTGATGTCGCGCAACGCGACCGTCGATCCCTTATAGGTCTTGGTGACGTTTTCGAATCGGATCATCGGCAGGAGAGGTGTCGCCCCAGCTCGGCGCAGGCAGGGCACCGCACAATCCTAACGACTCCGCATTGCGGTTTCGGGTCATGGGCTCCGGCGCAGGTCACAGAGGCCCGGCACTCGGAATGCCCACGTCGGCGGCCGTCTCGGCGACTGCCCCCGTCCTCTGCCTGTCCTCGGTGGACGACTCGACGCCATGCTGCAACCCCGCGAACGCGCCGGCACCGGTTCCGTCGGTGCACGCGTCGCCCGCTCCGGGTGGCGTGCGCGTCCCGCCCGGGCCCTCCCCCGCTCAGACTGCGCCGCTCAGGCTCTGCCGGGCCCGACCGGGCTCTGCCAGCCCCGATCAGCTTTCGCCGGTGCCGATCGGGCTTCTGCCGCGCCCCGGGGCCTACCCGACCAGGGACGGAGCCCGGTCTGGTGAACCAGGAGACCGGGGCCGGGCCACGTGCAGGCCCACACACCGATGGCGCAACCGACAGTCCCGTCCGTCGACATCGCACCGGGTGCCGCTCAGCGTCTGCCGGTGCGGGCGGGTGGACTCTCGTCGGCATCACGCCAACCGCCACGCCTCGCGAGCGCGCGGCCGCTCCGCCGGACGAACAGATCGCCGCGCGTCGCGGCAGGCCGAGTGTCGTCGCGGCGGCGCGCCAGGCGTTGACGTCACGGCCGACGGCTTTGCGCTGGCGGCTTGATCCCCCGTCGCGTTCGCCGCCGCACAACGGGGCGTCGCGTGCCGCTACGAGCTGCCCTCGCGCTGGCGGCGCAGCTCGGCTTCCATGAAGGCGTCGAGATCGCCGTCGAGGACCGCCTCGACATTGCCGGTCTCGTAGTTGGTGCGGAGATCCTTGACGAGTTGGTACGGCGCCATGACGTAGGAGCGGATCTGGTTGCCCCACGCGTTGTCGCCCCGGTCGCCGCTCAACGCGTCGAGCTCGGCCCGGCGCTCCATGCGGGCCCGCTCGGCCAGCTTGGCCCCGAGGATCTGCATCGCCTTGGCCTTGTTCTGGTGCTGGCTGCGCTCGTTCTGGCAGGAGACCACGAGCCCGGTCGGGAGGTGGGTCAGGCGCACCGCCGAGTCCGTCTTGTTGACGTGCTGGCCGCCGGCCCCCGAGGACCGATATGTGTCGATACGCAGGTCTTTCTCGTCGATCTCGACCTCGGAGGAGACGTCTTCGAGGAAGGGCGTGACGTCCATGGAGGCGAAGCTGGTCTGGCGGCGGTGCTGCGAGTCGAAGGGGGACATCCGGACCAGGCGGTGCACGCCCCGCTCGGTGGCCAGCAGCCCGTAGGCGAAGCGCCCGTGGACGATGAAGGTGGCCGAGAGCAGCCCGGCCTCCTGCCCCTCGGTCGCCTCGTCGACCTCGACCGTGAAGCCGCGGCGCTCGGCCCAGCGCTGGTACATCCGCAGGAGCACCTCGGTCCAGTCCTGCGCGTCCGTCCCGCCCGCGCCGGCGTGCACCTCGCACACGGCGTCGAACTCGTCGTACTCGCCGGAGAACAGCGACTGCAGCTCCAAGCGCCCCGAGCCGCGTCGCCGAGGGCGTCGACCATCTCGACCAGCTCGGCGTCGAGCGCGGCGTCACCGCGTTCCCTCGGCGGCGGACTCCTCGGTCAGCTCCAGCAGGGCCCGCGCGTCCTCGAGCGCGCTGCGCAACGTGTCGAGCTGGTCGAGGTCGGCCGAGACCCGTCCCAGCTCCTTGGTCACGGCACGCGCGTTGTCGGCGTCGTCCCACAGATCGGGGCGGGCCACCTCGGCCTCGAGCTCGACCCGCCGCACCTCGAGCTTCTCGCGCCCGAGGTAGCGCTCGGCCTCGGCCAGCCGCTCCCCTAGCGCTTCGAGCTCAGATGTGAAGTCGCGGGGAAGGTCGGCCGACGGCCCGTCAGGCGGCGCCATGGCAGAACTTGAACTTCTTGCCGCTCCCGCACCAGCAGGGCTCGTTGCGGCCGACCTTCTCGTGTTGCTCCTTCACGATGGGCACCAGGGCGTCGGGGTCGGGCGCGTTGGGCCGCTTGATCTGGGCCTTGCCGCCGCCAGCCCGCCCGTTGCCGTTGCCGCACGGGTCCTCGGGCCGGGGCAGCACGGTCGTCTGGGCGGGCACGTTGGCCCCCTGGTCGGCCAGCAAGGCCGGCGCCATCGCGCCCGTCTCGGCCACCGGGTCCTCGGCCGCGGCGTAGACCGCCTTGTCGAGGTCGGGCTCGGCGGCCGGCTGCTGGACCGCCTCGACGTGGAGGATGTAGCGGAGATAGTCGTTGTCGATCACCTCCATGAGCTGGCCGAACATGGAGTAGCCCTCCTGCTGCCAGGCGTTGAGGGGATCGGCCTGGACGGTCCAGCGCAGGTGGATGCCGTCCTTGAGGTTGTCCATCTCGGCCAGGTGGTCGCGCCAGCGGGCGTCCATGATCTGCAGGTAGACGTCGCGCTCGATCTGGCGCATGGTCTCCGCGCCGCCCGGCATCGCCTCGCCGTGCTTCTCGTAGTAGTCGAGCGCCTCCTCGACGATGGACTCGACCAGGTCCTCGGTCGTGGCCGCCTGCTCGAGGTCGGCCACGGTGAACTTCGTCGGGTAGTACTGCGTCAGCGAGTCGACCAGGCCCTTGAGGTCCCAGTCCTCCTCGAACTCGGTCGGGCAGTGCTCGGCGACGAGCTTCTCCGCCGCGCCGGCCAGGAGGTCCTCGGTGTGCTCCTCGAGGTCGTCGCCGTCGATGATCTGCAGGCGGCGCTCGTAGATGACCTTGCGCTGCTGGTCCATCACCTCGTCGTACTTGAGCGCGTCCTTGCGCTTTTCGGCGTTGCGGGCCTCGACGGTGTTCTGCGCCCGCTCGATCGCCTTGGCCACCGTCTTGGACTCGATCGGCACGTCCTCGGGCAGGGTCCGCCCCATCACCCAGCTCATGGCGCCGGTGGCGAACAGCCGCAGCAGCTCGTCGTCGAGGCTCAGGTAGAAGCGGCTCTCCCCCGGGTCGCCCTGGCGGCCCGAACGGCCCCGGAGCTGGTTGTCGATGCGCCGGCTCTCGTGGCGCTCGCTGCCCAGCACGTAGAGCCCGCCGAGCTTGCGCACCTCTTCGCCCTCGGCCCGGCAGCGCGCCTCCACGGTCGGCCTTCCGGCGCTCCAGCTCGGCCACTCCCTCGTCGCTCTCGATGTCGACGCCCTCGGCCGCCAGCTCGTGCTGGGCCAGCAGCTCGGCGTTGCCCCCGAGGATGATGTCGACGCCGCGGCCGGCCATGTTGGTGGCCACCGTGACCGCACCGCGCCGGCCGGCCTGGGCCACGATCTCGGCCTCCCGGAAGTGCTGCTTGGCGTTGAGCACGTTGTGCGGGCACGCCCCGCTTCTCCAGCAGGCGCGCCAGCAGCTCGGACTTGGCCACCGAGGCGGTGCCGATCAGCATGGGCTGACCGAGCTCGTGGCGCTCGACGATGTCGTCGACCACCGCGTTGAACTTGGCCTCCTCGGACTTGAACACGAGGTCGGGCTCGTCGAGGCGGACCATCTCCTTGTTGGTCGGGATGGGCACCACCGGCAGGCCGTAGGTGCCGGCGAACTCGCCGGCCTCGGTCTCGGCGGTGCCGGTCATGCCGGACAACTTGTCGTACAGGCGGAAGTAGTTCTGCAGCGTCACCGTGGCCCAGGTGTGGTTCTCCTCCTTGATGGCCACGCGCTCCTTGGCCTCGACGGCCTGGTGGAGACCGTCGGACCACCGCCGCCCTTCGAGCGTGCGCCCGGTGAACTCGTCGACGATCTTCACCTCGCCGTTCTGCACGAGGTAGTCCTTGTCCCGCTTGTAGAGGTCCTTGGCCGTGAGCGCCTTCGTCAGCTGGTGGACGTAGTTGACCGAGACGGCGTCGTAGATGTTCTCGACCCCGACCGCCTGCTCCACCTTCTCGATCCCCGCCTCGAGCGGGACGACCGTCTTCTTCTCCTCGTCGACCTCGTAGTCGACGTCACGGGTCAGCGTGCGGGCGATGGAGGCGAACTGGTAGTAGAGCTGCGCCGCCTCGTCGGCCGGACCCGAGATGATGAGCGGCGTGCGCGCCTCGTCAATGAGGATGGAGTCGACCTCGTCGACGATGGCGAAGACGTGGTCGCGCTGCGCCATGAGGTCCCGGCTGCGCGTCATGTTGTCGCGCAGGTAGTCGAAGCCGAACTCGCTGTTCGTCCCGTAGGTGATGTCCGCCGCGTAGGCCGCCCGCTTGATGGTGGCGTCGTCGATGTCCGAGCCGATCCGCCCGACCGTGAGGCCGAGCCAGCGGTGGACCCGTCCCATCCATTCGGAGTCACGGGTGGCCAGGTACTCGTTGACCGTCACCATGTGCACGCCGCGCCCGTCGAGGGCGTTGAGGTAGGCCGGGAGCGTGGAGACGAGCGTCTTGCCCTCTCCGGTCTTCATTTCGGCGATCCACCCGAAGTGCAGGGCCATGCCCCCCATGAGCTGCACGTCGAAGTGGCGCTGGCCCAGCACCCGCCAGGCCGCCTCCCGCACGACCGCGTAGGACTCGATGAGCAGGTCGTCGAGGGTCTCGCCCTGGTCGAGGCGCTCCTTGAACTCCACCGTCTTGTGGGCGAGGGCCTCGTCGCTCAGGCCCTGCATCTCGGGCTCGAGGGCGCCGATCAGAGGGACGAGCTCGGCCAGCCTCCTGACCTTCTTGCCCTCGCCGGCGCGCAGGACCTTCGTGAACACGCTCATGAGGGCAACGATCCTACCGGCCGGGGCAGGCTCGGAGCCGCCGCTCGGCCTTCAGCTTCGAAATGGGGCTGCGTGCGGCTGACCTGGTCTTTGACCCCACACTCGCCTGCCGCGAGGGTGACGCGCCGGCCCCGGCGGTGCGGCGGCGAGCCGCCACACCCAACGGCACCTTGGTGGCGCGCATCGCCTCGTCTCCGCCCGCCCCCGACAGCCGGGGACGCAGCGGGCAGGGCTTACCTCTAAGCCGCACCATGCTCAGCGACCACAAGTCGCCTTACGTGGGTCGTTTTGCCTGCGACTGGCCTCGACTTTCAACCACAGACCCGCACGCAGCCCTGCGGCATCCTACGCCCGGGCGGCCTCCCTACTGCCCGGGGACGTTCGAGCCCGCCGAGCCCGAGGCGCTGCCCGTGCTGGCGGGAGTGGCGCCCTCGAGCACGGTCACGTCGGAGATCTTCCACACGCCGCCGACCTGCTTGAGGTCGGCGACGAGGCGGACGACGTCGGCCTGCGGCGAGGTGATCTTGTTGTTGACGTAGGTCTGGTCGACCACGGCGTAGACCGAGGCCGTGCCCGCACCCTGGTTCTCCGACTGGACGGCGAGATAGCGGATCTGGCCGCGCGACTCGGCCAGGGCCTGCTCGAGCGCCTTGCGGATGGACGCGTTGAAGAACTGCTGGGCCTGGGTCGCGAAGGCGCCGGTCGCCATGCCGCTGACCGCGTTGAAGTCGGAGTCGACCGTCTTGGCGTTGAAGTTGAAGAAGTCGGTCAGGAAGGCGCGCGACGCGCTCACGACCGCCGGGTCCTGCACCGGCCCGCTGCTGCTCTTGGTCGTGTAGAGGACCCCGAACACCAGGGTGCCGACGAGCCCGACCACGGCCAGGAGGCTGGCCAGGCGAAAGGCTCGCCGGCTCGGGACGCCGCGGTCACCGTTCCGTGCGTCGGTCCTTCGCCCTGGGCGGTGGCGCGGCGCGGCTCGGCCCCTCGTCCGTCCGGTGGGGTCGCACCGACCACCTTCACACCGCTGTCCTTTGTCGTCTTCCGTCATGGTCATGACTCTCCGTTCTCCCTCCGTATGTGTCACTGCTCCCGGCTCGCCGTCGCGGCGACCGGGACATCTCTCAGGCCCTTCTGCGGGCACGTCGCCGCGAGGGGCGGGCGCCCCAGGCCAGGAACAAGCGCCGGGACCACCAACCCGCCGAGCGCCAACATGAGGCCCTCGCGGTCGGCCGGCTCGCGGTACGAGGCGCTGGCGACCTGCCCGACCGGCGTGGCCGAGGCGACCTCGACGTCGGCCTCCTGTGCCGACGGAGCGACCACGTGGCCGCCGGCGGCGGGCGTGAAGCCGGGCTGGGTCGCCGGCCCGACGCCGTTGCCGAACGCCGTCACGCATCCCGCGCCGGGCAGCGTGTCGGGGATGGTGTTCGCCGCGCCGTAGGACTGCGCCTGCTCGTCGAGGATCGGGGGAATGAGCAGGCGGGTGCGCAGGAACGTCTGGTTGGTGTCCGACCCGCTCGTCGTGGTGGGCTTGGCCACTCCCTGCACCGCGATGTTCTCGACCGCGCCGAAGAAGTACTGGTTGTAGGCCAGCCCCTGCGAAAGGTTGGTGAGGTTGGTGGGCTCGGCGATGTTCGAGAGGATGTTGGCGGTGTCGTGCAGGAAGCAGCCCAGGTTGGCCGACTGGGACGTCAGGAGGTTGTCCACCGCGTTGAAGGCCGACGAACCCGACGTGAGCAGGGTATGGAGACCCGACTTCTGTTGGGCCAGGACCTGCACCAGTGCCGCCGTGTTGGCCAGGTCCTGGCGGAGTTGCGGGCGCGACGGCGGTGATCGCGTCGAGGGCGGGGGCGCATTCGCCAGGAGCTCGGTGAACTGCTGCTGGTAGGCGACGAACTCCTTGGAGAAGGTCGTGCCGGCGCTGATGAGGGTCCGCAGGTTGCCGGCCTGTCCCGGACAGCGAGGTCGCCAACTCCCCGATCAGCTTGTTGAGGTTGTTTCCAGGGATGGCCTGGAGCAGACGGGTGGCCGAGGCGACGACGGCACCGACGTTGGCCGGAACCTGGTCGGGGGCGGCAGGCACCTCGGCGCCGCTCTTGAGAGCGGGCGCCGGGCCGCCGCGACTCGGCACCAGGTTCACGACCTGCTCTCCGAGGTCGTTGGCGATCTGGACCGACGATTGGACGTCGTCGGGAACCGTCGTGCCGGGATTGATGCGCATGGTCACTTTGGTCGCCGTCGTCGTCAGTGCGGTGGAGGTCACGGTCCCGACCGGCACGCCGTTGAGCTCCACCTCGAAGCCCGAGTAGAGCCCGGACGCGTCGGCGAAGTGGGTGGTGAGCATCGTCGGGCTGTGCAGCGGGTTCCCGAGGAGGTTCACTACGCCGTAGGCGACCAGAGCGAAGCTGACCACGAAGAACACGATCAGGTTGACGATGAGGCGGCGGCTGATCATGACGAGCCGGCCCCTGCGGAATGCGGCGCACAGGTGAAGGCCGGCGTGCTGTCCTCGCCCATGCCCGGAATACCGCAGACGATGATGTTCTCGTAGAGCTGCACGTAGCCGTTCCGCACCGCCTGAGGCAGTGCCGCTGTCCGCCGCCGGGATCTGGGAGAGGAGCCCCGCCAGGTTGGCCTGGTGTTGGGCAACCTGGCTGCTCACCGCCTGCAGCGTCTGCAGCTGGGTCACGATCTGGGGGTAGTAGTTCTCGAGGATGCTCCGCCCCTGGGACGACAGGTTGTCGATGGACTGCAGGAGGGTTTCGAACTGCGACGAGTTCTTGGCCAGGATGGCGACTGTCTGGGACAGGTTCGACAGCGCAGTGGCGGTGGCACCGCTCGTCGGGGCCAGCTGGGCGGTGAGGCTGTTCAGGCCGTTGACGGCCTGCGTGATGTCGCTGGTGTGTTGCGCGTAGCCGTTGGCGACGGCCGACAGGTCGGTGAGGAAGGCCTTGAGCGAGGCCTCCTGGCCGGTGAAGCCCTCGCCCCCCGCCTCAATGATCTGCTCGAGCTCCGTCGTGGAGATGGCACCGAACACATCTGACCCTGCCTGCACGAACTGCTCTACGTCCGGGACGAGGGACGTGTGGGTGATGCGTGGCGCCGTCAGCCAGTTGCGGTGTCGTCGCCGCCGCAGCACCCGTCTCGCTCTTGGGAACGTTGAGCTGCACGAACTGGTCGCCGAGGATGGTGGTGCGGTTGATGGCAGCACTGACATCGGCCGGGATCCGCACGTCGTTGTCGAACGCGAGCGTCACCTTCGCCTTGTCCCCGTCGAGCGCGATGGACTGCACCGAGCCCACGGGCACGTCGGCCAACTGCACCTGGGCCCCGTTGGAGAGATCGCCGACGTCGCCGAAGACGGCGGTCGCCGTGCGCTGACCCCCTCCCCCCGACACGGAACAGCCGGCCAGGGCCACGACGAGCGCGGCCAGGACCGGCGCCGCGACCAGGCGTCGCCTCGTCACACGCCACGCGGTGCGGGCCCGCATCAGAACCATCCCTCCACGTCGTGCACCCACCCCGACACAAGGCCACGGTGCGCGTGCGAGTGGCGGATCTGGCCCTGGGGCAGCGGGGGTAGAAGGGAGGCGGCGGGCGCGGTCAGCGTCGGCGTCGGCCACGGCCAGTGTCGCGGTCGATTGACTCGATTGCCGCGTCACCTGGTTGGACAACAAGCCTCCGAGCCCGGAGCCCGATGAGCTCGAGCCGGCCCGAAGAGCCTGAGCCGCCCGAACCAGAACCCGAGCAGCCGAGGACGGCGCCGAGGAGGCCGCACGGGGTGGTCGTGGTCGTGGTCGGTGGCACCGTCGTGGTGGTGGTCGTGCTGGACGCGGGTGCCTTGTTCGCGGGCGTCGACGACGACGGCGTCGCCGGCGCCGCCTGCGCGCCCTGCTCGGCGTTGGCGATCTGGGCCAGACCTTGCTGCAGCATGCGACTGGGCGGTGTCGGACCCGCTCCCGCCACTCAAGGTGTTGAAGATGGTCGGGATCTCGTTGAGCAGCGGATCGAAGAAGCCCGACGACGGATTGCCGCACTGGTTCAGGGTGGCGATCACCGCAGCGGACAGTCCACTCGAGTGGTTGGCCACGATGCGCCGGCAGATGCCGGCGAGCCGGTCGCGCAGGAGCCCCGCTATGTAGGCACCCGTCACACCGGGCGACGCGGCGAGGTTCAGGTCCAGCCAGTTGTAGTTCGGGTCGTAGGCGCGCGCCGCTCCCTGGAAGAGGTTGTTGCCGTTCTGCAGGATCGCGTCGACCGAGGAGAGATTGCGGTCGAGGGTCCGACCGACGGTCGTCACTGTTCCCACATCCGCCTCCAGAGGTTGGAGATTCGGCACGAGCAGGCTGACCAGGCCTGAGCTCGCCCCCGCCAGTTGGGTGATGGCATCATTGAGCTGGCCGGAGTGCTGGGCCACGGTGGTCGACACCGTGTCGTACTGCTCGACGAGCTGCTCTATCTGGCTGGTGTCGGTATCGAGCGTGCCGGTGAGCTGGGCCAGCGTGCCGTTGAGCTGTCCGAGGTCGTTCCCCTTCGTCGCCAAGAGCTGCACGGTGCCCGCCGCCGACGCGATGAGCTTGTTGAGATTCGCCCCTTGGCCGTCGAGGTCGGTCGCCAGATTGGTCACCAGGTTGCCCACCGCGTGGGGGTTGATGGCATTGAGAGTGCGCTGCAGTTCCTTCAACAACTCGTCCGTCGAGACGGGGACAGCAGTGTGGTCCTGCGGGATGGTTGCGTCAGAGGCCAGGAACGGCCCTCCCGTGTAGCCGGGGTTGAGGTCGACGTCGGGCGAGCCGAGCAGCTGGGCGGCCACCAGCGAGGCAAAGGCAGACGAAGGAATCCGGGTCCCCTGGTCCACGGCCAAGGTGACGTGGACCTTGTCGCCCACATTCTGCACACCGGTGACCGTTCCCACCTTGACGCCGAGTACGTCCACGGCAGCGCCCGTGAACAGACCCGGGAGCGCTCGAGTAGACGACGTTGATCGGGTACGTCGGCTTACCCTTGGTCACCTCGACCCCCACGATGACCGCGGCGACGAGGACGACTCCGGCCAGCCCGAAACGGATGGGCTTCGACGTCAACAACGCGCGGAGCCTTCCCATCATCCGACCCCCTGCAACAAGGGACTGATGAGCTGCGACAAACCGCCAAGACCCGAATTCGGTCCGGTCAGGCCGCCACCGTTCGACTGCGAGCTGCTCGACGACCCGGTCGACGACGGCGTCGACGTGGTCGTGGAGGTGGAACCCGACGACTCCGGGGCGTTGCTGCCCGAGCTCGTGTTCGACCCCTCACCGGGCAGCGGGCCGGTTTGGTCCGCGCACGAGTCGGGGTCAGGCCCGAGCGTCTGGTCCAGGACCTGGTCGAGCACGCCGCAAGGGCCGATGACGCCGAACGTGCTGGTCAGCGACGTCGGGTTGACGAAGATGTTGCCCCACGGGACGGGCGTGGACCCGCTGTAGGCGATGGACTGGAACCCCTTCAGCGCCGAGCCGAGGTAGCTCACGCCCTCCGCCAGATCCTCCTGGTGCTGGCCGACGACGGTGAGGTCGGCGTGCAGGCTCTGCAGGAGTGAGTTGAGGGCAGGTGAGTCCTGGCTGACCAGGCTGTTGGTCTGGCTCGCCATGGAGTCGACGTTGGTGATCAAGCTGCCCAGGTCCTGATCGTTGGCGGCGAGCCCGGTGGAAACAGTGTCGAGGTTGTTGACGACGGAGAGCAGTTGCTGATCCCGGCCGGCCAGCGTCGACGACAGGGTGTTGGCCGAGTCGATCAACTGCGAGACCTGACCGGAACGCTGGTCGACGGTCGTGGTGAGCGCGCCGAGGCCGGAGATGATCTGTGCCACCTGTGTCTGCTTGCCCTTGGTGATGTTGGCCAAGGAAGTCACCAGGCTGTTGAGTGCCTTGGCGTTGGACTTGGAGAGCAGCGAGTGCGCGGTGTTCTGGAGCTGGTAGAACTCCGTCGGTACCGAGGTGTCGGTGATCAGCGCGTCGGGCTTCAAGGGGTCATCCCACCCACTCACCGGGTTCAAGGTCACATCGACGACCCCGAGGAGCGTCTCGACCTCGACCGCGGCGGTCGTCTTGTGCGGCAGCACCACGGAGTGGCCCATGGAGAGCTGGGCGTCAACGGCGTTCCCGTGCACCTGCACCGAGCTGACGGTGCCCACGTTGACTCCGGCCTCCATCACTTCGGTTCCCTTGGAGATCCCGGCGGCGTTGGTGAATTGGGCCTGGATGGTGTAGCCGGAGCTGAAAAAGCTCCGATTCAGGAGGAGGATGGCGAGCACACCTGCCGTCATGACGATGATCGCCTTGACGCCGATGACCTTGGGGTTGCGTTCGGTGAAGGATTTCACGGCGACCCCCCAGTGGTGGCGCCGCTGACCGCCTGCAGGTTCAGGCCCAGGCTCGATGCTGCCAACGGATTCCCGCCCGGGGCGGAAGGGCTGTTGGCACTGGACGAGTTCGAGGACGCGCTGCCGCTCGGCAGCCCGGGCGTGGTCACGCTCGACAGCGGCGACGGCAGCGGAGGGCTCCCACCGGGGCCGGATCCGGAAGGCGGATTGCCGGGCTGATAGTACGGGCACACGGATTGACCAGCGAGGCACGTGTAGACGGTCTCGACGGCGAACCATTGCCCCCACTGGGATATCTGGATGTACGGCGCCAGACCCGCCCCAAGGGTCGACAGGCTGGTGGCCAGGTTCTGTTGGTTGTTCTGCACGTCGGCCGCCACGGCCTGCAGATTGTCGATGGTGCTCGTGATGGTGTTGTGGTTGTTGCCGATCAGGCCGGCCAGATCGGTCGCCACCTGGGAGAGGTTGCCAACGACGTCATCGAGCAACGAGTTCTTCGAGGCCAACGCGGAGGAGACGGTCTGCAGGTTGGTCACCAGCGAATCGATGTCGCCGGAACGCGACGCCAGCGCCGTCAACACCTGGTCCAGATTGCCGATGATCTGGCCCACCTGGGAGTCCAGTGCCTGAACGGTCGACGACACGGTCGCACCGCTGTTGATCAGCTGATTGATCTGGGCGGTGTCGCCCTCGAGCGCTCCGGAGACGTTTTCGACGAACGCGTTGGCCTCCTTGGGGTTGATCGCGGAGAGCAGCGGGACCGAGCGAGTTCAAGAACGCGTCGACGCTGGCGTCGGTGACATCGTGGAGAGCGGGATGGTGGACCCGGGCGACAACATCGGACCGCCCTTTCCGGGAAAGAGCTCGATCTCCTTCTGGCCGATCACGTTGTGCCATCGCATGCCGACATCGGTCGACCGATGCAGGGTCACCGTGTTGTTGATGCTCAATGAGATGAGGGCATGCCCGTGCTGCACCCCGATGCTCGAGACCTGTCCGACGGGGACCCCGGCGATGTTGACGTTGTCGCCCGTGGCCAGGCCGGTCACATCGCTCAACTGCGCGTCAATGGTGTGCCGACTGCTGAAGAGCGAGATGTTCCCGATTTTGACGGCCAGGCCCGCCAGCAGGACGAGGCACACCAGCGCGAAGAGCGTGAACTTGAAGGCCGACTTCGGGAAATGCCGCAGGAGCCTCATCACAACCCCCCGAGAACCTGCGTGATGATGCCGCCGAGGTTGGTCGACGTGGATGGGTCGGGCTGCCCGACGATGCCATAGGCCTGGTTGGCGGCAGCGGCCGCAGCGCTGTTGGCGCCCGACGTCGCTGCGGCGGTGGGCTGTGGCGTCTGCGCCGCTGCCGGCGTCGAACTGCTCTGGAGCGCATCGAACGTCGAGAGCTCCGAAGAGCAGTTGAAGGCGGAGCCGCTGCCGGCCAGGGCCTGCTGTATCGGTTGGAGGAACGACATCCCGCCGGTCGGCGGCGCGATCAGGTTGCAGACGAGGCTGTTGACGTCGCTGAACAGAATGAAGGTGTTGAAGTACGCATAGGTGCTGCCGTCCGGCAACTTCGTGGGGCCGGCCGCGCCCTCGGCGATCTTCTGGAAGTAGTGGTACGCGCCGTTGATGACCTGACCGATGGAGTCCTGCTGAGCAAGAAGGACCCGGGAGACGTTGTCGCCGGACTCCAGAATGGTGGCGATGTCCGGGTGATACGTCGAGAGCAGCGCAGCCAGGCGATTGGAGAACGGGATCAGCGTGTTGAGGAGGTTCTCGTAGTCAGCCTCCTCGGCGTTGAACGACGGGAGGCCCGCGTTGATCTCCGCGTTGAGGTTGTTCAGGTCTCCCGCGGCCGGGGCAATGGCCTGCGTGAAATTGGCGAAGGACTGCAGTGCGAGGATCTGCGCGTTGAGCGTCCGGTCGAGCAACCCGGCCAACTGGGTCCCGGCGCTGATGGACGCGGCGATCTTGGGCCCCTCGCCCTGCGAGGCCTGGGCCAGCTCGCCCAGCACGGTCGAGAGGTTGGTGGTGTCGATCTTGTTCAGGAGCGGCGTGGCGGCCGCGAAGAGGTCGCCCAGTTCGTCGCTGCTCTGCGCATGGGCGAACGATGCGCCTGCTTGAAGATAAGGACCGGCTTCTGAGTTCTGGCCGGGCGTCGAGAGCGACACCTGCTCGGCGCCGAACAAGTTCACCGGCTCGATCGTCGCCGTCGCGGTGCTCGGCACCTTGAACGACGGCTCGATGAGGACGGTGACCCGCGCCTGGTTGTGGCTGAGCGAGATCGTGGACACCCGGCCCACCTGGACACCCCGGAAGACGACCGCTGAGCCGGGGTCGAGCCCCTCTCCGGCCTGGGGAAACATGCCGCTCAGCGGGTAGTCACCGGCGAAGTCACCATTGGCCATGCGGACGAGCGTGACGGTGCCGAACACCACCCCGACCAGCACAACAATGCTGACGAAGACGCGGAGGAGCCTCTTCATCCGACCAACCTGGCCGTGGCGTTCACGCCGCCGAAGAGGATGAGCGACATGAACAGGTTCACGACGACCACGAGGATGATGGAAAGGCGGATGGCGCGCCCGGCTGCCACACCCACACCGGCGGGCCCGCCCGTCGCGTTGTAGCCGTAGTAGCAGTGCACGAACGTGACCAGGACGGCGAAGACCATGGCCTTGAGGAAGGAATAGAAGATGTCGAGCGGCGGTAGGTACAGACGGAAGTAGTGGGTGTACGTCCCGGTCGACAACCCGAAGAACTTCGTCACGACGAGCTCGGAGGCGAGATAGCTGGCGAACAGGGCCGCCAGGTAGAGGGGGATCATCGTGATCAGGGCGGCCCAGACCCGCGTGGCCACCAGGTAGACCACGCTGTTGACCCCCATCACCTCGAGTGCGTCGATTTCGTCGCTGATGCGCATGGCACCGAGCTGTGCGGTGAAACCAGCGCCCACCTGTGCGGCCAGCGCGACCCCGGCCACCAGCGGTGTGATTTCGCGGGTGTTCGCCAGCGAGGTGATCACGCCGGTGAAGGCCTGCGCCCCGATCTGCTGCAAGCCGTTGAATCCCTCCAGGCCGACCTCGGTCCCGGTGAAGAAGGAGATCGAGACAACGACGAAGAACATGCCGCCGCCCACGACCAGTGCCCCCGACCCCAGAGAGATGTCCGACATCAGGACGAGAATCTCCTTGGGGTACCGCAGCGCCCGGGGCAACGAGCGCAGTATCCGCAGATAGAACTTCAGCTGCGCGTAGAGCGTGTCGAAAATTCCGAGGACGGCGTCGCCAGACTCGATCGCCTTCGTGCCGACCATCTTTCCGGCCGAGACGATCTTCGGCGGCTCCTCACGAACGGGAGCGTCGATCGCCATCAAAGGCCCTTCTGCGGAATGAAGTTGAAGTAGAAGACGGTCAGCAGGAAGTTCACGAAGAACGACAGGATGAACGTCACAACGACCGCCTGGTTGACGGCGTCGCCCACGCCTTTGGGGCCGCTCTTGCAGTAGAGGCCCTTGTAGCAAGCGACCATGGCGGCGATGAAGCCAAAGATGCCGGCCTTCAGCAGCGCGATGACCAGGTCGGCCATCTGGCTGAGCTCGCTGAACGTGGCAAAGAAGCTGCTCGCCGTGATGTGGATGGAGTTGATGCCGAACCACAGGCCACCGGCGATACCGGCCACGCTCACGACGGCGTCGAGCAATATGGCGACGAGGGTCGCCGCCAGTAGCCGGGGCAGGACGAGCCGGTGAAGCGGGTTGACGCCCATGACCTCCATCGCGCCGATTTCGTCCCGGATACGCCGCGACCCGAGGTCGGCGCACATGGCCGACCCCCCGGCGCCGGCGATCAACAGCGCAGTGGCCACGGGCGCCTGCTCGCGGACAACTGCCAACACCATGGCGGCACCGAGCTGTGACTGCGCGCCGATCTGCTGGAGGAGCGAGCCGACCTCGAGCGCAATGACCATGCCGAAGGGGATGGAGAGCAGAATGAGTGGCAGCGTGGTGACCCGGGCCAGGAACCAGCACTGGTCGAAGAATTCGGAGACCGGGACGCCCTTGAGTGGAGCTTGGCGGAGGGCCTCGAACGCGGTGGCGAACATGTTGCCCGTCTCACGTATCGCCGTGGCGATCTTCCCGTCATCGGCAACCGGACGGTTCGGTCGTGGCAGCACGCCCGTTGCGGCAGGTCGTCCACTCGGTGTACCCAGCCGACGAGCAATCTCGTCTCGGCCCAAAGACTGCGTGGTGCCGGGCCCGTGGTCGGGCGCGGCACCCGTCGTGTCAACCAACGCCGTCCCCCCTTCCGAGGCCTCCTCCGGCATATGAACGGATCAAGGCGCCCGTTCCCCCGTCCTTTCGTTCCCTGTCATGCAGAAAAACGCCAGCCAGGCTCGAACCTTGCGGAAGCGGGCGCAGAGGGCCGCCTGTAGGGCCTCCCCGGCAGGGAGAATCACCCGCAATGCAGCGCGGCACGGGCGTGCCAAAGAGGAGGACCCATCCATTTCGGCTTGGTCGAGCGGCGAAATATCAACTTTGTTGTGAAATTTTTCGTGAGATGTTTCTTCAACCCCCGTTATGGGAATAACGGCCCGCGGCTTTCAAAAAGTCGCGATAGCCGGGCATAATGTGATTCACCTCCTGGGTGCGAGGACGAACGGAGGGGGGAGGGGACAGGACAGTTGGCGCTCCGCGAAGAAGAGCTCACAAGCCTCTGCGACGACGTCGATCTCGATCGAGATCGCGCGCTGGTCGAGCGGTGCCAAGCGGGTGATTCCGCAGCGTTCGGGAACTTGTACGCGCGCTACTACGAACGGCTCCTCCGCTTCTGCTTGCGTCGGCTGAACGATCGGCACGAAGCCGAGGATGCGGCGCAGGAGGCATTCGCCAGAGCTTGGAAGGCGTTGCCGCGCTTCGCTGGTGAGCGGCGCTTCTACCCCTGGCTCACCGTGATCGCGGGGAACATCTGCACCGACATGCTGCGCCGTCGCTCGCGCAGTACGCCCACCGACGACTTGGAACTCACTGCACAACGTCCTGTGGGTGTGGTGGGCGAAGACACTTCCGAGGAACTGGTCCTCGCCGCAGTCGACGGCGAGCTGGTGACCCGTGCGCTCGACCGCCTGTCGACACGCCACCGCCATGTGCTCGCCATGCGCGAGGGCTCCGGCTGGACCTACCAGCAGATCGCCGACCACGAGGGTGTCGAGATCGGAACCATAGAGACGCTGCTGTGGCGGGCCCGCCAGGCGCTCAAGCGCGAATTTGCCGTTGTTTCCGATTCGAAGGAGGCCTTGGCCGGTTTCCTCATCGCGACTGGTGCACTCATCCGCCGCACGATCTTCCGGGCGGCGCACCGCAGCGCCAGCGTCCACCACAACGGGGGCGGCTCGGGGGCGATGCGCAACGCAGTCACGGGCGCCGCCGTCACGGGCGCAGCGGTGGCCGCCGCATTCATCGCCCCCCATGCACTCTCGAGTGGACCGAGCAGCGCGGCGGCGACGCCGGGCTCGGCAGCCATCGCCGCTCCACCCCTCGCTCTGGGCGCCTCTCATTTCGGGCCTGAGAATGCTGATGGCGCGGGGCCGCAGACCCTGGCACTGAATGGCTCGACCGATGGATCCGGAAACGGATCGGGCGCGGGAGACGGCGGCTCGTCAACGGGATCTGGTGGAGGGTCGGGAAGCGGTGGCTCGAATTCCGGCCGCAAGGGCGTGACGAGTGGCACTGCGGCACTCCTCGGCGGTGCGCTCGGTGGCGGATCGTCGTCAGGCGCCAGCGGACTCTCGGCCGGCCTGAACAAGACCGCGGGCGAAGTGAAGACGACGGTGGGCGGCGCAACAGGTGGCCTCAGCCAGACGGTTGGTGGTGTCACGGGCACCGTCACCAAGACTGTCGGCGGCGTGACGCAGGCGGTGGGCGGCGTCAGCAGCACAGTGGGAAGCGTGGCCAGCGGGGTCGGTCAGACCGTGAGCGGTGTCACCGGCAGCGTGACGCAGACGGTCAGCGGCGTCAGCAGCACAGCGGGAAGCGTGGGTGGGCTCAATACCACGCTCGGGGGCGTCTCCAGCTCGGTGAACGGGATCACGCAGTCCGTTGGGCTGGGGAGCGTCGTGCCCGGTACATCGAGCTCCGGATCTTCTTCGGGTTCGGGTTCGGGCTCCTCTTCGGCCGCCCCGGCCACCACGACAACGACCACGAACCCGGTGCAAGGCATCATCGGCGGGGCGACTAAGACCGTGGGCGGCCTGCTCGGAGGCTAGGGACGGTCCCCCCGTCCACCCAGGCGAGGCGCAAGCTGAGCCCTGGGTATGGGTTCTCCTTGTATGGAGCACGCACCGGAGGTCACAGAGCAGTCGTGGATTGCGCCCGGTGAGCCGATCATCTCCTTGCGCGGGGTAACCAAGTCGTTCGGCTCCCACACCGTGCTCGAGGACATCACCTTCGACGTCCCCAAGGGCAGGATCACAGCGATCCTCGGCCCGTCCGGGACCGGGAAATCAGTGCTGCTCAAGAACATCCTCGGGCTGCTGCGCCCCGAACGCGGCGAGATCTGGGTCGATGGGGACCAGATCGTGGGCCTGCGCGAGAAGCGTCTCTACGAGGTACGCAAGAAGTTCGGCGTCCTCTTTCAGGACGGCGCCCTGTTCGGCTCCATGAACCTGTACGACAACATCGCCTTCCCCCTGCGCGAGCACACCCGAAAAAGCGAGCCGGCGATCCGGGAGCTGGTCCACCGGAACGCGGAACTCGTGGGGCTGATGGACCACCTCAAGAAGCTTCCCGGAGAAGTGTCCGGCGGGATGAAGAAGCGGGCCGGGCTGGCTCGGGCCATGGTGACCGAGCCCGAGATCGTGCTCTTCGACGAGCCCGACTCAGGTCTCGATCCCGTCCGCGTCGCCTATCTCGACGAGCTCGTCGTCACGGCCCAGAAAGAGACGGGAGCGACGTTCTTCATCATCACCCACAACATCCAGTCGGTTATGCGAACGGCCGAGTACATGGGCGTCCTGTTCCGCTCCAATCTGGTGAAGTTCGCCAGCAAGCCGGACATGCTCGCCACGGACAACCCGATCATTCAGCAGTTCCTCTCCGGCCGCCCCGAGGGCCCCATCGGCATGGACGAGATGGCCGATGCCGGCGGGGACGCCAGTCGCTACATCGAGGGCGACACGGCAGCGCTCGCCGTACGGGCCGCTGGCCCGTCCCGGGGAGCCGGCCCTGGTGGCACAGGCGCCCAGCGACCAACCGCACGGCTGACCGCACAACGAGAAACGCCGCCAGCTCCGAGGGGGTGCGTTCCCGGAGCCAGCGGCATTCCCGATCAGGTACGCCTCAATCGCCGGCGGCGGCTCCACACACGGTCTCGACCATCAGACCGCTGACCACGTAGGGGTCCATGTTGGCGTTGGGGCGGCGGTCTTCCAGCCAGCCCTTCTTGTTCTTGGCAGTGGCCCACGGGATCCGGATGGACGCCCCGCGGTCGGAGGTGCCGTAACTGAACTGGGTGAAGTGTGCAGTCTCGTGCGCGCCCGTCAGACGACTCTCGATGCCGATGCCGTAGTTCGAGACGTGCTCGTCCACCCTCTTTCCAAGGGCCTCGCAGCCGGCGATGATGGCGTCCCAGCCGCCGTCTTCCCGCATGGCTTTGGTGGAGAAGTTGGTGTGCGCCCCGGCACCGTTCCAGTCCCCCAGCACGGGCTTGGGCTCGAGGGTGGCGAAGACGTCGAAGTCCTCGGCAATACGGAAGAGCAGCCAGCGAGCGGTCCACAGCTGATCGCCGATCAGCGGCGGCGGGAGAACCCCGATCTGGAATTCCCATTGCCCCATCATGACCTCGGCGTTGGTGCCCTCGATCCCCAACCCGGCCTTCATACACGCCGCCGTGTGGCGCTCGACGATTTCGCGACCGGGCATCTTGTCGCCCCCGACGCCGCAGTAGTAGGGCCCCTGCGGTGCGGGGAAGCCTGCCTCGGGCCACCCTAATGGGCGCCCGTACTGGAAGAAGGTGTACTCCTGTTCAATGCCGAACCAGGGCTCCTGGTCGGCATACTTCTCCGCCAACTCGGCGCACTTGCGCCGGGTGTTCGTACTGTGCGGCGTCATGTCGGGGTGCAGGACCTCGCACATGACCAGCTTGTCGCCCTCCGCCCGCAGGGGGTCGGGGCACACAAAGACGGGCTGGAGGACGCAGTCGGAGTCGTTCCCTTCGGCCTGGTTCGTGCTCGAGCCATCGAAGCCCCAGATCCCCGGCTCCTTGCCGCTCTCGACGATTCTCGTCTTGCTCCGGAGGAGCGGGGTGGGCTCCGTCCCGTCGATCCAGATGTACTCGGCCTGATAGCTCATGAGCTCTCCTGTGTTCCCCTTCTTCTCCGTGGTCAAGGTTCCCGGGGTGGGGACTCCCGGACCCGACGCCCCACATCCGATTGCGGTTGCAAGTCTCGTCGGACCCTATTTCGCCGCCGTATCCGTTATGTGAACCGACGATGAAATCCTGCTGGGGAGCCTCAAGCCCGACCGTCCGGCGACGCCTTCCATCCCGATTCTATGAGGGCGGCAACGGGCCGGCGGCGCCTGGGCCGAGGGAGCCCGGAGGTCCAGGATGTCCGCCCTGGGCCGGGCCCGACCGTTCCACTGACTCACCCGGCCTCGATGTGTCCCGCGACGCCTGGCGCCCGGCTCAACGCCTCGGTCCCCTCGTTCGGCGTCGGCCAACCCCCGGGTCGGTCCGGACCGGTCGATCCAAACCGAGAACTCACGCCAGCGCCGATGTGCGAGGTCAACCGACGCGACAGAGGGCTGGATCTCTTGATCCAGCCCTCCACAGTCGCTCCCGTCTCGTCGCCCCCTCCCCCGTCGAGCCCCCCCTGACGACGACGGGCTGGGCCAGCAAAAGCCGGCCCAGCCCGGTCATCCCGTTAGGGAAGGGGGAATTTTCCCTTAGGGAGTTGCGTTGCAGTCGGTGTTCGAGAGAGTGCCGACGCAGTTGCTCGCGTGGCCGAACAGGTTGGCGATGCCGCCACCCAGCAGGCCCACCGCGACGACAGCCACGACGGCAATCAGTCCGACCAGCAGTGCGTACTCCACCATGGAGGCACCACGCTCGGTCCGAACACGCTCCAGCATGGTGCTGTGGGCGCCCCGTACCGCGACGAATGCGTTCACGAAAAGCTCAACCATTCTCTCATTCCCCTCTCTCGCCCCATCGGTGTCGAGCGGTTACCCGAACCAAATGGAGTCCCACAAACCATTCTCAGTGATCGCTTCGCCACGCTCCATAGGCTTTATGGACCAATTGAAGGGCCTTCGTGAAGCCTGCTATTCGATCGTGACCAAACCCATGACAACGGCGCGCACGAGCGCATGCGTGCGGTTCGTCACATCGAGCTTCTGAAAGATTGCGGCCAAATGGTTCTTCGTCGTCTTGGGGCTGATGTAGAGCCGCTGCGAGATCTCGCCGTTCGTGGCGCCCTCGGCGAGCAGCTGCAACACCTCGAGCTCTCGCTGGGTCAACGACCACGGCCCCCAGTGCCGATCCTCCTGCCGCGACTGAATGGAGACCTCGGGATCGCGATAGTCCTCGTCGGCATCAACCTCGATGTCGTCGCGGGTGAGCGTGGCCCGCGCCCCGCGCAAACTCTCGCCGCGGTGCACGGTCGTGCAGACCGAGGGTCCGGAGACGGAGACTCGCGTGTAGAAGGCCCACTCAGTTCCCGTTCCGACCTCCACGGCCGGCGACGGCTGCGCGGTCGGCCACAGGATCGAGGCTGTGTTTGCCATTCCTCCCCCTCAATCCACACCGGGGCGTGCGCTCCGGCGTGACTCCATTCCCACCGCAAAAACGGTGGAAACTCCCAGGTCATTGTATGCTTCTGGCCTCAAGCAACAGTCGCATCTCCGTTGCCGCCCGGGTGCGGACAGGCTCAGCACGACAATTGTCGGCTTCGTGCTCGCGAGGGGCTCAGGCCCCGTGGAAGGCATGCTTGATGGGGCCGACGATCGGGCCCAGAACGATGATCATGATCGCCGGCAAGAAGCAAAGCGCGAGCGGGAACAAGATCTTGACGGGCACCTTTGCCGCCTTCTCCCGGGCTCGCTGACGTCGCTTGTCGCGCATCTCGTCGGCTTGTGCCTCCAAGACCCGGCCGATCGGGAGACCGAGCGCGTCAGCCTGGGAGAGAACGACCGAAAAGGTGATCAGGTCGTCGATGTCGGTCCGCAACTTCAAGTTCTCCAACGCGTCGTGTCGCGAAAGCCCGAGCTCCATCTCCCGAAGCGTCAGGCGCAACTCGTCGCACACCGGAGATTCGAAGCGAGCACAGGAGACCTGCATTGCCTGCTCCAAGCCGAGGCCTGCCGCCACGGAGATCGTCATGAGGTCGAGCAGATCGGGAAGGTCGTTCGTCACGCGGGAGCGTCGCGCCTTGATCCGACGGCGTAGCCACCAACTCGGCGCCAGGCCCCCGACGATCGGCAGGAAGAACAGCATCGCGACGCCGATCTTCACGCTCACGACGCCGCTCACCAGACACGCCAGCCCGAGTGCGATGCCAAGAAGGCCCGAACCCATCTGGATGGCCACGAACTCCTCCGCTCGGATCGTTCCAGTCAAACCCGCTTTGAGCAGATCGGCGTGAACCCGATCCACCTCACTCGAGGGATAGAGCCGGGTGAGGGTGTTGCGAAAGCCGCGCGCGGTCGGTCCGAAAATACGGTTGACCAGGGGCTCCTGCACGCGCTCGACAGTAGGTGCCGCCTCCGCGTAGAGCTCGGCTTCCGAACCGAGCGATCGGATGAAGTCGAGCCGGCTCGACGTCTTATGGGATCGCCAGGCCGCCGCCGCCACCCCGGCGAGACCGATCGCCATCAGTGTGATGCCGATCAATGGAGCGATGAAAGATTCGCTCATGAGGTCACTCCCTTCTGCCTCACACCTCGATGTTGACCATGCGGCGCACGATCAAGAAGCCGAGGCCCATGAGCCCGGCCGTCGCGATCAGAACGATCAAGCCGGCACCGTGCTCCATGGGCTTGAGGTAGGACGGATCCTTCAACTCAAGCGCGCAGACGAGAAAGATCGGGATGGCGAAGAGCACGTAGCCGGACATGCGGCCCTCTGCCGACAGGGTCTGGACTTCACGTCGCACCTCCTGCCTGGTGCGCATGAAGTCGGCCAACGTGTGAAGGATGGGGGCGAGACGCCCACCCGTGGACTGTTGAATGCGGACAGCCTCGACCGCCCACTTGAGGTCCTCCACTCCCGAGCGTTCCGCCATGTTCTCGAGCGCCACGACCAGGTCCGAGCCGACCGCCACCTCAGCCATGACGCGGTCGAGCTCGGCCGACAGGGGGGGCTTGGCGTCCCGCCGGTACATGTCGATGGCGCGTTGGAAGGTCTGACCGCCTTCAACTGAGGCGGACATCAGCGCCAGTGCGTCGGGCAGTTGCTCTTGTATCTGCTTGATCCTCTTGGCAGCCTGGCGTGAGGGTAGGTACCACGCGACACCAGCGACGACGGCAATCGCGACGATTGACGCGATCGCCGATCCCACGACGACGCCAACGACTGCGGCCAGCCCGAACGCGATGGCGGAACTGATGACGAGGTACTCGCCCGCCGCGTAGTGGCATGGCGGCGCGCTCCAGACGCCGCTCCAATGCGCCATGAGTGTCCACTCTTCCGAAAATCCCGGCGATGCGGACCGTGAGCGCAGAGAGCTCGCCGCGTTCGGGTGACTCCGTCACCACCTCTACCGGTACTTCCGCAGTACCCATGGTGTCGTCCAGGATCTGGGCCAGGGTGCGCTGTTTCGTACGCACCCGCATGATGATTGCCACGACGGCCAGGGCCAGGCCGCCGCCGACCAGAATCGCCGCCACGAGTGCGGTGCCTTGCGTGCTCAGCTCAGTCGCGGTCGACATCACTCTCACTTCCCCTCGCGCCGGCGGGCCAACATCTCGTACATCTCCTCCGAGGGCGGCTCCATGACCCGTCCCGGGCGAGCCGGACGGTGATGGCGGCCGGAGGACCGGCCCCCGGGGCCCGAGAGACCGTCCTCATCGTTCCTGAAGAGATGTGCCGGCACCTCGACACCGTTGAGCGCCAACTCGTCGAGGATCTTGGGTCGCAGGCCGGTCGACACGAGGCGACCGAAGCCTTCATGCATGTCGACCCGATGGAAGATGTCCTGAAGCAAAACGGTTTCGCCCTCCATGCCCTGGATCTCGGTGATGGAGTGCACGACGCGTGGCCCCGCAGGAGTTCGTTGCAGTTGGATGAGGCAACCCACGGCCATGACGATCTGCTCTCTTATGGCACGTTGGGGCAGTTCGACCCCTCCCATCATCACCATGGTCTCGAGGCGGCCCAGCAACTCACGTGGCGTGTTGGCGTGCACCGTCGTCATGGATCCCGCGTGGCCGGTATTCATGGCCTGCAACATGTCGAGGGTCTCCGAACCACGGCATTCTCCGACGATGATCCGGTCTGGCCGCATGCGGAGCGAATTGCGCACGAGGTCCCGGATACGGACTTCCCCGCTCCCCTCCGCATTGGCCGGTCGAGTCTCGAGGGTCACGACGTGCTCACCCTGAATCTGCAGTTCCGCAGATTCTTCAATCGTGATCAGGCGTTCGCCGTCGGGGATGAAGTTGGACAACACGTTCAGCATCGTCGTCTTCCCGGTGCCCGTGCCACCGACGACGATCAAGCTGATCTTCCCTCGCACCAATGCCTCCAGGAAGACGGCGGCATCCATGGTGAGAGAACCCAGGCCGATGAGGTCCTGCATGACAAGAGCCTTCTCGGGGAACTTCCGGATGGTGAGCACGGGTCCGTGCAGCGCGAGCGGCGGCACGATGGCGTTGATTCGAGATCCATCCGCGAGACGGGCGTCCACCATCGGCGAGGACTCGTCGACGCGACGACCGACTCCGTGCACCATCCTGTCGATGATCCGCCGATATTGATGGGGCGAGTTGAAGACGACATCGCTGCGTTGCAGCTTGCCCTTACGCTCGATCCATATCTCGTCGAACTTGTTGCACATCACCTCGGTGATGCTGCCGTCGGCGAGAAGCGCCTCCAGCGGCCCGTAGCCGAGGGAATCTTCGAGCATCTCTTCCACGAAGCGTTGACGCTCGATAGGCGAGATTCCGATGTCCTCGTGGTCGAGGATGTCATTGACGGTCGAACGGACCTTTTCGCGCAGCTCCTCCGGTGAAAGGTCCGCGGCCTTTGGCGCGATTTCGGCCAGTACCTTGGCCTGGACCTTCTGCTTGGACTGCTTCCAGGCCGTGTCCAGGGCGGTGCGGTCCGAGGCCCGGCGCAACGGATGCCCCTTTGGCCCGGGCGCGGTGGCATTCCCGACCACTCGCCTCTCCACACCGTCTGGCGTCCCGCCCTCTCCTTCCCGCCGACTTCGTGGCGGCAGACTCTCCTCGGAGGGTGCCGGCTGCGAGGACGAAGCGGTGCCGTCAGCAGCGGCGAGCTTCTCCGAGAGGTTCATGTCGATCAGGCGCTTTCGAGTTCAAGTACCTTGTTGCTGCGGCCCTTCCTCCTCAGCCGCCAAAATCCGCGGGTCTCGCCGATCTCAGCCGTGTTCGAGGCCGAACCGAGGCTCGGTGTCGTGTCGTCGGAGAGGAACTGGCGCATGCCGCCTGCCAGCTTCTTCCCGATTTCGGAGTTGGCCGCCGAGACGAGCGCCGGTTGGCCTTTGTTGATCGACTTCATGACCTCTCGTGAATACGGCAGGACCGAGACGATCTTGTTGTCCAGCACCTCCTGGACATCACTGATATCGATCCCGATGTCGTCTTCAACCTTGTTGAGCACGACGCCGATGGTCTGGCTGTTGATCCGCAGCTTCTCGAGGGTGTTGAGGAACACCCGCATGTTCCGGATGCTCGGTAGGTCCAACGTGACCATGCAGAGGACTCTGGTCGAATGGTCGAAGGCCGCCAAGACGATCTCGGACAGCTGTGCCGGTGTGTCGACCACGATGTAGTCGAAATGGCGGCGCAACGCGCCCATCACCTTATAGACGTCCTTGGGGGCGATCATGTCGGCGTCAGCCGGGCTGAAAGGCGCGGCCAGGACTGAAAAACCGAGCTCGTGCTCCTCGAGGTACTCCTCGACGTGCTCGTCGAGATCGTCCTCGTCCACCGGTTCTCGAGACAGCAGGTCCGAGATCGTGAACCGCGGCCGGAGGTGCAGCGCCGTCGAGACCTCGCCGAATTGCAAGTCGAGGTCCACGAGACAGACTCGCTGTCCCGTCTGCGCCGCCAGGTAGCAGGCCAAGTTGGTGGCGTAGAACGTCTTGCCGCAACCGCCGCTCGACGACGCCACCGTGAAGACATCGGCGAACTGAGGCCGGTCGACGACGACGCCCTGGGCCACCACGGGAAGCGTGGGGTCGTTGTCAGGGACCGAGACGTCGGCGATGTCGAAGGCGCGCTTCAGGGCAGCAGCGAGCTGACGCTTGCTGGTCGGGTATTCGACAAGATCGACCGCGCCCGTGCGGACGATGTCGCCGAGGTTGGCCTTCGGCTTCGGGCCTAGGGCCAGGACGATGGAGGGGACGGCTCCGCCCGTTCGCAGCGCGGCCAGCCGGGCCATGCCGGCGTGACTGTCGAAGACCGGTCCGGCGACGAGCACGTCGATCGGACCCTGCTCCCGCACCTCGTCGACGACCTCACTGACGTTGGCACTGGTCAGGACCTGGTAGCCCGGACCCAGGGAGGCCTGGATGGCCCGGCTGAGCGCCGGCGAACGACTGATGACGAGAATCCGGCGGCTGATCACGGTGCTGCCGTCGTCTGGTCCGTACCGATGCATTGCTGCAGAGGTGGCGGATTGGCATCCTGCTGGGTCTGCACGACCGACAGGGACTCGTTCTGGGAGAGGAACTCGATGTTCCTGGCGTCCGACGGGCTGACGGCCAGGAGCAGCGTCTCGGTCGCCGGAATGGTCCGGCCGGCCGCAGTCTCGTGGCTGGCGAAGGACGGGGCGGTGCTCTGCACGTCGAGGACTTGGATGTTTGCCATCGCCAGCTCCGTACAGGGCAACGGGAGCGTCGCACTGACCCCGCTCGCTGTGGAGACCTTGGTGATATTTGCGTAGACGTCGACGTGGGCCCCGGGCTGTAGGTAGCCGGCGAGGCTGTTGGTTCCCGAGATCGTGACCGTCACTGCATCGAGGCCTGTCGGCACCGAGATGGAGGACGTGCTGGCCTTGAGTTCCGTCGCGGCGATGGCGTGACCCTTGGTGACGGCTTGCGTCAGAACTTCATCGGTCAACCCCGTGAGAGACCCGAGATCGAGCGGTGAATACGACTTGGTCGGAATCAACTCGATGGCGACGAGATTGCTCGAGATCATGGCCTGACCCGTGGTCCCGGCTGGAATGTCGGCCTTCGCGACCACCGCCGAAGTGCTGACCGGCGCGACCACATTCGTTCCGGCGCCGTGCTTGCTTGCACCTTGCACGCTTGCGTAAGCGAGCGCGCTCCCGGCAATGAACAAGATCACCCCGATGACGACGAGTATGAGCGTCTGCCGCTTCACCGCACCTCCCCCCTCTCAACCGGCGCACAACAGTCAGAAGCAGAAGTGCGTTGTGCGATCCCGTTGGTTGCGTTGAGGGTACGACGGGAAGACGATGAGGTACATAGGTCCTTTAGACCATTCTCTCGAACAGCGTCCCAGGTGAGAGCAGCAAATGGTCCATATGACCTATGTACGCGCACCAGGCACCGGCCCAGAATCGACTCGCAAGTATCGCAGCGACGTTGCAATCGACGAGTTACCAGGTTGGTACGGCCGCTCGAGATACGGAGAGAGGGACTCGCCTTGGGACCGCGCACGTGGAGGCTGCCGAAAAGACCCGGCGAACGCGACGAACGCGGCGCCGAGATGGTCGAGTTCGCCTTCGTCGTGGTGCTTCTCATCGCCCTGCTCTACGGCATCATCAGCTACGGCCTGGTCCTGGCCGCCCAGTCGACGATCACGCAGGCTGCCGCCGACGGGGCACGCGCGGGCATCGTTGCGTCGCCGGCGAGCGGTGCCGCCGCGGCCGCGGAGGGCGAGGTGAGTACCGATGTCGGCTGGATGGGCAAGGGACCGTGCAGTCCTACGGCAACCGTCATCACCTGTGTTGCGACGCCGGAAGAGTGCCCATCGAACGTTGCCAACTCCTGCCTCAGCGTGACAGTCGTTTACAACTATGCCGAATCACCACTCTTCCCCGAGCTTCCCGGATTCGGTGTGATCATGCCGTCGAGCCTCTCATCTACGAACGTCTTGCAGCTTTCGACCCCGACCTCGTAGATGCGGGCCGTTTCCGAAATCCGACGCGTAGTGGGCGCAGGCCGAACCGATCAGCGCGGCGCAACGCTGGTCTTCACCGCCATCTGCATGGTCTTGCTGCTGTGGGGCGGCGCCATGGGTGTCGATCTGGGATTGGGTGTGTGGGGTAGCCGTCAGGCTCAGGCCATCGCCGACACCACGGCACTCGACATGGTCCGTTACATCAACCTCGCAGATACCCAGGCCAATCCCACCGCATACCTCGAGACAAAGATGCCCGATGTGGACATCGATAACGCGTCCAACGCCACGCTCTCAGTTGCAGCTGGGTATTGGAACGGCACAACCTTTGCGGTCCCTTCCTACGGTTGCAAGGTGATCACCCCGGTTTCCCCTGCAGAGCCGCCGTGCAACGCGGTTCAGGTGCTTGCTGGGCAATCCGTGCCGCAGATCTTCTATGGCGGATCCAGAGTCATGACAGGCCACGGCAAGGGAGCAAACGGATCGAGCGTCGCCGCCGAGACGCCCGACACGTCATTCTCCATCGGGACCTACTTGGCCAGCTACAGCTCACAAGACACAGCAGTGCTCAACGTCATCCTCGACAGCCTGGGAACGAATACCAGCGTGACCGCCGTGGGCTACCAGGGTTTGGCAGACACCTTCGTGACCCTCGACCAGCTGATTACGGCTTCCGGAACCCTCCTGACTCCTTCCAATGTCATGACGCAGTCTCTGCCGGGCAGTGAATGGTCAACCATTTGGCAAGCCGCTGTGGCCAATCAGGTAGCCCAGTTGAATTGCGGTGCCACGCCGACACCAGGTCCGTGCAACGCCGGGCCCGCCCTGGCTGCTCTGGGTTCGTGGTCAACATCGGCCTCACTTTGCGAGATGGTGTCCATCAACGGGTCAGGATGCGGCATTCCCACAACTCCGGAACTTTCCAGCAGTCTGAACGTCCTGCAGGTGCTGACGACGGAGGCGAATGCAGCGAACGGCACCAATGCGCTGAACCTGACCTCCGCATTGGGCCTGACCGTCCCGGGTCTCACAATCTCCAACGTGCAACTCTTCCTCAATCAGGGTCAACTGCCCCAGGTCGCCTATGGGCCTACCACCACCACGGCGTCGACATCGCAAGTCAGTGCCGATCTGCAAATGAATCTCTCCATCGGGGCTGTGTCGCTCGGACTCCTTGATGTACCGCTGTCTGCGGCGAGCGGGACCGCAAAGTTGAACTCCCTCGTCTGCCTGTCGCCGAGCCTCGGCCCGACCTTGGCCAAGATCAACGTCACGACCTCGGCAACCACCGCCGCCGTCACGCTGGCAGGTGTGAATCAAGGAACGCTGGCGATCAACGGGGTGACCAACGGATCCGCGAGTTTCGCCTCGAGCGGCAGCGGCAGCGTCGTGCCGCCGACAGCAGCCACCGCCCAGAGCGGCTCGAACCCGAAAGCGGTAGGCACGAGCAGCCCGACCTTCACGGCCACAGGCACGCTCAACCCGCTGGTAAGCACACTTCTTTCGTCAGTGCTCCCGAATGCGCTGGCTCCAGTTCTGCAAGCAGCGGGAGTGGAGGTCGCCAATGCGGACGTGGCCGATCTGAGCGTCGACTGCGGAGCGGTGTCGCTCGTACAGTGAGCCCGACGACCGCCACGATTGTCTGCGGCGCTGTACTTGGCGTGACGGTGGGCCTCCTGCTTCAGCCCCTCACCCGCCGAGAGCTTGCCGCTGCCGCAACGAGGTCCGATGTCATGACAGAGGAGCGCTCGTCAATGTCGGTCGAGGACGTCGGATCCCGGATCAACGTAAGTTATTCAGTTGCTCTCGCGGCCGTGACTGGCCTGCTGCTCGCCTATGTGTTGCATCGAGTGGGTTGGACAATCAATGCGTTGCCGCCCTTGTTTCTCCTGGTCGGCCTCGTCCAACTGGCGTACTGCGATTTGAAACGCCGCCTCCTCCCCAAGACGCTCGTCTACACGCTGAGCGCCGCCGTCATCGGGAGCGGACTGATCGTCTCGCTCTCGACAAGCGAGTGGGAACGGTTCTCCCAGGCGTCGTTCGGAGGACTCATCTCGTTCGCTTTGTTCTTCATCGTCAACCTGATGAACCCGCGGTGGATGGCCTTCGGCGACGTCCGCCTGTCCCTCGTCTTCGGCTTCGGCCTGGCTTGGGTCAGCCCGATAGACCTCTTCGAGGCGTTCGTCTATGCCAACGTGTTCGCACTCTTCGCCGGACTGGTGCTCATTGCGAGCCACCGGGCCAACCGCAGATCTGCCCTCCCCTTCGGCCTCTTCATGGCTCTGGGGGCTGCACTGGTCCTGGTGACCTGACCCGAGCCCGATCAGGGCTTCGGCAGGGTCAGATGACCTTCACGTTCTGCGCCTCGTCGCCTCTGCGGCCGCTGCCGATGGTGAACTCCACCGTGGCTCCCTCCGCGATGCCCTGACGGGCATCTCCCTGAACCTGCGAATGGTGCACGAAGAGATCTTCACCGCCGCCATGCTCCACGAACCCGTATCCCCTGGCAGCGTTGAAGAACTTCACCGTTCCCGTGAGCTTCCGAGGTTTCCGGCCGCCCCCATTCTCCGCCGACGGGGCCGGAATCGGCGCCGAGAACGGCGCCAGAAGGCCGGGCTCCAGTCCGAGCGCCTTCTGCACGCCACGGACGTCTTTGTGCTGTTCGGGAGTGACCAGCGACACGACGGTCCCGGTGTGACCCGCCCGTCCCGTCCGGCCCGACCGGTGCACATAGTCGATGTGGTCGGTCGGCGGGTCGAAATGCACGACGCACGGCAGGGCGTCGACATGAATACCCCGGGCGACGACGTCGGTCGCCACGAGGGCATCGGTCTTGCCCTTCGCGAAAGAATCGAGCGCCCGCTCACGTTGCCCCTGGGTGCGGTCGCCGTGCATGGGAACCGCACGAACGCCGCGAGCCTGGAGCTGCTTGACCACGCGGTCGGCCCCGCGCTTGGTACGACAGAAGACGAACGCCTGGCCGTGGTGCTCGATCAATTTTGCTGTGATCGCCACCCGCTCGGCCCGGTCGACCTTCCAGAAGTGGTGAGCGACGTCACCCTTCGCCTCTTCGGTTGCTTCGATGGCGACCCGCACGGGGTCGTGCTGGTAGGAGCGGATGATCGACTCCACCTCACGTCCGATCGTGGCCGAGAAGAGGAGGACCTGGCGCTTGGCCGCCGTCTGGTCCAGGAGGCGGCGCACTGCAGGGAGGAACCCCATGTCGGCCATACGGTCCGCCTCGTCGAGCACCACGGTTGACACGTCGTCGAGCCGCACGTCGCCCCGCTCGATCAGGTCCTCGAGGCGTCCCGGGCAGGCCACCACGATATTGACGCCGTTGTGCAGGGCGCGCACCTGGTCTCGGTAGCCGGTGCCGCCGAAGATGGACACGACCCGCTTGCGGTCATGGCCCAGCAGTCCCCCGATCACGTCATGCACCTGGGTCGCCAACTCGCGCGTCGGCACGAGCACGAGCGCCCTCGGGCCGCCGCGGGCGCGATTGCACCGTGTTGACGGCCAGTGGAATCCCGAAGGCGAGCGTCTTGCCCGACCCGGTGGGAGCCTTGCCGCAGATATCCCTGCCCGCCAGGGCGGGAGGGATGGTCTCCGACTGAATGGTGAGTGGCTCGGTGATTCCCTGGCGCGTAAGGCGCTCGGTGTACGCCGCGGGGACGCCAAGGTCTGAGAAGGAAGAAATGACAAGACTCCAATCGAGGAAATGTGGCCTACTCGATCTGGAATCTCGAACGGGCCCCGCCGGGCGAACGCCCGAGGCACCACTATGGTAGCACCTCCCGGCGTTAGCCTGACCTCATGGTGGCGCTGACGCCCGAGCTGAAGCGGCGTTGGGACACGGACGGCTGGTGCATCGTCCCCGCTGTTGTCCCAGAGACCGATTTGGTGGCGGCGCAGGATGCCATGCACCGGCACTTCCCTACCCCGGCCGAAATGGCGGAACAGGGCGGAAGCGCGTCGGGCGAGTGGCACACATGGGACGCGCCGTGGCCGGAGTTCCCCTTCCACAGCTCTCGCCTCAACGCCCTCGTCCTGCATGACCGAGTGGTCGAGCTGGCCGAAGGACTGCTCGGCTCGAGAGATCTCGCTCTGTACATGGGGATTGTCACCGCAAAGTACGCGCACCAGGCGTCGGGCTACAACCAGCTCCTCCATGCCGACTATCCCAACCACATGCTGGTCGTACCCAGACATGCGCCCGGCTATCAGCAGGTCGAGTTCTTCGTCTACCTGACCGACGTCACCAGCGAGAACGGTGCGACGCGGTTCGTCTCAAGGCAGAAGACGAAGGACATCCCTGTCGAGAGACACACGCTCAATTTTGTCGACTACGCCGAGCTGTATGCCGACCGATCAGTAGCGGCGGCGCCCGCCGGATCGGTCGTGGCCTACCGTCCCGATGTGTACCACCGGTCGGCGGACTTCACCGACCCCACGCGCTACCGCGTCATGGTCCATGTCTCGTTCCGTCACCGCGACGCCGGTTGGGGTGGCTACCAGGCCTGGCCGTTCCGCGGCTTCACTCCCGAACTCACAAAGTACGTCCAGCAGGCAACACCACGTCAGCTGACGCTCATGGGCGTACCCGAGCCCGGCCATCCCTACTGGAACGAGGCGACGCTGACGGGCGTCCAAGCGCGCTACCCCGGACTCGACATGCGTCCGTGGAGAGACGCTGTGCTTTGAGTCGGTAGCGTGCGGACATGAGGACCTCGGAGCTCGTCACGCCCGCACTCCTTGTCGACGCCCACCGGCTGGAGGGCAACCTCCGCATCATGGCTGACGCCCTGCCGGGGAGCCGGCTACGGCCCCACGTGAAGGCACACAAGTGCACACGCCTGGCGGCTCGCCAGGAGCACATGGGTCACACCGCTTTCACGTGCGCCACCATCCGCGAGATGGAAGGCCTGGCGCGGGCGGGTTTGGGCGAGGACCTCCTCCTCGCCAACGAGGTGATTGATGCGACGAGGTTGGGCGCACTCGCACGAACAGGGGCCCGCGTCACGGTCGCCGTCGATTCGGACGCCACGATTGACGCGGCGGCGCGTGCCCGCGTGCCCGAGGTGGTGATCGACGTCAATGTGGGATTGCCCCGTTGCGGATGCCCTACGGATCAGGCCGGCCGGCTGGCCGACCGGGCCCGGTCTGCCGGCCTCGGCGTCCGCGGCGTCATGGGGTACGAGGGTCATATCGTCGGCCTCCAGGACCGGTCCAGGCGAGCCGCCATGCTCCAAGAGTCCATGGGCCAGCTCGTCCTGGCGGCCGAGGACGTCGGGGGCGACGTGATCTCGGCGGGCGGTACCGGGACGTACGACCTCAACGCCTGGGCCACCGAAATTCAGGCTGGCTCGTACGCGCTGATGGACACGGCCTACGGCAAGCTCGGCCTCCCATTCACCCAGGCGCTGTCCGTGGTGGCCACAGTCATCTCGGTCTCGCAGGGTTGGGCTGTGGCCGACTGCGGCCTCAAGGCCCTGGGCATGGACCACGGCAACCCCTCCATCGAGGGGGCGGACGTGTGGTTCTGCTCCGACGAGCACGTGATCTTTGTCCCTGAATTCCCGGCGCGGGTCGGGGACCGTGTCGCCGTGCTCCCGGCGCACGTCGACCCGACGGTGGCGTACCACGAGTCGCTGCACGTGGTCGAGGGCGACGAGGTGGTCGATCGCTGGGAGGTCGACTTGCGAGGCTGGTGACGTGCTGAACCTCGACGCACCGGAGCCCAAGAGGGTCTCAGTACCCCAGTAGGGTCTTGCCGGGTAAAGGAGGCCTGCATGGCAGACGCCACGTTCACGATTGGAGCCCCCGCCTTTTGCAGCGACGGGCCTTGCGGCGCGGTGACCAGGGTGGTCGTTGACCCGGTCGCCCGCGAGCTCACGCACCTTGTCGTCGAGCCCGAGCACCGCAGTGGCCTCGGGCGCCTCGTCCCGCTCGACAAGGCGCAGCAGGACGCGGGAGACGTCCGGCTCCACTACACCCTCGCCCAATTCGAGGAGCTCCCACGAGCGGAGGAGCTGGACTTCCTCCCCGGCGGCAGCGGGTATCACGCCTACGCCGCACACGAGGCGTATTACTGGCCGTACTACGGCCTGGAAGGCGAGGCCGACCCCAACCTGGCCTTGGCCAGCGCGGTCGAGACCCGCGACAAGCTCCCGGCCGGAGAGATCGGTGTTCGTCGGGGCGAGACCGTGCACGCCAGCGACGGCGAGATCGGCAAGGTCGAAGGGTTCGTCGTCGATTCGGCCGAGGGTCACGTCACCCACGTGCTGCTCCAGGAAGGCCACCTTTGGGGTCGCAAGCAGGTCGCCATTCCAATCGGCGCGGTCGAGAAGATCGACGAGGTCATCTCGGTGAACCTGACCAAGCACGACATCGAGGCCCTCCCGGCGGTGGGGGTTATCGAGCACCACCGCTAGCCTGCGGGTCGGGCTCCCGTGGGAAAGACCGGTACGGCGCACGACCACGGCATGGTCTTGGGAATCGCCGTCGTCGCACTCGCAGCATGGTGCGGTTGGGCCAGCGGGTTCCACCGGGCGGCGGCGGCCGCTGAGATCACGTGGCTCGTCACGCTGGCCGCAGTGGTCCTCTTCGATGTGGGCCTCTGGCGTGGGAGCACGGTTGGCCGACCGGCGTGGTTTCTCGAACCAGCGCGCGAGCCATGGCCCCGGCCCGGCCGAGGTGGCAGCGCACCCGCGCTTCGCGGCGTCGCGTTGTGGCTCGCACTGATCGTGGTCGTGCTGGCGTGGGAAGTGCTCGGCATCGACAGTGGCCCGCACCAGTACCACCTCACCATTAGTGCGCTGGCCCAGGCGTACCGTCCGTTGAACGCCGCCCTCCTTCTCGTCTGGGTGCTCATGGGGATCGGGTACGAGGCAGCGCGTCTCCGTGCGCCGATCGAAAGCTGCTGGACACGCCTCGGCGAGCAGCAACCCGGGGCTCCGGACCATGGCGGCGCCTGTGCCTTGGCGATGGGATCACTGGGTGCACACCGCGGCGCCCCGGCATTGCTCCTGCCGCAAAGCCCGGCCGCTGGCGTTGCCTTCTGGGTCTTCGTCCCCATCGCGGCGGTGGTCATCGACCAGGCGGCGCGACGCGCGCACGGCCGCCGCGCCGACGCCGAGGAATTCATCCGATTCATCTCCGACTCGCGGGTCGCGAACTACGCGCTGATTGCAGCATGGGCATTTGCCGGCTACCACCTCTTCGCCCGCTGAGCGAGAGCCATGACCTCGGGCGCCAGAGTCCTCTTCACCGAGTGCCCCTGCCACTAGCTTCGTATGGATGGTGGATCAAGCTCCTCCGAGCACCAAACCCGGAAACACCACTGACGGCAAGGAATCCTCGTCTCTCGAGCGCATCCGCCGACTGGAGAGATTGGAGCAGGAGCGTCTAGACGAGAAGACCAGCAAGGAGGAACGACGGCGCCGGACTCTTGACGACGCGAAACCTTCCGGCGGGCGTAACGACCTGGTCGACAGTATCGAGGCCGTCACAAGGTATCCACTGGTCATCCTCGGCGTCGCGTGGATGGTCATCGCCATCGTCGTGCTCACGAGTGACCTGAACGGCTCGGCCTCCACCGCGCTGGTCGTCACCCTGTTCGTTCTCTGGGCGATCGCCTTGGTGGAGTACGTCGTCCGCCTCCTGATCACTCCGGACCGCCGCGGCTATCTGAAGCGCCGGTGGGTAGAGCCGGCGACGGTGGTCGTCCCCCCACTTCAAGGCTGGCACTTCTTCGGGATGGAAAAGATGAGCCTCCTCATCTACGAGGGCGAATTGAGGGCCGAGTCGATCCTCAAGCACCACAGTCTCTTCCGGGTGTTGATCGCTGCCGCGGGCACTCTGTTTCTCGGGGCCTGGGCGGTCCTTCTCTTCGAGGAGAAGGCGAAGGGAAGCAACATTCACAGCTACCCCGATGCTCTGTGGTGGGCCATCGTCACCGTGACCACCGTGGGCTATGGCGATCGATTTCCCGTCAGCGCGGGCGGCCGAGCGGTGGCCGTAATCCTCATGCTGGTGGGAATCGGGCTCATCGGCGTGCTGACTGCCACGGTCGCGTCGGTGTTCGTCAAGGAGCACACTGACGCCAACAAGGAGGAATTCAGGAAGGGACACGCCGACCTTGGGCAGCGGCTGTCCGAGATCAGTGATCGGCTGGCCGACGTCGAACGTCGGCTCGGCGCCACCTCCCTCGAGGTAGCTGCCGTCGATGCGGCGGCGGGCGCGGACGCTGTCGCCGATGGACCCGTCGCGGTCGACCAGGATGCATCGACCTCGTGAGCGCACAACAAGAGACTCGGGCGTACGCGCTCGATAGAGATCTCGGCTGAGCGGACAAGGGCTCCAGACGCCAAGGGGTAATCTCCTCTAATGCGGTCGGGAGCTTGATGCACAGCTTCGATGGGTTCGTCCATGATGTGCTCGTCTGGACCGGCACCTACAACGAAACAGGCGGCTGGTACGGCTTTTGGTCCGGCTTTGCCGGCGGCTTCGGAATCCTCACGATCCTCATCGTGGGCTACCGGAAAATCAACTGCCACACGCAACGGTGCTGGCGCATCGGTCATCACGATCTGGTTGTCAAGCATTCCCCTACGGACCCGGGTACGACCTATCGCGTCTGTCGTCACTGTCACCCTGAGATCAAGGGTCGACGATTCTCACGCGCAGAAATCCGCTCCATGCACAGTGCGCACCTGGAAGATCAACCGGCGTGAGGAGCTAATGGAGCGTCGCCCCACTGGGTGACGAGTCCGTCCGCCGGGCGCATTGCGTCAGCCTCGAAGCCCGGGTGGGAGGAGAACGTTGGGGTTCATGATGTCAGCGGGATCGAAAGCGGCCTTGATACGTCGGAACGCAGTGAGCTCTGCTTCACTCCGGTTCAGGTGAAGCCACGGCCGCTTCGCCGTGCCGATGCCGTGCTCGGAGCTGATGCTGCCACCGAGCTCCGAGACGTAGCGCATGACGCTGTCGTCCACCTTCAGGTCCTCCGCGCCGACGCCCGTCACGTTGACATGCACGTTGCCATCGCCGACATGGCCGAACAACCAGGTCGCCGCCTTCGGGTCGGCGCGCCTCACGATCTCCGGCACCTCGTCGATGAATGCGGCCAGCATGGGGAACGGCAGCGTGACGTCGAGCTTGTGCGGCGCGCCAAGCGTGTTGATCGCCTCGGTATGCGCCTCGCGGTACCGCCACAGTTGGGTGCTCCGGGTGGTATCGCTGGCCACCGCGGTTTCGTCGATCATGGGGATGGAGTCGAGCACGGTGGCCAGGGCGGGCATCGGGTCGTGTTGGGCTGCCGCCTCGACCAACAGATACGCCCAATGCAATTCGCCGAATGGGTGCGGCGCTCCGGTGACACGGCAGACGAGTTCGAGACCCGACTGAAGGAAGAGCTCGAGCGATTGGAGTTCGGGTAGCGACCGCCGCAGCAACGAGCCCGCCTCAACCGCCGCCGTCGTGGAGGAGAAGGCGAGGATCGCAGTGACGCGCTCCGGGTTGGGCGGCACGAGGCGCAACCGCGCGGCCGTCACCACGCCGAGCGTCCCTTCGCTGCCGCAGAGCAAGCCGCCGAGGTCGTAGCCCGTGTTGTCCTTCACGAGACCGCCCATGTGCGAGACGGTGTCGCCGGTCCCGAGTACCGCCTCGAAGCCGACGAGCTGCCCTCTCGTGGCTCCGTAGCGGAGAACCTGAAGCCCTCCCGCGTTGGTCGCAATGGTGCCACCGATCGTTGCACTGTCACGGCTCGCGAGGTCGACGCCGTACGCCCACCCGGCTGCGGCAGCGGCCGCCTGAACGTCGGCCACCGTCGTGCCGGCACCGGCAGAGAGCTGGCCACCCAGCGAGTCGATGTCGCTGACCCCGCCCAGCCTGCGCAGACTGAGCACGACCTCGCCGCTGAGGGGGACGCTGCCTCCGACGAGACCTGTGTTGCCCCCTTGAGGCACGAGAGCCACACCCGCCTCCCGGCACAACGTGACCAGCGCGGCCACCTCATGGCCGGTCCCGGGGCGGACGACGGCCGTAGGGGCACCCGCGAAGCGTCCGGTCCAGTCGATCGCGTAGGTGGCCATCATCTCGGGCTCGACGATCACCTGGGCAGCTCCCACGATGTCGCGCAGCTGCTGGAGCAGAGGCAAGGACACGTTCCATCGTCGCGCGGCGAACGAGACAGCGTCGAGTGGGGTCATGGTTCGTTACATTTGAGTTATGAGTGCTGCCGACCTCTTGTGATCACCGCCGCTTGGTTGCTCGTCGTCGGGGCATTCGACCAAACGTCGTGACGCTCAAGGCGGCCGAAGACTGACCGATTTTCGAGGCAGCGACACCGACTGAAAGACGGCGGCTCCCGGCGATATCCAGGCCTTCGAGCCGTCCGAGCCGACAGGCACTCCGCTGCGTTTCCCTGTTCCCGAGTAGTTTCCTGCGTGGGGTTGCCGGAAGCACCACCATCCGACGAAATCGAACGATCGGGGGGTCCAGATGATCAGGACGAACGGCACGGTCCGAGGTCTGACCGCACTCGGTGCGTTGCTTCTGACCGGAGCGGCGCTGGCGTCCTGCTCGTCGGGGGGCAGCTCGACCGCGGTCCTGCTCGTAGGTACCTTCAACGGCAAAGCAGGGCAATACACCACTATCCAGTCCGCGGTGAACGCAGCCCAGCCCGGCGCCTACATCCTGGTGGCTCCGGGCGACTACCACGAGGACGATGACGCCCACGTAACCAAAGCCAGTCTGCTGAGCACAGGGGATCATGGCGGTGTGGTGGTGCACACACCGGACCTGACCATCCGGGGAATGAACCGGGACACGGTCATCGTGGACGGGACCAAGCCGGGTGCAGCGACACCGTGCAGCTCGGATCCGCAGTATCAGAACTTCGGCCCGATCGTCAGCGGCAAGGCGCAGGGACGGAACGGGATCGTGGTGTGGAAGGCGGACAACGTCCGCATCGAGAATCTCACGGCGTGCAACTTCCTCGGCGGAGCGGGTGATTCGGGGAACGAGATCTGGTGGAATGGAGGCGACGGCTCCGGCAAGATCGGACTGACCGGCTACACCGGCAGCTACCTCACGGGAACCAGCTCCTTCTATAGCGACGAAACCTCCGCAGCCGAGTACGGGATCTTTTCGTCCAATTCGCAAGGACCGGGCAGTTGGAACCAGATCTACGGTTCCAACATGAACGATTCGGGCATGTACGTCGGCGCCTGTCACCAGGTGTGCGACGTCACGATCGACCACGCCTGGATGGAGAACAACGCGCTCGGCTATTCGGGAACCAATTCCGGCGGTGCCGTGGTCATCGAGAACTCTCAGTTCGACAACAACGAGGACGGGGTGGACACGAACACGCAGATCGCCGGCGACCCGCCACCACCCCAGAACGGTGATTGCCCCAACGGCGGCACAAGCGCCATCACCCACACCCGCTCGTGCTGGGTGTTCATACACAACAACGTTCACGACAACAACAACGGCGACGTGCCCGAGGCCGGTGATGCGGCCGCCGGCCCCATCGGCACCGGCATGACCCTCTCCGGCGGCCGCAACGACACCGTCATGGACAACACGTTCTCGAACAACGGCGCCTGGGGCGTGCTGTTCGTCCCTTACCCCGACAGCGGCACTCCTTCGCTTCACCAGAAGTGCGCCAACTTCGGCGGGTTCCAGACGTCCGGGCTCGGCTGCGTCTTCGAACCCGAAGGGGACGCACTCAAGGGCAATACCTTCGTCAACGACGGCTACTACGCCAATCCGTCCAACTCGGACTTCGGCCAGATTGTTCTGCATACGGGCCTGCCGTCGAACTGCTTCACCGACAACACGGCGCCGGGCGGGAGCGCACCGGCCAATCTGGAACAGCTCCAACCCGTCTGCGGCGTGACGACTACGACGACGAACGGGGACTCCACTTTGGTCGGTCAGGTCGAGTGTGATGCCCGTCTCCTCCCCTGCCCACCAGACGCGAAGTACCCATCGCAGACAGGTGTGCGCCTGGCACCACTCCCCAGAGGACTCACCACCATGTCAAACCCGTGTGCAGGAGTACCGTCCAATGCGTGGTGTGCGTCGGGCAACTCGAGCGGGTCGTCACTTGGGACGCCGAAAGGCGGCCGGTCCGGCGGCCACCATCCGGGCGGTGTCGCCGCCGCCGCCCCTCTGACCTACGTCCGGTCTGAGAGGTCAACGGCTGGGTTGGTCCCAATCACCTAGTGACGGGACGGATCCGTTGCCGGAGCACCCAACCGTAGGTTCGACAGCCACGTCGAACATCTCGATCGAGACCAACTAATTTGTCGGGAACCACGTCCGTCGAAGCTTCGTCGAACGGGTCGACGTATCGACTTCTACGCACGCCCTCAGGCTCTCCGGGTGGAGGTGATGGGATTTGAACCCACGGCCTCTACATTGCGAAAGTGTGGCTCTTAGTCTTTTGACCAGGCCCTTTCCGAGGACTTTCCTGGTCGCGGCGTTGCGAGCCCCTCAGGTTCCCTCACGATCCCTCCCTTCCCGCACCGTAAAGACACGTAAAGACACGCCGGATCGACCATCATCGACCATATCGACCGTTCGTCGTCGTCACCTTGCCAGCGTCGGCTGTGATCCAGTCGCTCTTCGCATTGTCGTCGACCTTGGGCCACGAACGAGGAACCGGCGAGACCTGGAGGATCTCACCGGCCAACTTCCCGGTTTGCCACCCGGAATCAATTCCGAACAGAAGCGCCATCCCTGAAGATCTACTCTGATCGGGTTGCCGAAACGTTGCCGCAGACCCCGTCCCGCGTTGGTGTCCTGGCATCGGCAAGCTCAACCGGCGATTCGTGGCCTGACACGAATGCTGCGATGAAAATACCAGGTGGCCGCCGCGAGGAGGAGGCCCCAGAGCAGGAACCAGGAGTCCCACAGCTCCAGGTGCCAACGCAGGGCTAACCAGTCCTCCGAGCCGGCCGGTCGAATCACGCCGAGCTCGACCAGCGCCTCCGCGATCACCTCGGTGCCTCCGTAGAGGACCAGAATCACCGACGCAGCGCCACAAGCCGCTGCCCGCCAACGTCGGGTGACGATCCGTCCCCATGGTCGTACCAAGGAGAGTGCAAGAATGACGCCAACGGCCTTGACGACCACGGTTACCCAGATCACCGTCGCGGATTGGCTGCCGCCAGCCCGGGCCATCCGCTCGGCGTACCCACCCACCGTATCGAGGCCGGCAGTCCCTCCGCAGGCCCAATAGAAGCTGACGGCGCAGAAGAGTCCGGCGCAGATCGCAGCCACGTAGGCAATCCAGTCCCCGGGGAACGATTCGATTTCGTAAGTGGCATCAGTCTTCACGGTTACCTCCTCCTTGGAAGCCATCGGTGTGCGGAGTCCGGGCCCGCTTCTATGGATGCTCGGGTCAGTTCGCTGGGCTGTTTGAGAGGCGGACGCATTCATCCGGTTGCCGCGGATCTGACGGATGCCGCGAATCGTGTGGGATCGTCGAGCATCAGGTTGTGATGTGCGTTGGGGAAGACGGTCAGCGTGCTCTGCGGGATCTCTTGCTGCAGAGCATCGGCAACGTTGAGACCGAGGTCGGGATCATTTGCACCCCAGATGATGTGAACGGGCATGGTGAGGGACTTGAGGCGAGAGACCCGGGTAGCGTCGTAGCCGGCGACTGCAGAGAAGAGGTTGCCCGCTAACGAACGAAGCGGCCCGAGTGTGCTGGGTTTGGCGAGAAACTGCTGGGTGAAAAGAGGAATGAACTTGCCGGCAGTTGAGGGATCGGCGAAGAACGTCGACTCCTGCCAGGTGAGCAGATCGTCGAGGAGACGAGGGTCGTGCGACAGCCCGTTCATCAGACTATTGAGTCCGTAGGCGGTGCCGGGCGGAAGCGGTCCGAGCGGAGCAGAGTTCGGGTACTGACCTAGCGCGAAGATTGTCGCAAGCGCGGGCGGCCCGCTTCCAGCCACAGGCGCGTAGAAGCCGTTTGAAAGGATGATCGAAGCGGTGTTATGGGGGTGATCAAGAGCCCAATTCAGCACCGCCGGCACACTGGCGTCGTGCGCCACGAGGACGACCCGGCCGAGGTGGAGGCCTTGGATTACAGCATTCAGATCCTGTTCCTGGCCCGCGAAAGTGTACGAATACTGGGTCGGCTTGCTCGACCTCCCCCAGCCGAGGAAATCGAAGGTCACGACCTCATGCCCCCTGAGCAGTGGCACGACGCGGTCGTACAGGTGGTGATTGTCCGGGAAGCCGTGGCACAGCACGATCGCGGGGCCGCGACCGGGATGAACGAAAGCGGCAATTCGGTACCCTGCGCGTGGGACCCATGCCAACTTCGTAGGCGTCGGTGATGCATGAGCTGTTGCGGGAATGGCGAACAGTGCCGCTGCAATCGCGGTCAGAGTGATCAGGGCCGTAACTGCCTTGCCCCACAGCCGTGAGCGGCCACTGGCTTGCAGTCGGTCGCTCCCGGTGAGAGACGAACTGGTCAAGCTGAGCATGCTGACACCACCGCTTGGCCGATCTTGTCGTCAAGTTCCCTACCAATCCCGTCGATCTCTTTCGATCCCAATGAAGCAAAGAGGCTCGACGGATGGTCATAGGAGACGTGGGCGCCGCCGACCCGGTCGGCGAACACCGCCACGCCGAAGGGCGCGTACAGGGCAGCTGCCGGATCGGCACTGAGGACCCGGCGCGCAAGAAGCGGATTGCCAACTAGGTAGCGGGTCGCTCCGAGTGGTTCGCCGTTCAGGCTCAATAGAACACCTTGATCGAGCCGCGCCAGTGCCACGAACCCGGTCGGCCCGAGGTACGCAGCAACCGTAGATTCCACTTCAGCCCACGAGGCTTCTCGCATGACGAGGTCGAGAGACACGAGGGGGTCGAGAAGCGGGATCTGCTCGTCCAGGCGAGCCCTGGTGGTCTCAAAGTCGTGGCTGCTCTGGTACGTGATTCGGAGGGTGTGCTGCTCGGTGTCGGTGTGCGTTGGCCCGGGCATCTGAGCCGGTAGGTCCGCGTTCTTGACAAGTATTGGGCCGTTACCCATTGTCAGTTGCCTTTCTGATCAGTTCAGCCACGGTTTCGGGCTGGTCCCACTGGGGCCAATGTGAGGCGTTTTGCACCAGGTGAAGCGAGGGTTCCCTGAACAGCCCGGCTATCTGGGCCGCAAGGGTCGAGTTCAGATAGCGATCCGCCGCGCCGAAGATGATCGTGGTGGGGACCTCGAGGCGCGCGATTGCCCCACTGTCGATGATCTCGTCCTCTCTGACGAGTGCGTCGAACAGTCCCGCGGTCCAGGCGCGGATACCTATGAGGGAATCTGGCTGGTCGCCGTCGCCGAAGAACTGCGGGAGGATCGATTGAATGGCCACGCTGTCGGGGTCGACAGCATCCAACCCCCACTGGTCGGCAGTGTGCTGCAGCAGCCAGAGACGCTGGCCCTCGTCGTTGACCATGGCGTCGGCAAGCGGTCTGAGTGCCGGATCGGCGAGGAGTCGGATCATCTCTGGAAGCTGCAGTGCGGGCTGGTGCCCGAACATGGTGTTGAGCAAGATCAGATGGGCCACCCGCTGGGGATGGGCGGTGGCGAAATTGACGGCATCGGGTCCGGACGCGTCGTGACCAACAAGTACGGCACGGCCGATGCCGAGCTCGTCGAGCACGGCCTCCAGTACGGACCCATGTTCATCGACAGAGAATCCGACTGCTTTGGGGCGATCGGACCGACCGTATCCGAGCCAATCGAAGGCCACGGCCCGCCTTGGGGACAGCTGCGGAAGAAGCTTGTCGTAGATCCGGTGATCGTCGGGAAAACCGTGCATCAGCACGATCGGCGGATCCTCACCCGGTATTTCGCGTGCGAAGACGCGGCCGTGGGGGGTATCGACGCGTCGCTCATTGGAGAACACATCCGGTTCGCTCATAACTTCTATCGATTCATCCTGCGCTGTCATTGGCGTCTTCCTTTTGATGTCGATGGATCTGTGCTTGCTCTTCTTCGATTCAGTGACCGCTGATTTCCTTGTCCATCGGCACCGGCACATCCGCGCACACTGTTCTGACGGACAGCAGTTCGGTTTGTAGGACGTCCTGCGACTTCCGAGGACGGGATGTAACAAAGAACGTGGCCACGAATCACGCGAGGGTGGTCATTCCGCCTGCCAGCGGCCTGCCTGCCGTACGACGTCGGATGGTCGCCGCTCGGGTCGAACCCGGAGGAGTACATCAACTCGCCGATCGGACGAATGCACCGCGCCACACTCCCAGGGTTCCGTCTGCGAGCGCTCCGGCGAAGTTGAGCACCCGGGCAAAACCGTCGTCCAGGAGCATCGGCAGGGTGGGGCCCGAGGGAAGGCCCTCGGCGAACGTTGTGTCGAACCATGAGCTCGCCCACGCAGACTCGTCGACCCATTCGACGAGCTCGAAGCCCGCTCCGAGAATGGCGTCGCGCAGGTTGTCAGAGGTGGCCAGGTGGCTGTCACTCCCATCCATCGACCACGGCAATGGCCATGAGAGTTCCGCGTCCGATGTGCGGCAGACCTCCCACACGGCGAACCTGGCGCGAGGTGCGAGCCGCTGCGCGATCTCGACGAACCACTGCCGCTTCGCGTCGATATTCATTTGGACGTGCATGGTGAACCCGGCGTCAAACGGCTGCTCGGGTACGAGGTCGGCGATGTCGCGGTGGACGAACCGGACACGATCGGACAGCCCGCAACGGTCGGTCAGTTCGGCGGCCGCCTCCACGTAGGCCTCGGTGATGTCCACGCCCGTCACCCGGCAGCCCAAGGCCATCGCCACCTGGCGGGCCGGACCGCCGAGACCGGACCCGATGTCGAGGACGATGTCCGACGGCGACAGCATCAGGGTGACCAGCAATCGCTCGACAGCCTGGGAACCTCCCACGTGGTACTGGTCGAGGTATTGCAATGCTTCAGCCATCCCATCTGCCGTCGCACTTCCCGGCACGAGTCGGTCGATAGTGGCGATCAGGTTCTTCTCGCTATAAGTCATGTGCGTCTCCTCTTCACGATCCTTCTCTGCATGCTCATGACTTCGAACTGGCGACAACTGGTGGAGCGCTGCCCCGCGCTGGTTCGACACCTAAAGAAGAACTCAATGCTTCGAGTCGATCGGATTGATCCGGGCTTTCCTCTGGTTGCCTCGGTCGGGCCGGCAGGAACGCAATAGCGACGACTGCCCCGACGATGGTGACGGCTCCGACAACCCGACAACCGCCCGCCAAGCTGTAGAGGAACGCGTTGGTGGCGGAGTGGGCGAGCCCATGTGCCGCCTGGCCGAATCCGAGCTTCGAGAGCTGGCGAGAGGCGATAATCGCTCCTCCGACCGAGCCCTTTGCGCTCAGTACGGCTCGCCCGGGTACTCCAGATGGCAACTCCGACGAGAGTCGGCTCTTGTACAGGGACGTGGCCACGCTGCCAATGACCGCCACCCCGAGCGTACCGCCGAAGAGGCGGGTGGCATCGTTGACGGCAGATCCAACTCCGGCCTTCGCCGCAGGTACCGCGCCCATGATCGCTTCGGTGGCCGGCGCGCTCGTGAGACCCATCCCTGAGCCGAGGAACAGCATCTGACCGACGATGACGAGATAGGTCGTGGAGCCAGATGCGGTCGAAGCCCAGAGAAGCCCAGTCGCAAACAGCAACAACCCAGTTCCGACGATTGCCTTGTTCCCCACCCGAACGGCGAGTTTGGTGCCCACGACGGAAGTGGCGGCCACGGAACCGGCCACAGGTAGAAGACGGACCCCGGTACCCAGGGGGGTGTACCCCTTCACGATTTGGAAGTACTGGACAACGAGGAAGATGAAACCCGAGAGAGCAAAGAAGGAGATGGCGACTGAGCCACTGGCGGCTGTGAACCGAGGATTGCGAAAGAGGGCCACATCGAGCATGGGGTGCTCGGTACGCTGCTCTACCAGGACGAAGATGGTGAGGAGCGCCAAGCCGCCGGCGATGACAGGCCAAGGCGGAGGGAGATGTCCATCCCCAGTCCGGCGCTTCGATGACGCCGAAAATCAGAACCGTCATTCCCGCCGCTGACAACGTAAGACCCCGCCAGTCGATCGGCGGCGTACTCGGATCCCGAGAACTCGGCACCGAAACCGCGACGAGGACCGCTATCCCGGCGGCGACAATGGCCATAAAGGCGAAGATGCTCCCCCACCAGTAGCGCTCCAGAAGCCACCCACCGACTATTGGGCCGGTCGCTATGCCGACCCCGGTCGTGGCACCCCACAGCCCGATCGCCATGGCGCGTTCTCCGCGTTCTGTGAAGACATTGACGAGCAAGGACAGCGTCGAGGGAAACATGAGAGCTGCTCCCAGGCCCATGAAGGCGCGGGAAGCAATGAGTTCGGCGATGGTCCCGGAGAATGCACCGGCCAGGCTCCCCACGGCGAAAACGGTCAAACCGATCAAGCAGAATGCCTTTGCGGCCCAGACGGTCGCTCAGACTTCCTGCCGCCAAGACGAGGGCGGCGAACACCAGGCTGTAGGCATCGACGATCCACTGGAGCTGCGTGGTGGATGCCCCCAACCTCGCCACCAGCGTCGGCAAGGCAACATTGACGATCGTCACGTCCACGCTGATGATGAAGGCTGCGAGACACAGCGCCACAAGGATGGCCACCCGGCTTCGCGGCGCAGGTGCGTGAGCACGCACGGTCATGATGCTCTCCTGTGGAGTCGAATGCCGGGGGCGACGTACGCACTACGCGTCGCCGATAGGCGAGGAACAGGGAGCCTTAACTTCTTCAAGCCGGCCTTTCCTTGGGTCGTCTGGGCTGCCCTCGAATCGACCTGGGCGCGGTGTGCGCGTTGGACCTCTTCGGCGTCACCCCAACCGGCTACGTATCCGCTCCTCGACCAGTCCTTCGAGTTGGCTGAAGTGGTGCATCACATCTCCTCTGCGGCTGACTTGCTTGATAATATAAAGTACACATAATGAAATTGTCAAGCATCAGAGGAAGAGATTCTCAACCCTCGTGATATGATTGCCCTATGCGTTCCTATGACCAGTACTGCGCGGTGGCCAGGGCTCTCGACGTCGTGGGTGACCGCTGGACCCTGCTCATAGTCCGCGAGCTGCTCATACGGTCCCTGTCGCTATGGCGACTTGCAGGACGGGCTCCCCGGCGTCGCGACCAATCTTTTGGCCGAGCGCTTGCGTCATCTCGAGGAAAGCGGCGTGGTTACCCGCGACGAGCAGGGCCGCTACGAGTTGACGGGGTGGGGAAAGAGACTCGCCACCCCCGTGCGCGAGTTGGTTCGTTGGGCCGCTCCGCTTATGACGGAGAAGCAGACTGGCGATTCCTTTCGGAGCCGCTGGCTGGAGATTCCCTTGGACCTCATGTTCGGCGGATCCGATCCGAACCGACCTGACCTCGAGGTCGAGGTCCGAGCCGAGGGTCAGGTAGCGGTGACGCTGGTGTCGAGAGACGGCGAGGTTCATTCCCACTCAGGGCGCCGCCAATTCGCCAGATGTCGTGGTGTCTGGCCCAGCGGACACGATCATCGGTCTCATGGCCGGTCGTCTCGACGAAGCGGCCGCGGCTGAGGAAGGTGTGAGCATCCTCGGTGACTTCGGGCAGGTCGCGCGACTACGTCAGCCGGACTGGCTCAGTGAACCGTCCTCGTAAATGGATCGGCAATCGGCACTTGGTCGAGCCCTCACCGAGAATCGCTCGCGGCCGGGAAGTTCCTCCCCGACATGAGCGTTGAATCCGTGGTGGATCGGACTATTCGAGTACTGCTGGTGTCGGGAAGCCTAAGGAGCCGGTCGACCAACACGACGGCGCTTCGTACGGCCGCCAACCTCGTCATCCCAGGAGTGGAGGCAGTGCTCTATGAGGGCGTCAGTGGCTTGCCTCACTTCAATCCCGACGACGACAGCGATCCGCTCCCCGGTCCCGTCGCCGACCTGCGATCCCGGATCAGAACCGCCGACGCGGTCGTCTTGTCGACCCCGGAATATGCGGGAGCGCTCCCTGGGTCATTCAAGAACCTCTTGGACTGGACCATCGGCGATGACCACCCCGGCTCGATCTACCAGAAACCGGTCGCCTGGGTCAACGTCTCTGCTTATGGTGCCATCAACGCTCACGAGTCATTGCGCAAGGTCCTCCGCTATGCCAATGCCGAGGTCATCGAGGAAGCCTGCACAGAGGTGTCCGTCACCCATTCGATGGTCGACGGCGACGGGGTGATCGCGGACGAGTGCGTCCGCAGTCACCTTGCTGCGCTCCTCGAGACCCTCGCCGCGCACGTCCGCAGCATCCATGACGCAGCCAGCGATACTGGCGCTGAGTCTGCGTAGTGAACGTCTCTTATCCTCCAATAGCTGTGGCCCCAGACCGTCAGAGCAACGGCCAAGGCGGCGTCGGTGCGCCCCGACAAAGTCGATTCTACTTCTGCGACCCCCACAGCCCTTGGCAGCGCGGTTCGAACGAGAACACAAATGGGTTGTTGCGCCAATACATGCCCAAGGGAACCGATCTCTCGCTTCTCACTCGCGGGGACCTCCGACGCATCGCGAGCAGCCTCAACGACCGCCCCCGCAAGACACTTGGATATATGAAACCATCAGAGAAGCTCAGCGAGCTTCTTGCGCTCACCCCTTGAACCCACCGGCTCATCAGTTCCGTCCAACTGGACTTCACGGTCTGATCGAGTTCGTCCGATTTGCTCTCTACCTGGGGAAATAGGGGGCCAACCACCTCGACCAGGAAAACGGCGCGTGACATCAAAATCTGAATCCGTGTGAGGTAGGCCGCTGGCTCAGCACGCCCGTCTCCTTGACGTCGAGCGCTGGCCCGAAGGTTTCTCGCCCATCTCGGTCAAGGTCGTGGTCACCTCCCCAGCGGCCCCCTTTCAAACCGTGCATGCCGTTCTCCGGCACACGGCTTCCCGACACCGTTCACCGCGGTGCATGCGCAGTCCGGTAATCCACTGTTCCACTCAGCCGGTAGATCCCGAGGCTGGTGAGCCACCCGTAGTTGAACCGGGTGGCCCAGTTGCGTCCGGAAATGCCGTGCTTGTTGCTGGCCAGGATCGCCATCCGTTGGTGGACGTAGCTGTTGACGATGGCGAACTTCTTCGATGAGTTTCCATGTCGGAAGTAGCCAGCCCAGCCCCGCAGCACGGGGTTGAGGCGATCAACCACTGCGTCGAGCGATGACCCGGTGAATCGCCGTTGGGTCATCTCTTTGACCTTGGCCCTGATGGAGGCCATGGCCCGCTCCGACGGCCATTTCTGGAGGTAGTAACGGCCGGGCCATCTCACGGACTCGCACATGTGATTGTGGAAGCCCAAGAAGTCGAAGCCCTCTGCCCCTCTGGTGAGGTTGACGATCCTGGTCTTGTCGGGATGCAGGCGCAGCCCGAGCGTGGCCAGCACCGTCTCGGCAATGGAGCGAGCCGATTCGGCTCGTTCCTTTGTCGGACAGAGGACGACCCAGTCGTCGGCAAACCTGATGAGCTTTCCTGTCTGGTTTCTCGCCCTGGTCAGTTCCTCGTCGAGGACGCTCAAGGCGATATTGCAGAGCAACGGTGAGATCGGAGAACCCTGCGGGGTTCCCGACGAGACGTCGGAGTAGACGCCTCCTTCGATGATCCCGGCCCGGAGCCAACTCCGCAGCAGCTTCAACATCGCCCGGTCACAGACCCGGCGCTCGATCAGGACCATCAGTGCGTCCTGGTCGATCTCGTCGAAACAACTTTTGATGTCGGCGTCGAGCACCCAATGCGCTCCCCCGTTCGCACTCTGGCGAATGACCTCGAGTGCGTCATGGGCAGACCGCTTCGGTCGGAAACCGAAGCTGGCCGGGCTGAAGTCGGCCTCGAAGATTGGTTCGAGGACCAGCTTGGCCGCACTCATGAGCACCCGGTCACGGAGGCTGGGTATGCCGAGCGGCCTGGTTTCCCCAGGTTTGCCGGCCTTCGGGATATTCACCCGTCGCAGAGGTTGAGGGCGATAACTCTGTGCCTTCACCTCTGCGGCGAGGGTGTCGAGGAAGGATCTGACCCCTTGTGTCCCCCCGGCTTCGACCGAGTCGATTGAGACCCCGTCGATGCCGGGCGCACCGTGGTTGGTGGCCACGTTGACCCACGCCTGCCACATCACATCACTGCGGGTGAGCTTGTCGTAGAGGGCGTGGAATCGCCGTGTTGGATCCTGCTTGGCACTGCGGTAGAGCACACGTTGGAGGGCTTGGAGATTACTGACGCCTTCATCGGCGCCGGTCGGCTGATCTAGTCGCTTTGACACTGGCCTACTCCGTCTCTTCCTCTACGTGCATCGGTGAAGCAGGGGTCCTTCGCTCGGGGCGGGTTATGTTGTCCCGCCCGTCATCACTACTACGACCCCCTCCGACTCCCTCTCGGCTGCCTGTCACTTCCCGGGTTCGCCGGTTATAGACAGACGCACTCCACATCCCCGCAGGACGTGGGCCGAGGAGGGCCTCTCCAGTTCCCACGACAGCCTTCTTGACGTTCCACGCTCCATGCGCCGGGGAGTTCGTGAGCACCCGCTCCAAGATCTGGGGTGCTGTCCGTGGCCTTCGCCCAAATCCCATGAGCTCGGCTCTCCCTTTCCCCTGCTTTCGCAGGCCACATAACGACGCTGCAAGCTTCACTTGATGTTGCGGACCGCCAAGTTGCTCCACCCCGCTTCGGACCCGGCATTTCGGCCGACCCCGGGGGTTTCACTACCGGGGACCTTGGCGTCTCCCCGGACCGGACTTGCACCGGCTGGTCGTCGTGAGCTTGTCGCTCGGTTAGGTCATGACTGCTCCTTTGCAGTCACGGCGCCCCGAGCTGCTGGACGCACGGGATTTTCGTGGGATCCCACGGACCTTCGGGCAATCTTCGGGTCATTCTCTCAAAAGGGCCGTCGACGCTCCTCGTTGACACTCAAAACCCACCGTCAAGGTGACAGAAGCAGTGTCTTGGCGATGGTCTCCCTTGACTCAATTGCCAGATGTGCCTTGGCTGCCTCAGCCAGCGAGAAGGTCTGGCCAACGAGAGGGGTCGCTCGCCCGGCGTCGATCTCGGAGAGAATGGCAGCGAGGAGCCGTGACCGGTCGCCCTCGCCGTATTGAAGATCAGCGATGGTCGTAACGGTGACATCACGGCGCTCTGCCTCAGCCTTTTCGATCCTCGCAAACGAGCCGCTCGGGGTCCCATGCGCCGAGAAGCGCCCGCCGTGAGCGATCAGCCCGAACGCCTCCCCTCCGATCGTTCCTCCGACACCGTCAAGCACGACGCTCGGGCGGCGCCCGCTGCTGGCGTCGAGCAGCGCATCGGTCCAACCGGGTTCGCCGTAGTCGATTGCCGCCACGGCCCCGGCCTCCGAGACAACTTCTCGTTTGATCGATCCGCGGGCGGCACCCAAGACCTTGGCCCCGCGACTGGCAAGAAGTTGGACCAGGAGCAATCCCATGCCCCCGGCAGCGCCGAGGATCAGAATCCACTCCCCCGCCGTCGGTGCGGTCTTCTCAAGGACGCGCAGTGCTGTGGTGCCATCGTGGAGGACGGCGGTCGCCTCGAGGAGGTCGATGCCGTCGGGAACTGGGGCGCAGTCTCCTACGTCGACTGATGCCAGTTCCGCGTAGCCTCCGCTGCCTCCCGCTCCCCCGGTGTGCGCCACCACGAGCCGGTCGAGCCAACTGGTCTCGACCCCGGCACCGAGCGCGACAATCGTTCCACCCATACCATTGCCCGGCACATAGGGCGGCCGGAACGGGAAGTAGTCAGCTCCGCGACCCGAACGGATCATGGTGTCGACGAACAGGACGTCGCAGGCCGAGGCCGCGACCAGGACTTGCTCCGGCCCTGGGATGGGGTCTGGCAGGTCGCGCAGCTCGAGGACATCGGGGCCACCGAAACGAGGCACCTCGACGGCGCGCACGTCAGGCCACCGCGTTGCTGAGATCGGCTGGCGTGACGTCTCTGGCTGCGAATCCCGGGTGATCAGGATCGACGTTGAACGAGAGAATGCGCCGGGGATGGATCCTGATGATCTCGGGCGCAAGATGGCCCTGTAGGTCGTGGGTGCCGACGGTGGTCTCGGCCACGCCGCGGACTTCGAGGAAGTGGGCGCCCTCCATAGAGTCTTCGGTGACCTCGTCGACGACGAAGGCTACGTTCGGGTTCTCCTGCACGTTGTGGTATTTCGCACTGCCGGACATGTTGAACCCAGCGATGTCGATTGTCCCAAGTGTCGGGTTGTAGGTGAAGCCCAAAGGCTTGACCTGAGGGAGTCGGTTCGGCCCCAAGGTCGCCAGGTGACCACGAGGCTGACGGGTCAGGAAGCGCACTTCGGCGTCATTGAAGGTCATGGGTGAAGGTTAAGACCTCAGGTAAGGTTGAGGTCAACACAATGTCTCGGACTTCTCTCTCCTCGCCCCAGCTGACGGTGGGCCAGGTGGCGTCTCGCAGCGGCGTGAGCGTCTCGGCCCTTCATTTCTACGAGGCCGAAGGGCTGATCCAGAGCACCCGCACCGCGGGGAACCAGCGGCGGTTCTCACGAGAGGTGCTCAGGAGAGTGGCGTTCATCCGCGCCTCCCAGGCTGTGGACATCCCCTTACGGCGCATCAAAGAAGCTCTTGACCGTCTGCCGGAGGGTCGCACTCCAACCCGTAGGGATTGGGAGCGGCTCTCCGCTGCGTGGCGGGACGACCTCGATCAGCGGATCATCGGGCTGCAACATCTGCGGGATCGGCTGAGTGGCTGTATCGGCTGCGGATGCTTGTCTCTGGGCCTGTGCAAGCTGGTGAACCCCGAGGATCTACTCGGCCAACAAGGCCCCGGTCCGCACAACCTTTGAGCAGCCGAAGAGCCTTACCGACCCACATGGCGTTGGCGACAGCTCCGCAGCTCCACTGCCGTGACCGGCAACGTTGCCGGGGGCGGGCCGCGCCACTTTCTTATCCGATAGTTCGGAGCCACTCCTAGGACTGAACAACCCACTGTTTGCCGTCCAGGAGCTCTCGCATGACATCCAGATGACCGGCGTGACATGCGGTCTCCTCAATGACGTGAAGCACGATCTCTCGAACGGACTCGAGTCGCCAGTCGCCGAACTGCTCAGTGGGCCACCAAAGCGGTTTGGCATCGAGAGGAACGGAGCAAATGATCTGATCTGCCGCTGCCGCTGTGGCCAGGTACTTCTCGAAGACCGCTGCGCCGGACACACTTGCGCTGACACTCCAGGAATCGTCACCCCTCTCCAGCTCAGCGATCACACGCCGGTCGCCGGCCACCACGGCCAAGAACCAGAATCGCTCGACGTCCAACGTCAAGTGCTGGACCAGTCCGAGTGGCGTCCAGCCCGAAGGGACCAGGCACCTCCGCAAGTCGACCTCCTCGAGCTCATCGATTATTCCGACGACATGGCGGCGTTGAGCATCAAGGCTTGCCCTAAGCACAGAGGTCTCTGCTGGCGTGGATGGTGGCACGATGGATACTCCTGGCGTTTTGGGGTCGGCGGCGGCCAGCGTAGATAGCTGATGCATCCTGCAACCACTAGAGGCTCAGCGAAAGGCGCGACTTGCTACTCCCACCACGATCTACCGATTCGCGTCCTCCGGAATGGGCATTTCTTCGAGAACGACAATTTCGCAGTGTTCCGTCCAGTGCAGATGGTGATGGTCTTTCACCATTGACAAAGCACCATCCATGGACTCTGCCTGCAAGATCGACATTCCGATGATGTTGCTACCGGTATGTTCGCTACCACAGGTGGAGACTCTGACTGCGTTTCCAAGCGGCTTTCCGGGATCGACCAATCCAGGTCCGATCTTCTGTGCCCAATCCACCCACAGCTGTACTCCTGCCGCCGCTTCTTCGGGTGTCGCCTGGGCGAATCGCTCGGCCACACCAAGGGGTGCTTCGTACAGCACGACGTACCTACCCATTTGGGAACTTCCTTTCATTGAGGATGCTTCTTCTTGAGATTCGCCGGCTTGGCTCGCGAACGTGGAACGTTCTCGACGTCCACATCGAAGGAGCTGTCCAGGACTTGCGCCACGCCTTCAAGCGCATTGGCCAAGCGTGCGAGTTGGCTCGGGGTCAGTTCCGTCATTATCCGGAGTGACCATTCGACCTGCCGTTGGTAGATCTGCGACAACACCTCTGCGCCATCAGATGTCAGCGCCAGGAATCGGGCTCGCCGATCAGCCGGATTGTCCTGGTATGAAATCAAACCTTCGGCGGCCAAGATGTCAGCCTGTCGTTGGACGCTCTGGCGAGCGTGGCCGATGTCCTGCGCGATCTTCGCCACCGTGGTCGGCTCGTAGGCCCTCCCCAGCACCTGCCATCGAGCGCTGCTCTGGCCGATGGGATTCGTGATTTCCTCACCGGCCCGGATGAGGAACCCGTTGACCTTGAAGACGCTCATGGCGAACTTGGTCCAGGTTTCTTCAGGACTCATGGCGGGTGGCACGGACACTGTTGTATCTGATTGACAGCATGCTGTCAATCAGGGAAACCGGCTAGATCACACGTTCAGCTAGACCCCGTGCCGGCTGCTGGTCTGCGGCTCTGACTCCGTCGGGACCGGTGTCCTATCCGGTGGGAGATAAACCGTTCGGGCATGGATGCGTACGATCACTCGCACCGCACCCGGCTCGGGGGGTGGAGTGGCTCCTCCCATGTGGATGTCGTACATTTCTTGATGAAACGACCCGTCGGGGTCGTCGAAGAGTTCTACCGTGCCGGCGATGGTGGCGTAGTTCGGACCGAGCACGGGGAGACTCTGCACAAGCAGGTTCACCCGAGGGTCGCGGCCCATGTTGGTCGTTTTGCGGCGACCCTTAATGGTGCTGAGGAGGATGTACTCCCCTTCCCGTTTGATGAAGATCACCGATGTCTGAGGTTTCCCATCAGGATCGGTGGTGGCCAGGATGCTTAGATGGGGTCCGTCGACGATGCGGCGAACGGTGTCATTGAGGACCGGATGATCGATAGGGGTCATATACGTACCGACTCGTCGAGAGCCACGAAAGAATCGCGACGATGACCGATTCCTTGTTGGCCCGGATCGAGTCAACATAGTCATGGCCATGGACCGCGGGGCGTTTGACCGATTCGAGGAGGCGACCGAGCCGTACCGGCGCGAAGTGCTCGCCCATTGCTATCGGATGACGGGTTCGGTCCACGAAGCCCAGGACCTTGTCCAGGACACGTACGTTCGGGCTTGGCGGGCGTTCGACCGGTTCGAGGGTCGATCGTCCATACGGACCTGGTTGTACCGGATCGCCACCAACGTCTCCCTAACCTCACTCGATCGCCGCTCCCGGCGCTCGCTCCCATCAGGCCTCGGGCCACCGTCAACCGACCCCTACGCCTCGACCGACTCCGTAACCGTCGGCGTTGCGTGGATCGAGGCGCTTCCTGACGGCCTGGCCTTGGACGAGGGGGCTGACCCCGCAGAAGTGGCCGTAGCTCGCGAGACCCTCCGCCTCGCTCTCATTGCCGCGGCGCAGATCCTCACCCCGCGCCAGCGGGCCGCCTTCTTCTTGTGCGACATCCTCGGTCGGCCGGCGATGGAGGCGGCAGAAGTACTGGACGTCTCGGTCGGGGCCATGAAGAGCCTGCTCCAGCGGGCAAGGGCACGGCTGGAGCGGGAGTCCCTTGCCGATGACCAGTTCGCCGAACCCGCTGACCAGAGGGCACGCCTAGTTCTCGATCGCTACATGGCCGCGTTTGAGCGGTCGGACATGGCGGAGATCGAGCGCCTCCTCGTCGACGATGCCGTACTCGAGATGACCGGCACAACGACCTGGTTCTCTGGCAAAGCGACATGCGTGCCATTCATTGCGGCCCAGGCCATCGGCCATCCCGGCGACTGGCGGATGATTCCATTGCACGCCAACGGTCAGTTGGCCTCCGCGGCTTACCACCTTGGTGAGAACGGCACGTACCACTCGTTCGCCATCGTGGTGATCGCCACGACCTCGACCCACATCATCCGCATTTCGCTGTTCGCCGAACCCGAGCTGTTCGCCCAATTCGACTTGCCTGCAACCATGATCATTGAGTGAATGTTCGGCTAGTGCCGATACCGCCCGGTCGACGGCAAGAGCTCGCGCTCACCAGGCCAGTTCACGACCATCGGCGTCACAAAGTCGGAGATGAGAATTGGGCGATACCCGTCTTCGAGCGGAAGGCCCAGACCTCCTCGGAAACTCCTTCGACCGAACTGAAGATTCAGAACCTGATCGGCGCGCTCTACGGAGCTCTACGTAGCGCTCAGCTGAGCTTTCACAGAGCTTCCCCGTCGATAAGGTCACGTAAGGTCACGCCGTACGAAAGGAAATTCTGGGGGATCCCACTTCAGGCCTCTGAACTGGGCCTTCGGTGGGGGTGATGGGATTCGAACCCACGGCCTCTACATTGCGAATGTCTAAGTCGCGGCCTTTTGACCAGGGTGTTTTCTAGGATCTTCCTGGTCGGAGGCTTTCGATCCCCTCAGGTTCCCTCATGACCCCTCCTCCTTCCTCTCGATAGGGTCACGTAAGGTCACGCCCAAACGGCACTCCCACCACCTGGACAACGATCACGCTCGGCGAGTAACGGGTCATTATCGACCCCGCAGTGGCAGTGCCTGTTGCCGGACAGGCGACGGAACGCCGGACCGTGTCGCTAATGAGCGCTCAACAACATCACTGGCTGGCGTACTGGGCGAGCAGGGGGATGAGGATCTGGGCATCGGGAGTCCCCCAGCCGGTGACGGGGTCCCAGCCGGCGCCGGCCTGGTATCCGGTGATCGTGGTCCCATGGAGGGAGACCGTGTTGTTCCCTGTGGTGATGTCGTGGAACGCCTGGTGGTACTGCGGGCTCTCGGCGACGCGGTAGATGGCGGGGTTGACGAAGCCGAGAGCGTGGCCGGCTTCCTGGTCAGCCAGGGCGATCAACCCGGCCCAGAAGGGCGCCGCTGCACTCGTGCCGCCAGCTCCGATGAGCACCTCGCCGCCGCCCGGCGCGCTGAACACGAGGGCCATTCCGCTGCTACCGGTCCCCTCACCGGCGACGTCGGGCACGCCGCGGGTAGCGCCGATGCCGGGTATGCCCTTCTGATAACTGGGGCGGGCGAACACACGGCTGAACCCGCCACCAGACCCGTCCGGCGACCCTGACTGCACGTTCCAGGTGGTCTCGCTTTGGTATGCGCCGGTTGTGGGGTTCGCCGTCAGCGTCGTGCCGCCGACGGCGAGCGCCCAGGGATCCGACGCGGGCAGGCTCACTTCCCGGCGCGGCGTGGACGAGCCGTTGCCGATGGCGCCGTAGTCTCCGGACGCGACGACGACGGTGAGATGACGGGCGGCGGCGTACTTGAGCGCTGAGTTCATAGTCGCCAACTCTGCGCTGGTCCAGGAGCTCTCACCCACGTTGAAGTCTTGGCCGATGCCGCTTTGGGACATCACCGCTCCGTCGCTGACCGCGGTCCGCACGTACGTGGAGAACGTGGCGGCGAGCTTGGCCGGGCTGCTCACGTCCGCCGGGTCGACCAAGAGCTCACGGATGGTGGCGTCCGGGGCCACAGCGTGGACCAGCTCAGTGTCTTCTACCTCCTCGACGCCGGCCAACCACGGCGAGGCGAACGAGCCGGCCAGGGTCATGCTCTCCCGGAGGTGTACCGGGGGCAGTCCGAACCGGCTGTCGAAGTCCGCCAGGTCCTTCCGGATGTCGGTGACCGACTGGCCGATGTCGGTGATCGGCACGGGTCGCGCCGGCACCGTTTCGGCCTCCTCCGGTAGCACGACTGTGACGCCGCGGCCGGTGATCCCGCGATCGAGCAGCGGCTGGATGCCGTAGGCCACCAGGAACTGCCGCGGGGCGTAACACTGCGACACGGTCAGGCAGTCAGCCGCCGGACCGCCAGCCGGGCGGGAAGGCGCCGGTGCTGGGGTGTCGCCCGTTTTCGGCAGAAGGTGCTTACATTCATTGTTCGCAGCAATGTACTGGGGAGTGCTCGGATTGAATCCCGAGCCCGGAGTTGCCGAGATATGCACTTCCCCTCCGCTGATGGTGAGATCGGGCATCTTCGGTTCGCCGTGGGTGCGCATACAGGCGACGTAGGCGAGGAGAGCGTTTTCGACGCTGGCGCTGCTGCCGCTCGGTCCCGCTGATGGCCCGGTCGTGGTGGCCGTCTTTCCCACACTGACAACAGCCTGACTGGGAGTTCCACCCCCGCAGGCCGCCGCCAGCACCCCGATACCCAGGAAAACCACTGCGACGAGGCCAGCCCGACGGAGCCGGGTTCGCCCTTGCCGCGGAACTGGCGCCCGCCGCGCCCGTGCCATCGATTCCCCGAATTCTTGGTTAGCTGGAACGTTCATGGCGACGTTGTACGCCTGCAGCGGATGCAAGCCGGTAACTAAGTAACCTTTTTGCAACCATCCATCGGTCATCCTTGGAAACCAGAACCGCTCGGGCCGGTCCCAGTTGGACCACCACAGGTGGTAGGAGGATTGGCTGTGAGGGTGCTGGTGGTCGAAGATCACGCCAAACTGGCAATGACCGTGGCGGCTGGCCTGCGCCAGGCCGGGATGGCCGTCGATGTCGTCTTCGACGGCCGCGACGCCCTCGACCGCGTCGCCACCACCCCCTACGACATCGTGGTACTCGACCGCGATCTCCCCGGCGTGCACGGCGACGACATCTGTCGGGCCTTGGTGGCCGAGGGCGCGCAGAGCCGGGTCTTGATGCTCACCGCGGCGGGCGCGGTCGAGGATCGCGTCGAAGGGCTCGGCCTGGGAGCGGACGACTACCTGCCCAAGCCGTTCGAGTTCTCCGAATTGGTGGCCCGCATCAGGGCACTCGTTCGTCGCCCTGGGGGGGCGCTCCCACCGACGCTGGTCTGCGGGGACCTCACGCTTGATCCCTCTGAGAGGGTGGCCACCAGGGCCGGTGCCCGCCTGTCCCTCAACCCGAAGGAGTTCGCCGTCTTAGAAATCCTCCTGGGAGCTCAAGGCGCCGTGGTGTCGAGCGAACAACTCTTGGAAGGGGTGTGGGACGAGGACGCTGACCCCTTCAGCCAGGCTGTAAAAACCACCATCAGCCGCCTGCGAGCCAAGCTGGGCAACCCGCCGATCATCGAGACCGTCGCCAAGTCCGGTTACCGGATCGGAGCCTGAGCCGTGATGCGGCGCGGTCGGCTCCGCGATCTGGCCTTCCGACCCCACCTGCCCAAACGGACCGTGCGCCTTCGCCTCACCGCGCTCTACGGCGCGCTCTTCCTCCCGTTGGGCGTCGCGCTCGTCGTCATCACCTTCGTCGTGACCATCTTGTCGTCACGATCCGTCGCTCAGGCACCCGTCACCCAGATACACGGACACGGCAAGACCATCGTCGTCCCATCCGGCGGATCTGGAGGGACAACGGTTACCCCTCCAGATGGCATGCGCATCGGCTCCCTCAGTCTCGACTTCCACGAGTTCCTCCTCGGTTCGTGCATCACCATCGTCGTCATGATCGGGATAACCGTCCTGCTCGGCTGGCTCCTGGCCGGTCGGGTCCTGCGGCCGCTACGGACCATCACCGACACCACGCAGACCATCTCCGAGCACGACCTCCATCAGCGTCTGGCCCTGCCAGGTCCCCGAGACGAGCTCACCGAGCTGGGCGACACCATCGACGGACTCCTCGGACGGCTGGAACGGGCGTTCGACTCGCAGCGTCGCTTCGTCGCCAACGCCTCCCACGAACTCCGCACCCCCTTGACAGTGGATCGGGCCATGCTCCAAGTCGCCCTCGCCGATCCGAACATCACCCTCGACTCCTTGCGCGCCGTCTGCGTAGAGGTCCTCGAAGGGGGCCGGGAACAGGAGCGGCTGATCGACGCCCTGCTCACCCTGGCCCGCAGCCAGCGAGGTCTCGACCGCAAGGACCCTGTCGACCTCACCGCCGTGACCACCGAGGTCCTCCACGCCCACGAGCCGTCTGCGGCCACCAGGGGACTCCACGTCGACGCCTCCCTCGGCGAGGCCACCGTGCCTGGCGACGGCCGCCTCCTCTACCAGCTGGCGTCGAATCTGGTCGACAACGCCATCCGTCACAACATCACCGGTGGACGCGTCCAGGTCACGCTCGCCACCAATGCCACCGAAGCGACGCTCACCGTGACCAACACCGGACCCCCCGTAGCGCCAGACCAGGTCAGCCGTCTGCTTCAGCCCTTCCAACGCGGCACCCCGGACCGGACCGCCAGCCCGAACGGACTCGGTCTCGGCCTGTCCATCGTCGCCGACATCGCCGAAGCCCACGGAGCGGATCTTGACGTCCGTCCTCGATCCGAAGGCGGCCTGACCATCACGATTCGCTTTCCCGCATACTCCGAACCAACCGTTGAGCTGCCACCATACGGTCGGAGCTGAGCGCGGCGGGTTGCTACTCATTTGTTCTCTCCGCATACTGATCGACTAGTACGTACGGAGACGGCCGTGCCGCTGCCAGAGGTATGGCAAGGCCTCAGAGTTGGCTGTCGAACTCCCGCTGAAGCCGACGATGATGCACGACCGTCTCGGCCCACCGTTTCGTCTCGGCCCCGAAACAGTCAGGCGACGAGATCGCGTCGCCGAAAGAAATACGCACCGACGATCACGACAGCGAGCGCGTAGGACCCGAGCACTAGGCCGGCGGGGACTTGTCCGAGGATATGTGTATTAGACGGGAATCCGGTGGTGCCAGACGCACCGCTAGTGAGGCCGCCGAGCCCGAAGCGCTGCACGGCGCTATTGACGCCGGGCATGACGCTGAGCAGTGGCTCAATGACATACACCACGCCGAGCGCGGCGACGATGGCACCGACTTGGTTAATCGTCCCATCGATTGCGATCGGGTTGCGTGCCACGCCTGGTGTCGCCCCGGCGCCGGCGCTCATCGTTGCTTTCGTCGGCGAAAGAGCTCGACCAGTTTGCGGCAGAGGAAGATCACGTGTGCACTTCCTCTTCGGACGCCGTTTTGGTTGCTAGGCGGTATACCCGTCGGGTCAGCGAGTCCGTGACCGGGCGGTCCATAGACAGCTGAGCGACGGCCAGCACTGCAACGGGAGTCCGCTTCCGCGCCGGTGCTCCGAGGCACCGAATGGAGAGCTGGGTTACGTAACGATCTGTGTGGTGTCCTCAGTGTTCATTGACCGTTCGCTCGTCCCAGCTCCGTCGGGCGCGTTCCACGTCGGCCCAGTTGTGCTCGCTCCAACAGGCGAGCGTCCGAAGGGAGTCCTCGAGGGAGCAGGCGAGGTCGGTGCGTTCGTAGAAGGTGGCGGTCTCACCCGGGAGCGGTCGACGTGGCGGGCGACGAGCCCGTCGCGCTCGGCCCGCCGGAGGGTATCGGTGAGCAGTTTGTGTGCGAGATGCGGCCGCAGCGCGCAGCGGAGGTCTTGGTAGCGGCGGCCCCCGTGGGCGAGTTCGCCGAGGACCGCCAGGGTCCAGCGTCCGGCCAACAGGCGCACCACCGGCTGGGAGTCGGACCAGTGGTCAGGCATGGCTCGACGTGGCCGCCCCGAACGGCATGGGTGTGGTGGTGGCCGCCGTCGAGGCACTGCTGTCGCTGCGGCTGCTCCATGTGCCGGGGTCGGCGGGCCTGGTCTGCCGTGAGGGCCGGGCCGGGCGTCGCTGGGTGGGCCGGTGGGGCTCCCAGCGAAAGGTGACGGCGGCGATAGCCATCCCGCCGATAGCCCAAGCTGCGAGTACCACGAGGTCGCGCACAGGCAGCCAGGCGTGGCCGGCGGTGTGCCCGAGGGCGACACCGACGGCTTGTGCGAGGGGTTGGGCGGGGAGATAGCTGGCGATGGTGGACAGCCAGTGTGGTTCGCTGATGGCACCGAAGACCCCCGAAATGATGATGACGGGGAAATAGGTGACCAGGAAGGTCGGCGCGGCTGCTTCGAGCGTGGGTATGACAGCGGTGAGCGCGGTGGCGGCGGCGGCCCAGGCGAAGGACCCGAGCACGAAGGCGACCAGCGCGCCGAGAGCGCCACTGACGGTGAGATGGGTGTTGTAGAGAAGGACTCCGGCTGCGACCGTGGCGGCTCCGGCGACAGTGGCCACGACGACCGTGGCGAGGATGCGGCCAAGGAAGTAGCACCACCGCGGGAGCGGCGTGGCCCACCAGCGCTTCAAGATGCCGCCTTCTCGGGCGGCGACCAGACGCACGCCGTAGGTGTTCCAGGCGGTGAGGGTCAGACCAAAGACCGCGTATTGGGCGACGTCGGCGTCGGTGGTGTGCGTGTGGCTTTGATGCGATGCGATGAGCAGGATGATCGGGAACCCGATGCCGATGGTGATCGCACGACCGCTGGCCAGCAGGCGGGCCTGGTAGCCGATTTGGGCGGCGAGGAGCCGGCCGATGCTCGGCATCCGCGACGGAGCGGGGCGGACGGTGTCGGTCATGAGAGGGTTCCTTCCGGAATCGGTTGGCCGATTGCGGCCAAGTAGGCGTCTTCGAGGCTGGGCGGTCCGACTTCGAGGCCGGAGAGGTCGAGGTTGTACTGGTCCGCCCAGCCGAGTAAGTCGCGCAGCGGCCCGATCGAGTCGTCGGCCCGGACCACCAAGCAGCGACTGGTGGGATCCACTTGAGGGGCGAGCGAGGCGGGCAAGTCGTCGAGGGATGCGCCGTCGGGGAGGTGGTAGCGGATGGTGGCTGGTCCGCCCTGGGCGCGAAGTCCATCAGGAGTGGTGTCGGCGATGACCTTTCCGCCGGCCAGGAGGATGAGCCGGTTGGCGAGGTAGTCGGCCTCGTCGATGTAGTGCGTGGTAAGCACCACCGTGGTGCCAGTGGTGGTCAGGTTCTCCACCGCGATCCAAGCCCGCCGGCGCGCTTCGGGATCGAGGCCGGTGGTCGGCTCATCGAGGAACAGGACGTCGGGCCGACCGATGATGCCGATCGCGACATCGACCCGGCGCCGTTGACCTCCGGACAGGACGCCGACGCGGGTCTCGGCGTCATCGACCAGGTCCACTAGGTCGAGGATCTCGTCGACGGGCCGCGGCGACGGGTAGAGCCCGGCGAATACGGTCAGGGTGTCGCGGACGGTGAGTTCGGCGTCGAGGCTGGTCGACTGGAGCACCAGGCCGATCCGGGCCCGCCACCGGCGGTCACCTCGGTGCGGGTCGACGTCGAGGACCCGTGCGGTACCGCTGGTGGGAGCCAAGAAGCCTTCGAGCATTTCCAAGGTGGTGGTCTTGCCGGCACCGTTCGGCCCGAGGACAGCCACGAGCTGTCCCTCTGGCACCTCGAAGGTCACACCGTCGACGGCCGCGAAGTCCCCGAAGTGCTTGGTCAGCTGGTCGACGACGATGGCGCTCACGACATCGGACCCCCGCTGCTGACATGGCCCCGGCGGCCGGCCCGCTGGGCACTGAGAGCTCCGATCCCGCCCCAGACGAGCAGCACTGCGCCGATGCCGACGAGGATCGCCCCGCCGTGGACGACGATGCCGACGACGAGCAGCACGGCACCGAAGATGGCACGGACGAGTGGACCGTTGTGACCTCGGAAGAGAAACAACATGGCAGGGTTCCTTTCTGGTTGTGATGGTTAGGTGGTGATCAAGACAAGGTGGTGGCGGCGGCGGCTATGCCTCGCAGGGCCATGGCGAGTGCGGCCCGCACGACCTCGACCAACGGGGTGGACGGTCCGACTTGGCGGATCCAATGCAGGACAGCGGCCCGTTCCGCCGCGCCGACCACGCCGGCCAAGAGCAGGGGTTCGAGGTCGGCCTCAGCAGCACCGGTGCGAGCGGCGATCGTCTGCGCCATTTCCCGCTCGCCAGCGGTTTGGGCTTTGAGATACTCGCCGTGGAGCGCCGGCTCGGCGGCCACTAGGGCGCGGAAGCCGTCCAGCCACCCGTCGGGCAGTCCTTCTTGGCCGGCGGGCCCATACAGCCCGGCGACAACCTCGACCAGGGCGTCCGCGAGCGGCTCCCCGGCGGGTCGCTCGGCTAGATCAGCGGCCAGGCGAGCGCCTCGCAGGGTGGTCGGCCAGACGATCGCAGCCTCTTTGCTCGAGAAGTAGTTGTTGAACGTCCGGGTCGACACCCCGACGACCTCGGCGATCTGGGGGACCCTGACCTGGGCCAGGCCCTCTGCCTTGGCCAGCTCGAACGCGGCGAGCGCCAGATCGAGGCGGGTCTGCTCCTTCTGCCAGTCCCGCCGCCGCATGGGCGGCGGACCCGGAGTTGCTGGTGCGTAGGTCATGGCTTCACTATACGCTGTTGATGCGTATTACGCAAATCTTTCTTAGAAGGAATCAGATACGTGATACGGAAACGCCTCATTGGCTGCTGGTAGGGGTGCGTCAAGAGCCGCTCATCTGGGCCTTGCCACCGGGACTGGGGGCGTTCACGAACACACGATCTGGGATCGCCGCGGCCAGGAGCACGAGCACGCCCCAGACCATGGCCACGTTGAAGCCGAGCACCTCAGCGGCGAAGATGCTTGTGGCGGGATGGGCGACGAGGTGGCCGGCGGTGACGGTGGCGGCGATGGTGTTGAACAGAGCGGCACCCACTGACGCGCCCAGCTGACCGGCCGCGCTGGTCGCCGCCCGGCCGCTCCGGCATCGACCGAGAGCACGCCTCGTAGGGCAGTGTTGAGCGTGGTCGGCCCAGCCAGGCCGGTGCCGATCCCCTCGATCAGGGTGGCGGCCAGAACCAGCGGCACGTAGCCGCTGTGAGGATTGAGCCAGATGAGCGGGACGAGACCTGCCGCTTCGACCACGACAGCGGCGGTGATGAGCCAACGGGGCGGTACTCGGCGCATCAGCCTTGGCGCCACGAACGCCGAGCCGAGCGCGGCACCGGAGCGAAGGGGACCAGGGCGAGACCCGTCGTCAGCGCCGAGTAGCCCAAGACCGACTGGAGCTGGTAGGTGAGGATGAGCATCATCCCGAAGGTGCTCAGCGCGTTGACGATCAATCAGAGGCGATGATCGACGGCTCCTCACCTTGGCTCGATCAGATCGGGGCCTGACTGCCTACGAGCTCGTCGACCTGGAAGCCGCCGCCCAAGACGCAATAGACCAGGCCGACACTCCCTCAAGAGAGTCGAACATTGTCATCGACGCAGACCTGTCACCCAGCCCCACCCTCGGCGACCGGGTCCTGCTCGAGCACCTCGTCGCCAACCTGGTCGACAACGCCGTCCACTACAACCTCACCGGAGGTTCGGTAAGAGTCGTGACGGGCTCCGACGACGACACTTCGTACATCACCGTCACCAACAGCGGGCCACTCGTGCCTGAGTCGGCGGTGACGTCTTTGTTCGAGCCTTTCACCCGCCTCGACGAACGAATCAGCAACGGCCAAGGCGTCGGGCTCGGTTAATCCATCGTCACCTCGCTGGTCAACGCCCACCAAGGTCACCTCGACACAGAAGCGCTCGCGAACGGAGGAATGAACATCTCGGACCGACTTCCGAAGGCAACATGGACACATCATCAGCGGGCTGAACCATAGATGGCCCTCTCGTCGCGCAGACGTGGGTGCCACGTCGATTGTGCCGCTACTGGGCACCAGGTCGACCAACTCACGTCTTCGACCTCTACCGTCCAATCACGTAGCGATCAACAGTGCTTGGTAACTTTACGGGGACCCCACTTCCAAGCCCGTTAACCTGGGCCTTTAGTGGAGGTGATGGGATTCGAACCCACGGCCTCTACATTGCGAACGTAGCGCTCTGCCAGCTGAGCTACACCCCCGGCAAGTCCCAGATTAGTCGGGCTTCCGGAGCCTTCTTGGAGGGTTCTTGCCGGGTCGCTCGGGCCGTGACCGCTCGCTGGTCAGCGGGATACGGCCCGGGGTACCTCGAAGTCGTCGTCGTCGTCCCAGGCACCCGGGTAGCCGGCGGTCGCCGGGTCGCCGGCCCGCGGTGCGGCCTCGATCGGCGCACGCCGGGAGTGGCGGCGGGCCTGCTCGGCCTCGAGCTCCCTGGCGTACGCCATCAAACCGACCAGTCCCAGCGCGGCCAGACCGGTAATGCCGGTGAACACCCAGGCCAGGTGCATGCCGGGGAACACTCCGATCAGCGCGGTCGAGATCGCTACTCCGCCCAGGCAGCGCAAGAACATGGTGCAGCGCCGACGGGCTTGATCGCGGCGAAACGACGACGACGCCACGCTTACTTCGGGCAGGCACACCGGCTCGGGCCGGTCGAGCACGCCGACCCGCTCGTAGTGCGCGCCGTCGTCGCCGTCGACGTCAGCGGCCGACGCGTCCTCCGTCGGTCGCAGAAGCACCAACTTCGGCCGCGACGAATCCATTGGCAGATCCGCAGACGCTTCGCTGGACCCATCACCTGGCCATGCGGTGTGCAACCGGTAGGCCGGAGCCACGGTCTTGGGTCCGGCATGCTCGAGCAGCTGCAATTGATGGTGGAAATGGTCGATGGACCCGACCCCTTGACGCTCACCAAACCGCCGCCAAGCGCTCGGGGCAAGCACCGCCACCCAGAGAAGCACTACAAGAACCAGCAGGATCACAATCGTCACTCCCCGACGACCTACCTTCGCGCTAGGTAAAAACCCTAGTGAGCAAGCGTTTACAAATGGTGGATGGTGGGGAAATGCCACAGCGCCGACCTCGTCGGCAATTCTCCTGACGCGTTGTTTGTACCCTCAGCGACCCGCCGAATCAAGGCCCTCTTTCTTGGCGTTCCGTTCACCGAGCTCGCGCTCCGGTCAGACGGCGCGGCTCCACCAACGCCCATCGGTACAGCCGACGGTGACCGCTACGCCGAAGCAGGCCGACACGCGCGCAGAGGTCACGACTTCGGGCAGCGGACCCGACGCCACCAGTCGACCCTCGGAGACCAGGCCGCCGTGGGTGAATCCGGGAGGGATCTCCTCACAGTGGTGCGTCACGAGGACGATCGGCGGGCTGCCAGGGTCGGCGGCGAGAGTTGTCAGTCGGACCAACAATCGCTCGCGGGCTCCCAGGTCGAGACCGGCAAATGGCTCGTCCAAGAGCAGCAGCTCCGGGTCGCTCATGAGCGCCCTGGCCAGGAGCACCTGCTGGCGCTCGCCCTCCGAGATCACCCCGAACGGGCGATAACCGAGGTCGCCCACGCCACCGAGGGCCAGGAGCGCATCCGCTTTCTCCCAGTCCTCTTCGGTGTAGCGGTTCCACCACGTCTCGAGCGCCCCATGGCGGCCACTGACGACGACGTCACGCGCCGCCAGGTCGGCGCGGAGCTGCCGGGTCACCGCGCCACTGACCAGAGCAACACGCGGACGCAAGGTCCGGACATCGACTGCTCCGAGCCGGGCTCCGAGGATCTCCACCGTTCCGGCCGTCGGCCACAATCTGGCGCCGGCCACCTGCAGCAATGTCGTCTTGCCCGAGCCGTTCGGGCCGAGAATCACCCATCGGTCTCCGACGCCGACCCGCCAGTCGACCTCCCGTAAGACCGGCACCCCTTCGCGTTGCACGGTGACGCCATGCAATGCGATGGCCGCAGGTGGCCCCGGTACGCTCACCCCGTCGGTGCCGTCGCCACCGCCCGCGAGACGCCGGTTGATGCGACCGATGAGGCCCGAACAGCACTGCGCCCATGTCCGCTCTCCGGCCAGCCAGAGCCAGAGCTCGCGCCGGTACCCCAGCACGATCTGCCCGAGGCCCTCCTCGTTCAGGCCACTCGAGGCGAGCGAGCGCCAGCGGCTCCAGAACCAGGCCGTCACCCCGTCCTTCTCGTCGGCGAGGACGCTGGCGAGCTCCGCACCGTCGAGGACGGCCGCCAACCAGCCCTCGGCCCGGACCGTGGGCTCGTCAGGAACATGCAGCACCGGCACAGCAGGGATGGTCAATGTCTGATGTAGACGGGCTGGCGGTCGGAGCCCTCATAGGTACGCACGTGCTCGTCGAAGTCGATGAAGAGCGGCGCATCCGGGTCGAGCTTGCGCTGCAGCGTACGGCCGGCGATCTTCTTGTCGAGCGCGTCCAGCCGCAGGAGCGCCGCCGGGTCGTCCAGCCCACGCACATCCAACTTGGCCCGGGCTGCCTGGAAAGCGAGGCGACCCCGCTCGGTCCGGATGATCACGCTCGTCCAGCCGTTCATGGAGCCGACGCTGCCCACCGAAATGTCAGCCGAGCGACCGAGGAAATCGGCACACTCGTCACAGCCCTTGAGCGCCGCACCATGGAAGTCCTTGACAGGCTCGTCGACCGCCAACTCCCCGTCGCGGTACTCGACGATCATGCGACCACGGATGACATCCATTTTCGACACCCGGTCCAGATCGACGCCCCGCTTGTCGCGGAGCTCCCGCAACGTGAGGGCCTCGTAGTCGAAATTCTTCGTGCACATGAGAGCGATCGTCAGCACCACCGCATCGACTCGGTGCGCGCCCGTGGGCCACCGCCTGGCCTGCATGGCGCGCAGTCCCTGCACCTCGCATGGGGTGCCGACGACTGCGATGCGGGGCTTCGGCGGCAGCGCGTACCCCGACAGGTCGAGTTCGGCCAACGCCATCGTCTGGTTGTAGAAGCTGCCCGAAGCCGCCTTGATCTCGGCCGCGGTCGTGGCAATGGTCGCGACGCCCTTCCACTGCTCGTCGGGATCCGCACTTGGCTTGGACACGAGCGCGCCGTCGATCTCTCCGGCGGCCAACAGGCCGATCAGCAGGGCGCTGACCGCACCGCCGTCCTGCGCGTCGTCGATTTCCGCACCTGCTCTGACCGCATAGGAATCGACGACGGCGCCGAGGCCCTCGGCGGGCGGGCCGCCGCTGATCTTCCAATACGTGTCCGACGAGTCGGAACGGACCTGGGCGGGCTGCACCTGGGCCTCTTCTCCGCTCACCCCTGCCGAGGGCGGCCACAATGCCTCGTAGCGAAGCCCGCCGCGGGCAGAAGTCCCAGCACAGCGAACAGCCCGTGCACATCTTGACCAGCTCCGGCAAGTCCGTGTCCTCGTTCACGCCGATGGAGTTCGAAGGGCAGACGGCGACACAGGTGCCGCACTGGATGCAGCGCTCAGCATGGATCACACCCGCCTCGAGCTCCCAGAACCAGACCTTGCCCGGGGGCTCGGTGATCCCGTTCATCTGCTCCCTGATGCGGTAGCGCTTCACGATGTCACCGACTCGGCCGCACCAACCAGTGTCGAACGCAGCTGGTCGGCGCTGGTCCGGCGCGCCCAGACGTGGAACGACTCGCCGGCTCGGCGTTCCTCGCGGTAGCGCGTGACCACCCGGAGCAGCGCGTCCGGCACCCGATCGACGGGCATGGCGCCCTCGACCCAGTCGATGAAGGCCGCGTCGGGCCCGAGCGAACCACCCAGACCGATGTCAACAGCCTCCTCGATGTGCTCGCCGATATGCGCGATGTCACCCCGGAAGCCGATGTCGGCGATCTGTGGTTGGGCACATGAGGCCGAGCAGCCCGAAAAGTGCATGCGGATGACGCCGCCGTCGTCGCGCTCGCTCCCTCCCCCGTCGCCCGATGACAACTGCGCGTCCAATGTCCGTGCCCACTTCACGGCCCGTTCCTTCGTCTCCACCACGGCGAAGCGACAGAATTCCGACCCCGTGCAGGCGACGACACCACGCTCGAATGGACCGGGGAATGGTGAATACGTCTGCATCAGGGGCTCGGCCAGCAGGTCGTCGAGTCGCTCCTCGGGAACGCCGGAGACAATGAAGTTCTGATCCGTGCCGATCCGCACGCCGCCGTCGCCGTAGCTCTCGGCCAGACGCGCCAGCTCAATCAGTTCGATCCCGTGCATCCGGCCCACCGGGACCGAGCAGCCGACGTACAGAAGGCCGGGTTGCTTCTGGGGGTGCACGCCGACATGGTCGCCGCGGAACGCCGTCGTCAGCTCACGCCCAGCCGGCTCCAGCGCGAATGTGGTGCGCTCGTCCAGGGCGGCCCGGAAACCTTCGGGACCGAGCTCCTGGGCCAGGTAGCGCATGCGGGCCAGGCCACGGTTCTCCCGGTTCCCCAGCTCCCCGAAGAGCTGCGCCACGCCCCGGCTGAGCTCGACGGCCTGATCGGGCCGTATGAAGACGTCGATGTCCGACGCCATGCGCTCACCGTCGGAGAGACCCCCGCCGATCAGCACGTTGAACCCGACGGTGCCGTCTGCCTGTTCGGCCGGCCACAGGCCGATGTCGTTGATCTCGACCCGAGCGCAGTCCTCCGTGCAGCCCGTGACGGCGATCTTGAACTTGCGCGGCAGGTTGGCGTACTCACGGTTGCCCGTGAAGAACGCGGAAATGGCCTCGGCCACGGGCAGTGCGGCGACGACTTCCTTCTCGTCGATGCCCGAGACGGGGCACGAGCACACGTTGCGTGCGGAGTCGCCACACGCTTGGACCGTGGTCAGGCCGACATCCCAGAAACGCTGCCAAATGCGCGGGACGTCGGCGATGCGGATCCAGTGGAGCTGAATGTCCTGCCTCGTCGTGAGGTCCGCATAGCGGTTCCCGAAGACAGGGCTGTCGTCGGGTCCCTCGGCGAACGCATCGGCCGCCACACCGATCTCCCGGACCTGGGCCGCCGTCATGACGCCGCCTGGGACCTTGATCCGCATCATGAACGCATCGCCACCCTGGCGCTGGGGGTACATCCCGACCCATTTAAAGCGCTCGAGCTCTCCGGGCACCTTGTTGATGGAGTCGACGCCCTGCTTCGAATAGGTGTCGATGATCGCCTGGGCGACCTCGAAGGGGTGCCGCGACAGTTTCAGCTGCTCGACGGGGTTGAGCTCGCCGATGTTGCGGTAGGGCTTGATGAACTTGAGCCCGCGGTCCCGACGACCGCGGAACTCCATCCCGTAGGGATTGTCGAGGTCACGAGGCACTAGACGTGCAGGCCGCACTCGGACTTGTCGGCCCCGGCCCAGCGACCGGCACGCGCGTCTTCGCCTTCGACCACAGGACGCGTCGTCGGCGCACAGCCGATGGAGCGGTACCCGCGGAGAGTGAGCGGGTGAACCGGAAGCTCGTGATCCGAGAGGTAGGACGAGATGTCCTCTTCGGTCCAGGTCGCGAGCGGATTGACCTTCACCAGCCCGAACCCGGCGTCCCAGCTGACGATCGGCGCATCGGCGCGGGTAGGGCCATCCGACCGCTTGAGCGACGTCAACCAGGCGCGCTTTCCGGCCAGGGCTCGCCGCAACGGCTCCACCTTGCGGAACTGGCAGCACTGATCGGAACCGCAGGGGTAGGCGGCGGCCTCGGGCCCGGGCTTCGTCACCGTGAGATTGAGCCCGTAGCGCTCCCGCATATCGTCGACGAAGGACAACGTCTCGGGAAAGTGTGCCTCTGTGTCCAAGAAGACGACTTCGACTGCCGGCGCAGCCTTGGTGACAAGGTCGATCAGCACAACGTCCTCGAACGACGCGGCCAGCACCAGGGAGTCCCCGAAGGATTCGATCGCCCACCTGATGACGGCGCTGGCAGGAGCGGCTTCGAAACCGTCATTGACCGCGGCGAGGTCCTCAGCGGTCAACTGCAGGTCACTCACGTTGGTCTCGGCCACAGATCCCTCACCTTCTTCACAGGGCAAACGGGCCTTTCGGGGGCCCTCTGCCGGAGCTTGACGCCCGTCCGAATGCAGGCTTTAGTATACATGACCAAAATGGTCATGATTTGAGAGGCTCCATGGACTCCGCTGCCGCCTTCGGTTCCCCCCAGGACCCCACCGCTGCGGGCTCTGCCGCGGTCGGGAGCGGCGGATCGGTGACCGCCCTGGTCAGGCCGGTGGAACACCCCCTCGGCCACCTCGACCTCCTGGAGTCGCTGGCCATCTTCATCATCCGCGAGGTGGCCGCCGAATCGGAGCGCCCGGTCCTGCTCTTCAGTGGGGGGAAGGATTCGGCGGTCCTCCTGCATCTGGCCTCCAAGGCGTTCAAACCCGCGAAGATCCCGTTCCCGGTGCTCCACGTGGACACCGGA
>CAVWKX010000027.1:0-27194 GCA_963755655.1 uncultured Acidimicrobiaceae bacterium
AGCGGTAGTGGGCGAAGGCGCGGTTGGACTCGGCCATCTTGTGCATGTCCTCACGGCGCTTCACCGAAGCACCGATGTTGTTGGACGCGTCGAGGATCTCGTTGGCCAGGCGCTCGGCCATGGTCTTCTCCCGACGCTGGCGCGAGTACGTGGTCAGCCAGCGGATGGCGAGGGTGGTGGCCCGGCGGGGGCGCACCTCGACCGGCACCTGGTAGGTCGCCCCACCGACGCGCGGTGACTTCACCTCGACCTCGGGCCGGGTGTTCTCCACGGCACGCTTGAGCGCGGCCACCGGGTCGCCGCCCGACTTCTCCTGCACCTGCTCGAGGGCGTTGTAGACGATGCGCTCGGCCAGCGTGCGCTTGCCCCGGGACAGGATCTTGTTGACGAACTGGGTGACCAGGACGGAGCGGTAGACGGGGTCCGGCGCGAGCTCGCGCCGGGTGGCGGGTCCGTTACGGGGCATGCCTAGGACTCCTTCTTGGCGCCGTAGCGGCTACGGGCCTGGCTGCGCTCGTGCACGCCCGAGGTGTCGAGCGCTCCGCGGACGACCTTGTAACGGACACCGGGCAGGTCCTTCACCCGGCCCCCGCGGACGAGGACGATGGAGTGCTCCTGCAGGTTGTGGCCCACGCCGGGGATGTAGGCCGTGATCTCGACGCCCGAGGACAGGCGCACACGGGCCACCTTGCGCAGCGCCGAGTTCGGCTTCTTGGGGGTGGTCGTGTAGACGCGGGTGCACACCCCCCGCCGCTGGGGCGCGCCCTTCAGGGCGGGGGTCTTGGTCTTTGTCACCTTGGCCTGCCGTCCCTTGCGGACGAGCTGGGCGATTGTGGGCACCGCCACCTCTCGCTAATCAGAATGTGAATCCCACTGCGTCCGCGTGGCGCTGGCGCGCCCGCCGGAGCCGCACATGGCAGGGATTGAATGATAGCGGCTGCCTGGGGTTCCGACAATCGCGGCGCGCCATATTCCGCCCGCGGCCGGGCCGCTCCCTGATTCAAGCCGCCCGGGTGCCGGCCAGCTTACCGGGCCGTCTCCTCGAGACCGGCGCCGGGGCCGGCGCGCCCCGGGGGGCCCAGAGCCCGTTCCACCACCGGTTGGCGCGGGAGTAGGCCAGGGGCAGCACCCCGTCGGGGTAGAAGGCGAGCGCCACCGTGCCGGCGCCGATGAAGACGTCCTGGGCGTTGGCGGGCAGGAAGCCGACGGCCAGGCCGCCGGCCAGGGCCCCCGAGCAGACCGAGGCGCCGCCGATGGCCACCACGGCCAGGATCAACAGGCTCTCGAACATCTCGAAGTCGGTGCTCCGGCCACCGCCTCGGCCGCCCCGAAGAGCGCTCCGGCCACCCCGGCCATGGCGGCCGAGAGGGTGAAGACGACCAGCTTGGTCGTGGTCAGCGACAGACCGAGGGTGGCGCAGGCCGCCTCGGAGTCCTTCGCCGCCACGAGCACCCGTCCGAAGGGACCCCGTCGCAGCGCCAGGAGGGCGATGGAGAAGCAGGGCGAAGACGACGGCCAGGAAGATCGTGAAGCCCTTGTCCGTGGTCAGGTTCAGCCCGAAGAGGTCGGGGCGGTGGATGGGGACGGAGCCGTCGAAGCCGAAGACGGCCGACCAGGGGAAGAAGGCGTTGTCCATCAGGCTGGCGAAGGCCATGGTGAGCAGGGCGAGATAGAGGCCGCGGAGGCGCAGGGCCGGCAGCGAGATGACGGCCCCGACCGCCCCGGCGATGACGGCGGCCATGACCAGTCCCAGAAGCGAGCCGCCGTCGCCGAACTTGTACATGGCGTAGCAGCCCAGCCCGGCGAAGGTCAGCTGGCAGATGGAGACGTAACCGCCCCACCCGGTGAGCGGGACGAGAGAGAGGCAGATGAGTCCGAAGGCCAGGCCGATGCCCAGCTTCACCACGTCGCCGGGGCCCATGAAGCTGACCGCCAGGATCACGGCGACGACGAGGAGGGCCCCGCCCTGCAGCGAGCGCACGAAGCTGGCCGGCGCCAGTGGCACGTGGCGTTGCGGGGTGCCGCTGCGGATTCGGTCCATCGGGAGCGTGAGCAGGGCGATGAAGAGGATCACGGTGGGCACCGAGAGCGTGAGGGTGCCCTGCACGGGGGTCGAGGACCAGAACCCGGTGCTCGGCACGTAGCCGACGGCATAGGACGAGGCGAGGCCGACGAGGAGCGCGCCCAGGAAGGTCATGGGCAGGCTGCGCAGACGCCCGATCACGGCCGCCGCGTAGGCGTCGATGACGAGCAGGGTGAGGATGAGCGGCTGCAGCTGCAGCCTCGGGGCGACGAGGATGCCGGCGACCGAAGCCAGGGAGGCCCCGATGGACCAGCTCAGGGTGGAGAGCCGGGTGGAGCGCCCGCCGAAGAGCCCGATCAGGCTCCGGTTGTCGACCACGCCCCGCATGGCGATGCCGGTCCGGGTCTTATAGAGGAAGAGCCGGAGCCCCACGGCGATGGCGACAGCCGCCCCGACGGTGATGACCTCTTCCCACGTGATCTTGACCCCGAGAAAGGTGAAGCCGCTGAACCCGAAGAACTGGGGCACCACGCGGGCCGTCGGCGGCCAGATGTAGCTGTTGACCAACCCGAAGAACAGCAGTGTCAACCCGACGGTGACGGCGAGCGCGGTGGCCACGTTGCGCGGGTCCATCCACTGGATCACCCCCCGCTCCACGAGGGCCCCGAGGAGCGGCGCCAGCACGAACACGGTGAGCACGAAGGCCAGGCCGGTGTTCATGTGCCAGCCGACCGAGAGCTGCCAGTAGACGAAGGCCATGAACATGCCGATGGCCCCGTGCGCGATGTTGAAGATGCCCGACGTCGCGTAGGTGACCACCAGGCCGCTGGCGGCCACGGCATAGGCCGCGCCGAGGACGATGCCGATGATGGTGAACTCGAGGAATTCGTGCACGGGCCGAAGGGGTCCTGGTCTCAGTCCTAGTACTGGGCGTAGCCGCTATTGCAGTCGTAGGTGTTGGGCGCGGTCGGGTAGACGCGGTGGAAGGCCCCGTTCTCGATCTTCATGTAGAAGAAGCATTTCGACGGGATCTTCTGCCCGATATTGACCGGCGGCGTGACGCCGCCACCGGTCCAGTTGGTGATGCCCTGCAACTTCGTGATGAGTGCGGCGCGGGTCAGGTCGGGGCCGACCTCTTTGGCCGCCTGCTCGAAGGCGAGGCCGGCGGACCAGGCCAGCATGGCGAAGATGTCCTGGTGGTAGCCGGGTGCCACTCGGTTCATCCAGCTCTCCATGAGCTGGAGGCCCGGGTTGACGCTCGCCTCCTCGTAGGCGGCCGTCGCCGACATCAGCACGAGATCGCCGTTGGACTCGGGCGCGGTCTGCTGGGCGAATTGCGGTGAGTACTCCTCGGAGAACCAGTCGACGACCTGGGGCGCGTAGTTGGCCTGCTGCATCGCCTGGAGAAGCCGCTCGGCCGAGGACGCGTCGGAGTACTCGGTTACGTACTGCGCACCGGCGCTCTGCATGGCCTGCACATTGGCGGCGTAGTTGGCGTTCGTCGGCGTCGTCGACGTGTTGTAGACGTAGTGGAAGCCGTCGCCGGTGTAGGCGGCGACCTCGTTGGAGGCCTGCGTCTGGGTGGCCGAGACGTTGAGGTAGATCATGGCCGCCTTCGTCACGGCGCTGGGATAGATCGACTTCAGGTAGTTGGCCGGGCCGAGCGCCCAGTAGTGCGCGTTGCCCGGGCTGGCGCCGAAGATGTCCGCCGTGTTGCCGGCCGCCGCCGTCGAGACCTCGGCCGCCATGTCGGGGATACTGCAGGCGCTGACGGCCTGCGCGCTCCCGTCATCGAAGCCCGACGCGTTGCCCACCATGGCGAAGTCGGCCGAGCAGGCCTGCTGCGCGTCGGCGTAGTTCGTCCCCGAGTCGTTGCCGTCGTCGAAGGGCTGCACCTTGATCTGGCGGCCGCAGATGCCGCCGGTGCTGTTGACGTAGGCGGCCCAGGCCTCGGTCGCCTGCTGCGCGCTCTGGGTCAGGCCCGGCGCCACGCCGCTGATGCTGGCGATGTTGCCGACCTCGATCGTGCTCGACGTCACTCCGGTGGCCGTGGACCCACCGTTGCCCCCGGACGGCGCGAGGTTCCCGTTGGCGCCGCAGGGTGCGGCAGGTGACGTGGCGCCGGCGGCGGCCGCTCCGGGCGCGGCCGCGCCGCCCGTGCCGGCTGCCGTCGTGGGCCCGGTCCCCGCATGACCCGCCGAGCCGGGCGTCCCGGCCGCCAGCGTGGCGCCGCTGCCGCCGCTGCTGGTGCACGGCGCCGTGGTCGTCGTGCTGGCGGCGGTCGTGGTCGTCGTCGCCCCGCCCTTGGCGGTGGTCGTCGTTGTGGTGCTGCCGCTCGGGCTCGGCGCCGTCGACCCGCATGTCGTGGAGGACGCCTCGGCGACCGTGCTGCTGGTGTCACCCGACCCGCCGGCCGCCTGCACGCCGTTCCCACCCGCCGAGCCCCGTGCCAGGGCGGCCTGGCTCCCGCCGAGGCGGGACCCACAGGCCGAGGCCAAGAAGGCGACTGTGACGACAGAGAGCGCGACGGCGACGTGCTGGCGCCTTTGGCGCGACCACCGACCCGGGCGCGCGAGGGCGCGGTCAGGCCTCACCCGACGTACTCGTCGCGATCGGATCGCTCGGACCGCTCGGACGACTCGGTCAGCTCCGAGCGCCGGGTCTCGTCCAGGCTGCGCAGAATGCGCTCGAGCCGGTCGACGGAGCGGACGATGGCCAGCGCGTTGCGTCGGTCCTCCTCCACCTGGCGCATGCTCCAGGCACAGCGCACGAAGACACCGCCGCCGATGACCAGGGCCACGCCGAGCAGGCCGCCCGAAATCAGGTAGGGCACCTCCTGGTAGAGAAACGGGCTGTGCGCCGCGCCGTACCAGCCGAGAAGGATGCACACGAACCCGAAGACGATGAGGCACATGCCGATCGTCTCCATCCACTTGCGCACGTTGCGTCCGCTGCGACCGGGACGGGCCCGGTCGATGGCGGCGGCCAGTCGCTGCAGGCGCGTCGGAACCGGTGTGCTCGTCTCGAGCTCCGAGGCCGGCGGCACCGGGCGGGCCGGCGCCAGGCCCGAGGCCACGGCGTCACCGGGCGTCACCACGTCGCCGAGCACCCCCGTCACCCGTGTCAGATCGCCGGGATCCGAAGATGATCGTCCGAACAGGTCCTTCATCTTCATGAGTTCGTTCCTCCGAAGTCAGCGAGGTCGTCGGGGGTAGCGGAGAAGCGCTCCATCAGCGGGTCGCCGTCGGCGCACGAGCTGCCGAGCACCCCGGCGGCGTCGTCGGCGCGCTTGTAGGCGTAGGCGAGCGCGGACGCGGCGAGCAGCCCGAGGAGGACCAGTGCCGCCCCGATCCCCTTGAAGGCGGGCGCGACCACCGAGGCCGGTGCGGAGTCGGTGGAAGTTGGGCTGCCCCCGGCCCCGGTCGATCCGGTAGGGGTACTGCCCCCCGATGTGCCGCCGGTGCCCGTGTTGCCGGTGCTGTAGCTGCCGCTCGTGCCGGCGGTGCCCGCCGTGCCCGAGTTGCCCGCGAGAGACGCACTCGAGACAGCCGACGGGGTGGTGGGGGTGGAGGAGGATGACGACGACGCCGAGCCGGAGTTGCCGCTGTTGCCGGCTTGATAGGCCTGCGAAGCCGTCGAGCTCACCTGCAGCGTGGCCAGATCGAGGGTGAGCTGCTGGTCGTCGGGCAGCGCTACCGGAAGCTGGGACGTCACCGAAGCCGGCAGCAGCCCCGCGACCATGTTCACCGGTGAGTCCAATGTCTTGAGGTCGATGCTGATCTTGAGACCGTCGAGCGTCCGGGTGGCCGACGGGCCGTTGACCTTGTCGGTGGGGTTGGTCAGCGATATCGAGATGCCCAGTTGGCTCAGGTCCGAATTGACGGTCGAGAGGGGAACGGACGTCGGCGTGCTCTGGCCGGCGGCCTGAATCCCACTGCTGTTGATGGTCACCTGCTCGCCGGCGATGTCCACGTTCTGCAACACGGTCGAGCCGGTGAGCGAACCAGTCGTCCCGTCCGAGCTGGCCGTCGCCGTCGAGGTGACGCTCCCGATCGTGATGAAGCCGCCGAGGATGGAGATCCCGCTGTCGGTCGCACTGGCCTGGGCATTGGCTGTCGTGCTCGGCGCCAGCGACGACGAGGTCGCCGACATGTTGCCGATACCGATGATCGCCGAGGAGCCGGCGAGCGGGTTGCCCGAGCCCGAGGGCGCCTGCAGCGTCGGGTCGGCGCCGTTCGAACCGGCGGTCGCCGCATCGTCGCCGAGGGTGGCGCTGGCCGTGTTCCCGTTGGTCGTGCTCGAGGCGTCCATGTTGGCCCCCGGCTCGTCGGTCGCACCCGAATTCGGGGTCTGCGGGTACTCGCTGGTGGCCTCGACGGGCCATACGGGAGCGGGCGGGAGCGGCGCACCCGGCACCAGGAGCGCGAGCTCGGGGCCGGCGTTCGCCACCACCTGGCCCGGGTAGAGGCTCGACGCGGTGGCCGTTCCGCTCGGGCCGTAGTTGTCGGAGGTGGACGCGTACCCCTCGTCGAATTCGAGCGAGGGGGTGGCGGGAAGGGGGAAGTTCGGCTGCTCGTACTGGGCGGTGACCGCCTCGGCCAGCGACGAGACGGTGAAGCCGCCGAGCGTGGTGTCGGCCCCGGCGGGCCCACCGGAGAAGGCGGCGGCCAGCAACCCGGAGCCACCGAGCACGAGGAGGCAGGAGGCGGTGGCGAGCGCCGGGAGGCGGCGGAACCGCTTCATGCCGCAGCACCGCCGAGATACGTGTCCGCCAGATCGTCGGGCAGGTCGTCGGGCTTGCCCGCGGCCACGATCCGACCCTGCACGACCACGGCCACATCGGTGGCGACGCTGAGCGCGGTCGCCGCGAACTGCTCGGCCAGAATGACCGCCACGCCCTCGGCTGCGATCTGGGCCACCAGGCCGTAGAGCTCGGCCACGATCATCGGCGCCAGGCCCATGGAGATCTCGTCGAGCAACAGGGCGGCGGGCTCCACGCTGAGCGTCCGCGCCATGGCCAGCATTTGCTGCTCGCCGCCCGAGAGCGTGCCGGCCACCTGGTGGCGGCGTTCGCGTAGCCGGGGGAAACGGCCGAACGCCATCTCCTCCACGTGCGACCGGGAGGGCCCGCCGAAGGTCATGAGGCGGAGGTTCTCGGTGACGGTCAGGTTGGGGAAGATGCCGCGGCCGTCGGGCAGCGTGCACAGGCCCGCCCGTGCGAGCTTGTCGGGCCGCATGCCGTTGACGTGGCGACCGAGGACGTGGAAGCACCCCTTGGTCGGCTCCATCTGCCCGCTGGCGACACGCAACGTGGTCGACTTCCCGGCGCCGTTCGGCCCGAGCAGGGCCAGCACCGAGCCGTTGGCCACTGCGAGGTCGATGCCGTGGAGGACCTCGATCTGGCCGTAGGCGGCATGCACCCGCCGCAGCTCGATCACCGGGGCCTCAGCCACGGGCCGCCGTCACGAGTCCGCTGTCGCCCGCTGCGTCGCTGCGTCGCCTGCGTCGCCTGCGTCGCCTGCGTCGCCTGCGTCGGTCGCCTCGTCCTCGGGAACTTCGGGGTCGTCGGCCGACCCCAGGTAGGCGGCGCGCACCCGGTCGTCGGCCCGCACCTCGGCCGGGCTCCCGACCATGAGCACTGCACCGAAATCGAGGACGTGGATGTTCGTGCAGATCCGCATCACGAGCTCCATGTCGTGCTCCACCAGCAGCACCCCCATACCGGCCCCGGCCAGCCGGACCAGCAGATCGCCGAGTTCCTCGCTCTCCGTGTCGCTCAACCCCGAGGACGGTTCGTCGAGCAGGAGGAGGCGCGGCTGGGTGGCCAGGGACCGGGCCAACTCGAGGAGGCGGGCCTGCCCGGTGGGCAACGTGTCGGCCGAACGTCCGGCCAGCGACGTCAGCCCGACGAGCGCGAGAAGGGCGTCGGCGTTGGCCCCGGCGTTGGAGCGGTCGTGCGACCAGCGGCGGCGGATCTCCGCCGCGGCGAGGACGTTCTCCCGGACCGAGAGGGATCCGAAGATCTCGAGCCGCTGGAAGGTGCGGGCGATGCCCAACCGGGCGCGCTTGTGTGGCTTGAGCCCTGCCATGTCCGTGCCATCGAACGAGATGTGGCCCGAGTTGATGGTCTGGAGGCCGCAAATGGCGTTGAAGCACGTCGTCTTCCCGGCCCCGTTGGGGCCGATGAGGCCGGTCACGGTGCCGGCCTCGACGGTGAGGTCGACCCCGCGCAGCGCGTGCACGCCGCCGAATCGGACCTCGGCTTTCGCCACTTCCAGAAGCGGCATTCCGTCTCCCCCCAGTGCGTTCGGGCCGGCCCCCGGGGTGGGCGGCCCGGGCGATCGAGCTTTTTTCCTGGTCAGACCAGGTTTCTTGCGTTTGGAATTAGAACGGCTTCCAGTCTGGAGACTTACGGTCCCAATTTCGGGCGGCCGCCGGGGAGCGTTAGCCTCAGCCGAATGGAACACTCCATGGCCGAACGCCTGGCCGACCTGGCCGAACGCAAGAACGAAGCGCTCCACGCGGGCAGCCCCCGCGCGGTCGAGAAGCATCACGCCAAGGGCAAGCTGACCGCCCGAGAGCGGATCGACTACCTGCTCGATGAGGGGTCCTTCCAGGAGCTCGACATGCTGGCCCGGCACCGGGCCCACGGCATGGGCCTCGAGGACAACCGGCCGTACACCGACGGCGTGGTCACCGGTTTCGGCACCATCGACGGCCGCCGGGTGTGCATCTTCAGCCAGGACTTCACCGTCTTCGGCGGCGCCCTCGGAGAGGTCTTTGCCGAGAAGATCCACAAGGTGATGGACCTGGCTGCCTCAACCGGGGTTCCGATGATCGGGCTCAACGACGGCGCCGGGGCGCGGATCCAAGAGGGCGTCGTCTCGCTGCACTCTTACGGCGGCATCTTTCACCGGAACGTCACGTCCTCGGGCGTGATCCCCCAGATCAGCGTGATCCTCGGGCCCTGCGCCGGCGGCGCCGTCTACTCGCCGGCGATGACCGACTTCATCTTCATGGTGCAGGGCACCTCGCACATGTTCATCACCGGTCCCGACGTGGTGAAGACCGTCACCGGCGAGGACGTCACGCTCGAAGAGCTCGGCGGCGCCATGAGTCACGCCACCAAGTCGGGTGTCGCCACCTTCGTCGCACCGGACGAGAAGGCCTGCCTCGACGACGTGCGCCACCTACTGTCGTTCCTCCCCTCCAACAACCTGGAGGAACCGCCGATCGAACTGAGCGGCGACGAGCCCGACCGGCAGGTGACCGAGCTGATCGACTTCCTGCCCACGTCGCCCAACCAGCCCTACGACATGAAGCGCATCATCACGGCGGTCGTCGACGACGGCGAGTACATGGAGGTGCACCGCCACTGGGCCATGTCGATCACGTGCGGGTTCGCGCGCATGAACGGCCGGGTGGTCGGCATCGTGGGCAACCAGCCCGCCGTGCTGGCCGGTGTGCTCGACATCGACTCGTCTGAGAAGGCGTCGCGCTTCGTGCGGACCTGCGACGCCTTCAACATCCCCCTCCTGACATTCGTCGACGTGCCTGGCTTCATGCCCGGCACCGACCAGGAGTACGGCGGCATCATCCGCCACGGAGCCAAGCTGCTGTACGCCTACTGCGAGTCGACCGTCCCGCGTATCCAGATCATCACCCGCAAGGCCTACGGCGGCGCCTATGTCGTCATGAACTCCAAGTCGATCGGGGCCGACCTCGCCTTCGCCTGGCCCTCGGCCGAACTGGCCGTCATGGGCCCCAACGGCGCGGTGGAGATCGTCTACCGCCGCGAGCTGGCCGAGGCGACTGACCCGGCGCGGCGACGGGCCGAGCTCATCGACGAGTACACCGAGCGCTACGCCAACCCGTACATCGCGGCCGAGCGGGGCTACATCGACGACGTCATCTCTCCGGCCGACACCCGGGCGGTCATCAACCGCAGCCTCGACATCCTCTCTTCCAAGCGCGAAGAGCTGCCGCGGCGCAAGCACGGGAACGTGCCGCTGTGACGCCGGCACCGGCACCGGCACCGACCGACGCCGGCGACGAGGACCAGCCGTCCCCGTCGCTGTCCCTGACCCTGCTGCCGCGGCCCGCCCCCGACCCCGCCGTGCTGGCGGCCATCACGGCCGCCGTGCAGTTGGCGTGGCCCCGCCCCGCGCCGGCCGACGAGTACGACCCGGTCCACGAGCCCTGGCGCTTCAGCGGCCGCTGGTGGAACAAACCCCTGCCGCTGCGCCGCGACCGGCCCTGGGCACGCCGCTGACCGTCTACGTCGACGACTGGCGCCAGCGGGCCACGGTGCGCGGTCGCACCGACCGCTGGTCGCACCTGTTGGCGGACGATCCCGAAGAGCTGCACGCCCTGGCCGCCGCGCTCGGGATCCCCCGCAGGGGTTTTCAGCACCACCGGCGTTCGGCGGCGCTGAACCACTACGACGTGCCCGAGGCCCTGCGGACGCGGGCCATCGCACTCGGCGCCGTCGCGGTGACGTGGCGCGAGATGGCGCGCCTCACCCGGCAGTGGCGGCGCGCTGGCGCTCGGCCAACGCCACCATGTCCTCCATGATGCGGTCGAAGGAGAAGTCCTTCGGCGTGTAGACGGAGGCGACGCCCTTGCCCATGAGCAGCTCGGCGTCCTCGGGCGGGATGATCCCGCCCACGACGACCGCCGCCGTGCTCCCGGCGGCGCGGCAGACGGTCGAGGACGTCCGGCACCAGCTCGAGATGCGAGCCGGAGAGGATCGACATGCCGACGATGTCCACGTCCTCGTCGAGGGCGGCCGCCACGATCTGGGCCGGGGTCAGCCTGATCCCCTGGTAGATCACCTCGAAGCCGGCGTCGCGGGCCGCCACCGCGATCTGCTCTGCCCCGTTGGAGTGCCCGTCGAGGCCCGGCTTGGCCACCAACAGGCGCGGCGGGCCGCCGGTGCGCTCGGCCAGCGCCTTGGTGCGCAGGCGGACAGGCTCGAGCCCCACGTCATTGCCACGGTGGCCGACGCCCCCGCTGATGCCGGTGGGCGCCCGGAACTCGCCGAAGACCTCTCGGAGCGACCCGGCCCACTCTCCGGTGGTGCCGCCGGCATGCGCCAGCGCGATCGTCGCTTCCATGATGTTGCCGTCCGGGCCGTCGTCGTTGGCGACGCGACGCAGCTCGTCCAGTGCGGCGTTCACCGCCGCGGTGTCGCGGTCGGCGCGCCAGCGCTCCACTTCTTCGATCTGCTCGGCCTCGACACCGTGGTCCACCCGCATGACGTTTTCGAACTCGCCGTCGCCCAGGAGTGGCGAGGGCGCGGTCTCGGTGAAGCAGTTGACTCCGATCACCTTCTGCTCGCCCGACTCAATGCGGCGGACCCGCTCGGCCTGGCTGCTCACGAGCCGACGCTTCAGCTCGTCGATCGCCTCGAACGCGCCACCGAGTGCTTCCACGTCGGCCAGCTCGGCCGTGGCCGCCTCGGCCAGCTCCGCCGTCTTGGCCTCGATCACGACCGATCCCTCGAAGATGTCGCCGTACTCGAGCAGGTCGGACTCGAAGGCCAGGACCTGCTGCATGCGCAGAGACCACTGCTGGTCCCACGGCCGCGGCAACCCGAGCGCCTCGTTCCAGGCGGGCAGCTGCAGGGCCCGGGCGCGGGCGCTCTTGGAGAGGGTGACGCCGAGCGACTCCAAGACGATGCGCTGCACGTTGTTCTCCGGCTGCTGCTCGGTCAGCCCGAGGGAGTTGACCTGCACGCCGTAGCGGAAACGGCGGAGCTTGGGGTCGGTGACCCCGTAGCGCTCGCGGCAGATGCGGTCCCAGAGCTGGTTGAAGGCCCGCATCTTGCAGGTCTCCTCCACGAAGCGCACGCCGGCGTTCACGAAGAAGCTGATGCGACCGACCACCGCCGGCAGCTCGGACTCGGAGATCTTGCCCGAGGCCCGCACGCCGTCGAGCACGCCGATGGCGGTCGCCAGCGCGTAGGCGATCTCCTGCACCGGCGTCGCGCCCGCCTCCTGCAGGTGGTAGCTGCAGACGTTGATCGGGTTCCACTTCGGCGCGTGGCGCACCGTGTAGGCGATGGTGTCCACCGTCAGCCGGAGGCTCGGCCCGGGCGGGAAGATATACGTGCCCCGGCTGAGATACTCCTTGACGATGTCGTTCTGCGTCGTGCCCGACAACAGCGCCGAGTCGACGCCCCGGTCCTGTGCGTGGGCCACGTAGAGACCGAGCAACCAGGCCGCCGTGGCGTTGATCGTCATGGACGTGTTCATGTTCTCCACGGGGATGCCCTCGAGGAGTTCGGTCATGTGGCCCAGGTGCGCCACGGGGACGCCCACCTTGCCGACCTCTCCCGCCGCTTCGGGGGCGTCGGGGTCGTACCCGGTCTGGGTCGGCAGGTCGAAGGCGATGGAGAGCCCGGTCTGACCCTTGGCCAGGTTTGTGCGGTAGAGCTGGTTGGAGGCCCGGGCGGTGGAGTGGCCCGAATAGGTGCGCATCACCCACGGCGCATCACGCTGCTGGGGGTCGTCAGCCATTCACATCACCTCCAAAGGAGAGTGGCGGGGGCACCACCATTCTGCCTGGGTTCACCGGCTTCTGGCACCGACACCGACACCAGCATCGGCGCCGTTACCGCTACCGGCTGTACTCGTAGAAGCCCTTCTTGGTCTTGCGGCCGAGCTGCCCCGAGGTGACCAGGCGCCGCAGCGCAGGGACCGCCGCGTAGTTGGGGTCGCGGTATTCCTCGTAGAGGGCGTCGAGAATCGCCAGCGAGGTGTCGAGACCGACGAGGTCGAGCAGCGCGAACGGCCCCATGGGGAACCCGCAACCGCCCTTCATCGCGGCATCGATGCCTTCCTTCGTCGCCACGCCCTGCTCGAGGAGGCGCACCGCGTTGTTGAGATACGGGAACAGCAACGCGTTGACGATGAAGCCGGCCTGATCCTTCACCTCGACCGGGTCCTTGCCGCAGCCGTCGGCGAAGGCGATGGCCGCCGCCACGGTGGCATCACTGGCCGTGATGGGCCGCACGACCTCGACGAGGGCCATAGCAGGCGCCGGGTTGAAGAAGTGGATCCCGCACACCAGGTCCGGACGGTTGGTCGCCATGGCCATCTCCACCACCGGCAACGTCGACGTGTTGGTGGCCAGGATCGTCTCGGGCTTGCAGATGCTGTCGAGCTCGCTGAAGAGATCCTTCTTCACTCCGAGGTCCTCGACCACCGACTCGATCACCAGATCGACGTCGACCAGTTCGCCCAGGTGCGTGGTGGCGCGAACCCTGCCGGAGATCGCCGTCGCCTCCTCCTCGGTCCGCTTGCCCTTCTCCACCTGCTTGGCGAGCGACCGGGCCAGGCCGGCCGCCATGCCCTCGGCACCCGACGTGCTCCGGCTGCGCAGCACCACCTCGTGCCCGTTGGCGGCAGCCACTTCAGCGATGCCCGCGCCCATGATCCCCGAACCGACGATTCCCACCCGTTTGATCGACATGGGCGACGAGTTTACCGGTCGGTAACCAGCGCGTCGAAGGGGACCGGACAAGCGGGAGGGGTCGCCCGGCATGCAAGAGTGGCGCCATGGACACGTCAGGCACGCTGGCCCTGGTCGGGGGCAATGAATGGACCGACGGCTGCACCTTCGACGCCTCCTTGCTGGCGGCCTCCGGAGGGACCGACGTGGTCGTGCTGCCCACGGCCGCCGCCTACCAACACCCGGAGCGGGTCGTCCTCCAGGCGGCCGAGTGGTTCGAACCGCTGGGCGCCCAGGTCGAGGGACTCATGGTGGTGGACCGGGCCGCAGCCGAGGACCCCGGCATGGCCGCCATCCTGGCGGGCGCCCGTTTCATCTACCTCTCGGGCGGCTCGCCGCTGCACCTGCGCGCCGTGCTCAAGCGGTCTGCCGTCTTCGAGGCGCTCCTGCACGCGTTCGGCAACGGCGCCGTGGTGGCCGGGGCCGGCGCCGGCGCCATGGTCCTCACCGACCCCATGGCCGACCCCCGGGGCGGCGCGCTGACGCTCGGGCTGGGCCTGGTCGACACGTTCACCGTCGTCCCCCACTTCGGCGACGAGCACGACGACGCCCACGGGCAGAAGCTCGAGCGGACGGTGGCGATGGCGCCGGCGGCGCTGCCCGTCGTGGCGCTCCCGGCCCGGACGGCGCTCATCAGGGACGGTCGTGGCGCCTGGCGCTCCGAAGGAGCAGGGACGCCGGCCGTCTTCGTCGGCGGCTCCCTGACCGAAGGGCTGGCCGCGCTCGGAGGCTGACCTTCGGATTGGGTTGACCGCCCGGTTCTGCGCGCTCCCTACCGGCGGGCTCGACCGTTCTCACTGCGATGTCCCGCGCTCACTCGACGACCTTGGAATCTCTCGGGGCCGATCTGATCAGTGCCGTCGGCGGCGAGTCCGACGATGAGCTGCGGGCGGGCCTCGACGAAGACTTCGAGGTGATGAAGGCGGCCCAAGGGAGAGTCCTCCTGCGCTTGGGTGAGTGCGAGCGGCGCCAGGCCTTTCGAGACGACGGGGCGACCTCGGTCGAGGCCTGGGTGGTGCAGCGCTACGGGGTCTCTGTCGCAACGGCCCGGGGACTGACGCAGGTGGGCAAGGTGGGGTCGGATCTGCCGCACCTGGTCGGGGTCCTTGTGTGCGGGGCGCGGACATCTCGTTGGACAAGGTGCGAGCTGTGGCCGACGTGGCCACCCCCGAGACCGACGCGCGGGCTGCGAGACCAGGCTCGGGAGTGCTCGGTGCGTGACCTGGTCGAGGTCGCCCGGACGAGCGCGGCGGCGGCAGCGGCGGCGGCGGGCCGGCGCGGCCGACAAAGGCGTCGCAGCCGAGGCCGAGCACGACCGGCGCTATCTGCGCTTCAACGACGAGCACCGCACGCTAGCGCCCAGCTGCCGCCTGACTCCTACGCCGAGGTCAAGGCCAAGATCGAGGTCCGGGCCAAAGACATCGATTCTGACGGGGAGACCCCGTGGGACCAGCGCCTGTGCGACGTTCTTCTTCGGGAGCTGGGTCCGGTCGGTGTAAGGCCGCGGGTTCGACGGTCTCAACTGATTCGCCCAGGCCGTTCTTCGTGGTCGCCCACGTCCCCCTGGCCTCCCTGGTCGAGGACACAGGCCAAGACCAGCGCCTTGGCCGGTGAACTCGAGCATGTCGGCCTGATCGACATCGAGACGGTCAAGCGGATCGCCTGTGACGCCACGGTCGCCGTTGCGGTCGACGACGATGTCGGGCACACCATGTACGAGGGACGGGCTAGGCGCTTTCCAACCGGGGCCCAGCGTCGAGAGGTCAGACGCCGGGATCGGCAATGCCGGTTCCCGGGATGTTCCGACCTCACCTTCGCCCACGTCCACCACGTCGTGCCCTGGGACCCGGGTGGCCCAACCGACGTCTGCAACCTGGTGCTGTTGTGCGAACACCACCACGGTGTGGTGCACCGCGACGGCTGGACCATGACGGGCAACGCCAACGAGGAGCTCATAATCGTCGGCCCTAAGGCCGGGTCATGACGTCGCGCCCTTCGCCGCTGTGGACCAGGGTGCACGGGCCGGCGGCGCCGCGACCGGCGCCGGCCCGCATTGAGGCCCAGAGCGGCTAGTCCTTCTCCTCGATGGTGACGCTCTCGATCACGACCTGCTCGGTCGGCGTCCCGGAGCGGCTGCCCACGCTGTTGATCTTCTCCACGACGTCGAGCCCGGTCACGACCTCGCCGAAGTGCGAGTACAGCGGCGGGAGCCGCACCCCGTCGGGGCCGCTGATCACGAAGAACTGGCTGCCGTTGGTGTTCGGTCCGGCGTTGGCCATGGCCAGCGAGCCGACCTGGTAGCGGCCTTCGGCCGGCAGCTCGTCAGCGAAGCGGTAGCCCGGGCCGCCCGAGCCCGACCCGGTGGGGTCGCCGCCCTGGAGCACGAAGCCCGGGATGATGCGGTGGAACACGATGCCGTCGTAGTAGTGGTAGCGGGCGAGGAACACGAAGCTGTTGACCGTCCTCGGGGCGGCCAGCGGGTCGAGCGCGATGACCATCGTGCCGTGCGAGGTGACCATGGTCGCCACGTAGCGCTTGTTGGTGTCGATGAGCATCGGCGGCTCTTCGTCGAACTTGCGCTGCTGCGGGCTCGAGCCGTCGACTTCGGGTGGGGTCGGTGTGGCCATGGTTGCGGTCCTAGCTTTCGTGGATGGTGACGGAGATGATGCGCTGCGTGACGTCGGGCGGGACCCCGGCTGGCGGAGCCCTGCTGGTTGATGGTGTCGACCACGTTCATACCCGAAGTGACCGATCCGAAAAGCGCGTAGGTGTTGGGCAGGGACTCGCCCTGCGAGCCGGAGACGATGAAGAACTGGCTGCCCCCCGAGTTGGGCTGGCCGGTGTTGGCCATGGCCACCGAACCCAGCGGGTACTGCTGAGCGGGGTTGGCCGCCTTGGGCGGGTTCTCGTCCTTGATCGTGTAGCCGGGCCCGGTCCCGCGTTCGCCGTCGGGTCACCCGTCTGGTCCATGAAGCCGGGAATGACCCGATGGAAGATCACGCAGTGGTAGTAGCCCTTGTCGGCGAGGAACACGAAGTTGTTGACCGTGGTCGGGGCGGTCTTGGCGTCGAGCGCGATGTCGAAGGTGCCGGTGGTGGTCACGACGGTGGCCGTGTAGGTCTTGGACGTGTCGATCGTCATGGCCGGTGCCGACGGTACTTCTGGGTGTTCGCCGTCGTCTTGGGCTGGCCGGGCAACCCGCCTTGACGGCCACCTCGTTGGCCTGGGCCTGCAGCTTGGCGTCCGCGCTCTTCCCGGCGGCCGTGGTGGTCGTCGTGGTCACCTTGGACTGGGAGGCCACGTTGTTGTTGCTGCCGGAGACCAGGAAGACGATCCCGACGATGACGCCGACGAGGACCACGACGATGATGCCGTTGCGGATCTGCTTGCGGCGCTTCTGGCTCTGAGCCTCGGCGGCCAGCCGGGCCTCTCTGGCCGCGCGCTGGCGGGCTCTCTTGTCGCTGGGCACGGCCCGAGACCCTACCCAATCCGGGGGGCCGTCTCGGATCGCCCACCGGGGCGGGCGGCCCTGGGACCCGGGTCGCCGGGGAGGCACGCCGGGGCGATCGGGCCGGTGCGCAGTCTGTAGCCTCGTCCGGATGCCACTGGTCGTCCAGAAGTTCGGGGGCACCTCGGTCGGCGACGCCGACCGGATCCGTGCCGTGGCCGACCACATCGCCCGCACGCTGCCGGCAGGGCACCGAGGTGGTGGCCGTGGTCAGCGCCATGGGCAAGACCACCGACGACCTCATCCACCTGGCCAACTCGGTCAGCGCCACCCAGCCGCCCCGCGAGTACGACATGCTCGTCAGCACCGGGGAGCGCATCTCCATGGCGCTGCTGGTCATGGCCCTGGCCGACCTCGGCGTCGATGCGTCCTCGTTCACCGGGAGCCAGGTCGGCATCATCACCGACGACGACCACACCCGGGCCAAGATCCGGGAGGTCAAGGGTGACCGCCTGCGCGAGGCGTTGGCCGCCGGCAAGGTGCCCGTCGTGGCGGGGTTCCAGGGCGTCTCGGCGGCCCGCGAGATCACCACCCTCGGCCGCGGCGGGTCCGACGCCACCGCGGTGGCGCTGGCCGCCGTCCTGGACGCCGACGCCTGCGAGATCTACACCGACGTCACCGGGGTGTTCACGGCCGACCCCCGGATCGTGCCCGAGGCCCACCGCATCAACCGGATCTCCTTCGAGGAGATGCTCGAGATGGCGGCCACCGGCGGCCGGGTCCTGATGCTGCGCGCCGTCGAGTTCGCCCGGAACCACAATGTCCCGCTGCACGTGCGGAGCAGCTTCACCTGGGAGCCCGGCACCTGGGTGGTGGAGGAGGATGCAGACATGGAAGATGCAGTCGTCACCGCGGTGACCCACGACACCTCGGAGGCCAAGGTCACCGTCAGCGGGGTTCCGGACCGCCCAGGCGTGGCGGCCCGGCTCTTCCGGGCGCTGGCCGACAAGTCGATCAACGTCGACATGATCGTGCAGAACACGTCCGCTCACGGGACGACGGACATCTCGTTCACCGTCCCGACGGCCGACCTGCCGGTGGCGGTGGAGACCTCGCAGGCCCACGCCGACGAGCTGGGCGCAACGGGCGTGACCGCCGACGCCGACGTGGCCCGGGTCTCGCTGGTCGGGGTGGGGATGAAGTCGCACCCCGGGATAGCCGCCACCATGTTCGAGACGCTGGCCAACGAGAAGATCAACATCGACATGATCTCGACCTCGACCATCCGCACCTCGTGCATCGTGGCCGAGCGCGACGTCGAGCGGGCCGTCCGCACCCTCCACGCTGCCTTCGCCCTGGGCTGATGGCGACCGAAGGCGAGGGTCGGCCGCACGCTGTGGCTGCTGCGCCACGCCAAGACGGTGACCGACCCGCCTCCTGGCGGCACCGACTTCGACCGGGTCCTCGCCCCGCGGGGGCGGCGCGACGCCATCGCGCTCGGGCGCCTGTTCGCCGGGTCGGGCGAGGGGCTCGGGCCTGCCCTGAAGGGCGTGCCCCGGCCACGGATCGCGCTGGTGTCGCCGGCCGCCCGCACCGCAGCCACGGCGGATCTCGTCCTGGCGGGCGTGACCGATCCCCCGCAGTACCGGCTCGAGGAAGGTCTCTACGCGGCCGACCCCGAGGAGGTGCTCGCGTTCGTGCGGACCCTGCCCGATGACGTCGACGCCGCCATGGTCGTCGGCCACAACCCGACGGCGCAATCGCTCTCGCAGGGTCTCCTGTCGTCCCGCGACAAGAAGGGCCTCTCCTCCGTCGGTGCGGCACGGCTTTCCCACCTGCGCGCTCGGTGTGTACTCCTTCGCCGTCGACTCGCTGGGCCGACGTGGCGACCGGGAAGGCGAAACTGGTGGCCATCATGACCCCGCCCTTCGCGGGAGAGTCCTAGAACACCTCGGCCTCAGGCCAGCGAGCGCAGGATGGCAGCGTCGCCCTGACCACCGCCGCCGCACAAGGCCACGGCCGCCGTGGACTCGCCCCGGCGGCGCAGCTCCAGCAGCGCGGTCAGCGCCACCCGGGTGCCCGACATGCCCACGGGGTGGCCCAGTGCGATGGCGCCCCCGTTGACGTTGATCTTGTCCTCGTCGATGCCCAGCTCATCGGCGGAGGCGAGGCCGACGGCAGCGAAGGCCTCGTTGATCTCGAACAGGTCGATGGCACCGACGTCCACACCGGCCTTGCCCGCCGCCTTGACGATGGCCCGCGAGGGCTGGGTCAGGAGGGAGTTGTCCGGCCCGGCCACCATGCCGTACGCCGACGAGCTGGCCGAGAGGCGTGATCCCGAGCTCCTTGGCCTTGGCGGCCGACATCACCACGACGGCCGCGCCACCGTCGGAGATCTGCGACGCGTTGCCTGCGGTGATGGTGCCGTCCTTTCTGAAGGCGGGCTTCAGCGCGCCGAGGGACTCGGCCGTGGTGCCCGGGTCGCACGCCCTCGTCGGTGTCGAAGAGGAGCGGGTCACCCTTGCGCTGGGGCACCTGCACCGGAACGATCTCCTCGGCCAGCCGGCCCTCCTTGGCCGCGGCGGCGGCCTTCTCATGGCTGGCGGCGGCGAAGGCGTCCTGGCGGTCGCGGGTGATGCCGACCTTGTCGTTGTGCTGCTCGGTGGAGAGCCCCATGGCGATGTGGTCGAAGGAATCGGTGAGCCCGTCGTACATCATGGAGTCGACCAGCGTGGCGTCGCCGATGCGGAAACCGGCGCGGGCGCCGGGCAGCAGGTGCGGCGCCTGCGTCATCGACTCCATGCCACCGGCCACCACGATCTCGGCGTCGCCGGCCCGGATCATCTGGTCGGCCAGGTAGATCGTGTTGAGGCCCGAGAGGCACACCTTGTTGATGGTGTTGGCGGGACGGTCATGGGGATGCCGCCCTTGACCGCGGCCTGGCGCGCCGTGATCTGGCCCTGGCCGGCCAGGATCACCTGGCCCATGAGCACGTAGTCGACCTGGTCAGGGGACACGCCGGCCCGGGACAACGCCTCCGCGATGGCGAATCCGCCCAGGTCCATGGCCGTGAAGCCGGCCAACGCGCCCGAGAGCTTTCCGATGGGCGTACGAGCCCCTGCGACGATGACGGCCTCGGCCATACCTGCACCTCCGGTTCCCGCCGGTCTGGTTACCAGTCGGAAACCACATCTTATTGGGCCACTATCGTCAGGTCACATGAGCGACGACATCCTGCAGTGCTGCCCTGGACGGCGCCAGCCCTGATGAGCTGGCCGCACTCCCATTGCCCGACTCCTATCGGGCCGCCATCGTCAAGCGGAGCGAGGTCGACATGTTCGAGGGCATGGAGTCCTCCGACAAGGACCCCCGCCGGTCCCTCCACGTCGAGGAGGTGGCGCTGCCCGAGCTGGCCCCCGACGAGGCCTACGTGGCGGTCATGGCGTCGTCGATCAACTTCAACACGGTCTGGACGTCCATCTTCGAGCCGCTGCCCACCTTCGGCTTCCTCGATCGCCTGGCCAAGGAGGGGCCGTGGGCGCGCCCGCCACGCGCTCGACTACCACGTCGTCGGCTCGGACGCCGCCGGCGTCGTGCTGCGGACGGGCTCGGCGGTGCGCAACTGGAAGGTGGGCGACAAGGTCACCGTCCAGTGCAACTACGTCGACGACCAGGACCCGTCGGCCCACGACGACTCCATGTTGGCGGCGAACCAGCGCATCTGGGGCTTCGAGTCCAACTTCGGCGGGCTGGCCGACATCACCGTCGTCAAGGCCAACCAGCTCATGCCGAAGCCGACGCACCTCAGCTGGGAGGAGGCCGCCATCAACGCGCTGTGCAACTCCACCGCCTACCGCATGCTGGTCTCGCCCAACGGGGCCCGCATGACCCAGGGCGACAAGGTGCTCGTGTGGGGGGCCAGCGGGGGCCTCGGCAGCTACGCGGTGCAGCACGTGCTCAACGGCGGCGGCACGCCGATCGGCGTCGTGTCCTCGCCCGAGAAGGTGAAGCTCCTCAACGACCTCGGGGTCGAGGCCGTGATCGACCGCAAGGCGGCGGGCTACCGCTTCTGGTCGGACGAGTACACCCAGGACGAGTCGGAGTGGCGCCGCCTCGGCAAGGACATCCGCGGGCTGGTGGGCGGCGGAGCCCGAGATCGTCTTCGAGCACCCGGGGCGCCAGACGATGGGGGCGTCGGTGTTCGCCTGCAAGCGCGGGGGGACGATCGTGACCTGCGCCGCCACCTCGGGCTACATGATCGAGTACGACAACCGCCACCTCTGGATGAAGCTCAAGACCATCAAGGGCTCCCACTTCGCCAACTACCGGGAGGCGTGGGACGCCAACCAGCTCATCGCCGACGGCAAGGTGCTCCCGCCGCTCTCCGCCGTCTACCCGCTGGAGCAGGTGGGCGAGGCGGCGTACCAGGTCCACCACAACCTGCACGAGGGCAAGATCGGCGTGCTGTGCCTGGCACCCGTGGAGGGCCTCGGCATCGACGATCCCGAGCTGCGGGCCAAGGTGGGCGAGGACCGCATCACCTTGTTCCGGAGGCACGGCGCGTGAGCGATTCCCTGCTGACCGAGATCGACCATGTGGCGATCGCGGTGAACGACCTCGAGGCGGCCATCGCCTGGTACGCCGAGGTCTTCGGCGCCACGGTGGACCACCGCGAGCGCGTCGAGTCCGACGGGGTCGAGGAGGCGCTGCTCAAGGTGGCCGACTCCTACGTGCAGCTGCTCACCCCGATCAACGACACGTCTCCCGTCGCCAAGTACCTCGCCAACAAGGGCGAGGGACTGCACCACGTCGGCTACCGGGTCGACGACTGCGCCGTGGCGCTGCAGGCGGTCAAGGACGCCGGCGGCCGGGTGATCGACGAGGCGCCGCGCCCAGGGTCCCGGGGCACCACCGTGGCCTTCGTGCACCCCAAGACGTCGTTCGGCACGCTGATCGAGCTGGTCCAGGAGTAGAAGCCGGAGTAGGCGTCCGGTCGCAGTCGTCGTCGTGCGGCCGGCCCGTGGGCGAGGCCGACGAAGTGTCTGATACCCACTAGGTGGACCTAGCGGGTATGGAGACCGGAGACAGGCTCCCGACCCCGGTGAGCGACGCCGAGGAAGCGCCTTCGCCCCGCGGCCGGATCGAGCTCTCGGCCCGAGCTCGGGCCAGCGCTCGGTCCCGTGGCCCTCTTAGCGGAGCAGGTCCTCCAGCAGGCCCAGCACCAGCGAGATCCGCTCGGGGAGCGAGCCCGCATCGGGACCGACCACCAGGTCGGGACGGGCCGGCACCTCGTAGGCGGAGTCGATGCCGGTGAAGCCCGGGAGCTGCCCGGCCCGCGCCCGGGCGTAGAGGCCCTTGGCGTCGCGCCGCTCGCACTCCTCGAGGGAGGTGTCGACGAAGATCTCGGCGAAGGGGAGCCCGGCCTGCTCGTGCAGGGTGCGGATGAGGCGGCGGTCCTCCTCGAAGGGGCAGATCAGCGCGATGAGCGCCAGGGGCCCGGCCTCGGCGAACATCGCGGCCACCTCGCCGGCCCGGCGCACGTTCTCGGTGCGGTCCTGGTCGGAGAACCCGAGGTCGGCGTTCAGCCCGTGCCGCAGGTTGTCCCCGTCGAGCAGGAAGGCGGGCCGGCCGGTGCGCACGAACGCCTCTTCCACGCCGGCGGCCAGCGTCGACTTGCCCGCCCCGGACAGGCCGGTGAAAAGGACCGTCCCCCCCGACGTCCCGAGCGCGGCGAAGCGGTCCAGCCGCGACAGCCGGCCCGTCGTGGCGCACCACGTTCGGGCTGGCGTGGGTGGTGGCGAGGACCCGGATGACGCCCGCGCCCACCGTCGCGTTGGTGGTCGGGTCGATGATGATGAAGCTGCCGGTGGAGCGGTTCGTCGTGTAGTCGTCGACGAGCAGCGGCTCGGTGCAGCGGAACGTCAGGCGCCCCACCTCGTTGAGCTCGAGCTGCGGCGCCGCCTCGTCGCGGTGCAGGCCGTTGATGTCGAGGCGGTAGTGCAGGGTCTGCGCCGTGGCCCGCACCGTCCGGGTGCTGTGCTTGAGCAGGTAGGAGCGCCCTTCGGCCAGCGAGGAGCGCTCGTCCATCCAGCAGACGGTCGCCTCGATGTCGTGCGACGCCGTCGGGCGGTTGTTGGGCCGGCAGAGGATGTCGCCCCGGGACACGGCGATGTCGTCGTCCAGCGTGATGACGACGGACATGGGCGGGAACGCCTCGGCCACCTCGCCGTCCGCCGTCATGATGGAGGCGATCCGCGACGTCGTGCCGGTCGGCATGACCAGCACGTCGTCGCCCGGCCGCAGGACGCCGCTGGCCACCGTCCCCGCGTAGCCCCGGAAGTCAGGGTTCTCCGGCGTCTGGCTGCGGATGACGTACTGCACCGGGAAGCGGGGGTCGATGAAGTTCTCGTCGCTGCCGATGTAGACCGACTCCAGGTGGCTCAGCAGGGGCGAGCCGTCGTACCACCACATGTGCTCGGAGCGCTGCACCACGTTGTCGCCGAGCAGCGCCGACACGGGGATGAACGTGATGTCGTGCACGTTCAGCCGGGCGGCGAACTCCATGAAGTCGGACTTGATCCGCTCGTAGCGGTCCTGGTCCCAGTCGATCAGGTCCATCTTGTTGATGCACACGACCATGTGCGGGACGCCCAGCATGGAGGAGAGGAAGGCGTGGCGGCGCGTCTGCTCGATCACGCCCTTGCGGGCGTCGATCAGGATCAGCGCCAGGTGCGCGTTGGAGGCCCCCGTCACCATGTTGCGCGTGTACTCGGTGTGCCCGGGGGTGTCGGCGATGATGAACTTGCGCTTGGGCGTGGCGAAGTAGCGGTAGGCCACGTCGATGGTGATCCCCTGCTCACGCTCGGCCCGCAGCCCGTCGGTCAGCAGCGCCAGGTCCGTCTCCGTGCCGCCGCGCTGCTCGCTGGTGTGGCGGATCGACTCGAGCTGGTCCTCGAAGATCCCCTTGGCGTCGTAGAGGAGGCGGCCGATCAGCGTGGACTTGCCGTCGTCCACCGAACCGGCCGTGGCCAGGCGCAGGAGCTCGGGCACTAGAAGTACCCCTCCCGCTTGCGGTCCTCCATGCCGGCCTCCGAAATGCGGTCGTCGGCCCGGGTGGCGCCGCGCTCGGTCAGCCGGGTGCCCGCCACCTCGGCGATGACGAGGTCGACGCTCTCGGCCATGGACTCGACGCAACCCGTGCAGTCGGCGTCGCCCACGGTCCGGAAGCGCACCATGGTCTCGAAGACGGGATCGCCCGCCTCCGGCGCCAGGTGCTCGGTGACGGCCATGAGCATGCCGTCGCGCTGGAAGACCTCGCGCCGGTGGGCGTAGTAGATCGCGCGGCACGTCGATCCCCTCGTCCCCGATGTAGTTCCACACGTCGAGCTCGGTCCAGTTCGAGAGCGGGAAGACCCGGATGTGCTCGCCCTTGTTGTGCCGGGCGTTGTAGAGGTTCCACAGCTCGGGACGCTGGTTCTTGGGATCCCACTGGCCGAACTCGTCGCGGAAGCTGAAGATGCGCTCCTTGGCCCGGGCCTTCTCCTCGTCCCGGCGGGCCCCGCCGAAGACGGCGTCGTGGCGGCCCTCCGCGATGGCCCGCAGCAGGGTCGGCGTCTGCAGCCGGTTGCGCGTGGCGCCCGGCGAGGTGTCCTCGACCGTCCGGCCGGCGTCGATGTCGTCCTGCACCTTGGCCACCACCAGCCGCACCCCGAGCTCGGCCGTGTGGCGGTCCCGGAACTCGAGCACCTCGTCGAAGTTGCGCCCGGTGTCCACGTGGAGGACCGGGAAGGGCACCGGCGCCGGCCAGAAGGCCTTGCGCGCCAGGTGCAGCATGACGATGGAGTCCTTGCCCCCCGAGAACAGCAGCGTCGGGCGCTCGAACTCGGCCGCCACCTCCCGGAAGACGTGGATCGACTGGGCCTCCAGGGCGCGCAGATGCGACAGGCGGTAGTGACCCGCCGATCCGTCCACCGCGTCGCGGCCGTGGCCGCCGTCGGGGACCGGATCAGCCACCACGCCGCGCTCGGACCAGACGGACCTCCCCATGGTCTTAGCGCCGAACGAGAAGTTTAGGCCCCGGCCTCCGCTGCGCCTGCCTCGGGCGCCTCGGCTCGCCCAGCCTCGGGCGCGGCCCGCTGCCGTTGCCGGCGTCGCTGACGGCGATCGGGTTCCCGAAGGCGTCCTCGGCCGTCGGCGCCGCACCCAGCCAGCTGGCGTCGATGGAGGAGTCGAAGGGGTCTTCGCTGATCCCCTCGCCCATGTCACGCAGCCAGTTGGCCAGGTCCTCGGTGTCCGACTCGCCCGATCCCGTGGCCCAGAAGGGCATGGCCTCGGCATCGGGCATGTCGAGCCGGATGTTCCGGTAGTGCTCCATGCCCGAACCGGCCGGGATCAGCTTGCCGATGATGATGTTCTCCTTCAGCCCGAAGAGCTGGTCGCTGCGGCCTTCGATGGCCGCCTCGGTCAGCACCCGGGTCGTCTCCTGGAAGGAGGCGGCCGAGAGCCAGCTCTCGGTGGCCAGCGACGCCTTGGTGATGCCCATCAGCTCGGGACGACCCTCGGCGGGGACGTTGCCGTCCTCGACCAGGGTGCGGTTGACCTCGGCGTAGATCTGGTTGTCGACGCGCTCGCCCGGCAGGAAGGGCGCATCGCCCGGCTCCGCCACGAGGACGCGCCGCAGCATCTGGCGCACAATCAGCTCAATGTGCTTGTCGTGGATCGACACACCCTGGTCGCGGTACACCTTCTGCACCTCTTCGACGAGGTACTGCTGGGTCTCGCGGATGCCCTTGACCTCCAGCAGCTCCTTGGGGTCCTTGGGGCCCTCGACCAGCGCGTCACCCGCACCGACCTCCTCGCCGTCGGTGACCTCGAGGTGGGCCCGGGCGGCCACCAGCGTGGAGTCCTCCGTGCCGTCGTCGGCCACCACGGTGATGTGGCGACCGATCTCGTCGTCCTCCACCCGGACCACGCCGGAGTGGTGGGCCAGCACCGCGGCGCCCTTGGGCGTGCGGGCCTCGAAGAGCTCGACCACGCGGGGCAGGCCGTGGGTGATGTCCTCACCGACGACACCACCGGTGTGGAACGTCCGCATGGTGAGCTGCGTGCCCGGCTCGCCGATGGACTGGGCGGCAATGACGCCGACCGCCTCGCCGAGCTCGATCATCGAGCCCGTGGCCAGCGACAGCCCGTAGCAGGCTGCGCAGACGCCCTGGGGCGACTCACAGGTGAGCACCGAGCGGACACGGATGCGGTCGACGGCCGGGTCGTCGCGCAGGGCGGCGATGACGTCGTCGAGCAGCAGCGTGCCGACCGGGTAGACGGTGCCGTCCGACAGCGTGACGTCCTCGGTCAAGCAGGCGGCCGAAGGCCCGGGTCTCGAGGTAGTTGCGGTGCCCGGGTCCGTCGGGGGCCACGCCCTCGATCCAGATGCCCCGGGTCGAGCCGCAGTCGTCGATCCGGATGATGAGCTCCTGGGCCACGTCGACCAGTCGACGGGTCAGGTAGCCCGAGTCGGCCGTGCGCAGGGCGGTGTCGGCCAGTCCCTTGCGGGCACCGTGGGTCGAGATGAAGTACTCCAGGACCGAGAGGCCCTCACGGAAGGAGGACTTGATCGGGCGGGGGATCATCTCGCCGCGCGGGTTGGACACGAGGCCCTTCATGCCGGCGATCTGGCGGATCTGCTGCGAGTTCCCTCGGGCACCGGAGTCCACCATCATGTCGAGCGGGTTGAAGGCGATCGTGGCCAGCTGGGCCTCCATGGCCCGTCCCACCTCGGAGTTGGCCGAGGTCCAGATCTCGATCTCCTTCTGGCGCCGCTCGTCGTCGGTGATGATGCCGCGCTTGAACTGCGTCTCGGCCTTCTCCGCCTCCTTCTCGTAACGGTCGAGGATGGCCACCTTGTCCGGCGGCGTCTGCACGTCGTTGATGGAGATGGTCAGGCCCGACTGGGCGCCGAAGCGGAAGCCGAGCGCCTTGATCCGGTCGAGGCTCGCGGCCACCACGTTCTTGGGGTAGTTGGCGGCCAGCTCCTCGACGATGGACGCCGATCGGGATGTTGCGCTTGCCCACCACGTCGTTCACGAACGCGAAGCCCTCGGGCAGCGCCTCGTTGAAGAACACGCGGCCCGGCGTCGTCTCGTACGTCAGCACGCCGTCGTCGCCGGGCTCGACGCCGGCCGCAGTCAGGCGGCCGTCCAACACCGAACC
>CAVWKX010000028.1:0-4902 GCA_963755655.1 uncultured Acidimicrobiaceae bacterium
TACCCCTACCGGCAACGGCTACTGGTTCACCGATTCCGTGGGACTGGTGTCGAATTTTGGATCCGCCGACTACTACGGGTCCGCGCCCTCACCCCTTTTCAGGCCGATCGTGGGCATGGCCGAGGCTCCCGGCAGCACCGGTGCCTTCATCGGCTCGACGTATCCCTCTGGCGCGTACGGCTACGACATCAGCACGTACCAGTGCAACAGCCTGCCGGGGGGAGACCACCAGATCGGCATCGTGCAAGTGGACGGGAGCTCGTCGGGGAACACCAACCCGTGCCTGTCCGCGGAGCTGGCCTGGGCCGGCAACGGGCTGAACCTCTACACCTACCTGACGTACAGCACATCGGGCACCAACGAGCCCGGGTGTGAAGACGACACGTCCTGCAATGCCGGCTACCAGGCGGGCATGTATGCCTACAACGATGCGTACAACGCCGGAGCCGGCGCTCCGGCCACGCCTTGGTGGCTCGACGTCGAGACGGCGAACGCCAATTGGTCGGGGAACTTGACCGAAAATGCTGAGTTCGTGCAGGGAGCCCTCAATGCGCTGCACGAGTCCGAGGGCATCGCCGACGTCGGCATCTACGCCAGCCCCGGCGTCTGGAACACCATCGTCGGCAGCTACCAGCCCAACGTGCCCTACTGGATGGCCGATTACCTGGCCTCCCCGAGCGGACCCGGGTCCTGCGCCGACTACCAGAACTGGGTGACCAACCACGGCGCCCAGCTGCCCGGCCCGCCGCAGATCGTCCAGTACGACAGCGAGCAGTACGACGAGGACTACGCCTGCTAGCGGGACCGCTGGGGACGTAGGTCCGGCGCCCATGCACGTGCGCTACGAGTGGCGAGCATCGTTCGCCAACGCGGACCTCAACACCCTCCACGCCCAGGGCTTCACACATGCCGTCCTCGACACCGACTGGCGGAGCCAGGTCGAGCGTCACAGCCTCGGCTGGGTGTGCGCCTTCGAGGTCGCCCGTCTGATCGGGTTCGTCAACGTCGCCTGGGACGGCGGGGTGCACGCCTTCATCGTCGACACCCTGGTCGCGCCCGAACGCCGACACGCCGGCGTCGGCCGCGGGCTCCTGGAGGTCGCGCTGCGGGAGAGCCGCGGCGCCGGTTGCGAATGGCTGCACGTCGACTTCGAGGAGGACCTGCGCGAGTTCTATGTGGGCGCGTGTGGTTTCGCACCCACGCCGGCCGGCCTCATCGCCCTGCGCTGACCGGTCAGGACCGCGCCGCCAGCAGCGTGCGCAACCGCTCGGCGTTCTCCTCCACCGGCGTACCGGCGTCGAGCACGAGATCGAGCCCCTCGGGGGGAAGCCACGACGAACGCGCCCGCCCGACGTGATCCCAGTCCAGCTCGTACCAGTTCGGGATGTGCCGCCGCCGGCCCTCGACGCGCGCCCGGTGCAATCTGGCGTCGCGGCACGTGGTCATGACGACCAGAGACTCCACGCCCTCCTCGGCAGCCAGCGTCCGGGTCACGTCCACCTCGGAGTCACGGGCCACGCCGTCGAGCACGACCGAGGAGCCCAGCCGGAGTTGGGAGCGCGCCAGGGCCCAGAGCAACGACCAGCCGACACCACGGTGCCCCCGGGCGCCCATGGAGTCGAGCGCGTCCTGTACTTCGACGAAGGGTCGCAGGCCGCTCATCGCCCAGTCGTGGCTGAGCACGGGCGCCCCGAGGGCACGGCCAGCCGCCTCCGCCATCGTCGACTTCCCCGAACCCGGCAGCCCGGTGATCAGCACCACCTGCACGGTCACCCCTCCCGGCGGCGGTCACCCGGCGGGCAGTTTCTCCCACACCGAGACGTGCGACGCGCTGTCGCTCGTGAAAGGGTGGCGGTGCCAACCGCTCCAGCGCTCGCGCAGGCGCAATCCCGCGATGCGGGCCATGAGGTCGAGCTCAGCCGGCCAGGCGTAGCGGTAGGGCATGGAGAAGGTTTCGGCCCGTCCCGCGCCGACCCAGTAGTGATGCGAGACGCCGAGTTGCCGGGCCACGTCGATGGTGTCGAATCCCACCCGGTCCGGCGTCACGTTGAACGCCAAGGCCGTCTCCCCGCGGGGCAATCGGCGGAGCTGGGGCACCTGCACCTCCACCACGAAACACCCACCGGGCTCGAGGTGGCGCCCCACGTTGACGAAGCACGCCACCTGGTCATCCTGACTCGTCAGGTTCTCGATCGTGTTGTACACGAGATAAGCGAGCCCGAAACTGCCCGGCACGGCGGTCGTGGCGAAGTCGCCGATGGTCACCCCGATGGCCGCTGCGCCGGGCTTCGCCTGCAGTTGCGCCACCATGTCCGGCGACAGGTCGATCCCCTGTACCGGCACTCCCCGCGCCGCCAGGGGCACGGCGATGCGCCCGGTGCCGATGCCCAGCTCCAGGGCGGCTCCGTCTCCGGCCAGTTCCGCCAGGAAGTCGACCGTCGCCGCGACCACGGCGGGATCGAACATGGAGTCAGAGTCGCGGTCGTAGTTCTCGGCGATCTTCCCGGCGAAGTAGTTCTTCCGCACGACCGACACTGTGTCAGGCCGTCGCCCTCTCCGCAGAGGCGCCGACGCGCGCCACCACATCCTCGACGTCCACCGGGGCGTTCGTGTCAACCTCCACCACAGGCCAGCCACCGCCCACCGGCTCGATCACCTCGTCGTGCCAGATGTCGGCGTCCGTGCGCTGGGCGTCGAAATGACCCTCGTGCCGGCCGGCGGCTCGATCCCGATAGCGCTGCAATGCGACCTCCCGGCGACAACGGCAGAACACCTCGACTGATCGGCCCGGCAGGGCACCGATGGAACCCACCGCCATGCTCCGGTGGAAGTTGGCCTCCAGCACCGCCCCACACGGGGACGCAGCCGCCAGAGCGAAGACGACGTCCATGGCGGCCCGACCGGTACGGCGCGAGCCGTCAACGTCCAGCGCCGGCCACGAGGCCAGCAGGACCTCTTTGATCGTGTCCTTCGCCAGCAGCGGGAGCCCTAATGCACCGGCGAGTGCCGGCGCCAAGGTCGACTTGCCGCTCCCCGGCGGTCCCGACACGACGACGTACAGACGGTCTCTCGTTCCCGGCCCCGACGACCCGCGGCCCACGGCGAGGGGTCAGGCGGTCTTGGCGACCAGCACGGCGCAGTCCGCACCGTGCGCCACGGAGTTCGGCACACTGCCGAGATAGCGGCGGGCGCCCTGCATGCCCTTGCTCCCGACGACGATCAGGTCCGCCCCCACCTCGGCCGCCGTGGCCAGGATCACGTCGTCCGCATTTCCCTGCGCCGCATGCGCCTCGGCGGCGATGCCATCGCCGAACCTCTCGATGGCGGCCAGGCCCACGGCCAGGGCCCCTTCCTCGGCCAGAGCATGCCCGGCACCGCTGTCGACCAGCTCGACGCCCGTGGCCGAGCCCATGCCCGACCGGGGACTGCGAAAGGCCGTCACGATGTGGAGCTCCGAACCCCACGAACGCGCCAGCTCCGCGGCGGCCTCCACGGCCTTGTCGGCCGTAGGGGATCCGTCCGTGCCGACCACCAGTGTCCTGTACATCGCATCTACCCCTTCTCGCCGGCCCCGGTCAGCGTACTCGGGTCGCCCGGATCCGCCTTGCTCAACCCGCCAGCGCGCCGTACGCCGCCTGCCAGAAGTCCACCATGTGCGCGGGCGGTTCGGGCGATGTCATGGCCCGTGTCGACAGCACAATTCCCGTCAGGCCGTAGTCGGGGTCCGTGGTCCACACGGTGCCGGTGCCGCCGTTCCAGCCGTAACCCCACGGCTCGGGCGGGTAGGCCCGCGACGGGCCCGGCGCCGCCATGCCGTACCCCCAACCGCCGTGCGAGCCGAGGAAGAGGGGTGCCGAGGCACGCTGCGCGGCAGACAGGTGGTCACGGGTCATCGCCTCGACCGCCCCCGGCGACAGCAGGGGCTGGCCGTCATGCCTGCCCTTCGCCACGATCATGGAGACGAAGGCCCAGAAATCCTCCAGCGTCGAGACGAGCATGCCCGCCGCATTTGCCATGGCGGGCGGCTCGTTCCACCAACCGCCCGTCGGTGGGTCCAGGATGCGCAGGCCGCCGGCGCCGTCCGGCATGTAGGCCGTGGTGAACCGTCCCTGCTTCTCCGCCCGCACGCTGAACGAGGTGTCGGCCATCCCCAACGGCTCGAAGAGACGCTGCCGCAGGAATGTCTCGAGCGGCTGGCCAGTGGCCCGCTCGAGCAGGATCCCCAGCACCTGCGCCCCCGTGTTGTAGCGCCACTCCGTTCCGGGCTGGTGCAGCAGCGGCAGGGTGGCGAAGCGGGCGAGCCACTCGTCCGATCCGAATGACGGTGGTGGCCACGGGGGCCCGAGGGTCATCAGCCCGAGCTCCGCCTCCGCATCCTGAATCGGATAGGTGCCGGGCGGAACCATGATGGCGCCGAAGCCCAGCCGGAAGGTCAACAGGTCCTCGACCGTGATCGCCCGTGCCGCGGGGACCGTGTCGTCCAAGGAGCTCTCCAGGCTGCGCAGCACGCGCCGCTCCGCCAATTCCGGCAACCAGGCCTCGATCGGATCGGAGAGCGCCAGCATGCCGTCGTCCACCAGGAGCATGGCGCCCGCGGCGGCGATCGGCTTGGAGAGCGAGGCGATGCGGAAGATGGCATCGCGACGCAGCGGACCCGGAGCATCCAGCGCCGGACGCCCGAGGACCTCGGTGTGGACGTCGTCGCCCCGGGCCAGCAGCGCCACCAGTGCCGGCACCTGCCCGCACTCGGTGGAGGCGGCGAGCCGGTCGTGCAGCCGGCGCAGCCCGGCAGGGTCCAGGCCTGCGTTCACGCTCGACACCGCGACCGGGATGTCATGCTCCGGGACAGTAGCGGTAGCGTGCCACCGTGGCGGCTCTCGAAGACGTCGAAGGCATGATGCT
>CAVWKX010000029.1:0-6002 GCA_963755655.1 uncultured Acidimicrobiaceae bacterium
TCCGCTAGCCGGCTGTGCAGCGCGGCGGCGACGGGTTGCCAAATGGGTAGCCGTGATGCGGCCGTACGATCTTTCTCGGTACCACACTTCCTCCCCCCCAACCATCCCCTGACTGACGGAGTCGTGAGTCTGCGGCGCTTCAGCCTCGACGACGTACCGGCCGTGACCCGAGCCTGCCAGGACCCTGAGATCTCCCGGTGGACCGCCGGCATCCCCGAGCCCTACGAGGGGCATCGCACGAGGGGGTGGATATCCCTGCACGACCGGTTCTGGGTCGAAGAAGGTGGGGCCACGTACACGTTCTGCGATGCGTCGACCGGCAAGTTGTTCGGGTCGATGACTCTCGGCGAAATCGACTTCGTCAACCGGTAGTGTGGCGGGGTACTGGGCGGCGTCGTGGGCACGCAATGGTGGGGCGACGACCAGGGCACTCAAGCTCATCTGTGGCTGGGGGTTCGAGTCGCTGGGAATCGAAACCGTGGAACTGATGACTCTCCCGGGCAACGTCGCTTCCGAGCGGGTGGCGGTGAAAGCGGGCTTTGCACTCGTGGGCACACTCGATGACTACAAGCCGACCCCGCGGTAGATCCTGACGCCCGGCACCAAGTGAATCGCTGGATCCTCCATCCATCGGCAGACCGCCTCGTGGTGTCTGGTGCCCGTCACGTATCCAGCAACATATGTGCCCCCTGGAGGTGGGAGCGATGCCAATGAATTGGTGGCCGAGCGACGACGCGGCACGCGCAGTCATAGAGAGTGAGGGTCCGTGGCCATCGCTCTCGCCTGTATCCAATGGCACTATTCACACCGTTTGATGTCGACAAATACGACGGCCTTGCGGTGGTAGTTGGCCATGGCCGAAATCGCAAGGGACGTGAAGTCCTCGGTTCGGACGAGTTTCAACAAGATGCATCGGGCAAGTGGGAACACCTGACGGGCGGCGGGAGCGGATGGTCGCCCAGGCTGCGCTGGGACATCCAAGACGAAAGGGAAGCCCTCTATCTTCGGATGGGAGGATCATCCGGAAAGTCGCCATTCGATGATCGACGCGAGTTCTCCTTTGCGGTGTTCTTGTGTGGCCCAGCGGTGACTGCCGTCAACGTCGAGCGGCGGCAAGGAATCAGAATCGCTGACGTCAGTGCAGGACCCGGCTGGCTCACCGTCCTTTGGACTCCCGATGACCCGGCGACAGTGACTGCCTACACCGCAGTTGGACAGCAGTCGTTCCTCTGGACATCACCGAACAAGGTCTTCTGAGAGGAGCTGCGCCCGATCGCCGGTTCGCCGGAGCGCTTCCGCCTCAGCGGTCCGCCCAGCTACGTCTCCTCCTGGCGCTGCGTTGGCTCGGGATCCGTAGGCAAAGGCCGGGATCGCAAGACGCAGAACTCATTGCCTTCCGGGTCCGCCATGACGACCCATGAAACGTCTCGCTGGCCGATGTCGACTCGGACCGCCCCGAGTTGTTCCAGGCGCTGCACCTCGGCTTCTTGGTTGTCCGGCCGAAGGTCCAGGTGGAGCCGATTTTTTCCTCTCTTCTCGTCGCCACAGGGCATCAGCCCGAGTCGAGGTTGCGAGCCCTCTCGGTGCGGCAAGGAGGTACCCGCCGGAGGGGCCTGTCCAGACGTGTTCGAGGTTGAGCGCGGCCTGCCAGAACTGCACTCATCCGCCCTAAGTCAGAGCAATCGATCAAGACACACTCGATGACAAGACTCACGTTCGACTCTCCCCCACTCTCGGACCCACACCTGCGATTACCAGCCCAGCTCTCGGAGCCGCGGGTCGTCGATCCCGAAGTGGTGGGCGATCTCGTGGATGACCACCCGATAGACCATGGCCGTCACCTCGTCGCGACTGTGGCAATGCTCGCAGATGGTCTTGCGGTAGATCGTGATCTTGTCAGGGTGCAGGAGCCACGTGCGGTAGCGCGGCGCCGCCAGTGGGTGCCCTTGGTACTGCCCAAACCGGTCCGCAGGATCGTGCTCCTCCTCCACCACGATCGCCACATTGGTCATGGCCTTGCCGAAGGCGGGCGGCAGCGAGTCGACGGCCTCGGACACCAGCTGCTTGAAGTCGTCGAGCGGGACGTCGAATCCGGTGGTGGGTCCAGGGCGTGGGCCGTCGTCGTCATCGTGCGCGAAGACCTGGGCGTCGAGCACGGGTCGCACCTCGCGCTCGATCTTGAGCGAGCTGGCGAGCCAGAGCGCCTCTTCGCGCGCGTGGTCCGGTATGGGCGTGTGGGACTCGGCCATCCAACGCGCCAATGACTCGAGGGCCATGCCGTGCCTGCCCGATGCAACGAGCCCGCTGAACCAGTGGCGCTGGGACTCCGAGAGCTCGGAGCTCAGAGTGCGTTCCAGCCGACGCAGGCGCTTCTGCAGTTGTCGGATATCGACACCCTCGAGCTGCGTGGCGGAGTCGCGCGGGGTGGCGTGCGTGAGATCCTGATGGACGCGCCGGTAGTGCCGTGGTCGGCGGACCGGCCCAGCGGGGCGCAGGAAGTGGATCGAGGAACAGGGCCATGAGGCCAAGGAGGATGGCGACCGGGATATAGATCACCCAGTCAGCGGGGCGGGACTCGGGCGCAGGGGCGATACACGTCGTGGTCGATCCATTGGGGCCGGTGCCCGTGGTGCAGACGTCGTAGCCCTTGTAGACGCGCAGCCATTGCTGGTGTCGGGTCGACGACTCGGATCAACTGGTGCCCGTCGAGCAGCTCGGTGGTCTCCTGGGTGCTGTCTTGGTAGGCGTGTTGGCCCGGCTGGAAGCCCGACCCGGCGAAGAACGAGGTGTAGGGACCGAAGCTCCCTGCGTGCTCGTACGTCCACGAGTCGCACCCGTTCGCATCGATGCTGCCGACGATCGGAAAGCCGCCTCCGGAGCGGCCGCCGGCGTACACCGAGCCCCCAGACTGGACGGGCCGACTGGGTTCGACGCTGCAGTTGAGGTGCCCGGATGTGTTGCGTGCGGGGAACCTCTGGCTGGCCGGTGCAGCTCCGGCCGCTGCGAGCAAGAAGGCGATCGCGGCCAGGCTGGCCAGCGCCACCGGTGCGGCCAGGACCAGCAGACGCCTCGGCGCTGTGCGTGACGCCTGGGGCAAGGACTGGTTCGAGTCGACGCGGACGGCCTCAGATCCGTGGACGACCGCCATAACGGATGGGGAGCCTACGGCCCACTTGCACGAGATGCGGGGTTGCCAAAGGAAAGGAACAGGCGCCCGGTCCCGGGGCCTGGACCTGCCGCGAGCGCTTCGCCGACTCAGGCGCTATGCGACAACGTTGACAAGGCGCGGTGGGCGGACCACGACCCGCTTCGGTGCGGCGCCACCCAGGGCGTCGATCACCTTCGCCGAGGCCAGAGCGGCCGCCTCGGCGTCACTCTCGGAGATCCCGGCATCCACGTCAATGCGGTCGCGCACCTTCCCGTTGACCTGAATGACCATCGTCACGGTGTCCTGGCGGACGAGCTCGGGGTCGAACGACGGCCAAGGCTGCAGGTGGACCGAGGGCTCACCGGGGTGGCGGTGCTCCCACAGCTCGGCGGTCACGTGTGGGGACATGACGGCAAGGAGGAGGAGCAAGGCGTCGAGCGCCTCGTTCCACACGTCGGCGTGGGGCGCGGCCTCGGTCGTGCCCGCATTGCCGTTGGCGGTGGCGCCTCCCTCCGCGCTGGTGCCCCGGCCATAGCGCTGCACCAGGTTGAGCAGCTCCATGCAGTGCGCCACGGCGGTGTTGTAGGACCAGCGTTCGAGGTCCCTGGTCACGTCGGCGATGGTGCGATGCACGGCCTGGCGGACGGCCAGGTCAGCCGACGTCTGCTCCCCGGTGCGGACCGTCGGGTCGGCGGTGCAGGTGCGCCAGAGCCGGTCGAAGAATTTCCCACACCCGTCAATGACCTGCTCGGTCTGCTCGGACCAATCCATGTCGTCGAAGGGCGGGCCCACGAAGAGGTGGAACAGGCGCAGCGCGTCCGCGCCCACCGTGTCGAAGTAGTGCTCGGGCGCGATGAGGTTGCCCTTGGACTTGGACATCTTCGTCCCGTCCATGCGGATCATGCCCTGGGCGAGGTAGTGCTTGAAGGGCTCGCGGTCGACCCCGGGCGCCAATCCGACGTCGATCAAGGCGCGCATGTAGAAGCGGGCGTAGAGCAGATGGAGGATGGCGTGCTCAATCCCGCCGATGTACTGGTCGACGGGCATGAAGTGCTGCGCTGCGAGCGGGGCAAAGGGCTGCTCGGTGTTCCACGGATCGCAGAAGCGCAGGAAGTACCACGACGAGTCGACGAACGTGTCCATGGTGTCCGTCTCGCGACGGGCCGGCCCGCCGCAGATCGGGCAGGTGGTGTGGAGAAAGCCTTCGTGCAACGCGAGGGGCGACTGGCCCGTCGGCAGGAACTCCACGTCATCGGGCGCCACAATCGGGAGCTGATCCTCGGGCACCGGCACCACGCCGTGATCGGGGCAATAGACGGCGGGGATCGGGCAGCCCCAGAACCGCTGGCGCGACACCAGCCAGTCGCGCAGGCGGTAGTTGACCTTGCGCTCGCCGACGCCCTTCTCCTCGAGCCACTCGATGGCCCGGGCCTTCGCGGTGTCGATGTCGAGGCCGTCGAGGAACCCGCTGTTGATTTTGACGCCGTCGCCCGTGTACGCCTCTCCCCCGTTGGCGTCCCAGTCCGCGGGTGGCTGCACGGTGCGCACGATCGGGAGCTGGTGCTGGGTGGCGAACGCCCAGTCGCGCTCGTCTTCGGCGGGCACGGCCATGATGGCCCCGGTCCCGTAGCCCATGAGCACGTAGTCGGCCACGTAGAGCGGGACGGGAGCTGCCGGTGAACGGATTGATGACGTGGCTCCCCGTGAAGGCGCCGCGCTTGCCGAGGCCGGCGGTGTCGCCTTCCGTCATGCGCTCGATGTCGGTCGCCGCAGCGGCCCGCGCTCGCAGGGCGTCGACTGCGACCAGCTGGTCCTCGGTGGTCAGCTCGTCGACGAGGGGATGCTCGGGGGCCATGACGGCGTACGTCATGCCGAAGCTGGTGTCGGGCCTGGTGGTGAAGACCCGGACCGAGAGACCGTCGCGACCCTCGACGGGCAGGTCGAACTCCGCGCCCTCGGACCGTCCGATCCAGTTGCGTTGCATCGTCTTGGCGCGTTCCGGCCACTCCAGACCGTCCAGGGCCTCGAGGAGCTCGTCGGCGTACTGCGTGATGCGGAAGAACCACTGCTCAAGGTCGCGCTTGACGACGACATCACCGGAGCGGTCACAGGTGCCGTCGGCCAGCACCTGCTCATTGGCCAGCACGGTCTGACAGCCGGGGCACCAGTTGACCGGGGCGAGGGCCCGGTAGGCCAAGCCCGCCTCCCAAAACCGCAGGAAGATGACCTGGTTCCACTTGATGTAGGCGGGGTCGTGGCTGTGGATTTCCCGGCGCCAGTCGTAGACGGCCCCGAGCCGCCGCAGCGACGCCGTGAGCTCGGCGATCCGGGCGTCGGTGAAGATCCGCGGGTGGGTCCCGGTCTTGATGGCGGCGTTCTCGGCCGGCAGGCCGAAGGAGTCGAACCCGATCGGGCTCAGGACGCCCTTTCCCTGCATGGTCTGGTAGCGGACCGTCAGGTCCCCGAAGGTGTAGTTCCGCACGTGGCCCTGGTGCGCCGCCCCGGAGGGGTAGGGGTACATGCACAGTGCGTAGAACTTCTCCCGGGGATCGTCATTGTCGATCTGGTAGGTGCCCTCGTCATCCCAGTGGCGCTGCCATTTGCGCTCCACCGCATTGACGTCGTACGCGCGTGCCATCCCACCAGGGTAGGCGACGCCCTGGTGGGTTCTGGGCCGAATCGGGCGGCTCGGGGCGGCCGACGGTGCGCATTTGGGCCCTCCCGAGCGACCCGAGACGGGACGGGGCGGGTGTCTCCGACTGCTAGCGTTGCTCTCCACCACTGGGGGCGTAGCTCAGCTGGTAGAGCGCCTGACTGGCAGTCAGGAGGTTCGTGGGTTCAAGTCCCATCGCCT
>CAVWKX010000030.1:0-53368 GCA_963755655.1 uncultured Acidimicrobiaceae bacterium
GCGGCCGCTCCCTGGTCGCCACCACCTACGACGTGGGCATCGCCATGGTGGCCGAGAACCCGTCGCGGTCGCTGCACAAGATCAGCGAGATCTACGACCGCATCGCGTTCGGGGGCGTCGGCAAGTACAACGAGTACGACCAGCTCCGTGTCGCCGGGGTGCGCCACGCCGACACCAAGGGGTACGCCTACAGCCGCGAGGACGTCGACGCCCGCTCGCTGGCCAACCTCTACGCGCAGTATCTCGGCAATGTCTTCACCCACGAGATGAAGCCGCTCGAGGTCGAGATCCTGGTGGCCGAGCTGGGCGAAGGTGAGAATCAGCTGTACCACATCGCCTACGAAGGCACGATCACCGACGAGGACCGATTTGCCGTCCTGGGCGGTGATGCCGAGACGATCACCGAGCGCGTCGGGGCAGCGTGGCAGGCCGACTGGGACCTGGCGGCCGCTGTCAAGGCGGCCACGACCGCTCTGGCCGGCCCGGAGCGGACCCTGGGTGCCGGGGACCTCGAAGTGGCCATTCTGAGCCGGGGAAACGGGCGCCGCACCTTCAGGCGAATCGACGAAGGGGAGCTGGCACAACTGCTGGCATAGGCAGCAGTACGGTTGGCCTGGTGGAACGCCGCATCTTCGGCATCGAGAACGAATACGGGGTGACCTTCACGCTGCGCGGGCAGCGTCGCCTCAGCCCCGACGAAGTGGCGCGCTACCTGTTCCGGCGTGTGGTCTCGTGGGGGCGCTCGTCGAACGTGTTCCTCGAGAACGGCGCCCGTCTCTACCTCGACGTGGGCAGCCACCCGGAGTACGCCACGCCCGAGTGCGACAAGATCAGCGACGTCGTGGTGCACGACAAGGCGGGGGAGTGGATCCTCGCCCAGCTGGTCACCGGGGCCCAGGCCCGACTGCGCGAGGAGGGGATCCGCGGCGAGGTCTATCTGTTCAAGAACAACACCGACTCGGTGGGCAACTCCTACGGCTGTCACGAGAACTACCTGACCGAACGCAACGACGAGTTCAACCGCTACACGGAGGTGCTCATCCCCTTCCTGGTCTCGCGCCAGATCTACGCCGGCGCCGGGAAGGTCCTGCAGACGGCCCGGGGCGCCGTCTTCTGCCTCAGCCAGCGCGCCGAGCACATCTGGGAGGGCGTCTCCTCGGCCACCACCCGGAGCCGGCCCATCATCAACACGCGGGACGAGCCGCACGCCGACGCGGAGCGCTTCCGCCGGCTGCACGTGATCGTCGGCGACTCCAACATGAGCGAGTACGCGACGTTCCTGAAGGTGGGGACGACGTCCATCCTCCTGGCCATGCTGGAGGACTCCTCGACGGTGCTGCGGGACCTGACCCTCGAGAACCCCATCCGGGCCATCCGCGAGATCAGCCACGACATCACCTGCCAGCGTCGCGTGCGCCTGGCCAACGGCCGCGAGATGCGCGCGCTGGACATTCAGAACGAATATTTCGAGCGGGCGTTGAAGTTCCGGGACCGGCGCGGCCTGTCACCCGAAGAGGACCGCGCCCTCGACATGTGGGAGCACTGCCTCAAGGGACTCGAAGCGGATCCGACGTCGCTGTGGCGGGAATGCGACTGGGTGGCCAAACACCGTCTCGTCGAGCAGATGCGGGCGCGTCACGACGTGTCCCTCTCCCATCCCAAAGTGGCGATGATCGACCTGATGTATCACGACGTGGACCGCAGCCGCGGGCTGTTCTACAAGTTGCAACAGCGCGACGAAATGGAGCGGACCTGCACGGACGACGCCATCACCGAGGCGATGACCAAGCCCCCCGAGACGACGCGGGCCAGGCTCCGGGGCGCGTTCGTGAAGCGGGCCAAGGAGCGCCGGCGGGACTTCACGGTGGACTGGGTCCACCTCAAGCTGAACGACCAGGCTCAACGCACAGTGCTCCTGAAAGACCCGTTCAAGTCGCATGACGAGCGGGTGGAGCGGCTCATCCAGTCCTTGTAGCGGCACCGTAGAGTGAAGGCGCATGTTGAATCTCGACCCAGGCAAGCTGCTCGTGATCGGCGTGGTCGCCATCATCCTCCTGGGCCCTGATCGCCTGCCCCAGGTCGCCCGGCAGCTCGGCGGCGCCTGGCGCACCTTCAACGAATTCCGGCACCGGATGGAGTCCGAGGTGCGCAACACCATGCCCGATCTGCCCCCGACCTCGGAGATCGCCCGGCTGGCCCGCTCGCCGTCGGCGTTGCTCAACCACCTCTCGAACATGTCCTCCGACGAGGAGCCGGACGGCTCCTTCCAACCGCCGACGCCGGTCTCGGAGAACGGGACGGCTGACGCCGCCGCCGGCGCCGCCCCTGCACCCCCTGCTGCGGCCGAGCCCGAGCCCGACACGGGAACGGACGCCTGCCGGCCGAGGCGGCGCCTGCACCGGCACCGAAGCCGGCCGCGACACCGACGAACGCCCGCTCGGGCCTCCCAGCCGTCCGGCGTGGTCGTTCCCGGCGACCCGACGCTGAACTGAGCGACACAATCGTGGTGACGCTTCCCTTCACGGCCAAGCGAAAGAGCCGGCCGTCCCCGGACAACATGACGCTGGGGGAGCACCTCGGCGAGCTCCGCCGCCGGGTCATCATCTGCGCCATCGCCTTCGTGGTCGCGGCCACCATCGCCGTCGTCGCCTACGAGCCGATCCTGCATTTCCTGCTGCGCCCGCTCTGCAGCGTGGACGCATCGAACGCCCACCACACAGCAAAGGGCACGACGTCGCTCCTGATCGCATCGAACGGCTCGTGCAACCTCTTCGTGACGTCGCCCCTCGACGGCTTGTCGCTGCGCGTGAAGATCGCCCTCTTCGGAGGTCTCGTCCTGGCCTCGCCGATCATCCTCTTCCAGATCTGGCGCTTCGTCACCCCTGGCCTCAAGGCCACCGAGCGCAAGTACGCCATCCCGTTCGTGCTGAGTGCCTTCGTGCTCTTCCTCCTCGGAGCGGCGACGGCGTACGTCACCCTGCCTCACGCGCTGGGATGGCTGAAGTCGGTGGGTGGCCCGAACCTGCAGGCGATCTACGACCCGATCCCGTACCTCGGCCTGATCATCTTGATGATGACGATCTTCGGTCTCACCTTCGAGTTCCCGGTCGTCCTCGTCTCGCTGGAGCTGGCGCGCGTCGTGACGCCGGCGCGCCTGCTCCGCTCGTGGCGTTGGGCCGTCATCATCATCGTGGTGATCGCCGCCGTCTTCACCCCGAGCTCCGACCCGTTCTCCATGTTCGCGCTGGCCATCCCGCTCGATCGTCTTCTACTTCCTCTCCATCGGCATCGGGAAGCTGCTCGGGCGTTGACCGCGTTCCCATGGCCCGTCCCGGGGACGGCCGGGGCGGCGGAGTTCGAAGCCGACCTGCCTTTCGCCCTCGACGACTTCCAGCACGAGGCCTTCCACGCGTTGGACTCCGGGCACTCGGTACTGGTCTCCGCCCCGACCGGGTCGGGCAAGACACTGGTGGCGGCGTACGCCGTCCACCGCGCCCTCTCGGCCCACGGCAAGGCCTTCTACACGACGCCGCTCAAGGCGCTCTCGAACCAGAAGTACGCGGAGCTCGTCGCCTCCTACGGGGAGGAACACGTCGGCCTGCTTACCGGAGACACGACGCTGCGGCCACGGGCCCCTGTCGTCGTCATGACCACCGAAGTGCTGCGCAACATGCTGCTGGCCGGCTCGGATCTCCTCGAGGGCCTGCACACCGTGGTGCTCGACGAGGTGCATTTCATTCAGGACCCCTACCGGGGCGGGGTCTGGGAGGAGGTTCTGGTCCTCTGCCCACCCGAGGTGCGCTTCGTCTGCCTGTCCGCCACCGTCAACAACGCCGACGAGCTCGGCGGATGGCTGCGCTCGGTGCGGGGGGACACGTCGGTCATCGTGGAGCGCCAACGACCCATCGTCCTGCGGCACCACTTCGCCGTCTACCGGCGGGAAGACGAAGAGACGGTGTTGTGTCCCCTCCTCCAAGAGAACGGACAGCCCGGCGGCGAGGGGCTGCGCATCGACCAGGCGGTGCGCAGGGCGCTGCAGAGCGGCCGCTCGGCGCATTGGCAGGGGAGGGGACGGGGCCAGCGCCTGCCCTTCCGCGCCCCCCGGCGCACCGAGATGATCGAAGAGCTCGACGACCGCGAGATGCTGCCGGCCATCGTCTTCATCTTCAGCCGGGCCGCCTGCGACGATGCGGTGCGTCAGGTCGTACGCGACGGCGTGCGCCTCACCGACTCGGCCGAACGCGTCGCCATCCGCCAGGTCGTTGAGCGCAGGGTGGAGCCGCTGGACGACGACGACCTGCGGGTGCTGGGCTACGACGAGTGGCTCGAGGGCCTGGAGCGCGGCGTGGCGGCGCACCACGCCGGGCTCGTCCCCGTCTTTCGCGAGACGGTGGAGGAGTGCTTCGCCGCCGGGCTGCTCAAGGTCGTCTTCGCCACCGAGACGCTCTCGCTCGGGATCAACATGCCCGCCCGCTCGGTCGTGATCGAGCGTTTCACCAAGTACGGCGGAGCCGGACGAGCGACGCTCACCTCAGGGGAATACCTCCAGCTCACAGGCCGGGCCGGGCGCCGCGGGCTCGACGAAGAGGGCCACGCGGTTGTCGTCTGGTCGAGCGAGATCACGTTTGCGGAGGCGGCGCGGGTCGCCTCGGCACCCGCGCCCAACCTCCGCTCCGCCTTCCGGCCCACCTACAACCTGGCGGTCAACCTCGTCTCCCGCTTCGACCGCGAGACGGCGGGCGCCGTGCTGCAACGCTCCTTCGCCCAGTGGCAGGCGCGCACACCGGATCTCCTCCTGCAGCAGCTCGAACACCGGGTCGCCGTCTTGGAGCGCTTGGGCTACCTCGACGGCTGGGCCGTGACGCCGTCGGGCCATCGGCTCTCCCGCATCTACCACGAAGCGGACCTCTTGATCGCCGAGGCCCTCGGTGCGGACCTCCTGGCGTCTTCCGAGCCCGCCGTGCTGGCCGGCGTCCTGTCGGCCGTCGTCTTCGAGCCGCGCCGGGCCCGCCGGGTCCCGGGCCAGCAGGCTCCCCGACGCGAGAAGCAGCGTCGGGCGCTCCAGGACCGCCTCGGCGACAAGCGCCGGGCCGAGCTGGCCTGGCGGTGCGACGCGCTGACCGTCCTGGCCGAGCGCATCAGGTCGATCGAGGAGCATCACCAGGTCCCCCGGACGCGCCAGCCGGCGGCCGGCCTGGCCACCGCCGTGGCCTCCTGGGCCCGGGGGGCCTCCTTCTCGACCGCCCTCGGCGTGGCTGCGCGCGACGTAGGGGAGTTGGCGCCGGGTGACTTCGTCCGGACGATGAAATCGGTGGCCGATCTGGCCCAACAGGTCTCCCATTCGGCGGTCGACACAGAGGTCGCCACGGCCGCCCGAGAGGCCGTCAACCTGGTGCTCCGAGGCGTCGTCGCCGGGGGTATCCCGGGGGCCTGAACCCATCCGCGACCGTCGCGTCACCCTCGTTCTATGGTTACCCGGGCATGTTCCCGTACTCCGAAGAGCAGTTCACGGCCGACGAGGAGGCCGTGCTCCGCCGCTACGTCACCAATCTCGACCAGCCGGTATTTGCCCTGGTCAACCTGCCCGAAGTCGTCAAGGGAGCGCTCTTCGCCCGCTACTCGCGCTCGCCCAAGAGCCTGCGCCGGCTCTTCCTCGACGAGTTCGTCGGAGAGCTCGACGTCTCGGGAGACGCCACCGTCGACGCCACCGTGGGGTTGGCGCGCGCCGAGCAGCTCTACGAAAAGGTCTTCGTCGAATACGGCGACGATTCGGTGGCCCAACTCGGTGGCGTCCACCTCGCCTGCGAGCAGGCGTCCAACGTGTTGTCGAAGGTTCTCGAATGGGGACGCCTCATGGCGTATCTCGAGCAGTCGACGCGGTACATCGCGTACAACCAGCGACTCGAGAACGGCCAGTACCGTTATTTCCGCCCTCCCGAGATCCTCGACTCGTCACACGGAGCCCGCTTCGTCGGAGAGATGGACCGCGTGTTCGACACGTACGGCGCGCTCCTGCCCCGCATGCAGGCGTGGGTGGCGGAGCGCTTCCCGCAGCAGGCCGGCGACAGCGACTTCGTGTACCGCCAGGCCACACGCGCCAAGTCGCTCGACGCGCTGCGCGGCCTTCTCCCCGCGGCGTCCCTGTCGAACATCGGGATCTACGGGACGGGGCAGTCGTACGAGCAGCTGCTGCTGCGTATGCGCGCGCACCCGCTTCCCGAGGCGCGCCACTACGCCGACATGATGCTGTTCGAGTTGCGCAAGGTGATCCCCTCGTTCCTCCAACGCGTCGACGTTCCCGCGCGCGGTGGCGAATGGTCCGACTACCTGTCCTCGACACAGGAACGCACGTCCCGTCTGGTGTCGCGCCTGTGGCCCGAACTCGAGCCGCTCGATTCGCCGCGGCGCGGCGACGAGGGAGAGCCCGAAGTCACGCTGGTGGACTTCGATGCCGACGGCGAGGAGAAGGTCCTGGTCGCGGCGTGTTTCTCGCACCTCGGCTGCAGCGAGCGGGAAGCGGCCCGACGCGTCCGGCTTCTCGGCCACGAGGACCGGGTCGCGCTGCTCGCGGCGTACGTGGGCGATCGGCGCAATCGGCGGCACCGGCCCGGTCGCGCCTTCGAGCGAACCGGCTACCGCTTCGAACTCGTCACCGACTACGGCGCCTTCCGCGACCTGCAGCGCCATCGGATGCTCACCATCGAGTGGCAACGCCTGGGTATCTCACTCGGTTACGACATGCCCGCACTCGTCGCCGACGCGGGCCTCGGCGAACGCTACGACGAGGCGATCGACCGCGCCGAGGAGCTCTACCGTTCGTTGCTTCCGGACTTCCCCGAGCAAGCCTCGTACGTCGTCGCGTTGGCGCACCGCATCCGTTACGTCATGCAGTTCAACGCGCGCGAGGCGATGCACCTCATTGAGCTCCGCTCGGGAGCCCAGGGCCACCCCGCGTATCGAAGGGTGGCCCAGCAGATGCACCGGGCCATCGCCGAGGTCGCCGGCCACCGCGCCCTGGCCGAAGCCATGACCTTCGTCGACCACGGAGCCACCGACCTCGAGCGCCTCGAGTCCGAGCGCCGGGCCGAACGCCGGCGGTCCGAAAAATCTGCAACCCATTGACCAGGCACTACCGTCGTTCTCCCTGGTGGGGACAGCCTTCTTCCCCTTGACGACCCCACCCCCGATTTGCCTAATGTACGGCGCAGTCCCCGACGCCCCTGAGGACGATGCGGATGCGCAAGGGCGCTAACGCACAGGCTGCAGGTGGGGGATGTGTTGTGAGAGGCGGAGGATGGCCCTGGGGGTCGAGTAGAGAACGTGTCGCTTGCCTGGCCATCCAGGTCTGTGAGATGGCGCCAAAGACCCCAGGGCCCTCCCGCCCCTCCCGCCCGATTTCGTCCTTCCCGGTGCCGGTCGGGATTGTCCTGCACAGCGATTGAACTGCCCGTGGAACCGTCTATGCTCCCGCGGCACAATGCCCAGTAAGAAGAAGGCCAAGGCCGAAGAAGTGGTGGCCGAGGCCCCCGAAACAGAAGATGAGGAAGCGGTCGAAGAGGAGGACCTCGACGTCGACATCGACGACGCGGACCTCGAAGTCGACGCCCTCGAGGAGGACGACGACGACATCGCCGATGTGGTCGACGTCGACGAGGAGGACGATGCGGAAGTCGACGAGGTCGACGAGATCTTGACGCCGTCGCCCGCCGCCGTGGTCGAGAAGACCGGTGAGGGCGACGAGGAGGAGGAGGAGGAGGAGCCAGACGACGAGGACGTCGAGGCGAGCCTCGATGTGATCCTCAAGGAACGGCTGGTCGTCGAGGACGAGCCCGAGGACGAAGAGGCGACCGACCAGGAGGACAAGACCGAGGGCAACGAGCGCGTCCTGCCCAAGCAGCCCGACGAGTTCGTCTGCCGCTCTTGCTTCCTGGTCAAACACCCGAGCCAGCTGGCAGACGCAAAGAAGATGCTCTGCCGGGATTGTGTCTGACGACAGTGATCTCGATGCCGGGCCGTCGCACAAGAGCCCGCTCCGGCGCGGCTTCGATCTGTGTGTCGTCACTCCGATTGGCGTCGCCGTGTCGGTAGTCGAGGAGATTCCCGAACTGATTGCCGAAGGCCGTCGCCGACTCGAACTCCAGTTGGGCAACGCGCTCTTCGTAGGACGCTTCGTGGTGAACCAGAAGCAACGGGAACTCTCGGCACGACTCGACGGACTCCTGGGTCACGCGGCGCAGTCGAAGGCGGAAGAGGCCAACGGTACGGCACCGCCCTCGCCGTCATCGGCCGGCCCCGAGCGACCGGCGCCGGATCCGGCGGCCGCAGCCATCGTCGGCAGTGCCCTGGCCGACTACGACACGCTGAGTGCTTCACAGGTGGTCCGCCGGCTCGAGAGCCTCGGTCCAGAAGAGCTCGACGCCGTGCGGCGCTACGAAGCGTCGACCCGCAACCGCCGGACAATTCTCAACCGGGCCGGCCAGCTGCTCGACGAGCGGCCGGCCGGGTAGGGGCGATGGAGCTGGCCCGACCAGCCCGGGCCGACGACCGACAAGCCTGCACGCGCCTGCTCTCCCAGGCGCTGGTCGCCGCCGAGGCCATGCGCGGCGGAGCCGCCCTGGTCGGCGACGCCACGACCGTCTCCTTACTGGACCACTGGACCGAGCCCGGCGACACGGCTCAGCTGCTGGTGGGGGAGTACTCGGGCGTCGTGGTCGGTCTCCTGGCCGTGACGGCCGCACCGGGGCCCAGGGGTCTCACGAACGGACTGGTCGAGTGCTGCTACGTGGAGACCGGAGCACGCGGCGTCGGCGTCGGGACGGCACTCATGGATGCCGCAGTCGCCTGGTGCAGCGAGCGGGGATGTTCCAACATGGACGCGCTGGCGCTCCCGGGTGACCGGACGACCAAGCAGCGCCTGGAGGCGGCCGGGTTCTCGGCCCGCCTCCTGACCCTCAGCCGCCGGTTGGGCTGAATCGGCGCTCGGTGTTCACCCGGCGGGGTGGGGGCGGGGGGATGCGGAGACCGAGCAGCTTGGCCAGTGCGGGCACAGCACCGGCCGCATTGCGAGCCGCCTGCTTGGCGACTTCGTCGTCCGGGATGCCCACGGGCTTGACGGTGCGGCGCACCGGCGAGGCCACGACCGCGTCGAGAAGGCGCATCCAGTCCTCGGGGGCCAGATCGGCCGTCATGGCCTCTCCGGCGGCGGCAGCCAGCCTCACGGCCAACTCCGCCGGGCAGCGGGTCCCGGGCTCGGGCGGACGGATGGAGGCTTCGACCGCCTGCTGCACCCGCCCGTCGTTGAGCGCGTTGGTGATGCGGGCGAGCCACTCCTCACGCAGCGCCGTCGTCCGCTGGTCCAGCGACTCCTGGAGCGCCTTGGCCATGGTGCGACCCTCTTCGTCGAGGTTCACCGTGCGCGACGCGGCGACGACGGCCCTGAGCTCCCGCAGCCGGTAGTCCTTCCCGGCGGTCTGCGCCACCGAGGCGCGGTCCTTCCAGTCGGCCAGCCGCACCGCCGGCAGGAGTTCGTCGGCGATGCGAGCAACGCGTCGGCCGCGACCGGCGGCTTTCCCGCCGCCTTGTTGGAGGTGTTCTGCGTCTCGATGGCCTGCCGCACCGCCTGGAGACCACCGCGCAGCAGCTGCTCGGCGACGGGGATCTGCTCCGGCCGCAGGGCCGCCAGCATGGCGTTGCGGTGCACGGTGGACGTCGGCGCCACGGGCCGCTCACCCCGGGCCGGGCGCCCGTCACCCTCGCCGGGGCGGCCGGCTCCGGGTCGACGGGGCCCGCCGGCACCACGCGGCGGCCGATCCCCGCCCCGCTCCTCGCGGCGCCCCTCTCCGTCCGGCCCGCGGCGACTACTGCCACGACGGTCGCCGCGTTCGCCCCGGTCGCCGTCGTCATCACGATCCCGGCGACGCTTGTTCGACCCTGGAGCCAAAATGACCGACACGTCCGGCGCACGCCTCGGCGTGCCCTTGACCTCAATGCGACCTTCCGTCTTCTCGGGCGAGCGCGCCGGCTTCGCCGACGACAACGAGAGGACCTCGATGCCCTCCAAGCCGATTTCGACATCGGCCCGCAAGACCGCACCGACAGACTCTCCGGGCGGGACGAGAGCGGCTTCGACGGTGCCTTTGGGCTGGCGCGCGCCGGCGGCGCGCCAGGTCCATGACCCGTCGCCCATCTGGCTCGTCAATTCAATGTCAATCCTGCGTGACATGCGGCGGACACGCTACCGCGCCTGGAGGCCCCTGCCCGATGCCAGGCCGCGATCGGCATCCCGTAACATGGCGCAGGACGTCCGCTGGACTGCGGGAACCACCGGGGCGAGCCACCCCACCGTGATGCGGTGCGGCCGGGCCACGCCCCCTTCAGGAGGATCCACATGAGCGAGGACACCGAGCAGCCAGGGCCGAAGCCCGCTGCCGGCACACCCGGAGAAGCCGCCGTACCGCCCCTCGGTTCGACGAATCCCGAGGGGACAGCTGACTCGTCGGACGCGCCATCGCCGCCGCCCAACGGCGGTGCATGGGAGTCTGCGCCACCACCCGGGCAGGGCGGCAGTGCCCTGGAGAGCACGCAGCCGACCCAACCCGCCTTCTCGCCGCCGCTCGCGAGCTCGTCCTCACCACCGCCGCCACCAAGCCCGTGGGGCCCACCCCCGGATGCTGCGACCGGCCCCACGACCGTGGTCACTCCGACCGTGGTCCCGTTCTCGTACCCGCCGTCGGGTGACGCGACCTACCCCGGCCCCACTCCTCCCGGTGCAGGCAGGCGCGGACCCGGAGGCGTGCGCGCCTGGCTGCCCGTGGTGATCGTGGCGGCCCTGGTGGGAGGTGGCATCGGCGCCGGTGTCACGGCTCTGGCGAACAACAACAACAACGGCAGCGGCTCCAATGTCACCATCCACGAGAGCAGCGCCGCGCCCGGCGCCGCCGTGCTCAGCGGCAACGTGACCATCCCCGAGCTCGTGAGCAAAGTCATTCCCGCCGTGGTCTCCATCGATGTGAAGTCGAACGGGAACGAGGACGAGGGAACCGGCATGATCATCTCCTCGACCGGTGAGGTGATCACGAACAACCACGTCATTGAGCTCTACAGCGAGGGCGGCGGCACCGGCTCCATCACGGTCACCGAGTACGGACAGACCAAGGCGCTGCCCACCACCCTCGTCGGGTACGACCAGTCGAAGGACGTGGCGCTCCTCAAGATCACCAACGGCTCCAACCTCCCGACGATCACGTTCGGGAACTCGGGCAAGGCCGTCGTCGGCGACGCCGTGGTGGCGATCGGCAATGCGCTCGGGCTCGCCGCCGGCACGCCCACGGTGACCCAGGGCATCATCTCCGCGCTGGGCCGGTCGGTGACCGCCGGGGGAGAGGGGACCGAGACCGAGACCCTCCAGAACATGATTCAGACCGACGCCGCCATCAATCCCGGGAACTCCGGGGCCCCTGATCGACACGTCGGGCCAGGTCATCGGCATGAACACGGCTGTCGCCGGCACCACGAGCGACGGGACCTCGTCACAGAACATCGGCTTTGCCATCCCGGCCGCATCGGTGGAGGCACTCATCACTCAGCTCGCCAAGGGCGGTCAGTCCGGGAACGGCGGCGGCTATCTGGGCGTCGACATCACGTCGCTCACGCCGGCCTTGCGCCAGCAGTATGGCTTCACGCCGACCTCCGGGGCCGTGATCCTCAGCGTGGTCTCGGGGTCCCCGGCGGACAAGGCCGGCCTCGTGGAAGGTGACGTGATCGTCAACATCGACGGCACCGACATCACGTCGTCGGACGACCTGCAGAAGCTCGTGCAGGGTGACAAGGCGGGCCAGTCGGTCACCATCACCTACTACGTCGGAGACAGCAAGCGAACGACGAAGGCGACACTGGGCAGCCAAGAAGAGGCCCAACAGCAGCAGGGGAGCACCGGGAACACCGGCAGCAGCGGTGGCAGCACGAACCCCTTCGGCGGGGGCGGCTTCCCTGGCTTCGGGAACTCCGGCACTACCGGAGGGACGCCCTGACTAGCTGAGGGCGCCCGAAGGGATGTCGAAATTCCGGTCGGGGTGAGCAGGCGGGACGTTCATGGAGCCGTTCGGAGTCCAACCGCTGGCTTCGATGTCCTCGAGCACGTGGGCCATGTTGTAGGTGTCCTCCTCATAGGAGAACTTGCCATCCCCGGCGTAAATGAGGCGTGAGTAGCCCGACTGCCGGTAGGGCGTCCCGTCCGGCCGGGTCCGCGGCATGATCTGCGTCCACTTGACCACCACGTCGTTCCCCTCGATCGCCGTGAACTCAATGGGGAACTTCCAGTCCTCCATGCCCAGCATGGAGTCGACCAGCCAGTGGGCGATGGCGTCGCGTCCTTCGATGCGGCCCCAGGCGCCGTCGATATACACCGCGTCCTCTGTGTAGAAGTCGGCCAGGACACCGAAGGCATCGGGCTCGAGCCCCTCATCGATGCGCTCGCGCAACTCGTGGTAGCGCTCCACGGTGGCCTGCACCTCCGCACGCGGAAACGGCATGGTCGTCCCTCCCTTTGTTAGTTCTCGATCGCACGGTAGGCGATCCGACACTGCTCGAGCTCTTCGATCGCGGTGAGAGCGGTCGGCAAACCCCTGGACCTCCACCGACTTCTCGGGCTCGAGGTCCTTGTAGATGCTGAAGAAGTGGGCGATCTCGTTGCGCAGGTGCTCCGGCACGTCACCGATGTCATGGGCACCGTCCCATTGCGGGTCGTGTTCCAGGACACAGATGAGCTTGGCGTCGACACCCTTCTCGTCGCGCATGGAGAACACGCCCAGAATCCGCACCCGTACCACGCAGCCCGGAAAAGTCGGATCGGTGACGAGCACGAGCGCGTCGAGCGGGTCGCCGTCTCCGGCGAGGGTGTCGGGAACGAAGCCGTAGTCCGCCGGATAGGCGGTTGCGGTGAAGAGGCGGCGGTCCAACCGGATCACGTGCTGCTCGTGGTCGTATTCGTACTTGTTGCGGCTTCCCGTCGGGATCTCGATCACCACGTCGATTGCCTCGTCAGCGGGAGGGCTCACGACGGAGACGGCCCCTCGTAACGCCGGGCCGGATCGACGGGGCTCATGATGCCGACCGGATTGCCGTCGGGATCGCTCACCACGGCGTAGCGGGCGCCCCAGAAGGCGTCGTAGGGATCCTGCTGGATGGGCACGCCCTCAGCGGCCAGCGAGGCCACCAGCGCGTCGACCGCCTCGCGGGTGTCCACCTTGAACCCGAGGACGGTGCCGCTGCGACCGGACGCACCCTCGTTCCACTTGGCGGCGAAGCTCACGCTGTCGAGGTCGACGTCGAGAGGAGTGGCGTCTCCCTGGTTCGCCGAGACGTGATGGGCATCCCAGACCGGGTCGCTCTCGTCCCCGAAGTCCAGGCCGAGACGGGAATAGAAGGCGCGGCTCGCCGGGACGTCCTGAACCACGAGATTCACCTGGTCGAGGCGGATTGCTGCCATGCCGGCCACCGTACCGCCCGGGGCGTGCGGGTGCGGGTGTCAGCCCCCGCCGCCGCCGCCGCCCACCTTGGTGACGAAACCGCCCCCGCCCCCGAATCCACCGCCGGCGAAGCCACCGCCGGCGAACGCGCCACCGCCGCCGAGGCCGCTGAGCCCCCCGCCGAAGGTGTTCGTCTCGGTGTTCGACGACGGCACCGGCTCGGCGTAGTCGGCCAGCACCACGCTCTGTCCCGGCGAGAGGCCGGACAGGACCTGGGTGTACTCATCGCCCACCATGCCCACCTTGACGACCTTGCGGGTCAAGACGCCCTTCTCGAGCTCGTACACGTAGCTGACGGAGTCGGTCGTCTGGACGGCCGAGGTGGGGACCGCGACCACATCGGACACGGCCCCGGTCGAGATGTTCACGTCGGCCGAGGACCCGGTGAAGATGCCGCCGGCCGAGTCGGGCAGCGAGACGATGACGGGGTACGAATAGCCCGAGTCGCTCGACTGCACCGGGCCGACCTGGGACACCGTGCCGCTGAAGGTGTGCGTGGCGCCGTCCACCTCGACCGTAGAGGATTGGCCGACTTTGACCGAGGGGATCTGTGAGCTGTCGAGCGTCGCCTGCACCTCGTAGGACTTGGTGCCCACGATCGTGACGATCTCGGTGCTCGAGTCGGCGCTCACCGTGTCCCCGACGGCGATACCGACCGAGACCACCGTCCCGGCGATGGGGCTGCTCAGGGTGGCCTCCTGCAGCGATTGTTCGGCGTTGGTCAGCTGGGCCTCCGCCGTATCGATGTCGGCCTGGTCACTGGCGATCTGCTCGGGTGTGTCGGTGTCGGCGGAGGCCGAACCACCCGAGCCGCCCTGCGTGCTGCTCGATCCACCGCTGCCTGTGTTGCCCGTGATGGCCGCGGTCAGGGTCGCATCGGAGCTGGAGCCTGAACCCGAGATGGCGGCGCTGGTTTGGGTGGCGGAGGCGCTCGGCGCTCGGCCGGTGCCGCCGGCGCCGCTATTGCCAGTTGTGCCGCCGGCGCCGCCCGACCCGCCGCTTCCACCCGTCGACGTGCCGGTACTCGTCGACGCGCCGAGCGCCTGCGCCAGCGCGGTCTCGTCCTTGGAGACTGCAGTCTGGTCCTTGGACACCTGCTGCTCGTCCGTCGACACGGTCTGCAGACCGGACTCGCAGGTGGCCTGACCCGTGGGCGTGCTGGTGTTGGCGCTGGTGCAGTCGGTCTGCGCTTGCGAGAGGTCCGCCCCCTCTTTCTGCTGGTCTGTGTCGAGCGTCGCCTCGTCCTTCGTGAGCACTGTCTGGTCCTGCGTGATGGTGGCGTTGGTGCCGGTGCCCGTGCCGGTGGGCGCAGTGGTCGTCGTCGTGCTCGGGGTCGACGGCGTCTTGGCCGCGCTCGGCGTGGACGACGAGCTCGCTTGGCTCTCCTCGTCCTCGACCAGCTTGGCTTCGTCGGCATTCAGCGTGGACTGGGCGGAGGACACTGTCTCGCTCAGTGCGGTGGTGTCGAGCGTGGCCAGGGACTGGCCCGCGCTGACGACCTGGCCCGGGGAGACCGAGACCGAGACCACCTTTCCCGCGACCTGGAAGGCCGGAGCGGCATCGCTGACGGGCTCGACGTCTCCGACCAGGGCCAGCGAGGTCCCGATGTCGGCTCGCGTCGACTGTGGCCGACCGATAGCCGGTCGAGCCACCGCTGACCGTCGCCCAGGCGGCAACGGCGCCACCGACGAGGATCACGGCGACCAGGCCACCCACGAGAACGGCGCGCCGGTGGCCGGATCGGCCCCAGCCCGATTGTGCCTTAGGCACCGCTACCCCCATCGGGCCCGGGCCCGCCTCCGCCCGGGAAGCCGCCACGGCCGAAGCCACCGGCGCCGAAGCCACCCGTTGTGGCGCAGGAGGCGCCGGAGGTTGTCGAGGTGATCCGCACCGTCGTGGCCGTGACGGCGCCGTTGGTCGCGGTCGAGCCGAATGCGCTGACGCAGTCACCGACGGCGAGGTCCGTGGAGCTGGCCGACTGGGTCGAACTCACCGTTGTCGAGCTCGCGGTCGCCACGGTGAGCTTCTCGGTCTTGGGCGTCACCGGCTTCTTCGGCTTTGTCTTGCTCGAGCCCTTCGAACCGTGGCTGGCAAAGTTGCCCAACGACAAGATGCTCCCGAGACACTCACGGTCGACCCGCTGACGCCGGTGACCTTGCCTGACGCCACGGACAACGTGGCGAGCTGCTTACGGAAATTGTTGGCGCCGGAGCCACCGCCGGGGAAGCTGGGACGGGTGCCGCTACCACCGCCCTCGCCGAAGCTCCTGCCCCCTCCGGCACCGGTCCGGCGCCGCCGCCCTCCGAAGAACCCACCACCAGCGCTGCCGCCGGCGGTGCGGGCACCAAGGGACGCGGTGCAACTGCCGCTCGACGTCGGTGTCGTCACCGTGATGGTGCGCGCCGTGATGGTGGTCTTCGATTTCTTCGATGCCGTTCCGCTCACCGAGACGCAATCCCCGGCTGCGAGCGAGCTCACGGCCTCGGTCACCGTCTTGGAGAACTGGGTGCTGCCCGTCCAGCCGACGGTGGTCTGCCCGGTAGTGGCGTTCTGCACCTCCATGCTCGAAGCGCCCAGGGCGGCGACGCTCCCGGACGCACCGGTCGGCTGGCTCGGAGTCGATGCGGCATCCGCCGGAGCCGCGACCGCCGCCAGCGCCACGAGCGCGGTGGCCCCGCCCCCGACGAGCTGTGCCCAGCGCTTCCGGTGTGAGCGTCGGATGGTCGGTGTCTGCATCTGGATCGTTCCTCTTTCTCTTTCCTTGGGATTGTTGCGATCGGGCTGGGGCACGGTCGTCGGCTCCTAGTCGCTGCGCAGGGCGTCGATCGGGGCCAGGGTGGCGGCCCGGCTGGCGGGGTAGACACCGAAGAGGACGCCGATCGCCAGGGCGATGGCGAGCGCTCCCACCGCGGCGGTCGGGCTCGTGGTCATGGGATCACCGATGAGTCCCGGGAGATAGAGCACGCCGAGGAGTCCGCCGACGACGCCGAGAATGCCGCCGAGGATGCCGAGCACGGAGGCCTCGACGAGGAACTGCCGTCTGATAACCCGGGGCGTGGCGCCGAGCGCCTTGCGGAGCCCGATCTCACGGATGCGCTCGGTGACCGACACCAACATGATGTTCATGACGCCGATGCCCCCGACAATGAGGGAGATGGCGGCGATGCCCCCGAGCAGAATGGTCAACGTGTGGTCCACCGAGGTGTTGGCGGCGATGAGCGACGCCTCCGACGTGATCGTGAAGTCCGCGTCGGACGGCGTGGTGATCCCGTGCAGCTCGAGCAGGAGATGGTCCGCCTCCTGGTAGGCGCCCGTGAGATCGGAGGCCGAGCTTGCCTGCAGCGCGATGGAACTCACCGAGTCGCGCGAGGTCCCGCCGAAGATGCGCTCGGCGCCCGTGGAGATGGGAATGATCAGCGTGTCGTCGGGGTCCGACGTGGTGGACGAAGAGCTCGAGGCTCCGGTCGAGGTCAGCACGCCGATGATCGTGACCGGCACCCCGCCCACGTCGACGGTCTGCCCCACGGGATCGCCACGGGTGAAAAGCTCCGATGCCGTCGTGGCGCCCAGCACGCCGACCGCCGTGTGGTCCTTCACGTCCTGACTGTCGATGAAACGTCCTTCGGCGAGGGTGCGGCCGCGGACGGTCAGCCAGCTCGTGGTCGTGCCCTGCACACTGGTGGTCGCGGTCTCGCTTCCCGCCGTGAGCACCTCGGTCTCCGAGGTGATGGGGGCGACAGCCTTGACATCCGGGTCGTCGACGTGGGACTCCAAAGCGGACACGTCCCCCATGGTCAGGGTCGAGGCCGAACCCAGGGCCTCGCGGATCCCGCTGCTCGAGGTGCTCGAGCCCGGGGTGACGGTAAGCACATTGGAACCGAGGGAGTTGATCTCAGAGGTGACCTGGCTCGACGCGCCCTCACCCAGGCCGACGGCGATGATCACGCCGGCGATGCCGATGAGGATGCCGAGCACGGTGAGCGAAGAGCGCAGGCGGTGGCTGCGCACGCCGTTCACCCCGGTCCGGAGTGTCTCGAACCAGCTCACCGAATGCTCTGGCTCTTGAGTCTGCTCTCGTCCCGCTCCGACAGCAGGCCGTCACGTATGCCGACCACACGTTCTGCGGCGGACGCCACGTCGGAGTCGTGGGTGATGAGCACGAGCGTGCGCCCGGCGTCGTAGAGCTCACCCATCAGACGCATGACGTCCATGGCCGACTTGGAGTCGAGATTGCCGGTGGGCTCGTCCGCCAAAATCAGATCGGGCTCGGTCACGAGGGCGCGGGCAACGGCCACCCTCTGTTGCTGGCCGCCGGAGAGCTCGCCCGGTCGGTGATTGACCCGTCCGGCCAGGCCTACCCTCCCCAGGGCGTCCATGGCGCGCTGCTTGCGCTCCGGGCGCGAGACCCCGGCGTAGACCAGCGGGAGCTCCACGTTCTGCCACGCCGTCAGCGAGGACAGGAGATTGAACTGTTGGAACACGAAGCCGATCCGGCGGTTGCGCACTTCGGCCAGTGCGGTCTCGCTCATGTGACTCACGTCCTCGCCAGCGAGGTGATAGCGACCGGAGCTCGGGACGTCGAGGCATCCCAAGATGTGCATGAGCGTCGACTTGCCCGAGCCCGAGGGCCCGATGATGGCGACGTATTCGCCCTCCTTGATGGTCAGGCTCACCCCGCGCAGTGCGGCAACCGAGATCGACCCGGTGCGGTAGACCTTGGTCACGCGCTCCAGCTCAATGACGGCGTCACGGGCCGCGTGGACCTGAGGTGTGCCCGTGGGCTCCGTGATCATCCGGCGCCTCCGAAGCCGCCACCGCCGGTGAATCCGCCGCCGCCCCGGAACGTACCGCCGCCGGGGAAGCCACCCGTGCGACCGGTGCCCCCAAAAAGGCCGCCCCCTCCACCACCGGGCGCCTTGAACGTGACCTGACGCTCGAGCACCTTGTCACCGGACTGCACGCCGCTCACGATTTGCGTCTCGCCGTTCTCAGCGTCGCCGACGGTCACATTCGTCACGACATGGCTCCCGTTCACGACCTTCGTCACGGTGGCCTGGCCCCCGGTCGTGTACGAGATGGCGTCGGTCGGGACCTCGGTCACGTTGCTGAGCTGTTTGACGATGATGCTGACGTCGGCACTGGCGCCGGCGTAGAGACCGGACGGAGTTCCCGTCACGTCGATCACGACCGGGAAGGTCGTGACATCGGAGGACTGGTCGCCGATGAGGCTGATGGAGCCGACGGTGCCGTAGATCGCGGACGACCCGGATCCCGTCGTGGAAGACGACCCGCCCTTGCTCGCCCCCGTCCCAGCAGTCGGCAAGGCGGACGACGAGGCGCTGCTCCCACCCAAGGTGATGTCGACCTGGTCCCCGTCCGTGATCTGACCGATCTGGGTGTCGTCGACCGTCGCGTTCACGATGTAGGAGTCCGTGCCGATGACCACGATCTGGCCAGAGCTCGACCCGGACGACGACGAGCTGCCGGCGGCCGCCGACGACCCGGCGCCTGTCGAACCGGTATCCGACGAGCCGGTGCCGGCCGAGCCGCTGTCACCGCTGCCGCCTCCGCTCCCGGACACCTGCTGGCCGACGGTGAGGTCGACCGAGGCGACTGTCCCCGAAATGGTCGAGGTCAGCGAAGCGTCATTCAGATTCGTCTGGGCTGTCGACAGCGACGACTCCGCCGACGTCACCGAAGCCTGGTCCGAGTCGATCTGGCTCGCGGCCGCGCTCGCGTCCTCGTCGCTGGCCAGCCTGTCCTGCGCCGAGGTCAGCTGTGCTTGGGCTGCGCTCAACTGCTCGTTCAGCGCCGTGGTGTCGACGGTCGCCAAGGCCTGCCCCGCGGTGACCGTCTGTCCGGCCTTGACGTTGACAGCGTTGACCGTTCCGGAGACGGCGAAGTCGAGGTCGGCCTGACTCGCCGGCTGCACCGTGCCCGAGCTGGACACGGTCTGCTGGATGGTCCCCGTCGTCACCGGCACCGTGACGGTGGTGATGGAGAGGCCGCCAGCCGACGACGAGCCCGACGTCAGCCAGAGCGGCAACGCAATGGCCGCAGCGACGACCACGGCGGCGGCGCCGATGATCGGCCAGCGGTGTCGACGCCACACGGACGGCGGCGCCGGAGGGAGGACGTTCTCGTCGTCGAGCGGCAACTCTTCGGTGAGGTCCACCGGGGTTTCCGGCTCCTCGACATCTCCCGTATCGGCCATGAAGACAAGTCCAGACGAGCGATTTCACAGTGAGCCGAAGCTCAGCTGTGAGCCCGCTTGGTATTGCGTTGAAAACCCACATAAAGCAGCAGGTCACGACCTTGTGACCTCAGAAAAGCACCCACAGGAGAGGACCAGCCGGCACTGGGCCCGTCCCGATCTCGCGGGGCCATGCTCTCCCCATAGCTGCTGCGGCACCGGGGAGCCATCCATCCCCTCACTCCCGGTCCCTCCCGGTGCCGCACGGCTCCCCTCCAGCCTCCACCGGGGGAGGGGAGCCCCTGCGGGACGCGGCTACAACCTCCACCTGGTCGAGCCGACTCGGCGGGACCGGCCTCGGCGGATCAGCCGACCGGCCTCGGTAGATCGCTCCGGTTGCCGTGAACATCGCCCGCGGCCAAACAAATCTCGACATGCGGAGCCGCCCGTCGAACGTCGAACGTCCGTCGCCAGCAAACCGCGCAGCTCGTCGTTCGCCCGTACCGCCGGTCCTTTCGGAATCTCGAGAGGGGCTGCACCGGCGCCAGAAGCGTTGTACCGGCACGCTTCTCACCTGGCCTGCTCCCCTGGATTACCGCCGATAAGGTTCATTATGTTAAGTCACACTGAGTTCTGAGGAGCGGCCATTCGTCGGCTGGACGCGACACCGCTCCTCCGGTCCGGCCCTCACACGCCATGGCCCGCAGGGCCGGCCGTCACTGCCGGCTTGTCGTATCGAATGAGATCGAGCTGCCGGCGTGTCGTATCGAATGAGATCTGAGCTGTCAGCGGACGACCGGACGGATCGCCGTCAATTGCGTATCGACCGGATTCCGAGGCCCGCTCTGCGTCAGCCGGCTGGAGATGCCGACAGATCCGTGGACCCTCGGACCAGCCGAAGGATTTCGAAGCCTCTCCGGGGCTCCCACGGGCGCAGCCGGCGGCACCGCAACGAGACGCGTGCCCGCCGGGCGACGGCCCGGGCCTGGCTCGCTGGGGAGCGACCCTGTGCCGGGCCGGACCTGTTTCAAAAAACCTCTTGCTTTGGGTGCTCGATTTCTGTAAAGTGACGGTCCGTAAGGCCCCTCGGTTAAAGGTTCAATGTTCAAGCGGACGAGAAGGCGAAATCCCAGCTGAAGGGGTTGTTCTAGAGGTCTAAATGAGTTACTGTCCCCGGAATGTCCGGGGACTTTTGCGCGGGCGCTTTTGCGCGTGTCTTTGGGGGAGTCCGGGGCTCGAATGAGCGCGGCCACTCCCCCGCCCGATCCCGAGGTTGCCGCTGAGCAGGCGCACTCGATCACGCACTGGCGTCACTGGGGGCGATGCGGCAGCGAGCCGAGAAGCTGCTGCGGGACCTCGATTGCCGCAGGGAATCCGGACCTCGACTACGTGGCCGCGCTCTCCCGGCGGGTGTCGCTCCTGGCGGACAGCCCACGACCCCTGCTCTTCGGGCGCATCGACGAGGAGGACGGCCCGACCTGGCGCATCGGCCGCCGCCACGTCGAGGACGCCCGCTCGGACCCCGTCGTCATCGACTGGCGGGCTCCCGTCGCCGTCCCCTTCTACCGGGCCAGCGCCAAGGACGCTCTCGGGCTGACCCGCCGGCGCCAGATCATGGTGGATCGCGGCGTCCGTCATGGCCGTGGCCGACGACCTCTTCGGCGGGGTCGGGGACGAGGCCGGCACCACCCGGCTGCGCGGCGGCGACGCCCTGCTGGCCGAGCTCGAGCGGGCCCGCACGGGCGAGATGCTCGACATCGTCGCCACCATTCAGGCCGAGCAGGACGAGATCATCCGTGCTCCCCTCGACCAGCTCCTCACCGTGCAGGGTGGACCCGGGCACGGGCAAGACGGCGGTCGGGCTCCACCGGGCCGCCTTCCTTCTCTACAACCACCCCGCGCTGAGCCGTGACGGCGTCCTCGTCCTCGGCCCGAGCCGAGCGTTCCTGCGCTACATCGCACAGGTGCTGCCCGCGCTCGGCGAGGAGGCCGTCGTCCAGACGACCATCGGCGACATCGCACCCAAGGCGAAGGTGCGGGCCGAGGAGCCGATGGCGGTGCGTCAGATCAAGGGCGATGCCCGCATGGGCGAGCTGCTCCGGCGTGCCATCGACGGGCAGGCGCCGGCCCTGGACGAGCGACGTCAGCCTGCGGGTGCGCTTCGCGCGGGCGACCCTGGAGCCACGAGCGGGTCAACGACCTCGTGGCCTCCATCGTCGCCCGGCCCGCTCCCTACAAGTCGGGCCGGTCTGGCCCTGCGGTCCCGCCTGGTCAGCGAGGCACGGACCGCGTTCCGCTCCTCGGGCCGGCTCGGTGCCGACGAGGCCTGGTTCGAGGGCGAGCTCACGGCCTCCGACGAGTTCGGGGCCCTGCTCGACACGCTCTGGCCCTCCGTCTCCCCCGCCACCCTGGTGCGCGACCTCCTGTCGTCCCGGGAGCAGCTGGAGCGCTTCGCCGCCGGCTTGTTCTCCGACCGAGCGAATGGCAGCTCCTCCTCCGGAGCCGCGGCTCGACCGTCTCGCTCCACGGCCTGGAGCGCCGACGACCTGGCCCTGCTCGACGAGGCGGCGTTCCTCACCGGAGGCCGCAGCCGCTCGTACGGGCACATCGTGGTGGACGAGGCCCAGGACCTCACCCCGATGCAGTTCCGCATGATCGCCCGACGCGCGCCCTCGGGATCGGTCACGATCCTCGGTGACCTGGCGCAGGCCACGGGGCCGTGGACCTACGCCGACTGGGACGAGGTCCGGAGTCACCTGCCCGATGCGGCCCCGCACCACCACGACGAGCTGACGCTGGGCTACCGGGCGCCGGGGCGCGTGCTGGACTTCGCCTCGCGGCTGCTGCCCGTGGCCGCCCCGGGGATCCAGCCCACCTCGTCCATCCGACTCGGGCCGCACCGATCCCACCATCCGGCAGGTGCGCGAGAACGAGCTGGCGGCCGTGGCCTTGGAGGAGGCCGCCGCCCTGGCGCGAGGACCACGCGCTGGTGGCGGTCGTCGTCCCCGAGGATCTCGTGCCCGAGGTCACCCGGCTGGCTCGGCGGGAGACCCAGGTCGGCCTGCTCGAGCGCGACGCCATGACCCGGCCGATCACCATCGTCCCGGCCCCGGCCGCCAAGGGCCTCGAGTTCGACGCCGTCGTCGTGGTCGAGCCGGCAGCCATCGCGGGCGACGACCGCCGCGGGCTGCGGCTGCTCTACGTCGCCATGACCCGGCCCATTCAGCACCTCAGCGTCGTGCACGCCCAGCCCCTCCCCGCCCCTCTCTCGGGCTGAGCAGCGGCGCGCTCCCCTACGATCGAGTGCATGGCACTCGACGTCGACGGCAAGGTCGCCCTCATCACCGGGGGCAGCAACGGCATCGGCGAGGGCGTCGCCCGGCATCTGGCCGGCCGGGGCGCGCATGTCGTGATCGCCGACATCGACGTCGCCCGGGGCAAGGCGGTCGCCGACGAGCTCGGCGGTCGCTTCATCCAGACCGACGTCACCGACCCCGCCGCGAGCGCGGCCGCCGTTGCGCTCGCGGTCGAGGCGTTCGGCGGGCTCCACATCGCGCACCTCAACGCCGGCGTCACCTCCTGGTGCGGCATGGGTGACGATTTCGACCCGGAGGCCTACCGGCGTTCGATGGCCATCAACCTCGACGGCGTGGTCTACGGCATCGCGGCCGCCCGACCCGCCATCAAGGCCAGCGGCGGAGGCACGATCGTGGCCACCGCGTCCATGGCGGGCCTGGTCGCCACGCCGTTCGACCCGATTTACGCGGCCAACAAGCACGCCGTCGTCGGCCTGGCGCGCTCGCTCGGTCAGGTCTACGAGCCCGACGGCATCCGCATCCACGCGCTGTGCCCGTCGTTCGCCTACACCAACATCATCAAGGGGTCCGAGCAGACGCTGCTCGACATGGGGTTCCCGATCATCGACGTCGCCGACGTCGTGGCGGCGTTCCAGCGCATTCTCGACGCCGAGTCGACGGGCCAGTGCTGGTACGTCGTCGCCGGGCGCGAGAGCGAGCCGTTCGCAGTTCCGTCGCGCCCCGGGGCCGCGCCTGGACTGAGGGCATGCCGATCGCCGGCCGCGGCGGTGGCTACGATCGTGCGCCGACGACCGGCGATGGGTCCCGCCGGGGGGCGCCTGCCCCGAACCGCCGACACCGACATGGCTGATGGCTCCTGAGCGGCGGCACGGGAGGCCCGGCCATGGACGACGATCAGCAGCAGCACACGAACCCGACGCACCGACGGCGCGACGCCCTCGACCAGCTGTTCGTGCCGCGCCTCGGGCTGTCCGTCGGCCACGCTGGTCGCCATCTTCGTCGGCGGCGCCGTCGGCACCGTCGCCCGCTACCTGCTCGACGCGCACCACCCGGTCGCACCGGGCCACTTCCCGTGGGTGACGCTGCTCGATCAACCTGTCCGGCTCGTTCGCCATCGGCCTGCTGGTGCCGCTCACCGAGCACGTCGCGCCCCGTGCTCCGCTGGCTCGCCCTCTCCTCGTCGTCGGCTTCCTGGGCGGATGGACGACGTACTCCACCTTGGCCGTCGAGGCCACGTTGTTGGCCAAGGACGGCGACATCGCCGACTTCGTCGCCTACCTCGCCGCGACCGTGGTCGGCGGGCTGGCGCTCGTCGTCGCCGGCACCGCGCTCGGTCGGAGGATGGTGCCGGCGTGAGCTCCTCCCCCACTCTCGGCCTGGCCCTCCTCGTGGCGCTCGCCGGCGGGGCGGGCGCCGTCCTGCGTGCCCTGCTGATCCACCATGTCGGCCTGCGCCGGGACGACCCGCTGCCCGTCGGGACGATGGTGGTCAACGCGTCGGGCTCTCTGCTCCTGGGCATCCTGACCGGACTCTCGCTCTACCACGGCCTGGGATCGCACCTGCTCGCCGTCGTCGGGGTCGGGCTCTGCGGCGGGTACACGACCTGGTCCACGGCGAGTTGGGAGACGATGCACCTGCTCCACACCGGCCACCGCACCGGATGCGGTCATCTACACGGTCGGCGGGCTCGCCGTCTGCCTCGGCGCCGCCGCCGCCGGCATCGGGCTCATGGCGCTGCGTCTGACGACGCGTCAGTCCTCGAAGGCCTCCGGGGGCGGGCAGTTGCACATGAGGTTGCGGTCCCCGTAGGCCTGGTTGATCCGGGCCACCGGCGGCCAGTACTTGGCGGCCGTCTGCGCCCGCCGGGAAGACCGCCGTCTGCACGGTCGTAGGCCCGCTCCCACGCCGACACCAGCGCGGCGGCCGTGTGCGGCGCCCCGCGCAGCGGGCTGTCCTCCACCTCCCAGCGACCGGAGGCCACCTCCTCGATCTCGGCCCGGATGGCGATCATGGCGTCACAGAAGCGGTCGAGCTCGGCCAGGTCCTCGCTCTCGGTCGGCTCCACCATGAGCGTTCCCGCCACCGGGAAGCTCACGGTCGGCGCGTGGAAGCCGTAGTCGATGAGCCGCTTGGCCACGTCGTCGACCGTGACGCCGGTCGCCTTGGTCAGGCCCCGCAGATCGAGGATGCACTCGTGCGCCACCAGGCCGTGCTTCCCCGTGTAGAGGATCGGGAAGGACGGGGCCAGGCGCGCCGCCACGTAGTTGGCGGCCAGGACGGCCGACTTGGTGGCGTGGGACAGCCCCTCGCCCGACAGCATCCGGATGTAGGCCCAGCTGATGGCCAGGATGCCCGGCGCTGCCGAACGGTGCCGCGCTGACCGGACCGATCCCCTCGCGTTGTGCCGGACGCGGGTGCAGCGGATGCGACGGCAGGAAGGGCACGAGGTGCTCGGCCACCGCCACCGGTCCCACCCCCGGGCCACCTCCGCCGTGGGGGATGCAGAACGTCTTGTGCAGGTTCAGGTGCGAGACGTCGCCGCCGAACTGCCCCGGCTCGGCCAGGCCGAGGAGCGCGTTCAGGTTCGCCCCGTCGATGTAGACCTGGCCGCCGTGCTGGTGCACCAGCGCGCACATGTCGCGTGATGCCCTCCTCGTAGACGCCGTGCGTCGAGGGGTACGTCACCATGATGGCCGCCAGGCGCTCGTGGTGCTCCTCGCACTTGCGGCGCAGGTCCTCGAGATCGACCGTGCCGTCACCGAGCGCCGCCACCACGACGACGCGCATGCCGGCCATGACCGCGGAGGCCGCGTTGGTCCCGTGCGCGCTCGACGGGATGAGACAGACGTCGCGTTCGCTCGTCGCCCCGCGATCGGTGGTAGGCCGCGATGGCGAGCAGCCCGGCCAGCTCGCCCTGGCTTCCCGCGTTGGGCTGGACGGACACCTTGGCGTAGCCGGTGACCCGGCCAGCCATTCCTCCAGCTCGTCGATGAGCGACAGATAGCCCGGCGTGCTCTCGAGCGGCGCGAACGGATGGATGTCGGCGAACCCGGGCAGGCCGACGGGTTCCATCTCGGTCGTCGCGTTCAGCTTCATGGTGCACGACCCCAGCGGGATCATGCCGCGGTCGAGCGCGAAGTCCTGGTCGGAGAGCCGGCGCAGGTAGCGGAGCATCGCCGTCTCGGAGTGGTGCTCCGAGAAGACGGGGTGGTCGAGAATCGGGCCCCGGCGCAGGAGCGCCTCGGGCAGGGCGGTCGTCGGCCCCCCGCTCCCCCGCCGTCGCATCCGAAGGCCTCGAGCACGGCGGTGCGATGTGCGCGGCCGTGGTCGTCTCGCCGCACGAGATCCCCACGTGGTCGTCGTCGACGAGGCGGAGGAGCACCCCGCGCCGTCGGGCATCGTCGACGATCGCCGCCGCTCGACCGGGCGCCTCGACGACCACCGTGTCGAAGAACTCCCGGTGGACCAGGTTGAAGCCGGACTGCTCCAGACCCGTCGGCCAGGTCCACCGGCGCGGCGATGGACACGGCGGGCAATGCCGCGCAATCCCTCGGCGCCGTGGTACACGGCGTACATGGAGGCGACCACGGCCAGCAGGACCTGGGCGGTGCAGATGTTGGAGGTCGCCTTCTCGCGGCGGATGTGCTGCTCCCGCGTCTGCAGCGCGAGCCGATAGGCGGGGCGGTCCTCCGCGTCGATCGAGAGCCCGACGAGACGTCCGGGCAGATCGCGCTCGAGTCCGCCCTTGACGGCCATGTAGGCCGCATGCGGACCGCCGTACCAGAGCGGCACGCCGAATCGCTGGGAGGATCCGACGGCGACGTCGGCGCCCCACTCCCCCGGCGGCTTGAGCAGCGTCAGCGCCAGGAGGTCCGCCGCCACCGTCACCAGCGCGCCCTTGGCGTGCGCATCCGCGGTCAGCGCCTCGAAGTCGCGCAGGGCGCCCGAGCAACCCGGATACTGCTGCACCATGCCGAAGTAGTCGCCCGCGGTGCACCGGCGCTCAGGTCGACCACGTCGATGCACGAGCCCCAGCGGCCCGAGACGGGTCGCCAGCACGGCGATGGTCTGGGGCAGGCAGTCGGCATCGACGATGACCCGATTCGATCCGCTGGTGGCGCGGCGACGCATCAGCGTGACGGCCTCGGCCACCGCGGTGCTCTCGTCGAGCAGCGAGGCGTTGGCCGTGTCGAGCCCGGTGAGATCGGTCACCATCGTCTGGAAGTTCAGGAGGGCCTCCAGCCGGCCCTGGCTGATCTCGGGCTGGTACGGCGTGTAGGCCGTGTACCACGCCGGGCTCTCGAGCACGTTGCGCCGGATGACCCCCGGCGTGATGGTCCCGGAGTAGCCGAGGCCGATCATGGGCTCGGCGATGGTGTTGCCGGCGGCGAGGCGGCGGAGCTCGTCGAGCACCTGATGCTCGGAGACGGCCGGAGGGAGGTCGAAGCGTGCCGAGGCTGCGCACGCTGCCCGGGACGGCGGCGTCGACGAGTGCGTCGAGCGACTCGTAGCCGAGGACCTTGAGCATTCCCTCCTGCTCCTCGGCGGAGGGGCCGACGTGGCGACGCACGAAGTCCTCGAACGGCTCGAGTGCCTCGGATTGGTTGCCGACGTGCTGCTCGCTCACGGGGATCTCCTCACGTGTTCCGCTCGATCACGCGGAACTGCTCGGACGTCCTCCCCGCTCTGTCACTGGACCTGAGAGCCTCACCGCGACCTGCACGGCTTCCACCTTCGGTGCAGGACGTCGGACGCCTGCTTTCCAGAGTTGCCTCGCCGGAGCGGTATGTCGGCCTGAGAGTTTCTCGGGGAGAGTTGCTCCTCCGGCGTCCCCTCGACTGCGTACAACGGGGACTCTGGCGCTCCGGTTCAAACGGCGTATTCAGTTGTGCGCACAACTCTACCGGACCGGCCACGGCCTCCCGGTTCCCGCCGACGGACCTACTCGATCTCTTCCTCTTCACGGATCGGCCACAGGGGTGGACGCACCAGGTGGGCCAGGAGCTCTCGGTTCCGCTGCACGATCGTGATGGCGTCCCCTTCGAGCAGCCGCGCATCGGCGTCGACAAAGCCCAGCCCTATCCCCCGTTCCCGCATCGGCGAGAAGTTGCCACTGGTCAGGATGCCGACCTGCTCGACCCCCTCACACAGCAACGAGCCGTCCCGCAAGGGCTGGCGCCCCTCAGCGACAAAGCCGCGCAGCCGCCGAGCCGGCCCGTTCACCTTTTCCTCCTCGAGGGCCTCCCGCCCGGTGAACGGTCCCTTGTCCCACCCGATCACCCAGCCCAGGCCCGCCTGAAGCGGGGTGATGCCGGGCCCCAGCTCGTGCCCGTGGAGCGGGAGTCCAGCCTCGAGCCGAAGGGTGTCACGGGCGCCCAACCCGGCCGGAGCGACACCTTCGCCGAGCACCGCCCGCCAGAAGTCGGGCGCCACCTCGGCGGGGATGGCGCACTCCACGCCATCCTCCCCCGTGTACCCCGTCCCGGCCACCAGGCAGGTGGCTCCACCCCATTCGAACCGCTCGACGGCGAAGCGGTGGACCGCGGCGGCCTCGGCCGACACCCGCGCCAGGCGGGCACGTGCCTCCGGGCCCTGCACCGCGATGACCGCTCTCTCTGCCGTGACGTCGCTCCCACCGATGGCTGCGAGGACGTCGGTGGTGTTCGAGGCGTTGGGCATCACATCGAACCGTTCCTCGTCGACCCACCACACGATGATGTCGTCCACCACGAACCCGTCGTCATCGAGCAGGTGGGTGTACTGGGCTCGGCCGGGGTGAATGCGGGAGAGGTCGTTGCTCAAGGAGCGCTGGAGGTGATCGAAGGCGTCCACGCCGCGGACGCGCACCGAACCCAAGTGACTCACGTCGAACGCCACCGCCGCGGTGCGGCAGGTACGGTGCTCCGCCACGGTCCCGGACGGGTAGGCCAAGGGCATGTCCCAGCCCCCGAACGGAACCATTTTGGCGCCGAGTTCGAGATGCGACGCATACAGCGGCGAGGTCCTGAGCGGAGTCGTCACGCTGTCGTCGTCGGGCACCGCGCCAGCCTAGGTGCTTTGCTCAGGCTGCCCCCGACAGCAATCCGTGTGACGCGATGAGCGAGGCGAAGTCGCGCTGATACACAATGGAGATGGGCACTTCGGGGTAGAGCTCGCGCATCCGACGCAGTTTGCGGTTCTTGCGCGTCACAAGCCGTTGGTCGGCCGTGGTGAGCTCGATGAAAACGCCGAGGCGGGGCAGGTAGAAGTCGGGGCGGAAGCCGGCGGTCGGCGATCCGCTGCCGTCCCAGGCCAACGGGAACTCCACCGGCTCGTATTCCCAGCGCTCGCCCGACAGATCAAGCAGTGTGGCGAACAGGCGCTCGGACGGATGTGCGAATCGGACCTGCCCTGCGGGCACGCACGCCGGATGGTGAATGCGCCCGACACGCGCTGGGTCCGTCGAGGTCACTCCCCCGAGGCCCGCGCAACCTGCACTCGGGTCGGACGCGCCTTGTCCGACGCGGCCTGCGCGGCTGCCTCCAGACTGACGATGTCCGCGTCCAGCTCCTCGACCACACCCGCCAGCGGCACGATGTTGAACACGCCTTGCCCGCCCGCCAACAGGTCAACGACCTCGCCGTTGGAGCGGGCCAGCACCGAGCTCGTCCCCGTCAACACGAGGTTGGCCGATGCCAGATCTGACCCGAGGTCCTCGCGCAGGCATTCAACGGCCCGGCGCGCGGACTGCAGCGAGATCCCCGAATCGAGGAGCTGCTTGATCACCTTGAGCTCGAGCACGTCCGAATAGGCGTACACGCGCCGGGAACCACTGCCCTTCGCGGTCGCCAGCGTTGGCTGGAGCAAGCCCGTTCGGGCCCAATAATCGAGCTGCCGGTACGAGATCCCCACGAGCCCACATACCTGCGGCCCATGAAACCCCCCGACACGGGTTACGGCATCGTCGACCATCACACCTCCCGGCAATCCCACTCCTGCGCTGCCACTCCGAGGCATCACTCTACTGCACACTGGACGACACGGCAGTAGTTACGAGGGCGTTATTCAGAGGGAATTTCTTTGCTCCTGCGGCCGGTACGCCAGACCACCGCACGGGCACGAAAGGAGCCACGACCAGGAGGGGGCGACCAAGGGCCGCCCCTGCGCGGGCTCACGGGCGAGCCGGCGGACCTCCGGCCAGGTCGGCTCGACCCTCCAGGGGGCTCGAGGGCTCGGCATGGAACCGGACGGGGATGCGCCCGGCTCGCCGGGCCTCGGCGCCGGCCTCGACGGCCAACCGCATGGCCCGTGCCATGGCCACCGGATCGTGGGCCCGATTCACCGCCGTTGCCACCAGGACACCGTCACAGCCCAGCTCCATGGCCAGGGCCGCGTCCGATGCGGTTCCGATGCCCGCGTCGAGGATGACCGGGATCTCGACGGCCTCGCGGAGCAACGCGATGTTGTGCGGATTGCGGATGCCCAGCCCACTGCCGATCGGTGAGCCCAGCGGCATGACCGCCGCACAACCGACCTGCTGCAGGCGGAAGGCCAGGACTGGATCGTCGGTCGTATAGGGCAGCACGACGAACCCGTCCTCGGCCAGTTGCTCGGCCGCCGTGAGCAGCTCGACGGCATCGGGGAGCAAGGTGCGGTCGTCGCCGATCACCTCCAACTTGACCCACTCGGTGTCGAACGCCTCCCGCGCCAACTTCGCGGTGAGCACCGCCTCCGACGCAGTGGCACAGCCGGCGGTATTGGGCAGCACGCGGACATCCGAATCGCGGAGGAGCGCCAACAGCGAACCCTGGCCCGCAGCCTCGACGCGACGGACGGCGACCGTCGCCATGGCGGTTCCCGACGCACGCAAGGCCGCCCCCAACACGTCGAGGCTGGTCATGCCCCCTGTGCCGAGGATCAGACGAGAGCCCAGGGCGTGGCCCGCGATGCACAGCCCCTCGTCGGGGGGTGTCGACATGGCGGGACCGGCCTCGGTGCGGGTCACCGGACGACGATACCCCGGTGCCCGCCTATGGTGGCTCGGTGCCGGACCCGACCCCGCCCACGGCGCTCACCATCGCCGGATCCGACTCCGGCGGGGGCGCCGGTGCGCAGGCGGACCTGAAGACCTTTGCCGCCCTGCGCGTCCACGGCACCTGTGCCCTCACGGCGGTGACCGCGCAGAACACGGCGGAGGTGCGCGGCGTGGTCGCTCTGGAACCCGCGTTCGTGCAGCAGCAGGTCGAGACCGTCCTCGACGACTTCACGGTTGGCAGCGTGAAGACCGGCATGCTGGCGACCGCGGCCAACGTCGCTGCGGTCGCCGATCTGGCCCGCCAGGGCCTGCTCCCCCGCTTGGTGGTGGATCCGGTCCTGGTTTCGTCGACGGGGCACCGCCTCCTCGAGGCGGCGGGCGTGGCCGCCTATCTGGAACAGCTCATCCCGCACGCGTTGGTGGTCACCCCGAATCTGCGCGAGGCGGCCGTCCTCGGCGACACCGACGTCGAATCGCTCCGCCAACTCGAGGCACGGATAGCGGTGGCCGAGCGCATCAGGGCCGCCGGTGCCCGGTACGTGGTGGTCAAGGGTGGGCATCTCACCGATTCGGCCGACGACGTCGTGGCCGGGCCAGACGGCGTCTTCGTCCTTCCCGGCACACGGGTCGACACCGGCAACGATCACGGCACCGGCTGCTCGCTCTCCGCCGCCATGGCCGGCTACCTGGCCAGGGGGGCAACCGTTCCCGACGCAATCAGGCAGGCCAAGGCCTTCGTCGCCGGGGCGCTGGCCGGTGGCGCTTCGTGGCAGCTCGGTGCCGGGCACGGCCCCCTCGACCATTTCGGGTGGTCCGAGGGGCCGTAGGCTTTGGCTGCCATGACCCTGCACGACACCGAAACCGAACGGCCGGGGGACGGGAGCGAGGCACCCGAGCCGCTGCGACCTCCGGTGCCCGGGGGAATCTCCCTACGGCCCGCCATGATCGTGTTCGGCCTGGCCGCGCTGATCCTCGTCGTCTTCATCACCATTGCCGTCGTCACGTCCCAGCCGGCGACGACGATCAAGCACTCCGATGCAGCCGTCGGCGTACCCGGGGTCTCGCTGCGAGCTGTGCCCGCGGCCGGGATGCTTTCGCCGATCGTGACCGGCGGCGACCCGCCCAACAACATTCTCAATGCCGTCTCCGTCCCGGTGGGCTCGGTTCGGGTCTCGCACGAGAACAACACCGCGGGAGCGGGCCAGTACGACGAGCAGGTGACCTTCCGCTCCGATGACTCGCAGGCGGCGCTGCTCGCCTTCTATGCCGCCGACATGAAGCTCCAGGGTTGGCAGATCTCCGACCGGGGCGGCGCGGCAAAGAACGACCCGGGCGCGCTCGAGGTCCTGGGCAAGCTGGCGGGCTCGGACGGCTATTACTGGGACATGGGTGCGACGGTCAACGCGACCACGTTCAGCCCCGGTGGTCCCGCCCGGGGCGTGACCCACTTCACCGTGCGTCTCTTCCAGGAGCAGGACGCCGACTGAGGAGCGCCGCGTGGCCGGTCTGACCGCCGAGTGCTCAGCTCGAGCCGGTCCCCACCGTCGCTCCCACCCCGTCGGCCGACAGCATGTCCGGAGTTTGGCTCGGCGCAGCCAGCAGGTAGGCCCACACGAAGAAGTTGACGGGATACAGCAGGTAGCCCACCCGCGGGTCCGGGGCGAGCAGGATCAGCGCCGACATCACCACGCCGGCGATCAGGCAGACGTCGGCTGCGGTCTTGGGCGTGTGGCGGTAGAGATGGCGCGCCAGGAGCACCGCCAGCACGATTCCCACGGCGAGCGGCAGCGCGCGGCTGAGTGAGGGGAACTCGCTGACCAGCACGTGACCGGGCAACGCACTGGCGGCTGTCGTCGGGATCTTGCTCAAACCGAGCGGGAACAGGACGACGTCGTCGATGAGCGCGGCCGGGCCGCGCAACGCGAAGGGAAAGATGGTCGGGACGGCGACGACGATCATGCCGGCGAGCATGGAGAGCGGCTTGCGCTCGCCGTGACGACCACGTGCCGCGAACAACGCCAGGGCGGCGAAGGGCCATGCCGTGAATTTCATGGCCGAGGCGATACCGAAGACGACGCCCGATGCGAAGGGCCGCTGCCGCTGCGCCAGCACGATGGCCAGGAGGAGGAACGCCACGACGGGGATGTCGTCGCCCCCCGTGGCCAGGGGTAGCGAGGCTAGCGGCAGAATGATGAGCGCCTGCACGGCGCGGATCTTCCGTCGCTCGTCGACCCGGCAGAGGGACAGCGCGACCGCGGTCGCCACGAGCGTCGTGACACAGAAGAAGATGCGCGCGTCACTCAGCCCGTTGTTGGGCCAGATCTCGCTGGGAATGCCGGCAACGGCCATGAGCGGCATGTAGGGCAGGAAACCTTCGAAGTCCGGCTGCCCGGGTGGGTGGTACCTCGCCGGATGGTGGAGGCGTACCGGCACGACGTACGGGTCGGTGCCGCGCACGAGGTCCTGCCCGCCGACCTCGACCGTCCTCACCTCGGGCTGTTGGTGGGATCCGGCCACGCCGTCGAACCGCCAGAGGATCTCGAATCCAAGTGGGATGGCCAGTGCACCCGCGAAGACGCAGACCGCCACCACGATCCGGGTCAGCCAGGCGCGCCGGTGCTGGTGCTTCGTCAAGGCACCGCCGGGCTGTCGTCGCCGGGCGCGACGCACCCACCCGGCCAGAACGGCCGAGGCCACCGCGCCGAAGAGGAACGGGAGCAACGCCATGCGCCCCCAGACCTGGTAGAGCGCGTTGGCCGATGTGTAGATGGTCAGGAGCGCGAAGAGGGCGCTGACCCCGTAGAGCAGTGCGTCTCCCACCTCCGGGGAGATCCGCTTCGTGCGCGCCCACACGCGCAGCCCCAGATCAGTGACCGGGGCGGTCCAGGTCGGGAGTGGCGTCGTGGAGTCGGTCGGCATGGCGTCGCAAAAGCCTCGCACACAAGGGAAGACCCGAACGGGAACCCGCGCGATCCTAGAGGTGGAGTTGGCGGAGGTAGAACGCCAATTCTGCCTCCAAGCATGCGGTCAGGGTCTCCGCCCGGCGGAAGCCGTGCCCCTCCCCAGCGAAGAACTGCAGGTCGCAGGGGGTCCCCGCTGCAGCGAGCGCGGCGCGCATCCCTTCCGCCTGCGCCGGCGGAACGACGGGATCCTCGGTTCCCTGCAGCAGGAGCACCGAGCCCTTTATGGATCCGGCCCGATGGACGGGTGAGCGCTCCTCGTAGAGCCGGCGAGACCCGGGAGCGGGCCGATCAGCCGATCGGTGTAGTGGGCCTCGAAATCGTGCGTGGTCGCCACCAACCCCAGGAGATCGGTGACCCCGTACCACGAGGTGCAGGCCGCGAAGCCCTCCCCCGCCGCCAGCGCGTTGAGGGCTGTCATGGCCCCTGCGCTGCTGCCCCGGATGGCCATGCGCTGCCGATCGATCTCCCTGCGCGCCGCCAGGTGCAACGCGGCATCGAGGCAGTCCTCGGAATCGGCGATGCCCCACTGGCCCCACAGTGCGCTGCGATAGGCCCGCCCGTACCCGGAGCTGCCGGCGTAGTCGACGCAGGCCACGGCGAAGCCCCTGGTGGTGAAGAACTGGAGCATCGGGTCGAACCCGGCCTGGCTGGACGAGGTCGGGCCTCCGTGACACCAGGTCACCAAGGGGGGTGGACCGCCTGCCGGGCCGTGCGTCGGGCGCAGCGTCGGGCGGAACAACGTCCCGTGGACGGACCGCCCCGTCCGCCCGACGAGGCTGAACGGTTCCCCGACGGCGGCATCGCCGGGGTGGAGGCCGACGCCTGCTCGGGGGCGGAGCGGCCGGGCGCTCGCATCGGGGGTCCAGACCCACACGGTCGACGGGGCGTCGGCTGTGCTGCCGATCAGGGCCACGCCGTCCCCGTGGGCGCAGAGTCCGGCGATGGAGACACACGGTTGCACGAGCTCCTGGGGCGAACTCGCGTCCGCTCGAGTCCCGAGGCGGACCAGTGCATCCCGGCCCGACGACGTCATGCGGGCCACGAGCGTCCCGTCGGCCACGTCTGCCATGGTCTGCTGACCGAGCACCCAATCCGGCCCGTGGAACTCTGCCTCCACCGTCGTCATCGCCGTGGGCCCCGCCTCCGCCCCGGCTTGCCGGTACGGTTGCCACCAACCGCGCCGATCCGAGACGAAGCGCAGGGCGCCCTCGTTGTCCCATGCCGGCTGGCCGACCGATTCCGCATCGCCGCCGGCGATGTGCTGCGCCGGTCCCGCTGCCCACAGCGTCTCGTGCCCGTGCAGCGAACAGGCAGCTCGGCCGAGTGGTTGGACCAGGACGCTCGAGGCGTCCCATGGCATGTCGGGGTGGTCCCACGCGACCACGGCGAAACGGTCGCCATCAGGGTGCGCCCGAGGGGTGCCGAAGAAGTCGTGCCCTTCGAGCAGCGTGATCTCGCAGGGGGACTCGGTACGCGTCGACAACGCAACGACGCGGCGTGTAGGCCCGGCCGAGCCCTCCTCGTGATCCTCACGGACGGCCAACACCCATGCGCCGTCCGCCGTGGCGCTCAGTCCGCCGTGCCGCTGCACGTGTCCCTCCGGAGGCGTCGCGCTCACCGCCACCGGCCCCGCCCGGCCCGGCCCGGTCGTGGCGGCGGCGCCGTCACAGAACCACACCCGTTGGTCCGCCTGGTCCACATAGGCGAAGGCGCCCGACGACCGCCCGGGCACGAGGCACAGGGCGCCCCCGCCGTATTCGTTGACCCGGCTGCGGATGCTCACGCCCTCGGGTGAGTGATCGGACATGCCGCGACCATCGGCACGCACGGCCACCGTCCGGCCCCCCTCGGCCGGGCGCGACTCGAGCCAGTAGACCGCCTCGCCATCCGAGCAGAGATCCGAGAGCGAGACCTTGGCCCGAGCAACATCCCCCGCCGCGAGCGGTGACGCCCAACGCCCGTAATCTGCGATCGTGGTCACGGTCCGAACGTACCCGTTGCAACGGCGAGGACCGGAAAGCGGGGGCACCGCGCTCTACAGTGAGCCCGTGCATTTCGCGGCCTACCTGCTCTCCAAGGAGGGCGCGGTCATCCGGCCCGCAGTGGTCCAGTTGTCCGACACCGACCTCCCGGAAGGTGAGGTCCTGATCCGGGTCGAGTGGTCCGCCATCAACTTCAAGGACGCCATGGTCACCCGGCCCGGGAACCGTGTGGCCCGGATCTTCCCGCTGGTGCCCGGAGTGGAGTTGACGGGCAGTGTCGAGGAGAGCACGAACCCCGAGTTCACCCCCGGCCAACGCGTCCTGGTCCAGGGCTACGACCTCGGCGTGGACCGGCACGGGGGCTTTGCCGCCTACGCCCGGGTGCCGGCCGACTGGGTCGTCCCTCTACCGGATGCGCTGAGCTGTCGCACCGCCGCCATCATCGGCCTGGCCGGCGCCACCGCGCTGCTGTCGCTCCACCGTCTCGTCCATCACGGCACGACACCCGAGGATGGGCCCATCCTCGTCACCGGCGCATCCGGCGGCGTGGGGAGCGCCGCCGTTGCGCTCCTGGCGCATGCGGGCTTCGAGGTCGTGGCCTCCTCGGGCAAGACCGCCGAGCACGACTACCTCAAGGACCTCGGGGCGAGCCGCGTCGTCGGACGCCAGTTCAACGAGGATGACGGCCGGACCTTGGGCCCCCAGCTCTGGGCCGGCGTGGTGGACTGCGTCGGCGGGAGGGCGCTGGCGGAAGCGCTCCGTACGGTTCGCTACGGCGGCGCCGTGGCGGCCAGCGGTCTCACCGGTGGGAACGATCTGGCGACGACGGTCTATCCCTTCATTGTGCGGGGCGTGGCGCTCCTGGGCATCGACACCGTCGCGACTCCCATTGAGGAGCGACGCGAACTGTGGGACGAGATGGCCACGGCGTTCCCGCTGCAGCACTGCGAGGAAATGGTGAACGAGGAGATCGGCCTCAATGGGCTGACCACTGCGCTCGATCAGGTGCTCGACGCCGCCGTGCGAGGCCGGATCCTCGTCAATCCGGGGTTGCGCGCCTGAGGAGCTGGCGTAGACGGGCGAGACCCTGATCGCTCCGTTGCTGCAGGGCGCGATGGCAAGCTGGAAGGTCGGCGAGGCCGTCGTCGAACCGGGCATGGTCACCTGGGCGGACTCAGAGGTCGGGCAGCTCGTCTCCGCACCGACCGGCACATCCGAGAATTGGTAGGCGAACTGCGCCGCCGACCCTGGCGCCAACATCACCGTCGACGGGGGCGCGTTCGCCGCACTGGAGATCGTGACCGAAAGTCCGTTCACCATTGTCACGGGAAGTGGCGCACCGCTTCCGGAAAAGAGCGCGATCAGGGGATAGCCGTTGGCGCTGCACTGTGTCGTCCCGGTGTTGGTGACGGTGACCACACCGGTGATCGTTCCTGCGGCGCCCTGCCCCTGGCCGGGCGAGCCGGTGACGTGCGTGCAGGCGGCCGCGGCGGCCGGCGTCGATGTCGTCGTGGGGGCAGCGGCCGTCGTCGTGGTCGAAGACGGCGCCGAGACCGATGCGGCCGCGTGCGTCGTCGTCGTGGCCTTCTTCGGGGTGCTCGGACTGCTGCTGCACGCCGCGAGCACCACGGCGGCGCCCGCGACGAGCGCGAGCGCCAACCGGCGGCGCGTCACCCTTCGAAATCCTCGGGCCGCACCGAATCGAGGAACTGCCGGAACTGCCCGACCAGTTCGTCGGGTGTGTCGTCCTCTTCCTCTTCGGTGTCGAGGGCCAAGATGATCCCCTCGGACTCCATGAGCTCGTCGGACACGAAGAGTGGTGACTCCGTCCGTACCGCGACGGCCACGGCGTCGGACGGCCGGCTCGAGACAATCGTCCGCTCCTCACCGCGCACCAGATGCATTTCCGCATAGTAGGTGGAGGCACGCAGCTCAGTAATGATCACCCGCTCCACGCTGATGTCGAGAGCGCCCAGCATGTCCTTCATCAGGTCGTGCGTCAGAGGACGGGGCATGGTCACCCCCTGGAGGGCGTAGGCGATGGCCGTTGCCTCAGGGCTCCCGATGAAGATCGGCAACGTGCGCCCTTCGCCCCCGGTCTCCTGCAGAAGGAGCACCGGCGTATTCGACTGCAGGTCCACCCTGACGGCACGGAGGAGCACACGGACCATGACTGAAATGTAGCGCCCGATGCCGGGCGTCGGTCACCCCCCCAAATGGCGGCGGAGGGCCTGGCGCAGCAGAGTGGCCCGCATCGATTGCCCGAGCGCCGCCAGCTGATCGGCCCCCTCGACGGCCCGCTGCCGAGATTCCGGGTTCCGCTGGCGCAAAAGAGGGATCACGACCTGCTCAATGAGGCCCAGTTCGCGGTCGGCGGCGTTCCGGAACAGGCGCAGGTGCCGCGGCTCGATCCCGAACGCACGGAACGCCACCGCCAGGTTCGCCACTGTGAGGGCGTCCTCGTCGAATGTCTCGATCCCCGCCACCGTCACGGACTCCACCAGGCCGAAGCCCTTCAGCCCCGCCACCTCGTCGAGCGTGAGCCCGCTGGCCGCGCACAGCTCGTCGGCGGACAGGCTTGCGCCGGTCTCAATGGCGGCAGCTGGGGTCGGCGCACCCGTTGCCGCGGGTTCGCCACTCTTCTCCTCGGCCTTCGCGGCACGCGCGTCATCGCGCGGCGGTGAGGCTGACGCGGCAACCTCGGGCTGTCGCGGTAACGCCGTTCCGTTCCCGCGGCTCGCTCCTGGTGTCACTGCTGGCGCCGACGCGCTGGAAGGACTGGCCAACGTCTTCGTGGCGTCGATGCGTCGTTCGGCGTCGGTACGGTGCGGTGCGGCGGTCGTCGCGAAGTCTCGTGGCGCCGCGGGCGCAGGGGCAGCGCGTCCCGGGGCGTCGTCCTCGGTCACCACCTGCAGTCCGGGTCGTGGCTGCTTCTCCTCGGGAAGCTTGGCGGCGCGCCGCGACGCGTCCGCGAGAATGCGGGCCATCGCCTCCTCGTCAGCCTTGGTGGGCTGCTCCTGGGCATGACCCGACACGGCGCCCACCACTGCGACGGCATGGGCCGGCCGTGCCGTGTTGCCGTTCGGCTGCTCGGCCCCCTCCTCGTCACCGAGGTCGCCGGCATCGAGCCGGTCCCGGATGACCTTCAGCGGGAGAAAGTGCTCGCGCTGCTGGCGCAGGACCCAGCGCAGGCGCTCCACGTCGTGATCGAAGAACTTCCGGTAGCCCGAGGGCGAACGCTCGGGATTGACCAGGCCCTGGCTCTCGAGAAACCGGATCTTCGAGATCGTGACGTCGGGGAACTCCTCCCGGAGGAGGGTCAGCACGTCACCGATGGAGAGGTAGGTACGGCTGGTCACTCGTTGCCGGCCACCAGGTAGACGAGCTTGAACTTGCCGATCTGCACCTCGTCGCCGGGAGCGAGCGGCACCTCGTCGATGCGCTCCCGATTCACGTAGGTCCCGTTCAACGAGCCCACGTCGCGGACCGTGTAGCCCCCGTCTGCGGGCGCGATCTCCACGTGACGGCGCGACACCGTGATGTCGTCCAGAAAGATGTCGCTCTCGGGATGCCGACCGGCCTTCACGACATTTTCGCCCAACAGATAGCGCGCGCCGATGTTGGGGCCGCGCGTGACGACGAGCACTCCGGCACCATGCGGGATCTCGACCAAGGTGACATCAGGATGGTCCTCCGTGGTCTCCCCCTCGTCGGTCGGGTGGAGCGTGATGGTTGCGTCATCGCCGTCCGCGAGCAGTGCGGCACCGCACGACGAGCAGAAGTTGACGCCCTCCGGATTCCGGTGCCCGCAGTTGTGACAGAACACGCCGTCCACGGTACCCCACCCCACGACCCACTTCTCCTGTCCTCATCAGAGCCCTGAATGCCAGGTCAGTCGGCAGTCAGGTCGCCATAGGCGACCGCGTCGAGCAGACTGCCGGTGTCCGTTCCCGATGCGAGCTCCAGCTCACAGAGCCACCCTTCGCCGTAGGGATCCTGATTGATCCTTTCCGGCGCGGCCGTGAGCGTGTCGTTGACCGCCGTAACAGTGCCGGCCACGGGCGCGTAGATCTCCGACACCGACTTCGTCGACTCGACCTCACCGAGCTGTCCCCCCGCCTCGACCTCGCTCCCGACGGCGGGGAGGTCGACGAAGACAATGTCGCCGAGCGCGTCCTGGGCATAGTCCGTGACGCCCACTCGGACCTTCGTCCCCTCGAGGCGCACCCACTCGTGCTCCGGCGAATAACGGAGGTCTTCGGGGATATTCATGGAGGGCGACCATACCGGACCACGGGCGCGGGCCGCAGGCCTGAGATCAGGGCAACATCCGGGCGATCCGCTCGAGGTAGGTCGCCACCAAGGCCTCGGACGACGCAAGGTCGGCTCCCTCGGCCCAGACGTGTGTGACGGGGTCTGCGGGGTCGGGCACCACGAGGGCCCATCCCTGGTCGGAAAGCACCTTGATGCCGTCGACGAGGACCAGCTCCGCTCCCTCGTCGGTCAGCTGCTCCATCAGGGTCCGCATGATCAGGCCCTTTTGCTCCATGGGGGTCGCCACGTCACCCTCCAGGATCGGCATGGCCGGGGTCGCGTCCACGATCTCCGCCAGCGAGCTCGAGCTCTCCTCGAGGAGCGACACCAGCCGCACCAGGGCCGCGGCGGCGTCGAGGGCGGGCAGGAAGGCCGGGAAGACGTAGCCTCCTCGCCGGTCGGAGGCGAAGGACACGCCGCCCGATGCCGCGGCCTCGAGCAAGCCCGACGCCGACAACGGGGTCAGCATCAGCTCGATCCCGTTCTCGCGGCATTGACGGATCGTCCGATCGCTCGCCGTCACCGGGAGCGCGACCCGGCCCATCTCCCCGGCCTTGGTCGACAAAGCGATAAAGGCGGCGATCGCCTCGTCATCCGTCAACACGCGCCCGGTGCCGTCGATCAGGGTCAGTCGTTCGCCTCCGGGGTCGATGACGGCGCCGAGGTCCGCTCCCGAGCTACGGACGGCATCCGCCACTCTCGCCTCGCTCACGGCCCGGTCGAGGGCGAGCATGCCCGGCGTCTGTGCAAAGGGATTGATACTGAGGACGTCGGCGCCCACCTTCGAGAGCAGGTTGGGCATGACGAAGTTGGCGGCACCGTAGGACAGGTCGAGGACCAGCTTCACCTGGCGCCCGGCGTCCCGGCGCAGTCCGAAGGCCTCGACGACATCAGCCGTGTAGAGCTCGATCGTGCGGGGTGAGAAGTCGATGTCCCCGATTTCGCCCGCGGTGACCCGGCGGAACTCCTCGCGGTGGTACATGCGCTCCACGCGGCGCTGGTCGCTCTCGGAGAGGTCGATGCCGCGCTCGTCGAAGAAGCGGATGACCACCGACTGCGGGTCGTCCGGGCTGAGGCGAACCGTGAGACCGGCCCGGTTGCCACGCATGCGCAGGTGGTGGCGGGTCACGGGCACCGTGGCCAGTTCGAGGTCGTTGACGTTGACCCCCACCGAGTTGCACCCGACCATGAGGGCCCGCTTGAGCACCCGGGCCACCCGGCTCGTGTCGCGCGAGGCGGTGATGTAGGAGCCCTTCTCGAACCCGGAGGCCCACGCCTTGGCCAGCCGGACGGCGAGCTCGGGGCTGACGTCGACGTTGGCGATGCCCTGGACGCCCTCGGGACCGAAAAGGGTCCGCGAACCCCCGGACTCCCACACAATGGAGGCGTTGACCTGGGCCGCGGCCTCCACGACCTTGTAGGGGTAGACCTTGACGTCGCTGCGCACCTCGGCGTGGGCGCCGACCAGGCAGCCTTCGCCGACCACGGCACCCGGCTCGACCCGGGCTCCGACCCGGAGATCACACGACCGACCCAGCACCGCCCCCTCAACCCGCGTGGCCGGCCCGAGGTAGGAGTTCTCCCCGATGACCGAACGCTGGATCTCGGCACGGGATGCCACCTGGGTGTTGGCGCCCAGGGTGGTGTAGGCACCGAGCACGACGTCCCCGTCGATGGTGCAGTTCTCGCCGACGAAGGCCGGTGAGTCGATCCGGACCGAGGGGTCGATGGTCGAGCCCTTGCCGATCCAGACGCCGGGCCGAAGCTCGAAGCCTGCCACGTCCACCTCGACCTTCCCGTCGAGGATGTCCTCGTGCGCCTTGAGGTAGGCCGCTGTTGTGCCCACGTCCTCCCAGTAGCCGTCCGCCACGTAGCCGTACAGGGGCTGGCCGGCGTCCAGCACGGTCGGGAAGACCTCGCCGGAGAAGTCGACCGGCCGTCCCTCGGGGATGCTGTCGAAGATCTCGGGCTCGAGGACGTAGATGCCCGTGTTGATGGTGTCGCTGAATACCTGACCCCAGCCGGGCTTCTCGAGGAAGCGCTCGATCGAGCCGTCCTCGCGGGTGATCACGATTCCGAACTCGAGGGGGTTCTCCACCGCGTACAGGGCGATCGTGGCCAGCGCACCCTTCTTCTCGTGGAAGGCGATCACCGACGAGAGATCGATGTCGGTGAGCACATCACCGGAAATGACGAGAAAACGCTCGGTCAGCTGCTCGCGCGCGTTCCGCACCGATCCGGCGGTGCCGAGCGGCGATTCCTCCGTCGCGTACACCATCGACACCCCGAGCTCACTCCCGTCACCGAAGTAGCTACGGATGGCGTTGGGCAGGAAGGCGACCGTGACGACGATGTCGGTGATCCCGTGGCGCCGCAACAGCGACACGATGTGCTCCATCATCGGTCGACCGACGAGCGGCAGCATCGGTTTGGGGAGGTTCGAGGTCTGCGGGCGGAGCCGGGTGCCTTCGCCCCCGGCCATGATCACGGCCTTCATACGGTGCTCCGGCGGGCCGCCCGGCCCTGCTGCAACGCACGGCGGGCCGGCGCGATGTAGCTCCCGGCCGCCCACCAGGCCAACGCCAACCCCCCGAGGCCCGCGATCCAGCCGATGATCCGGATCGGCTCCTGCCAGGCGGCGGTCCCGTATCCGAGAAGGAACGTGGGGTAGGCGAACATCAATCCGAATGTGCCCGCCTTGCCCACCCACAACACGTCGATGCGGGCGGCGCCCAGGGCAGCCAGCAACAGCACCATGCCCGACACCAGGACCTCGCGGGCGATGGTCGCGATGCCGAACCAGAGGGGCACGGCGCCGTAGACCATGATGGAGATCACCGCCGTTCCGACCAGGATCCGGTCGGCGGTCGGGTCCAGCACCTTGCCGAACGTGGACACTTGGCCGTAGCGGCGGGCCACGAAACCGTCGACCCAGTCCGTCGCGCCGAGGACAGCCAGGAGGATGGCGGCGGCCGTCTGCCGGTGCGCCCCGAAGAGCAGCCACAGGAAGAGCGGGATGCACAGAAGGCGGACGAGGGTGATGACGTTGGGGGCGGTGAAGATCCGGTCCAAGCCTTCGTCGTCCACGGGGCAAGTCTAGGGAGAACGCCGCGACGGCCCCGAGGACGTGTGTCAAAGTGGCCCGGTGCCCCGCTTCGAACCCTTCCAGGGCCTCCGCTACCGATCCGAGGTGGCGCCGCTGGCCCAGGTCATCGCTCCCCCTTACGACGTGATCTCGGCCACCGAGCGGTCCCATCTGGCCTCGCGGCACCGGGCCAACGCGGTGCTCGTCGAGCTGCCCGAGGCTGATCTGCCCGGCGGGCGCGACCGCTACGCCGTGGCCGCCGATCTGTTCGCCCGCTGGCAGTCCAAGGGGATCCTGGTCGCCGACCCGGGCCGCAACCTCTACCCCTACCGGATGACCGACCCTTCCGGGAGGGTCACGACCGGCGTGATCGGCGCCCTGGGACTGGCCGACCCCGGCGAGGCGAGCGACATCCTGCCGCACGAACAGACCCTCCCCAAGCCCAAGAGCGACCGGCTCGACCTCCTGCGCGCGACGCGGGCGAACCTCTCCCCCATCTGGGGGCTCTCCATGGCGGCCGGGGTCACCGCGACGTTCGATCCGACCGACGACGAGCCGGTCGCCGACGTCTACGACGATGACGGGGTCAGGCACCAGCTCTGGGTGTTGAACGACGCCGACACTGTCGGCGCGGTCGGCGCCGCAGTGGCCACCGCCCCCGTGGTGCTGGCGGACGGTCACCATCGCTACGAAACGGCCCGGGCGTATCAAGCCGAACGCCGCCAGGCCAACGGCGGCGCCGCCGGACCCTACGACCTCGTCATGGCCCTGGTGGTGGAGCTCTCCGAGGACCAACTCACGGTAGGCGCCATCCACCGCACCATCAGCGGGCTGCCGGAGGACTTCGACCTCGTCGGCGCCCTCGGCCCGTGGTTCGACGTCGTCCGGGCCGGCGCCGCCGACGATCGGACGCTCGGAGCCCTGTCCGGCTCCAGCTCGCTCACGCTCGTGACCGGCGGCCAGGCCTATCTCCTCCTGGCCCACCCCGATGTGCAGGAGCAGGAGGGCAACGATCTGGACTCGAACCTCATCGCCACCGCCCTGGCCGCGCTCCCGCCCCACGAAGTCATGCACCGGCACAGCGTCGCCGAGGCGATGCAGGCCCTGCGGGACGGCGAGGGCCAGGCGGCCTTCCTGCTGCGCCCGGTGACGGTCAAGCAGATCGACGAGTGGGCCAACGAGCGGCGACGCATGCCCCCGAAGACCACCTTCTTCAGTCCCAAGCCCCGGACCGGCATGGTGTTCCGGTCCCTCGATCTCCCCTGAGGTGACAGCGTGCACGATTCGGTGACCGTCCACATGGCCGTGCCGCCCCAACGGGTCTGGGACCTGGTGAGCGACGTCACCCGCATCGGGAGCTACAGCCCCGAGACCTTCGAGGCGGAATGGACCGACGGTGCCTCCGGGCCGGCCGTCGGCGCCCGGTTCCGGGGCCACGTGAAGCGGAACGGGGTCGGACCGATCTACTGGACGACCTGCACGGTGTCCGAATGTGAACCCGGCAAGGTGTTCGCCTTCGGCGTCGGCGCGCCGGGTAAGCGTCCCTTGAACGTCTGGCGCTACGACATCGCCCAGGCCGGCGACGGGAGCGATGTCACCGAGTCCTTCACGCTCAGCCCTACCTTCGGCCTGCGCCTGTACTGGACGCTCTGGGGCTGGTCCCGCGGCAAGGTCAACCGCAAGGGCATGCGCACCACGCTCGAACGGATGCGGGACGAAGTGGAAAAGACGCCTTCGGCCTAGTCGTGGAGGACCGGCCCGGCACCCTGCTCCACCTCGAGCTGGGTGACGCCATGCCCGCACAGGGAGCCGCCCGGGCCCACGAGCTCGTCCGACGCGAGGGGGTGGAGCGGGTGACCTGGTGGGAGAACGCCGCGTTCGACCGCACCGATCTGCCCAGGCGCATACGCGACGGCCGGTCGCTCGTCGTGGTCGAGGCGGACGACCGCTACGACGCCCCTCCCCGGACGCCTGCGGTCTCGCAGACCCACTGCTTCCGCAGGCACCCGCGCCCGAGCCAGGGGATCCTCACGGGCACACCCACGCTGGGCCTGATGATCGTGTGGATCAGCCCGCGCACCCCGGACCTGAATGCCAGCCTGCGCGATTGGGGCGACTTCGTCCACATCCGCCACATCGCCGCCGCCGCCATCCCGGGGTTCACGCAGATCTCGGTCTACGAGAACACCGTTGAGACCGATCCTCGGTACATGCACTTCTACGAATTCGACAACGCGGAGGCCGAGGCCACCTTCGCCACCATGATCGATCATGTGGCGCCCCGGCTCGGGGGCATCGACAGCCCGGCCTACGCCGAGTGGGCCGACTGGCGGCCGCCCGGTGGCCGGCTCTTCTACTGCAACTCCTTCACCCGGTTGGGCGAGGTGTCCCCCTAGTCGACCGTCCAGCTCGAGCCGGACCGGAGCAGCGCTTCCACGTCGCCGAGCCCCCGCTTCCCCTGCGCCACGGTGATCTGCTCGGACATCTGCGTCCCGTACTCAGGTCGCTCGACGGCCCGGAAGACCCCGATCGGCGTGGGCTCGTAGGGGCCGCGGGCCAGGCGGGACAGCGCAAAGGCGAGGCCGGGATCGTCCCGCTTCTCGTCGTGGACGAGAAGGGCCTCGAGCCCCACTTCGGCCACGGAGACGATCTCGAGGCTGCCGTCGGGGCGCTGGATCACGCCGCGCTCCTCCCCCTCGGCGCCGAAGACGATCGGCTGGCCGTGCTGCAGCGGGATCAACATGTTGGCCCGGGCGTCGCGACTGGTGATCTTCTCGAACGCCCCGTCGTTGAAGACGTTGCAGTTCTGCAGGACCTCGACGAAGGCGGCGCCATTGTGCTCGTGGGCCCGCCGGAACGTCTCCTGCATGTGGGCGCGGTCCATGTCGTGTGTGCGCGCGACGAAGGTGGCCTCGGCGCCGAGCGCCAACGACACCGGGTTGAACGGCGTGTCGACCGACCCGAACGGGGTCGACTTGGTGACCTTGGCCACCTCGGAGGTCGGCGAGTACTGGCCCTTGGTGAGCCCGTAGATCTGGTTGTTGAACATCAAGATGTTCAACCGGACGTTGCGGCGCAGGGCGTGGATCAGGTGGTTGCCCCCGATGGACAGCGAGTCGCCGTCGCCGGAGATGACCCACACGTCCAGGTCGGGGCGCGTGGTGGCCAGGCCGGTGGCGATGGCCGGGGCGCGCCCGTGGATGGAGTGCATGCCGTAGGTGTTCATGTAATACGGGAACCGGGCGGCACAGCCGATGCCCGAGAGGAACACCGTGTTCTCCCTCCGCACGCCCAGGTCGGGCATGAGCATCTGGACGGCGGCCAGGATGGAGTAGTCGCCGCACCCCGGGCACCAGCGGACCTCCTGGTCGCTGGTCCAGTCCTTGCGGGCGGTGACGGGGACTGCGGTTGCGGTGGAGCCGTTGGACTCGCTCATGACTTCCCTCCGAGCAGCGCCGTGATGGCGGCTTCAATCTCTCCGACACGGAACGGCACACCCTGCATCTTGGACATGGTCTGGGCGTCCACCAGGTACTCGGCCCGCAGAATGCGGCTCAGCTGGCCGAGGTTGACCTCGGGCACCAGCACCTGCGTGTAGCGCTGCAGCACGTCGCCCAGGTTGGCGGGCAGCGGGTACAAGTGGCGCAGGTGGACGTGGGCCGCCTTCATGCCCCGGGCCCGGACCCGCTTGACGCCCGCCGCCACGGCTGCGTACGTGGAGCCCCAGCTCACGAGCAACAGCTGCGCATCGCCGCTCTCGTCGTTGACCTCGACGAGCGGGATGTCGGCCGCGATGCCCGTGATCTTGTCGCGACGGAGGTGCACCATGCGCTCGTGGTTGACCCCCTCGTAGGAGACGTTGCCGGTGCCGTCCGCCTTCTCGAGCCCGCCGATGCGGTGCTCCAGCCCGGGCAGGCCGGGGGGAGCCCAGGGACGGGCCAGGGTCTCGGGATCGCGCACGTAGGGCCAGAACGTCTCGGTGCCGTCGTCGTCCACGTGGTTGGGCTCGGTGGCGAAGGCCGGGTCGATCGGGGCGAAGGAGTCGAGGTCGGGCAGGCGCCAGGGCTCGGCGCCGTTGGCCAGGTAGCCGTCGGAGAGCACGATCACCGGCGTGCGGTACTTGATCGCCAGCCTGATCGCCTCGATGGCGACGGCGAAGCAGTCACTGGGCGTCTGGGGCGCCAGGATCGGGAGGGGCGCCTCCCCGTGGCGGCCGTACATGGCGTGCAGCAGGTCGGCCTGCTCGGTCTTCGTGGGAAGCCCGGTGGACGGCCCGCCCCGCTGGACGTCGACGATGACGAGGGGCAGCTCGAGGTTGATGGCCAGGCCGATCGTCTCCGACTTGAGGTCCAGGCCCGGGCCGCTCGTCGTGGTGACCCCGAGCGATCCGCCGAAGGACGCGCCCAGAGCGGCGCCGATGCCGGCGATCTCGTCCTCGGCCTGGAAGGTGCGGACGCCGAACTCCTTGCGCCGGCTCAGCTCGTGGAGGATGTCGGAGGCCGGCGTGATCGGGTAGCTCCCCAAGAAGAGGGGCACGCCGGCCATCCGGGAGCCGGCGATCAGGCCCCAGGCCAGCGCCTGGTTCCCGGTGACCTGGACGTACTCGCCCTTCTCGAAGGTGGCCGGGCGGACCTCGTAATTGGACTCGAAGAGCTCCGCCGTCTCGCCGAAGTCGTAGCCGGCCCGGAAGGCCCGTGTGTTGGCATCGGCCACCAGGGGCCGACTGCCGAACCGCTCCGCGATCCACTCCACGGTCGGCTCGACGGGACGGGTGTACATCCAGCTGATGAGGCCCAGCGCGAAGAAGTTCTTGGAACGCTCGGCATCGCGGGGCTTGACCCCGGCCTCCTTGCAGACCTCCTTGGTAATAGAGGTCATCGGGACCTCGTAGACCGTGTAGGCGGCCAGGGAACCGTCGGTCAAGGGGTTCTCGGCGTACCCCGCCTTGGTCAGATCGCGCTCCTCGAAGGAGTCGCTGTTGACGATGAGGACCGTTCCCTTGGCCATCAGCTCGATGTTTGCCTTCAAGGCGGCGGGGTTCATGGCCACCAGGACGTTGGGCGAGTCGCCCGGCGTCAGGATGTCGTGGTCCGAAATGTGGACCTGGAAGGCGGACACCCCGTTGACGGTGCCGGCGGGGGCCCGGATCTCGGCCGGGAAGTCCGGGAAGGTGGACAGGTCGTTCCCGAGGAGTGCGCTGCTCGTCGTGAAGCGGTCACCGGTGAGCTGCATGCCGTCACCCGAGTCACCGGCGAAACGCACGATGACCTGGTCCAATACCTCTGTTTCGTGTTGCGTTCCCGATGCCACGGGCTGCCTCGTCTCATGTCGTGGACGTCGAGAGTCTTGGCTGACCCCAGCGGGCCGGCGCACCCTGGCGTGACGGCGCGCGTCACCCTGCGTCCGAATTGCTCGTTGCCCGCAATCCTAACCCCGGGCCACAGAGAGCCAACTTCATACAGCCTTCATCTACGGGGAGGCGTGGACCCAGCTCCGACCCGGCCTCGGGAAGAGCCGGTGGCGGAAGCGCGAGGTGGCGCCCCGCGCAGGTCGTCAGGCGACGGTGACGTCCTTGCTGAGGTACACGTCCTGAATGGTGTGAATGAGAGCGGCGCCTTCGGCCATGGGCCGCTGGAAGGCCTTGCGGCCGACGATGAGGCCCATGCCGCCGGCGCGCTTGTTGATCACCGCGGTGCGGACGGCCTGGGCCAGGTCACTGTCGCCCTTGGACTCGCCCCCGGAGTTGATGAGGCCGATGCGGCCGGCGTAGCAGTTGACGACCTGCCAGCGGGTGAGGTCGATCGGGTTGTCGGTCGTCAGCTCGTCGTAGACGAGGGGGTCGGTCCGGCCGAAGCCGACGGCCGTGTAGCCGCCGTTGTTCTCCGGCTGCTTCTGCTTGATGATGTCGGCCTCGATGGTCACGCCCAGGTGGTTGGCCTGGCCCGTCAGGTCGGCCGAGACCTCGTAGTTCACCCCGTCCTTCGTGAAGGCCGAGTTGCGCAGGTAGCACCAGAGCACGGTGAACATCCCGAGCTGGTGGGCCTCGGCGAAGGCCTCGGACACCTGCTGGAGCTCACGGTCCATGTCGTCGGATCCGAAATAGATGGTGGCGCCGACCCCGACCGCCCCGAGATCGAAGGCCTGGCTCACGGAGCCGAACATGATCTGGTCGTAGGTGTTGGGCACGTGCAGGAACGCGTTGTGGTTCAGCTTCACGATGAAGGGGATCTTGTGCACGTACTTGCGCGAGGCCAGGCCGAGCGTGCCGAGCGTGGTGGCCACGGCGTTGCACTCGCCGGCGAGGGCGAGCTCAATGATGTTCAGCGGATCGAAGTAGGCGGGGTTCTTCGAGAAGCTGGCGGCCGCCGAGTGCTCGATGCCCTGGTCGACCGGGAGGATGGAGACGTATCCAGTGCCGCCGAGCCGACCGTGGTTGAACAGCGTGCCCAGGTTGCGCAGCACGGTGGGGTTGCGGTCGCTGTCGGTGAAGACCCGGTCGAGGTAGTCGGGTCCGGGGAGGGTCAGGTGCTCGGCCGGGAACGCCTTGGCCGAGTAGCCGAGGAGGGCGTCCGCATCGTCGCCGAGAAGCGCCTGGAGGTCGGTGCTCGAAGTGCTCGTGCTCATGGGGTCATGCTACCGGAGGGTCGAGAGGGTCCCGGTGGCGGGGGCCGGCGGGCGCTCTGCGGCGCATGGCCGGTCGTGGCGTGTCCGGCGGCCGACGGCGGTGCCCGTCACCTGCGTGACGCGGGGAATTCACGATGAATTCCGCCGCCCCTGACGCATCGACCGTCCCACCCGGCCCGTACGCTGGCCGAGTTCGATTGCGTGTGAGGCGACGTCTTGAGCGAGCGGAGGCTGAACGTTCTCGAGTCCCGGGCGGGCAGGCCGTTGCGCCTGCGCCCGTGGGTGCTGCTGCTCGGTGCTGCCGTCGCCGTCGTCGTCGTGCGTCGTGCTGGTGCTGACGTTCGGCTCCTCGACGCCGACGTCGGGGTCCGCCGAGCGACGCATCGAGCGTGAGCCGGTCCAAGACGGGCTCGGGCGGCTCCGGTGCGGTCGGCGGCCGCGCCTCGTTCTCTGCAGTCGGCCAGTCCGGCGGCGGGCGCCAGAACGTGGCGGCGAACACCGCGATCTCGCTGACCTTCTCCGCCCCGGTGTCGCTGCAGCCAGGCCGCGCCGACGCTCACCCCGCCATCGCCGGGAAGTGGGTGCAGACGAACGCCACCACGCTCACGTACGCCCTCGACTCGCCCCTCATCCCGTCCGCCCAGATGGTGGTGACCATCCCCGGCGGCACACACGGCCTGCGCTCCACCGGCGGCGCCACGCTCGGCGGCTCCCACACCGTCGCCTTCGGGGTGGCCGCCGGCGACACCCTCCGCCTCCAACAGCTCCTGGCCCAGCTCAACTATCTCCCGGTCGGCTTCTCCCCGAGCGGCGCCGCTCCGGCCCAGGCCGACCTGGCCGCAGGACCAGCCGGGCACCTTCTCGTGGCGCTGGCCCGGCCTGCCCACCGCACTGACCTCGCAGTGGACCCAGGGCACGATGAACCAGATCACCAAGGCGGCCATCGAGGCCTTCGAGACCCAGAACAACATCGGGGTGGACGGGATGGCGGGCCGACCGTGTGGACGGCATTCTCAACGACGTCATCAACAACAAGACCGACGCCACGCCGTACGTCTACGTCCTGGTCAACAAGGTCGTGCCCAGAACCCCACGCTCTGGAACAACGGCGTGGCCCAGTACGCCGGATCCCGGTCAACAGCGGGGCACCCGGGGCCGACACGACGGATGGCACGTACGCCGTGTTCGAGCACGTGCGCTTCTCGGACATGAAGGGGACCAACGTCGACGGCTCCACCTACGACGACCCCAACGTCCCCTACGCCAGCTACTTCAACGGCGGCGACGCGCTGCACGGCTTCATCCGGGCCTCCTACGGCACGCCCCAGAGCAACGGCTGCGTCGAAATGAGCTACGCCAACGCCGCCCTGGTCTGGCCGCTGACCCCCATCGGGACGCTGGTGACCGTGGAGGGGCCGACTTCGGGACGGCGCCACCCCCACGACCACCACGACGACCACCGCGCCGGCGACAACCACCACGACCGCTCCCGGCGCCGGCGGCCCGCCGCTGACCACGACCACGCGCGGCTCCCGCGCGCCGCCGGCCGCTGCCACGGCGCCGGCGAGCGAGGCGAGCCTGATCGGAGCTCGGTGCTCGGTCAGCCCTTCGGCGGTCGGCGGCCCGGCTTGGTCGAGGTCGACGCCTTGGCCGCGGCGCGGGGCCGCCGCTCGGGGCCAAGGCCGCGGAGGCGTTCCGCGACGTCGTAGGCCTCGGGGTCGGTGCGGAACACGCGCTCGAAATACTCCCGCGCCCGGGCACGTCGCCGCCCGCTCGTACAGGTCGGCCAGCAGGTACCACTGGCGGACGTGGCGCTCCGACGGGTTGCGCAGCGCCTTGGTCGCCCCTGCGGTCGACAGCATGGCGATGGCGCCGTTGAGGTCGCCCGCGTCGGCCAGCGAGGCCGCCGCCACAATCCGGCCCTCGGCCAGCACGTCGGGGTCGGGTGAGCTCTGCCGCAGCTCCGCCCACAGGGCGGCCACCTTCTTCGGCTTGTGCAGCGCCCGCTGGCAGTCCATCAGCACCGGGAGGTGCTCGGTCGAGTCGCTCAGGCGGCCGAACGCCTCGAGATGGCCGGCGGCCGAGCGCCAGCGGCCGCAGCGGTAGGCGGCCAGCCCGGCCAGCTCGCGCACGGCGGCGACCCCGGGAGCCTCGTCGGCCACGGGCTTGATGGCCCGCAGCGCATCTGGAAGCGGTTCCGCTCGTAGGCCCCGTAGGCCGATCGGCCTGGTCGACCAGGTGCTCACGGTGGCGGGCGGTGGCGATGTCGGCGGCGTTGCGGATTTCGGTGGCGATCTCGGGGGGCAGGGCGTGCTTCGCCGAAGCCCGGCGATGGCCTGCCGGCGTCGAATCGGCGCGCCTTCGTCGCGCCGTGGCCGCCGCGCGCACGCGGCGCTCCTGCCTCGGCCCTTCGCCGGCCGGCGCGTCGTCGTCCTCCCATTCGTGGGCTCCGTCGTCCCGTGTCCACTTTCGACGGGCTGCGCTCCGGCCGCTGCGGCGGCGCTCGCGCTCGCTCTCGTCGGAGTCGTCCCGGGCGCGCTCCTCGCCGTCACGCTGGCTGACCTGCGGGCGCCCCGGCGGGCCACGTTGCCCCAGCCGGCGGCCTTGCGGGGGAGCGGTGGGCGCTCGTCGGCCTCGCGGCGGTCGGGCGTCGGCCGATGGTCCCGGGGTCGTGGGCCACGTGCGCCGGCATCGCTGGTGGTGGTGGCCTGCGGGCCGGGCCTGAGCCGGTGGACCTGATCGTGTGCGGCTGATCGTGGGGCGGCCGATCTTCGGCCGCCTGATCTGGGGGCACCGGTCCTGGTGGAGCCGGTGCGGGCGGTCCCGACCTGGCGCTGTTGGCGTGCGCCCGCAGCCGGGGACGACCCGTCTGACCGCCCGCTCTTGGCGCCACGTGACTGCCCGTACCGGTCCTGCCGCTGCCACCGGTGCCGGGCCTGCCCTTCGCGCCCCGTCCTGCTGCGCCCCGGGTGCCGCCGCTCTTGGCCGGCCGCCGGTCGCCCCCGCCGGTCGCGCCGGACTGGCCCGGCGTACCCGATCCCCACCCGAGCCGCCACGGGAGGAGGCCGTCCGCCGGCCGGAACCCTCCCCCTGCCCGGCGCCGCCGGGGCGCGCCGGATGCCCTGACCGCCCGACCGCGCCGATGGGGCGCGGCGATTCGGCTGGGAGGAGTTCGGGGGCATCGGGTGATTCTAGGTGCCCGGGTCGCGGGCACCCCGGTCGCGGGTGGGCGCACACAACCGCGCCCTCACGGCAGGCGCGTCGGGCTCGCGCCCGACGTGACGCCGGAGCTCGTCGGACGCCACCAGCGCAGCCACCACGAGGCCCATCAGCAACGTCGCCATGCCAAC
>CAVWKX010000031.1:0-67629 GCA_963755655.1 uncultured Acidimicrobiaceae bacterium
CCAGGTCGGCCAGGTAGTCACGCTGGCCGATGCGCGACACGATCACCAGTGCCCGCGCCCCGCTCTGGCGCAGAATGAACCCGAGCTCCTTGGGCCCGTAGAAGTGGACGATCGGGACCAGGGTGACGCCGATCATGCTGCAGGCGTAGAAGGTGACGGCCGCCTCGACCCAGTTGGGCAGCTGGAAGGCCACCGTGTCCCCCGGTCCGAGTCCCAGCGCGCGCAGCCCGCCGGCCACGCGCAACGCTTCCTCGTAGACCTCGCCGACCGTGCCGAGGTGCGGGTTGGTCGGCGACCAAATCCGGAAGGGCCGGTTCGGGTCCTTGAGGAGGCAATCCCGCAGGAACTCTCCGAGCGTCCGGTCGTCCCAGGCGCCCTCGGCCAGGTAGCGCTCGGCCAACTCGGCCGGCACGGGGCGCAGGTCGAAGGTGGTCATGCCGATTCGATGAAGAGCGTCGCCAGTCGATGGCGCTGCGCGGCGGCGCCTCCGGCGAGAAGCTCGTTCTGCTTCACCCGCTTGAAGAGGAAGTGGGCGTCGTTGGCCCAGGTGAACCCGACGCCGCCGTGCAGCTGAATGTCGTCGCCGGTGACGCGGACGCCGGCGTCCGCCGCGTAGCCCGAGGCCATGGCCGCCGCCTGCTCGCGCTCGGGCGACTCGGTGTCCGAGGCCCAGGCGGCGAACTGGAAGCCGGCCCGCGCCATCTCGACCTGCTGGAACATCTCGACCAGCCGATGGCGCACCGTCTGGTAGGTGGCGACGGGCTTGTCGAAGACGATCCGCTCCGACGTGTACGCGATGGCCTCGGTCAGGGCCCGCTGGGCCGCGCCGACGGTCTCCGCCGCCAGCCCGATCGCGATGTCGTCCTGCACGCGTTGCCACAGGCCCAGCTGATTGCCCACCGGGCCGAGCGGCACGACCGGCGTGTCCTCGAGCACGAGCCGGGTCAGCTTGCGCGTGGGGTCGAGCGACGGGACGAGCGCACCCTCGGGCGACTCGAGCAGGTAGGAGCGCACGCCTTCCTCGCTCCGCGCCACCACGATGACCCAGTCTGCCGTGTGGCCGTCGACCACGACCGGCTTCTCGCCGCTCACGACCCACTGGGCCGCCTTGCGGCGCGCCCGCGTCCGCACCGTGGACACGGGATCGCCGTGTCCCTGCTCGCCCAAAGCCAGCGTGCCCCGGCGGGTGCCCGAGGCCAGGTCGGCCAGGAGCTCGGTCGCGCCCAGGGCGCGCGCGGCAAGGGTGGCCGACACGCTCGATGAGAAGAAGGGGCCCGGCAGCGGAATGCGGCCCATCTCCTCGAGGACCACGCACATTTCGAGCAGGCCCGCCCCACTCCCGCCGTATTCCTCGGGGACCAGCAGGCCCGTCCAGCCGAGGTCGGCCAGCGTGGACCACAGCGCGGGCGTGACGCCGGCATCCTCGTCGGCCAGCTGGCGTACCACGTCGGGCCCGCATGCACGCTCGAGCGCGCCGCGCGCCGCTTCCTGCAGCGCGAGCTGCTCGTCGTCGTACGTGAAGTCCACGGCCTCCCCTACGTCTCGCTCACCGTCGCGCCATTCCCTGACACCGGCGTCAGAGTACACGGTGGTCGGGTACCCTTCCCCCGTGGATTTTGCCCTTGCACCGGAGGACGAGAAGTTCCGCGACGAGTTGCGCGCCTGGCTCGACGAGCACCTGCCCCCGTTCTTGGAGGCCGAAGCGTTGGGCGACGACGCCAGCCTCTCGGGAGAGGCCAGTCAGCAACGCCGCCAGAAATGGCAGCGCAAGCTGCACGAGGGCGGGTGGGCGGCCATCCACTGGGGTCCCGACTACGCCCAGGGCCGCACCATCAACGCCATGCAGCGCCTCCTCTACTCCGAGGTGATGGCCGAGTACCGCACGCCGGGCACGTTCAACACGAACGGGATCTGGCAGATCGGGCCCATGATCATTCAGTGGGGCACCGAGGAGCAGAAGGCGCAGTGGCTGCCCTCCATCCTCGAGGCCGAGGAGCACTGGTGCCAGGGCTTCAGCGAGCCCATGGCCGGCAACGACCTGGCCAACCTGCGCACGACGGCGATCTACGACGCCGACACGGACGAGTACGTCATCAACGGCTCCAAGATCTGGATCTCCTCCGCGCACCTGGCCACCTGGGGACTGTTCCTGCTGCGCACCGATCCCACCGCGATCGAGCGCGGCAAGAAGCACGAGGGGATCACCGCCTTCATCCTCAACCTGAAGACCCCGGGCATCGACGTGCGGCCGATCCGTGACATGGCCGGTGAGGAGCTCTTCAACGAGATCTTCTTCACCGACGTGCGCATACCGGCCAAGTGGCGCCTGGGCGACGAGGGCGCCGGCTGGATGGTGGCGATGGGCACACTGGGCTTCGAGCGCGTCGGCATCGCCTCGCAGATCGCCATCCTCGCCGCCGACCTGCGCGCCATGGTGGCGGCCGCCCGCAGCGTGAACCCCGGCGCGCTCGACGACCCGTCGTTGCGCGACCGCATCGCCAAGGTGTGGACCGAGATCGAGCTGGCCCGCCTCCTGTCGCTTCGGGCCCTGTCGAAGATCATGAAGGGCGAGAAGAACTGGCCCGAGGTCCCCTTCGCCAAGCTCTCGTGGTCGTCGATGGCCCAGACGCTGGCCGAGCTGGCCGTCGACCTCCTGGGCCCGGCCGGCGCCCTGGCCCGCGGCGGCCCCGACGCCGTCGACCGGGGCAAGTGGACCCGCCTGTACGCCTTCCAGCGGTACTCGACCATCGGCGGCGGCTCCACCGAGATTCAGAAGAACATCATCGCCGACCGGGCCATCGCCATGCCCGGCAAGTCGCGCGGCTGACCCGCTCCGCCGTTGCCCGCCGACCCCCGCGCCACGTGCATCATCGGCGTCGCCCGCCGCACCTGGCACCCGTCCGACGCGCCCGACGGTGCACCCGAGCCGCTCGCCATGTGGGAGCAGGTGGCCCGTGAGGCCGCCGCCGACACCGGTGCGGCCGACGACGTCGGGCCTGCTCGGCGCGCTCGAGAGCATCGACGTCGTGTACTCACAGTCGTGGCAGTACGACGACGCCGTCGCCCGCCTGGCCGAGCGCGTCGGGGCGTCGCCGGCCCGCCGGCGCTACTCGGGCATCGGCGGGTCGGTGCCGCTCGTGCTGGCCACCGAGGTGGCGCGGGAGATCCGGGCGGGCGGCCTCGACCTCGCGCTCATCACCGGCGCGGAGGCGTTGGCCACCGTGCCGCCGCCTGAAGAAGGCCGGCGAGAAGCCGCAGTGGTCCTTCCGTCCGGCCGAGAAGCGGCGCTTCCCGATGGACATGGACTTCGATCCTTCCGAAATCACCCACGCCGTCTTCGAGGCCTACCTCACCTTCGCCCTGTTCGACAACGCCCGGCGGGCCGAGCTCGGCCGGGGACTCGACGAGCACCGGGCCCGCTCGGGCCGCGTGCTGGCACCCATGACCGAGATCGCGGCGGCCAGCCCCCATGCCTGGTTCCCGGTCGCCCGCAGCGCGGACGAGATCGTCACGGCGAGCGCCGGACAACCGGATGGTGGCCTACCCCTATACGAAGCTGATGACCTCCATCATGGACGTCGACATGGCTGCCGCCCTCGTCCTGGCCAGCGCGGCCAAGGCGGACGCGCTGGGTGTCCCCGAGGAGCGACGGGTCTACCTGCGCGGCGCCGCCTACGCCGAGGACCCTGTGCACGTGGCCGGCCACCCCGAGCTGTGGCGCTCCCCCGCCATGGCCGCCGCGGCGGACGCCGCGCTGGCCGGTGCGGGCATCGGGCGCCGACGACGTGGCCCACCTCGACCTCTACTCCTGCTTCGCCAGCTCGGTGTGCTTCGCGCTCGATGCGCTGGGGATCAGCGAGGACGACGGCCGTGCCGTGACACAGACGGGTGGGCTGCCGTACCACGGCGGGCCCGGGTCCAACTACATGACCCACGCGTTGGCGGCCATGGTCGAGACGCTGCGCGGCGAGCCCGGCTCCTTCGGCGTGACGAGCGGCGTCGGCATGCACATGCAGAAGCACGCCTACGGGGTGTGGTCGACGGATCCGGGCAGCGGTGCCTTCCCCGAGACCGCACCGACCGCGCCCTCCTCGGACCCGCTCGCCATCGTCGAGGCGCCCGAGGGCAGGGCCACCGTCGCCACCTACACGGTGCTGCACGGCCGGGACGGCGGGCCCGAACGCGCCGTGCTGATCTGCGACCTCCCGGCGGGAGGCCGTTGCTACGCCCTGCTCGACGGCGGCGCCGCGGCGCTGGCCGGCGCCGAGGCCGACGAGCTGATCGGGCGCACCGTCACCCTGACGCCCGCCGACGGGATCAACCACGCCCAGCTCGCGCTGAGCCCGGCACCGGGCCCACCGTCCTGGAGCGGCATGGACTGGTCGCCGGCGGATCGACGGCGCCCCGGCGGCTGGGTCGTCGTCACCATCGCCTGTCGACGGGGACCGCACCGAGTTCGACGTCGTTGTGCTGCCTTCGCTCGATCCCGTGCGTCTGCGAGCTCGACGCCGGCCGGCTGGCCGCTGCCGCCATCGACATCCCGATCGGCCTGGCTGCGGACGGGAGCCCCGGCCGTGCCGACATCGAGGCGCGGCGGCGGCTGGGGCCACGTCGCAGCTCGGTCTTCCCGGCGCCGGTGCGAGCCGTCCTCGCCGCCATCCACCTACGAGGAGGCCTGCGCGCTCTCCCGCGGCGCGCCTGCGGCAAGGCGATCTCGAAGCAGCTCTTCAACATCCTGCCCGAAGATCCGTGAGGTCGACGCGCTGCAGTCACGCCGCGGCGCCAGCAGCGACTGTTCGAGATGTCGCCCGGAGTTGAGCCTGGCCGTGCTGGCCGGTGCGCCGATGCGGCCACCAAGACCACGCGCGGCGGGGCGCGCCGAGCGGATGCGCATGCACTGGCAGCGGTCTTCGGCCGCGAGGAGATCCGGAGCCCCACCGCGGCCGCCACCCGCCGGGGCGCAGCGGCGACGACGTCGCTCGATGCGCTTCGCCGGCGCGTGGACGGCCCGGCGCCGCGCCGCGGCGTCAACACCTGCAGCTCGGCGGCGACGTGGACGCACGCGGGCTGCGCATGGAGGTCATCGCCTGACGCACGGTCGCGATCGCCGGCCGGACCTGCGCCGCGCCCGCCTACAGTGCCCTGCGGGGAGGCCACGCTGACCGTTCGCGCCGATGTCGCACAGCCGGAACAAGGCAACGCGGTCCCGGCGTCGCCAACGGCGCCCACCTCCGGCGCCTTGGCCAGGCTGCGCATGCGCTGGCGCAGCGAGCAGCCCTGGCGGTTCTGGCGCTCCCCCGCCGACCAACCCGCTGGGCCCGCCCGGCGCTGCTCGTCGTCACCGCGCTGGCCGGCCTTCGCCTACGCCTGGAGCTTCGACCAGGCCTACCTCGAGCCCTTCTACGGCGGGGCGGCGCGCAGCATGGCGATGAGCCTGCACAACTTCCTCTACGGCGCGGCCGACCCGTGGGGGACGGTGTCGGTCGACAAGCTCCCGGGCGCGCTCTGGGTCCAGGCCACTCTCGCTGCGCATCTTCGGGTTCCACGTCTGGGCGCTCGTGCTGCCGCAGGTCGTGGAGGGGATGCTGACCGTGCTCGTGCTCTACCGCACGGTGCGCCGGGTGGCCGGCGCCGGTGCCGGCCTGGTCGCCGCGGTCGTCATGGCGAGCAGCCCGATCGTGATCCTGCTCGACCGGGGCAACATCTCGGACTCGCTGCTCATCCTGTTGCTCGTGCTGGCGGCCGACGCCACCATCCGGGCCTGCCAGACCGGCCACCTGCGCTCGCTGCTCTGGGCCGGCGTCCTGGTGGGCTTCGCCTTCCAGGCCAAGATGCTCCAGGCCTGGCTCGTGCTCCCCGCGCTCTTCCTCGCCTATCTGGTGGCGGCGCCGGCAGCCTCGTTCCTGCGCCGGGTCTGGCACCTGGCGGCGGCGACCCTGGCGGTGGCGGTCGTCTCCCTCAGCTACATGTCGGCCGTCTCCCTCGTCCCGCAGTCCAGCCGCCCCTACGTCGACGGCAGCTGCAACGACTCGCTCTTCACCCAGGTGTTCTCCTACAACGGGTTCAGCCGCCTCGGTGGCAACGCGCTCGACGCGGCCGGGTGCAACCACACCTCCACCTACCTCGTGACCTCGCCCACTACGCGGTTCGGCACGGCATCGGCACCGGCGGCATCGCGGCATCGTGGGACCGCCTGCTGCGGGGGCCCTTCGGCCACGACGACGCCTGGCTGCTGCTGCCGGCGGTCGTGGCGGCGGTCTGGCTCTTCGTGCTGCGGCGCCGACAGCCGCGCACGGACCTGCTGCGCGCCGGCGTGATCCTGTGGTCCGCCTGGCTCGTGCTGACGTTCGGCTTCTTCAGCGGCGGCGAATTCCTGAACTCGTACTACACGGCAGCGCTGATCCCCGCGGTCGCCGCGCTGTGTGGCATGGGCGGCGCCGCGGCCTGGCAGCGGCGACGGCAACGCGCCGTGCGGGCCGCACTGGCCGGCCGTGACCGCGGCCACCGTGGCCGTCAGCGATCGCGCTCGTGCCGGGCTACGTCGGCGTGCGCCCTTGGATCGTCGCCTCGTCCGTCGTCGTCGGCCTCCTGGCCGTCGGGATCCTGTCGGGCTCGCTCCGCGCCGGCCACGACACTGTCTGGAACCTGTCGGTCGGGCCTGCCCTGGCCGCCGTGGCCATGCTGCTCGGCTCGCTCTGGGCCTCGTCGGTCGTGGTGGCGGCGACGCTCAGCCCCTTCGACTCCCCCTACGCTCCGGCGGTGGTCAACCGCAACACCCAGATGGCAGCAGCCGGCTTCCCTCAGCGAAATGGCGGCACTCCAGAAGTTCGTGGCGACGATCCCGCCGTCGCAGGCGGCCGACGTCTTCGAGACGTCGGGCGCGGCCGGCTACTACATCATGGCCACCGGCCGCGAGTTCCTCCCGGTCGGCGGCTTCACCGGACGGGTGCCCGCACCGTCACTGGCCGAGTTCACACGTCTGGTGGCCGAGGGACGCGTCGTCACGGGTGACGGTGACCACGCAGCCCTTGACGCGCGACACCCGACCTGCGCTGGGTGGTCGCGCACTGCACGCGCACGCCCCGTAAGCCGTTACGACAGGCTCGAGCAGGCCACCAAGACCGTGTTCGCCTGCGCGCACGTCGCCCGCCTCCGCACGAGACAGATCTCGCCTGCCGGCGGTGCGGGCGACTCAGCTGTGCCGGATCCGTCGTCCGCCACGCGGCCCGGCGGAAGTCGAGGAACTGCGTCACCCGCATGAAGCGCATGATGGCCGCGGCCGACCGCCGGCACGTGCTGGCGGTGCAGGTCGGTCACCAGCTCGGGGTCGGTCAGCTCGTACTCCTTGCTCCGCGTGATCAGGCGCACCGCGCCGTGGGCCAGCGCGTTGCGCACCCACTCGGCGTCCGGGCCGTAGGTCAGGGCGAAGCGGAACCCGTCCTTGGTGCGGAAGACGTTGACCGGCGTGCGGTAGACGGTCCGGGTGCGCCGGCCGACGTGGATCACGATGCCGAGCCCGGGCGCCCACCCCGCCACGTGGATGGCGACCTTGTTCGTCACGGCGCGGTTGAAGCGCGCCACGCGCCGGCCGAGGCGGGGCGGACGCGGGGCCACGGTCGGGCCCGACCGGCGCTGCGCGGAGTGCGCGCTCATACGAGCGTCAGCCCCCCGTCGACGGCCAGGACCTGGCCGGTGACGTAGCTCGCCTCGTCCGAGAGCAGGAAGACGGCGACCGCCGCCACCTCCCAGCCCGTGCCCTGCCGGCCCAGCGGCACCGGCGAGCGGGTGCGCGACGGGCGCCCGGCGGAAGCGGCGCGGCCGAGCGGGGTGTCGATCAGGCCGGGCGCCAGCACGTTGGCCCGGATGCCGCGGCGGGCGCCCTCGACCGCGACGTGGCGGCTCAGGCCGATGAGCCCCGCCTTCGATGCGTCGTAGGCGGGGATGCGGCTCCCGGGCCGCAGGCCCGCCACCGAGCCCACGAACACGATCGACCGCGTTGTCGGACAAGGTGACCAGGGCGCGGCGCACCAGCATGAAGTGGGCGCGCAGGTTGAGGTCGAACGTCCTGTCCCAGTCGTCGATGGACGTGCCGGCCACGCCCATGCCGAACCCGGTGCCCACGTTGAGCACGAGGCCGTCGGGCGCCAGCCCGGGCTCGTCGGAGACGGCCAGGCGGCAGCCCTCCTCGGTGGTGACGTCGGCCACCACGATGGCCGCCTTCCCGCCCTCCTCGGTGATCAGCCGCCACGTCTCCTCGACCGCGGCCTCGTCGCGGTCGACGCAGACGACGGACGCGCCCTCCCGGGCGGCCCGCACCGCAATGGCGCGGCCGTTGCCGACCGGTGCGTCGGGGTCACGCGACGGCTGCGTGCCGGCGCCGATCACCGTGATGCTCCGTCCCGCCAGCAGCGACGTCATGCCAGTCCGCGCCGATCCTCAATCCGGACCGCCCGGCACGCTCCGGGCCAGCGCCTCGGCCCGCGGCTCGAGCGGGATGCGCAGCGACCGCAGCACGGTGGTCAGCATCAGGTAGTGGCCGATCAGCATCAGCAGCTCAATGAGCTCGCTCTCGGCGAGGTCGTCGGCCAGCGTCTCCCAGGTGGCGTCGGTGACCGCGCCCTCGTCGGCCGTCTCGTCCACGGCGCGCAGCGCCGCCCGTTCCAGCGGGGACCAGTCGACGGCGTCGAGCGCACCGCTCGCCGTCGCTCACCGCCGCCAGCTCGGCGGGCGTGACGCCCTGCTGCTCGGCCAGCTCGATGTGCTGGGCCCACTCGTAGCGGCCGCCGAAGCGGGCGGCGGTGCGCAGGATCACCAGCTCGCGCAGGCGGCCGGGCAGGCGTCCCGTCCAGGAGCGCGCCGCCGAAGCCCAGCCAGCGCCGGAACAGCTCGGGGTCGGCCCGGCCCAGCGTGGTGAAGATGTGCATCGGCTCGTCCGTCCCGCCGGGCGAGTTCTCCAGGACCCGGGTCAGGACGTCGTCCCATTCGCCGGCGGCGAGGGGCGGCAGGCGGGGCCCGGTCGTGGTCATCGCCGCATCGTAGGCACGCCGGACCGGCCGGGTCTTGCGGCTCCGCCGTGGTCAGCGCAGCGGGCGGAACCCCATCGGCGGCGGCCCGGATCCGGGCAGGCGCCGCACCGGGGCGTCGGGCCGGGACACCTCGTCGAGGATCCCGTACGCGAGGGCCTCTTCCGCGCCCAGGAAGCGCCCCCGCTCCAGGTCTCCTCGACCGCGCCGGCCGCCTGACCGGTGGCCGCGCCCGACGCGGGCGCAGAAGCGCTGGCGCTCGGCGGCGCGCAGCTCGGCCCACTGGGCCACGTTGCGCACGTGGGCCTGCAGCTGGGTCGCCGGCTCGCGACAGCGAGAAGCGGGTGCTGGGCAGGGCGGAACGGTGCGCGCACACGGCCACCACGCCGACCGCACCCGACGCCACCTGCCCGAGGCAGAGCGCCCGCACCGGCACGCCCATCAGCTCAATCACGTCCATGAGCGTCAGCGCCGGTGCGAGGGCGGCCTCGCCGCAGTCGACCCGCAGGGTCACGGGATCGTCGCCCTCGGCATCGAGCGTCATCAGCTCGGCCGCCACCCGGGTGACAGAGAGGTCGTCGAGCGGGCCGTGCAGGAGGACGACGCGCTGCGCCAGCAGGCGGCGGGCCACGACGTCCGACAGCGGCTCGGGGCCCCGCCGGCCCCGGCCTCCGAGCCCGGCCCCGGATCAGCCGGAAGCCAGGGCCACGGCTCCTCGTGGTCAGCCATGCTCGATCCTCCATTCCAGCCGGGCGCCGAGCGCCGTCGTGTAGCGCTCCACCGTCGAGAGGCGGACGTCGAGGTCGCCCGCCTCGAAGCGGGCCACCGCCGACTGCGAGGTCCCCATGCGGGCGGCCACCTCGGCCTGGGACAGCCCGAGCTCCCGGCGCAGCGTCAGCAGCTGCCCCGACACCGAGTGGCGGCGCTCGGCCATCTCGCGGAAGCCCGGGAAGACGGTGGGATGGCGGCGCTCGCTCACGATCGGACCATTATCTCATATTTGATATAACGTGAGAAGGACCCCAGCCCAGGAGGCCAGCACAGGACGAGACGACGGAGGAGCACCGCCATGAGCCCCAGCACCACCCCGACCCAGACCGGGACCACCGCCGCCCGGACGACGCCTGCGCCAGGTCTTCGTCCCGACCGTCATCGAGGAGGGCAACCGGGGCGACCGCGCCTTCGACATCTACAGCCAGCTGCTGCGGGAGCGCATCGTCTTCCTGGGCCAGGAGGTGGACGACCAGGTGGCCAACCTGATCATCTCGCAGATGCTGTTCCTGGAGGCGCAGAACAGCGAGCGGGACATCTACCTCTACATCAACTCCCCCGGCGGCGTGGCCTACGCCGGCATGGCCATCTACGACGTCATGCAGCACGTGGAGCCGGACGTGTCGACCATCTGCGTCGGCATGGGCATGTCCGCCGCCGCCATGATCCTCTCGGGCGGCGCGGCCGGGAAGCGCTTCGCCCTGCCCAACGCGCGCATCATGATCCACCAGGGCTCGGCCGGCACCCGGGGCGCACCCTCGGACATGGAGATCCAGCTGCGCGAGGTCATGTCGCTGACCCGCCGCATGTCCGAGATCATCGCCCACCACAGCGGGCAGCCCCTGGAGCGGGTGGCCCAGGACATCGACCGCGACTACTACATGACCTCCGACGAGGCCCGTGACTACGGGATCATCGACGACATCATCCTGCCCCGCCGCGGCCTGTGCGCACCCGGATGCGCTCAGCCCTCGGTTCGGACGCCGTGAATCTGAACTCCAGGTAGCGAGCGCGTGAACAGGACCTGAAAACCCGCGGGGACCGCTTCCACCTCCGTTTCCCTCCTGCCCGACGGGGAATCTCGGGCCCGAGGAGCGCGTCGCCACCTGGTGACGACATCGAGGAGGAGAGTGCATGGCAGCGGACAGATCGGCGGGACGACGGCAGCGCGGAGCGCCCGGACACCAACCGGGTCAGCCGGCGCACCCTGCTCAAGGGCGGGCTGGCCCTCGGTGCCGCCGGGACGGCCGGGCGTGGCGGGCCTGTCCTCATCGGCCGGCGCCTCCATCGAGCGCGCCACTGGCCATGGCGCCCCTCCACGCTGCCGACGCTGAGCGACATCCGTCACGTCGTCATCCTCATGCAGGAGAACCGCTCGTTCGACCACTACTTCGGCACGCTGTCGGGCGTGCGGGGCTTCTCGGACCCGAAGGTCGCTGACGAACAGGGTCGGCGGCAGACGCACGTCCCCGTGTGGGACCAGTACGGCTACCAGCCCGGCGTCGGCGTCGACCCGACGGGCTACCTGCAGCCGTTCGACCTGCAGCAGCAATTCCCGACCGAGAACGGCGACTGCACCAACGACATCTCCCACGAATGGGGCACGCAGCACCAGAGCTGGGACGGCGGGAAGATGGACGCCTTCGTGCAGGCCCACCTGGCCGCCGACGGCGACGCCAACTTCGTCGGCGACGATGGGCTACTTCAACCGGTCGGAGCTCCCCTTCTATTACGCGCTGGCCGACGCGTTCACCATCTGCGACGCCTACCACTGCTCGGTGCTCGGGCCGACCGACCCCAACCGCGTCATGGCGCTGTCGGGCACCATCGACCCCGCCGGCACGGGCGGCGGTCCGGTCCTCGTCACGCAGACCAGCGGCCGGCCGCAGCAGTACGGGAAGTTCTCGCTGGACCACCATGCCCGAGCAGCTGCTCGATGCGGGCGTGACCTGGAAGGTCTACAACGACCCCACCGGCCTCGCCCTCTTCAGCCCGCTCCCCTACTTCAAGGCCTACAACGACCCGACCACGACCCGCGGCCTGCAGCTGCAGCAGCAGGCGCTCGCGCCGAACTATCCCGGCCGACTTCGTCGCCGACGTGGCGGCCGGGACGCTGCCGCAGGTGAGCTGGATCCACGGCCCCGTCACCCAGTGCGAGCACCCCGCCACGGCGCCGCAGTGGGGCGAGAACCTGGTGCAGACCGTGCTCGACACGCTGACCTCGAACCCCGAGATCTGGGCCCACACGCTCTTCATCCTCCACTACGACGAGAACGGCGGCTTCTTCGACCACGTGCCCCCGCCGGTGCCGCCGCCGGGCACGCCGGGCGAGTACCTCACCGTCAGCCCGCTGCCGGCGACGGCGGCGGCATCGCGGGGCCGGTCGGCCTCGGGTTCCGCGTGCCGTGCCTCCTCATGTCGCCCTTCACGCAGGGCGGCTACATGGCCACGGAGGTCTTCGACCACACGTCGACGCTCCTGCTGCTCGAGAAGCTCTTCGGCGTCCCCGTGCCCAACGTGTCGGCACTGGCGCCGCGGCACCGTCGGCGACATGACGAGCGCGCTGGCGCTCGGCCAGCCGGCGCAACCCGTGCCGCCGACGCTGCCCGACGCCTCGCTCGACGGTGCCGGTGGTCGACGAGGAGGTCATCGTCAACGCGCTCGACCGGCACCTTCGACGAGGGCTTCGCCTACCCGCCGCCGACCGCAGAACGCCATGCCCGTCCAGGAGACCACGCCGCCCCGGCCCGCGCCGCCCGCTGACCATCGCAGCACGCGCCCGACGACCAGAGGAGAGCACCGCCCATGGGTAACCGCCGCACCTACAGCCGCCGATCGGTGCTGGCGGCCGGACTCGGTACCGCCTCGGCCGCTGCCGCGCGTCGGCTGCGCTCGGCCCGCTGGGCCAGCGGCTGGCCCGGGCGGCGACGCTGCGCGGGCCCGGGCGCGCTGCCCTATCCCGTCACTGCCGGTTGGGCAGTACACCGGCGCGTTCCCCTTCGACCACATCGTGCTGGTCATGCAGGAGAACCACTCGTTCGACAACTACCTCGGCATGCTGCCGGTCAGCGGGCAGCCGCTGGCCGACGGCTTCACGTTCAACAAGGCGGGCGAGCCGGTCAACTGGAACCCGGTGGGCAACGAGCGCATGTACGTGTACCACCAGTCCGGCGACATCGGCGCGCAGGATTCGGGCTCGCAGTCGTGGGACGACACGCACCTGCAGATCGACGGCGGCGCCATGGACGGCTTCGCCGGCACCGGTCCCGGGTCGATGGGCTACTACACCGAGGACGACCTGCCCTTCTACTACTCGCTGGCCAACACCTTCACGCTGGCCAACCGCTGGTTCTGCTCGGCGCCGGCGCAGACCTACCCCAACCGCCGCTTCTTCATGGCGGGCACGGCGTCGGGGATCGTGTCGACGGACATCGACAACGTCACGACCTACCCGCCCAACGGGACGATCTGGGACCAGCTCAGCGCGCAACGGCATCAGCTGGAAGAACTACTTCAGCGACGCGCCGACGACCGCCATCATCCTCGACACGATCTTCCGCTACCCGGCCAACCTGACCTCCATCGCCGAGTTCTTCGTCGACGCCGCGGCCGGGACGCTGCCGTCGGTCAGCCTGGTCGACTGCAACATGGGCGCCATCCAGGGCGAGAGTGCCGAGCGTCGTCGGCGAGCTGCCCCAGCCCGTCCCGACGTTCGCCGCCACGCCGGACCTGGCCATCGAGACGACGTGCCAGTCCGAGGAGAACCCCGAGGACGTCCAGCTCGGGGAGCAGTTCGTGGCCAGCGTGGTCAACGCCGTGATGGCGGGGCCGGCCTGGCAGCGCACGCTGCTGGTCTGGCTCTACGACGAGCACGGCGGCTACTACGACCACGTGGCGCCGCCGGCGGCCATCGCGCCCGACGCCATCCCGCCCGACATCGGCCCGAGCGACCAGCCGGGTGGCTACAACATGTACGGCCCCCGGGTGCCCGTGGTGGTGGTCAGCCCCTACGCCCGGCCGCACGACGTGACCAACGTCGTGCACGACCACACGTCGGTGCTGGCGACGATCGAGCGGCAGTGGAACCTGCCCGCCCTGACCTACCGCGACGCCAACGCGGCGACCCTGGCCGACTTCCTCGACACGTCGCGTGATGACCTTCGCCGAGCCCCCCGAGCTGGCCGCCCCGGCCAACCCCCTGCCCGGGCTGGTCCAGGGCTACCAGGGCCAGCCGGTCCCGCCGTCACCGGCCTCGACCGTCCCGGCCGGATCCTGAGCGCCTGACCCATGATCACCTGAGCATCCCGGAGCTCCGGCTCCGGGAGCGACCGACGGGCCAAACCGTTTCGCACCTCCCCTGCGACGGGCGCGTAAGGTGGATGACATTGGTGTCAGGAAAGCCGCCGGCGCCGACACGTCGAGCGGCAGAAGGGGAGGACGAAATGCGCACTGAGGACATGATCCTGGTCAGTGTCGACGACCACGTCATTGAGCCTCGTGGGATGTTCGACGGGCTGCTGCCGGCGAAGTACCAGGACAAGGCGCCCAAGCTCGTCCGCCGCGAGGACGGGACCGACGTCTGGCAGTACGACGGCAACCAGATCCCCAACGTCGGCCTCAACGCCGTCGTCGGCCGCCCGCCCGAGGAGTACGGCATCGAGCCCACCTCGCTCGACGACATGCGCGTCGGTTGCTACGACGTCCACGAGCGAGTGCGCGACATGTCGGTCAACGGCGTGCTCGGCTCCATGTGCTTCCCCTCCTTCCCGCAGTTCTGCGGCCAGCTCTTCGCCCGGCGCGAGGACAAGGACGAGGCCCGCGCCATGGTGCAGGCCTACAACGACTGGCACATCGACCGCTGGTGCGGCGCCGAGCCGGGCCGCTTCATTCCGCTGTCCATCCCCGTCATCTGGGACCCCGAGCTCGGTGCGGAGGAGATCCACCGGGTGGCCAAGAAGGGCTGCCACGCCGTCACCTTCTCGGAGAACCCCGAGAAGCTCGGCTGGCCCTCGCTGCACAACGAGCACTGGGACCCCTTCTGGGCCGCCTGCGCCGACGAGGGCACCGTCGTCTGCATGCACCTGGGCTCGTCGTCGCAGATCCTGATGACCTCGGTGGAGGCACCGATCGACGTCATGATCAGTCTGCAGCCGATCAACATGGTGCAGGCCGCCGCCGACCTCGTGTGGTCGCCCATTCTGCGCAAGTACAAGGACCTGCACTTCGCGCTCTCCGAGGGCGGCATCGGCTGGATCCCCTACGCCCTGGAGCGCATCGACTACGTCTACGAGCACCACCGCAAGTGGACCGGCCAGGACTTCGGCGACCAGCTGCCGAGCCAGGTCTTCAAGGACCGCGTCATCACCTGCTTCATCGACGACGCCTTCGGCGTGCAGAACCGCCAGTACATGAACATCGACAACATCACGTGGGAGTGCGACTACCCCCACTCGGACTCGACGTGGCCCCAGTCACCCGAGGCGCTCATGAAGTACTCTCGACGGCGTGTCCGACGAGGACATCGACAAGATGACGCACCTCAACGCCATGAAGCACTTCCAGTTCGACCCGTTCAGCGTGCGGCCGCGTGAGCAGTGCACCGTTGGCGCGCTGCGGGCCGAGGCGTCCGACGTCGACACCGCGCTGGTCTCCCGGGCCCGCGGGCAGACGTCGGTGAACGAAAAGGGCATCGTGTCGGTCAGCAGCTTCACGACGCGTCTGCTCGACGACGAGGACTGAGGTGCCGAGGTCGGAACCGCAACGACCTTGACCACGCCCATGCCCATGAGGCCCGGCACCATGCCGGACCGCCACCAGACCCGCCATATGGCCTGACCCACCGGAGCACGGAGCCCATGTCGATCGACTACGCCCTGGGTGACGACCACGTCGTCACCATCACCATCAACCGCCCCGAGGCGCGCAACTCCATGGACATGGAGCACTTCTTCCAGCTGCGCTCGGCCTGGGACCGCTTCGGCGAGGACGACGACGCCTACGTCGCCATCGTGACCGGCGTCGGCAAGGACTTCTGCGTCGGGGCCGACCTCAAGACGTACATCCCGCAGATCACCGAGCTGCAGAGCAAGATGAAGGCCGGCCAGCACCCCGACGAGCTCGGCGGCTACCGGCTCGACGACGGCGTCAAGGCCGTGCTGCGCGGCACCAAGCTCTACAAGCCGATCATCGCCGCGGTGAACGGCGTCTGCGTGGCCGGCGGCATGGAGATGCTCGGGGGCACCGACCTGCGCGTGGCCAGCGACACCGCCACCTTCGGTGTGATGGAGCCCAAGCGCGGGCTGTTCGCCGGCGGCGGCACCACGGTGCGGCTCCCCCGCCAGGTCCCCTGGCCGGCCGCCATGGAGCTGCTACTGTGCGCCGACCAGGTGCCGGCGCAGCGCGCCTACGAGATGGGCCTGCTCAACGAGGTCTGCCGACCCGCCGACCTGATGGCGCGGGCCTACGACTACGCCCACCGCATCACGGCCAACGGGCCCGTTCGCCATCCGCAAGACCAAGGAGTCGGCACTGCGCGGGCTGGCCACCGACATGAAAGAGGCCTACAAGATCGAGTCGGAGATCTCCGGCGAGGTCTTCAGCAGCGAGGATGCCAAGGAAGGGCCGAAGGCATTCGCCGAGAAGCGAACGCCCAACTGGCAGAATCGATAGGCGGCCGGGCCTGACCTCGGTCTCGGGCCGCGAAGATGTGACCGTTCGGTGACCTCCTGGATTCTTCAAGCCTGGTGCGTCAGGCTGATCATTCTGGAGCGCCGGATCACCGTGCCACCGCCAGCAAGTGGAGCGCGTGCGTGCAGCAGAGCCGGTTCTCGGAATACAACCGAACAGGAGGACCTGGCCCAATGGGAACAATTACGACGTCGGACGGCACCGAGATCTTCTACAAGGACTGGGGCACGGGACAGCCACTTGTCTTCAGTCACGGCTGGCCCCTGTCTGCCGATGATTGGGACACCCAGATGCTCTTCTTCTTGCGGCACGGCTACCGGGTGATCGCCCACGACCGGCGCGGTAACGGGCGTTCAGAGCAGGTCAATGATGGTAACGACATGGATCACTACGCCGACGACCTCGCCGCGCTGACCGCGCACCTCGACTTGCACGACGCTGTCCACATCGGGCACTCCCAGGGCGGCGGCGAGGTGGCTCGTTATATCGGCCGCCACGGCGAGAGCCGCGTGGCCAAGGTGGCGCTGATCAGCGCCGTCACGCCTTCTGTCCTCCAGACCGATGCCAATCCGGCCGGCGTCCCCAAGGCCGCCTTCGAGGCCCTGCAAACCCAGCTTGCTGCGAATCGCTCGGAGTTCTTCCGCGGTGCCCTCGGGCCCGTTCTACAACTTCGACCAGCCGGGCGTCGACGCGTCCGAGGCGGTCATTGCGAACTGGTGGCGCCAGGGCATGATGGGCAGCGCAAAGGCACACTACGCGTCCATCACCGGGTTCATCGAGGAGGATTACTCGGCGGACCTGAAGAAGATCAGCGTCCCCGCTCTCTTGCTCAACGGTGAAGCCGATCAAATTGTGCCGTACAAGACCTCGGGTCCGCGAGCGGTCGAACTGGTGCAGAACGGAACCCTGAAGACCTACCCCGGTTTCCCACACGGCATGCCGACCACCCACGCCGAGACGATCAACGCCGACCTGTTGGCTTTCATCACGTCTTGAGCGCTCGAGTCGCGCCTCTGATCAAGCCGGGATCTCAGCGGTTGTAGGCCGCCTCCGCGGCTCGGACATCGCTGACGAGGTTGCCGATCGGAAGGTTCAGGTCGTCGAGGTGGTAGCCGAACGTGGGGCCGAGCGGCTCGGAGGGCAGAGGTCGCACGTCACCGGCGGCCGCATTGTGCGTGACCTGCAGCCAGGTCGCACCGCCGGTGCTCTCGCAGAAGGCCGAGTACATCTTCGGATACGTCACCCAGGGCGTGGTGACGGCCGGAGCCGGGAGCGTCTGCGCCGGCAGCGGCTGCACGGCGGCCAGCGGGAACGAGGAAGAGAGCTCGGCGGTCCCGCCACCGATGGAGGCCGGGTTGACGCATGCGACGTGGACGCCCGTCGTCTGGGTTTGGCCGTAGTTGAGGCTTATCCCCTGTCCGGGTATTCCGAACATGGAATCGGTCGGCGGCTCAGTAGGGAAAGACGAGTAGGCGATCACGCAGCCGAACTGGCCGGCCTTCGTACAGAGTGGGAGATGCTGAAAGGTGAGTCCGACCTCCTTGCCGTCGGGGACGGTGACGTTGCCTCCGGCGATGATGGCCACAATGAGCCGATGTCGGAGCGACGGGTTGTCGTCGACCCGGGACTGGAGCAACTTGATCATGTTGACCGAGCCCTGGGAGTGGCTGATGAGGATGATGGGTTTGCCCTTGTCGTCGTGGGCCAGAAAATCCTTCCAGGCCGAGAGCACGCTGTCGTAGGCAATGGTGCTCGCATCGGCATCGGCACCGCCACCCAGGAGCGCCTTCACCGTGATCTGGCGGTACATCGGTGCCCACACGTCACACACGTTCGAGTACGGAGCCGTCTGACCCATGGCGTTCGAGGTCTCGGCCGGTTGCACCGTCAGGTCGGAATTCACCGTCTGCTCGGGACTGGCGGTCGGATAGAGGTAGAAGCAGTCGAAGCGACTGCCGCTCCCTGAGGCGACGGAGTGCTTCACGGTGCGTCCGTTGGTTGCCGTGACCACGGTCGTGCTCAGGTTGCCGGCGCAGGGGTCATCGGCAAGACCGGGACGACAGAGCCACACGGTCCCCGCGGCGTCGGTGCGGGGCACGGTGGAGGCTCCCGCCGGGCTCGCACTCACAGGGACAAGGCAGATCGAGGAGATCGCAGCGAGGGCGAGCACTGCGCACGCCGGCATCTTCAATGGCACCACACCCCCCCTTCCTCCCATTGGAGTCGGTGCACCGTAGCGGGGAACGCGAGACCACGGCTGTCTCCCGTGCGAGCCTCGCTCGCCCGACCACGTGGGCAAGCGCGCCGTTCTGGCGCCGACTAGCTCTGGCTTGGCGAGCCGGTTTGCGTCACCTCGGGTGGCGGGTCGTACGCCTCGATGCCGCCATCTCTCACGAGCTTGGTGGGGAGGCCATCGACCGAGATGTAGCGCTCCTGATGGATCCTGTACGGATCCGGGTGAAAGCCCCAGGCGAGCGAGTTATCGGACATGTCACAGAGTTTACCTTACGTTCACTTTCATGTCACGGATCGTTAACCTGATGTGCTCGTCTTCCCTGTGACGAAAGGAGCTACGACCTCAGGCGTCGTCCGTGGCCAGAGCCGCACGAACGAGGTCGTGGGTCGTTCCGGGAGCACGTCCGAGATAGTCCACGATGGTGGTGTCGTCGAGATCGAAGGTCTCGCGCAAACCGGTGACGATGTGGGCGAGATACCGACGCGATGGTGCCGCCGGGTGCACCGGCCCGGGCGATTCGGGCGCCGTGCACGTCAGCACCGGGAGGTTCTCGAGGGTTCCCACGCAGACCAGCTGGTCGTAACGGCCCGGGCCGGCCAGCATGGAGAAGCCCTCTTCGGGAACACCCGCGCCCACCTCGATTGGATGGGTGGCGCGGCCGTTCTCCTGGGCCACCACGTCCTCGAGCTGGTCCCAGCCGAGGCGCCAGGCGCGCACGAAGACCTCTACTCCGGAGTGCTCGCCCGGTGGGGCCGGTTCAAAGAAAGCCGGCGCACCGCCCCAGGTCTCGGAGTGCCCGTGGAAGGTGAGACGCCCCGGCACACGCAATCCACGCCAGGAGACGGGTGGCTGCTGATCCCGCGCACCGCGGAAGGCCCGGCTTGCGCCGGACGCCGCCCCTCCCGCGATGTAGCAGGCGAAACGTCGGGCCGAGAGGTTCGAGCCGTATGCCGCGTAGAAGACCTCACGCCGGACAGGCGCCGTAGGTGCGCCAGATGGAGATGCTGCAGAACTCGTGCTCATGGTTCGTGGAGGATCGCCGCCATCGTCCCACGCCAGCGGTCACTCCATACCAAATCAGTGGGACGGATCAGCGGCCCAGGGCGTAGACCATCGTCACCTGATCCGACTCGATCTGGGTGCCGGGCTCGAGGGGTAGCGCCGTGGCACTTGCCCCGGATGCGGCGTCAGAGCCGAAGCTCTGCAGTCCCGTGGGCTGGGTGTTGTCGGTCAGCGAGCAGACCTGACCGAGCTTGCGGCCGGCCGCGGCGGCCATCGCCTCTGCGTGGGCCACGGCCTGATGCACGGCGGCCGTCCGGGCCTCGTCCTGCACCGCTGCGGGATGGCCGAACGAGAACGTCAGGGAGTTGACCTGGGCGGCGTTGCCGGTGGCGTTCACCACGTCATCGATGGCCGTCCCCGCCGTCGACGGCTTCCGCAACGTGGCCGTGATCGTCTCGGTGGCCTGGTATCCGACAAGCGTGGGCACACCGTGCGGCGACGCGTACTGCGCCGACAGGTTCAGCCCAGTGGTCTGCGTGTCACGCGTCGCCACGCCGTTGGCGGTCAAGGCCTGCAGCGCCAACGCCACCTCGCTGTTGTTCTGGCTCAGTGCCGCGGCCGAGCTGCCGGCGGTGGTGCTGAAGCCGAAGACCGCGCTCAGGACGTCCGGGGTTCCCGACCCCTGTCCTGTGCCCTCGACGGTGAGGTGGGGTGCGGAGCCGGCGCAGCTGGCCGGCGCGACCGGGGAGCTCGCTGCTGCGCCGCCCGTGAGGACCACCCCGAGGCCGGCTGCTCCGAGGAGCCCGGCCGCCAACGCGATCACTCTGAGCGCCCGGCGCCCCGATCCGGCGCGACCCGCCGCCTGCTGTTCGTCCATGACCCTGCCCTCCCGCGTCTCGACTGCGTGACGACAAGAGAGACGCCGCGGACCGCCGATCGGTTCGCCGGTGCAGCGGTCCCGATGGTTCAGGCGGGGCGGGCGGCGCGGCGCAACGAGAACAAAGAGGGAAATCCGACGACGAAGGTCTGCAGCCTCCATCCGCGCGGTGAGAGCCCGCGGCGCTTGGCCATCCGCCCCGCGACCAAGGCCTCCGTCACGTGGATGGCGGCAGTCCCGATCAGCATGAGCTGCAGGGTCTCCCGCGGCGGCAGGGCGTCACTCGTCATGTCGTTGACCTTGTCGTAGGAGGTCTTGCTCACAGAGAGCTTCGTGAGGGCCACGATGCCGCCGTCGAGGAGGAGGAACCAGAACAACGAAGGGCGTACGACGCCGGACCGCTTTGTTCGTGCCATGTGGACGTTCTATCGAGCGCGGGCGCCGGGCAGCAATTGCACGGGGTCAGGCCGCTGTTCCGAAGTGGAGCGGGGGGAGGCGGCGAGCTGCCCGCAGGCGGCGTCGATCTCGGCGCCCCTGGTCACGCGGATGGTGGCGTTGACCCCCAGGGCGAGCAACTGGTCCCGGAACTGGCGCACCCGATCCCGGGACGAGCCGACCACGGGATAGCCCGGCGTGGGGTTGAGCGGGATGAGGTTGACGTGCGCGCCCAGCGGGCGGCCGAACGCCGCCAGCTCGGTCGCATCGCTGGGGCGGTCGTTGACACCGTCGATCATGGCCCACTCGATGGAGAGGCGCCGTCCACTGGCCGTGACGTACTCGGCGCAGGCTTCGGCCAGCAGGGCGAGCGGATAGCGCCGGTTGATGGGCACGAGCTCGTCGCGCAGGTCATCGTTGGCCGCATGCAGCGAGACGGCCAGGTTCACGGGCAGGGTCTCGGCCGCCAGGCGCCGGATGCCGGGCACGATGCCCACCGTGGAGAGGGTGAGATGCCGGGCCGACAGGCCCATGTCGCCGTGCAGCCGCTCGACGGCGCCCCAGACCCGGTCGTAGTTGGCCAGCGGCTCCCCCATCCCCATGAAGACGATGTTCGAGACCCGCCGAGGCTGGGCGGCCCGCATGGCGACGGCGACCTGCTCGACGATCTCGCCCTGGGTCAGCTGGCGCTGGAAGCCGGCCTGGCCCGTGGCACAGAACTGGCAGGCCATGGCGCAGCCGGCCTGGGTGGACACGCAGACGGTCACCCGGTCCGGATAGCGCATCAGCACCGTCTCCACCCTGGCCCCGTCCTGCAGGGCCCAGAGCCACTTCGTCGTCTCGCCCTCGTCGGCCGATTGCTCCGTAACCTGTTGCAGGGCGGGAGGCAGCGCGGCGTCCAGCGTGGCCCGCAGGGGGGCCGGGAGTTCGGTCATGTCCGCCGGCCGCTGGACCCGGAGGTGGAGGCCGTCCCATACCTGGCGTACCCGGTAGTCAGGCTCGCCATCGAGGACGACGGCCAGCTCTTCCCGCGTGAGGTCATAGGGCGCGGGCATCGCACCAGGCTACGGGCCGGCGGGCCGAAGGCGGGCGGGCTTAGTTGTAGTCCGTCCCCAGAATGACCGTTCCCGCCGCAGTAAACCAGCCGCTGGTGCCATTCACGCAGGCCAGCTTGGCGTCGGGCACCTGGCGCGCCTCCGCCTCGCCTCGCAACTGCTTGACGGCCTCTATGAGGAGGAAGATCCCGCGCATGCCCGGCTGGCAGGCGGACAGGCCGCCCCCGTCGGTGTTGGTGGGCAATGCGCCGCCGACGCGGAGCTTGCCGTCCTCGACGAATGCGCCGCCCTCACCCTTCCGGCAGAAGCCCAGACCCTCCAGGGTCAGGATCACCATGGGGGTGAAGGCGTCGTAGACCTGCGCCGTGTCGATGTCCTCCGGGGTGACGCCAGCTCGCTCGAAGGCCAACTTTCCCGAGCGGACACACGGCGACTCCGTGAAGTCCTCCCACTCGCTCATGGTCGTGTGCGAGGCGGCCTCACCGGTGCCGAGGACCCATATCGGCGCCTTGGCGCAGTCGCGCGCCCGCTCCTGGTGGGTGAGCACGATGGCGCCGCCACCGTCGGTGCGGGGGCAGCAGTGCAACTTGGTCAGCGGGTCCCACACCAAGGGCGCGTCGACTACGTCGTCGATCGTGATGGGGTCTTGGTAGAAGGCGTCGGGGTTGAGGCCGGCGTTGTAGCGGGTGGACACTGCCACTTCGGCGAGCTGCTCAATGGTCGTGCCGAACTCGTGCATGTGGCGCCGGGCCACCATGGCGTAGTGCGACCCCACAGGGTGCCCGAAGGGCGCCGCGAACTGCGTCGGCCCGCGGGTCCCGAAGGACAGGTTCGCCGTGCGCAGCTTCTTCTTGAGGTCGGCCCGTTGCGTCGACCCGTACGTGAGCACGACAACCTCGACCAGTCCCTGCGCGATGGCCGCCGCCGCGTGCTCGACCATGAACTCCCAGATGCTGCCCCCGTGGCCGGTGGAGTCCACCCAGTTGGGCCGCAGGCCGAGATATTCAGCCAACTCCACCGGCGGCAGCGCGCCGGTGAGCGACATGAACCCGTCGACCTCCGACCGGTCGATGCCCGCTTCGGCCAGCGCACGCGTCGTGCCCTGGAAATTCAGCTGAAAGGCGGTTTTGTCATCGACGCGCCCGCAGTCGGACGTCGACGCGCCCACGATCGCCACACGCCGGTTCGGCATGCATCTCACCGTAACGGTGGCTCGCGAGAGCCGACAATTCGTCCGATTCTCGTCCCCCACCGGGGATGATCGGCGGACGAGACGGATCGACACTGCTATCGACGCCCGATACGGTGAGGCGCCCCGCCGGCCCTCTGCGGGGGACGGCGCAGGCCGTCGGAGCGCCAGGCCGCAACAGGCGGCCTGATGGGGACCACACATCCCAAGGAGACCGATGAGCGACACGACTGCAAGCCCGGCGGGCGACGATGTGCTGCGCCGGATCGAGGACGGCATCTGTTGGATCACCCTCAACCGGCCCGACGCCGGGAACGCCATGACCCAGTTCATGCGGGACCAAATCGCCGCGTGGGTGCGTGATGCGTCTTCCGATCTGTTCGTCCGGGTGGTCGTCATCACCGCGGCGGGCGAGAAGGCCTTCTGCAGCGGCGCCGACCTGCGGGGCGGACGGCTGCCCCGCGCCCGAAGCCCGACGACGCTCCCGACAACGTCGTGGGCGACGGATCGCGCATGATCAGGGACGGCTGGCAGGCCCTCGTCACCTCCGTCCTCGATTGCGAGAAGCCGGTCATCGCCGGGGTCAACGGCACGGCGGCGGGAGGCGGGATGCACCTCGCGCTGGCCTGCGACCTCGTCGTGATGGCCGAGGAGGCCAAGTTCGTCGAGGTCTTCATCCGGCGCGGCATCGCGCCCGATGCCGCCGGGGCCTGGATCCTGACCCGCCTGGTGGGCATCCAGAAAGCAAAGGAGCTCTTCTTCTTCGGCGACGACGTCCCGGCCGCCGAGGCCCACCGCATCGGCCTGGTCAACCGCCTGGTCCCGCGTCGTGAGCTCCAGGTCACGTTGGAGGAGATGGCCGGCCGGCTGGCCCAGGGGCCGACCAAGGCGATCTGGGTCGCCAAGTGGCTGACCAACCGGGCGCTCGACGTCGACCGTGCCACGTCCCTCTACGACGAGGCGATGGGACAGGAGCTGGTGACCAACACGCTCGACTCCAAGGAGGGCATCGCCAGCTTCGTGGAGCGGCGACCCGCCGAGTTCAAGGGCTGGTAGTCAGGGCTCCCACGCTCACGGCGACGCGGTGGTTGTCGTCGCTCCGCCCAGAGTGGGGCCTGTCGTAGTGGTGCTCGACGACGGGGCCGGAGTGGTCGTCGTTGTCGTCGCGCTCCCCGTCGGCGCGGTGGTGCTCGTCGTGGTCGAGGTGGAGCCGGCGGTGGTCGTCGTCGTGGTGGTCGACACGGTCGAGGTGGTGGAGGTGGTCGGCGTGGGCGCGGGGGCCGGCGCCGGCTTGGGGTTGACGACATTGCCCAGCGAGGTCCCGGTATCGGCTCCGCCGAAGATCGCCGAAAGGGGCTTGCCCGAGATCAGCTCGATGGCCGTGATGAGGAGCAGCGCCAGGACGAAGACGATGGCGGCGGCCGCCGCGATGGTGCGCCACGAGTAGCCGGCTGCGACGGACCGACGGGGCGTCCGTCCGGTCGGCGGCGGCGGCGGCGCCTGCAGGCGCTGTGTGGCGGGGGCGTCCGCCGCCACCGGACTCGGTACACGTTCGGTCTCCGCCGCGCCCGTCGCATCCGTCCGGGCGGCCGTCGATGTCATCTCGACCGTGTCGGCGTCGCCTCCACCCTGCGGAACCGGCTGCCCCACTACCTCGGTCGGAGCAGAGGACGCGTCCACCGAGGAAGCCGAATCGCCGCTCGGCCCGGTACCGCCGAGCCGACGGAGTAAGGACGAGCTCTGGGGGGCCCGGATCGCCACCTGCTTGACGGCCTCGTGCCCTCGGTCGATCGATTGCGCCACGAAAGCCGTCGCCATGGTGGCCGCCGCCGAGCCGATGGCCACGCCGACAACCGTTCCCTTGACCCCGAAGATCGACGCGATGAGGGCGGCGGCCACCGCTCCGGCCGTAGAGGCGAGGATCTGGCGAATCGAGAACTTCACGCCAGGTGTGTCTAGTCGCCCACGAGAGGGTCGACGGCACGGGCGATGAACTGGCGTGCACCCGAATCGAGGACCCAATCGTGACCGAAACGGGCGATGGGCCCGGCAAAACGGGAGGCCAGCCGGAGGGCCCTGTTCCCAGGTGCCAGGGAGCTATCGAGCGTGGCCGTGCACCCGGTGTCGGTGTCTTCGAGCGTCAACGTCGCCGCCCCCACGACGTCGCCCACCACCGTGGCCCGTACGAGCGTGGCTATCTCGACCTGTTCGATCACCACTCCGAACCGCACCAGATACGGCACGGGTGGCTGCACCGCACAACGCCATTCGTCGCCGGCGGCGAGCGCGACCGCGTCGAACGCCCGCAGCCACGGCCACCAGGTGCGGTACTGGGACACCTGGCTGATCAGGTTCCACACGTCCTCACGCGGCAGTGGGAGCTCATAGCGGTGCACCGTCGCGATGGTGCCGGGGATCCCATTGCGCCGGCCCGTCCCCACCTCCTCGGCGGTCACGTCGCGACACGCCCGAGGCGACGTGGCGAGGCGATCATCGACATGCATGTACTACGTGGGGTGTCTCGTCGCGGTTCGTCGAAGGCGGATCGGGCCGGGTCGCCGCGGGCTGCATTCGCCCAGGCTAACGGGGTGCCGCGGCGAAATCACCTGGTCGGAGGGGGCCGGTAACATGGCGCGCGTGCGTGAACGGTGGCTTTCCAAGAGAGCCGTATGGCTCCACTTGGCCGTCCTCCTGTTCGTCCCGGGCTGCGCGCTGGCCGCCTGGTGGCAGATCAACCGGGCCGAAGGTGGGAACCAGCTGAGCTACCTGTATTCGGTCATGTGGCCCGTTTTCGGCACGTTGGGCCTGTACTTCTGGTGGATTCTCATCCACACCGATTACGACACCGTCGGATTGAAAGGCATGCGCCGTCAGCAGGAAGCAGCCTCCTCCGACGCGCACAGCACTGTCGCCGTGACGACGTCCACTGCTGAGATGCCGGCGCCGCAACGGGACGCCGACCTCGCCGTCGAGGACCCCGCGTTGGCGGCGTACAACGCACGGCTCGCAGAGCTCGCGGCCAAGGGACCAAAGACATGGCGGGCCCGCGAGAAGGTCGTTGTCCGGAGGGAGCAATGAAGCGGATCACCCAGCGTGGTCTGCGGGGTGCGCTCTTCCGCTATCAGCTCATGGCCAACATCGTCGGTGTGCTGATCATCCCGCTCTTCCTCTTCACTGGCCTGCACTACTTGGTCGCTGGTCGCGGCTTCAAGATCGAGCTCGCGATCTTCGGTGTCGGCCACGGCTACCTCTACATCGTCTACCTCATCACCGCCGGGTTCCTGGCCCTCAAGGCGCGGCTGCACATCCCGTGGATCATCTTGATGTTCGCCGCCGGGCTGATTCCGGGCCTGACCTTCGTCGTCGAGTGGATCATCGTCACCAAGAAGGTCCAGCCGCTCATTGCGGCGCAGGACGCCGCGGCAGCGGCCGAAGCGCCGGGAGTCAGTCCAACCGCTCGATAACGGTGCCGTTCGCCTGGCCCCCGCCCTCACACATGGTCTGGTAGCCGTACCGACCGCCGGTGGCCTCCAGGTGATTCAGCAAGGTGCCCATCAGCCGCACCCCGCTGGCGCCCAGCGGGTGGCCGATGGCGATGGCGCCGCCACGGGGATTGAAGCGCTCCATGTCGTAGCCAAACTCCTTCTGCCACATCAGGGCGATGGCCGCGAACGCCTCGTTGCACTCCACGGCGTCGAACTCGTCGGCCTTCATGCCCGACCGCGTCAGCAGCTTGTGGGTGACGGGCACGGGTGCCGACAACACGATGGCCGCATCCTCCGCCGCCACGGCAAAGTGGGCGAAGCGGGCGCGGATCGGAAGCCCCAATGACTCCGCAACCGAACGCTCGGCAATGAGCATGGCGGCTGCGCCGTCGGTCGTCTGGGATGAATTCCCCGCCGTGATGTCGGGCGCCGTGTCAGGCTCCCAACCCTGGGCCGCCGGCAGGGCGGCGAGGGCCTCAATCGTGGAAGAGCGCCGGATGCCTTCGTCGGAGCGGAGGAACTCCCCGCTCAGGCTGCCGTCCTCGGCCTTTATGGGCACCGCCACCGCTTCGCGTTCGAAGTGCCCGTTGTCCCAGCTCTCGGCCGCCCGCCGGTGGGACTCCAGCGCATAGGCGTCCATCTCCTGGCGCGTGATCCCATAGCGGTCGGCCAGGACCTGGCTCACCCGGAACTGGGTCCAGAGCCGTCCGTCCACCGCCTCCATGAAGGAGGGCGGAAAGGGCCCCGTGCCACCGCGCGCGTTGGAGGCGAGGGGAACCCGGCTCATCACCTCGGCGCCGCAGGCGATCACCAGGTCGTAGTGGTCCGCCGCCACCCCGGCCGCAGCAAAGTGGACGGCCTGCTGCGACGAGCCGCACTGGCGATCGACCGTGGTCGCCGGGACGGTCTGGGGAAGCCCGGCCGAGACCCACCCGTTGCGGGCGAGGTTGGTACTCTGCTCGCCCACCTGGCTCACGCACCCGCCGATGACGTCGTCGATACGCTCGGGGTCCACGCCCGTCCGCTCGATCAGCGTGGTGAGGGCGAAACCCAGGAGGTCCGCGGGGTGCCAGTTCGCGAGCGCTCCCCCACGCTTGCCGAACGTCGTCCGCACGACGTCGACGATGACCGGCTCTCTCATGGTGCTGCCTCCTCGGTTTGCGTCACGTCCCGTCGTCCACGTCGGCCGACTCTCCGGCCTCGGCTGCACCGGAGGCGGCCGCCTCTTCGCGCCTGGCCAACAGCGTCGCGACGGCGGCGCCGGCGCCGGCGGGATCGCCCTCGTAGGCGACGCTCCCATGATTGAGCACGACGGCCCAGTTCGCCAGTTGGAGCACCCGATTGACCTGCTGCTCCACCACGACCAGTGCGGTGCCGTTGCGATTGATCTCCCGGAGTCCCTCGTAGACCTGATCGATGATGACCGGAGCCAGGCCCAACGACAGTTCGTCGGCCACCAGGACCTTGGAGGGCACCACCAGGACCTTGGCCAGCGACAGGAGGCGCTGCTGCCCTCCCGAAAGCGTGCCACCGGACTGGCGACGCCGTTCACCGAGGATGGGGAACGCCGTGTAGGCGCGCTCGAGGTTCTCCTTGAGCTTGGCCCGCCCGGCGCGCTGGCGGAAGGCGAGGGTGAGATTCTCCTCCACGGTGAGGCTCGAGAACACACCTCGTCCCTCGACCACGTGCGCCATGCCGAGTCGGGCGATCTTGTAGGCCGGAAGTGTGGTGACGTCGCGCCCGGCGAACATGACCTGGCCCACCGACGCGGTCACCAGTCCGGTGACGGTCCTGGCGACCGTCGACTTGCCCGCACCGTTGGACCCGACCAGGGCGACGATGCCCCCGTCCGGCACTCTGAAGCTCACGTCGAAGAGGGCCCGGTAGGGGCCGTAGGCGGCACTCACGTGCTGAAGCGAGAGCACGTCGGTGCTGGCCGGCGAGGCGGTCGCTGTGGTCACGCCAGGCCCATCTGACCCAGGTAGGCGTCGCGTACCGCCGGATCCGCCATGCACTCGTCGAAGCTGCCGGCGAACAACATGGCGCCGAGATCCATGACGACGGCGCGATCGACGACCTCGGCGACCATGGCCAGGTCGTGTTCGACCAGGAGAACGGCCGTGCCGCGCTCGCGCTGCACGGTACGGAGAACGGCGGCCACCTCGGCTGTTTCATGCAGATCGAGCCCCGAGGAAGGCTCGTCGGCGAGCAAGATCTTCGGCTCGGCCGCGAGCGCCCGGGCGAGCTCGACCAGTCGGCAGTGCCCCAGCCCGAGTGCGTTGACGGAGGTATCCGCCAGGTGCGAGATCCCCACCAGCTCGAGTGTGGCCTCGACCCGCTCCATCTCCTCCTTCTTCGGCTTGCTCATGTTGAGCAGATCCCGCCAGAGGCGCCCCTCGCCCTGGCGCGACCGCTCCGCCACCATCAGGTGGTCGCGCACCGACATGTCGGTGAACACCTCCACCCTCTGGTAAGTGCGGCCGATACCCATCCGAGCCCGTTTGTACGTCGGCAGCCCCAGCAACGGCATGCCGTCGAAGACGATGTCGCCCGCCTCGGGACGCAGCTGCCCGCAGACGCAGTTGAACAAGGTCGTCTTGCCCGCCCCGTTCGGCCCGACCAGCCCGACGCTCTCGCCGGGCGCGACGTCGAAGCTGATGGTGTGCACGGCCTGGATCCCACCAAAGGACTTGCAGACGCCGTGGAGACGGAGGAGCGGCTCGACGTCAGCCATTGGCACCGGACGCGGACATGGCGCGCGCTTTTCGATCTTCCGCTTCTGCCTCGCGGGCGAAGAACAATCGCTCGAACCGCATCGTCGAGCGCCGCTTTTGGTACTCGAGCACCCCCTCGGGATGTTGGGCGTACGTGAGCGCACCGAAGGCGAACAGCACGATGGTCAGGCTCGGCCCACCGAAGCGGGACGGGAGGTAGGTGAGAAGTTGCTCGACCACGAAGAGACCGATCCCGGCCTGAATGGCGCCCTCGACCGTATTCACGCTCGTGGTCACCACCAGCACGACCAAGACCAGCGAGAAGGTGGTGTTCCAATCGTCCGGCGACACATGCTGCTGCTGAATGCTGTAGAGCACACCGCCGACGCCCGCGATGGCTCCCGACAAGGCAAACACGACAATCCGCTGCCAGGTCGGATTGACGCCGAGACCAGCTGTCGCTGTCTCGCTCCCGCGCATCGCCGCCAGGTTCCGGCCGACGGTGCCCCTGCGGACCAGCAGGACGATAAAGACGGCGACGGCAAGCACGCTGATCGAAAGGATGAACATGGCATGGCCGTTGAAGTCGAAGAAGGCACTGGTGCCGAACCACTTGGATTGCAAACTGGTGCCCTGGGCGCCGCCCGTCACCCAGATGTCGTTGAAGGCGGTGCTGTCGAAGAGCAACGCCGCGGCCAGCGTCATCAGAGCCAGACCCAGACCGCGCAGGCGCAAGGACAGGAGCGCCAAGATCACCGCCACGACGGCGGCAAGGGCGGCACCGATGAGACCGCCCACCAGGAAGTTGAAGCCGAGGTGCACCGAGAAGACGGCTGCCGTGAAGGCGCCGATGCCGGCGAACGTCGCCTGGCAGAGCGACAGCTGTCCCGCCATCCCTGTGATCAACGTCACGGAGAGGCAGATGATGGACAGGGTGAGACCGTTGTTGAAGACGGTCTCCCAGGTGATCGGCATCCAGGTCAGCATGGACACGATGAACGCGGCCAGGACCACGTACCACAAGCTTCGGATGATGCGATCCATGCTGGGAGCGCGTGCGCTGGCGGCGATGGGCACCGGAGGAGGGTCGATGGTTGCGAGCGGATCCCGGCTGGAGTCCAGATTGCGCAGCCCCGGCAAAATGAGCAGGGCGGCCGCGATGGCGAAGAACGGAATGGACGGGACGACCGCTGCGTTCCAGAAGCTGTTCGGCGGGATATAGCCCTGCAACACGGTCGTGACAACACCGATGAGCACTGCGACGCCTGCGGCGATCGGCAAGGAACGCAGCATCGCCCACGCCGCGGCCGCGATCGCCGTCACCGTCAGGGTGACGAATTCGTCTGAGTTGAAGTTCCCGTACACCGGAGCCAGCAGCACCCCGGCGAGGGCGGCCATGAAGCTCGAGATGATCCAGGCCAATGCCACCACGCCGTTGGCGTTGATGCCGTCGAGTTGTACCAGTCGTCGGCTCTCCACGGCGCCCCGCATCTGCAATCCCAGGCTCGTGAAACGCAGGAGAATCGTGAGCAGAACGAGGACGACGACGGTCACCGAGATAGTGGAGAGGTAGATCCCGTTGATCGGGGTCCCGAAGTTGCCGCTCCCGATGGTGAAGTAGACGACGTTCGGGTTGAAGAACGGGAAGATCGTCGCGGTGGCATCGAGGTTCTGGGGACCGAAGATCACCGGCAGGAGTGAGGGGATACCGACCAGGAGCGCCAGGCCACAGACGAGCTTCGCCGTGCTGTTGGAATTCGGGATATGTCGGAAGATGAGCCGGTCGAACGCGTAGCCCATGACCGGTCCCATCACCACCACGCTCAGGAGGAATGCTGCCCACCCGGACCAGTCGTGGTACTGGGTCAGGTACGTGAAGACGAACGCCGAGGCGAAGGCCTGCGCGCCGAAGGCGAAGTTGAAGACCCCCGTGGCCTGATAGGTCAGGACGAGACAGACCGCGACGAGTGCATACGTGCACCCGTACGGCACACCCGGAAGCGCGAAGCCGAGCAGTTGCTCCATTCTCTATCGCCCGGTTACCCCGCGCCGACCTTCGACATTTCCCCGCTGTCGCCGCTCAGCCGGGGGCGGGCGTGCCGGCCGGGAGCGGGAACACCGGGTTCGCCTTCGGGCTGATCGACTGGAAGCAGTTGAAGACGTTCTTCCCCTTGTTGAGCGTCGGCTCGTATTTGTCGCCCGACTACCTTGATGTACGCGAGGCAGTAGGGCGGCGCATGGCCAGTGTGCCCGGCGTCTTTCCAGTTGACGGGCGACTCGAGGCCGCCTGAGGTGAACGCTGTCAAGGAGTTGTCCTCGTTGATCACGTTCGCCTGCGTCAGGTTGCTGCCCGCCATCTTGACGCCCTGGACGAAGAGGGCGGCCGACTCCCATCCCTGCAGGGCGATCTCGTCCGTGGCGTACGCAGGTTCGTACTTCTTCATCTGGGCGAAGTACAGCTTCAGGCCCGGGTAGGTAGACGTCGGAGCCGTGAACGGGACGTGTGCGATGTCGAAGTACACGCCCTGCATGAGGCTCTGGTTCGTGTTCAGCGTCGACTGGTCGTTCCCGCTGAACCAGAGCTGGGTCATGTTCAGCCCGTACTGCTTAATGGCCCGGGCCATCGTCACGTTGCCCTGGACGTCCATGCAACTCACGACCATGTTGGAGCCGGCTTGCTTCATGCGCTGCACGTCGGTGGCCACGGTCGAACCCGGGTAATTGACCTTGAGGTCGGAATAGCTCACCTTGTACCCGGCCGCAGTCAGGTCATTCTGCTCGGCCTGGCACGAGGCAGACGAGGCCGCCACGCCATACGCGATGAAGGCGATGGACGGCGACTTCTGGGTCTTGCGGGCCACGTAGGCGACCTGCGGCGCAGCAGCCGGGTAGTACTGCACCGACCCCGTGGCAGCGAACAGGTTGGGCGCCGGGGCCCAGTTCCCGGTGACGTTGTAGCCATACGTCGGGATACCCGACTCGACGAAGAGGTTGGGTGAGAAGAACGCGGTGGCCACCCCGGTGATGGCGAAGACGTGGTCCTGGTTGATGAGCGTGTTGGCCAGTTGGTTGAACGTCGTGGGGTTGCCACCGTCGTCCAGCGCGTACTTGTAGTTGATCTTGCGGCCGTTCACGCCACCACTGGCGTTGATGTAGTCGTAGTAGGCCCTCTCGCCGTAGATGAGCGAGGAGAAGTTGGACGCCAACGTCCCCGTTTGGGTCGAGATCGTCCCGACCGTGATTGAGTTCGACGTCACTCCGGGCGCCGCGCTGGTCGCTGCTGCCGCGCCGGCCACTCCACCCGCCGTCGTGACGACTGCTGCGGCCAGCAGCGTCCCGAGAAGTGCCACTCCCGTCAGCGCCCTGCATCCATGTCTCACTCGCATACCGTCCCCAATCGTCGGTTGTGCATCCCCCCCGGGATGCGGGTCACTGTAGCTGGAGGCTTTCACGCCCATTGCTCACCCCCGTGCTCTTATCACGTCGCCAAACTGCATTGTCTTCACCTGGACTGCACGTGCTCCTGAACGTCGAATCATGCGGCATCAGTTCAAAAACAGCCTTTGCCGGTCGTACTCCCGCAACGCCTGCACCTCGTCGAAACGCACGGCCGGAAGGTCTTCGACCTGCCGGGCCACATCGGGCTCGTAGCCGCACGACGACACGAACGCCCGTACCCGGTCGTCCAGCGTCCCCGCCCCCTGCGGCACGGCGGCCAGGCGCAAGACCCCGTCGTGCCGGCGCAGGACGCCCTTGTCCGTCACGACGCTGACGATCTGCTGGCCCGGTGAGGTCACATAAGCGACGGTCTCGGGAAGTCGCTGGGGTCGCGCCAGCGTCACGACCACGCACGCGGTGGCCCGGCTGGCGACGTCATTCGCTCCGCCGGAACCGACCAGAAAACGTCCACCGGCCAATTGGGTCGAGTTCAAGGACCCGCTCCGGTCGACCTCGGCGGCTCCGAGGCACCCCACCGTGGTGGTCCCGGGACCCCCGATGACCATGCCGAGGACGGCCGAGGCGTCCGACAGGTACGGCGTCGCGGGGAAGACCCGCTGGTTGAAGATGTAGGGATCGGCAGGCGTCGGTTGATATCCCCAGAGCCCCAGCTCGGCCGTCAGCATCACGTTGCGGCCGGCCGCCCTGGCGCGCCCGACGGCAACCCATGCGGCCAGATTGGCCACGCCCGCCCCGGCCAGCACGGCATCGGCGTCGACCTCAGCCACCACCCGCTCTACTTCCCGCACCCCGAGCGACGCCGACTGCTCCCAATCGGAGATGGCCGGGTCGTCTACGACGGGATGGGCGTCGGCGTCCGCCTTCCACGACATCGGGTCAGAGCGACCTTCCAACCATTTGAGATGCTCCGCTCCCACGCGGGTGAGGTAGTCCTCGTGCGTTGCCGGACCGAGCACCCAGTCGTCGATGTAGGAGCCGAAGTCGTTCCGGGCTGCTGCTTCGGCGGCGAGACTCCAGTGGGCGATGTCCTCTCCGTAGCTGCGGACGGGGAGGCCGGGGGCATAGCAGCCTCCCGGGTGAGCCCCGAACGGCGCTTCGACCACGGCCAGGACGCGATGGCCCGGGACGGGACACGGTGGCCGAGCCCCTCGAGGTCGTCGACGACACGCTCGACCGTCGCCACGACACCGCGCCGCGCCGCCCAGGCGCCCCAGACCCCGTCCAGCAGGGGCTCGGAGAAAACGAGGTTGCCCGAGGGGTCGGCGGCGGCGGCATGGACGAGCGCCACGTCGGGCACCAAGGGCTCGAGCAGCCCCAGCGGACCGAACGGCGAATCGATGACGGCGAAGGCCGCGTTGTCCGCCATGGAGGAACCGACCAACGATCCGGTCACCGCGGCGGGCAGGCCGCGCGCGGCCGCCTCCAGACGCTGCGACAGGGTCAGGATCGACCAGTGCTCGACCTCGACCTCTCCCGACTCGTAGGCGTGGCGGAAGATCGGGTTCGGGTTGTACGTCGGGAAGCTGTTGCCCGAGTACGCCGTGACCACCTTGCGGACCAGCCCGCCCCGGAAGAAGGCCGCTCCCAACGCGCCCAGGCTGGTCATGACGAGGGTGAAGCCCGGATCGCTCCCCCAGAATTGCCGGGCCAGTTCCCGGGCGGCCGCTGTCCAACGGCTGTGGCCCATCATCACGAGAACGGAGTCCCCGGGCCGTACGCTTCGCGCGACGGCGTCCTCCAGCGTGGTCACGATGGGACCGCCCGCCACGGGGGCAGCCGGAGTCACGAAACTCGCCTCACCGCGAACGCCAAACTACATACTCCCAGGTCCGACCTCATTTTTGACCCCAACCAAACCTGACCACCGTGTCAGGTTAGCCATTTCGACCAAGCCCGGCACTACCATGCACGGGGCATGGGATCGCCGAGAGTCCAACGCGACCCGGCATCCGGACCAAAGTCACCCGTTCGTGCTCCCGCGGCCAAGAAGGTAACGACCGGAAAGAGCCGGACTCGCGCCGTCCCCAGCGCGACCCAGGGGCGCAATGGTCGATCGAGCGGCGCCTCCGCGGCCGACGCCGATGCCCTGGGCGCTCCCGCCAGCAAGCGAGTCCTCCGGAGCCAGGGCCGCCGGACGATGCGCAAATTGCTCGACGCGGCGATGATCGCTTTCGACAGGCGTGGCTACCACGCCACGCGGGTGAACGACGTCGTCGAGATCGCCAAGACCTCGCACGGCACCTTCTACCTCTACTTCTCCAACAAGGAGGACCTCTTGCGGGCCCTCGTGGCCGAGGCGGCCGGGGAGGGGCAGATCCTCTACGACTCGCTGAAGGCGCTCTCGGCCGATGGCGACTCGCCACGATGGGAGGACGTGCACGCATGGGTCCGGGCCTATTCCGACCTCTGGACCCGCTATGCGCCACTGTTTCGGACCTGGCCCGACCTGGCCACCATCGACCCTGGGCTCGTCGACATGATCCGCGGCATCTTCACGGCAATGTCGGGAGCGTTCGCCAAGCACATCAGCCCGGACTCGTCGGGCCACATCATCGATGCGGATGCCGCCGGCCTGGCGACCTTGGCGATGCTCGACCGCTTCCACTACCTCCGTGAATTCGTCGGGCAACCGGTGGACGACGTCGCGCTCGACACGATCACGACCATGGTCTATCGAGCCCTCTTCGACCCCAGGGCCTGAAGGGGCGCCTTTCCCTCCGTCCGTCGCCGTAGCCTGCGACTACGCGGGGAACACGATGTCGAAGATGCCGTCGACGCCCGAGCCGTGGAGGGTCAGTCCGCCGTCAGCAACGATGTTCTGCCCGGTGACGAAGCGGGCCAGGTCGGAACACAGGAACACGACCACGCCGGCGATGTCCTCGGGTACGCCAACCCGGCCGACAGGAGTTCCCTTCTCGAAACGCTCGGTCTGGTTCGGCATGAACTCGAACATCTGCTCGGTCATGCCCGTCCTGATCATGCCGGGCGACACGGCGTTCACGCGGATCGAAGGCGCATATTCCAGGGCCGCCGTTGCGGTGAGCGCAGCGACCGCCGCCTTGCTGGCCGCATAGGGACTCTCCCCCGCCGCCGGCCTCGTTCCGCTGATGGACGCCGTACTGACGATGGAGCCGCCCCCGCCGGCGAGCAGGTGCGGCACCGCGGCCCGGATCCCCGCCCACACGCCGGTCAGATTCACACGCAACACGCGATCCCACTCGGCAACGTCCATCTCGTGGAGCTTGCCGAAGGCAGAGGTGCCTGCGTTGTTGTAGATGATGGACAAGCCGCCAAGGGCAGCGGACGCGGCATCGACGGTCTGGCGCAGGACGTCGGGGTCACCGACATCGGTGGCGAAGGCGATCCCGTCAATGTCGTCGGCGACCGCCTGGGCGGAGTCTCCGTTGACATCGAGCACCGCCACGTGGGCGCCCTGCTCGGCCATGAGGTGACAGGTCGCCCGCCCGATGCCCGATCCGCCTCCTGTCACGATGGCCTTTTGCCCGTCAAGCAGTCCCATCCACCCCTCCAATCGGTGCGTCACGTTCCGCCCACAGCGGGGACGGGACCTGCAGCGGTTCGTCGAGCTCTCTGATCAACAGTTCTTGAGCCATGCTCAGGTGCAGGGTGCCGTCCTCGCCGTGCATCGTCGCACGGATGGTGGCCCTCCCACCGAAGTTCACGAGCGCGTGCAAGTCGAAGAAGCTCCACACGTCGGCCCGCCAGGGGCGATGAAACCACAAAGCGTGATCGAGGCTGGCGTCGGTGTGCGTGCCCCAGACACCAAGGCTGTGGGGGCGGAAGGCCGCTCCCGTCATGTCCGAGAAGTACGCCAGGAGGCACGCGTGCAGCGCCGGGTCGTCGGGCAGTGGCTCCCGCGTGCGGAACCAGCAGCGACGGGTCGACTCGTACGTGCCGTCCTCCCGACGCTCGGTTGCGCCCAGCTCACGCACGTCGAACGGAAAGGGCGCCTCAAACCCCTCGACGTCCCCAGGCGGCGGTACCTTCGGAGCCACTGGAAGTTGATAGTTGTCACCGTCCTCCGGCAGATGAAACGAGCACGTCATCCTGAACGTTTCCTTGCTCTCTACCTCGCTCGTGACCTGCCGAGTACTGAACGACCGTCCGTCGCGCACGCTGTCCACGACGTGCGTGGTCCGAGACCCGGGACTGGTCGGCCGCAGGAAGTAACCGTGCAGGGAGTGCACCTGGAGCCCGGCGGGCACGGTCCGTGTGGCGGCGTTCAACGCCTGGGCCACGACCATGCCGCCGAAGACGCGACCGTGCATCCACCATTTCGGGCTAGTCGTGGTGAAGGTCGGCCTCTCCTGCGCATCCGGGCCCGCAGGCCGTGCAGTGACGGAGTCGACGAGTTCGGCCAAAGTGGCGGGCACGATCTCGGCCTCTTCGGCTTCGTCAAGCGCCAACGAAGTCTCCGCCAGACGTCGAGGATCTCATTGCACCTCGATCTCGAGGGAGAGCCCTTTGGATGCGAGGTCCACACAACGATTGTCCTCGGCATAGCGGAGCCCCTGCACATTGAACAACCGGACCTCGGGGCCCTCCAACGGGAACGGCCCCCAGTGCCAGGTGCCCTGGTGCAGCACCAACGACTCGAGAGGCTCGATCCGGAAGGCACGTATGGAGGACGCGTCAGCCGGCTGGGAGAACTCGACACCCGCCGGAGCCACCACAATCACGGCTGGGACATTCAACGGCATCAGGGCCTGGGTGTGGGTGTCGTGCCGGAACAGCATCTCGCAGCGCAGGCCCCCGGGGCTCCCCGGGACTTCAGCACGGGCATGCCCGATCAGGTTCACGTGGGCGTCGGCCCACTCGAACGTCAAGGTCTCCTTGCCGTCCCTCGGGTCGACGTCGGCGACCGGAAGCCAGCCGAACGGCGACCACTGGGCTTCGGTGAGCGGCTCTGGAATCATGGCTACTTCTCTCGTGGATGCGTCTGTGGACATCGCTCGCTCTCGTTGACTTTGACCCGTGCCCCAGGCGATGCATCCCCGGCGCAACGCGGCCTAACCTGACACCGGAGTCAGTCTACGAAAACCTGGGAGGCCCACAGCATGGATGTGCGCAGCATTGAAGCCAAGGCGCCGGTCGTCGAGCACAACGGCACCGTCCCGGTCTGGTGGATGATCGAATCCCGCGAATTCAAGGACATCACCGACGGCGGATACCTGGAGTTGGTGAACGAGTTCGAAGTCCCAGGTGGCGGGCTCGTCGACCCCCATTCGCACCCCACTCACGAGTTCTATTACGTCATGAACGGCAAGGGCATCATGACGATCGACGGCGAGGACCGTGAGATCTCACAGGGCGATCTGGTGTACATCCCGCCGGACAAGGTGCACTCTCTGCGCCCGATCAGCGACCACGCTCCGATCCACTGCTTCTGCTTCGCCATCGGCGTCAAGGGTGCCGGCGCCATCAACTACACGACCCACTAGGTGGCACGCGTCCTCGTTACCCGCCCCCTGACGGAAGGCGGGACAGATCCCCTGCTCGACGCGGGCCATGAGATTGTCCTGCGCGAGGACGGGTTGCGCCTCACGCCCGAAGAGCTGGTCCGCCAGGCGGCCGAATGCGACGGGATCGTCTGCCACCTCACGGACCGGATCGACACTGCGGTGCTCGAGTCCGGGCGTGGCGGAAAGTTACGCGTGGTGGCGAATGCGGCGGTGGGGTATGACAACATCGACGTCGTCTCCGCGACTGCGATGGGCATCACGGTGTGCAACACACCCGGAGTGCTCGACGACACGACGGCAGACTTGGCATTCCTGCTCATCCTGACAGCGACGCGCCTCGCCTCGGACGCCGAGCGCGATCTGCGTGAAGGACGATGGACGGGCTGGGGATTCGGCACCCACCTTGCTCGTGACGTCCACGGAGCGACTCTGGGCCTCGTCGGCTTCGGACGCATTGCTCGGGCCGTCGCGGAAAGAGCGCTCGGCTTCGACATGGAGATCATTCACACGACTCGCCACGACACCGGCTTGCCGGGCTTCGTCCCGACGCTCGACGAGCTCTTGGAACGATCGGACGTCGTGAGTCTCCATGTCCCCCTCAACGAGACGACACACCATCTGATTGGCGCTACACAACTTTCCCGCATGAAGCCCACGGCCGTGTTGATCAACACGGCGCGTGGACCGGTGGTGGACGAGGAGGCTCTGGCCGACGCGCTCGAGTCGGGATCCCTCTATGCCGCGGGACTCGACGTCTTCGATGGAGAGCCAAAGGTGAACCCGCGACTGCTCGCCGCGCCCAGGACGACCCTGCTTCCTCACATCGGGAGTGCAACAATCGCCACCCGCACGCGTATGGCCCGCCTCGCATGCCAGGGGGTCTGCGATGTGCTGGCAGGTCGCACTCCCCCCAATGTCGTGACTCCCGCGCCGCAACCCGACTAGCGGCGACCGTTCACTCCAGACCAACAACTGCGGTCAAGCAGCGGGGGTCGAACGATCGACAGTGATCGGGTCGGGTCTCAGTTTCGGGACGGAGGTCACAGTGCGAGCGGTTCGGGGACTCACCGTTGCTGCGCTGTCGATGGTGTTCGTGGTTGCCCTCGTCAGCATCGTCGGGAGCAGGGTGTCGTCACCTCCCGCCGGCGCCGTCACTCCGACTTGGCAGACGACCGCGGGCTATGCGCCGCTGGCCAACGTCAGCGCAGTCTCCTGTGCACCGAGTACCACACCAAGTTCGGCGACCTGCGTCGCCGTCGGCGACAACGGGGCCAACGTGGCCTCCATCATCATCACGTGGAACGGCGGTGCAACCTGGTCGGACTCGACTCCCCCAGCCGGAATGACGACGCTGTCGGCAGTCTCATGCCCATCCTCCGCAGTCTGTTACGCCGGCGGGGGTGGGGGAATCATGAAGTCGAGCGATGGCGGGGCGAACTGGACGATTCAGGACTCGTCATTCCCCCCTCAGTCGATCTCTTGCTTCACGATCGACGAATGCACGGCTGTGGGAGGACCGCAGATCCTCGGAACCATCGGATGGGTCCAACGTGGAACCTTCAAACGCCACCCTCCGGACTGAATTCGCTCGCCAGCGTGTCTTGCTCTAATGCCATCACATGCGTCGCTGTCGGAGTTGACGGTGAGTCACCGTCAATCGTCGGTACCGCAAAATGCGGTCAGTGGACGACGCTTGATCAGCCGTCAGTGTACTTCTCTCGACATCCATGTCATGCTCAGCATCAACGACGTGTGTCGCTGTCGGTATTGGTGAGGAGGTGGAGCAACTTCACTCAACACCGAGACTTCATCGAACTGGACTCCAACCTCTTCAATACCGTTCGGCACACAACCCAATGCAATCGCATGCACGAACGAAACCACCTGCATCGCCGTCGGAACCAACCTCAACTCGACCCCGTACGTCATCACCACGTCGAACAATGGATCGAGCTGGTCGCTCCAGGATCCACCGACCAATGCAGTCGACGTCACCGGAATCTCGTGTTCGGATCCCGAAGACTGCATCGGGGTGGGAAACACCGGCAATCTCGGGGCGGGCTCCACGATCATGGGTACGACGACGGGGGGTCTGGCCTGGGCGGCACAGAACCCCCCACCCGGTACGGGGAAGCTGAACTCAGTCTCGTGTCCGAGCACCGTCGACTGCTTCGCCGTCGGAGTGGACTCGGTGCTCGCCTCTGTCAACGAGGGGTACGCATGGGGCGCGCAGCAACTGCCTTCCGACGTGTCCGGGCTCAACGCCATCTCGTGTGCGACCACATCCGACTGCACCGCAGTGGGGTTCGGCATCTTCGGCAGTCCGGTCATCATCGGCACCACCAACGCCGGCACTTCCTGGATCTCCGAGTCCGTCCCCTCGGGTGTCGGCGTCCTGACAGGAGTCTCCTGCCCCAGCACCGCCGAGTGTCAAGCCGTGAGCGCTTTCGGCAGCTCAGCGCCCAGCATCATTGCGACCGACAATGGAGGCGCGTCATGGGCGTCGGAGTCGTTTCCGGGGACCGTCACCAAGTTCACCGGTATCTCCTGCCCGGATCCCTCGCATTGCACGGCCGTGGGACTGTCCTCCGTCGGCCCGAATGCGGTGATCGTCGCCACGCAGGACGGTGGTCAAGTGTGGGCGCCCCAGACGCCTCCCGCCGCGGCAACCGTCCTCGACGGCGTCTCGTGTTCCAGCGACACGACGTGCCTGGCCGTGGGATCCCACGTCATCGGCACGGCGGACGACGGCTCCGTCTGGAGCGACCTGGGCACTCCCGCCGGTTCGACCACCCTGGAATCCGTCAGTTGTGTCAGCACGGCGGTCTGCACCGCCGTCGGGGGCGCCGACATCCTCGTCACGAATGACGGCGGGACCGGCTGGACGAACGAAGCGGCTCCGGCGGGTGTCGCGTCCCTCCTCGGTGTGCAGTGCGCCGGGCCGGTGAACTGCGAAGCTGTCGGGACGGGCACGAATGCAGGCGGCACCATCGCCACCCTGACCGCGCCGCCCAGTGTGACGACAACGAGCCTCACTGTCGGGACCATTGGCGTGCCGTACGCCGCGTCCCTCTCCGCCGGCGGTGGGCTGGCCCCGTACTCGTGGGGCGTGACCGGGGGGTCGTTGCCACCCGGACTCCGTCTGGCGGCGAACGGTTCCATCAGTGGCACGCCCACCATCTCGGGGCACTATGCGGTGACGTTCACCGTGACCGATTCGAACTTCTTGTCCAGCGCCGCCAGCCTCGTCCTCACCGTCCAACCGGTCGGGGCTCCTGGATACTGGGAGGTCGCCAGCGACGGCGGGATCTTCAGCTACGGGGGGGCGCAGTTCTACGGGTCCACCGGGAGCCTCCACCTCAACGCGCCGATCATCGGCATGGCCGCCACGCCCGACGACGCCGGGTACTGGCTGCTGGCCTCCGACGGCGGGATCTTCGCCTTCGGTGACGCCGTCTTCTATGGCTCCACCGGAGGCACGCATCTCAATGCGCCCATCGTCGGCCTGTCCCCCACTCCCGACGGAGGCGGTTACTGGCTCGTTGCGTCAGACGGCGGGATCTTCTCCTTCGGGAACGCCGCCTTCTACGGGTCGACCGGTGGCCTGCACCTCGACAAGCCGATCGTCGGGATGGCCCCGACCATCGACGGCGGCGGCTATTGGCTGGTGGCGTCCGACGGGGGCATCTTCGCGTTCGGCGACGCCGCGTTCTTCGGCTCCACCGGTGGCTTGCCGCTGCAAGACCCCATCGTCGGCATGACCTCGGCGCCGGCCGGCAACGGGTACTGGCTCGTCGCGTCCGATGGAGGCATCTTCAGCTTCGGCGACGTCGGCTATTTCGGCTCGGCCGGAGGAATGCCGATCAACGCACCGGTGGTGGGCATGGATCGCACCGCCGACGGCCGCGGGTACTGGATGGTCGGACGCGACGGTGGCATCTACAACTATGGCGACGCCGGCTTCTACGGCTCCGCCGGTGGGTTGCACCTGAACCGACCGATCGTGGGGATGGCCGCCATCCAGTCGCTGTAGCCCCGGGCTCAGCGCCGAGATCTCGACGCGACCGGGCTACCAACGGTTCGAGTGGCGCAGGGTCCGATCCAGAATCCCGAGGGTGGCCCGCAACGCCGACTCGGGGATGATCGGAAAGATGTTCGCCTCTCTCCATTCGGGCTCAATGGTCGACCAGTCGTAGTAGGAGGTGACCAGTGTCCCGTCGTCGGCAGGCTCCAGCCGGTAGCCGTAGATGTGACCGATGTTGAGCTGACCCTTGATCGTCCAGGCGATCTCGCGACCGGGATCGAAGGCCGTGATGTGGACGGTGACGTCGTAGAGGCCCATCGGGAAGTCGTTCAGCGCCTCGCGATCCATGTGGATGACGAACTCGTCGCCGACCTTGGTGGCCGGCTCGCCGGTGGAGTCCATCAACATGCCGGAGCTGTCGATGGTCACGTGGCCCTTGGGGTCGGTGAGCAGAGCGAAAATGCGTTCCGGATCGGCGTGGATCGTCCGCGCCACCTCCATGCGCTCCACTGCCTCGTCCGGTCCTGGCGTCGTGTCACTCATGCCCGCATTGTGTCACCCGGCGCCGGGCCGCACCCTGGGGTCCTCAGCCCTGGCGCACCAGCGAGGCATCGAGTCCGAGCAGCTGCAGCGTGGTCGATCCGGACTTGAGGGCCTCGAAGAACCCCGCCTCCTTGGTCTCCCGCGCGGCTCCAGCCGCCAGCACGTCGTCCAACGCCGACTCCGGCACGAACGCCACGCCGTCGACGTCGGCCACGACCCAGTCCCCCGCCGCCACCTCGACGCCCCCCACCCGCACGGGGGCGCCGACGGTCCCCGGCTTGTCCTTGCTGGCGCCGGTGAGGGCGATCGTCGCCGAGAAGACGGGGAAGCCGTGCGCCTCGAGGGCGGCCACGTCCCGCACCCCGCCGTCGAGGACCAGTCCGGCCAACCCGGCGACCTCGGCCGCCGTGGTCAGGACCTCGCCCCAATAGCCACGATCGGCCACCTGCCCCACGTCGACGACGAGCACACTCCCCCGCGGCGCCGTCGTCACCGCCACGTGCAGCGCCAGGTTGTCGCCCGGGGTGCAACCGACGGGATAGGCGGGGGCGGCCACGGCGGCGCCGAACCAGGTCGGCCGGAGCCTGCGGTCGGCCGCCCGGCCGCCCGATTCGCCGACGGTGGCGGAACCGAGGCGCGCCAGCGCCGCCGCCACGTCCGCAGGACTCGTACCGGTACTGCTGCTGGTGCTCACGTCGTGATCCTCCTGGGGTCGGGTGCCCGTGCATTCGACCACCCGACGGTGGCATCGCACCAGCCCTACACTCCCCGACGTGTCCGACGAGATGCTGATCGTGACGCAGGTCGCCCCGTACGCCGATGGCCCGGCGGGCGTGCACGGCGTGTTGGGCCAGGCCGCGACCGCCCTGCAGGAGCTGGCGGCCATGGCGGGCCTCTCGCCCACCGTGGTGACCGACGTCGGCGACCTCTCGCCGGACCGTCTCGCCGCGATCCGCGTGCTCGCCCTCTTCACCATCGGGGAGACGCCGTGGACGGCGACACAGAAGGTGGCCGTGTACGAGTCCTGGAGGGACGGGCATCTGCGCATTTTGGGCGTCCATTCCGCCACCGACGCCAATCACGGGTGGCCCGAGTACGGCGACATGCTCGGCGCCCGGTTCGACGGCCATCCGTGGACCCAGGAGTTCGCCATCGACGTCGTCGACGCCGAGCACCCGTCCACGGCCCATCTCGGCCGCCGCTGGCAGTGGCGCGACGAGGTCTACCTCTTCGCAGAACTGCGTCCGGAGAGCCACGTGCTCCTCCGCCTCGGCGAGGACCAGGTGGACCTCTCCGCACCCGGTGGGCGGACCCCTGACTGCGGCTTCCCTCTCGCCTGGAGCTTGGAGGACGGCCCGGCCCGGACCTTCTACAGCGCACTGGGTCACTTCCCGGGCGCCTGGGAGACCCCCGCCTACCTGCGCCACCTGGCCGGGGGCCTCGCCTGGTTGACAGCCAGCGCCTAGCCTGACGCCCATGTCAGGGTCACCACTCCCCGCGACGATGGCTGCGGCCGTCTACCAGTCACCCGGCGTCCTCACCGTGGAGGAGCGCCAGGTCCCCCGCCCGGGGCCGGACCAACTCGTGGTGAAGGTGCATTCGTGCGGCATCTGCGGGTCCGACATCCATCAGCTGCGCGACGGCTGGGGCTTTACGCCCGGCGCCGTCGCCGGCCACGAATGGAGCGGGACGATTGCCGCGGTCGGCGACGACGTCACGGACTGGTCGGTGGGCGAGCTCGTCGTGGGCGGTCCCGGGGTCCGCTGCGGCACCTGCCGGCGCTGTCTGGAGGGCAAGCCCTCGCAGTGCGAGAACCGCAACAGCATGACCGGCGAGCAGGCGGACGGCGCCTTCGCCGAGTACATCTTGTGCCGCGCTGCCGGCGTGCTCCGCCTTCCCGAGGGCCTCTCGCCGCGCCATGCCGCGCTGGCTGAGCCCCTCTCGGTGGCCCTGCACGGCATCACGCGATCGGGGGCCGCACCCGGCGACACCGTCATGGTCTTCGGCGCCGGCCCGATCGGCGCCCTGAGCGTGGCCGCGCTCCACGTCATGGGGATCGACCACATCACGGTCGTGGAGCCGCACAAGGGCCGGCGTCAATTGGCAGCCGACCTCGGCGTGACGGACCTCGTCGACCCCGAGGAGCTCGAGGTCTTCCCGCCCTGGGAACCAGAGCGCATGTCGTCGCGCGCCGTCGACGTCGTGCTCGAGTGCTCGGGGCACCGCGCCGCCATCGAGGCCGGGTTCAGCCAGCTGTCCCGGGGCGGCATTCTGGTCATGGTCGGCGCCGGCATCGACCATCCTCAGTTCGACATCAACCGCATGATCCTGAACGAGCTGACCGTGACCGGTTCCTTCGTCTACGACCAGGGCGGCTTCGAGCGCGCGCTCGAGCTGCTCGCTTCCGACGGCTTCCCGTCGGACCTGCTGATCGATCCCGACGACGTCGGGCTCAACGCCATCGGGGACACGCTCGAGGCGCTCGCAGCAGGCCGTATCGCCGGCAAGGTCATGGTGGCGCCGGCATGACCCATCCCTTCTACCCAACCGGCAATCCGCGCTTCAACCACGTGGCGATGTCGCTGCCGGCCGACCTCCTCGACGCCACCAACCGGACCGATGTGTGCCGCTTCTTCGACGAGGTGCTCGGCTTCACCGAAATGGAAGTGATGACCGAGGACCGGCGCCGGCTCATCATGAGCTGCGTCCACTGGGATCAGTTCATCTTCCTGATCGCCGAGGACGACCCGATGAAGTGCCCCCGCATGGACCACTACGGCTTCGCGGTGGGTTCCCTCGGCGAGCTGCGCGGCGTGCAGGAACGCGCCGAGGCCTTCCGCAAGTCCGACGACCGCATGGGGCTCATCGACCTGCACATGGACGACCAGGGCGTGGTGAAGATCCACTCCGTCTATGTCACCTACCTCCTGCCGATGACGATCGAGTTCCAGTACTGGGAGTTTCCCGAACCCGCAGCCGCAGCCTCCAGCTGAGGAGTCACGCCCTCCCGGTACGGTGCCGGTATGACCCTTTCCACCGACGCCGCCGCTGCCCGAGCCGAGCGGTTCCGTAGCCTGCACCGCCCGGGCGTCGCATTCCTCATGCCCAACGCCTGGGACGTGGGGTCGGCTGCCCTGTTCGCCGCCCTGGGATTCGAGGCGATCGCCACCACCAGCGGCGGGTTCGCCGCCACCCGGGGCCGGCTCGACGGCGCCATGACCAAGGACGAGGTCCTGACCCACGCCGGTGAGCTGGCCGCCGCGGTCGACGTCCCGGTCTCGGCCGATCTCGAGAACTGCTTCGCTCACGACCCCGAGGGCGTGGCCGCCACCATCACGGCCGCGATCGGACTCGGCGTGGCCGGGGGTTCAGTGGAGGACTTCACGGGTGACCGGGACGCGCCCATGTACGAGCTGCCTCATGCCGCCGACCGGGTCCGCGCCGCCGCCGAGGCCGCTCATGGGGGTCCGGTGCCCTTCGTGCTGACGGCCCGGGCCGAGAACTACCTCCACGGCCGGAAGGATCTGGGCGACACCATCGCCCGCCTGCAGGCCTACCAAGAGGCCGGCGCCGACGTGCTGTTCGCCCCCGCAGTGGTCGATCCCGGCGATCTCCGTCAGCTGCTCTCCGCGGTCGACGTCCCGGTCAGCGTCCTCGTCCTCCCCGGTTCACCGACCGTGGGGGAACTGGGCGAGCTCGGGGTGAGCCGGATTTCGGTGGGTGGCGCGCTGGCCGTCGCGGCCTACGGCGCGGCGATCAACGCCGTCACCGAGCTCCGGGACACCGGGATCTGCAACTACTGGGACCTGGCCGCGGTGGCGCGGCCCGTGATCGCCGACGCCTTCAGTCGCTGACGGCGACCGTCACCTCGATCTCGACCGCCCCGTTGCGGGGCAGCGCCGCGACGCCGACGGCCGATCGGGTGTGGCGGCCGGCCTCGCCGAAGACGTCGGCCAGTACCTTGCTCGCACCGTCGATGACGGCCGGCTGCTGATGGAAGTCCGGTGCCGAGGACACAAAGCCCGTCACAGTGAGGACGCGCTGGACGCGGTCCAACGAGCCGAGCTCCGCCTCCAGGACGGCCAACGCGTTGAGCGCGCACACGGCAGCGGCCTCGGTGCCCTCCTCGACCGTCACGGTGTCGCCCAGGCGCCCGAGGCACGTCAGTTCCCCGTCGATGCGGGGCAGTTGCCCCGATGTGCGCGCCACGCCGTCGTGCACGACCACCGCATCCAGCGGGTCGTGCGGCGGATGGGGGCCGTGGAGCGTCAGGCCCAGCTCGGCCAGCCGGGCGCGGATCCTTCCTTCGCTCATGCCGCCTACCGCATGTAGGGGTAGATGCTCATGAAGTTCTCGTTGACCTTCTCGGGCAGCGGGAAGATGCCGCCGAGCTGCTTGGAGCCCCAGATGATCTTGGCGGAGCGCTCCACGAGGGCGGTGTTGTGCATCGTCTTCTGCATGGTCGTCCCGATGGCCACCATGCCGTGGTTGGCAATGAGCGCGGCCCCGCGGCTCTCGAGGGCCTTCACCACCTGCTCGGCCAGCTCGGCCGAGCCGCTCGGACAGTATTCAGTGCATCGGATGTCGCCACCGAGGTACACGGTGAACTCGTCGATACAGCTCGGGATGTCCTGGTGGGCGACGGCGAACATGGTGGCGTACACGGCGTGCGAGTGGATGCACACCGCGATGTCCTCGTAGGCGTTCATGGCCGCCAGGTGGAGGTACTTCTCCGACGTCGGGCCGCGCTCGCCGGACACGACGTCGCCGGCCGGGTTGACGATGACGATGTCCTCCACCGTCATGACCCGATAGTCGAGCGAGGACGGCGTGACGGCGATGTTCCCGTCCTCCATCCGGGCCGAGATGTTGCCCGACGTGCCTTCCACGAGCCCCTTCTCCAGGAGCTCCTTGGCCGCGGCCACGATCTGTTCTGGTGCGTTCTCTATGAAGGCCATTGCCCGGGTCTCCTCGCAACTGAGCGGGCGATCGTCCTCGCCCGGCGGTCGTCGCCATGAAGCGTACAACGCCGGAGGCAATGCCTGACACGGCTGTCAGGGAAGTACTGTCTGGGCCCATGGGACTTCTCAATGGTCGGGCGGCGGTGGTCACAGGTGCAGGGCGAGGCATCGGGCGGGACATCGCCCTCTGCCTGGCGGCCGAGGGGGCCAAGGTCGTGGTGAACGACGTCGGCGTGACGCTCGGTGGTGCGGGCACGGAGGAGGACCCCGCGGCGCAGGTCTGCAAGGAGATCGAGGCGGCCGGCGGCAGCGCCGTCCCCAACCACGACTCGGTGAGCGACTTCGACGGCGCGGGCCGCATCATCGGTGCCGCAGTGGACAACTTCGGATCGATCGACATCGTCGTGAACAACGCCGGGATCGTGCGGGACCGGACGATCGTCAAGATGGACGAGGCCGACTACGACGCCGTCATCGCCGTGCACCAGAAGGGCACGTTCAACACGGTCCGCCACGCTGCCCCGATCATGAAGGACGCCGGCTACGGGCGCATCGTGAACATCACGTCCTCGGCCGGGCTCCGGGGCAACTTCGGGCAGACGAACTACGGCGCCGCCAAGGCCGCCATCATGGGCATGACCTTCGTGTGGGCGCTCGAGCTCGGCAAGTACGGGATCACGGTCAATGCCGTCGCCCCCGCGGGGGTCACCCGCATGACCGAGAACCTGTACAAGGGCTCGGAGCCACCGGCCGACCAGGATCCGGCACTGAACGCGCCCCTGGTCGCGTTCCTGGCCTCCGAAGGCGCCTCCTACGTCAACGGGCAGGTGCTGGGGCGTACCGGGTTCGCCTACACCCTGTTCCAGACGCCCCGGCAGATCGCCTCCATGTGGAGCGACGGTGGCTGGACCCCCCAGGAGGTGGCCGACCACTTCCACGAGGTGCTGGGCCAGCATCTGCAGCCCGTCGGCATGGGCGACCACCCGCTCCTGGGCAAGAAGGACTCAACCCGCGCCTCGGGCGATGCCCTCGCCGCCTGGGTAGGCTTGGGACTGCTGCACACACAACGTTCAGGGAGGGCTTCCATGCTCGTGCGCGACAAGATCTACATCAACGGGGCCTGGGTCCCCTCGACCGGCAAGGGCAACCTGGAGGTCATCGACTCGGCCACCGAAGAGGTCTTCGCCACCATTCCTGAGGGCACGGCCGAGGATGTCGACAAGGCCGTCGAAGCGGCCGCGGCCGCCTTCCCGAGCTGGGCGGCCACGTCCCGCGAGGAGCGCGGCAAGCTGCTGACGCGCATCGGAGAAGCGCTGGGCGCCCGCACAGACGAGATCGCGCAGATCATCTCGCACGAGGTCGGCATGCCCATGACGCTGTCGGGGTCCATTCAGGTCGGCCTGCCGGCCGGCGCGTTCGCCGACGCCGCCAACGCGGCCGAGAGCTTCCAGTGGGAGGAAGAGATCGGGAACTCCCTCGTCGTCCGCGAGCCGGTCGGCGTCGTGGGTGCCATCACGCCGTGGAACTACCCGCTGTACCAGGTGGTGCTGAAGGTCGCCCCGTCGCTGGCCGCCGGCTGCACCGTCGTGCTGAAGCCGAGCGAGGTGGCGCCGATCAACGCCTTCATCCTGGCGGACGTGATCGACGAGGTGGGTCTGCCGCCGGGTGTCTTCAACCTCGTCAGTGGCGTCGGCCCGGTCGTCGGTGAGGCCATCGCGGCACACCCCAAGGTCGACATGGTCTCCTTCACTGGTTCCACTCGGGCGGGACGACGGGTCATGGAGCTCGCCGCCGAGGGCGTCAAGCGGGTCTCGCTGGAACTGGGCGGCAAGTCCGCCAACATCCTGCTCGACGACGCCGACTTCGCCACCGCCGTGCCGGCCGGGCTGTTCGGTTGCTACATGAACTCAGGGCAGACGTGCTCGGCCCTCACCCGCATGCTCGTCCCCCGGGACAGGCTGGCCGAGGTCGAGGACCTGGCCGTCGCCGGCACCGCCGGTTTCGCTCCGGGCGACCCGTTCGAAGCGGGCAAGCTCATCGGGCCGCTCGTGTCCGGCGTCCAGCGTGAGCGGGTCCTGGGATACATCAAGAAGGGAATCGACGAGGGGGCCAAGCTCATCGTCGGCGGCGCAGACCGTCCGGAAGGCCTGGACAAGGGCTTCTTCGTGCAGCCCACCGTCTTCTCCGACGTCACCCCGGACATGACCATCGCCAAGGAGGAGATCTTCGGGCCGGTGCTCGTCCTCATGCCCTACGACACCGAGGAGGAGGCGATCGAGATCGCCAACGGCACGCCCTACGGGCTGGCCGGCGCGGTGTGGAGTGGCGACTCGGCACGGGCCGAGCGGGTGGCCCGGCAGTTGCGCACCGGCCAGGTCGACATCAACGGCGGGAACTTCAACCCGAGCGCGCCTTTCGGTGGCTACAAGCAGTCGGGCTTCGGGCGCGAGCGTGGCAAGTACGGCCTCGAGGAGTTCGTCGAGACCAAGTCGATGCAGCGCTGATCGGCCACCATCCGACGTCACCATCGGGCCGCGGCCAGGCGGTGACGGGCATGCGCACGTCCGAGACGGAAAGCGAGAGTGCATGAGCACGGCGCGGAACGGCGAGGTCGAGATCTACTACGAGGAGTTCGGCGACCCGGACGCGCCGACCCTCCTTCTCGTCAACGGTCTCGGATCACAGAGCCTCAACTACGACCCGGCCTGGTGCCGGCTCTTTGCCGACGAGGGGTTCCACGTGGTGCGCTTCGACAACCGCGACGTCGGCCTCTCGACGAAGCTCGACGACTCCGAGTACACGCTCGCCGACATGGCCGATGACGCCATCGCCGTCCTCGACGCCATGGAGGTCACCGAGGCGCACGTCATGGGCTGCTCCATGGGGGGCATGATCGTCCAGCGCCTCGCGCTCGACCACAGAGACCGTCTCCTCTCCTTGACGTCGGTCATGTCCCGGACCGGCGAGCCCGGCTACGGCGACAGCTCGAAGGAGGCGCTGGCATTCCTCCTGGCGCCACCGGCCACCTCTCGGGCGGACTACATCGACCGTCAGGTCGCCGCCCTCCACGTCTACGGGTCGCAGCCCGAGTGGCTCGACGACGATGCCATCCGGGCCCGGGCCGCCGCCGCCTACGACCGCTGCTTCTGCCCCGAGGGCGTGGCGCGGCAGATGAAGGCGGTCATGAAGGATGGTTCGCGCAGTGCCGCGCTCGCCGCGCTGCATCTCCCCACCCTGGTCATCCACGGCAGCCGGGACACGCTCATCGGTCCGAGCGGAGGCCGCCAGACCGCCGAGGTCATTCCGGGTGCGCGCTATGTAGAGATCGACGGCATGGGTCATGACTACCCGCCTCCGGTGTGGAAGGAGTGGGTGGCCCTCTGGTCAGAGTTCGCCCACGCCGCTGTCGGAGGCTGAGCCCGGAGGCGAGAAGAGATCGGGGGCGATCGCGACGTCACGCTCCTCGCCCGTCCGGTGTTTCCACAGTGACGCGTTGGCCGCGATGGCAGCGGTGATCAAGCGCCCCGCGAAGTAGGTCCAGAGCAGCAGCGCCAGTGCAATGCCGATGGCCCCGTACAGGGCGGATTTCCGCGTCACGACGTGCACGACGTAGGTGATGGTCAGGAGCTGCAGGACGCCCACGCCGACCCCGACGATGAGCGCTCCGGGCAGGAGGGCCCATAACGCGCACTCGTCGCGCGGGAACAGCCAGGAGGCCAGGAACCAGGCGGCGCCCGAGACGACGATCGTCAAGAAGAAGGCCAGGATGCGCAGTCCGAGCGACTGCGAGCCCACCCAGGCAAACAGATCGGCCACGCCGAAGAGCACGGAGACGAAGCCGACGAGGATCAGCGGAGCCCAGGGCGTGGGCTTCCGTGTCGGTTCCACCCTCCAGATCAGGCGATGCACGACCCAGAGGACCCCGACGAACGAACGGGCCGTGAAGGCGAGGGCGAACCCGCCCACGAACAGCGCAATGAGGCGGTTGGCCAACGACGGCGTACTGGTGCTCGTGACCGCAGTCGCGAACAATCCGCTGATGCCTGCCGAGCGGGCGGCGTCCCCCGGATCCTGCCCAGCCGCTGTCGAGGCCAAGCCGAACCCAGTGACCATGACGAAGGCATAGGGAACCAGGAACATGAAGAGGCGGAACGCCACCGCTGCGGCCAGCACGCCGCCACCGCTCTGGGCGTCTCGCTCCAGGGCCTCGAATGCGGTGGCGATCGAATCCGAGTCGGCCCGACGGGCTTCGATCCCGGCCCGGGTGTGCTCCGCCCGCTCGCGCAAATGGGCCACACGGACCCGGACGGACTCTCGGGCCGGCAGAGGAACCGAGGGATCCCGTTGACCGCCCTCAGGGTCCTCCGTGGCCATGCCGCATTCTTCACCCACGAGCGACCACCCCTTAGGATCCCGCCGTGCGGATCGTGGCGAGATGCTGCCTGGGAACCGCCCTTGCCTTGACCTTGCTCGTGGCGGCCAGCACACCGGTCGTCGCCACGTCGCCCGGCGTGCGACCGCTCGTCGGCGCCTACTACTACCTCTGGAACCCGGAGAACCTCGCCGGCGGGACCCTGCGCGCCCACCTCGTCCCGCCTCAGCAGCCTGCCGGCTCGCTGGTGAATTCGCAGAGCCCCCGGACCGCCGCCCGTGACATCACGAACGCTCGTGCGGGCGGGGATCAACTTCTTCGCCATCGACTGGTGGCCCTACGACCCCGGCTATTCGGGAGCGGACTATCGAGCGGCGGACGGTGCGATGAGGGACTTCCTGGCGGCGCCGAACATCGCCCAGATGAAATTCGCCATGTTCTACGAGACCTGGAATCTGGGCTTCGACCCCGGCCGCGAGTCCACACCGGTCGACTTTCAGATGGAGCTGCACTTCGACGCCGACATGTTGACCTTCGCCAAGCACTACTTCCGCAATCCGTCGTACCTCCGCATACACGGCCGACCGGTCGTCTTCCTCTACCTGACCCGGACGTTGACCGGTGACGTCGCCGGCATGCTGCAGGGCGCGCGCAAGGTGCTCGAGGCGAAGGGATTCAATCCCTTCTTCATCGGGGACGAGGTCTACTGGCGAGTGACGCCCGAGAACCCCAGTCCGGCCGGCCCCGTCCTCACCACGACGCCGCAGGTGGCGCGCATCGAGCAGTTCGACGCCATCACGTCGTACATCTACTACTACGGGGATCCCGATTTCTTCCTGGGCCCGACGCTGGACTTCACCGGCTATCCCGGGCGCACCGACATCGTGGCCGACGAGCGGCATCTCCTCAGCGAATACAGCGCTGCGACCGACGGGCGGGTGCCGGTGATCCCCGACGTCTCGTCGGGCTTCAACGACCGCGGGTTCCGGCTGCCGACGAACCACCCCGCCCAGCCCCGGCAGTGGCTGCCCGGGGAAGGTGCCGCCTCGACCCTGGACCACCTCTTCCGGTGTGTCGCCCTGCCGGAGGTCGATCCAGCGTTGCCCATCGTCATGATCACGTCGTGGAACGACTGGAACGAGGACACCGGTATCGAGCCCGTCGGTGGCACACCCACCCACGTCGACGACAGTCCCAGCGGCACCGCCTACACGCAGGGCTACACCTACGGCGGCGAAGGCCGGGCGGCAGTGCGGGTGCTCCGCACCGACACCTCGCACCTCGACCGCCAGTGGGCGAACAACGTGAAGGCCGGGAAGCCGGGTAAAGCGCTGGAGGCAACGGGTCCCTGTTGAGGCCCCGATCAGGTGACGAGCCGGGCCGTCGCCGGCAGGCCTCCTGGGGCGTAAGGTTGAGTTGGCGCCCTCGGGAATGCTGGTTCTGCCCGGCGAGCGCCACAAAGGAGCATCATGACCTCATCTGAGTGTTCGCATGTTGCGGCGCAGCTCGACGAGCATCACGCGCCCGAGACGAATGGGCGGATACCGGTCTGCCACACGTGTGGGGGCCGCACCGACGGACCGGCGGGAGAGCACCACCTGATCTCTGAGGGTCGCGTGGGACGCTCGAGCGAATGGCTCGTCGCGCAATCACGGCTCCAGGACATCGCGCAGGCCCGAGTGCGCCGGGGTCAGTTACAGACCTGAGCGACACATGACACGGCCGCTGAGGCCGCTTGTTCAGGTATCGGCCTCCGGCACCAAGGTGATGGCGTCTTCGTGGGCAGGCGGTCACGCACAATCCGCATTCATGGCACTGGTCGGCGCGCACCGTGTACGCGGTCATACGGCGGTGCGCCGTCGACCGGAGCTTGCCCAGCATCCCGAGCGCCGTGAAGTCGTCGGGATCCATCCTCCGCACCTCGAAGACGTCGTAGGGGCAGATCGGCACGCAGTCCCGCTCGGCCTCGCAGCGGCCGTGGTCCACCACCGGTCTGGTTGCCATGAGCTCAGGTTAGGGAGGACTCAGCAGACGCTGGGTCATGACCCGGCCAGCGGGGCCCGCCAACCGGGTGAGCCGGTGCGAGCGCCGGCGGCCACCCGCAGGCCGATGTAGTTGCGCTGCGCCTCCACCGTGCCCGCGCCGAAGCACAGGCCCCGGATGTCGCGGTAGGCCCGTTCCAGCGGGTACTCGCGCGAATAGCCGTAGCCACCATGGATCTGCATGGCTTCGTCGCAGACGAACTTGGCCGCGAGGTTGGCGGCCGTCTTGGCCATGGCCGTCTCGAGCGCCGGCGGGGTCCCGTGGGGACCGGCCAGCCGCACGGCCCGGGCCAGCAGCATCCGGGCGCCTTCCAACTGCACCGCCATGTCGGCGAGCTTCCACTGCAGCCCCTGCAGCTCGGCCAGCGGGCGGCCCCCGATGACGCGCTCGTTCATGTAGCGCACGGCGTGCTCGAGCGCGCCCTGTGCCGCCCCGATGCACATGGAGGCGTTGCCGCAGCGCTCGTGGTTGAGGTGCGACAGCAAGACCTTGAAGGCCGAGGTGTCCGACGGGTTGCCGGCGAGCAGGATGTCGTCGGCGGTGATCTCGACGCCGTCGAAGGCCAGCTCGGCCTCGGTCGCGGCGTGGATGCCCATGCCCTTGTGCCGCCCGGTGATCGAGACACCCTCGCGGTCGGTCGGCACGATGACGGCACCGATCCCCTTGGCGCCCTCGCCGCCCGGCCAGCGGCACCAGACCAACACGCCCTGGGCCACGTCGCCCAGCGTCGAGTAGTTCTTGTAGGCGTTGAGGCGCCAGCGCCCGGGGCCGTCCTCCACCAGCGCGGCGCGCATGTTCTGCACGGCCGAGCCGGCATCGGGCTCGGTGATGCCGATGCTGATCAACGCGTCCCCGTCGGCCACCGCCGGGAGCCAGCGCTCCTTCATGGCATCGGGACCGAGGTGCTCGATCCCCCGTGGCGGCCCGTTGAAGGTGAGCTGGCAGCAGATGGCCGACGACACGTCGGCCCGGGCGATCTCCTCCAGGACGATCGACGCTTCGACGTCGCCCAGGCCCATGCCGCCCCACTGCTCCCCCACCGTGATGCGCAGCAGGTCGGCCGCGGCCAGGGCCTTGCGCATCTCGGGGGACACGGCGCCGGCCTCGTCGGCGTCGTGGGCCCGTGGCGCCACCTCGCGCTCGGCCACGTCGCGGGCGAGCTGGCGCAGTGCCGCCTGGTCCTCGGTCTCGGCCAGGAGGTCGATGCCGGGGCTCTCGTCAGTCGAGGTGGCCATCAGCCGAGCTCGGTGCCGACGATGCCCACGAAGCTGACACCCTCGCCGGGGGCGCCCCCCAGATTGTGGGTGAGCCCGAGCGTGCGACCGGCACGCCACCGTGTCGATCTGGCGGTCGGGCGGGGCGGCGCCACGCAGCTGGAGCCAGCACTCGAAGAGCATGCGCAGCCCGGAGGCGCCGATCGGGTGGCCGAAGGACTTCAGGCCACCGTCGGGGTTGACCGGCAGCTCGCCGTCGCGGTCGAAGGTGCCCGCCAGGACTTCCTTCCACGCCGTGCCCCGCTCGGCGAAGCCCAGGTCCTCCATCAGGACGAGCTCGGTCGGCGTGAAGCAGTCGTGCACCTCCGCCATGGCGAGCTGCGCCCGGGGGTCGGTGATCCCGGCCTGCGCGTAGGCGTCGGCCGCCGAGCGCACGACCTCCTCGAAGGTCGTGTAGTCGTACGCCGGGTCGATGGGGCCGGCGGCGGGACCGGCCACGAAGGCCAGGGCCTTCACGTACAGGGGGTTGTCGCAGTACTTGTGGGCGTCCTCGACGCGGCAGATGATGGCGGCGGCGGAGCCGTCGCTCACGCCGCTGCAGTCGAAGACCCCGAGGTCGCCTGCGACCAGCGGTGCCTTGCTGATCGTCTCCATCGAGACTTCCTTCTGGAACTGGGCCCGCGGGTTACGCGCCCCGTTCTGGTGGTTCTTGAAGGCGATCCGGCTCATGACCTCCTTCATCTGGTCCTTGTCCACGCCGTACTTGTGCCCGTAGGACGGGGCCAGGAAGGAGAAGGCGGCGGGGGAAGACAGGCCGGGGTCGGTGCCGTCACCGACGGCGCGGATGCCGGTCAGACCCGAGTAGCCCGTGTCCTTCAGCTTCTCGACGCCGATCGCCATGGCGATGTCGTAGGCACCGGACGCCACCGCGTAGCAGGCGTTACGGAAGGCCTCGGAGCCGGTGGCGCAGTAGTTCTCGACGCGGGTGACGGGCTTGTAGTCGATCTTCAGGGGGCGCGAGAGGGTCGTGCCGCAGACACCCGAGGTCATGGTGCCCAGCCAGAACGCGTCGATGTCCGCCAGCTCGAGCCCGGGGACCGAGGCGACGGCCTCGGTGGTGGCATCGGTCAGGAGGTCGTCGACGCCCTTGTCCCACAGCTCGCCGAAGCGGGTGCAGCCCATGCCGATGACGGCCACCTGGTCGCGGATGCCCTTGCTACCCATCGCCTTACGCTCCTTGCCTCTCGGTCACGGCTTCTCGTTCACGACGTTGCCGTCGTCGTCGCTGCCGGCACCGGTCCGTTCGAGGGCCGGGCGGGCCTTCCAGAAGTAATTGTGCACGCCCTGGGCCGTCCAGACGCGCCGGAAGGTCATCGACACCCGATCGCCGATGGAGAGTTCCGAGGCGACCACGTCCGTGATTTCGCAGCGGTAGCGGCCGCCCCCGTCGAAGTCGACGATGACGCCGACGACCGGCGGCGACAGGCTGAAGGCCAGGTGGTCGACGGTGAAGGTGGCCACGGTGCCGGGTACGTCCGCCAGGCGCTCGGGCTGCATCTGGTCGATGGTGTGACAGGACAGGCAGGCCCGGGTCGGGGGCATGTGGCGGAAGCCACAGACGAGGCAGCGGCTGCCCGCGAAGGCGTACTTCCACTGCTCGGAGCGGTGCACGGTCGGGGCGCCGGGCCGTTCGGGATCGGGGCGCCGTGGGGGCTCGCGGTGCATCTGGCCCCGCCAGGTCAGAAAGGTCGCATACGGCAGATCGTCACGCCCTGCCGCCGCCTGCTCGGCCACCGGCGGGACGCCCGCCTCGGCCCTTGCCGCCTGGGCCGCGGTCAGTGCCTCGGTGGTGCGCAGCACCAGCGCGTCGGCCCCGTCGGCGAGCGACAGCACGACGATCACCTGTCCGGGCTCGGCGCGCTCGAGGACGTCGCACAGCGCCACAGCCGCCTGGGCCGCACCCAGGTTGCCCAGCGTTCCCGTGAGGTCGGGGGCCAGGGCACCCTCGCGGACGCCCAGCCCCTTCGTGACCGCCTTGACCGCCCGCACATGCAGGCCGGTCACGATGGCGTGGTCGACGTCGCCCTCGGCCAGGCCGGCGTCCTTGAGCGCGGCGGCGAAGGCCTCGCGGGCCAGCGGCACGTAGAGCTCCTCGCCGAAGCGCTCCTCCCACACGTGGGAGTCCGCCTCGCCGGGCACGCGCCAGCGGTCCAGGAACTCGTCGCTCGCCGCGCCCCGTCCGATCAGCTCGGCGACGGCACGGTCGGGAGCGCACAGGAGGGCGGCTGCGCCGTCACCGCTGTCGCGTTCCTCGGCCGAGCCGGCCAGGCCGGTGCGGAGGTCCGAGACGATGGCCAGGGTGGTGCGACCGCTCCCCGAGGCCGCACCCAGTGCCTGCAGCAGCGTGCCGAGAGCCGACCGCGACGAGCCGGTGAAGTCGTAGGCGCCGCAGCCGCGTCCGAGCCCCAGGGCGGCGTGCACCGTCGTGGCGCTGGTCTTGTCCAGATACGGCGGGTCCGGTGTCGACAGGAACAGGTCCTGCACGACGCCCGCCCCGGGGCCTGCGGCCAATGCCGCGCCGGCCCGCCTCCACGCCGAGCGTGGTCGTGTCCTCGTCGTGGGAGGCCACGGCCCGGGTCCCCCGGCCGCCACCACTGCCCAGGACGCCCTTGATGGCCGAACGCTGAAGTCGCCAGAAGGGCAGATACGTTCCCCAGGCTGCAATACCGCTGCTCATGGACCTCTGACTCTACAGCCCGGTCTCGGGCAGCCTCCGGAGGGAGGCCGCCCGGGATCCGAGCAAGTTGGCCCCGGCGGGCGGGCCTCCTATCCGGCGATACCCACGATGGGCTGGTTCAGCACGATGGAGCCCGTGGAGCCGTAGAAGGTCGGTCCGTTCGTCGACGGGTAGGTGAACACCCCGCCGTCCGAGCCGCTCAGGTAGTAGCCGTTGGAGACGGCGGTCATCCCCACGATCGGCTTGTTGAGCTTGATCGAACCGGTGGACCCGTAGAAGGGCGGCCCGTAGTTGAAGATCCCGCCGTCGGAGGCGACGAGGTAGTAGCCACCCGCGACCGGGGCCGCCATGCCGACGACCGGCTTGTTGAGGGTGATCGAACCGGTCGAGCCCTGGAACACGGCGTCTCCGTAGTTGAAGATGCCACCGTCGGAGGCGACGAGGTAGTACCCCTTGCCGTCCGGGGTGGACGCCATACCGACGACCGGCTTGTTCAGCTTGATGCTGCCCGTCGAGCCGTAGAACTGGGCGTCGCCGTAGCTGAAGATGCCGCCGTCCGAGGCCACGAGCCAGTAGCCCGCCCCGTCCGGGGTGATGGCCATCCCGACGATCGGCTGGTTGAGATGCATGGAGCCCGTGGATCCGTAGAACTGGGCGCTGCCGAAGGAGAAGATCCCGCCGTCGGATGCCACCAGGTAGTAGCCGTCTCCACCGGGCATCACGGCCATGCCGACGATCGGCTTGTTGAGCGGCGTGCCGCCCATGGAGCCGAGGAAGGGTGCCCCCGAGCCGTAGTTGAAGACCCCGCCGTCGGAGGCGACGAAGCGGTACCCGGTACGGGAGATGGGTGCGGCCATGGCGAACGCTGAGTTCGTGGACACGCCGGACCCGTAGAGCCCCACCGCGACGCAGGACCAGTCCGTCACGCAGGACACGCCGGCCAGCGATGTCTGGACTGTGCCCTGGTTGGGCGTGTTGGACACGATGGACCAGGCCGTCCCGTTCCACGTGAGGGCCAGGCTGGCGGGGGTCGGACCCGTGGTGGCGGCGGCCGAGCCGACCGCGCTGCACGTCGTGGCGCTGAAGCAGTCCACACCCTTCAGGCCGTTGTTCTGGGTGGCGGAGGTGTCCGGCACGGTGGACGTGAGCGCCCATTGCGTGCCGTTCCAGTTCTCAATCAGGTTCTGCGACAGAGGACCGGTCAGGTTGACCTGGCCGACCGCCTGGCAGAAGGAAACGCCGGCGCATGACACCGCGGTCAGCTGGCTTCCGACACCCGTCGAGGGGAGCGGCATGGTCTGGAGGGTCCAGGCCGTGCCGTTCCAGAGCTCGCCGAAGGACGTCCCGTGGGGGCCTGGGTGTCGCTCACACCGACCGCGATGCACCAGCTGGCCGTGACGCAGTCCATGCCGGACGCGCTCGGAACGGGGGTCGTGTCGGTCGAAGTCGGGGTGGCCGCAGTCGTCGCCGCGAGGGTGGTGCCGTTCCACTGGTTCCCGAAGAGCGTGCTCGTGCTGCCGACGGTGGAGGTGCCCAGGACCTCACAGGTCGTGGCGGTCACGCACGAGACCGAGGAGAGGCTGGTGGTCGTGCTGCCGGCCGGAGCAACCGCGGTGACGAACGTCCATTGTGTGCCGTTCCAGGTCTCGGCGACCGGGTCCCGGTGCCGGAACCTCCCACGGCGATGCAGAAGGTGGTGCCCACACACGACACCGAGCTGAGGAAGTCCCCGGTGGTCGCCGGAGCGTTCACACTCGGCACCACCGTCCACTTCGTGCCGTTCCACTCCTGAATGAAGGTCCCGCCACCGGTGCCGGAGTTCTCGGGGCCGACGGCCATGCAGAAGGCAGAGGTCGTACAGGAGACGTTGTTCAGCGAGTTGGAGCCGGATCCCGCTGCGGCGTTGTCGTTCGTCCAGTTCGTGGCGGCCACGGTCGGCGGACTCGTGAGTGCTGTGGCGTGACTGCTGGCGCCGGCGGGGACCGACGAGAAGGCCAAGGGCCCCGCGAGCACCATCAGTGCGCCGGCCGCAGCAACAAGGAACATCCGGAATTTCGGCATAACCGCCCCCTCGTCTTCTCAGGCTTGCTTGCAGGTCAGCGTAGGTCGCGAGACGGCGCCGTCGAATGGTTTTCATGCAACGGCCGTCACCACGAGCTCCCAGCTGTCGAGCTCGAGCGGGCCTCCGCCACCGGCCCGGAACTCCACGTCGTGGAAACCGGCTGCTTCGAGCCAGACCACCCATTCGGGCGGAGTCGGGAGCCGGACGAAGTAGGCGGCACGGTGGCGGGCGCCGGCTCGGTACACCGTGCGCTCGATCACCATCCGCCCGCGGAGCGGGTCGAAGGTCGAGACCTCGACCATGGTGTCGTCGCCGCGCTGGACCACGACCGCGTCGGGCGCCGGCGTGAAGTGACGCACGCCGCCGTCGTGGTGCATCGTGTCGATCGCCACCTTGCCCTCGGGACGGAGCACGCGGTGGAACTCGCGCAGGACGCGACGGCAGTCGTCGTCGTCGTAGTAGCCGAACGAGTTCAGCCAGCAGACCACGGCGTCGAAGGGCCCGTCGACGGGGAGGGCGCGGATGTCGCCCTCGAGGTAGGTGACGGCGTCCGGAAGCAGGTGCGGATCGGCGCGGGCCTGCTCCAGGTACGCCGGTGTGAGATCGACGCCCGTCACCTCCATGCCCGCCGCGGCCAGCCGGCGGGCGATGCGCCCGTGGCCACAGGGCGCATCGAGGATGCGGGAGCCGGAGGGAAGGTCCAGCAGGCCGAGGATCTCGGCCGTGTCGGCGTCCGAGTGCGCGTCGTCGATGGACTCCTCGTAGAAGTAGAGGTAATCGTCGCCGAAGGTGCCCTCCATGTCGAAGGTCATGCGCCATCATCGCCGCCGGTAGCGTCCACCGCATGTCCGGGCCCGACGACATCTCCTTCGATGCGGCCACGGCCGTGGAGGAGACCGATGCGCCGGACCTCTTCGCGACCAACATCCACCCGCTGTGGACGGTGGGTGACAAGCCGAACGGCGGCTATCTCCTTGCGCTGCTGGGCCGGGCGGCCCGCGTCGCCGCCCACAGAACCGGTGCTCCCTCGTGGGAGGTGCTGTGCGTCCTCCATCACCTATCTGCGTCCGCCCGCGCTCGGACCCGCCACGGTGCGGACGACGGTGCTCCGCCGCGGGCGCACGGCCGCCCATGTGCGGGCCGAGCTGACCCAGGGCGCCGACGACCTGGTCGACGCGGTGCTGGTGCTCGGCGACCTCCCCGACGAGCCTGCGGTCCGCTACGACGGCACCCCTCCGTTCGAGGCCCCGGCCCCCGACGACTGCGTCCGGCTGACGGCGAACATGCCCACCGGTGCCTACGTCGGGATCATGGACGTCCTGGAGCAGCGGCTCGACCCGGCCACGATGCCCTTCGGCGCCTCTCCCCAACGGCCAGGCACGAAGGCCGAGCTGCGGGGCTGGACGCGCCTGGCCGACGGGCGGGAGCCCGACGCCCTGTCACTGCTGTTCTTCGTCGACGCCATCCCTCCGGCCACCCTGATGATCGGCTCGACCGGATGGGTGCCGACCCTGCAGATGTCGGCCTACGTCCGGGCACGTCCAGCGCCCGGTTGGCTCGCCATCCGCATGGCGGCCGGGCTCGTGGCCGACGGGATGGTCGACGAGACCTGCGTGCTGTGGGACAGCCGGGGCCACATGGTGGCGCAGTCCACGCAGCTGGCCCGCCTGCGCTTCCCGGACGAGGCGACCTGAGCGAATGGGCGCGGCAGGGGAACCGAGGGCCGGCGCGTCAGCCTTCAGGCTGCCTGCTCACCGGTGCTCTCGTCCTCCTCGGCGTCGTCCTCTTCCTCGTCGTCGGCGTCGTAGCAGTCCCACGAGCAGTAGCCCTCGGCCCGCGGCGACACCGGATGGAATTGGCAGCGCGGGCAGAGGTCCATTGCCATGGTGGCTGTCTCTTTCGAATTCTCGATCGTGTACATGGTCGTTCCCTCCCGACTCCTCCCCGGCCCTTGAATGCAAAAAAGCCGCTTCCCGGATGGGAAGCGGCTCCTCGACGACGGGACTGGTAAGAGTCCGCTACGGCGTCGGGGCCACCTCCCCCAGGCTCAGCTTGGGGATGCCGCAAATCTGTACCTCGGACATGGCAAGGCGCGACTGACCGAGGGAGTTGCCCTCCCGCCGACACAGGTACAGCCGGCCGTGCATCGCGTTCCGCTCCGTCATGGTGTGGCCAGTATACGAGGCGCTGTGACAGCCCCGGGACCGGGAACCGAGAAATCCGGCAGAGTTCATCGGCGCGTCACGCGTGACGCTGGATGCGTACGCAGGGTCTCGCTGCGACTGACGCGGCGTCAGCCGGACGTTGCGGCCAGGCGGGCGCGCAGCTCGGGCTTGACGACCTTGCCCGTCGGGATTCCGGGGCAGTTCGTCGACGAAGACGAACTGGCGCGGGACCTTGTAGTCGGCCAAGTGCTCGAGCCCGAAGGCGCGCAGCTCCTCGGTGTCGGCGCTGACGCCCGGGTGCAGCACGACGAAGGCCACCACATCCTCGCCGAGAACGGGATGGGGCGCCCCGACCACGGCCACCTCCTTGATGGCCTCGTGCTGCACCAGCGCGTGCTCGACGTCGGTGGCGTGGACGTTGTTGCCGCCGCGGATGATGACGTCCTTGGAGCGGCCGACGATGTAGAGGTAGCCGTCGGCATCGAGCTTGCCGAGGTCGCCGGTGACCAGCCAGCCGTCCCGCCACATCTCGGCCGTGGCCTCGGGGTCCGCGAAGTACTCGCGCTGGCGCCCCGGCATCTGCAGGCGCACCTCGCCCACCTCGTCCGGGGGGCAGCGTCTGGTCGTGCTCGTCGACGATGCGCACGACGGCTGGCGGGGCGATCTGGCCCACCGACCCGGGGCGCTTGACGGCCTCGCCCTTGGGCATGACGCAGTAGGCCGACCCGGCCTCGGTCATGCCGTAATTGTTCGAGACCAGGGCGTCGGGCATCTTCTGCTGCAGGCGCTCGACCACGTACGGGCGCCAGCGGTGCGCTGCCCACCGAGCACATCTGGACCGACGACAGGTCGGCGTCGTCGAAGCGCGGGTTGTCGATGAGCAGATGGGCCATGGTGGGCACGAGGAAGACGGCCATCGGGCGCTCCTCTTCGACCACGCGCAGCCAGCGGTCGGCGTCGAAGCGCGGCTGGTAGATCACCTGCAGGCCGAGCTTCATCGGCGTGTAGACGAGGGCGATGCCGGCGAAGGTGAAGAGCGGGCTGGCGTGCAGCCACCCGGCACCGGTCCAGTTGGGGTCGACCTTGCCGATCATGGAGCCGTTGGAGTGCCGGACCGCCACGCCCTTGGGGCGGCCCGTGGTGCCCGAGGTGTAGAGGATGTCGGCCAGGTCTTCGGACGTCACGCGGCACCTGGAAGGGCGAGCGGTCCCCGGCGGTCGCCTCGGCCCAGGAGAGGACCGGGGCGTCCGGCGGCGGCGTCCCGGCCTCGCGCGCCGGCGTCGATCAGGGCGACGAGGCGGCTTGCCCCGGCCTCGCCGTCGCTGCGCAGGAGGTCCCCGTCGGCGACGACGATGGTGGCGCCCGAGTGCTCGAGCATGTGGGCCACCTCGGCCGGGGCCAGGCGGGGGTTCATCGGCACGGCGACGCCGCCGGCGCGGTGGGCGGCGGAGTACGAGACGAGCCAGTGCAGCGCCAGCTCGGGACGCAGGTGGATGCCGACCCGGCCACCGGGCTCGAGCCCGGCCTCGACGAGGCGGCGGGCCATGGCATTGGCCGCACCGTCCCATTCGGCGAAGGTCAGGGCACCGACGTCCACCACGGCGAAGGCGGTGCGGTCGCCGAATTCCTCGGCCATGCGGGCCAGGTGATCGTCCATCAACACGGTTGCGGGTCCCCCAAGGTCTCGGTCGGTGCGGAACAGCAAAGTTGACGCTGGTGTCAGGTTCGTTGCAGCATGGCCGATGCGTCCCCGGGGGTCAATCCCGGGGCGCACCAGCGTGATTGCCCGCGGGCCGCGGCCGACGGGATCCGACGGAGGGAGGAGGCGCCATGAGCACGGTCCGGTTCGACCTCCCCACGCCGGAGGGCGACACCATTGCGTTCTGGGAGGCGGCCAAGGAGGAGCGCCTCCTCATGAAGCACTGCCTCGACTGCGACGCCTACTCCTACTATCCGCGGCCCTTCTGCCCGAAGTGCTGGAGCGAGCAGGTGGAGTGGTACCAAGCCAGCGGCAACGGCACGCTCTACACCTGGTCGGTCATCTACAGCAACGACATGCCACCCTTCCGTGACCGCGTGCCCTACGTCGCCGCCATCGTCGACCTGGCCGAGGGGCCGCGCATGATGACCAACGTGGTCGACTGCCCCTTCGACGAGCTGCAGGTGGGTATGCCGCTGCGGGTCACGTTCCGACCCATCTCCGACGAGTTCACGATCCCCGTCTTCGTGCGGGCCTGAGGAGGACATTTCCATGACCGAAGCCAGCGATGCCGTCATCGTGGCGGCCACCCGCACCCCGATCGGGCGCTCCGGGCGCGCCCTGGCCGGGCTCACCATTGAGGAGATCGGCATGCAGACGGTGACCGGCGTGCTCGATGCGTCCGGCCTGGACCCCGAACGACATCGACGATCTGATGCTCGGCGAGGTGCTGCGGGGCGGCGGCTGCACCGCCCGCTACGTGGCCAACGCCCTGGGCCTGCCGCCCGACACGCCCGGCGGTGCCGTGCAGCGCCAATGCGCCACCGGGATGATGGCGGTGCAGGAGGCGGCGGCCCACATCCGCTCCGGCATGGCCGACGCGATGGTCGCCGGTGGGATCGAGTCCATGACCCGCACCCCGCTCCTCTTCGAGAAGTCGCCCTTCCCCTTCGGTGGCGTGCAGCAGTTCATGCCCCCGAGCCACCCGGACTCGCCCGAGGCGCCCAACACGAACATGCTCATCACGGTGGGCGAGAACACGGCCCGGGAATGCGGCATCACCCGCGAGGAGTCGGACGAGTGGTCGTACCACTCCAACATGCGGGCGGTGGCGGCCACCGACGACGGGCGCTTCGCCGAGGAGATCGTGCCGGTCACCGTGCCGGCGGGACGAGGAAAGACGGTGACCGTCAGCGTCGACGAGCGCCCGCGCCGGGACACGACGCTGGAAAAGCTGGCGGCCCTGCGGTCGCTCACCGGGCCCGACGGCCAGGTCACCGCCGGGAACTCGTCGGGCATCGCCGACGGGGGCGCCGCGCTCGTGCTGGTGTCGCGTGCCTACGCCGAGGCGCACGGGATGGAACCCCTGGCGACGGTGCGGTCGTGGAACTCGTGCGGTATCGAGCCGGCCCGCACCGGGCTGGCGCCCACCGTGTGCGTGCCCCGGGCCCTGAACCGGGCCGGGCTCAGCGAGTCCGACGTCGACCTGGTCGAGATCAACGAGGCCTTCGCCACCATGGCGGTCGCCTCCTCGCGCAAGCTCGGCTTCCCGCACGACATCGTGAACGTGAACGGCGGGGCTGTCGGGCATCGGCCATCCGGTGGCCGCCTCGGGCGCCCGCATTCTGGTGACTTTGATCCACGAGCTGCGCCGGCGGGGCGGCGGCATCGGGGTCGGGACGCTGTGCGCCGGCGGCGGCATGGGCTCGGCGACCGTGCTCGAGGTGCACGCGCCGGCCTGATCAGGTCAGGAGCGGATCACTACCGGCGTCAGTAGTGGCGCAGCTCGACCAGATGGCCGTTGGGGTCGAAGAGGTAGACGGTGGGGCCGGTGCCGCGCGCGCCGATCTCTTCGCCGGGGCCCTGCATGTTGCCCACGTCGTGGAACGAGTCGCCGAAGGGGAGCCCGGCCGTCCGCACGCGGGCGAACGCGTCGTCGAATTCCTCTGCTGAGAGGGCGAACGCCAGATGGTCGCCGCCCTCGGTTCCCCAGGGTGCCAGCTGCAGCGTGGTGTCGGGGCTGACCCGGATCACCGAGAACGGGCCGTCCTCGCCCTCGTCAGCCGAAGCCCATGATCTCCGTGTAGAAGCGGACGCTGGCCTCCCGGTCGTTGACGGTCAGGATGAGATGGTCCAGCGTCACCATGGTGGCGCCGAGGCTATTCCTTGGCCGGCGTCGTCGACGCACCAGGCGGTTCTTCGACGGACCAGGCGGTTCGCCGCGTAGGCCAGTGTGGGACTGGCACCACTCCCACAGCCGTGTACCTTCCGCGGCGCCGGCACCGCGGGCCGTCCAGGGCAGGTGGTGCTCGCTCCGGCGATGCCGATCATGGAAGAACCCCTCCACGAGCGGGTCCCGCTGATCGGGGCGCCTGGCCGCGCCGGAGGCCAGCCAGACCACCGTGTCGGCCCCTTGCTCGGGCGTCCGCAGCAGCGGGCCCAGCTTGGCAAACGAGGGCAGTCCGCTGGCCAGCCCTGGTGTGTCCACCCAGCCAGGATGCGCGGCGTAGCTGGCGACACCGTCCCCGCCCCAGCGGCGGGCCCACTCGTGGGACAGCACGACCTGCGCCCGCTTGGCCCGCGCATAGGCAGTGGTACCCCGGTACTCCCCCCAGGGCATTTCCAACCGGGCGAGGTCGAACGGCTGGGTGTACATCCCCCCGGAGGAGAGCGTCACGATGTTGGCATCGCCGGATCGGCGCAGGAGGGGGCTGAGCAGCCATGTCAAGCGGAAAGGCGCCAGCACCGCAGTGGCCACCGTCAGCTCCCCACCATCGGGCGCGCGCTGATACGTCGGGAAGAGCGCACCCGCCGCGTGGACCAGCCCGTGGAGCCGCTCGTGTCTCGCTGCGACGCGGGCCGCGAACGCGTCCACCGCGTCGTCGTCGACGACGTCGAGGACGGCCGGCTCGACGGCCGCGCCCGTCCCGAACGAGCGAGCGGCGTGGGCGGCCGCCTCGGTCCGCGTCTTGTCCCGACCGACGAGCCACACCGAGGCACCGAGGCGCGCCAGCTCGAGTGCGGCCGCCCGGCCGATCCCCGACGAGGCGCCCGTCACGATGACGACGCGCCCGGTGAGGTCGAACGGCGAGCGCCATTGCTCCAGGCGGTCGCGCACGACGAACCCGCGCCGGCTGAAGCTGCCAACGACGCTCGCCTCGAGTGCGCCGTCCACCGCACCGACCAGCCACGCTGCTGTCACGCCAGCACGCGGCGCAACCCCGCTGCCGCCCGGTCTGCCATTCTGGCGAACGCCCGGGCGATGAGAGGCGCCACCAGGCGCAGCACGCCCCGCCCGTCGAGCACCGCCACATAGCGGACCCGGGAGCCTGGACCCGACCCAGCAATACTGAACTGAACCAGTAAGGTACGGGAGAAACCTACGTATTGCTA
>CAVWKX010000032.1:0-49090 GCA_963755655.1 uncultured Acidimicrobiaceae bacterium
ACAGCGGCGCCGGCGCGCGCTGGCCCGGTCGAGAACCGGTGTTGACGTCGACATCGCGCTCTCGTCCACGGAGTAGTCAGTCTCGCTTGTCATGTCCGGGCGCTGCAGCCCGGTGGGGGGAGGAACGGGCTCTCGCCCGGGGAGAGTGCCCGCAATCGATCCGAAACAGCATTGTAACGCCAGCCGCCGGGTCGCCAAGGGCCGGCCGTGACCCGGGCGTCGGGCGCTGGCGGGAATGCGTGGGCCGGGAAGGATTCGAACCTCCGTAGGTGTTAACCGACAGGTTTACAGCCTGTTTCCTTTGGCCACTCGGACACCGACCCGCAGCGTGCGAGATTAGCCGGGCCGGGCACCCCCGAGCGGCCGGCGGCGCCGGTACGCTGGCTTCATGCCTACGTTTGACATCGTTTCGGAAGTCGACATGCAAGAGGTGCGCAACGCCGTCGACCAGGCCAACCGCGAGGCGGCCACCCGCTTCGACTTCAAGAACACCGACTCGGCCATTGAGCTCGGCGAGAACGAGCTCGTGCTCCGCTCCTCGACCGAAGACCGCCTGCGGGCGCTCCACCAGGTCCTCGACGAGAAGCTGGTCAAGCGGCAGGTGTCGCTGAAGGCCTTCGAGGACGCCAAGGTCGAGGAGGCCCAGAAGGGCACGTCCCGCCAGAAGATCGCCATCCGGGCCGGCATCTCGTCGGATCACGCCAAGCGCCTGAACAAGTTCATCAAGGACCTCGGGCTCAAGGGGGTGTCGTCGCAGACCCAGGGCGACCAGCTCCGCGTCACCGCCAAGAAGCGCGACGACCTCCAAGAGGTGATCGCCAAGTGCAAGGCGGAGGACTTCGGCATACCGCTGCAGTTCAACAACTTCCGGGACTGAATCCCGGCGCCGCCCCGGCTCAGTCGGGCGTGCGGAACGTCGGAGCCGGCGGCCACCTTCTCGGCGTGGTGCTCCTCGAACTCGACCGGGTCGATGTGGAAGAGCTTGTTGTAGATCACGAACTTCACGATCCACAGGATGGCGAAGGACAGCAGGTTCGCCAGGTTCACGAGGATCGACGTGCCCGAGGTGGTGCAGGTGGTGGGACCGGGCGAACTCACCCGCCAGCCACACCGCCAGGCTCGAGAAGGCGAGCCCGACGAAGGACAGGATCCAGAACGGCGCCACCTCCTTCCAGAAGTGGGACTTGCCGCTCTTGCCCCAGACCCAACGACGGTTGAGGACGTAGGAGGGGACGGTGGCGAGGACGTTGGCCACGATGTTGGCCGGCACCTCGGACATGACGTGGTACACGCCGAAGAACAGGATCAGGGTGACCTGCGACACGATCGTCGAGATCACCGAGACCGAGGCGTACTTGATCAGCTTCACGCTGGACGGGTGGGCGATGATCTGCCGGATGCGCGCGTAGAGCGCCTGATCCGACGACCAGATATGCGAGACGGGGGGGTGGCCGCCGTGCTCAGTCACGGGAGCCTCGCCGAGCGCACGCTGCACGCCGCGGTCGGAATCGGCACGGCGCAACCCTAGCCCGGCGGCCAATTTCAGCCCGTGCACGGCCGTCAGTGCACCTCCCTTGCGCAAGCGGTTGCTGCGGGCCACCTCGCCGAACCAGTGCGCGCTCGGCTTGGGGCGGCGCTCGAAGGTGCCCGGGGCCACCGCCACCAGCCCGAACTTGGGGCCGTAGCCGAGGTGCCACTCGAAATTGTCCAGCAGGCTCCACACGAAGTAGCCCCGCAGGTCGATGCCCTCCTCCAGGCAGCGGTGCGCGCTCCGGAGGGCGTCGGACACGAAGGCGATCCGCTCGGCGTCGTCCGCCGTGGCGATCCCGTTCTCCGTGACCACGACCGGCCGGCCGCTCACCGCGGCCGCCCGGCGCACCGTGTGCTCGACCGCCTGGGGCCAGCGCTCGTCGCCCATCTGGGTGAGCGGGACGTCGGGGTCGTTGGGCGCCAGCCCGTCGGGGCCGAAGTGCATGCGGGTGTAGCACTGCACCCCGACGAAGTCGTCGCCACCGGTGGCGCGCAGGAAGACGTTCTCGAGCATCTCCTCGGCGGCGTCGCGCAGCGACTCCCCGCCCTCGGTGGCCGTGATCTCCGCCATGGAGAGCGTGAGGCCGACCGGGAAGTCCCCCGGGCCGGCGCGCAGGACGTCGACGGCCAGCCGGTGGGCGCGCACCATCGCCTCGTTGACCGCCGCGTAGCGGGCGAAGTCGTCCTTCACGCCCGGCGGGTACTCGCCCTGGAAGTACCCCATGACGGCGACGACGTTGGGCTCGTTGATGGTGCAGGCCCACCCGATGAGGTCGCCCAGGTACGCCGCCGCACGCTCGACGAAACGGGCGAAGCGCTCCGGGGCATCGGGCGCTTCCCACCCGCCGCGGGCGGTGAGCCAGAGCGGGGTCGTGAAGTGGTGGAACGTGACGACGGGCAGGATCCCGTGGCCGTGGCAGGCCGCGCACATGCGCCGGTAGTGCTCGAGCGCCGCGATGGAGAACTCGCCCTCGGCCGGCTCGATGCGGCTCCACTCGAGCGAGAAGCGGTACGCCCCGAGTCCCATGTCCGCCACGAGCTGGACGTCCTCGCGCCAGCGGTTGAAAGAGTCGCACGCGTCGCCACTCGGCTCGAGCGTGCCCGACGCCGGGTTGTGCTCCCAGGCCCACCAGTCGTTGTTGACGTTGCCGCCCTCGATCTGATGGGCCGCCGTGGCCACGCCCCAGGTGAACCCGGCGGGGAACACGAGCTCGCCGTCTTGCTTCTCTGCCGTCACGCCGCCGCAGGGTAGTTGGGGTCCGCGGCGCGCGTGCTCCTGCCACGGCTGCCGCGGCGGCCTGCGAACATGGGCGCATGAGCGCGTCCTTGGAGTTCCTCGTCGATCTGCTTGACCTCGAACCCATTGAGGTCAACATCTTCCGGGGCATCCAGCCGAACGAGGAGCGCCAGCGCGTCTTCGGCGGCCAGGTCGCCGCGCAGGCGCTGATGGCGGCCGGGCGCACGGTCGAGCACGGACGGGTGCACTCGCTGCACTCCTACTTCCTGCGACCGGGCGACCCGAAGGTGCCCGATCCTCTACGAGGTGGACCGGATCCGTGACGGACGGTCCTTCACGACCCGTCGCGTCGTGGCGGTGCAGCACGGGCGGGCCATCTTCAACCTGTCGGCCTCCTTCCACGACCTCGAGGCCGGCCTGGAGCACCAGATCCCGATGCCCGAGGTGCCCGAACCCGAGTCGCTGGCACCCCTCTTCGAGCGGCTGCAGCCCTGGAAGGAGGAGCTGAAGGAGTGGTTCGACCGGCCCCACCCCATCGACCAGCGCCACATCGGGGATCTCCCGTGGCACTCCAAGGAGGTGAGCGAGCCCTACCAGCGCCTCTGGATCCGGGCCGACGGCGAGCTCCCCGACGACCCGCTGCTCCACGCCTGCGTGGCGACCTACGCCTCCGACATGTCGCTCTTCGACACCATCCTCGCCCCGCACGAGACGAGCTGGGACGACCCGGACGTTCATGGGCGCCAGCCTGGACCACTGCATGTGGTTCCACCAGCCCTTCCGGGCCGACGAATGGCTGCTCTACGACACCGAGTCGCCGGTCGCCGCCCAGGGGCGGGGCCTGGCGCGGGGCTTCCTGTTCGACCGCTCGGGACGCCTGTGCGTCTCCATGGTGCAGGAGGGACTGGTCCGCATGCGCCGGCGGACCGGCGGGTGAGTCAGCAGCTAGCGGCTCAGCGGTTCCCGATCGGCGTGTAGTCGCGGGGCTCCGAGCCGATGTAGAGCTGGCGCGGGCGGGCGATCTTGGAGTCCTGGTCGAGCATCTCCTGCCAGTGGGCCAGCCATCCGGTGGTGCGGGGGATGGAGAACAGGACCGTGAACATCTCGAGCGGGAATCCCATCGCCTGGTAGATGAGACCTGAGTAGAAGTCGACGTTCGGGTAGAGGTGGCGCGAGACGAAGTACTCGTCGCTCAGCGCGATCTCCTCGAGCTTGAGGGCGATGTCGAGCAGAGGGTTCTTCCCGGTGACCTCGAACACGTCGTAGGCAATCTGCTTGACGATCTTCGCCCGGGGGTCGTAGCTCTTGTACACCCGGTGGCCGAAGCCCTGCAGCCGTTGCCCGCCCTGACCGCTCTTGACCGTGTTGATGAAGTCGGGGACGTTCTCGACGCTGCCGATGTCGGTCAGCATCCGGATGACGGCCTCGTTGGCCCCTCCGTGGCGGGGGCCGTACAGCGCGGCGGCCGCGGCGGCGGTGGCCGAGTAGGGATCGGAATGCGACGAGCCCACCACCCGCATGGCCGTCGTGGAGCAATTCTGCTCGTGGTCGGCATGCAGGATGAACAGCACGTCGAGGGCGTGTGCCAGCACCGGATCCGCCTCGTAGTGCGGCTCGGCCACCTTCCAGAGCATGGAGAGGAAGTTGTCGGCGAAGTCGAGGGAATTGTCCGGGTAGACGAAGGGCATGCCGACGCTGAAGCGATGGGCCGCCGCGGCCAGGGTCGGCATTTTGGCGATCAGCCGGATGATCTGCTTCCGGCGCGACTCGGGATCGAAGATCTCCTTGGCGTCCAGGTAGAACGTTGAGAGGGCGGCGACGGCGGAGACCAGCATTCCCATCGGATGGGCGTCGTAGTGGAAGCCCTCGAGGAAGCGCTTGCGGACGTTCTCGTGAATGAAGGTGTGGTAGGTGATCTCGTGGCGCCAGGCCTCGAATTCCACCTCGTTGGGGAGCTCGCCGTTCAAGAGGAGATAGGCCACCTCGAGGTAGGTGGAATTCTCAGCGAGCTGCTCGATGGGATACCCGCGATAGCGCAGAATGCCGGCGTCGCCGTCCAGGTACGTGATGGCACTCTCGCAGGCGGCCGTGGACATGAACGCCGGGTCGAAGAACCAGACGCCCGGGAGGAGCTTCGACCACTCGCTGGCGGACACTCCACCGTTGACAATGGGAATCTCCAGAGTCTCGCCATTCCTGTTGTCGGTGATCGTGATGCTCTCGGCCACGTGCAGAGCCCTCCAGTTCCTGATTTCGGTGCGTCTCGATCCTAGGACCAGGAACAGGTGGGGTCGACACGAGGATCGAGCGGCTCCGACCGCTCCCGGCGGCTCAGGTGCCGGGGGCCACTTGCAAGGGCACCTGGGTGGCGGTGCCGGCGAGGAGCGTCTGACCAGCGGGAAGGATCAGCTGCACCGTGAGGAGATACGAGGTGGACGGCTTGACGCGCAGGGTGACCTCGGGCAGGGTCACCGACGCGGCGAGGAGGAGCGACGTCGTCCGCGTCCTGGCTCGTCGTGGCGCCAGTGGCCTGGTTCGCCAGCGAGAAGCGGACCGTGACGTGCGGCTCGTCGGACGAGCCCTGGTTGGCCAGCACGACCGTCACGCCGATCTGGGATGTCGGGCTGAGGACGGACACGTTCGCCGGGGCGCCCTGCGGCGTGGGCAGGGCAGGTGGGCTCAGGTGCACGGTGCGCAGGACCACGTAGTGCGTCGCGGCCAGCGTGGGGGAGGTGGCCAGGAGATCGACCTGGGCGGCCACGCTCCCGACCTGCCAGACCTGGGGGTCGGCCACCCAGACCGAGCGGGGAAGTGTCCCGTGCCCAGCGGCGGTGGCGAGCGACCGCCGCACCGATCGGTAGAGCGCGTCCGAACGCGTGAGGAGCGCGCCGGCCGCGGCGATGCGGTTGGTGGCCTGGGTCGCGGACAGCACCGGCGCCGCGCTCGTGACGGCGGCTGCAGTGTCGGTGGCGGTGGCTGTCGCAGTCGCCGGCGCGTTGGCGGGGGCAATCGGCTGCATGCCGAGGAATCCGTACACCGCGGCACGCAGCTGGGTCATGGCCTCGGCCCGGTCGGCGAAGACGGCAGCGAACTGGGTCGCCACCGGGCCCAGCGGTGTCGACCCCGCCGGCAATCTCGGCCCGGGCCGACTCGAGGCTCGTCTGTTGCACGGCGCTGTCCAGTGTCGCCTGCAGTCCCTGGCGGGTCTGCGACGGCAGATCGTCGAGGACCCTGCGCACCGTGACCGAGGTTGCGTTGGACTGATCCGCCGCCACGGTGCCCTGCGCCGCCAGGGCGCGGTCGGAGGTGGTGCGGTAGCCCTCCGACTGGCGTGAAACCTGGGTGAGACCACCCACGAGGATCGCGAGCACGACCACCGCAGCGACCAGGACGATGATCGGACGGGCAGATGATCGGCGGCGCGCGCGGCGACGTGTTCTGCGGGGCGGCATCGGCCCAGGAAACTACAGGGGAAACAGAGGCGCTACACCGCGAGGAAGGACGAGTCCGGGGTCTCCCCGGACGTCGTCAGGGTGCTGGCGCTCGAACGCCACTCGACGGTGGGGGCGATGGCCCGCACGTCCACCCGGCTGCGGTGACGCTCCACCAGTCCGAGAATGTCGGAGATGACCTGGTCCGTCAGCAGGTGGGGCTGGAGACCGAGGTCGAGCAGCTTGGTGTTGACGGCGTTGAAGTAGTGCTCCTCGTTCTCGACCCGCGGGTTGGACAGCCCCTCGGCGATGTCGACCCGCTTCGGACAGACCCTCTGGACCATCTGGGCCATCTCGCGCACGGAGAACGATTCGGTGAACTGGTTGAAGACCCGGAATTCACCGCGGTCGGCGGGGTTCTCGAGGGCCAAAGTCACGCAGGCCAGCGTGTCGCGGATGTTGAGCATGCCGCGGGTCTGGCCGCCGGCGCCGTAGACGGTCAGTGGGTGGCCGGTCACCGCCTGCACGCAGAAGCGGTTGAGCACGGTGCCGAAGACGCCGTCGTAGTCGAAGCGGGTGGCCAGCACCGGGTCGAGGTCGGTCTCGGGCGTCGACTGGCCGTAGACGATCCCCTGGTTCAGGTCCGTGGCCCGCAGGCCCCAGATACGACAGCCGAACATGATGTTGTGGCTGTCGTGCACTTTGGACAGGTGGTAGAAGGAGCCGGGCTGCTTGGGGTAGGGCATCACGTCGGTGCGGCCCTTGTGGGTGATCTCGATGAAGCCCTCTTCGATGTCGATGTTGGGGTAGCCGTACTCCCCCATGGTCCCGAGCTTCACGAGGTGGATGTCGGGGTCGGTCTCCTGAATGGCGTACATCACGTTCAGGTTCCCCACGACGTTGTTCACCTGCGTATAGACCGCGTGCTCGCGGTCGATCATGGAGTACGGAGCGGATCGCTGCTCGCCGAAGTGCACGATGGCGTCGGGCTTGCCCTCGGCCACGACGCTGTAGGTGAAGCGCGGCGTCGGTCAGGTTGCCGATCCGCACGTCGATGGCGTGACCGGACACCTGCTCCCAGCGCGTCACCCGGTCCTGAATGGAGGCGATGGGCACCAGGCTGTCGACGCCCATCTCCCGGTCGTACTCGCGTCGCACCAGGTTGTCGACCACAGTGACCTCATGGCCGAGGGCCGAGAGATGCAGGGCGGTGGGCCAACCGAGGTAGCCGTCTCCTCCGAGAACCAGAATGTTCATTTCACCCGTTTTTCCACTCAGGCCCCGCTTTTGTTACGGAGTCATGTCAGCTTCATAATGCGACAAGATTCTGAATTCAAGCTGTGAAAGGGCTGTAATTGGTGTGAGACCAGGGATTTTCCCCCAGGCGGAGCAGCATAAACAGCGGGAAACGTGCGCGGGGGGATGCGAAAAGAGTGACGATGGCCGCCGGAGGCCCGGTTTAGCCCGGCTCGTCCCAGAGGGCCTGCCGGAGCCCGGAGGCCCGGCTGATCGGACGTTCGATGGCGGAACGGATCAGCTCCTCGGTTCCCACCAGGATCAGCCGCTCCCGGGCCCGGGTGACGGCGGTGTAGAGCAGCTCCGGGTGAGGATGCGGGAGTCGGCGCTCGGCAGCATGAAGGCCACGACCTTGAACTGGGAGCCTTGGCTCTTGTGCACGGTCATGGCGTACACCGTGTCCACCGCGGCCAGCCGCGCCGTGCTGACCGGCAGGACGGTGTCGCCGCGCCGGAAGGCGGCCTCCATCGGTCGGACGGCGCCCTTCACGACGACGCCGATGTCGCCATTGAAGAGGTCGAGCGAGTAGTCGTTCTCCGTGACGATCAGTGGGCGCCCGAGGTACCAGCCTTCCCGCCCCTTGAATCCCTCGACTTCCGATCTCGAGCCAGCGCTCGATGTGGGCGGTCCAGGCCCACACGCCCTCGGGTCCCCTCCGGTGGGCGCAGAGGAGGCGGAAGCCCTCGAGGGCGTCGAGCGCGGTCGCGGCGTCCCCCTCCCGTGCCGCTTCGATCACCAGGCGGCCGCTCTCGACCGCGCGGTCGCGGATGAGGTCGAGTTGTTCCGCCGTCGCCGGTTCGGACGGGTCGAGCGGAGCCAATCCACGTTGGAGTCCTCGGCCGCGAGTTCGGCCAGGGCGGCGTCCGCGTCCCCGGCCTGGACCGCCCGGGCGAAGCCGGCGATGGCGCCCCCGTGACGTCGGACGTGGCGCAAGACCACGACCCCGTCTCCGATGGGGGACCGCGCCGTCGTCGCCGTGTCGGGAACGGCGATGCCCGCGTCGCCTCCTGGAGTTGCGTCCTGGCGGCCTGACCCATGCACAGCCCACGCGCGGCGGGACCGACGATGTCGCCGAGCACGGCGCCGGCTTCGACCGAGGCCAACTGCTCGTGGTCACCGACGATGATCAGCCGCGCGTCGGGACGGAGCGCCTCGAGGAGCCGGGCCATCATGGACAAAGGGACCATGGAGGTCTCGTCGACGACGACGACGTCGTGGCGCAGCGGGTTGGACCGGTCGTGCCGGAACCGGGTCCGGTTGCCGCCGGCGCGCCCGAGGAGCCGGTGCAGCGTCATGCCGCGGAGACGCGAGGAGCCGCTCCACCGTGCCCGGGTCCAGACCCAGCCGCGTCGCTTCGTCGCGCACGGCTTCCTCCAGCCGCAGCGACGCCTTGCCCGTCGGGGCCGCCAAGGCGATGAGCGGCGGCGTGGCGCCCAGGGCGACCGCCTGCTGGTCGAGCAACCCCAACAGCCGGGCCACGGTCGTCGTCTTGCCCGTCCCCGGTCCGCCGGCGATGACCGAGACCCGGCGGAGAACGGCGGTGGCGGCGGCCAACGGCTGCAGGTGGTCAGGGTCCTCCGCGTCCGGGTCCTCTTCCCGGAACAACGTCGCCAGGCCGGCCCGCAGCAGCGCCAGGTCGACGTCCATCACCTGGCTCCCGGCCCGGCTCAGCAGCTCCGCCGCCACCTGCCGCTCGTCGAGCCAGAGGCGATTCAGGTACAGGTTCGACCCGGACAGCCAGAGCGGGTTGCCGTGCCCGACAAGCGGGCTCTGGCTCAGCGCATCGAGCCACGTCGCCGGGTCGGGCCAGGGCAGCGCGTCGAGGTCGGTCGGCAGGTCGATGTCCCTGCTGGCGGTCTGGCGGATCGTCCGCAGGTCGACGCACACGTGGCCGAGCCGCGGCGCCCGGGCGGCGAAGGCGATCCCGAGGCGCGACGGCGTCGTCCTCCGACCCCGGCGAGTTGCGCCAAGCGGTGCGCGACGTGGACGTCAGCGCTGTCGAGGAGCCCCGCCTCGGTTGAAGGCGCGCAAGCTCCCCGACGCGCCGGCGGCCAACGAACCGTCGTAGCGATCGAGGCCCACATCGCCGGTCTCGAGTGGTCGTCATCGGCGCACCCCGCGGTCGAAGAGGTCGCTCAGCGCCGTGACGAGCGGGGCGGGTGGACACCAGGACCAGACCCCGCACGGCGTGTCCCCGAAGAACGTCGGCTCGGGGGCGCTCATGCCCCGCACGAAGAGATAGAGGGCGCCGCCGAGGTGCCGGGCGGGGTCGTACCCGGGCTGGCGCCAACGCAGGTAACGGTGCAGGGCCACCGAGTAGAGCAAGGCCTGCAGCGGATAGTGGGCCGCGGCCATCTCGGCCTCGATCGCGGCCGGCCGGTAGTGCCACGCGGTGAGGGTCTCGTCGGCGGCCGCGAGCCGGTTCGTCTTGTAGTCCGCCAGCATGAAGCGACCGTCGGGCAGCCGCAGCACCAGGTCGAGGCTGCCGGTCAGGAAGCCCCGCAACGGATCGTCGCCGAAAGCCGGGTCGCGTAGACGGTCGGCGTAGGCGTACATCGGGTCGCCGGGGGGCACGTGTTCCTCGAGCAGGGTCGCAATGTCGGTGACCCGGAGGTCGCCGTCCGGTTGCGCCGTCGCGTCGTCACCCCCGACGAGGGGAAGCTCGAACCCGAGCTCGTCGAGACGGTCCGCCCCGGGTCACGTCGCGCAGCCGCAGGCCGGCCGCCGCGGGTCCCAGCGGCGACTCGATCGCCGCGGCAGAGACCCTGCACGACGTCGCCGTGGTCGCCCAGATCGACGTTGTAGTACGCCTGCTCCTGGCGCAGGGCAGCATCCACCTCGGCGGCGAGGTCTGGCGCGTCGAACGCGACCCGTTCGAAGACACCGTGGATCAGCGTGCCGACGAGCGTCCCGCCGGGCATGGCGGCCAATCCCAGGGGCACGGCGCGGGAACTGGTCTCGTCCGCGCCTCGTCTTTGCCGCGGCCGCCCCGGCGAGGACGGGCCGAGGGGCGCCAGGTGCGTCCTCGTCCAGCGTCAGCTCCGCCTCGCCCTCCGGCTCACTGGCGATGGCCGGCTGCTCGTGCACGGCATTGGTGATCGACGAGTACGAGGCGCGCCGCCAGTTCATGTCGAGGTCCCGGTCGAAGACGGTGACGCTCCAGGTCGGAGGAGCTCTCGGCGTCGCCCTGCCAGCGCACGACCGGAGGCGGTCCGACCCGCTCGACCGAGACCTGCGGGACCCAGGTCGGTGAAGGCCGCTACGACGGCCGCGTCGGATTGCGCCTTCTTCCCGCTCGCCGGGATCTGTCCATCGGGCTCCCGATCGAAGAGGAGGCGCGAGAGCGACGAATTCTTCGTGTCCTTCGCTCCGGCCCACCACAGCACCGCCTGATGGCGGGCGCGCGTCAGCGCAACGTAGAGCAGGCGCAGGCTCTCGCCTTGCTCCTCGGCCTCCTGCCATTGCCGGTGCTCGGTGAGAACGGGCCCGGGGCACCCGACGTCGATGGTGCGCTCGTTGCCGTTGTCGGGATCGTGGAAGACCGGGACGTCGATGGGGAAGGCCCAGCCGTCCCAGGCGTAGGGGATGAGCACGACCGGGAACTCCAAGCCCTTGCTCCGGTGGACCGTGATGACCTGCACCGCCTGGGCGTCCGACTCCAGGCGGCGCGTCCGCTCCTCGTTCTCGGCGTCCCGGTCCGCCTCCAGAATGCGGCGACCGAGCCAGTTGGCGAGGGCGGTCGGGCTCACGCCCTCGGTGACCGCCGCATCGTGCAGCAACTGGGCGATGTGCCGCAGGTCGGTCATGAAGCGCTCGCCCGCCGGACGACGCAGCACCCGAGCCGGAACGTCGCCGGCACTCGTCACCGACTCGTAGAGCGTGGCCACACCTCGGTCGCGCAGGAGGCGACCCCACGTGTGCAGCCACCCGTGGAGATCCTCCCAGCGCTGCACGTCCTCCTTGTCCGCCACCTGCTCCGCCGACCAACCGATGAACTGCGTCATGGCCGCCATGGACGCCCGAGCGCTGGACGCGGGTTGCTCGATCGCCTCGAGGAGGTGGAGCCATTCGCGGGCCGGCCCCGAGGCGAACACGGACCCGGCTCCGCTGATGACCGCAGGCACGTGCGCACTCAGGAGGGCGTCGCACACCGTCGTCGCCTGCCTGTTGGACCGGACCAGCACGGCGATGTCACCCGGATGCAGCCGGCGGCACTCCTCGCGGTCGTGATGCCGCGTCGTGATCTCCGCTCCCGCCTCGAGGAGTTCGACCGTCTGCGCCGCGAGATCGCCGGCGATGAGGTCACGCGCTTCGGGTGCCTTCACCCTCTGCTGGTACATGGGGACGAGCCGGTCCGCCGCGTGGACGACCCGGACGCGCAGCGGCGCGGCCACGGGTGCGCCGGACAAGCGCGGCTCGACGTTGCGGGGAGCGGCGTTGACGTGCCGGTAGGTGATGCCCGCCTGACCGAGCTGCGCGTCCTTGAAGAGCGCGTCGTACGCCTCCAGGAGCGACTCGTCGCTCCGCCAGTTGACGTCGAGTGTCCACTTGGAACGCACGGTCGCCTTCGCCTTGAGGTACGTGTCCACGTCGGCGCCGCGGAAGGCGTAGATCGCCTGCTTCGGGTCACCGATGAGGACGAGCGTCTTGCCGTCGGCATCGAAAGCGCCACGCATGATGTCCCACTGCACGGGGTCGGTGTCCTGGAACTCGTCGACCAGGACGACATCGAAGCGCTCACGCAGGCGGGCCGCGCCACGGTTCCCCGCAGCGGATCGCGGAGGGTGTCGCGCAGGCGAAGGAGGACGTCGTCATAGGTGAGGATGTTCAGGGCCCGCTTGCGCGTCTCCATCTCCCTGCGCACCCGCTCGGCGAAGCGGCGGCGGGTCGGTTCGAGCTCGTCTCCTTCGGACAGCGGCGGGACCACAAAGGCGTCGGGGATGTCGAGGACCTTGCGGGCGACCTTGCCGGCCTCGTCCCGTGAGAAGGCGATCGTGTTCTGCCGGTGCGCGAACTTGCGCAGGTAGAGGTCGTCGACGATCTCGTCGACGACCTCGCGCACGTCCTCGACGAGGGTCACGTCGCGATCGACGTCGCCCGCCGTGCCGAGCCCGTACAGCACCTGGAGGCAGAATCCGTGCGTCGTCTCGATCGTCGCAGCGTCGAAGTCCGCGATCGCTTTCCCCAGCCGGCTGCACCGCAGCTCCTGCTCGGCCCGCGGCACGTCCGCCAGCAGTTGCACGATGTCGTCACCCTCGGGAGGCTCCCTCCCGGCCAGCACGTCGGCCAAGCCGTCGAAGGCGCGCACCAACCGCTCCCGTACCCGTTCGCGGAGCTCTCCCGTGGCCATGCGCGTGAACGTCATGACGAGGAGACGGTCGATCGGCAGGCCGTCTTCGGCGATATACCGGGCCGTCAGCGCGGCGATCGTGAAGGTCTTCCCGGTGCCGGCACTCGCCTCGAGCAGCGTCGTGCCCCGCGGGAGCGGACCGTGCAGCTGAAACGAGGGCATCTCCTCGTCGGGACCGACCCGCGGAGCGATCGCCGTCACTGGAGGCGGACCCTCTCGAGGTCCAACAACCCGTCCCAGACCAGGCGGGCGTAGACACCGAACCGGTGGGGCTCGGGCGGGTCGAGGTCGACGCCCTCCTCCGCCGAGGGGATCCCCGTGATGTCGAGCATCTCCGGGAACGTGAGCTCGCCCCCGAGGACGAATGTCTGCTCTTTGTCCCTGTTCTCGTTGTCCCGGTTGTTCGTCGATTCCCATGCCCTGCGCGCCTCTTGGGCAGCCTCGCCGGGTTCGCGGCCGAGCGCCCGGTCACGGGCGTAGGCGGCGGAGGTCTTGCAGGCGATCGGCAGCGGCTCGCACATGCCGCGTTGGAACAGCCGGACGAGATCGGCGAGATGCGCCCGCGCCACGTCACGGCGGATCAGTGGGTCATTCTCCAGTGGTCCGACGGTGGCCACGGACACGGCACGCCGGGAGCCCTTGCTCGCCCTCCCGATGGTCTGCGCCTCGAAGGGCACCTCGGGATGGGTCGCGCTCAGCACCAGGAGACGCAGCCAGGCGCTCAAGCGCAGTGACGGCTGCATCCTGCGGTACGTCACCGTGGCGATGAGGTTGCCCCGCACCCCCGCCACGGTCCCGACGACGGACGGCAGGCCCGGCAGATCGACGTCGACCTCGAACGACTCCGGCGGCAGAGCTGCGAGGTGGCCACCGGCGGTGACCAGCTCCTCGATGTCGTTCTTCATCTCGTCGAGCACCGGGTAGGCCAGCGAGGCCGGCGGCAGCGTCCCCCGGGCGATCTCGGCCTGCTCGCAGTCGTCCCAGCTCGCTCCGCCGAGCCGGGCCCGGAGGATCCGCTCGGCAATCCCCCACTCGGTCAGCCCGTCGGTCACGATCGGAATGGCGTCCTCGTATTCACGGGTCCGGTCCCACAGCGAGACGCCGAGCCGCTCACGGAGAAAGACCTTGACGGGATCGCGCAGGAAGCGGTCCAGCAGGTCGACGTCGATGGTGTCGACCTCGCTCGCCAAGGGGTGGGCCAGGAACCGCCGGAGTTTTTGGTCCTGGTGCAGTGCGGCGCGGGCGCCGTCGAGGTTGAGCTCGTCGAAGCTCCAGGGACGGCCCGGGATGAGCGTGCCCGTTTCGAAATTGCGCGGGTCGAAGGGCTGCAGCGGGTGCTGGACGACGATGGCCTCACGGGCTCGTCCCGAAGAGGTGCGGACCGTGTGGTCCACGACGTCGAAGAGCTCCCCACCGGGACCGCCGGCGGGCGGGGCTGGTTCGAGCGCTCGTCGTGACCGCCGTAGGTGATGACGAGGTGCTCGCGGGCGGCCAGCAGCGCATCGAGCAGGAGCTGGCGGTCTTCGCTGCGTGCGTCGCGGTCGCCCACCCGTGGGTCCTGTGCGGTGAGGTCGTCGCCGTCGCGCTCGATGTGGCGCGGAAAGCTCCCGTCGTCGAGCCCGAGCAGGCACACGACCTTGTGGGGGATGGAGCGCATGGGGACGAGCGTGCACACGGTGAGGTAGCCGGTGCAGAAGTTCGCCCTCGTCGCCTTGCCCTTCAGGCGCTCGGTCAGGAGCGAGTGGACATCGGCGCACCCGATGCTGACCGCACTGTCCCCGCTGTCCGTCCTCGCCTCTTCCACCAGCTTGTCGAGCAGTGCCGTGAGCTCCGCCCGCTGCCAGGCGTCGCCTGGCGACGTCGCCGTCAGCGAGTCGGCGATCGCCGCCAACTCGTCGGCCCATGCACGCATGGTGTGGTCGCCCGCCAGCCCCTCGAAGGCCGAGTGCAAGCGCTCGACGAGCTCGGCCAGACGCCCCGCCAGCTCGATGTCGCCGCTCTCGACGTCGTCGAGCGGAAGCGTCCCGGCGAACAGCCGCTGGCCGTCCTCGGCCATCGCCACACCGAGAAGGACCCGGTCCAACCCCGACCGCCAGGTGTTGGCCTCGATGCGCCCGAGCTCGAAGGCCTGCCGGTGCTGGGCGTCGAAACCCCAGCGCACATTGGATTGCCGGACCCACTGCTCAATCCGCGCCAGGTCGTCGTCGGCGAATCTGAAGCGCCGCCGTACCGGTTCGCGCCCGGCGAGATCGAGCACCTGGCTCACCGTCATGCGCGCGGTGGCGAGGTCGAGGACCTCCGCCAGGACACCCATCACCGGATTGGTCTGGCGGAGGGAGCGGTCGGCCAGGCGGATCTTGAGCTGGCGTGTGCCGTCGACGCGACCTCCCTCCTCGTCGTGCGCACCGAAGGTCGCCTGAATGAGCGGCGCGAAGTGCTCGATGTCGGGGCACATGACGATGATGTCCCGCGGCTCGAGGTCGGGGTCCTCCTCCAGCAGGTGCAGGATGGCGTCGCGCAGCACTTCCACCTGCCGGCTGCGGCCGTGACAGGAATGGACCCGGATGCTGTCGTCGTCGTCCGCCAACAAGGGGCGGGAGTCGCTGTCGCCGACCCCGGTCGGTGCGCGATCGGCCCGGACGTCGGCCTGGATCCGTTGCAACAAGGTGAGCTCGCCCGCTGGCTGGGCCGGCGCCACCTCGTCGCCGTGTGTCTCGGCGCCGCCGAGGACGAGTTGCATCTCGCGGGCGTCGCGGCCCCATGAGGCCAGCAGTGGGTTGCGCGCTTCCGCTGCCGTCCGGTCCTCCCGGCGGGGCAGGTGCCTGGTCTTCGGACCGACGTACGGCTCCAGGCGCTCCCAGAGCGCGGGCGACGGATGGAGGAGGAAGAGGTGGACAGCGCGACCGCCGGCGATGGCGTCCAGGACGTCGAGGTAGCTCGCCGGCAGGCGGGTCAGGCCGAACAGCGAGAGCCGGTCCGGGAGGTCCAGCAGGTCGGGCTCTGCCCGCAGCCGGTCGCAGGCGCTCTTCAGGTGCTCCGCCGGGCTCGGCCGGCCGATGCGAGCCCGCAGTCGCTGCCAGAGTTCCATCTGCCAGGCCGATTCTTCATCGGGGTGTGGTGCGCCCTCAGCCCAACCTTGCACCATGTCGGGCCGGTGCACGGCGTAGCGATCGAAGAGGTCGGCGACGTGCCGCACGATGGAGAAGCGCTCGGGCGGCACCGGCGTTCCCGGCGCGGCCGGGTCCGGCGTGGCGCCCGCATTGCGGATGTGGTCGGCCAGCGGAGCCAGCCAGGGCTCGTCGAAGCGCTGCTCGACGACCTCCATGAGGGGCCACACGGACCGTTCGGGCATCCAGGGGTCGGCCTTCGGGTCGTTGCCCGTGGCCCGCGCCAGGGCGCCGGAGACCAATGTTCCGGGGAACGGGAAGGCGACGTTGGCGCACACCCCGTCGTGCGCTCCGGGCGTGACGCCCAGGCGGGCCGAGAGGCGCTGACTGAGCCACCGCTCGATGCCCTTCGTCGGCACGGAGACGACCTCGGGGGTCATCGGGTCCCCGAGGGGTTCGGCCACCAGGTCGGCCAGCATCGACACCAGGGTGTCGGTTCGATCGGATCGGTGGACGTGCAGCACCCCGGCAGAGTACGTCGGCGGTGTTCTCGGACGACCGGCTCGGCAAGGCTTCCTGCTGGGAAGCCGTGCGGACTACGCCGTGCCGGTGTTCGCCCCGCCCTCGGGCAGCGCCACGATCGTCGGCGACCCCAGTTCGTCGTCGTACAGATCGGGTTGATAGGTCTGCAGGTGGCGGGGAGCCTTCTCGATCGGGGCGAGCTCTTCGATCTCGCCGGACTGCATCCCCACGACGCCGAGAGCGGGGAACTTGCGGGCGGTGACGAGCACCCGCGACTCGAAGGAGCCGACGGCCTTGTTGTAGGCCTCCACCGTCGAGGTGAGGCTGCGCTGGAGCGATTGCATGTGCCCCGTCATGGTCCGCAGCCGCTCGTAGAGCTCCGCTCCGAGCTGGCGGACCTCGCGTGCGTTCTCCGCCAGCGTCTCCTGTTGCCACGACAAGGCGATCGTCTTGAGCGCCGCCACCAAGGTGTTGGGCGTCGCCAGCACGATGCCCTTCGAGAGGGCGTGGTCCTGCAGCCCCGGGTCGGCCTCGCAGGCGGCGGCCAGCAGCGACTCGCCCGGGACGAAGGCCACGACGAACTCGGGTGAACGCTCGAACTGTCGCCAGTACTCCTTCTTGGCCAGCTGGTCCACGTGTGTGCGCAGCTGGCCGGCGTGCTTCTTGAGGAACGCGTTGCGCTCGGCCTCGTCCTCGGACTCGGTGAAGTGCAGGAACGCATCGAGCGGGACCTTCGAGTCGATCACGACCTGTCCACCTCCCGGCAGATGCACGATCATGTCGGGTCGCAACATGCCGTCCGCGGTGGTGGTCGACCGCTGCTCCTCGAAGTCGCAGTGCTCGGCCATCCCGGCCGCCTTGACCGCGTTGCGCAGGGTCATTTCGCCCCAGCGACCCCGCGTCTGCGGTGAGCGCAGCGCAGTGACCAGGTTCCTGGTCTCTTTCTGCAACTGCTCATGGCCGAGATGCAGTGCCGCCACCCGCTCGTTCAATGTGGCATAGGCGCCTTTGCGTTCCACCTCCATGTCCCGCAGGCCGCGCTCGTAACGAGCCAGGGTCTCGCTCAGCGGGTCGAGGAGTTGCGCGATCGCCTGCTGACGTTGCGAGAGGTCGCCCTGGGTGGCCGTACGGACCTCGTTGAGCTTGGAGTCGGCCAACGTCAGGAACTGCTCGTTGTTCTTCGCCAGCGCCTGGGCGGAGAGCTCCGAGAAGGCCCCGGCCAGGAGATCGCGCTCCTGCTCGGCCCGCCGGGCGGCCTCGAGTTCGGACGTGCGAAGCAATTCGAGCTCCGAGACCGCGACGGCGCGTGCCGTTTCAGCGGCGGCGGCGGCCTCCGACACCGTCTGCAACTGGGCCGTCAACGCCTCGGCCCGGGCCCGGGCATCGCTCAGGCGGCCCTCGGCCAGCCGCGCCGCGCCGGCGGTGCGGGCGACTCGGGCCATGTACCAGGCAATGCCGATGGCGAGACCGGCGGCGAGGCCGATGACCACTCCGAGGACCATGAGGCCAATGTAACGACGGGGTGTGTCACCGACGGGGATCGCCTGCTCCCCCCGGTGTGGGGTGCCTGCGCCGCCCGCCATCTGGGGGTCGTCAGCCCCGGACCGACCCGATAGCGTGGCGAAATGCCCTTCAAGCTGGGTGGGAGCACCAGGACGTTCCCCGACGACGTCGAGACCGGGGATGTCCCCCACATGCAGATCGGGCCGCTCGTGACCGAGCAGCCCCTGTGGCCGCGGACGATGCCCGAACCGCACGAAGTCGACCGCCTGTTCGCCCAGGCCTTCGCGCTGGTCGGAGAAGGCATCGCCGGCGCGACGCACGCGTTGCTGGCGGGCGACCGTGACGCGGCCAAGGAGCTGGTCAAGCGCGACGAGGTCATCGACAAGTTGATCGGGCAGATCTCGACCACGGTGCAGTACCAGCTGGTCCACGGAGAGACGACGTCCGACGAGCGTCGCGAGTACGTGGCGATCCTGCGCATGCTCCCCGACATGGAGCGCAACGGCGACCTGGCCGAGCACATCGCCCGCCGGGCGGCGCGCGGCCTCGGTGCCGAGATGTCGGCCCGCAGCAGAGGACTGGTCGAGCGCATGGGCGAGGTGGCCACCACCATCTGGCGCGAGACGGCGGACGCCTTCGCGGAGCGGTCGGCCAATGCCGCCTCCTCCATCGACGACCTCGACGACGAGCTCGACGACCTCCACGTCACCTTGACCGCAGAGTTGGTGGCGGGCACCATGCCGCTGCCGGTGGCGATCGAGCTGGCCATGGTGGCCCGCTTCTACGAGCGCTTCGGCGACCACGCGGTCAACCTGGCCCGCCGCATGTCAACCCTCGTCATCGGTGGACCCGAGCCGGTCTCGTCCGGCGCCGACTGAGCTTCTCACCCCCAACGACGAGCACTCCCAACAGACTGAGCGCTCCCGGGTCAGGAGCGCAACGCCACCAGTTCCTCGGCGATCTGCACCACGTTGAGCGCCGCCCCCTTGCGCAGATTGTCACCTGAGACGAAGAGGGCCAGTGCGTTGGGCGCACCCTGGGCCCGCCGGATGCGGCCGACGTAGGAGACGTCGCGGCCGGCCGCCAACAGCGGCGTCGGGATCTCGACCAGTTCGATCCCTGGAGCGGTGCGCAGCACCTCGGTGGCGCGCTCGGGCGTGATGGGTCGTTCGAACTCGCACACAATGGCGGCCGAATGCCCGGTGAAGACGGGCACACGCACGCAGGTGGTGGTCACGGCCAGGTCGGGCCGCCCCAAAATCTTGCGGGCCTCGTTGCAGTACTTCTGCTCCTCGTCGGTCTCGAGCGACCCGTCGTCGACGATGTTGAACTGCAGCGGGATCACGTTGTACGCGATGGGCACGGGGTACACGCTGCGCGGGGGAAGTCGACGGCCGAACCGTCGAACGTCAGATCGGCCGCCTGGTCGGCCGTCTTCGCCAACTGCTCCGCCAGCTCGCGCACGGCGTCCACACCACCGCCCGAGACCGCTTGATAGGTGGCGACCACGAGCCGCCGCAGACCCGCCTCGTCGTCGAGGGGCTTCAGGACCGGGATGGCGACCATGGTGGTGCAGTTGGGATTGGCCACGATCCCCTTGGGGATGGTGCGCAGCTCTGCCGCGTTGGCTTCGGGCACCACGAGCGGCACGTCGGGGTCCATGCGCCAGGCGGAGGAGTTGTCGATCACGATGGCGCCGGCGGCGGCGAGCCGCGGCGCCAGTTCCCGCGAGACCGAAGCGGGCGCCGAGCAGAGGGCGAGGTCGATGCCCGAGAGGTCGGCCGTGGCGGCGTCCTCGACGACGACTTCACCGTCGGCCCAGGGCAGCGTCGAACCGGCCGACCGGGCCGAGGCGAGATACCGCATGGACTCCACCGGGAAGTGACGCTCGGCCAGAATGGCGCGCAGCACCACGCCCACCTGTCCAGTCGCACCCACGATGGCGATCCGCATCCGCCAATTGTCCGGGACGGCGGAGCGCTGCCCGGCCCAAGGGGCTGCCCCTAGGCAGGCAATCAGGCCACAAAGGGCCCGTCGATCAGACCTCGAGCGGGCGGCGCCCCTCGAGCGCGCGCCCCAGCGTCAGCTCGTCGGCGTATTCGAGATCGCCGCCGACGGGCAGCCCACTCGCCAGCCGGGAGACCACCACGCCCCGCGGGTTCAGCTCGCGCGCCACCAACATCGCCGTGGCCTCGCCCTCGATCGTGGGGTTCGTGCAGACGATGGCCTCGCGGATGATCCCGGCGTCGACGCGCTCGAGGAGCTCGCGCAGGCGGAGTTGCTCCCGCCCGATGCCGTCGAGCGGGCTCAATGCACCGCCGAGCACGTGGTAGCGCCCCTTGAACCCGGTGCGCTCCACGGCCACGATGTCACGCGGGTCCTCGACCACGCAGATCACCTCGGGGTCGCGCCGGTCGTCGCTGCAGACCGCGCACTGCTCGCCCGACTCCGCCACGTTGAAGCACACGCCGCAGAGCGTCGTGCGCTCCTTCACGGCGATGACGGCGTCGGCCAGGCGGCGGGCGTCTTCACCCGGGACCTTCAAGATGTGAAAGGCGATGCGCTGCGCCGACTTGGGCCCGATGCCGGGCAGGCGGCCGAGTTCGTCGATGAGGGTGCGGAGTGGCCCCGTGTACACCTACTCGGGCACCTCGCTGGCGCCGGGGAAGGCCTGCAGGAGGCGCGCCTCCGCGGCCGACGCCTGATCGGTGGACGTGTCGTCCAACTCACTCGGATGGACGTAGTCGATCTCTTCCGCTGGTGCCACGGCAGGCGACGGCGCGGCACCCGACGACGGGCCGGCCGCCGCAGGGGACGGGCCCGAACGCGCTGCCGGCGGGGGTGACGTGTCGTCGATATCGAGCACCAGCGTGACCGTCGTCCCGAAATGGTCGGAGAGTGCTTTCTCCACCACCGCCTGTTGTTCGGCGCACTGCTCCCGGTGGGCGGCGTTCGGGAGCGCGAAGTGGGCTCCCTCCCCGTCCACCGCCACGAAGCGGCCGCTGGCGTAGCGGGCCTTGGCCCGGGCCGGCAGGGACTGCAGGATGCCGTCGCCCCAGGCGGCGGTGAGGCTGTCGCGATCGAGGGTCTGCGTCGCCTGCGCCGGCTTCCCGGCATGTGCCGCGGCGGCGAAACCGGTGTCCGGGGGCTCCGCGACAGGGTCTGGTGCCGCGTGCACCTTCGGTCGAGGGGGCGCAGCCGGGGCAGGCGCAGGCGCGGCTGCCTCCTTCTTGCGGCGCACGGCGCCGATGGAGGGGCGACGCGCCACCTCGGTCGGTGGGCGGGGCGTCGGAGGGGGCGCGGGAGCGGGACCGGGGTCGGCGATCCCGCCCGCCTCGGGGCCGCCACCGGCACCACGTTCGGGCGGCGCCGCCGGCCGCGGGAAGGCCGGTGCGCCGGACTGCGCACGCTCCAGGACGCTCACCCTCTCCGACAGCGCCTCCATTCCCGAATCGAGATCGGGGCGCACGGCCCGGACGGCGCCGATCTCGAGGACCACCTGTGCGTCGGGCGCCTCCCGCATGTCGACCAACGCGTGGCCGAGGATCTCCATGCTGCGCACTACCCGCGCCAACCCCATGGCCTCGGCCACGCCGCGGAACCGCTCGAGCGACGGGCCTGACACCGTGCACAACTCCGGTGCCAGCGCAGCGAGGAAGACCTGGCGAAGGTCGTCGATCAATTCCGTGGCCAGCTGCTGCGGCCCCCAGCCACCGGCCAGGAGCGCGCTCAGTGTGACCAGTACGTGCGCGACATCCCCGTCCGCCAGCGCCTCGAGCACCGCCGCCAGTTCGGGCCGGGCGGCGTCGGCCGAGCCCGAGGCGACCACCTGGTCCAGGGCCGAGAGCGCGTCACGGGCAGAACCCCGACCGCGTCGCACCGCCGCCTCGAGAGCCTCCTCGTCGACGTGGAGCCCCGCTTCCTCGTTGATCGACTCGAGCAGGTCGTGCAGCGTCTCTGCACCCAGGAGGCGGAATTCCAGGTGCTGGGTGCGGCTGCGGATGGTCGGGGGAACCTTCTGGGGGTCGGTGGTCGCCAGGACGAAGACGACGTGACCCGGGGGTTCCTCCAACGTCTTCAGCAACGCGTTGGCCGCCGCTGGCGAGAGCATGTGGACCTCGTCGACGATGTACACCTTCCATCGGCCGGGTGTGCCCAGTCCGGCGTGCGCCACGAGGTCGCGCATGGCATCGACGCCGTTGTTCGACGCTGCATCGAGCTCGTGCACGTTGAGGGAGCTGCCCTGGGTGATTTCGACACACGACGTGCACACGCCACAAGGCTCACCGTCGACGGGCGCCTCACAGTTGAGTGCCTTGGCCAAAATGCGCGCCGAAGACGTCTTGCCCGTGCCCCGGGGCCCGCTGAAGAGATAGGCGTGCGAGACGCGGTCGTCACGGACGGCGCTGCGCAGCGCCCGCACGACATGGTCCTGGCCTTTGAGCTCGTCGAAACGCCCCGGTCGGAAGCGCCGGTAGAGGGAGACAAAGGGGGCGTCAGCCATGCCGGCCGAGCCTACCCATGCGATCGGACATTGCCGCCCGAGACACGGCCGTCCGAGACATCGCCGCCCGGTGCTCGGTGCGGCGGCCAGGTTGGCTACGGCACCCGGCCAAACCCGCTGAGAGCTGCTGCCTTCCGACCCTGACTCGATTCACGAGCGGCCGTTGCGCAGGACCCGGCCACCGCACCCAGCATCGGGACGGCGACTCTGCCCACGTTAGTGGTTGGCCTCTTCCCGCTCCCCCCGCCGCCCGCCACGCCGCGCCCGCCCCAGCCCGTTCCCCTCGCCCGGGGCCGCACCCCCTGGTCAGGGCTGTCTCCCTGCGGCCCATCGGCACCTGGCGCGGCCGTTAGCCTGACCAGGCTGCAATCTCGGAGGAGTGCGAGAGCGGCCGAATCGGCACGACTGGAAATCGTGTGTTGGGCAACCAACCGTGGGTTCAAATCCCACCTCCTCCGCTCAACGGCTCAACCCGCGTGTGGATCTGGCCGATAGGTCGACGTGGACCCAAGGCTCGACCCGGAGGCCGCGGCGCCCGCTGGAGGGCTCGCCCGCGTCGCGCCGTCGGGCCGTCGACGCTGCGACCGGCAGACCTGCCGGGCGCCCGTCTCACGTCACTCTCCGGCGGCACGAGCCGCGGCGCTGCACACACGGTCGGGCGGAACGCCATGACGACCGATCTGACCGGCGACTTCGAGCTGGGCGAGGACGAGTTCGACTGGGACGTCTTCCTGCCCGGACCCCGACGAGGCCGAGATCGCCGCGCGAGGCGGCCGCGCTCGAGGACGAGGCCGAGCTGGACCTCGACGACTCCGATTTCGACTGGGAAGCGGCGCTCCGCGAGGACTCCGAGCCGGAGGGCGGAGTCGGACGGCGCGCGCACGGGCCGGCGCCGCCTACGACCGGATCGTCGACACGGTGCGGCGCTCCTTCGAGGAGCCCGAACCCGAGGCGGACCGAGCCGGCCGGACGTGGAGCCTGAACCCGAGGCGATCGCCGTCGTCCGGAGCCGGTCGCTGCCGCAGCACGATCCGAGCGGAGCCGAGCGAGCGGAGTTGGAGCCGCGCCGTCCGTGCCTGCGCTGGAGCCGGCGGCGGTCAGGCTGAGCCGGCGCCAGAGCCGGACGATGAGCCGACGTGCTTCGAGACCAGAAGCATGGCGATCGGAGCTGCAGGAAGAGTCGCCGCCAGCCGACCGGGAGCCCGAGGCGCCGGCGTGGCGGGACGAGCCGAACCGGACCGTCGCCCGGAGGCTGACCGACGCCGGATCGCCGAGATGGCCGCAATGGTCGCGGCGGATGGCCGTGAGTCGAAGCGGCGTCCGAGCCGAAGAAGTCGGAGCAGCGAGCCCGAGCTCGCTCTCCGGCGCGACCGCGCCGCGGGCGAGAGCACCTGGCACGTCGACGAGCGCCGCGGCCCGAGTCCGCTCGCCCGACGCCCCGCAAGCCCGCGCACGAAGAACGCGTCGCGGCAACGAAGACCGAAGCCGGGTCTTCACCGCAACCGTCGTGTTGGCGTGCCTGTTCCTCGTGATCGTGCCGCGGCCGGGTCCGTGCGTCGCTGCACCATGCGACGACCCGCCACCCGGCCCGTCGGCGCCGCACCGCTCCGCCTCTCGGTCTCTTCCACTGCGGCGATCCGGCGCGGATCCAGACGGCCACCGACGCCGTCGACTCCGCCACGACGGCGGCCAGCGTGGGCTCTCCGTCGCTGGCGACGCTTCCCGACGCCGACGAACGTGGAGACGATCATCAACCCCTACATCTCGTCGCTGCAGCTCTACGAGACGTTCCTGTCGGGGACAAGGTGCCCGCCGTCGGCCCAGTCCGCGGCGCCAGCGCCGAGACGCAGGTGCGCCAGGATCTGAGTTCCTCGACACCATCGACGGGCTGCCGCCCGTGCAACTCGGCGCCTATCTGGAGCAGTTCGACACCGACGCCACCCAGCTGCAGACGACCCTGAGCACCCTCGAGCAGAACCTCCGGACCCCCTCCTCCTGAGGCCCTCCATGGGGGACTGGCCAGGGGACTTTCCAACGGGTGTGCCGAGCTCACATACTGGGGCATCGCTACCCCTGACACCACCACCCCGCTGAGCGACGAGAACGTCCTCAGACCCTACGCGGACGAGGCGAAAGGCGCAGCAGGACGCCAGGCGTCGGAATCCCGAGTGGCGCGTAACGTGTCGACACGGTCCGCGTCGCACCTCCGAGGAGTCAGGTCCGGATCGCCGATCGGCAGCCGAAGTCCGCAGCGGCGAAGTCGACCCCGCCCGAGGCGAACGCCGACGCACGGTGCGGGTGCAACGCCACGTCGAGACACGGGGACGCGGCCGGCGAGCGACGGCGGCGCCCGGAGCCGGTATGGGCACCCGAGCCGACGGTCACCGAAGCTGACGACGCGGCTGGACCACGCCACGGAGCTGGCGCCGCCGCGGATCCCGAATTGGGAGCCGCGCGTCAACGTCGACGTCGTGCGCCCGACGCGCGATGGAGCACGCCAGGCGACCGAGTCGCCGCTTCCCCGCACCCGACCGCGGTCGAGCACTCGCATCGGCGGGCGACGGCAGGCGACGAAGCCGCGCCTTCATGACGACGGTCGTCCTGGCTTGCCTGTTCGTCGTCGTTCGTCGCCGTGGCGGCCGTCCTCGTCCTCGCTGCACCATTCGACGACCGCCACGACCGCGCCGCGGCCGCATCGACCTCGGTGGCCGTCACTCCTTGGCTCTGATGTCCCGCGCTGCACGGCCGGCACACCGACAGCCGGCCGTCAGCGGCCGACGCCGCACGACCTCCGCGCAGTCGCAACTCGACTCACTCAGCGGCATTCCCCACCCCCGCCAAGGTGGCGGCCGTGATCAACCCCTATGTCTCGTCGCTGCAGCACTACCGGCCTTCCTGCGGATCGCCGTGCCGGCCGCGGCCCAGACGAGCGCCGACACCGCTCGCACGCTGGTCAATCGAGGACGTGCAGTTCCTCGGCACCATCAATGGGCTGCCGCCCTTGCGAGCTGGGCACGTACCTCGATGCAGTTCGGGCACGAACGCGAACCCAGCTGCAGACAGACCCTCGGCACGTTCGAAGCAGGACCTGCGCTCGTCGACCAGTCTGAGGCGACCGGGCGCGGCCGGCCGGACTTCCCTCCGCGGCCCTGACCTCGCATACTGGGGCATCGCAACCACCGACACCACCGCCCGCTGAGCGACGAGGACGCCATGGAGCTCGCCCTGGCCGAGGCGCGGCGGCCGCCGACGCGGGGGAGGTCCCTGTCGGTGCGGTCGCCCTGATCGGCGGCAAGGTCGTGGCGGCCCGCCACAACGAGCGCGAAGGGGCGGCCGACCCGACGGCGCACGCCGAGATCCTGGCCCTGCGCGATGCCGCCGCCAGCGTGGGTGGGTGGCGGCTGTCCGATGTCACGCTGGTCGTGACCCTCGAGCCCTGCCCCATGTGCGCCGGCGCGCTGGTGGCGGCCAGGGTCGGGCGGGTCGTCTTCGGGGCGAGCGACCCACGGGCGGGCGCCTGCGGGACGCTCTACAACCTCTGCGCCGACCCCCGGCTCAACCACGAGCTCGAGGTCACCGGGGGCGTCGGCGCCGCCGAATGCGGCGCCCTGCTGTCGTCCTTCTTCGCCGAGAAGCGGACGGATCGGCGCTGAGCGACCAGGCGGCGCCACGCGGGCTCCGGCGAACCGTCGACCTGATTCGCGGTCCGGCTGCATCCTCCTGACCTCGCTCTTCGCGCCGCTCGGCGCTCCCGAGCACGCCTCCTCGAGCTTCCGGACCAGGTCAGAGCGACTAGCATCTCGCCCGGAGGAGTGCGAGAGCGGCCGAATCGGACGGTCTCGAAAACCGTTGTGCCTCATGGGTACCGTGGGTTCAAATCCCACCTCCTCCGCTCGGGGCCGAAGAGGCCCACCGCACAGGCGGGTGCGGCAAGAACATCGGCAGGGCAAGCGCCTTGCCGGCAGCACCTGGCCGCTGCCCTGCGGCCGGAAAGGAGTGAACCGTGGCACGCGCACGTTCGACATTTGGGAAATTGCAGCGCGACCAGGCCAAGAAGGACCGGGCCAAGGCGAAGATGGACGACCGCATTTCGCGGAAGGAGGACAAGGCGGTGGCGAATGAGCAGGCCGCCCCGTCCCTCTCGGCCGACGAGGTGGACCAGACGCGCCTGCTCGAGGAGTTCGCCGCACTGCACGAGGACCTGGCCGAGGGCCGTATCTCCCTCGACGACTTCGAAGTCCGCCAGGAGGAGCTCCGCGCCAAACTCGTCGTCTGATCCGGTCCGCTGTTCAGCCCGCTGCAGTCCGCTGATCGGCGGCGCCGACGGGTGCTCGCCAGGGCAGGTGCGCTCAGGTCGGTGGTCGCCGGCGTCGCGCCCCTCGAGCCACCGGCGGAAGCCCGCCGCGTTGGAGTGGACGCCGTTCATGATGTCCAGCTTCTCCTTGTGTGCGGCGTCGATGTCGCCGAGCAGCGGGTCGAACCGATCTGACAGCGCATCGGCGATGTCGGTGCCCTCGCGGTAGGCCTTCTCGGCCGTCTCGGCCCAGAGGCGCAGGGTCTCGTCGGCCTCGGCCAGGAGCTCCTCGGGCTGCTCGAGCAGGCCGTAGTGCGCCAGGGCGATGCCCGACGGCCGCCGTGCGGCGAACTTGGCCAATGAGGTGAGCGCCTGGTCGAGATCGAAGTCGGGTGGCGGGGTCGAGGGTCGCAGGACCCCGCCGTCGGGCAGCTTGACCCCGACCGCGTCGCCGGCGAACAGCACGCCGCTCAGCGAGTCGTGCAGACCCACGTGGTGCTTGGCGTGTCCCGGCGAGTCCACCGCCGTCAGGCTGCGCCCCGGGCCGATCTCGATCTCCTCTCCGTCCTCGAGCACGTGGAGGCGTTCGGGTGGCGTGGGGTCGAGGCGGCCATAGAGGGAGTCGAGCAGCGGGCCGTAGACACGCGCCGCCGAATCGATGAGGCGTGCGGGGTCGGCCAGGTGCCTGGCCCCCTTCTCGTGGACGTAGACCTTGGCGGAAGGAAAGGCGCGGGCGACGTCGCCGACACCACCGGCATGGTCGAGATGGATGTGGGTCACCGCGACGCCGGCCAGCTCGGACGGACCGACCCCGATCTGGTCCAGCGCGGCGAGCAGCACCGGCACCGACGTCTGGCTCCCCGTCTCGATCAGCACGGGTGCCGGTCCCTCAATCAGGTAGCCGGCGGTGACCCGCTCCCAACCTCCGAGCATGCGTGTCGATCTCGAGCACGCCGGTGGCGATGGGGCGTGGCGGGGGCACGGCGGGAATCGCATCGCCACTGTCGGGATCGTGCACATGCAGGCCGGCGTCGGCGTGGCGGTGCGCGCGGCCGCCGTGAGCGTGCGTGCCGCTCATGGCTCGTCGGACCCCGTCGCGCCTCAGCGCGCCGCGCCGGAGCGACGGCGGACGGCGGCACGCGCCGAGACGCTTCATCCTCCCGACGGTCGCCGAGGTGAGGGTGTTGTCGACCAGGACCCGGGAGCCTCGTCGGCGAGGCTCAGCGGGTCCCTGCCGCTGAGCCGGAAGGCCGAGTTGATCAGGGACACGTGCGAGAACGCCTGCGGGAAGTTGCCCGACGAGCCGGCCGGCCAACGGGTCGTACTCCTCCGAGAGCAGCCCGAGATCGTTACGCAGGGCCAGGAGGCGCTCGAAGAGCTCCTCGGCCTCCTCCGCTCGCCCGATCATGTGGAGGCAGTCGACCAGCCAGAACGAACAGGCCAGGAAGGCGCCCTCCCTGCCCGGTCAGCCCGTCGACGGCACCGTCGTCGCTCGTGCGGTAGCGCAGTACGAAACCGTGGTCCATGAGGTCCCGCTGCACCGCCTCGACCGTGCTGACCACCCGGGGGTCCGTCGGCGGCAGGAAGCCGACCAAGGGGATCATGAGCACGCTGGCGTCGAGCTGGTCCGAGCCGTAGTACTGGGTGAAGGCACCGACCTCCTTGTTGTAGCCCTTGTCGCAGACCTCGCTGAAGATGTCGTCCCGCAGCGAGCGCCATGCCTCGAGCGGCCCGTCGAGGTCGGGCCACTCCTCGAGCGTGCGCACCGCCCGGTCGACGGCCACCCAGGCCATCACCTTGGAATGGGTGAAGTGCCGCCGCGGGCCCGCGCACCTCCCAGATGCCGTCGTCGGGCTCCTTCCAGCCCTTTTCGAGGAACTCGACGAGCTGCTTCTGCAGGCCCCAGGAGGCTCGGCTCTGCATCGCCCTCGGCGCGGGCCGACGAGTACAGCGCCGACATGACCTCGCCGTACACGTCGAGCTGATACTGGTCGGAGGCGGCGTTCCCGATCCGGACCGGAGTCGAGCCTTCGTAGCCCGGGAGCCAGTCCGCCTCCCACTCGTCCAGCCGGCGTTCCCCTCCCGGCCCGTACATGATCTGGAGTTTCGAGACGTCGCCGGCCACGGCGCGGAGCAACCAGTCGCGCCAGGCCAGCGCCTCGGTGTGGTAGCCGCCGCGCATCAGCGACTCCAGGGTGAGCGTGGCGTCGCGCAGCCAGCAGTAGCGGTAGTCCCAGTTCCGGTTGCCGCCGAGCGCCTCGGGAAGCGAGGTGGTGGCCGCCGCCACGATGCCGCCCGTGGGGTGGTAGGTGAGGGCCTTCAGGGTGATGAGGGAGCGCACCACGGCGTCCTTGTACGGACCCTCGTAGCAGCACTGCGTGGCCCACTCCGTCCAATAGGCCTCGGTGAGGTGCACCGCGTAGTAGCTGTCGAGCGGCGGCGGGGGCTCCTCGTGCGAGGGGTACCACACCAGCGTGAACGGAAAGCGCTGGTTCTCGGTGACCGTGAAGTCGGCCACGGTGCGCATGTCCTTCCCCACCGCGTCGACCCGATGCCAGAGCGCCACCGAATCCGGGCCGGCGGTCAGCCGGGTCAATCCGTCGTCGAGGTGACCCAGGGGACGACCTCGCCGTAGTCGAAGCGCACCGCGAGCTCCATGCGCATGTCGACGGTGCCGCTCACGCCCTCGACGGCGCGCACCAGGTGCGGGTGACCCTCCCGCACCGGCATGCAGTCGGTGACGCGCACCGTCCCGGTCGGCGGTGTCGTATTCGGTCTCGACCACGAGCGTGTCGGGCCGGTACCAGCGCCGCGTGGCCAGGATGGCCGACGGTCCCCCGGCCGGCGCGATCCTCCAGAAACCGTGGTCTTCCGTCACCGAGCAGCCGGGCGAAGCACGACGGGGAGTCGAAATGTGGCAGGCACAACCAGTCGATAGAGCCGTCGATGCCCACCAGTGCCGCCGAGTGGAGATCTCCGATGACGGCGTAATCCTCGATGCGCTGGCTCATGGGCTCATTCTTGCCGTTCCGTTCAGCCCGAGATGCACGGCCCGGTGCTGACGGCCGAATGGTGCCGCTCCGCCTCCTGCACCCGGGTCAGGACTCCGGGCGACGTCAGGGCGTAGCCGACGTCCTGGTAGACGGTGGATCGGGAGAAGACGACGCCGATGACCTGGCCTCCCGGTCCCGAGCAGCGGGCCGCCCGAATTGCCCGGCAGCACGCTGGCATCGAGTGCATAGACACCTCTGGTCACCGACCCGTTGTTGTAGATGTCCTTGCCGATGGCGGTGACCTCCTCCGTCACACCGGCGGCATCCGATGGTCAGGCCCCGGTCCTCGGGATAGCCGAGTATCGCGGCCTGCGTCCCCCGGGGGACCAGGTTCGCGCTGATGGTGAGGGCGGGACCAAGCGGCGCGTCGGTCCGGAGTACGGCCAGGTCGAAGTCGGGGTCGAACAGCACCGGTGTGGCGTTGTACGCGCTGTTCCCGAGCACCACCTGGGTGTTGCCGTTGCTCTCTCCCGCCACGACGTGGGCGTTGGTGGCCACCAATCCCGGACCGACCACGAAGCCCGAACCCTCTTGCTCGCTGCTGCACGCCGTGCCGAGAATCTTGACCGTCGAGAAGACGGCCGGATCGGCCAGCGCCTTCGTCTCGGCGCTCGGTGGGTGTCGAGACGGCGGGCGTCGATGGCGGGGTGAGCGTGGAGAAGACCTGAGGGAAGCCCTGATCGTTCAGGAAGGTCTGCAGGTCGTTGAAGATGGATGGTGCCTGGGGCAGCACACCGTCGATGGAGTGGAGGATGTCCGAGCGGGCCACGGCGGCATCGAGCGACGTGAACCGGCTGTTGGGCGACCGGATCACGGCGGCCACGATCCAGACGGAGAGCAGGACGCACCAGGACCGCCACCCCGACGCCCAGCGCGGCATCGACGTTGCCCAGGTGATGCCGGCGGACCGTGACGTTGCTCCAGGTCCCGATGACGCGGCCGGCGTACCCGAGGGCACAGGCGGTGAAGAGGACCAGCGACACGACGAGGACGGAGCGGGTGATGTCGTCCCCGTGTGCGCTCCGCGAGAAGCGGCACCCAGACGACGGTCCCGAGGAAGAACCCGAGAAAGAACCCGCCGAAGGTGAGGAGCTGGACGAGGGCCCCGAGCCGGAGCCCCTGGACGGCGGCCAGCAGCATCAGCCCGATGATCAGCAGGTCGACCCAATCCACCGATGCGAGGGTATCGAACGGTGCACCGGGGAAATGTGCCCCCCACCGCTATTCTCGTCCTGCCGTGCTTCCACGACCCGTGTTTCGCCACAGGCGTGTCTGGCGACGCAGTGGCGGCCTGATCCTCATCCTTGCTGCCGTGGCCTCACCGCGTCGGGCTGCGTGTTTTCCGGACACCCCGGTTCGACGAAGGCGCCGCGCGTCCTCGGAGAGTCCAAGGGCACCGCCCTGGCGGTGGGTCAGCCGGCTCCCAGCGGCACGGACGAGCTCGGAGCGCTGTCGTGTGGCACTGTGCGGCACTGCTGGGCGGTGGGAGTCGTCGGACCGAACCCCGCCTCCGCGAGCGGCGCCACGGTGATCGACGCCACCACGAACGGCGGCGCCACCTGGAAGGCTCAGAGGGTGGCGGGTGGAAGCACCCCTCAGCTGAGCGGGGTGTCCTGCCCGTCCGCCACGGAGTGCATGGCGGTCGGCTCCAACGGCTCCTCGCTGCCGGGCGAGTGGCGTCGTGGTCACGACGAGCGACGCCGGCGCGACGTGGTCCCCTGCGGTGTCGCCGCAGAACGCGCTCGTCGTCTCGAGCGTGACGTGTGCGAGCCCGGTCGACTGCACCGCCATCGTGAGCGACGGCATCTCGACGTGGTCCGCCCACAGCGCCGACTTCGGCCAGAGCTGGCAGCAGGAAGGCGACCTGCCCGCGGGCTTCCTGCCGGGGAACGACATCACGTGCGTCGCAGGCGGCACCTGCATCGACGCCGGCTATGTCCCGACGACCAGCGGCCATGGACAAGGAGCGGTGGCCGTGAGCGCGGACGGGGGGCAGACCTGGGCGCTGGCCTCCGTGCCCGGGGGGACCGGCGTGTTGCAGAGCACGGCCTGCCTCACCGCATCGGACTGTCTCGCCGCGGGCACGACCGGGACAACGGTCAGTGACGTCGTCCCCGCCCAAGGTGCGCTGCTCCACAGCACCGACGGCGGGCACACGTGGACATCGTCGACCGGGGCCCTCCCGGTCGACGATGTCTACGGACTGGCGTGTCCCTCGGACGACCAGTGCGCCATGGTGGGAACCACGTGGATGGGCGACCCTGCCGTGGGTGCCGGCGGCGTCGCCGAGAGCACGGATGGCGGACTCACCTTCCGGAGCTCTCCGACGTCGTACGTCCCGATCCCCCTGACCGCGGTGACCTGCCCGTCGGCCTCTGCCTGTCTCGCCGTCGGGGGCGACACCGTGGTCAGGCTCACGCTCCTCCACCCCAGGCGGCTGGCGCGGACCCAGCCCACTCGCGGTTCTCCGTCGGAAGACCCCTCGTCATAGAACTGAAACCCCCGTAGACTTGCGGAGCCGGAACGAGCCTGTGATCGGAAGCCCGGGGATGTGTCGACTTCCGTCGCCCGACAGATGGAGGACCGTCATGGCGCAGACCTGCCCGCAATGTCAGAGCGAGACAGCCGACGGAGCGGGCTACTGCCCCTCCTGCGGCACCGCGCTGAGCCCGGCTCCGACGACAGCCCAAGATGCTCCAGCCCCGAGCGGGCCCGCGACGGCGGCGGCGACGCCACCCGCCGCAGCCGCTTCCTCCTCGCTCCCGGCCTACAAGTTCGACGTCAAGCGCTGGACGAGGGCCGACGAGATCGCCGGCGTGGCGACGATCCTCTTGTTCATCAGCCTCTTGCTCCCCTGGTACACCATCTCATTCGGTTTCGCCAGCGGATCAGTCAACGGTTTGTGGCACGGGTGGATGTACCTCAGCCTGATCCTCTGCATCGTGATCGTGGCGTATCTCGTGTTGCGAGCCGGGTGGGACAAGCTCCCCATATCGCAGGACGTCCCCCACCTGACGGTGATGATGGTCGCGACCATCGTCAACCTGGTCCTCGTGGTCATCGCCTTCATCGACAAGCCCGGCGGTTCGGGCGTCGGCTGGGGAGCCGGCGCCGTCATCGGGCTCATCGCCGCGGCAGTTGCGGCCGCGCCCTACGCGGTGCCGCAACTGCGCGCCAGAACAATGTAGGAGTGCCGCCGACGGAGGCGGTCAGGTCCGCATGGCGGCGAGCAACAACCCAGGGATCTTGGCCGCCGACGGCTCGGCCTCGAATGAGACGAAGCGACGCATGACGTCGTAGGAATCGGGTGCCGTCGCGAACCACGGCGGCTTCGGCCGGGAGCGGAACGGGCCTCGCACGACCGACTTCTGCGGGTGGGCGAACATGGCGGCATTGCCGACGACGCCGGTACCCGACTGGATGTCGGTGCGGTGGTGCCCCGGATAGGCGCCCCAGCTGGTCGAGCCCATAGCGAACGACAGCGCGTGCCAGAGGTTGACGCCGATGGAGCCATAGCGCAGGTCGGCGACGGCCCGGTCGACGCTGTCGGCCACGCTCTCGTCCTTGAGGGACGAGGGGCTCACAAGGATGGTCGCCCCCAGGGTGCCCCAGAGGACGTCGTTGCAGAAGGCCGTGGCGGCGTCGACGAAGGCCGCCGGCGAAGGGGCGGTCAGAGCCGTCTCGGCCACCTGCCCGAAGAAGGACTCCACGTTGAAGCAGATGTCCCCGGTCTGACCCGGGGGGACGCCGCGGATGAACGTCCAGGGGGGCGCGTCGTCCGGTCCGCTGCCGTACTCCTCGGCGTCGGGATGGGCGGCGGTGAAGGCGGCACGCCGGTCGCCCGCGCCCGGGTAGTAGGCCCGACGGGTGGTCAGGCCGGCGAGGGTCTGGGTCAGGGCGCCGAGAAACGCCTCGCGCTCGGGACCAGCCGGCGTGGGTGACGACGACGCGGGCCGAGACGCAGTTGAAGCCCGCATTGTTCACCAACATGGTCGCCACATGCTCGGCCTGGTAGAGCAGCTCGGCTGTCGACCACTTGCCCGGCACCACGATCACCGGCGAGACGTTGCCCAACTCGGCCGTCACCGGCTTGTGCAGCGCGGGCTCATCCGCCTCCTTGCGGCGGGCGCCCTCGGGACCGGTGCCGAAGACGACGGCGTCGTACGTCTTGTCCGAGCCCGTGATGTGCACCTCGTCGATCCGGGCGTGCCCGGTCAGGTGCTCCCCGACCGCGGCGCCACCACGGACGATGCGCAGCACGCCGGCGTCGATCAACGCGGTGAGGGCGCGGGTCCAGTACGGCACCAGGTAGTCGTTGACCGGGTTGGCCTTCATCACGACGACCTTGCCCTCGACGAAGAGCTTGGACAGCACATCGCGGGACCGAGCGAGGCCACGTTGCCGGCGGCCAGGACGAGCGCGGTGCCGGCGTGGGCGAGCGGGTCGGCGTAGGCGGCGGCCTGCCCGGCGACCAGGCTCTCCCGGGTGACACCGGGCTGCATGTAGATCTCGGCCGTCGTCTGCGGGAACGTGATGCGGTCGAAGGCGCCGGCCGGGAAGACCTGCACCCGCAGCCGCCCGTCCGCTGCTTCGCGCACCGGCCCGGCGAAGGCCGGCTTGCCGTCCTTGGCGATATCTCGCAGGGCATCGCGGAAGAGGCGGGCCGTGCGGACGAACGTCCCCAGGCCGCTGAACAACTCCTCACCGGCCTCGGTCGACCCCGGCGTTAATCCCTTGGCCTCGCAGGCGGCCGCCAGCCAGTCGTCCTGGACCGCCATCGTGTCGGTGATGACCTGCTGCAGCAGGTCGGCGCGGGCCGCCGCACCGGTCTTGGCCCACGCGACGGCGTGGTCGGCGACCTCGTCGACGATCCCACTCAGCGCGGTCGCGTCGAACGGTGCGCCCGCCGCCGCTGCGCCATCGCCCGGACCGGCTCGATCACCGGTCGGGGCAACCGCCCCCCGGCTCGTGATGGTCATGGTTGTCAGCCTCCCCAGGGCGCCGCTCGCTCTGTCCGGCTCCCGAGCTCCCGAGCGGCCCAGGAACGGCCTCTGCGGCCTGCCGCAAGCGTACCGAGCGACCGGCCCGGCCGATCGGGGCGCCGGGCCTTCATGCCGGGACCCGCAGTCACCCTGGTCAGGAGAGCCGTGGGAGCACTTCCTCGGAGAGCAGCTCCACGTGGTCCAGGTCCTCGAGATCGAGCACCTGCAGATAGACGGAGTCGGCGCCGATGTCGCCGAACTGCTGCAGCCGCGCCACGACCTCGTCGGGCGTACCGGCCACCGCATTGGCGCGGAGCTCGTCCACCTTGCGGCCGATGTTGGCGGCGCGGCGCTCGACCTCGGCGTCGTTGGCGCCGCAGCACACGGTCTGCGCGGCCGAGAGGCGCAGCGTCGCGGGGTCGCGGTCCCTCTGCACCGCAGCGGCGCGCACGCGGCCGAACTGCGCCTCGGTGTCCGCCAGCGACGAGAACGGGAGGTTGAACTCATCGGCGAAGGTGGCAGCGAGACGGGGCGTCCGCTTGGGCCCCCCGCCGCCGACGATAAGCGGGGGATGCGGCTTCTGCACGGGCTTCGGCAGACCCGGGCTGTCCTTCAATTGATAGTGCCGACCCTCGAAGTCGAACGTCTGGCCGATCGGCGTGTCCCAGAACCCCGTGAGGATGGCGAGCTGCTCCTCCAACCGTTCGAAGCGCTCGCCGAGGGGCTGGAACGGCACTCCGTGGGCGGTGTGCTCGGCGTCGTACCACCCGGCACCGAGGCCGAGCTCGGCCCGGCCGCCGCTCATGTCGTCCACCTGCGCCACCTGGACGGCGAGCAGTCCCGGCAAGCGGAACGTCGCCGAGGTCACCATGGTGCCCAGCCGGATGCGGTCGGTCTCCCGGGCGATGCCCGCCAGCGTCAGCCACGCATCGGTGGGCCCGGGCAGGCCGTCACCGCCCATGGCCAGGAAGTGGTCGGAGCGGAAGAACGCGTCGAAGCCGCCCGCCTCGGCGGCCTGCGCCATCTTCACCTGCTGGTCGTAGGACGCGCCCTGTTGTGGTTCCACGAAGATGCGGAGTCTCATCGGCTCAAGCTACCCGCGGCGGTCCCGGCGCGGCCCGGGTCCCCGAGGCCCGGTGCTGCGTCCCATGCGGCGGCGAGGCGCGACGAGGCAGACTGCAGCGCATGGATATCGGTGTGATCTTTCCGCAAACCGAAGTGGGCGGTGACCTCGGCGCGGTGCGTGCCCTCGGGCAGGCCGCCGACGACCTGGGGTACGCCCACCTCGCCGCCTACGACCACGTCCTCGGTGGCGACATCGCGGTACACGGTGACATCGGTGGGCCCTACACCATCGACAACACTTTCCGCGAGCCGCTGACCATGTTCGCGTATCTCGCCGCGTGCACGAACCTGGCCTTCGCCACCTCCATCCTCATCGGCCCCCAACGGCAGACCGCGCTGTTGGCCAAGCAGGCGGCCGAGGTCGACCTGCTGTGCGGCGGGCGCTTCCGACTCGGGCTCGGCATCGGCTGGAACAAGCTCGAGTACGACGCGCTGGGCGTGCCGTTCGAGGAGCGCACGGCGATTCTGGAAGAGCAGGTCCCCGTGCTGCGGGCCCTGTGGACCGAGCGGAGCGTCACCGTCGACGGGCGCTACCACCACATCCGGGCGTCCGGGCTGGCCCCGCTGCCGGTGCAACGGCCGATTCCCATCTGGATCGGCGGGCACGCCCCGGCGGCGCTGCGGCGCGTCGGGCGCGTCGCCGACGGCTGGTTCCCCATGGTCCGGCCGGGCGGCGGGCTCGACGCCGCGCTCGAGCACATACGCGAAGGGGCCGCCGAGGCTGGACGCGACCTGTCGAACTTCGAGTTCGAAGGAAGGCTCGAATACTCCGTTCGCGACCACGACCGGATCGCCGAGCACGCCCGGCGCTGGCAGGCGGCGGGCGCAACGCACCTTTCGCTCAACACGATGCACGCCGGCCTGCCCGATACGGACGCGCACATTGCCGCTCTGGGGGAGATGGCCGAAATCCTGCTGTAGCAGGGCGGGTGTCCTGACCCACCCCTGAGCTTTGAGAGAATGAACGGGTGACCGACCACAGCGGCTACCCCGGCGCTCCCCCGGGCTGGTACGACGACCCCGCCGGCGGACCGGGCCAACGCTGGTGGGACGGCTACTCGTGGTCGGAAGCCACCGTCTTACCCCAACATCCGCCACCGCCGCCGTGGACGGGCGCCGCAGCGCCCCAGGGACCGGCGTCGCAAGTGGCGCCCTGGGCCGTCGCGGCGGAGCGGCTCAACGCGTTCACCACGACGCAACAGGTGGACAACGAGCGCGGCATGGTGCCGCTGGCGCGCTTCGCGGTGGCCATCCCAGGTGTCTACTTCCTCGTCAGCCTGCTGTTGCAACGCGTGAACGCCGATCAGTTGCGCTCCGCCGGTCACCAGTTCCGCATCGACTGGGTCGACGCGCAGCGCGGCATCACCCCGCCGCAGTACCACGCGCAGAGCAACTCCTTCACGCCGATCGGTCTCCTGGTCGGACTGATCACGGTGGTGGCGGTGATCTTCGCCTGTATCTGGCAACACCGGGCGGCCTCGGCCGGCCGCGCCCTCGGCATTCCGTCGCGCTACTCACCGGCGTGGGGCGTCGGGTGTTGGTTCGTGCCCGTCGTCAACCTCTGGATGCCCTACGTCGCGGTGCGTGACTGCCTCCCTGCCGAGCACCCGTTCCGGCCCGCGTCCTGCACTGGTGGATCGCCTGGCTCCTCGCCGTCGTCCTGAGCGGCGTCGCCGGCGCCACCGCGCTGTTCTCCACCGGAGCGGCGCTCGTGTTCTCCGTCCCCGCCGCGCTCGCCTGTCTCGCCGTCATCGCCTGGGCGCCCGGAATCGTGCTGGCGATCGCGGCGTGCCATCGGGAGGCATTGACCTCACAGGCACAAGCAACAGGCGTTTTGAACAACTGAGCAAAAACAGGCTGCTGCGCAGCCTGAATCGCCACTGAGCCTTCGTCTCGCGAACTCACCAAGTGTTCACCTCGCGATTGCGCGCCTGTTGCTTGGCGTTCACCTTGCCTCGCTACGTTCCCTGGTAGTGACCGACAGGGACATCACTCAGGCAAGTCGCAATCCCGTTACGACCGCTGTGCAGTCCGATGTCGACCGGGCACTCCAAGCTCTCGATCCGGACGCGGCGCGTCCCGAGTGCGTCATGCGCGCCGTCAACTTGGACCTCGGGTTCTCCGGCCGCACCGTGCTGAGCGACGTGAACGTGGATCTGAAGAGAGGTTCGATCACCGCTCTGATCGGGCCGACGGGTTCGGGGAAGTCGACGTTCCTGCGCACCCTCAACCGGATGAACGACCGCGTGCCAGGGTTCACACGCGAGGGCGACGTCTCGCTCGACGACGAGAGTCTGTGGGCGGCGCACGTCGACCTCTTGACGCTGCGCCGTCGCGTCGGCATGTTGTTCCAGCGGCCGAACCCCTTCCCGATGTCGATCAAGGACAACGTGGTCGCCGGCGTGAAGGCCCACCGCATCGCCAAGGGCAAGCAGCTCGACGTGGTGTGCGAACGCCGGCTCACCGAGGTCGGGCTGTGGGATGCCGTCAAGGATCGCCTGAACGACTCGCCCTTCCGGCTGTCCGGCGGCCAGCAGCAACTGCTGTGCCTGGCGCGCGCACTCGCCGTCGGGCCGGAGGTGCTGCTGCTCGACGAGCCGACCTCCTCGCTCGACCCTGTCACGACGGAATCGATCGAGGCGCTGCTGAAGACGCTGGCACCTGCGCTCACCCTGATCGTGGTGACGCACAACCTCGGCCAGGCCATGCGGGTCTCGCAGCAGACGATGTTCTTTTACCAGGGGGCGCTGATCGAGTACGGAGCGACCGACGACCTGTTCAACAGGCCGTCGCATCCGGACACCGAGCGCTACGTCACGGGACGGATGGGGTAGGCGGCAACGGAGGCGGACTCCCTGGGGGCGGAGTCCGGTGCAGCACACAAGCCACACATCAACCTGATCACAAGAGCAACACCAACCAACCACCATCACAAGGAGAGAACCTGTGACAAACCTGATGAGAGCGACGCGACTGCGGCGTGGGGTGATCGCCATCGCGGCGGCCGGGCTCGCGCTGAGTTCAGTCGTCCTCAGCACGGCCGCGTCGGCGAGCGTCAAGCTCCCGAGCAACGGCGTGGAGAAGCCCTCGGGCGGCACGGTGACCGAGACCGGGAGCACCCTGCTCTACCCGCTCTTCAACCTGTGGGCCGGCGCCTACAGCCAGGCCTACCCGAGCGTCACGGTGCAGACGGCCGGAACCGGCTCGGGTACCGGGATCTCGGACGCCGAGAACGGCACCATCGACATCGGTGCCTCCGACGCCTACCTGGCACCCAGCGTCACGTCGGCGAACCCCGACCTCAAGAACATTCCGTTGGCGATTTCGGCGCAGATGATCACCTACAACATCCCCGGCGTGCTCTCCCACCTGAAGCTGACCGGCAAGGTGCTCTCGGGCATCTACCAGGGCCAGATCACCAAGTGGAACGCGTCGCAGATCGCGAGCCTGAACCCGGGCGTCACGTTGCCGAGCATCCCGATCGTGACGTTGCACCGCTCGGACAGCAGCGGCGACACGTTCCTCTTCACGCAGTTCCTGTCGAAGACCGATCCGTCGGGCTGGGGCACGAAGATCGCCTACAACACCACGGTGCCGTGGCCGGCTGCGCCCGGCGCCCTCGGTGAGGACGGGAACTCGGGCATGGTGACGGGCTGCAAGGCCACGCCGGGCTGCATCGCCTACGTCGGCATCAGCTACCTGACCCAGGCCCTCCAGGCCGGCCTCGGCTACGCCGCGTTGCAGAACGCCAAGCATCAGTACGAGGTGCCGACATCAGCGTCCATCGCGGCCGAGGCGGCGTCGTTCGTGAAGAAGACGCCGGCCAACGGGACGATCTCGCTGATTTACGGCCCGGCCTCGGGTGGCTACCCGATCGTCAACTACGAGTACGCCATCGTCTCGACGCACCAGTCGAGCAGCTCGTCGGCCAAGAGCATCCGCTCGCTCCTCGAATGGGCGATCAACCCGAAGGACGGCGCAGCGACGTCGTACCTGGCCCAGGTCAACTTCCAGCCGCTGCCCTCCAAGGTCGAGGCGCAGTCGGTGAAGCAGATCCTGAGCATTTCGTAGTGACGTCCGTCGGTGGTGTGGCGGGGGAAGCCCCCGCCACACCACCCGGACGCACCGCACCGCGGGACTCGCTGTTCCGCCGAGTGGGGGACGCGTTCCGGGCCCACGAGGAAAAGGGCTGGCGTTGGAGCGCCCGGGTGGCGGTCATCATGCCGCTGGTGGCGCTCGTGTTCGCCGTCACCGTCCTCGCCCTCAAGGCCTGGCCGGCAATCCGCGTCAACGGCTGGTACTTCCTCTACGGCAAGAACTGGACCTACGGCGACAGCTACGGCGCCACCGTCTACACCCACGGTGTCCCCCACGCCGCCGGGGCCCAATTCGGTGCCTGGCCCATCATCGCGGGCACCCTGCAATCGTCCTTCATCGCCATCGTCGTGGCCGTGCCGCTCTCCATCGGCGCCGCCTTCGCCCTCACCGAGCGCATGCCGGGGTGGATCTCGCGTCCGTTGGGGTACGCGATCGAGATCCTCGCCGGGATCCCCTCCGTGGTCATCGGCCTGTGGGGCCTGTTGACCTTCGGTCCCTGGCTGGCCAAGAACATCTATCCGATATTGGCGAGCATCGCGAGCGACCTGCCCAACGTGTGGCCCTTCAACTACTTCCGCCAACCCGTCGGGAGCGGCGAGGGTCTGCTGACCGCTGGGCTCGTGCTCGGCATGATGATCATCCCCATCATCACCTCGACGACACGCGAGCTCTTCATACAGGTGCCCACGCTGCCGAAGGAGGGCGGCGAGGCGCTGGGCATGACGCACTGGGAAGTGGCCAACCGCATCACGCTGCCCTGGGTGCGTTCGGGCATCATCGGCGGCACCGTGCTCGGATTGGGCCGCGCCCTGGGTGAGACGATCGCCGTGGTCCTCGTCGGCGGTGCCTCGTTGCGCCTGGCGCCCAACATCTACCAGCCCTTCGGCACCATCGCCGCCACCATTCTGAGCCAGCTCGACGGCGCGCAGGCGGACGGCACCGGGTTCGCCGTGGCCACCCTGGCCGAGCTGGCCCTGGTGCTGGCCGTGATCTCGGTCGCCGTGAACCTGGCGGCGCGGGTGATCATCTCCCGGACCAGCCGCTCCGGCGGCCCCGTGGGGAGTGGCGCATGACGGCCAACACGTCGCTGGCCGGTGGCCCGGCCACCCGGCGCCGCCGCATCTCCTCGAGCGGATTCCGGGTTTTCACCTATGCGTCGCTCATCCTCATCATCGCCCCGGCGGTGTGGATCCTCCTCGGCGTCCTGTTCCGCGCGCTCGCCCACTGGCGCTGGGACGTGCTGTGGACACCACTCACCGCCGAGGGCGGTGGGTTGCGGGACCAGATCCTCGGCACGCTGCTCCTCATGGCGGGCGTGCTGGTTCTCGCCGGGACCATCGGCGTGCTGGCCGGCATCCATCTGTCCGAGATGGCCAAGGTCAAGAAGAACGGCAAGCCGAGCGGCGGCCTGCTGCGCACGGCGTCCGACATCCTGTCGGGCTTCCCCTCCATTGTGCTCGGGTACGTCGGCTACGCCGCGCTGGTCCTGTACTTCGGCTGGGGCTTCTCGTACCTGGCCGCCGTCATCGTCCTGTCCGTCATGGTCGTGCCCTATATCGCCAAGACGACCGAGAACTCGTTGCGCCAGGTGCCCACCGGCTACCGGGAGGGTGCCGAAGCGCTGGGGATGTCGATGGGCTATTCGCTGCGCAAGGTCGTCCTCAAGACCGCGCTGCCGGGCATCGTCACCGGACTCCTCCTGGCGCTCGCCATCGCCGGCGGCGAGACGGCGCCGCTCATCTACACGGCGAACTTCGCCAACAAGCTGCCCCACTCCGTGACGCACGCCTCCTTCCCCTACCTGACCTACGTCGTGTTCTCGTTCTACGACTCGTCACAGGTCTCGTACCACTACCTCGCCTACGACGCCGCTCTGATCCTCGTGGTGATGGTGTTGCTGCTCCTGGTGGCCAGCCGCATTCTGGTCTCGCTGACGCAGCGGCACGCCGAGGGGTCCCGCACCCGGACCCGCGCGCCTCGCGCGCCCAAGGCCCCCATGCCGGCGGAGGAGGAGCCTCCCAATCTGCTCGACGTGCCGTCCAGAGCCTGAGCCGACGCGAGCGCGTGCCCGAGCACGGAAGCGGTGCCGGCGCCCGACCTAAAGTGAGCCGGACCGACACGGCAACGAGGAGGAAGCACGTTGAGCGCAGGACCTGAATGGGGCCCGCTGGCCCGGCTGGCAGGCATCTGGGAGGGCGAGAAGGGTGAAGACGTCGCCTACGCCAACCAGGACGGGAAGGTCGGGCTCACCCCGTACCGGGAGCACGTCGAATTCAAGCCTTTCGGGCCGGTGGAGAACGGGAGCCAGGTGCTCTACGGCCTCGACTACCGCATGGCGGCCTGGCGGGGCGAAGAGGAGAACCCCTTCCACACCGAAGTCGGCTACTGGATGTGGGACGCCCGCGACAGCGAGGTCGTGCGCTGCTTCCTGATTCCGCGCGGATCGGCCATCGTGGCCGGTGCCGTGGTCGGGGCCGACGACACGAAGTACACCCTGCACGCCGACGTCGGCAGCCGGACCTACGGCATCCTCTCCAACAACTGGCTGGACAAGAACGCCCAGGCCATCCGCTACGAGGTGACGATCGACACCAGCGTGGAGGACGAGTTCACCTACACCGAGACGACGGTGATCAAGCACGCCCGGGTGGCAGATGAGGTGGTCCACACCGACGCCAACACGCTGCGCAAGATCGCCGACGCCTGAGCCCCGACCCGATAGGGTCGGCGGCGGCGGGGGTCGAGGCCGCAGGGAGGCACGTCATGTTCGAGTGGTCGGATGAGCAACTGGCGATCCGCGACGCCGTGCGTCGCTTCGTCGACGAAGAGGTCAAGCCGAACGTCGAAGAGCTCGAGCACGGGGACACGCCGCCCTACGAGGTGATCCGCAAGCTGTACCGCACCTTCGGCCTCGACGCGCTGGCGCGGGACGCCTTCAAGCGGGCGCTCGAGCGCAAGACGTCGGGCGCGGCGGCGCCCGAGCGCTCCGAGGGCGGCGGCAACGCCGCCATGACGCTGATCCCCATCATCGAGCTGTGCCACTACTGCCCGGGCATCGTGACCGCGCTCGGGGTGAGCACCGGCCTGGCCGGCGGCACCATCATGAAGCGGGGCACCCCCGCCCAGATGGAGCGCTGGGGGCTCGACCTGATGACGCTGGACAAGGTCGGCGCCTGGGCCATCACCGAGCCCGACTCGGGTTCGGACGCCCTCGGGCGGCATGAAGTCGTCGGCCCTGCGCGACGGCGACGAGTACGTCCTCAACGGGAACAAGACGTTCATCACCAACGGCCCCTACGCCGACACCATCGTCTTCTACGCCAAGCTCGACGACGGCAGCGACACGCCGCTGCGCCAGCGCCCCGTCCTCACCTTCATCCTCGACACGCGGCATGCCCGGGCTCGAGCAGTCCAAGCCCTTCCGCAAGATGGGCCTGCACTCGTCGCCCACGGGCGAGCTCTTCCTCACCGACGTGCGGGTCGGCAAGGACCGGCTGCTCGGCGAGACCGAGGGCAACGGGCGGCAACGAGGGGCGCGAGAGCGCCAAGGGCAACTTCGTCACCGAGCGGGCCGGCGTGGCCGCCATGTCGCTCGGCCTGATCGAGGAGTGCCTCAAGCTCTCGGTCCAGTACGCCAAGGACCGCCTGCTGTGGGAGCGACCCATCGCCGAGTTCCAGCTCATTCAGCTCAAGCTGGCCCGCATGGAGGTGGCCCGCCTCAACGTGGAGAACCTCGTCTTCCGCCACATCGAGATGAGCGGCGGCCGGCAAGAGCCTGACCCTGGCCGAGGCCTCGGCCATGAAGCTGTACTCGGCCCAGGCCGCGTCGGAGGTGGCCATGGAGGCGGTGCAGCTCTTCGGCGGCAACGGCTACATGTCCGAGTTCCGGGTGGAGCAGCTGGCCCGCGACGCCAAGGTGTTCCAGATCTACGCCGGCACCGACGAGATCCAGGTGACCCACATCGCCCGCGACCTGCTGAGCCGGTGACGTGACGCGACCTGTTCGGCCCGGCCCCGGCCGACGCCGTGTTCGACGACATGGTCGACAAGCGGCGCGCGCTGCACCGCCGGCCCGAGCTGGCCTTCGCCGAGCACGAGACGACGGCCCTGATCCGCGACCACATGGCGGCGCTCGGCATCGCCGAGACGCTGCGCACCACCGAGACGGGCGGCATCTTCACCATGGAGGGCGGCCGGCCCGGGCGCAGCGTCGTGCTGCGGGGCGACATCGACGGCCTGCCCGTACAGGAGGACGAGGCCCGCACGGTCCACTCCGAGGTCGAGGGCGTCATGCACGCCTGCGGCCACGACGTCCACGTGGCCTCCCTGCTCGGCGCGGCCACGCTGCTGGCGGCCCGCCGCGAGGACCTGCCGGGCCGCTACGTCTTCCTCTTCCAGCCGGCCGAGGAGGCGCTGTGCGGGGCCAAGGCGATGCTCGAACGCGGGGCGCTGACCGCCATGGAGGGGTCGCGCCTGGTCGGGTTCCACGTCACCTCCCAGCTGCCCACGGGCTTCGTCGCCCTGCGCGCCGGGCATCGCCATGTCCGAGGCCAACTCGTTGCGCATCACCCTGACCGGGCCGGGCGGCCACGGCGCCATGCCCTCGGCGCAGGGCGACGTCATCCGGGCCACGGCCGAGCTGGTGAGCCGGCTGGGCGACGTGGCCTGCGGGCTGCGCTACGAGGAGGCCGACTGCGTGTGCAGCGCCGGCACGATCCACGCCGGCACGGCGGTCAACGTGGTGCCGACCTCGGCCCGGGTCACCGGCACGCTGCGCACCTTCACCGAGGCCCAGCACGAGGAGGCCCTGGTCCGCCTGCAGGACCTGTGCGACCAGGTCGGCGACGACCAGGGTGTCCACGTGGAGCTCGAGGTGCCCGAGCACACCCGCGCCGTGGTCAACGACGCCGAGGCCACCGCCGTGGTGGAGGCGGAGGCGAGCCGTCGTGCTCGGCCCCGACCAGGTCTTCCGCATGCCGCCGGTCTCGCCCAGCGACGACGTCAGCGAGTTCCTGCGCCACCTGCCCGGCTGCTACTTCTTCGTCGGCGGCGGCGCGGCCGACGGCTCGAGCGGCATGCACCACAGCCCGACCTTCCTCGTCGAGGACGAGTCCCTGCGCGTCGGGCGCCGGCGTCCTGGCGCGCGGCGCGCTGGCATTGGCCGCGCCGTGAGCGCAGCGGGCACAATGGGCCGATGACCGCCTCCGACCTCTTCTCCATCGCCGGCAAGACGGCACTGGTCACCGGCGGCAGCCGGGGCATCGGCAGGATGATCGCCGAGGGCTTCGTCGACGCCGGCGCCACGGTCTACATCTCCTCGCGCAAGGCCGAGGTCTGCGAGGAGGTGGCCGCCGAGCTGTCGGAGAAGGGGACGTGCATCGCCCTCCCGGCCGACCTGTCCACCGAGGCCGAGTGCCGGCGCCTGGCCGACGAGCTGGCGGCGCGCGAGGACTCGCTCGACATCCTGGTCAACAACGCCGGCGCCACCTGGGGCGCCCCGCTGGCGGAGTTCGACGAGGCGGCCTTCGAACGGGTGCTCGCCCTCAACGTGAAGGGCGTGTTCCACCTGACCAAGTTCCTGGTGCCGCTGCTGCAGAAGGCGGGCACGGTGGAGGAGCCGGCCCGGGTCATCAACATCGGGTCGATCGACGGGATCGGCGTGCCCGACGCTCGAGACCTACTCCTACTCGGCGTCCAAGGCGGCGGTGCACCAGCTGACCCGGCACCTGGCCAAGCGGCTGGCCCCGACCATCACGGTCAACGCCATCGCGCCGGGGCCCTTCGAGTCCAAGATGATGGCGGCCACCCTGGAGGCCTTCGGCGAGCAGATCGCCGCCAGCGCGCCCCTGAAGCGGATCGGCCGGCCCGACGACATGGCCGGGGCGGCCATCTACCTGTCCTCGCGGGCCGGGGCCTACCTGACCGGGGCCATCATCCCGGTCGACGGGGGCATCGCCACCACCCGCTAGGCCGTACTCCTCGCAGCTCGTCACCGAACCACACAGGGGGTACACACCGTGTTGCTGCTCCATCAGGTCCACCGGGTCGCCGGCGCCAAGGAGGACGCCTTCGACGACGCCTACCGGGACGAGTACATGCCGGCGCTGGCCAAGTCGGACGGGAGCAGGCTGCTCTGGTACCTGCGCCTGTCCCACGGCAGCGGGCAGGCCTACACCGTGGTCACCATCACCGGCTGCCGGGACGCGGCGGCCTGGGAGGAGCTGGCCGAGCGTGTGCGCGGCGGCGACCTGGCCGACTGGTCGGCCGAGGTCGACGCCATGCGGCACACGCCACCAGGCCAAGGTCGTCCGGCCGGTGCCGTGGTCGCCGCTGCAGGAGATCGACCTCGCCACCGTGCCGGTCAACGGCGAGACCCACAAGAACTCCCTCTTCATGGAGGACACGGCCTGGCCCTTCGCCGGGCGGGCTGCAGGCCTACCTGGCCAAGGCGGGCACGCTCTACGACCACACGCTGAGCAGCCAGAAGGAGGAGGGCATCGGCATGATCGAGCTCGAGGCCGCCTTCCAGCCCGTCTTCGGGACCCACACGACGACCGAGGTGATCCTGTGGCAGCGGGTGGTCAACACCAAGGCCGTCATGTGGATGCTGGGCCACGACCTCCCGCCCGAGGCGTCGGCGCCGGGGACCTGGCTGCACGACGCGCTCGAGGTGCGCGACCGCTGGGAGAGCCGGCTGCTGCGCAGCGCGTCGTGGTCGCCCCTGTACTGAGCGCGATCCCGGTGGGACTGACGTGCTCCGCGAGTCAGCGAACGGGCGCCAGGTCGTGCGGGCCCTGCGGCGGATATCCCCCGGCGTCCCGGATGGCCTGGCCCCACGGGGCGAGGACGGCCGAGCAGCTCGTCGAACCCGTCCCCGAGCGCGTCGAGCATGACCGCGCACTGGGCATCGGTCGCCACCTCGACGGACTCGCGGAGCGCCCGGCCTTCGGCGGTGAAGCGCGCCGTCGGCCACCAGGCCCCGCGTCCGACAGCCGGGCCTCCGCCGCGTCGAGCTGCTCGTCCGACCAGGCCCGGGTGCGGATGTAGGTGCGCAGCGGGAAGGCCCCAGTAGAGCTCGGTGAGCAGACCCGACCTCGGTGGCATCGAGGCCGGCCGACGTCCAGGCCGCCGTGTGGGCGTCGCCGCGGTATTCGCGCAGCATGGTCGGCCAGCCGCCACATGTCGCCCATCGGATCACCGGGCAGGCCGAGGCTCAGCAACCCGGCGAAGAGCGGCTTGCCCTCTGGGCGCAGCGGCTCCACCGCCTGCGCCAACAGCTCGGTGGCGTCCGCCAGGCCCTCGGGCTCCGGGCCCAGGACGCGCACCAGTTGGTCGACCGCACCCTGCGTACGCGCCGCGCAGATGGTGGCCGCATCCACCTTGCTCCAGCCGAACCGGACCGCGGGCACCACCGCCTCGGGGTTGAAGACCGCGAACGCGGCGGCGACCACCTCGCCCGGCACCTGACCCATGACCGACCCGCGGCTCGTGAAGTAGGCGCACCGTCCGGGAACTGCACGCCGTTCGGGAGCGAGCCCGGGCTGGGCGAGAAGCCGAGCGCGGCGTAGGCGGCGTGGCACTCGGGGGAGAAGTAGACCTGGCCGGCCACGGGCTCCAGCGCCATGGCCAGCTTTCTTGTCGAAGAAGCGCGCAACTCGGGTCACAATTGCCACCCTAGGTCGGAGGCGTTCCCTTTAACGTCGTAGCCGTGACGACGGGGGACGATCAGCCCTGGCTCCGTCCTTCCCCGGGCTGTGGCGCATGCGCCGGGCCGAGGTCGTGACGATCTCGGTGGTCCTCGCCGTGCTCTTCGGGCTGCTCTTCTGGGCCGCGGCAGGCCCGCTGGCCGGGCTCATCAGCGTGGTCGTCGTGGTGGTGCTCGGCGCGACGTTTTCGTGGTTCCTCCGCCGCCGCTTCCGGGCCTGGCGCTACCAGGAGCGCCACGAGGACCTCATCGTCGCCCGTGGCGTCATGGTGCAGCGGCTCTCCGTCGTGCCCTACGGCAGGATGCAGTTCGTCGAGGTGACCGCGGGACCGGTTGAGCGGCTCTTCCAGCTGTCGACGGTCAAGCTCCACACGGCGGCGGCGGCCAGCGACGCCCGCATTCCCGGGCTGGAGCGGGCCGAGGCGGCGCGGCTGCGGGACCGGCTGACCGAGCTGGGCGAGTCGATGGCGGCGGGCATGTGACCGACGCCGGCCCCGACCCGCCCGCCGCCCGACGAAGGCTGGTGCCGGCTTCACCCGCTCACTCCCATCGCCCGCGTCGGCCGGCTCGTCCCCGCCCTGGTGCTCCTCCTCGTCGTCTCGAACGTCCACTCGAAGGCCGAGAACGGGACGCCGAGACCGACTACCTCGTTGTCTTCACGCTGGTGTCCGCCGTCTACGGCTACATCCACTGGATGGTGACCCGCTGGCGCTTCGAGGGCGACACGCTGCGGATTGAGACCGGGCTGATCCGCAAGGACTCCCGCCGGCTGCCGCTGGCCCGGATTCAGGCGGTGGACATCGTCCGCCCCTTGCTGGCCCGGCTGCTCGGCGTGTCCGAGCTGCGCATCCGCCTGGCCGGGTCGGGATCGACCGACGGCAAGCTGGCCTACCTGTCCGAAGCCCAGGCAGCCGAACTGCGGCTGGTGCTCCTGGCCGGACACATCGACGCCGAGGCGGCCGTCCTCGAGCAACACCGGCCTGCCCGATGGCCAGCGTCGACACCGGTCGCCTGCTGGCGTCGGTCTTCCTGTCGCTGGTCACGATCGTCGTGATCGGCACCGTGGCCGCGCTGGCGGTGCTCGACCAGTTCGAGCCGAAGACGGCCGCGGCCGTGGCGGGGTTCCTCGCCGTGTACCTGCTCAGCGCCGCCGGTGTGATCTGGCGGCGGCTGTCGGGCCAGTACGCCTTCATCGTGGTGGAGGCGCCGGAAGGGGTGCGCATCCGGCGTGGGCTGCTGCAGACCATCTCCGAGACCGTTCCCTACGGCAGGATCCAGGCCGTGCGCCAGGTGGAGCCGCTGCTGTGGCGGCCGTTCGGCTGGTGCCGCCTGGAGGTCGACGTGGCCGGTGCC
>CAVWKX010000033.1:0-19316 GCA_963755655.1 uncultured Acidimicrobiaceae bacterium
CCCTCCATCTCACCCGAGCTCACGCTCCTCATCGGACTGGGGGTGGGCGTCGACTACGCCCTCTTCATCGTGACGCGCCATCGCCAGGGCCTCGTGGCCGGCCGTGACGTGGAGTCGTCCATCATCAACGCGGTCAACACCTCGGCCACGCGGTGCTCTTCGCCGGGATCATCGTGTGCATCGCGCTGCTCGGCATGTTCGCTCTGGGGGTGAGCTTCTTGTACGGCCTGGCGGTGGCCGCCGCCATCGGCGTGGCTCTCACCATGGTGGCGGCCCTCACCCTCCTGCCGGCCATGTTGGGCTTCATCGGGCCGAAGGTGATGAGCCGCAAGCAGAAGAGAAACCTGGCCGAGAACGGCCCTCGCATCGTCGGCGCCGACAGCAAGGGTTTCTGGCCCAACTGGGCGGACCGGGTCCAGCGCTACCCCTGGCTGTCGGCCGGCGTGGCCCTGGTCATCATCGTGGCGATCGCCCTCCCCTTCTTCTCGCTGCAACTGGGATCGGCCGACCAGGGCACCGACCCGGCGGGGACGCCGACGCGCGTCGCCTTCGACATGCTCTCCAAGGGCTTCGGGCCCGGCTTCACCGGGCCGCTCGAGCTGGTGACCGTGGTACCCCAGAATCCCGACCCCGCACTGGAAAAGGTCGTGGACGCCGTGGCCAAGCAGCCGGGCGTCGTCCGGGACACTCCCCCCACGACCCAGTACATCCCGAACAAGACGGGGGACGGCTACGTCGCGTTGACCACCGTCTATCCGACCACCGCCCCTCAGGACGCCGCCACCACCGATCTGGTCAACCACCTGCGGGACACCACCGTGCCGCAGGCGGTCGGCGACTCGGGCTTGAAGGTCCTCGTTGCGGGGACAACGGCCATCTACATCGACTTCGCGAACGTGCTGAGCTCGAAACTGCCGCTGTTCATCGGACTGGTGGTGATCCTGTCGTTCCTGTTGCTGATGACGGTGTTCCGCAGCCTCGTGATCCCGCTCACCGCAGCGATCATGAACCTGCTGTCCATCGGAGCCGCGCTCGGCATCCTGGTAGCGGTCTTCCAGTGGGGAGACGCGGGCTCACTGATCGGCCTGCAAGGGACCAGCCCGGTCGAGGCCTTCCTTCCCGTGATGCTGTTCGCCATCCTCTTCGGGTTGTCGATGGACTATCAGGTCTTCCTGGTCTCACGCATGCACGAGGAATACATCAAGTCGGGTGGCGACAACCGCATCGCCGTGCGCAACGGACTCGCCGCCACCGGCAAGACCATCACGGCGGCTGCGCTGATCATGATCCTCGTCTTCGGCTCGTTCATCCTCGGCGGCAACCGGGTCATCAAGGAGTTCGGCATCGGGCTGGCCGGCGGCATTGCGGTGGACGCCGTCCTCATTCGTATGGCCATCGTGCCCTCCATCATGATGATGTTCGGGAAGGCCAACTGGTGGTTCCCCGGGTGGCTCGACCGGATCCTGCCCAAGTTGTCCGTCGACGCGGACGACCTGGACACCAGTCATATGCCCGGGGATCCCGGGTCTGAGCCCCAGCCGGAGTTGGCGGGGACGCTCAAGTAACTGCCGCAAGTAGCTGCCTCAAGTAACTACAGAGTCCAGCTCGCTCGAGTAGCCGGAGCCCCTGCGGCTACCAGGCGTAGTCCTCGGGCGCCGTCTTGTGCCCGGGGAAGATCTCGTCCAGGCGGGCCAGCACCTTGTCGTCCAGGTTCACGTCGACGGCGTGCACGCCCGACTCGAGCTGCTCTGGCGTGCGCGGCCCCACGATCGGCCCCGTCACCCCCGGTCGCGTCAACAGCCAGGCCAAGCCGACCGCGCCCGGCTCCTCGCCCACCTCGTCGCAGAGGTCCTCGTAGGCCTCGAGTTGGGGGCGCTTCGCCTCCAACGTCCGCTTCACCATGTCGCCGTAGCGCCGGCTGCCGTCGCGCTCCTTGCGCACGACGCCACCGAGCAGTCCGCCGGCCAGCGGCGACCAGGGGATCACGCCCAGCCCGAAGTCCTGCGCCGCCGGCAGTACCTCGAGCTCGATCTGGCGCGTGAGCAGGTTGTAGTGCGATTGCTCGCTCACCAGGCCCATGAAGTTGCGCCGCGCCGCCGCCCCCTGAGCTTTGGCGATGTGCCAGCCGGCGAAGTTCGAGGACCCGACGTACAGGATCTTGCCCTGGACGCGCAGCACCTCCATCGCTTCCCAGATCTCGTCCCAGCCGGAGCGGCGATCGATGTGGTGCATCTGGTAGAGGTCGATGTAGTCGGTCTGCAACCGCTTCAGGCTGGCGTCGCAGGCCCGGCGGATGTTCAGCGCCGACAGCTTGCCGTCGTTGGGCCAGTCGCCCATGTCGCCGTAGAGCTTCGTGGCCAGCACCACCTTGTCGCGCCGCCCTCCGCCCTGGGCGAGCCAGCGGCCGACGATCTCCTCGGTGGCGCCGCGTCCCTTGGAGCGGCCGTAGACGTTGGCCGAGTCGAAAAAGTTGATCCCGGCCTCCAGAGCCGAGTCCATGATGGAAAACGAGGTCGGCTCATCCGTCTCGGGCCCGAAGTTCATGGTGCCCAGGCAGATGCGGCTGACGGTGAGGCCGGTGCGGCCGAGGTGGGTGAATTGCATGGAACCGAACCTACTGGGCCGTGACCAGGGATGCGTCGCCCCGGGGAGAGCACCGATTGGCCGACTTTTTCGCCGCCCCGCTACATTGAGAACACGATTTCCGAGAACGTGATTTCCCACCTGAGCGAAGGGGCATGATGGCGCAACAGATCCCGCTGGTCGAGTACCTGGAACTGGGGGACGACCCGCACCTGGTGGCGAACGAGTGCACCTCGTGCGGCGCCCGCTTCTTCGACCGCCGCAATGCCTGTGCGAACTGTGAGGCGACGGAATTCAAGAAGGCCGCCGTCCCGACGAGCGGCGAGGTGCGGGCATTCACCATCGTCTCCTTCGCCGCTCCCGGCATCCCGGTGCCCTACGTGGCCGCCGTCGTCGACTGCGACGGCACCAGCGTCAAGGCGAATCTCATCAACGTGACACCCGATCCCGAACACGTGACGCTGGGCATGAAGGTCCGCCTGGCCACCGAGGTGATCGGCACCGACGACAACGGCACCGAGGCAGTCGGCTTCGGTTTCGAACCCCTGGGAGGTTAGGCACGATGGCATCGGCATCCGAAGAGGTATGGGTCCTCGGGATCCACATGACGAAGTTCGGCAAGCACCCCGACCTCGACACCACCGACCTCGCGTCGGAGGCGGTGCAGGGCGCGCTGGCCGACGGCGGCGTGACCATGAAGGACATGGGCATCATCGGCGCGGGCAACCTCATGGGCGGCGCGCTGCCCATCGGGCAGGTCGTGCAGAAGCAGCTCGGGCAGACCGGCATCCCCGTCTACAACGTCTCCAACGCCTGCGCCACGGGCGCCACCGCATTGCGGGTGGCGGTCATGGCGATCAAGGCCGGCGAGACCGACATGGGCCTGGCCTTCGGTGTGGAGAAGCTGGCCGGCGCCGGGCTGCTGGCGGGCGGCAGCCGCAAGAGCGACGACAACACCTGGACGCCCTCGGGGCGCTACGGGTCGGTGGCGGCGATCGACGGGCGGATCGGGACCGACATCATGCCGGGCGTGTTCGCCCAAATCGGCATGGAGTACGGCCACCGCTACGGCGGCACCAGCTTCGAGCTCTTCGCGCAGATCAGCGAGAAGAACCACTCGCATTCGACGCTCAACCCGATGGCGGCCTACCAGAAGAAGATGTCGCTCGACGAGATCATGAACGACGTGATGATCGCCTACCCGAACACGCGTCCCATGTGCTCGGCCAACTGTGACGGCGCGGCGGCGGCCGTGGTGGTCTCGGGGTCGAAGCTCAAGACGCTGTCGCTGGAGCAGCAGAAGCGTGCCGTGAAGATCTCCGCCTCCATCTTGACCACGGACCCGTGGGAGGAGGCCTGTCAGATCCTGCCGAACGTGAACGACCTGACGCGCAACGCCGCGGCCCAGGCCTACGAGCAGGCTGGCGTGGGCCCTGCAGATCTGAACCTCGTGGAGTTGCACGACTGCTTCGCCACGGCCGAGCTCGTGCACTACGACAACCTGGGACTGTGCGAGCGCGGCGGTGCGGCCGACTACTTCAAGTCGGGCGCCACCTGGCGTGACGGGTCGACACCGGTGAACGTGTCGGGTGGGCTCGAGTCGAAGGGCCACCCGATCGCCGCCACCGGCATCGCCAACGTGTGGGAGGTGGCCACGCACCTGCGCGGTGAGGCGGGCGACCGTCAGATCGAGGGCGCGAAGGTCGGGCTGACCCACGTGATCGGCCTGGGTTCGGCCTGCGGTGTGCACATTTTGGAGAAGTCGGCGGCGTAAGCGGCTGGACTGGACTGGGCTGGACTGGACTGGGCTGGGGTTTGGGTTCGGTCGGTGACCAACTCGCCCTCGCCGGTCTACGACACCATCGGGCGGGGCTACCTCGCCCATCGGAGGGCTGAACCGCGCTGGGAGGCGTTGATCCATCAGCAGCTCGGAGACGGGCGCGTCGTGGTGAACGTCGGGGCCGGCACCGGGAGTTACGAGCCAAGGGACCGAGCGCTGGTTGCGGTTGATCCGTCGAGCGTCATGGTGTCGCAGCGTGCTCCAGGGGCTGCTCCGGCCGTGCGGGCCAGCGGTTCGGCACTGCCGCTGCCCTCCGGTTCGGCCGACGTGGCCATGGCCATCCTGACGATGCACCACTGGGACGACTGGGAGACGGGGCTGGCCGAGTTGTGCCGGGTGGCGCCTCGGCGGATCGTGCTGACGATGGACTTCGAGATGCACTCGCGCTTCTGGTTCCTGGAGGACTACGTGCCAGAGGTCGGTGTGTTCACGGCGCAGCAGGAGCCCGGCTACGAGGCGGTGGCTGCGGTCATCGGGGGCGGGGGTGCTGGCGGCGGCGGAGCTGCAGTCATTCCACTGCTCGTGCCGCGTGACATGCAGGACGGGGTCCTCGGCGCCTACTGGTGCCGACCTGAGGCGTACCTCGAACCAGCAGTGCGCGCGAACTGCTCGGGGTTGGCGTTGGCCGACCCTGCTGTCGTGGCCCGGGGTGTGGCGGCACTCGAGGGTGACCTGGCCAGCGGCGAGTGGCAACGGCGTCATGCCGATTTGGCCGAGTTGGACGAGATCGACCTCGGGTATCGGCTTGTCGTCGCTGACGTGGGCTGACGGCGGGGGCACTCGGGGGCCTCGGGAGCGACTCGAAGAGCGGAGCGCGCCGAAACCCGGGCGCGCCAAAGCGCCCGGGTGGCTGGGATTTCGAAATGCCGGCCAGGGATCAGCCAGGGTGCTGCCCGGGGCGGGGGCGCTGCGGGTGGAGGTGGGTCGAGTGCTACCCGTCGCCTCGCCGCCCCGTCAGGCCGCTGTCGGTGGAGGGCGCCCGAGCTGGGGCGGGTGCTCTTTTTGGTTCCGGAGACGATTGTGGAAGCCACAGAGCAGGCGGCCGTTCTCCTGGGTGGTGAGCCCTCCGTCGGCCCAGGTCTCGATGTGGTCGACCTGGCAGGTCTCGGCGGGCTCAAAGCAGTGGGGATGGGTGCACATGCGGTCGCGCAGTTCGATGGCCCTTCGGGTCCCTCCGGTGAACAAGCGCGAGCGCACGCTGACGTCGACCCGGTTGCCCAAGGTGAAGAGGGCCCGTTCGAAGTAGGCCGAGTCCATCCACGGGTCGAGGGCCGAGGGTGCGAGCACGGTGCCGTTCTCGAGCTCGCAGATGCGGCCACGGATGGTTTCGTAGCCGACGAGGACGGAGAACAGCGGGGCGGGGCGGGTGCCTTCGGCCGGGGCGCTGCGACTCCGGGTCGCCATTTCGACGAGGGCGTCGGCCCGGCGCTGGCCCGACGTGCGGGCGAGCTCGTCGATCCTCCCCGTGCGGCCCAGGCGCTCCTTGGCCTGCGCACAGTCGGCCTCGAAGAGGTCGTGCTCGAGGCGGTTGAGCTCGGCCGCCACAATCGAGCCCGAGATGGGGTCGAGCGTCATCTGGCCCAGCCACATGCCGCCCAGGCTCGATTCCAAAAAGACAGTGCGCGCCGCCTTGCGCTCCTCGTCGCAGGCCTCGGCCCCCTCGGGATCGGCCAGCTGCTTCCAGTACTCGAGCACCCGGTTGAAGTCCTCGAAGCCCAGCTCTTGGGCCTGGGCGACCAACATGGCCTCGTCACGGGCCATGGCGGCCTCGGTGCGGTGGCGCCGGGCCTTGGCGATGGCTCGAGCCTGGTCGCTCCCGATGGTGCCTTGGCGCCACGCCTGGGCCACTTCGGGCAGCTGACGCAGGGTGCGTCCCAGGCGGACCCGGGCCTTGGCGGCCGGACGAGCCACCCGACAGCGGGTGGCGATCCAGCTGGCCGCCGTCTTGGCCCCCTCGGCCGCCCACTCCTCGCCCACCTCGAAGGCGGCGCAGGCCTCGGTCACGAAGGACTCCAAGCGCCCCTGCATCTCGTGCAGCGCTTCCATGGACTCACCGTCGCCGTAGTTCTCCGCGCCCGATTCGATCAGTTTGTCCAACGCGTCGGCGAAGTTCTCCAACTCCATAGGTCAGATGCAAACACACGGTTGTCACACGCCGAACCGAAGAATTCCCGGAATTTCTTCGGACAATTCGCCATCCGACGCGACCGTTCTGTACGGGACGAGTGCGTCTGGTTACGGGGACGAGGGCATCGGAAGAGTCTCTACTGGGACGAGTGCGTCAAGAGGACGGCGGACACTGACCAGAATCACAGATCAAAAGTCGGAGAAATCAAGATCAAATCAAGGCAGTTCAGGCAGCGCCCCCGGCCAACAGCGGCACCGGACGGGCCAGGCTCCAACTGAACGTGTCCTCGATCTCCTCCAGCGCCAGCGGCGTCGCCAGGTCGGCCACGGTCGGCCCGACCCGGTCGGCCACCGTCTGCAGCATGGCGCCGTCGAAGCCCCACAAATTGACCGCGTTCGCCCCGAGCATGCGGCGAATGTCGTCCTCGGGCAGGCCCCCGAAGATGTACTGCAGCGTCTGACGATGAACGGGTGCCGCACCTTCCAGATGGGGGTAGTCCGCCCCCCACATGAGCTTGTCGATGCCGATCTCGTGCCGCATCTCGGCCTCGTAGCGCTTCATGAGCGAGCCGCCCATCCACACGTGCTTCTCGAAGTAGTCCCGGGGGCGCATGTTGAGATAGGAGCGGACCGGCGCGCCGCCGTGGGTGTCGAAGAACGACTCCATGTCCCGGATGAGCGAAGGCAGCCACTGCACCCCGTTCTCGGTCACGACGACCTTGAGGTCGGGGTGGCGGTCGAAGACGCCGCCGAAGATCATGAACCACAGCGGCCGGCGGGTGAAGACGAACACCTCGTAGAGCCCGAGCATCCCGCCGTGCTCGGCGTCGTAGAGGAACTTGGTGTCGGTGGCGGAGCCGGATGCGCCCGTGTGCAGGTTGACCACCATGCCGTGCTCCTCGCAAGCACTCCAGAAGGGCTCGTAGTAGTCGTCGGCGTAGCCGGGCAGCCGGGAGGTGACCGACATGGCGGGGAGCATCACGCCGCCGAAGATGCCGTTGGCGCGGGCCCACGCGACCTCCTCGACGGCGCGCTCCATGTCGTGGAAGTCGATCGGCATGCAGCCGGCGCGGCGCCCGGGCGCGGCCGCGCAGAAGTCCGCCAGCCAGCGCACGTACGCGTGCAGCGCCGGCCAGACCACGTCGAGGCTCTTGTCCGTGGTTGCGCCGAGATACATGGCAGGAGACAGTCCGCCCGCCAGGATCGGTCCCGGCAAGGTGACCTCGGCATGGATCCCCTGCTCCTCGAGCACGGCAAGACGGCGTCCGTCGCCATCGCCCGGCACCACCCAGTCCGTGTCGTAGTGGGCCAGCCAGCCTTCGGCCGCCGCGATGTCGACGCCCATGCCGGCGAGGCGGCGGGCGGCGGTGGCGCGGACGGGATCGGACTCGTCGACCTCGCCCGGGTCGATGCCGCCGAACATCGAGATGGCGAGATTCGACATGTCGCCGAAGGCGGCCACCGCCTCACGGTGCGCCGGGTCCACGTAGGACAGGAAGTGGTCCAGGCTGTCCGGCGAGGCGTGCGTGTCGGCCGAGACCACGACGTAGTTCCGACCCTGCGCCGCTGTGGCCGCGGTGACCGCTCCCTCGCTCATCCAACGCCCTCCCTGTCAGTGACCCGCACACTACTGCCGCCGTTCGCGGGTGCCCGGCGGGGCCACTCAGCCGGAGGTCGCAGGGAGCCCGTCCGCAAGTAGTCCGAAAGGTTGAGGGACCAGGGCGTCCGCACCGCTAGTTTCTGCGGCGGGATGCATACCTCTTCCACCCTCATCTTGGTGCTGGCCGTCTTCGCCGCCAGCCTGGTGGAGATGGTCGAGGCGCTGACCATCGTGGTGGCCGCCGGCGTGAGCCGGGGCTGGCGCCCGGCACTGGAGGGTGCGGCAGCCGCCATCCTCGTGCTGGGCGTGCTCGTCCTCGCGGTGGGCGTGCCGCTGATCCGCTACATCCCGCTGGACGCACTGCGCGTGGTCGTCGGGGCGCTGCTGCTGGTGCTCGGCCTGACGTGGTTGCGCAAGGCCATACTGCGCGCGAGCGGGCACAAGGATCCGCATGACGAGGACCGGATCTTCGCGGAGACGGTCGCCGAGCTGAACTCGGAGGACGAGGAGGCGGCGGCGTCACCGGCCGCGGCCCGGACCCGCAAGCACGACGGCGTCGGGTTCGCCGTCGCGTTCAAGGGCGTCTTCCTGGAGGGCACCGAGGTCGTGCTCATCGTGGTGAGCCTGGGCGCGGCGCAACACCGCCTCGGCCTGGCCGCGCTCGCCGCGGCGGCGGCCGCCGTCCTGGTGGCGGTGGTCGGCCTGGTGGTGGCGCGCCAGCTGAGCGAGGTTCCCGAGAACACCATCAAGACCGTGGTCGGCGTCATGTTGACCAGCTTCGGACTGTTCTGGGTCGGTGAAGGCGCTGGCGTGCACTGGCCGGGTGACGACCTGGCGATCCCGGTGCTGGTCGGGTTCTTCGTCGTCGTCTTCTTCGCGTTGACCGCGTTCATGCGCACGCAGCTCCCCGCGCCAGCCACCGAAAAGGCCGTCCGATGAAGGCGGTGCGCCGGGCCATCCGGGCGTTCGGGCTCTTCTGGTGGGACTTCCTCGTCGGTGACACCCCGGAGCTGGCGCTCGCCACGGGCGTCCTCGTCGGCCTGGCCTTCCTGCTGGACGGTCAGCGCATCGTGGGGGCCATCCTGTTGCCGTTGGTGGCGACGGCGTTCCTCTTCCTCAGCACGTACCGAGGGCGGCGACGGGCACCACGCCCGTAACACCGCGGGCCGGCGGCACCGGCGGCGGCGGTCCGGATCCGGTCCGGATCAGGTCTGCGCGGAGCTCAGGGCCTGCTGCGTCAGGTCGGTGACCTGGCCGGCCGGCGGCGGCGTCACCGCCACGGGGACGTCGAATGCCGTGATGTCGACGCGGACCTTGGCGCTCCCCGCCTTCTGGGACGAGGAGGCGGGAATCTTGACGTCCTCCACCAGGCGGCGCACACGCTTGTCGTCGTCGAGCCAGACCTTGAGCGGGATGGAGGACACGTGGTCCTGCGCTTCGAGTTGCTGGATGGCCGGGGACAGCGCGGGCTTGCCCGATGCGGCAGCGACCTTGTTGAGATCGAGCGTCGTCTCGTACTCCGTGGTGTCGCGCGCCGAACAGGGTCGTGGTCCCCACCTTGTGGATGCCTGACGATGACGCAGACTGGAGCACGGCCAGGCTCTGGGCGGGACCTTGCTGTCCGTCGGAAACGAGCTGCGCGTAGCTCTGCCCGACGTTCGACTGCGCGATCGTGTTCAGGTTGAGCGAGATCCAGGGCGTGGTGACGTGCAGCGCGGTCCCGCTCGTGGCGGGCAGCTTCATGTACAACACGCCAGCATCGAGCACCATGTCGAGCGTCTTGCCGGCGGCGTGCACGGTGAACGACCCGTCACCCTGCGCGTTGGTCACGCCAGAACCGGTGATCGTCACCCGCTTGCCGCCGGCGTCGACCACCTCTTTGAGCGTCTCCTTCGCCGACTTGGCGGCGATGGTGGCCTGATAGGAGGTCTTGAGGTCGACCGAGTTCGCCGCCGCTCCTGCGACACCCGCCTGAGTCAGCGCCAACACGCTCAGCCCGACGAACGCGCCGAGCGCCGCTGTCTTTCGTGGAATCCGCCACATGTCCATATCCTTTTTGTTCGAAGGTTTGTTCTGAGATGGGGACGATTTTCCGAACAGTCCCTTTGTCTCTTTTTGGGAGATTTTGCCCGGTTTTGTCTGGGATTTTCCTGGGTTCCCCTGCACTGGGACCGGTGATCGGGCCCAGCGCCCCGGAACCGCTAGCCGACGTGCCAGTAGCCGCCGTGGTGCGTCGCCAGAGCGAGCAGCAGCACGAAGAGTGCCAGGTCAACGAAGCCGAGAATGACGCCGGCGATCGCCATATTCTTGCGCGGTGCGCCTCGATTCGCCTTCGACCAGGCCACGCCCCCGAAGATGATGGCGAGCGGGCCCAGAAATCACGCCGCCCAGGACGAGGCCGACGAGCCCGCAGACCAGCGCGGCAATAGCGAGCCCATTACCGGTACTCGTTCGAGTCGATTCGGTGAATGTCGCTGACATGTGACGGAGCCTTTCGGTTCTGGAGTTGCTCCAGATTTACCCGAATGTCGGGACACGAAAACGTCCGTTTCCCGATCCGTGAAAGGCGAAGCAGTTCGCTCGCACGTCCTGCGGCGTACACCGCAGTCGAAAGATGGTGGGGCTGGCGCGGTGGTGCTGTCCGCGATGGCGACGGCAGTGGTGGTGGCACCCTTTTGACGCGAGCGCCGCGCTGCCAAGCTCTCGAGAGAAGAGTCCCTTGGCGAGAGGAGCAGCAGTCACGACGGGCACGGCGGCAATGGCGTCGGCGTCAACGCCTTCGGCGGGACGTTCAATCTGCTCAGCCCCCTGACCACCCTCCGCAGCACGGATCCCCCTCCGGGCTGCAGGTGCAGGTGCCCAGGACCCCGCCCACCGGGCGGGGTCCTGGCGCGCGCTGTGGCCGGGAATGGCTACGCGGCCGCCCAGTCGACGGCGGCCTGCACCTGCGACACCTCGAAGCACTCGACTTGGCCGGGCATCATGAAGCGGAACACGGTGATGGCGTGTCGCAGCCAGTCGTGGCTCGTCACGACGGCGCACCGCTTCCACTTGGTGAGATCGCCGTGCACCAGCTCGTCGATGAAGAGCTTGGCGTCCTGGACGTCGCCACCGACGGTCAGGCCCGTGTACTCGTCGCCGAAGACGAAGACGCAACGGATGGCGCCGTGGGCTTCGATCATGGAGCGGAGCGCCGGCACGATCACGTCCCGGTAGTCACCCGCCTCGAGCTTCCCCACCACCTCGATTGCCAACACGCCGTCCGGACTGTCGATCTTCCTCAGCACGGCCCTCCCCCCGAGGCCTGACACGGGCGCGCCCGACCGAGGGCAACTGTGGATCACGACGACGCAGGAGGCAAGTGAGACCTACGCGGCGCGTGAGACATGGCTCATGAGCCCGGGCGCGTAGGAGAGACCTCGGGCGCGGCACCGGCGCGGCACCGGCCGCGGCACGATCGAGGGAGTCGGTGTCCGGACCGAGCGTGCGCTCGGGCAGCAGCAGCACGGACCCGACGAGGAAGCAGACGGCGCCGACGAAGGTGCCGAGGTTGGTCAGGGCCAGGCTCAGGAGCTGCCCGCTCGATGTGACGTAGGAGGCCATGGCCGAGACGCCGAAGGCCACCGAGCCCGACCAGATTCAGAGCGGTGATCTGCCACGAGATGCGGGACGGGCTCCAGGCGAAGGGACCGTGGCACTCCTCGGCCCAGGCCAGCCAGCTGGACACGAGGAAGCAGATGGAGCCCAGTGCGTCGGGGCGCCAGATCGGGTGGTGCGTCGACGACGCGGCCCAGCCCGACCAGCAGCGCGCTCAGGGTGGTCCGGTTGAACCACAACGGTGCCGAGCAACTGGATGCCGGCGGCCCACCAGTCGATGCGGTGGTGCCGGATGCGCAACAGCGACCGAGGCCCGCTGCGGTGCGGCTCGACGAGCCCGGTCGGCGTGGACGCCACCTCCATGTACTGCAGGAAGGAGGCCGTCGGTGAAGAAGATGGACCCGACGAAGAAGGTGATGTTGTCCGGCGTGGTCCCGACGGCGGTGGCGTAGGGCGGGAACGAGCCCAACGCGAAGCAGATGGAACCGACGGCGAACAGCACGCCCATCCACCACGCCAGGGCGGACGGGGCCCACCAGGTCGAGCCGCCCGGGACGCGGCCGGCGTGCTTGCGGTGCCAGCGCGAGTCCCACAGGAGGCGGGTGCCGTCGGGGAGCCGGAAGACCTCCCGGGTCACGAAGGGGCCGAAGCCGCGGCTGCTCGACGCTGCCACCCTCGGGAACCTCGACGTAGCCGACGGCCATGGCGGATCACGATAGGTGCTGCACGGGCGACAGTCGATGGGCCGCGATGCGCCGCATAGGATGCCACGTGGCCTCCCCGGCCCTGCAGCAGGTCGTTCTCGACAGCACCGAGGCCCGCCGGCTGGCCGAGTTCTACCGGGCGCTCCTCGGCTACCGCTACCGCGCGCGGCGACGAGCCCCCGCCCGCCGGCGCCGACGACCCGAAGGGCCGGGATTGGCTGGGTCCTGGTCGCATCCCTCCGGGCGGCCCGCATCGCCTTCCAGCAGGTGGCCGAGCTGCCCCACTCGACGTGGCCAGGAACCGGGACGCCCCAGCAACTGCATCTCGACCTGATCGTCCCCGACGAGGCGCCCTCGGGCGCAGCACGACGCGTGCACTGGGGCTCGGCGCCCGCCTCCTCCTCGACGGCTGCGACGACCCGGACGGAGCCGCTCTACGTGTACGCCGATCCCGACGGGCACCCTTTCTGCATCTTCGTGGACGAGGACTGACGCTTCGCGGACGATGACTGACCCAGAGTGGGCCGGACCGGACGCCGGCCTGAGCCGCCCGCCGATCGGGCATCATGTGGGCTCGCCGACGGACGGCGTCGACGCAGGGGAGGAGCACGCATGGGAACCGAGACGCGCGGTGTGGTCGCCAAGGAGAAGGGTGCGCCGGTCACCGTCGAGACGATCCTGGTGCCCGACCCCGGGCCGGGCGAGGCGGTCGTCACCGTCAAGGCGTGCGGCGTGTGCCACACCGACCTGCACTACCGCGAGGGCGGCATCAACGACGACTTCCCGTTCCTGCTCGGCCACGAGGCCGCCGGCATGGTCGAGGCGGTCGGTGCCGGCGTGACGGACCTGGCGCCGGGCGACTTCGTCGTCCTGAACTGGCGGGCCGTGTGCGGCGAATGCCGGGCCTGCCGGCGCGGCCGGCCCTGGTACTGCTTCGCCACCCACAACGCCACGCAGAAGATGACGCTGGCCGACGGGACGCCGCTCTCCCCCGCCCTCGGCATCGGCGCCTTCGCCGAGCGGACGCTGGTGGCGGCCGGGCCAGTGCACGAAGGTCAACCCGGCCGCCCGGCCCGAGGCGGTCGGGCTGCTCGGCTGCGGCGTCATGGCGGGCATCGGCGCCGCCATGTACACCGGACAGGTCGGCCTCGGCGACTCGGTGGCCGTCTTCGGCTGCGGCGGCGTCGGGTGCGCCGCCATCGCCGGGTCGAAGCTCGCCGGGGCGGCCGTCATCATCGCCGTCGACCTGGATCCGGGAAAGCTCGAGCTGGCCACCGCAGTTCGGCGCCACCCACACCGTCGACGCCGGCGCCACCGACCCGGTCGAGGCGATCAAGGGGCTGACCGGCGGCAACGGGGCCGACGTCTGCATCGAGGCGGTGGGTCACCCCGAAGGTGATGGAGCAGGCCTTCCTGGCCCGGGACCTGGCGGGGACGCTGGTGCAGGTCGGCGTGCCGACGCCCGACATGCGCATCGACCTGCCGATGATCGAGTTCTTCGGGCGGGGCGGCGCGCTGAAGCCGAGCTGGTACGGCGACTGCCTCCCCTCGCGTGACTTCCCGATGCTCGTCGACCTCTATCTCGACGGGCGGCTCGACCTCGACCGCTTCGTCAGCGAGACGATCGGCATCGACCAGGTCGAGGAGGCCTTCGCCCGCATGCAGCGCGGCGAGGTGCTGCGCTCCGTCGTCGTGCTGTAACTGCGGAGACTCCGGACTACGCCGCCCGGCACGCAGTCGCTTCTTCTTCGCCTTGCCGCCGGGGAGAGCTCGTGCCAGCTCTTCTCCTCGAGGTCCACGCCGAACTTCTTCGCCGCCGCCTGAATGCGCCGCCAGGCCTCGTCGCGTTCGGTGTCCGTGACACCCTCGACCTGGTCGAAGCGTGCCACGGCGTTGCGGACGTGGCGCGGCGTCGACCAGCGGCTCCTTGCGCTCCCTGGGGAAGGCGAACTGCGCTGTCGTCGAGCTTGTTCTTGTCGGCCGTGCTCAAACCGGTCGACTCCTCTTTCTCGCTGGCCATCAGCACCTCCTCGCAGACGCGGATCCGGCACCACCGTAGTCGCCCTGACCGTCATCGGCACGGCCGCCGTGCCGATCGTGTTCGGCACCACCGTGTTCGGCACCACCGTGTTCGGCAGCACCGTGTTCGGCAGCACCGTATTCGGCGCCGAGCGGGTTCGTGCTATTCCTGACGGGCATGGCCCTCCCCCTCGCCCCCTTCGGCGCCGCGCACCGGGCCTGCGCGGCATGGTGGCCGCCGCCGACCAGCTGGCCGCCTCGGCGGGCCTCGGCATGCTGGCGCGGGGCGGCTCGGCCGCCGACGCCGCCGTCGCCACCGGCGCCGCCATGGCGGTCGTGGGCCCGCACCTGTGCGGGCTCGGGGGCGACGTGCTGGCCATGGTGTCGCCGCCGGCGGTCGCCGCCCGAGGCGCTCCTCTCCATCGGCCGGGCCGGCGCCGGCTCCGACGCCGAGCGCCTGCGCCGCGAGGGCACGGCGACGATGCCCGTGCGCGGCGACATCCGCAGCGTGCAGGTGCCGGGCGCCGTCGACGGCTGGCTCGCCCTGCACGAGCGCTACGGCCGGCTGCCGCTCGCGCGACGTGCTGGCGCCGGCCGATCGAGCTGGCCGAGGAGGGCTTCCCGGCCTCCATCATGCTGGCGCTGGCCAGCCATCTCGTCCACGCCCTGCCCGGCGCCGGCGAGCTCTGCCCCGAGCGGGCCGCTCGACATCGGGCAGACCGTGCGCCTGCCGGGGATCGCCCGCACGCTGCGCGCCATCGCCCGCCGACGGGCGCGACGGCTTCTACCAGGGCGAGTTCGGGCGGGGCCTGCTCGACCTGGGCGGCGGCCACTTCGCGCCGGCCGACTTCGCCACCAGCGCGGCGTCGTGGTGCACGCCGCTGCGCGCCACGGCCTGGGGCCACGAGCTGTGGACCGTGCCGCCGCCCTCGCAGGGCTACCTGACGCTGGCCGGCGCCGTGGTGGCCGAGGCGGCCGGGCTCGGCGCCGATCCCGACGATCCCGCAGTGGGCCCATCTCCTCGTCGAGACGTGGCGCGCCGTCGGCCACGACCGCCCGGCCGTGCTCTACGACGGCGCGGACGGCGAGGCGCTCCTCCATCCCGAGCGCCTGGCCGCCGCCGCCGCCCGCGTCCAGCGCCGCTCGCCATGGCGCCGCCCGACGTGGCGCGCCGGCGGCGGCGGCGGCGGCCGGCCGCCGACGTGGCCCGCCTGGGCGACGGCGACACCACGCACCTGTGCGCGCAGGACGCCGACGGCCTCGGCATCTCGCTGACGCAGTCCAACGCGCTGGACTTCGGCTCGCACCTCGTCGAGCCCACCACCGGCGTCTTCCTGCACAACCGCGGCGTGGGCTTCTCGCTCGTAGCCGGGCCACCCGGCCGAGGTGGCACCCGGCCGGCGACCGCCGCACACCCTCTCCCCCATGCTCGTCACCAGCACGCGACGGCGGCGCTGACCCACCTGGTCGGGGCCATGGGCGGCGACGCCCAGCCGCAGATCATCGTGCAGCTGCTGGCCCGCCTGCTGCGCTGCCGGGCACGATCCGGCCCGCGCCATCACGGCGCCCCGCTTCACCCTCGACGCCCCCTCGGCCGGGCCCTTCCGCCTCTGGTGGGGCGAGGACCTCACCGTGGTGGTGGAGGCGGACGCTCCCCCGGCCTGGCCGGCCGGGCTGACCGCGCCACGGCCACCGGGTGCGGACCATCAGCGCCTTCGACCCCGTCGCCGTCGGCTGCGCCCAGATCATCGCCACCGAGCGGACGCCGCCGGCGCACCGCCGCCTGGTGGGGGCGTCGGACCCGCGCAGCCCGGCCGGCGCCTGCGCTGGGCCGTTGAGCCGCGTGCCCGGCGCGCCGCGCTGGGCCGGTGAGCCGGGCCGGGCGACCCGCTGCGCATCGCGTCCCTGGCCAAGCAGGTCCCGCTGGCCGAGTCGCTGCGGCTCGAGGACGGCCGGCTGGTGCGCAGCGGGCGTCGGCGTCGAGATGAACCCGTACTGCCGTCGCGCCGTGGCCCAGGGCGTCTCGCTGGCCCGGGACACCGGCGGCACCTGCACCGTGGTGACCCTCGGGCCGCCCGGCGCCGAGGACGTCCTGCGCGAGGCGGTGGCCTGGGGCGCCGACGCCGGGCTGCACGCCTGCGACCCGGCCTTCGCCGGCTCCGACACGCTGGCCACGGCGCGGCGCCCTGGCCGCCGTCCTGCGCGCCGCCGGCCCCTTCGACCTCATCCTCCTCGGGCCGCAACTCCATCGACGGGGAGACGGGGCAGGTCGGCCCGGAGCTGGCCGAGCTGCTCGACCTCCCCTTCGCCGGCGGGCGTCCGCCGCCTGCAGGACGGGGGCACGGTCTGGCCCCTCGAGCTCGAGCACGACGACGGGACGCAGGAGGTGGAGCTGGCGCTGCCGGCCGTGCTCTCCGTGGCCGAGCGCCTGTGCGATCCCTGCAAGGTCGACCCGGCGGGCCGGGCCGCCGTGGCACCGGCGCAGGCTCACCCGGCTGGACGCCGGCCGGCTCGGCCCGGGCCCCTGGGGGGAGGCGGGCAGCCCGACGGTGGTCGGGGCGACGCGGGCCATGGAGCACGCGCGCGCCCTGCGCGTCCTCGACGGCCCGCTCGAGGACACAGGTCGAGCGAGGCCGTGCGCGTGCTCGATCGCACGCGGCGCCTTGACGGCGCGCCCCGACCCGGCGGCGCCGCCGCCGGGTGACCGCCGGACCGTCGACCGGGGTGGCCTCCCGGGTCATCGCCGTCCTCGCCGAGCCCGGCCGGCCGGCGTGACCGACGGAGCTGCTCGGTGCGGCGGCACGGCTGGCGCGACGAGGTCGGCGCCGCCGTCCACGCCCTCTGCCCGGGCCGTCCGGCGGACGCGCTGGCGGCCGCCGGGGCGGACGGCGTCGTCGCCCTGGTGGGCTCGTGCTGCACGGACGTCCGCGCGTCGCCGAGGACGTGGCCGACGCGCTCGCCGCCTACATGCGGCGAGACGGCGCCGTGGGCCGTGCTCGCCCCGAGCACCGCCTTCGGGCGCGAGGTGGCCGGCCGCGCCGCCGCGGCGACCGGCTCGGGACTGGTGGGCGACGCCATCGCGCTCTCGGCGCGCGACGACGTCCTGGTGGCCGCCAAGCCGGCCTTCGCCGGCGCACTGGTGGCCGACATCACGTGCCGCAGCGCCACCCAGATGGTCACCGTGCGCCCGGGCGTGCTGCCCGCACCGGGCCGCCGTCGCGGCCGCGACGTCCCCGTCGTGACGCGGACGGTCGGCACGCCGGGGACGGGTGCGGGTGCTGGCCGAGCGGCGGGACGACGACGTGGAGACGCTGGCCCGGGCCGCAGGTCGTCATCGGCGTGGGGACCGGGGTCACGCCGGAGGAGTACGCGGCGCTCAGCCCGCTCGCCGCCGTGCTCGGGGCCGAGCTCGCCGCCACCCGCAAGGTGACCGACCGGGGCTGGGCGCCCCGCGCCCGCCAGGTCGGCATCACGGGCCGCTCCATCGCCCCGCGGCTGTACGTCGCGCTCGGCCTCAGCGGGAAGTTCAACCACATGGTCGGCGTGCGGGCGGCGGGAACCATCCTGGCCGTCAACGCCGACCGGGACGCCCCCGTCTTCGAGCACTGCGACGTCGGCATCGTGGGCGACTGGCACGAGGTCGTGCCGCTCCTGCACGACGCACTGCGCCGGTCGCGGTCCGACGCGCCGACGCGACGATCAGCTGAGGCCTGCGCCGGCCGCGGTGCGCACCGTCGCCACGACCTCCTCGTTCGAGGCACCGGGACCGAGCACGGCGGCCACGCCGTCGGCCTTCAGCAGATCGACGTCGGCCGGCGGGACGATGCCGCCGATGACGACGGGCGTTTCGAGGCCGGCGTCGCGGAGGGCGCCGACGACGGCCGGCGCCAGCGTGAGGTGGGCGCCGTTGTGCATGGAGACGCCGACGACGTCGACATCCTCCTGCGCCGACATGGCGGCGATGGTCTCGGGCGACTGCCGCAGGCCGGCGTAGACGACCTCGCACCCGGCGTCGCGCAGGATGCGCGCCACGACACGCAGCCCACGGTCATGGCCGTCGAGCCCGACCTTGGCCATGAGCACGCGCAGAGGTCGCACCGCGGTGGAGTCGGTCATGTCAGGCGGGGCTGCGACTCGGCGAGAATGTTCCGCTGTTCACGTGGCCATGCTACGCCGGGGCTCCGCGGGCCACTGCGCAACTGGTCCGATCCCCCGGAGGTCCGAGGATGGCTCAGACCTCCTTGTCAGCCTGCCCCAGATCACGCTCATGGCGCAGTTGCCGCACCCGGTGCCAGATCACGAACGCGATGCCGACGACCGCCAGCGCCGCGAGCACGTAGCCGGCGTAGCTGAAGCCCTTCAGCACGTGGTTGTAGCTGCTCCCCAGGCTGTAGCCGAGCGAGCAGAGGGCGGTGCACCAGACCGCGCAGCCGATCACGGTGAAGAGCGCGAACTTGGGCAGCGCCATTTCGCCCAAGCCGGCGGCGAAGGAGACGAACGAGCGCAGCAGGGGGATGAACCGGCCGAAGAGCACGACCGGCTCGCCGCGGCGCGCGAACCAGGCTTCCGCCCGATCGAGATCCTTGTGGGTCAGCAGGACGTACTTCCCCACCTTGTCGACGAGGGGCCTCCCACCGAAACGACCGATGCCGTAGCCGGCGGCCGAACCCAGTACCTCGGCCACGATCGCCACGATGATCACCACTGCGAGCTGCAACGGCTTGCCTTCGCCGGGAACCTGGCCGCTGGCCAGGACACCCCCGTAGATCAGCGCGACCTCGGCACCGACGGGTAGCCCCATGGCCGAGACGAAGCTCAAGACAAAGATCGCGCCGTACCCGGCCGA
>CAVWKX010000034.1:0-37470 GCA_963755655.1 uncultured Acidimicrobiaceae bacterium
GCTTCTCCAGCGCGAGCATGCTCGTGCCCCAGGTACTCGAGGGTGTCATCTCGGTTGGCCTGTTGGCCGCTCGGTGAAGAGGTGGTTTGGTGCCGGCGCCGGCTTGCTTGCCGGCGCCACCCTGGCCGTCACTCCGGTCGCCGCACTGATGTTCCGGTTCAACAACCCGGATGCGCTGCTGGTCTGTCTGCTGGTGGCATCGGCGTACTGCCTCGTACGCGCACTCGAAGGGGCATCGACTCGCTGGCTACTCGGCGTCGGCGCGCTGCTCGGGTTCGCGTTCCTGGCGAAGATGATGCAGGCGTTCCTGGTCGTGCCGGGCTTCGCGCTCGTCTACATGGTCGCCGCGCCAGTCGAGCGTCGCCGGCGTATCACGCAGTTGCTCGCCGGTGGCGTCGCGATGCTGGTGGCCGGCGGATGGTGGGTGGCGATCGTCGCCCTCTGGCCGGCGGCATCCCGGCCGATGATCGACGGCTCGAGCGACAACAGCATCATCAATCTGATCCTCGATTACAACGGTTTCGGACGGCTCAGCGGCAACACCGGTGGCGCCAACTTCAGTGGCGCCACGGGCCCGTTCCGTCTCTTCAACGATCTGATGGGCGGTCAGGCGTCGTGGCTGATTCCGGCGGCGATGGTCGTCCTGGTCGGCGGGCTCGCGTGGCGCTGGCGCGCTCCGCGGACCGACCGGTTGCGAGCGGCGTTGCTGCTGTGGGGCAGTTGGCTCGTCGTCAGCGGCGCCGTATTCAGTTTCGGCGGCGGCGTAATCCACACCTATTACACGGTGGCGCTTGCACCGGCGATCGCAGCACTCGGTGGCGATCGGCGCACTGTCGTGTGGCACCGCCGCGAGCAGCCGGTGGCACGAGCCGGGAGCGCGGCGATGGTCGCCATCACCGCCGGCTGGGCGATCGTGCTGCTGCAGCGTTCGCCGTCATGGCAGACCTGGCTCACGCCGCTGGTGATCGTGGCCGCGGTCGTCGCGATCGGCGGCCTGGCCGTGACCGGCGAGCTGCGACGGCGAATCGCGAGCGGTGACGGCGACAGCTGCCGTGATCGCCTGCCTGGCCGCGCCGCTCGCCTACACGGCGCAGACGATCTCAACCGCTCACACCGGATCGACCCCGTCGGCCGGACCGACGGCTGAGCTCGGCCAAGGTGGCTTCGGCGGAGGCGGCTTCGGGGGCGGCGCAGGCGGCGGCAGCGCCCCCGGCGGCACAGCAGACTCGGCAGCAGCGCCGCTGATCAAGGCGCTCAAGTCGGGCTCATCCAAATACCGCTGGGTCGCCGCGACCTCAGGCTCGCAGAGCGCAGCCATCGCTCGAGCTCGCCTCCGGCGGCTTGCCGGTGATGGCAATCGGCGGCTTCAGCGGCCAGGGCGGCAACCTCACACTCGCCCAGTTCAAGGCGTACGTGAAGGCCGGTGATATCCACTACTACATCGCCGGTGGCGGTGGAGCCGGCGGGTTCGGCGGAGCCGGCGGGTTCTGGCGGCGCCGGCGGTTTCCCCGGGGCTCGGCACCGACCGGCACGTCCGGAGTCAGCCTGTTCGTGATCGCCTCGCTGTTCGGCGGATCGGCACTCCGGCTCCATACGAGCCGGCGTCCAACAGGCGGATCCGGTGGCGGAGTCGCCGGTGGGCCGGGCGGAGGCTCGTCGACCCAGTCGATCACCACCTGGGTTGAGGCCCACTACAAGTCGGTGACGATCGGCGGTGAGACGGTCTACGACCTGACCCAGGCAAAGTCGTAGCGGGAGCGGTGGAGCGGGGTGGGTGGCCAGCGGGCCTCCCACCCCAGTGTCACAAGAAGTCGATCTCGGTCGGCGCGTTCGGTTCGAGGTTGATCGACTTCGAACCCGAAGCGTTCGGCCAGTCGCTCAGCCACCAGTGAGCGGTGGCAGGCTTCGGCGGTCGCCTCCACGCACAGCAGCGCCGCGATCCCATGGACCGGGAGGCGCCGCACCAGCGGTTCCAGCGGAACGATGTCGAGGATCTCCTTCGTGTACTCGCGGACGTACTCAGGGGAGAGGCGCTCGCGGGAGCGCTTGCCGACGCCTTGGCGAGCGTCAGCGCGGTACTGCAGCTGCCGCATCTCAGTGTCGGGCGCGAGCTCGGGGTGGTACTCGTAGCCGATCCGCGCCTCGGCGAGCCGTGCCTGCAGCCGGTTGGAGTTGGCCCACGCGTACTGCGGTCCGCGGACGCCGCGACGCTGGCGGATATCGATCACCTGAGTGACACCCGCCGCGTCGAGTTCAGCGACGAAGCTGGGACCGTCGAACTCGTACACACCGATGGTCGCGATCGTGGGCATCAACTCCCACGTTAGCCACCACCGGAAGTTGTCAGACGGACGAGTAAGCCGACGCGATCTCCGCCGCCAGCCGGCAGTTGCCGCGCACGATCTCGAGGTTGACGTCGACGCTCGTTCCCTCGGTGTGGGAGTGGATGTAATCCAGCAGGAAGGGCGTGATCTCCTTGCCCGTGACGGCGGCCGCCTGGGCGGCGTCGAGCGCCTCGGCGAGCAGGCGGTCGTGGGTCTCGCGATCGAGCTGGGCTGACTCCGGCAGCGGGTTCGCGACGAGGATGCCGCCCGGGCGGCCGAGCTGCGTCGGCGGCGCGCATGACAGCCGCGACCTCGGCGCCGCTCGAGACCGAGAAGTCGACCGAGATGCCGCTGTCGGCGAGCCAGAACGCCGGGAACTGCGGGTCCCGTAACACGAGCACGGTGACGCTCAGGGTCTCGAGCCGCTCGAGCGTCGCGCGGATGTCGAGGATCGATTTGACGCCGGCGGAGACGACCGTGATCGGGCAGCTGCCGAGGATCCCGAGGTCGGCGGACTCGTCGAAGGTCTCGCTGGCGTTGCGGTGAACGCCGCCGATGCCGCCGGTGGCGAAGACGCGGATCCCGGCCTGTGAGGCGAGCAGCGCCGTCGCGGCAACGGTCGTGCCGCCGCTCGCGCCGCGCGCGATCGCCACAGGCAGGTCGCGTGCGCTCAGCTTCAGGGCGGACTCGGCTCCGGCAAGCCGCTCGAACAGCTCCGGCTCGACGCCGATCCGCACGACGCCGTCGAGCACCGCGATCGTCGCCGCGACGGCGCCGCTGTCAGTGACCGTCCGCTCGAAGTCGATCGCTGCCTGGACGTTCTCGGGGTGCGGCAGCCCGTGTGTGATGATCGTCGACTCGAGCGCGACCACCGGAGCGCCGTCGCTGAGCGCCGATGCGACGCGGTCGGATACAACAACGTGCTCGGAGGACGAAATCAATGGCATGACAGCGAACCGTACCCCAGCGAGCGCGAACGTACGAGCGACCGGCCCCTGATCTGCACGATCGGCGACCTGAACCTCGACGTGGTGGTTCTGCCGAAGGCGCCGCTGAGGTCAGACGGTGACACGCCCGGCGACGATCCGGCTCACGGCCGGCGGGCAGGCGGCCAACGTCGCCGCCTGGGCCAGCGCGCTCGGTGCCGAGAGCCGGCTGATCTGTGTGCGTGGGACCGACCAGGCGAGTCGAGATCGCGGCCGCTCAGCTCGAACGCCACGGCGTCGAGGTCTGCGGCCCGGTGATCGATGGCGCCGGCGGCGTGGTCGTCTCCACCCGCGAGCTCGACGGTGCGCGGACGATGGTCACCGATCACGGGGTGGCGGGGCGTCTGGAACCGGCTGCGCTCGATCCCTCGTGGGTGCAGACAGCCGATGTCCTCCACGTCTCCGGCTACTGCCTGCTGCGCGAGCCGGCGGCGGAGACGGCGATCGCGGCGGCGCGGCTGGCGCGCGCGCGTGACGCTCGATCTCGCGTCGGCACACGACATCGAGCTGTTCGGCGCCGAACGGTTCGCGGCGCTGCATCCGCGAGCTCGATCCCGACCTCGTCTTCGCCAACGAGGCCGAGCGCGCGGTCGTCCCGGAGCTCGAGACGAAGTGGGTGATCAAGCTCGGCGCCCGGCGGGGCGATCTTCCCCGAGCGCCGGCTCAGTGCGATCCCCGCGACGGCAGTCGACACGACCGGCGCCGGCGACGCGCTCGCGGCCGGATACCTGGTCGGCGGGCCGCGCTTGGCGATGATCGCGGCGGCGCGGTGCGTCGAACGAATCGGCGCAATGCCGCACGGCGACGATTTGTACACACGCACATAGGCAGATTCGCGGTAGCTTGCAACTCTGCCGCTCCGCGAAAAAGGGGAACTGCATGGCGACCATCGTCCGAGCGGCGATTTCACAGACAACCTGGACCGGCGACAAAGCTTCGATGCTGGACAAGCACGAGGGGTTCGCTCGGGACGCGGCTGCGCAGGGCGCGCAGGTGATCTGCTTCCAGGAGCTGTTCTACGGGCCGTACTTCGGGATCACCCAGGACAAGAAGTACTACCGCTACGCCGAGCCGGCCGACGGGCCGATCGTGCAGCGGTTCGCGGCGCTCGCGCGCGAGCTGTCGATGGTGATGGTGCTGCCGATCTACGAGGAGGCCGACACCGGCATCTACTACAACACCTCGGTCCTGGTCGACGCCGACGGCACGCGTGCTCGGCAAGTACCGCAAGCACCACATCCCGAACCTCGAGAAGTTCTGGGAGAAGTTCTACTTCCGTCCCGGCAACCTCGGCTACCCGGTGTTCGACACCGCGGTCGGCAAGGTCGGCATGTACATCTGTTACGACCGCCACTTCCCGGAGGGATGGCGCGAGCTCGGCCTCAACGGCGCCCACATGGTGTTCAACCCGAACGCGACCAAGCCCGGGCTGTCCAACCGGCTGTGGGAGGTCGAGCAGCCGGCCGCCGCGGTCGCCAACGGCTACTTCGTCCTGGCGCCCAACCGCGTCGGGCGCGAGGACAACGAGTACGGCGAGGAGGCCGTCGACTTCTACGGACGCTCACAGGTCGTCGACCCGCGCGGCAACTACGTCGGCGAGCTCGGCTCGGGCGAGCACGAGGAGATGCTGGTCCGCGACCTCGACATGGACCTGGTGCAGCAGATGCGCGACGACTGGCAGTTCTACCGCGACCGCCGCCCCGACTCCTACACGGAGATCGCAGCGCCATGAGCACCGTTCTGATCAAGGGCGGCACGGTCGTCAGCTCGACCGGGCGGGTGGCAGCCGACGTGCTGGTCGACGGCGAGCAGATCGTCGCGCTGATCGCGCCCGGCACCGAGCCGCTCGGTCCGATCAGCGCCGACACCACGATCGACGCCACCGGCAAGTACCTGTTCCCGGGCGGCGTCGACGCCCACACGCACATGGAGATGCCGTTCGGCGGCACCTAGCGCCTCCGACACGTTCGAGACCGGCACCCGCGCGGCGGCCTGGGGCGGCACGACGACGATCATCGACTTCGTCGTCCAGTACCACGGCCAGCGCGTGATGGATCAGTACGCCGAGTGGCACCAGAAGGCGGCCGGCAACTGCGCCATCGACTACGGCTTCCACCAGATCCTGTCCGACGTCCAGGACGAGTCGCTGCAGGCGATGGACGAGCTCGTCGCCGAGGGCGTCACCAGCTTCAAGCTGTTCATGGCCTACAAGGGCGTGCTGCTCTCGGACGACGGCCAGATCCTGCGCGCCTTCCAGAAGGGCGCCGACAACGGCGCGCTGATGATGATGCACGCCGAGAACGGGGCCGTCATCGACGTGCTCGTCCAGCAGGCGCTGGAGGCGAACCACACCTCGCCGTACTACCACGGGATCACGCGACCGTGGCAGGCCGAGGAGGAGGCGACCCACCGCGCGATCATGCTCGCCGACCTCACGGGCGCGCCGCTGTACGTGGTGCACGTGTCGGCCAAGCAGGCCGTCGAGCAGATCGCCGCCGCGCGCGACCGCGGGATGAACGTCTTCGGCGAGACCTGCCCGCAGTACCTGTACCTGTCGCTCGAGGAGCAGCTGGCCGCCGTCTCCGAGCAGTGGGGCGAGCTCGAGGGCGCCAAGTGGGTCTGCTCGACGCCGCTGCGCTCCCGCCACGAGGGCCACCAGGACCACATGTGGCAGAGCCTGCGCACCAACGACATCCAGATGGTCTCGACCGACCACTGCCCGTTCTGCATGAAGGAGCAGAAGGAGATGGGCCGCGGTGACTTCTCGAAGATCCCCAACGGCATCGGCTCGGTCGAGCACCGCATGGACCTCATGTACCAGGGCGTCGTCACCGGCCAGATCTCGCTGGAGCGGTTCGTCGAGCTCACCTCGACGACACCGGCGCGGATGTTCGGGCTGTACGGGCGCAAGGGCGTGATCGCACCCGGGCGCGGACGCGGACATCGTCGTCTACGACCCGACGGGCCACACGTCGATCGGGGTCGGCAAGACCCACCACATGAACATGGACTACTCCGCGTGGGAGGGGTTCGAGATCGACGGTCACGTCGATCTCGTGCTGTCGCGCGGGACCGTGATCGTCGACGAGAGCGGGTATGTCGGCAGCCACGGGCACGGCCAGTACCTCAAGCGCGGCCTCTCCCAGTACCTGATCTGAGCGACACATGGACTTCGGAGTCGTCCTACAAGCCGACCCGCCGCCGTGGCGGCTCGTGTCGCTGGCCAAGCGCGCGGAGGAGTACGGCTTCAGCCACGTCTGGACGTTCGACTCACACCTGCTGTGGATGGAGCCGTACGTGATCTACAGCCAGATCCTGGCCGAGACCAGGCGGATCACCGTCGGCCCGTTCGTGACCAACCCGGCGACCCGCGACTGGACCGTCACCGCCAGCGTGTTCGCGACGCTCAACGAGATGTACGGCAACCGCACGATCTGCGGGATCGGCCGCGGCGACTCGGCGGTGCGCGTGCTGGGCGGCAAGCCCGCGACGGTCGCGCGAGATGCGCGAGGCGACCCACGTGATCCGCGAGCTGGCCAACTGCCGGTCGGTGATCGATCAACGGCTCGGAGCTGCGGTTCCCGTGGGCGACCAGCTCGCAGCTCGAGGTCTGGATCGCCGCCTACGGCCCGCTCGCGCTGACCGCGGCCGGCGAGGTCGGCGACGGCTTCATCCTGCAGCTCGGCGACCTCGAGATCGCCCGCTGGATGATCGGCTTCGTGCGCGACGCGGCCGAGGCCGCGGGACGCGATCCGGCGGCGATCAAGTTCTGCGTCGCGGCGCCCGCCTACGTCACCGACGGGTCCGCCGGAGCAGCTGGCCCACGCGCGTGAGCAGTGCCGCTGGTTCGGCGGGATGGTCGGCAACCACGTCGCCGACATCGTCGGCCGATACGGCAGCGACGGGCGCGGTTCCCGCAGGCGCTGACCGACTACATCGCCGAGCCGCGCGGGCTACGACTACAACGAGCACGGCCGCGCCGGCAACACCCACACGGCGTTTGTGCCCGATGAGATCGTCGACCGTTTCTGCATCCTCGGCAGCGTCGAGGAGCACGTCGCCAAACTGGAGGCGCTGCGCGAGCTGGGCGTCGACCAGTTCGCCCTGTACCTGCAGCACGACAGCAAGGACGCGACGCTCGCCGCCTACGGCGACACCGTGATCCCGGCCGTCAATAAGCCGGACGTTGCGAAGCTTTGAGATCGGCTCGCTGAGGCGCTGGACAGCGGACAGATCCCAGAGCTTTATTGCCTTCCTGTGGAACCGGCTTGTTAGTTTGTCCTTAAGGGGAGCGAGTATTACTCCATGTGGCTATATACGCGCGCGTCGCGGCCGGAGTAGCTTGCCACCCTTCTCAGTTGCCAATAGGAGGGCTCTAAGTGAAGGTATTGTCAAGTTGTCCGCGGTCGTCGCGGTCGTCGCGGCGCTCGCGGTGGCGGTCTGTCGGAACCGCCAGCAGCTCGGCAGCGTCGACCAAGGCCTCGTCGTTCACGCTGGGCATCGTCGCTGACACCGGTGGCCTCAACGACCACGGCTTCAACCACCTCGCGTACGAGGGCAGCATCGAGGCCCACAACAAGCTTGGCGTCAAGACGCAGGTGCTGCAGGCCACCTCGAGCTCGGACTACGTCCCGTACCTGACGAAGGAAGCCGAAGCCGGCGACCAGCTCGTCGTCGCGGTCGGTTTCGACTTCATCGACGCGCTCGGTCGGTCGCCAAGGAGTTCCCGAAGACCAAGTTCGCGATCATCGACACGCCGGCAGCGGCGATCAAGGGCAAGCCGAAGAACGTCGAGGGCCTGACGTTCCTGTCGCAGCAGTCCGGTTACCTGGTCGGGTTACCTCTCGGGTCTGATCTCGAAGGCCAAGGGCTACACCACGATCTCGAGCGTCGGCGGCCAGAACATCCCGTCGGTGACCAGCTACATCGCGGGCTACCAGGCCGGCGGTAAGGCTGCGGATCCGAGCCTGAAGTTCCTGAACGCGTTCTCGGATGACTTCGCCGACCAGGCGAAGTGCGAGACGCTCGCCAACCAGCAGATCCAGCAGGGAAGCAAGATCGTCTTCCAGGTTGCCGGTGGCTGCGGCCTCGGCGCGCTGCAGGCGGCGAAGCAGAAGGGTGACTACGGGATCGGCGTCGACGCCGATCAGGGTTACCTCGGCTCCTACATCCTGACCTCCGCGCTCAAGAAGGTCGACGTGGCGGTTGAGGCAGGCGACTGCAGCGACCTGAAGGGCCACTTCGACGCGCGGTGGCGACATCGTCAACTCGGTCACGACCGGTGGTACCGGTTACGGCGCGCTCGACGCGACGGCGAAGCCGTACGCGGGCAAGCTCGCCAAGGTCCTCGCCGGGATCAAGAGCGGCAAGATCAAGGTTCCGGCAACCCTCAAGTAGAGGCTGGGACGGATCATCGAGCGCAGTGACGCATCGCTGTGACGGATAAGCCCCCAGTTCTCGAACTGCGGGAGATCACCAAGAAGTTCGGCCCGGTCGTCGCAAACGACCGGGTCGACTTCGACCTACTTCCGGGCGAGGTCCACGCGCTGCTCGGTGAGAACGGCGCCGGCAAATCGACCTTGATGTCGGTGCTGTACGGGCTGTACAGCCCGACGTCCGGGGAGATCCTGGTCGACGGCAAGCCGGTCAGCATCAACTCCCCGAACGACGCGATCGATCTGGGAATCGGCATGGTGCACCAGCACTTCATGTTCATCCCGGTGATGACCATCGCCGAGAACATCGTGCTCGGCAACGAGCCGGTGAAATCGGGCGCCGCACGACCGATGGGCATCCTCGACCGCCGCACGGCGCGCAAACGCGTGCAGGAACTCTCCGATCGCTACGGACTCGCGGTCGATCCCGACGCCCGCATCGAGGACGTCAGCGTCGGCATGCAGCAGCGGGTCGAGATCCTCCGCGCGCTCTACCGCGGCGCCAGGATCCTGGTGCTGGACGAGCCCACGGCGGTGCTCACGGTCCAGGAGATCGCCGAGCTGATGGAGGTTCTGCGGCGCCTGAAGGCTGACGGCACCGCAATCATCTTCATCTCACACAAGCTCGGCGAGGTGCTTGAGATCGCTGACCGCGTGACCGTCCTGCGCCGCGGCAAATCGATGGGCACCGTCCCACGCGCCGGCGCGACCGAGCAGTCACTGGCGCGCATGGTGGTCGGGCGCGACGTGATCTTCCGGGTCGAGAAGGCAGCCGGCCGAACCCGCAGGGCCCGATCCTCACCGTCGAGGATCTGCACGTGCTCGACGACCGTGGTCTCGAGGCGGTGCGCGGCGCCGTCACTGACCGTGCGCGCCGGTGAGATCGTGGCGATCGCCGGTGTCGACGGCAACGGGCAGCACGAGCTGGTGGAGGCAATCACTGGGATCCGCCCGCCGGCCAGCGGACGGATCGAGGTGAACGGAGTCGACATCACCGGTCGCGGCGTCCGCGTCGCCAGCGCTGCGGGCGTCGCCCACATCGCCGAGGACCGTCACCGTGTCGGTCTCGTGCTGCCGTTCACGCTGGCCGAGAACCTCGGGTTGCGCGGTTATCGCCAGCGCGCCGCTGAGCCGCCGCGGATGGCTCAACCTGAGAGCCTTCTCCGCGCTCGCCAAGCGTCTGCTCGGCGCCTTTGACGTACGCGGCGGTACTCCCGATACACCCGCTTCGGCGCTCTCCGGCGGCAACCAGCAGAAGCTCTGCATCGCTCGCGAGATCGACTCAAACCCCGAACTGCTCGTCGCGCACCAGCCGACTCGAGGGCTCGACGTCGGCGCGATCGAGTTCGTTCACAGCCAACTGATCGAACAGCGTGACGCCGGCAAGGCGGTGTTGCTGGTCTCGCTCGAGTCCGAGGAGGTGAGATCGCTCGCCGACAGGATCATCGTGATCTACGAGGGCCGGATCGTCGCCGAGTTCCCGCCGGACGCGACCGAAGAGGAGCTCGGCATCGCGATGACCGGCGGTACGGTGACCGCGGCATGAGCCGGACCGGCTTCGCGCGCTGGGCGGGGCGCTGCTGGTTCCGCTCATCACCGTGGTCATCGCGTTCATCGTGGCCGGGCTGGTGATGCTGATCACCGGCAGCAACCCGCTCAAGATCTACGGGGCGATCTTCGACGGGACCGGCTTGAACTGGCTGTTCCCGTGGGTGACCGGACATGACGCGAACGATCGCGGCGCAGGACCTCCAGCAGACGCTGGTGGCAACCGCGCCGCTGATCCTCACCGGGCTCGCGGTCGCGTTCGCGTTCAGGGCCGGGCTCTTCAACATCGGCGCCCAGGGCCAGTACACGGTCGGCTCGGTGATCGCTGTGTGGGTCGCGACCTCGTTCACCCACATGAATCCAGTGCTGCACATCATCCTGGCGGTCGTCGCTGGCTGCACTCATCGGCGGGCCGCTTGGGCGGCGATCGCCGGCTGGCTGAAGGCGGTCGGCCGGGACACACGAGGTGATCTCGACGATCATGCTCAACTGGATCGCGATCTGGGTTGCGACGTACCTGTTCCAGGAGGACGGACCGCTTCAGGACCCGACACAGCGCTGGGCAACCCGGTCTCTAAGACGATCGTCCGAGCAACGTGCATCTGCCGGTGATCTGGGGCAACCCCAACCTCCAGGGGCTTCACATCGGCATCTTCATCGCGCTCGGGGCGGCGATGACCTTCTGGGCGATCATGAACCGCTCGACGCTCGGTTACGAGGTCCGCGCGGTCGGGCACAACCCCGACGCCGCACGCGGCGCCGGTATCAACGTCGCGCGCAACTACGTCGTGACGATGGCGATCTGCGGCGTGTTCGCCGGGCTCGCGGCCGGCGGTCGACGTGCTCGGCTGGGAGTTCCAGGTGTCGACCAACGACATCTTGGTGCTCACAGGTCGGCTTCCTCGGCATCGCGGTCGCGCTGCTCGGCCGCAACACGGCGGTCGGCACGGTGGCTGCCGCACTGCTGTTCGGCGCGCTCGAGACCGGCACCGCGGCCGACAACATCAACGCGAATGTCATCAACCCCGAACTCGCGCCACAGCTCACACTGATCATCGAGGGTCTCGTGGTGCTCCTGGTCTCGACCGACCTGATCGCGATCAGGCTGCTCGGACTGCCCGCAAGCTCGGTTGGGGCAGACCCGAGGCGGGCGCCGACCTCGCCGAAGAGCTTGAGCCCGACGACCCGTCGCTGGACGCCGCCGAGGCGCTCGAGACCGGAGCCCGGACGATGACCACCACGACGATCATCAGGGCGGACCCGGCCCTGACAACCAAACGGGTCGGGATCGTGGCCGTCGTGCTGGCGCGATCGCATGGATCCTGCCGCTGCCGCCGATCATGGCTCGCACGGCGGTGCCGTCGATCGTGATCGGCGCGATCGCCGCGACTCTCGGGTGCCGCGGTGCTGCGCGAACCGAAGCATCGGCGGCTGGGTGGGGTCGCGGTCGGTCTCGGCCTGATCGCGATACCGCTGGCGCTCGCGATGACCAACCAGACATCGGCGAACGTCCGCGACCGTGTTCACCTGGTCGGCGCTGATCGCGTCCGGTCTGACGTTCACCACGCCGCTGATCTTCGCCGCGCTCGGCGGGATCATCTCGGAGCGCAGCGGCGTCGTTAACGTCGGCCTCGAGGGCATGATGCTGATGGGCTGCTTCTTCGGCATCTTGGGCGCCGACGTCTGTAACAGCTGGGTGCTCGGGATGCTGATCGGCATGGCCTCCGGCGGCTTGCTCGGCCTCATACACGCCTACTTCTCGATCCATCTGCGCGCCAACCAGGTCGTCTCCGGGATCGCCCTCAACCTCCTGGCCACGGGTATCACCGGCTATTTCTTCGTCGCCCACTACGGGGACAACGGCTCGCCGGGAACGCTCCCGGAGGTGCCGAATGTGACCTCCCGGGGATCAAGAACATCACGTTCATCGGTGACGCGATCGGCAACAACACCAACCTGCTGACCTGGGTCGGTCTGCTGCTGGTCCCGGTCGTCTGGTGGTTCCTGTTCCGCACGCGCGCGGGCCTGCGGCTGCGGGCCATCGGCGAGCAGCCGTTGGCCGCGTCGACCGTCGGGTTGAAGGTCATCTCCACGCGATACGCGGCGGTCATCGTCTCGGGCATGCTGGCCGCTCTCGGCGGGGTGTACCTGGCTGACGGATTGACCGGGTCGTTCAACTTCAACATGACCGACGGTCGTGGCTTCATCGCTCTTGCAGCGGTGATCTTCGGGAAGTGGAATCCATTCGGCGCGCTCGCGGCGACGATCCTGTTCGGCTTCTCGAGCGCGCTCGCATACCGGTTGCAGACCTTCTCGACGAAGCGTGTCGCGCAGGACACGGGAGAAGAGCCGCAACGCCCGGTCCCCCGTCTCGTGCCCGTACGTGTCGTTCAGCGACTTGAAGTGATCGAAGTCGGCCATGGCCATCGCCATCGGATAGAGGTGGGCCGGGATGGCCGCCACCCGCTCGGAGAACGAGCGCCGGTTCAGCAGTCCCGTCAGCGTGTCGGTCGAGGCCTGCAGTTGCGTTTCGGCCATGACCCGCAGCAGACCGATGCGGGCGCCGGCCAACTTGGCCAGCGTGGCCAGGTCGTCGATGCGGTCGTCGGCCACCTTCGCTCCCGGCGCACCAGTGGCATGGATGACGCCCACGGTGCGCCCCATGATGGAGACGGGGACGCACAGGGCGGAGAGTTGTCCTTCGGGACGGTTGCGTAACTTCGGGCACGCATCGAGATGGTCGCTGTCGGTGAATTCCTGGATCTGCGCCCGCCGCGCCGCCGGGCAGCGATCGGGTGAGTCCACGCCGCAACTCGGCGGCTTCCCGTCGGGGCCGACGGCGGCCATGCGGTGGAGGTGCGCGTGACTGTTGTCGGCCAGCAGCAGCTCGGCCGGCGCCTGGGGCAACACGGTCGAGAACGACCGCTCGATCACTTCAATGACCTCGGGCTCGCCCTCGGCCATGTCGAGCGCGTTGGCCAGACGACTCTCGAAGCGCTGTCGTTGCACCTGGGCGTCGCGGATCTGGGCCTGGTGGTCGGCGTCGGACATGGCCTCGCTCAGTTCCATGTTCAGGCGCTCGGCGTCGGCGACGGCATCGCTCAGCTCGGCGTTGAGATTGCGGACCTTCTCGTCGGTGCGGCGCTGATTGCGCTCCCCCATGGCCACCAGTACGAAGGCCAGCGGAAACATGATGCCCAAGAGGATTCCGACCGCCACCAGGTCGGCGTAGATGCCCGAGGCCAGCGCCTGCCCCGCCATCATGCATGGGATGAAGATCAGCGCGAAGGCACCCAGGGCGATGATGGGACTGATCAGGCGGAAGCGGGCCGACTTGGCTACCTCCCCGGACCACTCGTCCTCGGTGACCATGGTGCCCTCTCCCTCCGCCGTCACGGCAGCCGCCACTGCCGTCCAATAGGGGTTTTCGTCCCTCTTGGACACGACCTTGAGGAACTACGTAACCGTGGGTTGCGAGCAGCGACCTTGGTAGGCGAATTGGGCCGGTGTTGTGACGACGTTGTGGTGACGCCTCCCCACGCCCGCCGTCGCCGTCGCCTTGGCGCCGGACCAGCCCCGTGGCGACATCTGCCGAACGACGCCTTCCTGCCCGTGCGCCCGGGGCCCTATTTGAGTATCCTTAATCTGTGATCCACTCCAGGGGGAGTCTCGTGACCGGCGGCCCGACACGCCGAGTCGGCGGGGTCGTCTGGCCCCGTGAGCACCTACTTCCAATTCCTCTTTCTCGGACTCGGCAACGGTGGGGTGTACGCCGCCCTGGCCGTCGCCCTCGTGGTCACCTACCGCTCGTCGGGGGTGCTCAACTTCGCCACGGGAGCCCAGGCCCTCTATGCCGCTTACACCTACTCGCTGCTGCGCAACGGTCAGCTGCTCCAGCCGATCCCGGGGCTGAGCGCCACCATCAACCTCGGGACCGGTCTCGGTTTCTGGCCCGCCCTCCTGATCACGCTGGCCATCTCTGCGGTGATGGGCGCACTGGCCTACCTGCTGATCTTCCGCCCGTTGCGAAATCACCGCCCCGTGGCCAAGGCCGTGGCGTCCATCGGGCTCATGGGCCTGCTCACCGCCATCGTGACCTACCAGGCCGGCACGTCGGTTCTCCTGGTCAACCCGATCTTCCCGCAGAATCACGTGAGCTTTCTCGGCGTGGACATCTCCGTTGACCGGTTGCTCCTGGCGGCCACCATCATCGGTATCGGGGTCGTCCTCACGGTCCTGTTCCGATTCACCCGCTTCGGGTTAGCGACTCGGGCCTCAGCCGAGACCGAGGTGGGCGCACTCGTCAGCGGACTCTCCCCCGAGCGCATCGCGTTGATGAACTGGATCATCAGCTTCGTCGTCTGCGGGTTGGCCGGCGTCCTCATCGCACCGCTCGTGCCATTGCAGCCCGGGACGTACACACTGTTCATCGTTCCCGCCCTGGCCGCTGCCGTGGTCGGACGCTTTCACTCCCTGGGGTGGGCCATCACGGCGGGGCTCGGTATCGGCGCGCTCGAGTCACTCTCGGTCTATCTCAACGGCGTCTACCCCAGCTTCCCTGCGGGTGCCGGCCAGCTCATCCCATTGGTCCTTGTGCTCGCAGTGCTGGCCGTTCGAGGTCAAACCATGCCCAGCCGGGGCACGCTGGTCCAAGTCACGCTCGGGCGCGCGCCCCGGCCACACTGGCGACTGGCGACCACGATCGTCTCCCTTGCGGTGGGGATCGCGGCCATCTACCTGTTCACGGGTAACGACCGGGCGGCGCTCTACTCGAGCATGATCACGGCGATCATCGCGCTGTCGCTCGTCGTGGTGACGGGCTACACGGGTCAGATCTCGTTGGCCCAGCTGACGTTTGCCGGCGTGTCCGCCTACATCCTGAGTACCTTCGCGAGCTCCTGGGGCATCCCGTTCCCGATTGCGCCCATTCTCGCAGCGCTGGTCGCGGCGGCGGCGGGCGTCGTGATCGGTATCCCTGCCCTGCGGGTGCGAGGTCTGATGCTCGGCGTCGTCACCTTGACGTTCGCCGCCGGCGTGGAAGCCATCTGGTTCAATAACAACTCCATCGACGGCGGCGCCAGCGGCCTGGCCATTCCGACGCCGCGGCTTTTCGGCATGGATCTCGGCATCGGCTCGGGCAAGGACTTCCCGCGACCGGCCTTCGGCATCATGTGCCTCGTCGTCCTGGTACTGGTGGCTTTCGGCATCAGCTGGCTGCGCACCAGCCGCCTCGGGACAGCCATGTTGGCCGTGCGGGCAGATGAACGTTCGGCCGCCGCGGCCGGGATCAATGTCGTGAAGGTCAAGCTGATCGGTTTCGCTATTGCCGCGTTCATCGCTGGGCTCGGCGGCTCACTTCTCGCATACCAACTCGGCAATGTCACCTTCCAGGACTTCGACGCCTACCTGGGCCTCGTGGTCTTCTCCGTCGTGGTGGTGGCGGGCATCACGTCGGTCAGCGGCGGCATCCTCGCCGGTGTCATCTCGTCGGGCGGCATCCTCGTAGCGCTGATCTCCTCCGGCGTCGGGAGCGGCGGTGTCGACAATTGGTACGGCATCGTGGCTGGCGTCTCGGTGATCCTGACCGTGATCTTCAACCCCGACGGAGTCGTCGGTCCGACCCACCTCTTCCTGGAGCAGCGACGGGTGCGCGGCGTAATGGCCCGACCTGAAGGTGCTCTGGTGCCGACACTCGCCACACCGACGGAGACCGACGTAAGGTCGCGCCAGGACACAGCGCTCGCGCCTGTGTCAGCCGAGGCAGGTGAATTGGTCGGGACCGGAGCCGGAGTCGGAACCAACGGGCACGGACAACAGTCTCAGAAACGGAAACGCCGAAACCCTGCTCGACATCAGAAGCCTGACGGTCCGTTACGGCGGCGTCACCGCAGTGGACAACGTCAGCTTCACCGTGGAGGTCGGGGAGATCATGGGGTTGATCGGCCCGAACGGCGCCGGCAAGACGACCACCATCGACGCCCTCTGCGGCTTCCACGAGTACGAGGGCTCGGTCATCGTGGGAGCGCAGGACGTCGCCGGCTCCGGACCCCACCGGCGGGCAGGCATGGGGCTCGCCCGCACCTTCCAGCTCGCGGGCGTCTCCGACGACATGACCGTCGAGGAAAACGTACAGGTGGGACAGCACAGGACAGGCGCTGATGGCGATGCGGCGTTGACGAGAATCCTTGCAGATCTGGGCCTCGTGGAGATGCGCGATCTGCAGGTATCGATGCTCTCCCAGGGCCAGCGCCAGCTCGTCTCGGTAGCCCGTGCCTTAGCCGGCAACCCTCGTCTCCTGTTGCTCGATGAACCAGCGGCGGGACTCGACAGCACCGAGAGCCTCTGGTTGGCGGATCGGCTGCGGGCGGTACGCGATGCAGGTGTGACGATCCTGCTGGTCGACCACGACATGAGCCTCGTCCTGAACCTCTGTGACAGGATCGCGGTCCTCGACTTCGGTGCGCTGATTGCGACCGGCACTCCAGGAGAGATCCGAAACAACGAGCAGGTGTCGACGGCGTATCTTGGTGTCACTCATCAAAAGCTGGTGAAAGCGTGAGTGACCTTGCAGTGACCGACCCGGCACACGGCACAGGGGAGCCGGGACCGGTCGACACTCCCGTGCTCGAGTGCAACAAGCTCGACGTCGGCTACGGAAAGCTGACAGTCGGCCGTGACATCACGTTCACGCTGGGTCCTGGAAAGGTCCTCACCGTCCTCGGACCGAACGGTGCCGGCAAGACCACGTTGCTGATGACGCTGGCGGGATTCCTGCCGCCCCGCGCCGGCACCATTGCCCTGAACGGCCAACAAGTGAAGGGGTCGTCGCCCCGACGGATGAATCAGGCCGGGTTGATTCTGATCCCCGATTTCCGCGCCCTGTTCACTGAGCTGACACCTCTTCAGAATTTGAAGTTGGCCGCGCCCCGGGGTGCGGACCTGGACCCGGTGATCCAGTTATTCCCCACGTTGACGCGTCGAGAGAAGCTCCGGACCGGAGATCTGTCCGGTGGCGAGCAGCAGATGCTGGCCATTGCGCGGGCGCTTGTACAGTCTCCGAGGCTCCTCCTGATTGACGAGATGTCGATGGGCCTGGCCCCCGTGGCGGTGGAATCACTGATGCCAGTGATTCGTCAGGTCGCCGACGAGCACGGAGCTTCGGTGATCATGGTCGAACAACATGTGCAGCTGGCGCTCGAGGTCGCCGACGAAGCGATGGTGCTGGTGCATGGGAACATCGTGCTCTCCGGGCCGGCCGAGGCGTATCGCAACGACACCAGCGCAGTGGAATCCGCCTATATGAGCGGCTCCGTCTCTCCGGCCTGAGCATCGACGGCTGCCCAGCCGACAAGCTTCCGCACGTCAAGCACCACGATCTCGGCGAACTCGGCGCCGCGGTACTGGGTGTATCTGTCGCGCAGAGCCTGCCCAGCTTCTTCCAGCTCCATCCTGTCGATCTCGTGAGCCGATCGGCAGACCAGGTTCGCCCGCACCCACCACAACTTCGACCAGTCCTCCCGGTTCCACTGTTCACAGAGCAAGGTTGCAGCAGGGTCGTTCGCCAGGTTCTTCAGCCGACCCAGGTCAGTCGTCGACTTCGGCTTGACTCGATCGATCGCAGTGACAATGGCGTTCGAGACGACAGCGAAGCAGATCGGGACTGCGTCGATCGTCCCGCGCTCACTTGTGCTGCACAAGACACCGTGATCCGCTGATCGCACCGCATTCCAGCACTGGTCGATGGAGAGGCGCATCTGCTGAGTCTTCCAGGGCCAGGTCGACTCGGAACAACACGCCGGCCTCGGTATACGTCAACCGAACACCGTGGTTCTCTACGGCGCACCGACGTGCCTCAAGGCCGATGGTGTCCGCGAGGGTGGACCTCCGAAGAGAGACCACCCTCGCGGCAACACCTGTCCGGGAGCGGGCCGGTCCCGCCACGTGCCGGTGCGGCCTAGAACAGCGGCGTCGGGTTGTAGACCTTGATGCTGGTGACCTTGCCAGCCTTGCCGGCCTGGACAACGCCGATGGCGGCGGCCGACGAGCAGACGGACTTGAGCAACGGGATAGCCGTACCGTCGCACGTGAACTTGAGACCACCCGACATCGGGATGACCACGTTCTTCGCCAGTGCAATCTGGGCCTTGATCCCTGCTGCGGTGACGGGCTGCGTTGCGCCCTTCATGATTGCAGCCAGGGTGAGAACAGGCGTCACGCCGTCAGCCTGGTTGCTGCTGACGTTCGGGTTCGGGCTGGCCTTCGAGTCGTACTTCTTGATGATGGCCCCGTAGGTCGCGAGGTCGGACTTCGACGCTTGCGTGGTGGTGGTGATGTAGGAGCCCGCGAGCGCCTTGTCGAGCGTGGCCGAGTTGAGGATGCTCGGGTCCTGGCATGTCGACAACACGTACCTCGGTAGCTTCAGGGCCAGCGTGTTGTAGGCCTGAAGGAAGGAGCTGCAGAGCGTCACATCGCCGACCATGCCCACTGCATCCGCACCACCGGAAACGGCCGACTGCAGTTGTGGCGAGATATCGGCCGTGCCGGGATTGATCGGGACCACCGAGAAGCCAACACCGGCTGCCTTGAAGACCAGGCTTCCGAGCGCCTGCGCGCCCTGAATCGCCGCCGGCACGTTCTCCACCATGAGGGCAACCTTCTTCAGGTTGTGCGCCTTTGCGCTCAGCGCTTCCGCACCGAGGTAGGCGGGGAAGCCGCCCTCAATGGCGTACGCACCGGGCGAGGTGAGCTCGGCAGTGGATGCCCCGCTGATGGTGATGTACGGGATACCGGCGCCGACAATCGTCGGGACCTCCGTCTGACCTTGACCGGTGAATGGCTCCACCACGGCGACGACGCCGTGCTGGACCATGTCGTTGGCACAGGTCTGACCACCAGCCGGCGTCGACTGGTTCTCACAGACATAGAGACTGATCTTGTGACCTTCCAGCCCATCCTGGTACTGGTTTTCGTAGGCAACGGCGGCCTTTGCGCCCTGCTCGACGAGTGCCGCGGTGCCGATGGAGCTGCTGCCGCCGCCGTCGCTGATGAGACCGATCGTCACTGCGGGCAACGTGGCGGGGTGGGCAGCGCCAAGCGGACTACTCGCGCCAGCTGCACCGACACCCACAACTGCCGTCGAGACCGTTGCTGCCGTTATGACACCGGCAGCAAGCAGCCCGGTCGCCAGAACGTTTCTACCTTTCCCGCCTATCCGCCCGATCACGCCAATGCTGCGCACAGTTTCCTCCTTGGGGATCAAGGGACCATGTCGGTGCTCATGACCAACCGCAGCGGCCCCCCGGCTGCGGCTGGGAAAAGAGGATACCATTTAGGCCCTCCGACTGCCAAGGTACTGCAACACTTCTGAAATAAATCGTCAGGCCCAGAGAACTTCCGGACGAGGTGACTTTCAGGCCTCTGTGGCGCCCCGAAGGCCAACGCCGCCTCTCGTCGGTGCTCGGACATCCGGGGTTTCTCGGACCGTATTGCAACATTTCCGACATGCTGTGCGGGCACGACGTTCACGACTGCACGGCATCGGCCAGAGCCCGGACAAGATTCCGCTGGGCGCGGAACTGGGAGTCGAGTCCCGAGTGCGCGGTGAGCAGATCTCGCTTGGCCCCGGTACGGAAGAGATGGCCGCCCGTCCGGCTGGACATGCAGGCCCCCAAGGCAAAAAAGACGCGGTAGTACGTGACGGCCCGTTCGTCCGTGGCCTCGGCGGGACCGCCCGCGGCTCGGTATGCGTCGACGAATTCCGGCCACGTCATCAGTGCGGTGGCCGCGGGCCAGGCCGCCGCCAGTTCTCGAGCGGGCGGTCCGATGGTCGCCGCCTCCCAGTCGACCAGCGCGGTGAGGCGGTCGCCGTCGATGAGCATGTTGTGCAGGCCGACGTCAGCCTGCAGCAGACGAAGCCCGCCGGCGGGCAGAACGTCGGTGACATGGTCGAGCAGCCATTGGCGAGCCAGGGGGACTGCCGCAATGGGCGGACCGCTGAGCTCCTTGATGCGGGAGGACATTCCTTCGACCGCGGCCGAAATGGTCACTTCGGTGACATCCGCACCAATGTCGAGCCCGGTCGACTCGAGGCTGGCGAGTGGAATTTGATGCAAATGTGCCAAGGCGGACGCGAACTGCAAGCCGAGACTGTGTCGGTGCTCCGTTGGGGCCGCCAGGTCAGGGAAGTACTCACCAGCCTTGGTGCCGGGAACACACGCCATCACGAGCAGGGTCCCACCGCCCATCGACTCGTCCAGCTCGTCGCCGAAGAAGGGCCGCGCCACCGGGACGCCTCCGTTGGCATAGACGGCTTGGACGACCCCGAACTCGTCGATGGCCCGCGTCTCGAGGATCCCAACCGGGCGATCCTTGCGCACGATGACCTCGGCAGGCAGTTCGGTCGTGCCAGAGAGCGCGACGAGGATCGTCTCCTTGGATCGTCCGCCTGGGACGACGCGCATCGCGGTCACGGCCAGATCGGGCGAGTCCGGAAGCTTGGTGCGCAGATACGAACCGAGTTGTTCTGGCGTGACCGAGCACGCTGATGAGGATGCGGTGGATTCGCTGTCGAGCCGCTCGCCGAGCACGACCTTCCGGATTTCGTCGACCCGCTCCAGGAATCGGCGCTCCACATCGACGAGCTGCAGGCACAACTCCTGCTCCTCTGGGCCGTCACTGTCCACGATTCGCGAAACGGTCGCCGCGGCCTGGCGGCGGAGATCGTCGAAACGATCGGCTGAGATGGGCCGTTCCGGCGAGACGGGGGCCGCACCGTCGTCGGGTGCGGACTGCAACAGGGCCTCGAATTCAGTGCCGTACTGCGTGCTGAGCGACTCGGCCCACTCCTCCTCCACAATGCATTGGGCGAGAATCCGGTCGACCAGGCCTGCGGCATCAATCGCCGTCGGGCTGGTCAGCTCGGGCAGGAACGTGTTGGAGACGGTGGCGCGGAGCTGACGCAGGTAGAGCGCACGGTCGTCGGCGGACTGCCTCACGACGTCGGTCGCACAATGCCGTTGGTCATGGCCTCTCCGAGCACGAACCCGGGCGGTTCTGAGCCGTTGCGGGGGTTCAGGGTCGTCTCGAGAAAACCCCAACCCCCGGGCTCGCCGTTCACGGTCACGTCCCCGACGGACTCCCAGCCGTGGCGCTGCGCCGTCACACCGATCATGCCGCCGATCGTGTCGATCCGGATGACGGTGGTCTGACCGTCCTCGAGCTCGTAGCGGACTTCCGCCGACGGACAGGACAGGGAATCGTCGTCGACGTGCACCAGCATGGACGCGTCCGCCACCGGGATCTTTTCGCCGGCGCGGGTGAGCGCGCCGATGCGGAAGAAGCTCCCGTTCGACCCGACCATGGAGGCGAAGCGGAAGTGCAGCACGTCGTCACCCAGTCCGTGCGATCCACCGAAGCTGCGACTGGAGACGAAGCTGTCCCAGCGCCGCACGCCCCACGAATGGTCCCGCCAGGCCGGGGCATCGACCACATCTGCCCGCCGACCGTCCAGCTCCACCGTGCCCGAGACGCGGCACGCCACGTGGAAGTTGTTGGAGAAGATCGTGCCGGTCTCTCCTGAGGGGCCCGAGAAGGTCTTGGCGTTGGCGAACGAGCGCTCCCCCTCGTCGGTGAGGACGAGATCGGCCCGGCAGCCATCGGCGTCGAGGACGAAGCGCAGCTGCGAACCGTCGTGGAAGATCCGCTGTGGACCCGCGCACACACCGAAGACGCCGGCAACGTCGTCGTCGAGCACGACCTGGTCGAGCCCCTCACCGTTGCAGCGAAAACGGGTCCCGTCCTGGTGGTAGAGACCGCACCACAAATTCGCGGTCCCCCGGTTGGGCTCATTCCCGATGCGGTGGTTGCCACCCAGCCCACTCGAAGGATCGCGCCAGGCCAGGTAGGCCGACTCCTGCCAGTCGGGGTCGTCGCCGGCGGCGTGCAGCCCCTCGTCGGCAACGGTCGAGGTGGGGTCGTCGGCGGGCACGGATGCTCAGGATACGGACTGGCGTGTCCGGCGTCCGGAGCAGACCGTCGTCACCTTTCGCTGACTTTCTCTGTCCCTTCCGACGCCGGAATGTCCGGATTGCAGATGTAGCGGACGTTGGCGATCGTCATGTCGCAGGCGGCGAAGCTGGCCGAGACCGCGATGTCCGGCACCAGCCGCTCGTCGCCCCAGGCCGACGGATCGAAGGAATTGAGCGACGGCCGGCCACGGTCGGCCCGGCGGAACTCGTACTCGGAGTCGACCTGCACGATCCGCGGTACCCAGACCCCGTCGCGCTCCAGGCGGGCCAGGTGCATGCCCGGCGGATACTGCACATCGTGGCCGGTCACCGGCACGGGATCGACCAACGAGACGTCCAGGATCGTCTGCGTGCCCCGGCCGCCATCCGACGCCGGCTCGGACACCGTGCAGTCGACCCGATCATGAAAGCGTCGCAGCGAAATCTCCCCGGGAGTCACCCGGAACCCCCACGAACGGGCCAGCAACGTGGACAACGCCGGATTGTCGCAGCGAGCCGACACCAGGTACGCCCGGGGCCGTACGCCCGAGCGGGCCGTCAGTCGCAGCTGGGCCAGCGCAAAGGGACCGAATTCGCTCTCCTTGGCCCGGTAGACGAGGAAGCTGATGACCGGAGGGATGGTCGGGTTCAGCGCAGGGGGTACCAGGGACTCCCGGTCAGCCACGCGGACCTCGTACAGGACCTGCAGGATGTCGACGTCGTCGACCCGCAGCACGCGGTCGTCGTCGAGGACGACTTCGGGCGAACCGTCGATCAACGGGCGGATGTCCAACGAGCCGGCGAGCGGCATCAGGCCACCGCCGCCCCGGCGGCGACGCGGCGGGACGATCCACCAGTCGTCCCGCCCGTCGCACCGCCCGCTGTCCTACCGCCCGTCTTAAACCGTGGCATCACCTCTTCGGCGAACAACCGCATGGAGTCGAGCACGTACTGCTGCGGCACGACCTCCATGAACTGGTGGATGAAGTTGATGCCGTCGAACCCGACGTTCTCCCACGCCGTGATGGCTTCGGCCACGTCGTCCGGCGTCCCCATGGTCACGCCCTTGAATGCCTTGGCGGCATCGCCCGGCGAGCCCGACTCACGTCGCAGCGCCGGCAGCAGGCCTTCCGACGGATACGAGTGCGTGGGCAGTACCTCCTTGGCCGACAGCAGCTGCGCCGCCATGTAGGAGAACATGGAGGCAACCTTCAGCCCGTTGCGCCGTCCCAGGTCGCCGTCCTCGCAGCACGACAAGAAGTTGACCGTCAGGACCTTGTCGTTGACGAACGCTCCCACCGGGTCGCACGTCTCGATGTGCTTCCGGTAGTTCAGGACCTTCTTCTCCGAGTCGGCGAAACCGCCCGGCGACAACCCCAGGCACCCCAGCCCACGGTCGGCCGCGTCGATCTCCGTGCCCGGCGACGTCACCGCCACCCACATCGGCGGGTGCGGCTTCTGTAGCGGCTTGGGCAGGATGGCCCGTTCGGGCATGGAGAACATGCGCCCGTTCCAGGCGAAGCGTTCCTGCATCCACATTTTGGGGATGACCCGGACGAACTCGTCCCAGGTCTTCTTGGTGTCGTCGGGGTTGGCCCCGAAGCCGCTCAACTCCGGCCAGGTCGCGGAACGGCCGGTCCCCAACTCCAATCGTCCGCCCGAGATGATGTCGAGGACCGCCGCCCGCTCCGCCACCCGGATGGGACTCTGGTACTGCGGGACACATGCGACCACGCCGTGGCCGACGCGGATGCGCTTGGTCATGGTCGCCGCCGCCGACAGGAAGATGTCGGGGCCCGAGCAGTGCGAGTACTCCTCCAAGAAGTGGTGCTCGACGGCCCAGATGTAGTCGAAGCCGAGTTCGTCGGCCAGGCGGACCTGCTCCAGGGCGTTCTCGTAGACCTGGCGTTCGGAGTCCGCCGTCCACGGACGTGGCACCGACAGCTCCATGAACAAGCCGAACTCCACGTTCGTCCTCCCCGTCCCCTTGCGATTTTGTTAACGTCGATTAAACTTTAAGCATGCCTCAGGGGTCGAGTCAACGTGTCTCAGCCAGATTTGTGACGGATGGCTAACATTCGTACCCCTATGAGCCCGCGGGGAAAGGCCACCAAGACCAAGGGCGAGCGCACGCGGGACGCCATCATGGCGGCCGCCACCGACCTCTTCCGCGAGCGGGGCTTCCGGGAGACGAGCCTGGGCGACATCGGTGCCGCCGCCGGCGTCAGCGGGCCGGCCATCTACCGCTACTTCGGCAGCAAGGGCGAGCTCCTTTCCGTCCTGATCGAGGAGGCGGCGGTGGTCTGGAGGGAAGCGGTCGACGACGTCCTCAATGAGGACAAGTCGCCCCAAGTGACCCTCGAGCGGCTCATCGACGCCGCCATCGTCCTGCAGCTGCGCAACGGCAACCTGCGCGACGTGTTCGTGAAGGAGTACCGCTCACTCGACGATGACGCGCGGCGACGGGTGGCGCGGATCGAGCGGGTGCGCATGGCGGAGTGGGTACACCTGCTCTGCGAGGTGCGACCCGGCCTGGGCGAGGACGAGGCACGGGCCGCGGTCACCATGCTCGACGGCATGCTGCGCTCCATCACCACCCTCGACCGCTCGGATCCCGAGCTGTTGGCCCGCGTGATGAAGGACATGGTCTTCGGCGGCCTGCTGGCCGTGGGTCTCCCCCGCACCGACGCGCCCATACAGGCGACGGCATGACGGACGCCGTCGATGATGCTGGGGCTGACGTGCGCGACATGCCCTCGGAGGAGGCGTTCCGCCAGGAGGTGCTGAACTTCTTGGAGGCGACGCTGCCGACGAAAGGCGGCGAAGCGAGCGGCGTCGTCTCCTTCGGTGGCTCGGGCCTGTCGCGTTCCGTCGCCTACCAGCGCAAACTGGCCGACGCCCGTCTGGCCGGCATCACATGGCCGGCCGCATACGGCGGCCGCGGCCTCCCGGGTCGCTATCAGCGCATTTACGACCGGGAGTCGAAGGCGTTCCAGATCCCGCCGCGCTCGCTCGAGATAGGCCTGGGCATGTGCGGGCCGACGCTGCTGGTCCACGCCAGCGACGAGCAGAAAAAGACCTTTATTCCGCCGCTGCTCAGGGGCGACAACGTCTGGTGCGAGTTGTTCAGCGAGCCCGGCGCCGGCTCGGACCTCTCCAGCGTGCAGACGCGAGCCCGGCGCGACGGTGACGAGTTCGTCCTCGACGGCCAGAAGGTGTGGACGTCGGGCGCGCAGCACAGCGACTACGCCGCCTGTCTCGTCCGTACGGATCCCACCCGGCCCAAGCGCGAGGGCATCACCATGTTGATCGTCGACATGCACGTGCCCGGCATTACGGTGCGGCCGCTACGCCAAATCACCGGTGAGTCCCACTTCAACGAGGTCTTCCTGGACGAGGTCCGGGTACCGACGGCCAATGTGGTCGGTGAGATCAACGACGGCTGGCGCGTTGCCCGGTCCATGCTGGCCTTCGAGAGGCAGGCCCTGGGCAACATGGGCGGCGGGGGCGGAGGCAAGGGCGGGTTCGCCGCGCTGGCGGAGGAGGCCAAGCGGCGAGACCTCGCTGAGCGACCAGTCCTGCGCGACCACCTGGTGCAGTTGCGCATCCGCCAGATGGTCTTGAGAAACCTCACCGCTTACCTGCAGGTGAAGGCCAGAGGGAGGCGATGGGGCGGCGGCCTCTGTCTTGAAGCTCGCCATGGCGCAGCTGGTGCAGGAGTCCGCACTCGTGGCGGTCGAGACGGCCGGCATGCACGCCATCGCCTGGACGGCAGACGACCCCAACGGCGGGCGTTGGTCGGACCAGCTGCTGAGCTCGCAGTCCGCCTCCATTGGCGGGGGCACGAACCAGATCGTGCGCAACGTCATCGCCGAGCGGGTGCTCGGGCTGCCGCGGGACGAGGAAGGTGACCTCATGTCGGGCGATCTGGACCGGGCCGATCGTGACGGCGGCGGCCGGGGCGGCAACGGTCCTAACGAGGGCGAGACAGGGCGCGTCCGCAGAATCCAACCCAGGCGGTAGGAGCGACTCGTGGCCACTGAGCATCCGCCGGCTCCGGATCCCCCCAGGAGCCAGGCGCAGGTGCTCAGTGGCCTGCGGGTCGTCGAGATCGGTCAGTACGTCGCCGCGCCGCTGGCGGCCACGATCTTCGCCGACCTCGGCGCGGATGTGGTCAAGGTCGAACGCCCCGGCGGCGACCCGCTGCGCGCCGACCCCGCCCGCTTCGCCGCCTGGAACCGGGGCAAGGAGACGGTCGAGCTCGACATGCGCTCTCCCGCCGGCGCCCACGCACTCACCGACCTCGTCAATAAGGCCGACCTCCTCATAGAGAACCTGCGCCCGGGTGCGCTGGACCGGCTCGGACTGGGACCAGAGACGTTGCGAGCCGGCCGGCCGCGCCTGGTCACCTGCTCCATCAGTGCCTGGGGTTCCGACGGCCCGTCGCGCGACGAGCCCGGCTGGGAACCGCTCGTGCACGCCCGGGCCGGCGCGCAGCAGGGACTGTTCACGGGGGACGATCCGATCTGGCTCCCGTTCCCGGTGGCCAGCGTGTCGGCGGCGCTGGTGGCCGTCATCGGCGCCGGCGCCGCGTTGATCAAGCGCGCCTCGACCGGCTACGGCCAACACGTGGAGACCTCGCTCCTCGATGCGCTGCTCTTCCTCAACGCCGCCGCCATATTTCATCGCGAGGGACACCGTCCCCGTATCGTGCGCCAGACCAAGTCGCCCATTCTGCGCGTCTTCGACACCGCCGACGGCCGCAACGTCATGGTGAACATGAGCGGCACCGAACGCTGGCGCGAGCTCTGCCGGCTTCTGGGTGTCGACGATGGCGGCCTGGACTACTCGACACCCGAAGGCCTGTCGAAGCTCTCGGACCGTGAGTGGAACCGCACCATGCTCGCCCGCTTCGTCGAAGGCTTCGAGTCCAAGACGGCCGACGAGTGGGAGACGGCCCTGCTGACCCAACCGGCGGCCGTGGCCAAGTGCAACTCGCTCGCCGAGTGGTTGGCCAGCGACCAGGCCCGTGTCGACCACCTCGTTGAAGAGGTCGACGACCCGGTGTTGGGACGGGTGCCCCTGGTCGGCCCGCCGGTGCGGATCGGCGTCGAGTCCGGCGAACGGCGGCCCGGCCGCCGGCACGGCGGGGAGCAAGGTGCGCTCGGCGGCCACCGCATCATCGACCTCTCCTCGTTCTGGGCCGGACCCCTCGCCGCACGCCTGCTGGCCGAGCTCGGCGCCGACGTCGTGAAGGTGGAGCCGCCCGGCGGCGAGGGCGGGTTCCAGATGATGCCGGTGCTGCCCAATATCTATGTCGACGCCAATCGCTCGAAGCGGGGAATCGTCCTCGACCTCAAGACCCCCGAGGACCGGGTGCGCCTGCTCGATCTCGTGGCGGCGTCCGACGTCGTGGTCGAGAACGCGATGGCCGGCGCGTGGGAGCGGCTCGGCTTGGGCGAGGCTGCGCTGCGGGCGGTCAACCCGGGGCTCGTGTACGCACGGGCCAAGGGGTTCGGCGTGACGGGGCCGTTGGCCAGCCGCCCTTCCTTTGACTACGTCGTACAGGCGGCGACCGGCATGGAGATGACGCAAGGGGGCGGGCGGCGGCCGGTGCCGGTCAACTTCACGGCGAACGACTACGGGACCGGGCTGCTTTTGGGGGCGGGCGTCGTGCTGGCCGTGTTGGGACGTACGTTGGGCGTGGGTGTGACGGGGGTGGACGCGTCGTTGGCGTTGACGGCGACCGTGTTCCAGTCGGAGGACGTGGCGGCGTTGGCTATGGGGGGCGAGGTGCCGGATCGGGTGGGAGCGGACCTGTGGGGTCCGTCGATGTGGTTCCATTTGTATCGAGCGGCGGACGGGTGGGTGACGGTGTGCTGCGTCACGGATGCCCACCGGACCGGGATGCTGGCGGCGTTGGGCCTCTTCGACGACGTCGACGACGGTGGTGACGGGGCCACGGCGCCCCTCGTTGACGAGGTCGCTGACGCGGTTGGGCTGCTCACGGTGGAGTCGGCGCTGTCGGCGTTGCACTCCAAGGGCGTCCCGGCGGCCGTGAGCGTGCACCCGTCCGCCGTTCCCGACGACCCCCAGGTCGTGGCGCGTGAGCTGCTGCGTCGATACCGGCACCCGGCGGCGGGACGTTTCGTCCAGGTGGGGTTGCCGTTGTCGCTATCGGTGGACGCGCCGGCGGTGAAGGGGCCGGCGCCGACGCCGGCGCCCGTGCGACGGCGGATCAAGAAGACGGCGGTATCGGCGTCGGTATGAGGACACGGGCTCGTTGAAGATCGACAGCGGCCTCGGGATGGAGCTGCCCCGGGTGGCCGACCGGGTGGCGGCTGCGGAGGCCGCTGGACTGGACTGCGTCTGGGCTGCCGAGACGACCAACGACCCCTTCCTGTCGTTGACGCTCGCCGCCGAGCACTCGACGTCCGTGTCGCTCGGGACCGGGATCGCCGTGGCCTTCGCCCGCAACCCCATGAGCATGGCGTACACGACCAACCAATTGCAGGAGTACTCCGGCGGGCGCGTCGTGTTGGGGATGGGGTCGCAGGTGCGACGGCATATCGAGAAGCGATTCAGCTCTCCGTGGTCACACCCCGCGGCACGCATGCGGGAGTACGTGCTCGCGCTGCGGGCGATCTGGGCGTCGTGGAACGAGGGGGCGCCGCTCGAGTTCGAGGGCGAGTTCTACACCCACACCCTGATGACGCCCGTGTTCGCTCCCCCGCCACACGAGTTCGGACCGCCCCGTGTCTTCCTGGCCGCGGTGGGGCCCCTCATGAACGAGGTCGCCGGCGAGGTGGCGGACGGGGTCATCACCCACGGCATCTGCAGCGGGCGCTATCTGCGCGAGGTGATCCTGCCGGCGGTGGACCGGGGTTTGGCGAAGGCCGGCCGGGACCGGGCGACGTTCGAGGTGACGTGTCCGGGGTTCATCTCGGTCGTCGAGGATCCATCGAAGATGGAGAAGGCCCGCAACGCCATGCGGAACCATGTCGGCTACTACGCGTCGACGCCGGCCTACCGGCCCGTGTTGGACCTCCACGGCTGGGGGGACCTGCAGTCCGAGCTCTATACCTGCTCGAAGAAAGGGCGCTGGGACGAGATGGCAAGCCTCATCGACGACGAGGTCCTGGACACCCTGACTATCGTCTGCGCTCCGGACTCCCTGGCCGGCGAGGTTGCCGCCCGCTACGGGGGGCTGGCGGACCGCATCAACGTGTCGTGGTGGCGCAAGGACTGGTGGCCCGACGTCGAGCGGGAGCTGCGGTCGCTGTGAACGCGGGTCAGGGCGCGGGCGACGTCAGGGGGTCGGTCGCGCCGGGATTCGAGCGCGTGGCCGAGACGTTGAGCGCGGGAGCGACGCTGACGCTCGGCGATCGGGAGCGGCCGGCCGACCTCGGCGACGGGGGCGGGGCGTTCTGCGCCTACGTCGGCGGGGAGTGCGTCGTCGACGTCTGGACCGGCGTGGCCGGCCCGGACGGTCGGGAATGGGAAGAGGACACCCGGGCCGTCATCATGTCGTCGACGAAGGGCATGACGACGCTGTGCGCGCACATTCTGGAGGACCGGGGCGAGCTCGACCTCGATGCACGCGTGGCCCGCTACTGGCCCGAGTTCGGCCAGGCCGGCAAGTCGGCCACCACGGTCCGGCAGCTGCTAAGTCACCAGTCGGGCGCCATCGGTGTTCCCGACGCCGACGAGCTGCTTTCGTGGGACGGACACGGATGGGGGGATACCGAGGCAGTCGCGGCTTCGATCGCCAGCGGCGAGCCGGCCTGGGAGCCGGGGGCGCGTCACGGCTACCACGGGGTCACGTTCGGCTGGCTCGTCGGCGAGCTGGTCCGGCGGATCAGCGGCCGCAGTCTGGGGGAGTTCTTCAAAGACGAAATAGCCGTGCCGCTCGGAGTGGAGTGTTCGATCGGCACCTCCGCCGCTGAGCTCGTGTCGGTGGCCACCGTCATCGACTTCCCGGTCAAGCCGGGCAAGGAGAGCGCCCTGCGGGCCATCGATCCTGCGTCCCGGTCAGGCCGTTCGGTGATCGCGGGCCGCCACGGGAGCCTGTTCGCCGACGAGGAGGGCCGACCCCGCTTCGCCGCGTTCATGAACACTCCGGACGTGTTGGCCGCCGAGATCGGCGCGCTCGGCGCCACCGCAACGGCCCGGGCGCTGGCCCGCACCTACGCCGCGTTAACTGGCAACGAGCTCGTCTCGCGGGCGTCGGTCGAGCGCTTCCGCACCGAGCAGGTCTGCGGGCGGGACGCGGTCATGGGCGTCCCCACCCGGTGGGCCGTCGGCTACTCGCTCGAACCGCCGGCGCTCGTCCCGGGTGCACCCCCGATGCACGGTCCCAACGAGGGCGCGTTCGGTCACATGGGCGCCGGCGGCCAGATCGGATTCGCCGATCCGTCGGCCGGCGTCGCCGTGGGCTTCGTCCGCAACCACCTGGAGAATCAGGCGCTGCCGCTCATGGGCGCCTGCCTGGTGGACGTGCTCTACTCGTGCCTGGGGACGGGGACGGGAGACAAAGGGGGCGCCGGTGTACGCAGCTGAGCACGCCAAGGAGCACCCGGACCAGCCCGCCATCATCATGGCGCCGTCGGGACGCACGCTGACGTTCGCCGAGTACGAAGCGGCTGCCAATCAGGTGGCCCACCTCATTCGCGACACGGGGCTGGACAAAGGCCAGCACATGGCGATCTTCATGGAGAACCACCCGGCCATGTTGTTGGCACAGGCGGGAGCGGAACGCACAGGGCTGTACTTCACGCCGGTCAACTCGTACCTCTCGGCAGAAGAGGTCGCCTACGTCATTAACGACTCCCAGTCCCGGATCGTCATCACGTCGACGGCGAAGGCGGACGTCGCCCGGCAACTTCCGGCCCTCTGCCCCGACGTCGACCGCTGGATCATGGTCGACACCGACGGCGCGTGGGGCATCGGCGGCAAGTTCGAGTCCTGGGACGACTCCGTGGCCACGCAGCCGACGGACCATGTCCCGGATGAACAGATGGGCGCCCCCATGATGTATTCATCGGGAACGACGGGGCGACCCAAGGGCATCCTCCGCCCCATGTTCGACCTCCACCCGTCCGAGACGAGCATCGGGGTGCTCGGGATCGCCGGGTTGTGGCGGCTCCGTGAGGGCATGGTGTACCTGTCGCCGGCGCCGCTGTACCACACGGCGCCGCAGGTGAGCGTGGCCATCGCCCTGCGGATGAAGTCGACGGCGGTCGTGATGGAGCACTTCGACCCGGCGCTGTATCTCGAGCTCGTGGGCCGGTACCGGGTCACGCACTCGCAAGTCGTTCCCACCATGTTCAGCCGGATGCTCAAGCTGCCCGACGAGGTGCGGGCGGCGGCCGATCTGTCGTCGCTCGAGGTCATCATCCACGCCGCGGCGCCGTGCCCGGTGCCGGTGAAGGAACAGATGATCGAGTGGTTCGGACCGATCCTGCTCGAGTACTACGCCGCCACCGAGGGCAACGGGTGCACGTTCATCACCTCTCCCGATTGGCTGGCGCATCGGGGCAGCGTCGGACGTTCGGTCCTGAGTGACATCCAGATTCTCGACGACGACGGCCGGCCGTGCCCGGTGGGCACGTCGGGCACGGTGTGGTTCGCCGGCGCCACCGACTTCGAGTACTTCAACGACCCCGACAAGACGGCCGGGTCACGACGGGACGGCGGGAAGACGTCGACGGTGGGCGACGTGGGGTACCTGGACTCGGACGGGTATCTGTTCCTGACCGACCGCAAGGCGCACATGATCATTTCCGGCGGGGTGAACATCTACCCGCAGGAGACGGAGAACCTTCTCGTGACACACCCTGCTGTCTTGGACGCCGCCGTGATCGGCGTGCCCAACGAGGACCTCGGCGAAGAGGTCAAGGCCGTCGTCCAACTCGTCGACGGCGTGGAGGGCGACGAGGCTCTCGAGGCGTCGCTCATCGGGTTCTGCCGGGAGCACCTGGCGCACTTCAAGTGCCCGCGCAGTGTGGACTTCGTAGACGAGCTCCCCCGACTGCCGACCGGGAAGCTCTACAAGGGCGTGTTGCGCGAACAGTACTGGGCTGCGCACGACACGCGGATCGTCTGATTCCGTGAACGAGAGCGCGGTCGGGCTGCCCGACGAGCTGGTGCCGTGGATCGAGTCGGTTGGCGGCGGTCGCTTGTTGTCGGCCGACCGCATGCCGGGAGGCGCCCGCAAAGAGGCCTGGTTCATCGACGTCGCTGGCGTCGACGGCGACGATGCGGTGAGACCGCTTTTCCTGCGTTACGACCGCTCCGACCCGGCGTTGACAAAGGATCCGTGGACGTTGCACCGCGAGGCGACCGTCTACCTGGCTTTGCAGGACGGCCCCGTGCCGGTACCCCGCGTGCTCGGCGTGCATCCGGTGCACCAGGCGATGTTGTCGGAGCGGGTCGATGGCGGGACCTGGTTCTCCCGGATCGCCGACCCAGCCGAGCAGGAGGCGACGGCGCGGGACTTCATGACGAAGCTGGCTGCTCTGCACGGGCTCGACGCGACGGCACTCGACCTCCCCGCCTTCCCATCGGTGACGACGGTCGCCGGCGCCGTCGTGGCCGAGCTCGACGAGTGGGAGGGCGTCCTGGCGGCGCGGGGCGGAACGCCCGATCCGGCGCTCGTCTTCTCGCTGCGCTGGTTGCGGGACCACATTCCTGCGTACGACGGTCCGCCCGTGTTGGTGCAGGGGGATACGGGGCCGGGGAACTTCATGTATCTCCGCGGGAGGGTGACCGCCGTCGTCGATTGGGAGCTGGCTCACCTGGGCGACCCCATGGACGACATCGCGTGGCTTTCCTTGCGCGCGACCCAGGAGCCCTTCACCGACTTCCCGACGCGGCTCCGCGAGTACGAGGCACTGTCGGGCAACGTCGTGGACGAGACTCGGGTGCGCTACTACCAAGTGATGGCCGAGACGAAGCTGCAGGTCATGGGACACCGGGGACCCGGAGACGGACGCGACAATGACGATGACGGAGACGAGAACGGACGTGGCGACGCAGGTGGCGGTGGCGACGTCGGGAACGGGTTCATCTACCAGGTGCTCCATCGGCGGCTGTGGCTCGAGGCTCTGGGCGCGGCCAACGGGTTGGAGCTGACGCCGGCCGAGCCCCTCGAGGCCCGGGAACGCCGTGACGGCGACTGGATGTACGACGCCGTCCTTGCGCAGTTGCGCGACGTCATTGTGCCGCGGACGACCGACCCGTTGGCACAGGCACGAGGGAAGGGGATCGCCCGCATCATCAAGTACCTGGCCAGGGTCGACGCTTACGGCCCCTCCTACGAACAGTGCGAGCTGCAGGACCTTGAGAAGCTGCTCGGTCGGCGACCCGATTCGGTGCGAGCCGGCCGGGCGGACGCCGCCGCGGCGGTGGCGACGGGAGACGCGTCCGAGGAGGACTACATCCTGACGCTCTGGCGCCGGATCGCACGGGAGACCGAGCTGGCCCGTCCGTCCATGGGCGTACTCGCCGACCGGCACTGGCCTCCACTTCGATGAGGACTACGACCAGATGAGCACGGCGACCAGATGAGCACGGCGACCGGGTGAGCACCGCTTTCGGGGTCGACCTCAATCAGCTGCGGGCCGAGCGGACATACCGCGAGCTCGTCCCGGCGGACGACGACTTCCACGACGAGGAGCTGACCGATCGGTGGTGGGAAACCGAGACGTGCTGGTTCTCCTGGAACGTGCCCGAGCGCAATCTCGGTGGCTGGACGTACTGCCAGGCCCGACCGAACGCCAACATCTGCAACGGCGGCGCCTGGGTGTGGGACGGCGGGGCCGCCTACCCATGGGAGCTGGCCTATCGGGCCGAATATTCGGGGCTGCAACTCCCGCCGCGTTCGGAGCGGGACATGCGCAACTTCGAATGGCCCAACGGCGTCCATGTCCGAATGCTCGAGCCACTGACCACCTACGCCGTCACCTACCTTGACCCCGGCGCGCTCGAGGTGGACCTCGTCTTCGAGGCCATCATGAAGCCCAATCTGCACCCGGACGGTGTCGTCCCCTTCCTGAAGGGTGCCCACTTCGACCAGGCGGGCCACGTGACCGGGACGATGGTGCTGCACGGCGAGGAGACCGCGATCGACTGCTATTCGGTCCGTGACCGCTCGTGGGGTCCTCGTCCGATGGGGCGCCCGAAGCCCCGGCCCGACGCAGCGGTTACGTCTGTGGGTGCGGCCAACCAACGATCCGACGCGGGAAGCTTCGGCGGTGTCGGGTATTCGTTCTGCGCCGCCGGACCCGGTGAGGCCTGGCTCACGTACGCCATCCCCGGTCCCGAGGTGGAGCCGGTCGTCTGCGGCTTCCTGCTCCGGGGCGGCTCGTATGGCCACATACTGGCGGGAGAGCGTCGGGTCACCTTCGACGCACGCACGGGATGGCCGCTCTCGATCGAGTTGGAGGCGATCGACGAGTTCGACCGCCGGCTCTCGGTCCGAGGCGACGCGGTGAGCCGGCACTGGCGTGGTCACGGCGGCGACTCGCTGGTCCACTGGATATGGAACGACGGGGTCGAGGGCTGGGGCGAGGACCAGAGCTACTTCAGCCGCGCCCAGTGGGAAAGGAACCGGCGCCGAGCTGGCGGCCAGTAGTTCAGGACGGCGAGACGGTCGTCCAGAGTGGCGACGGGCGCGACGTCATGACGCTGTCCGGTCGGCGCGACCAACGTGAGCTCCTCGTTGGCGTTCCCCTTCATGGACCAGCCTGAACTGTGCAGCCGATAGTGATGGTGCTGGCACATCAAAACCAGATTTTCCAAATCGGTCCGACCGCCGGACCCCCACGGTTTGATGTGATGCACGTTCGTGAAGGTCACGTTCGTACAACCCGGGAACCGGCAATGTCGATCCCTTCGCATGACCTCTCGACGTTGGGTGCGACTCGGGAACCGCCGGGCCCGGCCCTCGTACATCGTGTGGCCGAGGTCGTCGTCGAGGGCAACGATCACGGTGGCGTCGCAGGCCAGCCGACGGACCGTCTCGCCGCTGATGAGTTCTCCACCCTCGAGCTCGCCTGCCACCTCCGACGATTCGTCCGCCACGGTGGCCAAGGGCGCGTGCACGACGACGACGTACGGGCTCCCGCCCTGCTGGGCGTCGTTGTCCGCTCGAATGACCCCCAAGAGGCCGTCGCAGAGGCGTTGGTCCCATCGAGTGTCGCCGTCAGAGGCCACTGCACGGGCCCGAGTCTCGAGGTCGGACTTCACCTCGAAGTAGGACTCGGCTGGTAGCTGCGCCGTTACCGTATGGAAGTTGTCGTTGAAGCGGACCGACCGCGCCTCATAGTCCGTCTCCGCCCGTGAGCGCGGCGCACCCCGCTCCGTTCGGGCCACCTCGTGGAGTTCCCGAACCGTGCACTCCTGCGCCCGCGCCGCCAGGTCGCAATCGTTCTCCGGCGTCGCCACGTCGGCCACGGCTCGCACCTTGTCAAACGTCAGCTCGCCCGCCACCAATCCAGCAGCCAGGTGAGGGAGTTCTTGGATCAGTTCAGCCACATGGGCGAAGGCGCGGGCGGTGGCCAGAGAGACGCCGCATCGCTCAACTATCCAGGCCTCCAGGGACGTCGCTCCTTCGGCGCGCCAGCCCTCGCGCTGTCCCAGTTCTCCGGCGTACTGAACGAAGAGCCCCGCCTCACAGGACATGCGGCGGGCCGACCCGGCGGCCAGTCCCATGATCGTTTCAGTCGACAGCGTCGCCAGATCGACGAGTTCGTCGGCAGGACCGGGAGCGGTCGTGGTGGCGTCCATCGCCAAGGGAACGGTCGCGGATTAGGGAAGTGTGCGGAACATCACCATCGTGTAGGTCCGACGGACGATGCGCCACCCGTCGCCGGTCAGGACGAGCTGGTCGTCGTAGAAGCCGATCGGGTTGAAGCCGGTCTGACCGTCGGGCGCCATGAGTACGCCGTCGACGTAGCAGCGGGCGACCGCGTGTCGGCCGTCCTCACCCACGTCGATGGCCACGTTGGAGATGCGGTGCATCGTGTGGCCCATGCCGGCGTGGGCCGACACCATGAAGTCGGTGATGGCGTCGGCGCTCTCCCACGTGCCGATGTCCCCGTATTCGGCCACGCAGTCGGCGGTGAAGCAGGACCGGAAGAGGTCCCAATCGCCGCGGTCGATGCCGCTGGCGTAACGGACCAGGATTTCGGCGATGTCCTGCTTCGACGTGTGGGCAGTGGTCATGGAGCCCCGTCGTGGTCCATGGTGCTACTCGCCGCCTTGATCATCAGTCCGACCGCGTCGTTGCGGGGCATGCCCCCCAGCATCTGGACTCCGGCGCGGGTGCGTTCACCCACTATCCAGCTGGGGCCGTGGGGCAGATGGGCCAGGGCATCCGCTACCACCTCGTCGACGGTGGTCACGCCCTCCAGCGGGGCATCAGCGTCGTCGACGAAGCCACGTTCGGCCCGGATGCGCCGTAGCGCCGGCGTGTCGGTCTCCCCCAGCACCAGACTCAAGACGTCGACGCCCCGGGGATGGAGCTCAGCCCACAACGCCTCGGTGAACACCACGTCGAAGGCCTTGGACCCGCCGTAAATGACCATGTTGGGCGCGCCCACGAAGGCGGCCCCCGAGCTCAACACGATGATGCCGCCCCGCCCCCGGGCGGCCATCGGCCCGGCGAAGTGGTGGCACATCTGGACCGGCACCGTGCAGTTGCGGTGCACCATGGCCGTGGCGACCTCCACCGGGTTGGCGAGGAAAGGCTGGTAGTTCGGGTCGGCCCCGGCGCAATAAGTCAGTAGCCCGACCTCGAGGTCCCGTGTGGCGTCGGCGACGATCTCCATGGCGACGGGCGATGCCAGGTCCACGGCGACAGCACGGGTCTCGACCCCGAACTGGTCGCTGATCCCGGCGGCGACCTCGTCCAAGACCCCTTGTCGACGGGCGAGGAGGACGACGTGCACGCCTTCTTTGGCGACGGCGGCGGCGAGCGATGCCCCGACGCCTTCAGAAGCGCCGGCGATGACGGCCCAGGGACCGTAGGACTCGACGAATGTCATTGGCGACGCTCCCCCACAACTCGTCTGCTGATCTGGTCGGCCGGTCGGCCGGTCGGATGCAGCGACGATACGAGATCGTCCGACCCAGGGCCGTCCCGGTGCCCGACCCCCGTCCCTAGCCCAAC
>CAVWKX010000035.1:0-371274 GCA_963755655.1 uncultured Acidimicrobiaceae bacterium
GCCACAGGTCATCCCCCCAGTTTTCAACCTAGGTGGGTTCGGCCCTCCACGAAGTCTTACCTTCGCTTCAGCCTGCCCATGGCAAGCTCACTCGGCTTCGGGTCTACAGCATGCGACTCAACGCCCTATTCAGACTCGCTTTCGCTTCGGCTACCCATCGCTGGTTAACCTCGCCACACACCGTAACTCGCTGGCTCATTCTTCAAAAGGCACGCCATCACGGCAGACATCCACCTAGTGTCACCAATCTCACCCGAAGGGATCATGGCAACGGTGGAGCTACGACGCTTTGACTGTTTGTAAGCCAACGGTTTCAGGTACTATTTCACTCCCCTCCCGGGGTACTTTTCACCTTTCCCTCACGGTACTAGTTCACTATCGGTCGCCTAAGAGTACTTAGCCTTACGAGATGGTCCTCGCAGATTCACGCCGGCTTTCCCGGATCCGGCGCTACTCGGGTGTTCAAGCGGAGTCCAATGCGTTTCGTGTACGGGACCATTACCCTCTTTGGTTCAGCTTTCCTGACTGATTCCACTAGACATTGGATTTGTAACTCCGTGACAGGTCTGATGCCCCGTCTCTCGAATCCCACAACCCCATACCGGCAACGCCATCAGGCTTTAACACCGGCACGGTTTAGGCTCTTCCCGTTTCGCTCGCCGCTACTCAGGGAGTCACTGTTGTTTTCCTCTCCTCGGGTTACTTAGATGTTTCAATTCACCCGGTTCCCTCGCCCCGCCCTATACATTCAGGCGGGTGTAATACCTCATGACAGGTATTGGGTTGCCCCATTCGGATATCCACGGATCGACGCTAGGTAGACAGCTTCCCGTGGCTTTTCGCAGTCGCCCACGTCCTTCTTCGGCTTTAGGCGCCAAGGCATTCACCGTTGGCTCTTTGTAGCTTGGAGAACAAAGATGCTCGTGCTCGCTTTGGAATTCTCAAGGGGCTGCACAGCGCACGCCGGGGCCGGAACTCCGTCACCACTCTCCGTCGAATAAGCCAAAACGGAGAGCAGCCGGAACAAACCGCCCGACCAGGGCACACACGGGGTGAGCGGTCACCGCCGGCGCACGAAAGACCTGAGCACGAGAAGAGGAAGACGCCCGGGACTCGAGGAGCTCCCGAAGGGCTCGACTCGACGACCGGGCACTGCCCCACCCCGGGCTCAGACGAGCGCCGAAGGGACATCACCGGGAACGACCCGAAGGGCCACTCCCTCAAAACGGAATAGTGAGAGTTCCGAACGCTTCCGCAGGGACCGATCCGTGCATGGCGGGCTCCGACTCCTCGTCGTCGCTGCAAAAGCAGCTCCCACAAGGGTGTCAAAGGCGGCCATCCATCTGCCGGTATACGTGAGCGCCCGAGTAACCAGTGTTCAACTGGGTAGTGATCGACACGATTCCTTTGAAAACATATTCAAAGGGGCCGATAGCACTCCTTAGAAAGGAGGTGATCCAGCCGCACCTTCCGGTACGGCTACCTTGTTACGACTTCACCCCAATCACCGATCCCACCTTCGACGGCTCCCTCCTAAAAGGTTGGGCCACCGGCTTCGGGTGTTACCGACTTTCGTGGTGTGACGGGCGGTGTGTACAAGGCCCGGGAACGTATTCACCCCGGCGTTGCTGATCCGGGATTACTAGCGACTCCGACTTCATGGAGTCGAGTTGCAGACTCCAATCCGAACTGAGACTGGCTTTTGGGATTGGCTCCCCCTCGCGGGATAGCAGCCCGTTGTACCAGCCATTGTAGCATGTGTGCAGCCCTGGACGTAAGGGGCATGATGACTTGACGTCGTCCCCACCTTCCTCCGAGTTGACCCCGGCAGTCTCCTACGAGTCCCCGGCATTACCCGCTGGCAACATAGGACAAGGGTTGCGCTCGTTGCGGGACTTAACCCAACATCTCACGACACGAGCTGACGACAGCCATGCACCACCTGTGTAAGGCCCCGAAGGACACCGTATCTCTACGGCTTTTCCCTACATGTCAAACCCAGGTAAGGTTCTTCGCGTTGCCTCGAATTAAGCCACATGCTCCGCCGCTTGTGCGGGCCCCCGTCAATTCCTTTGAGTTTTAGCCTTGCGGCCGTACTCCCCAGGCGGGGCACTTAATGCGTTAGCTGCGGCACGGAAACCGTTGAATAGTCCCCACACCTAGTGCCCAACGTTTACGGCGTGGACTACCAGGGTATCTAATCCTGTTCGCTCCCCACGCTTTCGCTCCTCAGCGTCAATGTCGGCCCAGACCACCGCCTTCGCTGCTGGTGTTCCTCCTGATATCTGCGCATTTCACCGCTACACCAGGAATTCCGTGGTCCCCTACCGAATTCTAGTCATGACAGTATCGAGTGGCGGCTCCAGGTTGAGCCTGGAGGTTTCACACCCGACTAATCAAACCGCCTACGAGCTCTTTACGCCCAATAAATCCGGACAACGCTTGCACCCTACGTATCACCGCGGCTGCTGGCACGTAGTTGGCCGGTGCTTCTTCTGCAGGTACCGTCACTATCGTCCCTGCTGAAAGGAGTTTACAACTCAGAAAGCCTTCGTCCTCCACGCGGCGTTGCTGCGTCAGGCTTTCGCCCATTGCGCAAGATTCCCCACTGCTGCCTCCCGTAGGAGTCTGGGCCGTGTCTCAGTCCCAGTGTGGCTGATCGTCCTCTCAGACCAGCTACCCGTCGATGCCTTGGTGGGCCGTTACCTCACCAACTAGCTGATAGGCCGCGAGCCCCTCCCGAAGCGGAATCCATTTCCTTATCAGATCATGCGGTCCGATAGGGATATCCGGTATTAGCACCGGTTTCCCGGTGTTGTCCCGGTCTTCGGGGCAGGTTGCTCACGTGCTACTCACCCGTTCGCCACTCGCTCTTCATCAGTATTGCTACCGAATGGAGCGCGTTCGACTTGCATGTGTTAGGCACGCCGCCAGCGTTCGTCCTGAGCCAGGATCAAACTCTCCATCGAGACTTCCGACCGGCCAAACCCCAAACAGGGAGCTCGACCGACCAAAATCAGAGAGTCACCATAGTTTGACTCGAACTATTTGTGACCACAGGCCCCTTCACCCCGAGGGGTTCCGAGGCCTGTGTACTTCTTAATTGACGTACAACCCATCCGTTTGAGTCCGGATGAATTGCCCGCACTGGCTTTTGGCTCTCACTATTCCGTTTTCAAGGAGCGACCGGGCACACACCAGTCCAGCCGGTGTTGGTGCCGGGTGTGCCAAAGGACTGCTCCGGACATGCCGGCGAGTCTCCTTCGGCTGTCGGAGGGCCTTGGGGGGCCGTTCCGACGGGAGTGTCACTGTAGCAGGCGCGTGACAGAGCGTCAACGCGTCTTCACGGCCGAAAACCTCCGGGGTGAACCCGGGCCACGGCCTCTCCCACCGATCGTAGCGGGACACCCGCCGTCACCGACGGATGCCCGCCCGAGCGGTCCGGTTCCCTCCCCAGGCATCCGCACACCACGTGGTGGCATGCGGGAGCCACCCGGCCCTCCGCATGCCACCCGGTGCTCGAAGCACAACGGGCTTTCCGCCCCCCCTGTCGCCACCAGGTGCCGGGGGCGTGCACCGCCTGCTGATCCCTCGATCTACCGCACGTCACCACGATGCGAGCGCTGCATGATGCACCGCGTTGTTGCACGGTCGTGAAGGGCGGTGACGCCGCGATGAACCTCGTCGCGCCAGGTCAGAGGGCTCGGCATCGCGCCCCGGCCGGCTCAGGGGCGGGACACGGAGGGGCTGCCCGGCACCCAGAACCGCCAGCGCTTCTCCGTCGCCACCCTGATGCCGATCCGGGTCCCGCGGCCGGGACGCCGGGGAGGCGGTGTCCCGTCGTCCAGCAGGCGGACCAGGCCCGCCCCCGGCGCGGCCGGCGCGGAACGCCGGGGCCGGCTCAGGAGGTCAGCCCCGGTGTCGGCCCCCGTGATGCCGAGGGCCTGGCAGAGCTTGGCCGGGCCGTTGCAGAGGTCGCGCTCCAGGCGGGCCGCCTGCCGTGCCTCCCACATCTCCTCCAGGCCGGTGAGGGGTTCGAGGGCACGGATCAGCACGGCGGCGGCCTCCCCCTCGGGCCCGCAGACCACGTTGGCGCACCAGTGCATGCCGTAGGTGAAATACACGTAGAGGTATCCGGGCGGCCCGAACATGACGCGCCGTCCGCGGCGTCTTCCCCCGGTAGGCGTGGGACGCTGCGTCGTCGGCGCCGTGATACGCCTCGACCTCGACGATGCGACCGGCCCGGTCACCGCGGACCAGCACCTTGTTCAGCAGCCACGGTGCGACCGTGTCCACGGGATCGCCCAGCAGATCGGCCGCTTCGCACGCCGCCACCCTGGCCCACCAGGTGGCGCGGCGCCACCCGCAGGGCCGCCGGTGGCTGGTGGCTCAGATCGGCGTGGGCGCCCCGACGCGACGGATGGCGCCCGGCGTGGCGGCCGGCCGGTGGCCGGTCGGGCGGGCGGGCCCGTCGACCGGCTGCCGTTGCTCGCCCGCCCCCGCCGCCATCCGGCACAGCAGCGAGAGCTCGTCGACCATGGCCCGGGTCAGGCCCGGCAGGTCCGGCACGGCCGAGGCGCAGGCGTTGATGCCGACGAAGAGCCACTCGCGGTAGCTCTGCACCGTGACGTTGAGCGCCACCCCGTCGATCACCGGCCCGAGCGGGTAGACCGCCCGCAGCTCCATGCCGGCGAAGTAGAGCGGGAAGTCGGGCCCGGGCACGTTGGAGACCATGAGGTTGCCCGCCCGCAGCTTGCGCAGCACGCCCGAGCGGACACCGAGCTGGATCATCGTCTTGGCGAACGCGGGCGGCAGCGCTTCGGTCATGCGGGTCGCCATGGGGCCGTAGCCGACGGCGCGCTCCTGCCCCTTGCACGACGCGCTCGCCGCGGTCACGGTGCGCAGGCGCTCCAGCGGCGTCTGCTTGTCGTTCGCCAGCGGCACGAACATGGCCGAGAGCTGGTTGCCCACCGCCGCGCCGTCCGTGTCGTCGCGCACCGAGACCGGGACCACCGCCACCAGCGGGCTCTCGGCGTCCTGGCCGTGTGCGGCCAGGTGGCTGCGCAGCGCCCCGGAGCAGACGGCGAGCACCACGTCGTTGATCGTCGACCCGAAGCGCGCCTTGAGCGCCCGCACCTCCGCCATGCTCGAGCTCGGCGAAGGAGATGGCCCGGTCGGCGCCCACCGGCGACTCGAACGTGTCGGGCGCCCCCAGCGGGATCGACACCGGGCCGAGCCTGTCGTCGACCGCGCAGCGGGCCAGCCGCACGGCGGTGCGGCCGACCTCGCGTGCCGCGCGCAGTCCCCTGAGAGGGCTCCGGATGAAGGTCGGCAGGGCGTCGGTCATCAGCTGCGGCCCGCGACGGCAGGCGCGGCGGCATCCAGGGCGGGCAGGGCTCGGTGACCGCGCTGCCCTCGGGCGTGAGGTCGAGCAGCTTGGCCAGCATGTCGGCTCCGGCGACGCCGTCGATGACCGAGTGGTGCACCTTGGCGATCAACCCGACCATGCCGCCGGCCATGCCCTCGACGACGTGCATCTCCCACGGCGGCTGCTCCGGCGTGAGCGGGCGGCTCATCACCTCGGCCACCTTGGCCCGTGAACTCGGCATCGCCGCCCGGGGCAGGGAGCGCCACCGGTGCAGATGGTTGGCCAGGTCGAAGTCGGGGTCGTCGACCCAGCGCGGGTGGTCCAGCCCGAGCGGGACGGGCATGAGGCGGCGCCGGAACGGCGTGCAGCGTCGGCATCCGCGTCTGCAGCACTGCGGCACCCGCTCGAAGCTGTAACCGCCCGGCAGTGACGAGGGATCGAAGACGCACGCGTAGGCGATCTCCATCGGTGTTTCCGGGGTGTCCGAGTAGATGAACATCGGGTCGATGCCGGTCATCCGCTGCATGTGCACGTCTCCACGTGGTGAGGGCTTCCGGTGGACTCGACGGTGACACCCGAGACGCAACAGATCCCGCCTCCCCCCTCGGACCCTCGGAGGCGGATTCCAGCGCACTTCGTCGATTCGGGGATCGTCGTCGATGTGGCTATGCGCCCAGCCTGCACCCAGGACGGCGCCGGCACAACCACTTGTCGAGATCTTTATGTTGCGTTCACCTCAGGGTTACCTGACATGGGGGCTGAGCCGCGCAACTGACACGCTCCCAGCCTGGGCCGACTCCGCCGGGTGGCCGGTCGCCACTCCTCAGATTGCGCCCGGGGGCCGCCATTGCGCCAACCGCGCCCGGTCGACTTCCCTGCGGCGGACGAAGCGTTCGGCCTGTTCGCCGACGGGCCCCGGTCCGGCCCCGCCCGGGGTGCGCCGGCGTGTCACCGCCACACCGGGTTCGAGCAGTTCGGTGGCGGTCTCCCCCAAATCGGGGTGGGCGGCGACCAGCTCGACCAACGGCACATGGCGCTCGAGCGACTCACGCACCAGCCCGCCGATCGAGCGCGTGGGCCTGGCGGAAGGGCATGCCTTGCTCGACGAGCATCTCGGCCAGGTCGATCGCCGCGGCGGCCGGACCGTCCGCCGCCTTCTGCATGCGCTCCTCGTTCCACGACGCGGTCTCGTACACGCCGCGCAGCGCAATGAGGGCACGGGTGACCTGCACCACGGCATCGAAGAGCGGCTCCTTGTCCTCCTGCAGGTCGCGGTTGTAGGCCAGCGGGAGTCCCTTCAACGTCACCAGCACCGCGGTCAGGTGGCCGATGAGGCGGCCCGACTTGCCGCGGGCCAGTTCGGCCACGTCGGGGTTCTTCTTCTGCGGCAGCATCGAGCTGCCGGTGGCATAGGCATCGTCGAGCGTGCAGAAGCCGAACTCCTCGGTCGACCACAGCACGATCTCCTCGCCCAGGCGCGACAGGTGCACGCCCAGCAGCGCGAGATCGAAGAGCGCCTCGGCGACGAAGTCGCGGTCGGATACGGCATCGAGAGAGTTCTCGAAGCGGCCGTGGAATCCGAGCTCCGCCGCGACGTAATCGGGGTCGAGCGGGAGGGACGAGCCGGCGAGCGCGCCGGCGCCGAGGGGCGACGTGTTCAGGCGGTCGACGGTGGTGAGGAGGCGATCGACGTCGCGCGCCAGCGCCCAGCCGTGCGCCAGCAGGTGGTGGGCCAGCAGTACCGGCTGCGCCCGTTGCATGTGGGTGTAGCCGGGCAGGTAGACGCCGTCGGCCTCCCGGGCCCGCTCGGCCAGCACGTCCTGCAGCGCCATGATCTCGTCGGCCACACCGATGAGCGAACGGCGGCACCACAGGCGCAGTGCCGTGGCCACCTGGTCGTTGCGGCTGCGTCCCGTGTGCAGCTTGGCCCCGACGTCACCGACCAACTCGGTGACGCGTCGCTCGATGGCCGTGTGGATGTCCTCGTCTCCGGGCGCGAAGACGAACGCCTCCGTGACGAACTCCTCTTCCACGATGTCGAGCGTCTCCACCAGAGTGGAGACCTCGCTGTCGCTGAGGATGCCAGCCTTGCCGAGTCCTTTGACATGCGCCGCGAGCCAGCCAGATCGTCATGCGCCAACACCCAATCGAAGGGCAGGCTCACGGTGAACTCGGCCACGGCGTCCGCCATACCGGTCGAGATACGACCCTCCCAGAGCGTCAATGCTCCCCCCTCACCTCTCCTGCCGCCGCCGGCGGCGGCGCCTCCACCCCCGTCTGCGCCCCCGGCCCCTGGCGGGCCGACCACGTGGCGACCCCGAGACCCCACAGGCGGACGAACCCTTCGGCGTCGGCGTGCCGGAAACTGTCGGAGGCATCGTAGGTCGCCAGGTCGTGGTCGTAGAGCGCGACGGGGCTGCGCCGCCCCACGACGGCACACGTGCCGGGTGCGGCGAAGCGGAGGCGCACCTCCCCCGTCACGTGGCGCTGGGTCTCCGTGACGAAGGCCTGCAACGCGGCGCGCAACGGCGAGTACCACATGCCGTCGTAGACGAGCTCGGCCCAGCGCGGCTCGAGGCGCGCCTTCTCGTGGTGCACGTCCCGCTCGAGCGTCAGGTCCTCGAGGTCGGCGTGGGCCATGATCAGCGCCAGGGCGGCCGGGCACTCGTAGACCTCCCGGCTCTTGATGCCGACACGGCGGTTCTCGACCATGTCGAGGCGGCCGAAGCCACGGCTGCCGCCCAGCCGGCCCAGCCGGGCGATCAGGTCGTAGGGCGCCAGCGCCGTGCCGTCGAGGCTGACCGGCACGCCGGCTTCGAAGCCGATGATGACCTCCACGGGATCGGTCTCGGTGACCCGCGTCAGCGTGTAGACGTCGTCGGGGGCGGGCGCCCACGGGTCCTCGATGGCGCCGCACTCGATGGCCTTGCCCCAGAGGTTGTCGTCGATGGAGTACAGCTTCTCCTTGGTCACCGTGATCGGGATGTCCCACTTGGCCGCCAGCTCGACGCAGTCCTCCCGGGTCAGGCCCCAGACGCGGGCCGGCGCGTAAATGCCGAGGTCCGGCGCCAGGGCGCGCACCCCGACCTCGAAGCGCACCTGGTCGTTGCCCTTGCCCGTGCAGCCGTGCGCCACCGCCGTGGCGCCGTGCAGCCGCGCCTGGGAAACCAGGTGGCGCACGATCACCGGCCGCGACAGGGCCGAGACGAGCGGGTACTTGCCCTCGTAGCGCGCATTGGCCTGGAGGGCCGGCACGCAGAACTGCTCCGCCATTTCGTGGCGGGCGTCGATCACCACGGCCTCGACCGCACCGGCGGCCAGCGCCCGGGCGCGCACCGCATCCCAGTCCTCCCCGCCGCGGTCGGCCGACTGGCCGACGTCGACCGCCACCGCCACCACCTCGACGCCTTCGTGCTCAATGAGCCAGCGCACGGCCACCGACGTATCGAGGCCACCGCTATAGGCGAGTACCACCCGATCAGACATGTTCAGTCCTCTTCTTCCTTCCCATTCAACGCGATCTTGTTGGGGGGCACAATGCCTGCGACGTCGCGCAAGCGGTCGGCCATCGGTGCCCCGCCGAAGCCCTCCTCGACGACGACCAGCACCGTGTCGTCGCCCGCCACCGTCCCGACGACCTCCTCGAGCCCGCTGCGATCGAGCGCGGACCCCACCACGTGGGCCGAGCCCGGCGGCGTGCGCAACACCACGAGGTTCCCCGAATGGGCGACCTCGACCACCCACTCGCCGAGCACGCGTCGCAGGTGGTCCTCGGGCGCGATCTGGTGCACCGGGAGCTCGGGCAGCGCGTAGGCCGTCTCGCCCCCGGGCAGCCGGACCTTGACGGCCCCGAGATCCTCGAGGTCGCGCGACACCGTCGTCTGCGTCGCCTCGATGCCTTGCTCACCGAGCAGTGCGACCAGCTGCGCCTGGTTCGTCACCGGCTGGGACTCCAGCAATTTGGTGATCCGGTGCTGACGCTGGTTCTTCGTCAGCCGGCTGGGTGCGTGCCCGCTCACCGGGAACCCTCCAGCACCCAGGCCAGGACGCCCCGCATGGCCGTGCGCCGGTGGGCCGCCTCGCGCCAGACCAGCGAGCGCGGGCCCTCGAGCACCTCGTCGGTGATCTCCTCGCCGCGGTGCGCCGGCAGGCAGTGCAGGACGACGGCATCGGCCGCCGCCTGCTCGACCAGCGCCGCGTCGACCGTGTAGCCGGTGAAGGCGGCGAGCCGGGCCGCCCGCTCCTCCTCCTGGCCCATGCTCGTCCAGACGTCGGTGTACAGGACCGCGGCGTCCTTGGCGGCCTGTCCGGGGTCGTCGGTCACCTGCACGCTGCCGCCCCGTCCCATGCGGTCGGCGAAGGCCTGCAGCCGGGTCAGGTCCTCGCCCGAGAAGGCGTAGGCGGCCGGGCTGGCGAAGCGGACCTCCATGCCCTCGATCAGTGCCGCCTCGGCCAGGGAGCGCGCCATGTTGTTGCCGTCGCCGACATAGGTCAGGACGCGACCGGCCAACGAACCGAGCGCCTCGCGCATGGTGAGCACGTCGGCCACCGCCTGGCACGGGTGCGCGGTGTCGCACAGGAGGTTGACCACCGGGACGTCGAAGCCGCTCCGGGCCAGCGCGCCGGCCATGCGCACCAGCATCGAATGCTCGTAGACGCGGGCGCAGAGGATGCGGTGGTAACAGCCGAGCGTGCGGGCCACGTCCTCGGCCGTCTCGCGCTCGTCCAGGCCGACCTCGGTCCCCTGGATGTAGACGGGGTGCCCGCCCAGGTCGACCACTGCCATTTCGGTGGAGTTGCGGGTCCGGGCCGACGGCTTCTGGAAGAGCAGTGCCACGCCCTGGCCCGCCAGGGGCGCGCCGTCGGGTGGCTCGAGGGCGAGTGCGAGGAGGTGGTCCCACGAACCCGGGTCCAGATCGACGATGTCGAAGAAGTTGCGCATGCCGGTCTCCCCTACGCCGCCGGTCCGCCGGTCCCGGGCCGGGCGGCAGTCAGCGCCTCGCCGAGGATCCCCAGGGCGGTGTCGATCTCGTCGTCGCGCACGAGGAGCGGCGGTGCCACGCGGATGGCGTCGGGCCGTACCGGGTTGACCAGCAGGCCGTGGACCAGCGCCCAGGCCGCGACCTCCTTGGCCACCGGTGCGTCGAGCTGCGCCGCCAGCAACAGGCCGGCGCCGCGCACCGAGACGACGCCGGGCAGCTGCGCCAGCCCGGTGCCCAAACGCTCGCCGCCCTCACGGGCACGGCGGCACACGTCCTCGGACTCCATGACGGCCAGGGTGGCCTTGACGGCGGCGAGGGCGAGGGGTTGCCCCCCGAAGGTCGACCCGTGGTCGCCCGGCCCGAACGCCGCCGCCACCTCGGCCCTGGCCCAGCAGGCCCCGACGGGCATGCCGTTGCCCAGCGCCTTGGCCATCGTCACGACATCGGGCTCGAGGCCCTGCGCCTGGAAGGCGAACCAGTGGCCGGTGCGGCCGAGACCGGTCTGGACCTCGTCGAGCATCAGGAGCGCGTTGCGCTCGGTGCAGAGGGAACGCACGGCCCCGAGGTAGTCCGAGCTCGGCACCACGACGCCGCCTTCACCCTGCAGCGGCTCGAGCAGGACGGCCGCCACCGAGTCCGCGTCGAGTGCCTTGTCGAGCGCGGTGACGTCGTCGTAGGGGACGTGCACGAACCCCTCGGGGAGCGGGAGGAACGGTGCCTGCTTCTCCGGCTGGCCCGTGGCGGTGAGGGTGGCCAGAGTCCGGCCATGGAAGGCGTTGTCGGCGCTGATCACGACGTGACGGCCCGGGCCGGCCCAGCGCCGGGCCAGCTTGAGCGCGCACTCGTTGGCCTCCGCCCCGGAATTGGCGAAGAAGACCTGGCCGCCCGCCTGCCCGCGGCCCCCGTTGATCAGCCGGTCGATGGTGCGGGCCACCTCGGGCGCCAGCGTGTTGCCGTAGAGGTTCGACACGTGGGTCAACGTCCGCGCCTGCTCGGCCACGGCGTCGGCGACGGCCGGGTGCGCATGGCCCAGCGAGACCACGGCCAGGCCGGTGATGAAGTCGAGGTACTCCGCGCCGTCCGCGTCGTAGAGCAGCGTCCCCTGGCCCCGCACGAAGGTGGCGGGCGGGTCGGCGTAGGTGCGCATGAGCGCGGCGCGCTCCGAAGGCGGTTCGACGGCGGGGTTCGGATCGCTCACGGCACCACCATCGTCCCGACACCGGAGTCGGTGAAGAGTTCGAGCAACAACGCATGGGGCACGCGTCCATCGAGAATGTGCGCCTGGCCGACCCCGGCGCGCACCGCGGTGGCACAGGCCTCGACCTTCGGGATCATGCCCCCCTGCACTCCTCCGTCGCGCACGATCTCGTCGATCACGTCCGCCGAGGCCTGGTGGATGACCGTCGTGGGATCGTCGGCCACGACCCGCAGCCCCTCGATGTCGGTCAGGAAGATCAGCTTCTCGGCCTGTAGCGCCTCGGCCAATGCGCCCGCCACCGTGTCGGCGTTGATGTTGTAGGCCTGCCCCGACTCGTCGGCGCCGATCGTGGCCACGACGGGGATCAGACCCTCGGCCAGCAGGCGCTCGAGCATGATCGGGTCCACCAGCGTCACGTTGCCGACGAAGCCGAGGTCGGCGTGCCGCGGCGCCGCCGTGATGAGGTTGGCGTCCTCGCCCGACATGCCGACCGCCAGCGGCCCGTGCACGTTGATGGCCGACACGATGTCGCGGTTGACCTTGCCGACCAGCACCATGCGGGCGATGTCGAGGGTGTCGGCGTCGGTCACCCGGAGCCCGTTACGGAACTCCGTCTCCTTGCCGAGCCGCTTCATCAACGCGCCGATCTGGGGGCCACCACCGTGCACGACCACGGGGAGCATGCCCACGGCGCGCATCAGGACCACGTCCTCGGCGAAGGAGGCCAGCGCGTCGCCGGGATCCTCTGCGCCGGCACCGTCAGCACCGTCCGCGGCGTGCAGTGCGTTGCCGCCGTACTTGACCACGACGATCTTCTCCCAGAAGCGCCGGATGTAGGGCAGGGCCTCCACCAGCACCGAGGCTGTCTTCGCCGCCGCCGCCTTCTGCGCCCGGGTGATTTTGGGGGGCACGACGGGCACGTCGTGGGCCGTCACGACGTCGTCCGGTTCTCGTCGATGTAGCCGTAGCCGAGGTCGGTCCCGAGCACCACCGACTCCCCCGAGCCGAGCCCCAGGTCGCACTCGAGCACGATGTGCCGGCCCGCCATGTGGGCCGCCACGGCCGCGGCGTCATGGGGCACACCCACTCCCCCGGCGCAGACCACGGTGGTGCCGTAGGCGAGGAGGACCCGGTCGATGTCGAACGGCGTCCCGGCCGAGCCGAGCTCGGAGATGATGCGTCCCCAGTACGGGTCCTCGCCGAAGAGCGAGCACTGCACGAGCATGGAGTCCGCCACCTTGCGCGCCGCGATGTGCGCCGCCTCGTCGCTCACCGCACCCCGCACGTGGACGTGCGCCACCTTGGTCGCCCCTTCGGCGTCGTCCACCATCTGCTCCGCCAAAGACCGGCAGGCCTCGTAGAGGGCAGCCGTCAGCGCTGACGAGGAGGGGCTGGATCCGAGCCCGTTGGCCAGGACGAGCACCGTGTCGTTGGTCGACGTGCAGCCGTCCACCGTGATCGTGTTGAACGACGCCGACACGGCCTCGCGCAGCGCGGCCTGCAGGACTCCCGGGTCGGCCGCGGCATCGGTCGTCAAGAGGGCGAGCATCGTGGCCATGTTCGGCGCCAGCATGGCGGCGCCCTTGGCCATGCCGCCCACCGTGAAGCCCTCCCCCTCGACCACGACCTCCTTCGGGACGGTGTCGGTCGTCATGATGGCCCGCGCCGCCTGCGCGGCGGACTCTGCCCGTTCGGTGCGCGCCATCACGATCGGCTCGATCTCCGGGATGACGTGGTCGATGGGGAACGGGATGCCGATGAGGCCCGTCTGGCAGATCAGAATCTCCTCCGCGGTCGCACCGATGTCACCGGCTACCGCAGTGCACAGCCGTTCGGCAGCCTCACGCCCAGGGACACCGGTGGCGGCGTTGGCGTTGCCCGAGGTCAGGATCACGCCTGCCGCCCTGCCGGCGGTCGCGGTCAGGTGGGCCCGGCTCACCTGCACGGGGGCCGCTGCGGCCAGGTTGGAAGTGAAGACGCCGGCGGCTGGCACCGCTTTGCCGTCGGCGGTGGCCACCACGGCGACGTCGTGGGCCTTGGCCGCCTTGATGCCGGCGTAGCCCCCGACGGCGACGAAGCCCTGGGGCGCGTTGACACTCACGGGTAGACCCCCGCGATCGGCAGCCCGGTCGTCTCGGCCAACCCGAGGGCGGCATTGGCGCACTGGATCGCCTGTCCCGAGGCGCCCTTCACCAGGTTGTCGAGGGCACAGAAGGAGACCACCCAGCCGGTGCGGGGATCGACCCGCGCCGTGACGTGGGCAGCGTTGGCGCCGGCGGTGGCCTTGGTCGACGGCGGGTCGTCGCGCACCACCACGAACGGCTCGCTGTCGTAGGCGTCGTGGAGGGCGGCGAGGACGGAGTCGGTCGTCGGCGTGGTGCCGGCGGCGGGCCGGGCGTAACAGGTGGCGAGGATGCCGCGCACCATGGGCGCCAGGTGCGGCGTGAACAGCACCTCCCCGCCGATGATCTGCTCCATCTCGGGCGTGTGCCGGTGCGTCAGCAGGCCATAGGCGGTGAAGTCCTCGTCGACCGACCCGAAGTGCAGCGACTCCTTGAGGCCGCGGCCGGCACCCGACACGCCCGAGGCGGCGTCGACCACGATGCCCGTGGGCTCGACCAGCCCGCCACGCACCAAGGGCGCCAGGGCCAGCCCGGCTGCGGTCGGGTAGCAACCGGCGGCTGCGATCAGTGTGGCCCCGGACAGGCCTTCACGGAACAGCTCGGGCAGCCCGTAGACGGCATCGCCCAGCAGCTCAGGGGCGCTGTGTTCCTCGCCGTACCAGCGCGGATACAGCGCAGCGTCCTTCAAACGGAAGTCGGCGGCCAGGTCCACGATGAGGCCCACCCGCGCCCGGAGCTCGGGGACGATGCGCTGGGACTCGCCGTGCGGCAGACCGCAGAACACCAGGTCGAGGCCGTCGAACCGGGCCGGGTCGTTGTCCTCGTAGGTCAGCCCCGGATAGGCGGCCGCCAGCGACGGCGTGTGTGCCCCGACCGCCTGACCGGCATGGGAATGGGCCGTGGCCACTGCCACCTCGAACTCGGGATGCCCGGCCAGGAGGCGCAACAACTCAGACCCGGTGTAACCCGATGCCCCGAGGATCCCTGCCTTCATCGCATGAGTATACATTGATCTGCATATTCATGCGAACGCCGGCGACTCCGCTGGCTGGCACGTCGCCCGGATTTCCCTACCCCGCCTTGCCGTCGCTCCGAAGCCGAGCCTAGGTCCTTCTGCCAGAATCGCTGCCCCGGGGCTCAATGGGCGCTTTCGCAGCATGGACGCGCCACCCGTCACGGGGGACACCAGAGAGCGGTGTCGCGGCCAACCACGCTGAGCACGGCACGAGACACGACGGATCCGATCGAAGCGAGGAGCAGATGGCCCGAGTCCCCATCGAGGAAGGGTTCTTCCGGATTCCCGACGATCCGGCTGAGCAGCCGCGGCTGCTCGGGAGCCGTTGCGCCGCCTGCGGCGAGGTGTTCTTCCCTCGTCGACTGGTCTGCGCCAAATGCCTCCACGAAGGCACCGAGGACACCGAGCTCTCGACGCACGGCACCATCCACACCTGGACCTACTGCCACGTCCCGCTCTTCGGAAAGAAGGACGCCGGCGTGGCCGGGTACGGCGTGGCCCAGGTCGACCTGCCCGAGGGACCTCGCGTGCAGTCGATCCTCTCCGGCGGGCGCGACGAGTTCGCCATCGGCATGACGGTGGAGATCGACCTCGAGACCCTCCGCCAGAATTCCGAGGGCGACGATGTCGTCATCTACCGCTTTCGGCCGGCGTCCGGTGGGTCGGCATGAAGCACGGCCTGCGTTTCGAGAATGTCGCCGTGGCCGGCATCGGTATGGTCCGCTTCGGCATGTTCAAGGACACGCCAGGAGCGCACCTGGCCCGCGATGCCGGGCTGCTGGCGCTGCACGACGCCGGCCTGACGCTGTCCGATGTCGACGAGGCGTTCGTCGGCTACATCCAGCCGGCCTCCATGCTGGGGATCAAGGCCATGAAGGAACTCGGGTTGACCGGCTTGCCCGTGACGCACATAGAGAACGCGTCGGCCACCGGGCTCGTCGCCTTTCGCGAGGCCGCGTGGGCGGTGTCCTCGGGACGGGCGGACGTGGCGATGGCGCTGTGCTTCGACAAGTTCACCGACATGGTGGGCGGCGGCGGCCGGGGGGCGGGCCGGGATCAGATCGACGCGCCGATCCTGCCGGCCGCCTACTTCGCACTCTGGGCCCAGCGCCGCATGCACGAGCGCGGCACGACTCCCGAGCACTTCGCCACCATCGCGGCGAAGAACTGGAACTACGGGGCCAAGTGCCCGACGGCCCACCGCCAGTCCGACCACGTGGTGACGGCGAAGGAGGTCCTGTCGGCCCGCATGGTGGCCGAACCGCTCACCACCATGATGTGCTGTCCGCCCGACGACGGGGCCGCCTGCATCATCGTGGCGCGCGAAGACCTTGTGCGGTCGCGGCAGCCCGGCCGGCCGCTGGTGCGGGCCCTCGGCGTCGGCGCTGATGTCGGAGACCTACTCCCCCGGCCACACCTTCGTCGGCCCGGTGGTCGGTCCCTCGACCATGACGAGGGACACCGCGCTCGAGTGTTACGAGGCGGCCGGGCTCGGGCCCGAGGACGTCAGCGTGGCGTACTGCCACGACGCCTTCGTCAATGAGGAGCTCGAGTACTACGAGCTCCTCGGGTTCTGTGCCGAGGGAGACGGCGAGAAGCTCGTGGTCGAGGGCGAGACCGGCCCTGGGGGACGCATCCCCTTCAACACGGACGGCGGGCTGCTGGCGCGGGGCCACCCGGGAGGGCCGACCGGCGTGGCCATGCTGCACGAGGCGGTGCTGCAACTGCGCGGCGAAGCCGTGGGACGACAGGTCGAGGACGCACGGGTGGCACTGACGCATCTCGTCGGGGGAGGCAGCATCGCCACCGTCAACCTCTTGGGTGTGGAAAGGAGCTGAGCATGACGACCAGTGACGAGCGCCGGGCCGCCGGCCGGGAGATCCAAGGCCAGCTGTGGCCGGCCACGAGGACCGGAGCCACGGGCCAGTTCCCGGCAGCGAAACTGGCGCCGGAGTACTACGACCACGTCCTGCAGAGCGCGTTCGGCGACGTGTGGTCACGTCCCGGCCTGCCCGTGCGCGATCGCTCCATGATCACGGTGGCCTTGCTGGCTGCGCTGGGCCAGCCCGAAGAGCTGCGGTCGCATATCGCGGGAGCGCTGAATGTAGGCATCACCCGCGAGGAGATCGTGGAGATCCTGACGCACGTCTCGATCTATGCCGGCGTGCCCGCCGCCGGGTCCGCCATGCGCGTGGCGGCAGACGTGCTGGGGACCGACTAGCTCGAGGAGGGCTCCCCCCAGCGCAGCGCGACGTCGGCTTGCCGCTCGGCGAAGGTGACGAGCTCACTCCAGTCGGCGCCCCCGAGACCCTGTGCGACCGTGCTCTCGAGGACACCCCGTATCGCACCGGCGACGGGGGTGGGGACGTCGAGGGCGCTCCCGGTCTCGACGATGAGGCCGGCGTCCTTGGCGGCCAGCTCCAGTGCAAACTGCGTCGGCCGGTTACGGCTGTCGATGGTCTCGACCTGGCGGTCGATGTAGAAGTTCGAAGCACCGGCCGTGCGCAGGATCTCGACCGCGTCGGGAACGGCGATACCCGCTTTGGTCGCGAGTGACAGGCCCTCGAGGCTGACCCACGTCGTCGTGAAGGCGATCAGGCTGTTGAGCAACTTCATGGTGTTGCCGAGCCCCAGCGCGCCGACGTGGAAGGTGGCGCGGCCCAGGGGCTCGAGCACCGGCTGCACCCGGGCGACCGCCTCGTCGTCACCTCCCATCATGAAGACCAGCATGCGACGCTCCGCCCCGATGGCTCCCCCGGTCAGCGGCGCCTCCACCAGATGGTGGCCGGAACCAACCAGGCGTCCTCCGAGCTCGCGCACGACTTCCGGGCTGTTGGTCGAGAGGTCGACGAGGATCGATCCGGGTGCAGCTGCGCTCGCCCAGGCGTCGGCGACCGCTGCGACCACATCGGGTGTCGGCAAGGACAGGAGCGTGATGTCGGCCTGACGACCGACGTCAGCGGCGTCGGCGGCCGCAGTGGCGCCGACCACCGCCTGCACGGCTGCCGGGTCGAGGTCGTGCACCACCACCTCGTTGCCGTCCGCGACGAGATTGGCCGCAATGGCACCCCCGATGTTGCCCAACCCGATTACGCCGATGGCCATCGTCGTGCCTTCCCTTGTGGTCGAAATGCCCTGGCGGCGCCCGGGGACCGCTCAAGACGAGAGCGTATAGTGACCGCTGACGCCAGTGTCAGGGATCCTTGGGGGTCGAACAGCATGGGATTGCGCGACCACGTCATCTGCGACAGCGACCTGCACGTCATGGAGCCGCCTGATCTGTGGGAGCGCTACATCGACCCGGCCTACGCCCACGCGGCCCCGCGTGGCCTGTCCGAGATCACCCGTGACATGCGCGTGCGGGTCAAGAACAACGTCATGCTCCGCATGGGTGCCACACGTCCGCAACGAGTCGAGGGACGCAAGACCGGATGGCAGAAGGAGCACGACACCGTCTACGCCGCGTCGGAGGCCAGAGGTTGGGACGCCCAGTCGCAGATAGACGCCATGAACGCCGAAGGCCTCGACCTGGCGGTGCTGTTCCCGTCCCGCGGGCTGTTCGTGCTCGGGCTCGACTCGACGGATCAGATCGGCACCGACGGGCTGGAGCCCGAGTTCGCCACGGCGATCGCGCGGGCGTACAACGACTGGCTGAAGGACTTCTGCGATCACGCGCCCGACCGTATGTTCGGCGCGGGCATGGTGGCGGCACACGATGTCGACGGCGCCGTGGTGGAGGCCAGGCGCTGCGTGGAGGAGCTCGGCTTCAAGGCGATCTTCCTGCCCCCGGCGACAGTGAACCGCCGGCCATGGCACCACCCCGCCTACGACCCCCTGTGGGCCGAGATCGAACGGCTCGGCGTGCCCCTCTCCTTCCACGGTGGTGGCCAGACCTACCTCACGCCTGACTTCGGTTTGGAGGTGCTGGACAAGCTGATGCTGTGGCACACCTTCAGCCAGCCTCTCGGCATCCAGTTCGTGACGGCGTGCCTGTGTGGAGGCGGTGTCCTGGAGCGTTTCCCGAATTTGAAGGTCGCCCTCCTGGAGGGCAATTGCTCATGGGCGCCGTGGTTCCTCTACCGGCTCGACGAGCACTGGGAGTGGACGGGCTGGTACGAGGCGCCCGACCTCACCATGCCGCCGTCGGAGTACTTCAAGCGCAACTGCTGGGTGTCGGTCGAGGCCGACGAGGTGACGGTCCCGCACTTCGTGGAGACCTTCGGCGACGAGCGCATCATCTTCTCGACGGACTACCCCCACGGGGACTCGAAGTACCCCCTTGCCGTGGACTCGTTCGACAAACTGCCGTTGTCGGATGCGAGCAAGGCGCGCATCGTCAGCACCAACTGGTCGGCGCTCTACGACATTCCGCTCGTCAAGAAGACCTGAGTCACCGGGTACGCATCCTGGGCGCACCCACCCCCCGGGGCGACCCTTCCCAACCGTGTCCCAGCGGCGATGTCGTCCCTGTCCAGGGCACTCGGCACGGACCGCAGCACCCCGGCGCTTCCGCACCCGGAATCCGGCCCATACGCCGTTCCCTCGCCGCCATGGTGGGGAAGGCGCCAGAAGTATGACGCAACTGTCAGGGAAGTGCTTTGATATGGGCGTATGCATCAGCCCGACCCACCGGGCGCGGCCTTCGACCCGAAGGAGATCCGCGCAAAATACCTGGCCGAACGGGACAAGCGGCTGATCCCCGGCCGCGCCGACATTCTGGACCTGCGCGCCGACGAGCGTTTCGCCCACTATCGAGACGACCCGTTCACCCCGGTCACCGAGCGCCAAGCCGTCCGCGATGAGGTCGATGTCGTCATCATCGGTGGCGGTATTGCGGGAATCCTCGCCGGGGTCGAACTGCGCAAGGCCGGGGTCGAGCGCATCCGCATCATCGACGAAGCCGGCGGCGTGGGTGGGACCTGGTACTGGAACCGCTATCCCGGCGTGATGTGCGACGTCGAGTCCTACATCTACCTTCCGATGCTCGAAGAGCTCGACTACATCCCGACACGGCGCTACGCGTCCGGCTCGGAGATCCTGGGTCACCTCCAGGCGATCGCCGACCGGTACGATCTCGACGAACACGCCCTCTTTCACACGGGCGTCCTCCGTGCCGAGTGGCACGACGAGCTGGCACGGTGGCGCATCGAGACCGACCGCGGCGACCAGGTCGACTGCCGCTGGTACGTGCTGGCCGTGGGGATCCTGAACCTCTTGAAGCTGCCCGACATCGACGGTTTGGAGGACTTCGCAGGGCCGTCGTTCCATACGGCGCGCTGGGACTACGAGTACACCGGGGGCGGGCCCCACGAGCCGCTCGACAAGCTCTCGGACAAAGTCGTCGCCCTGGTCGGGACGGGGGCGAGCGGCCTGCAGTGCGTCCCGGACCTGGCGGCATCGGCGGAACATCTCTATGTGTTCCAGCGCACTCCGTCAGCCATCGGTGAGCGGGGCAACCGGCCGACCGATCCGGACTTCGCCGACGGGCTCGAACCGGGCTGGCAGCGTGCACGCATGGACAACTTCCAGGGCCTGATGATGGGGCTCCCAGCCGACGTCGACCTGGTCGACGACGGCTGGACGCACGACTATGCCGCCGTCCGCCCCCCGATGCCCGAAGGCATGACGGTGCGTGAGTACTCGCGTTGGTCCGAAGAGATCGACTTCAAGATCATGGAGGCGCACCGCATCCGGATCGAGGGAATCGTGACCGACCCGGCCACGGCAGAAAGGCTCAAGCCGTACTACCGCTACATCTGCAAGCGTCCCTGTTTCCACGACGAATACCTGCACGCGTTCAACGAGGCCAATGTCACGTTGATCGACTGCCCCGCCGGGATCGAGCGAGTTACCGAGCGCGGCCCGGTCGTCGACGGCAAGCTCTACGAGGTCGACTGCATCATCTACGGGACCGGGTTCGAACCCGAGCGCACCCCGCTCGCCCGTCGGGCGGGCCACGACATCATCGGCCGCGGGGGCCTCAGCCTGGCTGAGAAATGGGCCGACGGCGCCGCCAGCCTGTACGGCATGATGAGCCGCGGGTTTCCCAACATGTTCATCATGCCTGCGCCGACCCAGCAGTCCGTGGTGACGGTCAACTACACCCAATTGGCGATCCTCGGCGCCGAGTTCGTCGGGAGGACCGTCGCTCTGCTGGAGCAGCGAGGGGTGGAGGTGTTCGACGTGAGTGCGCAGGCCGAGGAGGCCTGGACCGATGAGATCGTCCGCGCCTTCATCGACATGGGAACCGTCATGTCCGCCTGCACGCCGTCGCGGGTCAACAACGAGGGCCACCCCGAACTGATCAATCCCCGCGACGGGAACTACGGCATCGGGATGGGGGACTGGTTCCGCTACCGCGAGGTGCTGGAGCAATGGCTCGCCTCGGGCCAGCTGGACGGCTTGGAACTCGAGGTCCGAGCCGCCACACCGTGAGCTCACGCGCAACAGGTCTGCGTCGTCACGGGCGGCGGAGGTGGCATCGGAGCCGCCATTGCCGAGGAGCTCGGCCGGTACGGCTGGTTCGTCGTGACCGTCGATCCCCTCGTCACCCTGGACGGGACGGAAACGCTGCCTGCGCCCGAGGAGACCACAGCCGGCCGCATCGTCGCTGCCGGCGGATCGGCGCAGGCCTCGGCGGCATCGGTGACCGACGGTGACGCCCTGCACGACTTGTTCCGGCAACTGGTGCACGAGCACGGGAGCCTCGATGCCGTCGTCAACGTCGCCGGCATCACCCGGCAGTCCTACTTCGCGCAAGGCAGCGAGGATGATTGGCTCGCATTGCTCGACGTGCATCTCGGGGGCTTTCTGAACGTGCTCGAGGCCGCGCTGCCCCTCATGGCCGCGGCGGGGCACGGTCACATCCTCGGCGTCACCTCCGGTTCGGGCTGGCGTGCGGCCGACGCCGGGGGCTACAGCTCCGCCAAGCGGGCCGTGGCGGCCCTCACCTGGCAACTCGGTCATCAGACCCCGCCGGGCGTCACGGTCAACGCGATGTCGCCGATCGCCAACACCCGGATGGTCGCTGCGGCACTGGAGCGGGCGCGTGCGGCTGGGCGTGCCGGTGGTGGTGGCGGCCTCTCCCTGAACGCGATCCCGGGGCCCGAGAACCTGGGCCCGATCGGCGCCCACCTCGTCGGCGACGGATTCGGATGGTGCTCGGGCCAGGTGCTCTTTGCGGGAGGCTCGGAAGTCGCCGTCGTCGACCGGCCCCGCCTACTCGAGGTCGTCCGTACCGACGAGGTGGCGTCCCTCGACGGGGTCCTGCAAGCCGTCATCCCTCGCGCCTTCGCTCGGGCCGAGGCGGCACAGGCAACCGACGGCGGATCCAACCCCCGCTTCGGTCCCATCTTCGGCGAACCGGCGCCCTCCGAGCCCGGGCCGGCCCCGGTCCCGGTCGCCTCGTGTGCGGTCGTCAGCGACCGCCCCGTCGTGGCCGCGGCCATCACGGCAGCGCTCGAGGCCCATGCCATCGTCTGCCACGCGGTCGAGGTGGCGGACACCTTCGACGGGGCCGCCGGCGCGCTCCGCAGCGTCATGGACCGGACCGAGCCCATTGACGCAATGGTCGTCGCCCTGGCCGGCCCTCCGCCCACCGCCTCTCCCGGCGCGGGGTGGGAGCACCTGCTGGCTGACCATCGAGGGATCGTCCCGCGCCTGCACGCCGACGCCGCCTGGGCGAGGGCGGCCGCGGATTATTCGGCCCGGACGTCTCGGCCCCTCCGACTGGTCACGCTGACCGATGCCACCACGCCCTCCGGCCGGAGCCGGGCCCAAGCCTCGGCCCAGCAGTCACGGGTCGCCGGCGGCGCGACGAAGGGCCTCCTCACCGCCTTCGCCGTGAGCATCGAAGCCCCCGAGGCAGCCGCCGGACAGGGCGCTGGCGCACTGGTCTTCCAGCTCCTCTGCAATCCCGAAACCGACGCGCTGGCCGGGGCCGAGTTGGCCGTGAGCGGAGGCTGGATCGGGCTGCGCAGTCACCCTCGTGTCGTGGGTGCCGTCACCTACGGTGGCCCCGCCGTCCCCGCGTGGCTCGACGTCGCCCTGCGGGACATCGCGCCCGCCGGAGCACCGACAGACACCGAGGCCAAATGACCGCGCAGCCCGCCCGCATCGTCGATGCCCACGTGCATCTCTGGGACCCCGCGCACACGGAGTGGTACCCGTACCTCTCTCACCCCCCGGAACAGAGCACCGGTGACGTGTCGAGGATGCACCGGCGGTTCGACATCGATCTTTACCGCAGCGAGACGGCCGGGTGGAACGTCGAGAAGTTCATCAACGTCGCCGCGGCCACCGGCCGCCATTCGGTCGAGGAGACCATTGCCCTCGATCGCGACGCCGCGGCCGCCGGAGGGCCGGACGCCATCATCGGGGGCCTCCCGCCGGCCGACACGGTGACGGAATCCCTCGAGCTCATCGATCGCCAGATGACGGCCTCCCGCTTCCGCGGGGTGCGCCCGATGGGACGGCTGGATACGCCGGTGCCTGCCCCCGAAGTCCTCCAAGGCCTGGCGGAGCGGGACCTGGTCTTCGAGTTGATGACGCACCCCGATCAGCTCGCTTCCTCCGCCAAGGGGCTTGCGGGCGTCGACGAGCTGACGGTGGTCGTGGAGCACACGGGATGGCCCCGCCGAACTCCGACGAGGAGTACGAGCTCTGGAGGTCCGGCATGGACGCACTGGCCGGCCTCGGGCCTCACGTCGTCTGCAAGGTGTCCGGCTTGGCCATGCCCTTCGGCTCGATGCAGGTCGACGCCCTCGGCCGGTGGGTCGGGTACGCCCTCGAGGCCTTCGGCGTCGATCGCTGCTTCTTCGCCAGCAACTTCCCGGTGGACGCGGTGTACGGCACGTTCGACGAGCTCTACACCACATTCAGCGAGCTGACGGCCGGTCTCGACGAGGCCTCCCGCGACAAGCTCTTCGCCGGGAATGCCGAACGCGTGTACCGCCTCTGACGGGCCGCGTCGGTGGAACGACCGCAGGCCCGCTCAGCGGAGGACGGCGCCGAACTCCTCGCGAACCGCCTCGATGCAGCGGGTCCGCAACGCGCCCACCTCTTCGTCGGTGAGCGTGCGGTCAGGGGCGCAGAAGCGCAGCCGGTAGGCCAGGCTGCGCGCGCCGTCGTCGATGCCGGTACCGCGGTAGACGTCGAACAGGTGCACGGACTCCAGCAGTTCCCCCCCGCAGTCCGCAGCGCGTCGGCCACGGCGTCGGCCGGATGGCGGTCCTCCACCACGAAGGCCAGGTCGATGTCGGAGGACGGGAAGCGGCTGACGGCGCCACCGATCGTGAGACGGCGGGGCACCTGCTCCTCGTCGAGGAGGATGCCCCAGGTCGACCTCGAGCCAGCCGATGCGCCGGGGCACGGTCGCCCCACCCGACGTGCGCGTCAGGTCGAAGCGTGCCGCGACGGCGGGGTCGACCTCCCCCACCGAGCCGATCGTGATCTCGTCGAGGCTGCCGGCCCGCGCCATGAGATGGGCCGAGCGGGTCGGGTGCAGGCCGGGCAGAGGCGGTGTGCCGTCGTTCGGCGGGACCAGTCGGACCTCGCTGAGGCGGAGCGCGTCCGCCAGCACGTGCCAGGCAGCCACCGCCGTACGGGCGTCGTCCTCCTCGCCGGCGAAGACCGCCGAGAGGAGCTCGCGCTCGCCCGGCAGCTCGGCCCGCTCGGTGCCGCCGGCGCCGCTGCGCTCGACGACCCGCGCCATGCCTGATCCCGGGTGCGAGAAGACGACCCCCACCTCGAACAGGCGCACGTCGGGCTGCCGCCGGCTGGCGTTGTAGGCCAGCGCACCCAGCAGTCCGGGGAGCAGGGAACGGCGCAGGTACGGCTTCTCGGCGTCGAGGGGGTTGGCCACCCGCACGGCCGGGCCGACGAGATCCACGTCATCGTGGGCGGTGGCCGAGACGAAGGTGTCGGTCCAGCCTTCCGACGCACCCAGGCCGCGCAGCACGTCCTTCACCTCGCGGCGGGCCCGCTGCAGCGGCGTCAGCCGTCCCGGCTGGGGCCAGGTCGGGATCCGCCGCGGCACCTTCGAGTAGCCGAACGTCCGCGCGATCTCCTCAATGACGTCGTCGATCCCGTAGGGCTCGGGGCGGATATCGGGACGGTTCGTCGGCACCTCGACGGTCAGCACGCCGTCCTCCGTGTCGCTGCGCTGCTCGAGCACCGTAAAGCCGATCGGCTCAATGAGGCGGGCGATCTCGGCCGGTCCGAGCGCCACGCCGATCTGGCTGTGCACCCGGGCGATCGGCACCTCGACGACGAAAGGCTCGGGCACGTCGGCGCGCACGTCCAGCATGCCGTCGGCCACCGTGAGCCCGGGCACGCTCTCGCCCAGCAGCTGGCAGAAGCGTCGCACCGACGGCTCGATCACCCAGGGATCGACGCCGCGTTCGAAGCGGGCCGACGCCTCCGTGCGCAGGCCCAGGCGCTTGGAGGTGCGGGCGATGGCCATCGGCGTGAAGTAGGCCGCCTCGAGCAGCACCTCGGTCGTCGACTCGGCGATCTCCGACGAGGCGCCGCCCATGATCCCGCCGATGCCGACCGGCGTGCCCTCCGCGTCGCAGATGAGGCAGTCCTCGCCCGTGTCGCCGAGGCTCCGTCCCCGCTCGCCCGTCGTGCGCTGCACGCCGTCGAGCGTCTCGACCGTCTCGCCCGGGCGGGCCCGGCGCACGATCAGCCCGCGTCCGGGCAGGAGCGACAGGTCGTAGGGGTGGGTGGGCTGGCCGAGCTCGAGCATGACGTAGTTCGACGCGTCGACGACGTTGTTGATCGGGCGCATGCCGGCCAGCAGCAGGCGCTGGGCGATCCAGCCCGGCGAAGGGCCGACGGTGACGTCGCGCAGGACGGAGACCGTGAGACGCGGGCAGAGGTCGGCCGACTCCACCGACGCGCTGGCCGCCTCCTCCACCGGCCAGCCGCTCGGCGGCGGCGGCGGGCGGTTCGGGCAGCGTGAACGGCAGCTCCAGGCGACCCGCCAGGTCGCGGGCGATCCCCGAAATGCACCAGGCGTCGGGACGGTTGCCCTCGACCGTGATGTCGAAGACGGTGTCGACCCGCAGGCCGAGCGCCTCCATGATCGGCGTCCCCGGCTCGCCCGGCGACTCGTCGCCCAGGATCAGCAGGCCCGCGCCGTCGTCGGTGAGCCCGAGCTCCTTGCCCGAGCACAGCATGCCGTTGGAGGTCACGCCGCGGAGCTTGCGCTGGCTGATCTCGAAGCCGCCGGGCAGGATGGCCCCGACCGGCGCCAGCGGCACCCGGTCCCCCACCTCGAAGTTGGTGGCGCCGCACACGATCTCGAGCGGCTCCGCCCCGCCCCCGTCGACGATGGTCAGGCGGATTTTGTCGGCCCCCTTGATGGGGCGGATCTCGAGCACCCGGCCGACCACCACGTCCTCGAGCCCCTCGCCCACGTGCTCGATCGCCTCGACGACGAGACCGAGGTCGTCGAGCGCGTCCCGCAGCACCCCGACGTCGTCGGGGAACGGGGCGAAATCACGGAGCCAGCTGAGCGGAGCGCGCACGGAGGACTTTCTCGTTGTGGGGCGAGGTCAGAACTGCGAGAGGAAGCGGATGTCGTTCTCCAGGAAGGAGCGCATGTCGGGGATGGCGTGGCGCATCTGCGCCAGCCGGTCGATGCCGAAGCCGAAGGCGAAGCCCGACCAGACGTCGGCGTCGATCCCCACGGCGGCGAAGACGGCCGGGTCGACCATGCCGCAGCCGCCGAGCTCGATCCAGCCGGTGTGCGAGCACGTACGGCACCCTTCGCCCAGGCAGACGGTGCAGGTGATCTCGTACTCGGCCGACGGCTCGGTGAAGGGGAAGTAGGCCGGACGCAGGCGTGAGTGCATGCCCGGGCCGAAGTAGGCCTCGGTGAAGGACTGAATGGTGCCGGCGAGGTCGCCGAAGGTGATGTCCCGGTCGACCACCAGCCCCTCGATCTGGTTGAACACCGGAAGGTGGCGGGCGTCAGGCGTGTCGAGGCGGAAGCACTTGCCCGGCATGACGGCGTGGATCGGCAGGGAGTCGTCGCGCACCGCCGTCCTCCATCAGGTGGATCTGCACCGGCGAGGTGTGCGTGCGCAGCAGCACCGTCTCGGGCTCCCCGATGTCGAGGTACATGGTGTCGTACATGCCGCGTGCCGGATGGGCCGGCGGGATGTTCAGCGCCTCGAAGTTGTACCAGTCCGTCTCCGCCTCCGGGCCCTCGGCCACGGTGAACCCCATGCCCACGAAGACGTCTTCGAGCTCGGCCCGGGCCTGGCTCGCCGGGTGCAGGTGCCCGCGGGCCGGCGCCGATGCGCACCTGGTCCGGGATGACCTCGGTCAGGTCGAGGCGGTCGGCCAGGAGGGCCTCGGCCCGCTCGGACTCGGCCAGCTCGGCCCGCCGCGCCGCCAGGAGGGCCTTGAGCTGTGCCTGCGCCTCACCGAGGCGACGGCCGGCCTCCCTGCGGGCCTCGGGGTCGAGGCCACCCAGGGCGCGGTGGGCCCGGGTCAACGCCGAGCGCTTGCCCAGGAACTCGATGTCGACCTGGTTCAGCGCCTCGCTCGACGCCGCGCCCTCGATCGCCCGCGCGCCGTCGGCGGTGATGCCGTCGATGTCGAGGTCCACGTTGTCGAGTGCCATGTCGCCAATTCCCCGTCAGGTACCTGCGTTGCGCCGTTCCGCCGTCCGCGATGCTACGTGGCGCGGCACCGCCGCCCCGGCGTTGCCGGAAGGCCTCGAAGCAGACCACGGCACAGGCCACGCCGACGTTGAGCGATTCGGCCCGCCCCGCCATCGGGATGCCCAGGGTGCCCGAGAGGGCACCGGCCAGATCGGGGGCGAGCCCGGAGGACTCGTTGCCCAGGAACAGGGCCGAGGGCGTGGACCAGTCGAGACCGGCATAGTCCTCGCCGTCCCGCACCACCGTGGCGAGCGTGCGGAAGCCGGTCGCCGGCCAGCTCGGCGGCCAGCGCCCCGGGTCGTGCCGCACGGCCAGGGGCACGTGGAAGAGCGAGCCGGCCGAGGAGCGCACCGTCTTGGGGTTGTAGGGGTCGACGGAGTCGCCGGCGAAGACGACCAGGGCGGACCCCGAGGCGTCGGCCGCCCGCAACACGGTGCCGGCATTGCCCGGGTCGCGCACGTCGACCAGGACCACGATCAGTGCGCCCGTCGTGCGCCGACCAGGGATCGGATCCGGCCGGCGGCTCCTCCAGCATGGGGAGCACGGCGAGCACCGGCTGCGGGGTGACCGTGTCGGCGACCCGCTCCAGCACGCCCGCAGCGAGGGGGAAGACCCGCACGCCGGCCGCCTCGGCCCGGCGGCACACGTTCTGGACGGCGCCGTCGTCTGCGCCGTCGGGCGAGACGTAGACGGACTCGATCGGGCATGCCCGCATCGAGCGCGCAGCGGATGAGCTCCGCCCCTTCGGCCACGAAGGCACGCTCGGCCCAGCGCGCCGAACGCTTCTGCAGCAGCCCGCGCAACCGGCGAACCCGCCGGTGCGAGAAGGCCAGCCGCTGGGTCAGGAAGCGACCTCGGCGACGGGCGCGCTGGACAGCGCGTCCTGCGCCGTCGCCACGAGCGCGCCGAAGGCCTCGGAGTCACTGACGGCCAGATCGGCCAGGACCTTGCGGTCGACCTCGACGCCGGCCAGGTGCAGGCCGTTGATGAGCCGGCTGTAGCTCATGCCGTGCTGCCGGGCGCCCGCGTTGATGCGCTGGATCCACAGCTTGCGGAAGTCGCCCTTGCGGGCACGACGGTCCCGGAAGGCGTACTGCATCGAGTGCATGAGCTGCTCGTTGGCCGCCCGGTAGGAGCGGCTCTTGTTTCCGTAGTACCCCTTCGCCTGCTCGAGGACAGCGCGATGGTGCTTGCGGCCGTGGACGGACCGCTTCACTCTGGCCATGGGGGTGCTCCTCTCATCAAGATTTCTCGGTGTGTCAGGTGGGTGTGCGCCGGAGCGCGGTGGTGCCGTCGCCTGCGCTCAGATGCCGAGCATCCGGCGCGTCGCCCGCTCGTCCGCCTTGGAGATGTCGGCCTCGCGCCCGAGCCGACGGGTACGGACGCTGCTCTTCTTCTCCAGAATGTGCGAGCGGAAGGCCTTGCGACGGCGCAACCGGCCGGAGGCGGTCACCTTGATGCGTTTGGCGGCGCCCCGGTCTGTCTTCATCTTCGGCATTGCGTCATCCCTCTTCGGCTGATGCTGCGACTTCGCTGACCCCGTTGTTCTGACCGGCTGCCGGCGCACTTCCGTTCCCCTCGGGTGGGGAGGCCGGCGCCTCGCTCGCTCCGTTCCCGGCCACCGCATCGGCGGCCGCTTCTGGAGAGGCATTGGCGCCCGGCTTGTCGGTGCGATGCTGGGCCTTTTCCCTCGACTGGGCGGCCTGACGGGCCCGCTTGTCGGGGGCGAGCACCATGATCATGTTGCGGTTGTCGAGCTTGGGCTCGGCCTCCACCTTGGCGATGCCCTCCATCTGCTCGGCGATGCGGTCAAGGATCCGCTTCCCGTGCTCGGGGTGGTACACCTCGCGGCCTCGGAACATGATCGTGATCTTGACCTTGTGTCCTTCGCCCAGGAACTTGGCCACTTGCCGGGTCTTGGTATCGAAGTCCCCCGGACCGATTTTCGGCCGGTACTTCATCTCCTTGATCCCGACGTGGACCGTCTTGCGGCGGCTCTCCTTGGCCCGCTGGGCCTCGTCGAACTTGAACTTTCCGAAGTCCATGATCCGGCACACCGGCGGGTTGGCCATGGGAGCGACTTCGACGAGGTCGAGATCGAGCTCCTTGGCGATCGCCAGGGCCTCGGGGAGCGGCTTGATGCCTAGTTGCACACCATCGGGGTCCACGAGCCGGACTTCACGGGCACGGATTCGGTCATTGATCCGGTGCTCTGTTGTGGTTTCAGCGACGATGCGTCATCACACCTCTCACTCGGGCCGGCGGTCCTTCCGCAAGCCAATCGGTGGAGCGAGGCCGACCAGCGGGCAGAGCCCGCGCCCGAGGGGTGATCGACCTGGCGCACGCTTCGCCCCGCATCGGCGGGGTGGTGGCCAGGTGGAGGCCGCTCAGTGGGGGCCCCGCTTCCATGTAGTCAAGGACATAGGGTACCAGCATGAGCAGCCTGTGGACACCGTCAGGAGAGCATTTCGTCGAGAAGGAGGGTGACGGCGACGGCCCAGCGCCCAACGGTCCGCAAGCCGACACCGACGTCACGGAGCTGTCACAGGACGTCCCCCTGACCGAGGAGCAGGCGGCGGCTCAGGCCGAGGTCGACGCCATGCGGGCCCAGCTGGCCCACACGCCGGCCGAAGTGGTGGTGGCCAACCATTGCTACGGCCTCTTCGAACTGGCCGCCATCTACCTCTCTCAGAATCCACCACAGCTCTTCCAGGCCCGCCTCGCCATCGACGGCCTCGGCGCCCTGCTCGACGGGCTTCGGGGTCGGCTGGGTGAGGCCGAGCCAGCCCTGCTGGAGTCGCTTTCCCAGCTCCGACTGGCCTTCGTGAGCCTGGAAGGGGCCGAGAAGAGCGCCGCCGAGGGCGCTGCCAGCGACGACCAGGAGCCCAGCTAGCGACGACGGGAACGGCCCGCTGCGGCGGCCAGCCCACCACGGCCAGCCCCACCACGGTCAGTCACCGCCCTGGCTCAGCCTCGTCCTGGTCGAAAAGCCCGGGCTGATTCTCCGGAGGACGGCGCCGTGAGTGCCGCGGTGGCCGCCGTTGGACGGGTGGAGGTTCTGGCGGACGGAAGACCGGCAATTGAGCCGGGCCCGTCGACCGCGACGCCAATGGTGCCGCCAGAGACCCGGGGCTGCAGTTGCCGCTCCAACCGCCCGATTTCCTCGTAGTGACGCCGGTTGGCCGCAGCCTCCTCGGCCTGCATCCGCCTCCATCCGTCACGATCGTGCTCCAGGTGCTGAACGTTTCCCTCCTGGCGGTCCACCCGGGCGCTGAGCCTCCTGGCTGTTCGTAGAGTCCTCCGCGCTTTGGCGCGTTCGGCCAGCCACATGTCCCGGGCTGCGAAGAACAGGAGGAGAAAACCTGCAGCCAGCAGGTATGGACCGATGCCGTGCTGGTGGCGCAGCAATTCGATGATGGTCGTCACGGCGCCGACCACCCCCAAAATGCCGCCCGCCACCCATGCCAGCAGCCGGACGGTGATCCCGCGGGCACCTTCTGCGGCAAGATTCAAGGCAGAGTGCTCGTCGCCAGACTTCTCACTGTCCGTCCTGCGCGTCTCGCTCACTGCCGACCCTGACTATCGGAGCTCCTCGGGCGTCACTGACCTGCGCTTTTACCGAGAAGGGAAGGGAAAAACACCCTACCAACTGGGGATATGCAGAGAAGGGATAGTCACCCCCTTTAGTCTCCGGCTCGGGCGGGCGGTCACTCGTCGCCTGCTGCTTGATCTCCTCGCCACGGGCGGCCGGACTGTGGCCGAGGCGGCGTTCGACGTGTTCGCCCGGCGCGACCGCTGCTGGTGGTGGGAGCTTCAGGGGGGCTCGGACAGCAGCGATCTCGCCTCGTAGAGGCCGCCGTGCCCCGGGGACACCGTGAACACGACGGTCGTGCCCACGCTGATGCGCCGGCTCCCGTCCACGATGGCGGTGGCGTGGAAGCCGTAGCTCGTGCCGTCCTCGTCGTCGACCGTGCCCAGCCCGCGGGAGGCGTCGAAGGACGAGATGCGTCCTCGGTGGGGTGCGGTGGCCGCGACGGGGCCGCCCACGTCAGTGCACGATCTTCGACAGCGGGATCTCCAGAATGTCGCTGGCACCCTGGTCGCGCAGCGCCGGGATGAGGATGTTGATGTCCGACTTGGCCACCACGGCCTCGAGTGCGAAGGCCCCGCCGCCGGAGAGCTCCGAGATCGTCGGCGCACGCATGGCGGGGAGGACGGCGAGGACCTTGTCGAGGTTCTCTGCTTCGACATTGAGCTTCACCAGCACCTTCCCCCGCGCCTCGAGCGTCCCCTGCAGCAGGGTGAGGATCTGTTCCATCGCATGACGCTTCTCGGGGTCCGCCGCCGACTCCGGATTGGCGATCAGCTCGGTGTGCGACACCAACAGGGTCTCGATCACCCGCAGTCCGGCGGCGCGCAAGGCGCTGCCGGTCTCGGTCATGTCCACCACCGCGTCGGCAATGTCGGGGACCTTGGCTTCGGTGGCCCCGTAGGAGAGCGCGATGTCGGCGTCGATCCCGTGCGCCTCGAGGGCGCGGCGGGTCAGTTCGGGGTACTCGGTGCTGACGCGGAGGCGGCCGGGACGGTCGGCCACGGAGGCCGCCAGCTCCTCCAGCGTGTGCGCCGGCGAATCCGCTCCGACCGCGAGGACGACGCGGGCCGGGTTGGCAGTGGCCTTGGAGTAGGAGAGCTCGCCCAGGGACACGACGTTGCTGCCCCGCTCCTCGATGCAGTCGCGCCCGGTGATGCCGAGGTCGAAGAGGCCGTCGGCCACGTAGACCGGGATCTCCTGCGGACGCAGGATGCGCACCTCGTCGATGCGGGGGTCGGCGATGGTGGCGCGGTAGGCCACGTCCGATGCACGGCTGACGGCGAGGTCGGCGTCCTCGAACAGCTGCATGGTGGCGCGTTCGAGCGAGCCCTTGGGCAGAACGAGGCGGAGCATGGGGGTAGATCTTCGCAGACGCGCCGGCCGGGTCGGGTCGAGCCGCTGCTCATGGGGCAAGCTGGACCCGTGCCACCTCCCTACGACGCCCGCAACTTCCTGCAGCTCCTCGGCATCGATGTGCCGCTGCCCGACGAGGATCGTGATCCGGTGGCGCGCCTGACCGTCACCCACGCGCTGATCGCCGGCACCGGCTTCCTATGGGCGCCCGTCGTCATCGCCATGGCGGACGCCCTGTGCGCCTTCGGAGTCAGCCACCATTGGCCCGAGGGGGCGAAGAGCTTCACCACGATCGACTGCTCGGCCAATTTCATCTCGAGCGCACGCGAGGGCGAGGACGTGGCGGCCACCGCGGCGCCGTTGCACCTGGGACGGACGACGCAGGTCTGGGACGCCACGGTGACCAACGAGACCACCGAGCGGCTGATGGCCTCCTACCGCTGTACGCAGATCATCCTGTACTGAGACTGCTCTTCGTCACTCGGCGCTACGGAGGGCGGTGACGTCGGACAGTTCGGAGGTGCTCGTCGCCGCGCTGGCGACGTCCGCCTCGGACCCGCGGCTGCCGCGCCGGAGGCGGTCGCGCCACTCGTCCTGTTCGTAGCGCGCCGGCATGGAGCGCTCCATGAACTCCCGCAGGACGCGCACGAAGCGCGCCGGGTCGGTGTGGTGCGGGAAGTGCCCGGCCTCGTCGAAGATCTCGAACTCGCTGCCCGGCATCACGGTGTGGATCAACCGGCCGTGGCCGAGCGGGATGATGGCGTCGCGCCGTCCCCACACCACCAGCGTCGGGATGCCTTCGGCCAGATAGGCCCGGTCCACCATGGTGATGATCTGGCCGTTCCAGTCGACGCTGGAGCGGAGCGTGCGCAAAATGCCCATGCGGGCCTCGGTGTTGGGCAGCGCGTCGAACACGGCCAGGATCTCCTCGGCGTCGCGGCCCAGCGCGGTGTCGAAGATGCGCAGCAGCTCGGCACCCAGGCGGCTGGCGAAGCGGATCGGAGGCAGGCCGAGAAAGGGCATGAGCACCTCGATGCCCGGCACGGCGGCCACACGCAACAACGGGCTGACCGTCCGCCCCACTCCCCCGCTTCCAACCAGGACGAGACGCTCGCAGCGATCGGGGAACTGGTAGGCGAACTGCGCCGCCACCCCGCCGCCGAGCGAATGCCCGACGACGGTGGCCCGGTCGACCTCCAGCACGCTCAGCAGGTCGCGCATGCCGTTGGCGAAGCCCGCCACCGAGTAGTCCGCCCGCGGCTTCTCGGAGCGTCCGTGCCCCAGGAGGTCGGGGGCGACGACCGTGTAGTGCTCGGCCAGCTGCTCGACCACCGGCCGCCAGGTGTCGGAGCTGTCGCCGATGCCGTGGATGAGCAGGAGGGCCGGGCCGGAGCCGACCTTGACGTAGGCACGCCGGTAGCCGTGGATGGTGACGTACTGCACGGCGAAGCGCGCCCTCGCGGCGGACGCCGGGGCGATAGCGGATCTCCGCTGGATCGACCGGGGCCCCGGCATCGAGACCGTCCGCGTCCGCCGTCTTCTCCGTGGGGGCCGTCATGCCGATCTCCCATGCTGGTCTACTGCCAGGCCTGGTTGCACCGTACGGGGCCTACGTGTCGAGGCAGTGTCGACCCTGTGAACTACCGATGAATGCCCTCCTCAGGCAGGCCCGGGCTGCGGCTGGCTAGGACAGCGGCCCCGTCCGGAGGAGCCGCACCATCTCGATACCCGTCAGCGCCGCCTCTCGCCCCTTGTTGGACTCGTCGGGGAGGGAACGGACCAGGGCCTGCTCGAGGGTGTCGGTCGTCAGCACGCCGAAGACGACCGGCACGCCGGTGGCCAACTGCACCTGCTGGATACCCGCGGCGGACTGTCCGGCCACGAAGTCGTAGTGGCCCGTGTCGCCCCGGATCACGGCTCCCAGGCACAGCACGGCGTCGACCCTGCCGGCGTGCGCAAAGGCACGGGCCACGAGAGGCAGCTCGAAGGCACCGGGGGCCCAGGCCACCGTGACGTCACGGCGGTCCGTCCCCGCCTCGTTCAGGGTGTCGAGGGCGCCGTCGAGCAACCGCAGCGTGATGCCGCCGTTGAATTCGGCACAGGCGATGCCGAGGCGGAGCCCGGTGCCGTCTCCCGAGCCGCGCAGGCTGGCCCGACGCGCGAGGCCACGTCGTCCAGCGCGCCCTCGGGGAGCGCGACCAGGTCGGACTCTGCCATCAGGACCGCCGGGGCCGACCGGGTGCCTCGGGCGGCGCGCTGCGTCCGGTTCACGCCCTCACTGTGGCACAGGGGGACGTCACAGGACGTCGTCGAGGCCGTGCAGCAGATGGCCCATCCGCTCGCGCTTCGTGCGCAGGTAGGCGATGTTCTCCGGGTTGGCGGACGTCTGAGCTGGACGCGCTCGGTGATGTCGAGGCCGAAGCCCTCGAGGCCCGCCGTACTTGACGGGGTTGTTGGTCATGAGGCGCATGGTGGTCACGCCGAGGTCGACCAGCATCTGGGCCCCGATGCCGTACTCGCGGCTGTCGACCGGAAGGCCCTGCTGCAGGTTGGCGTCGACGGTGTCGTGCCCCTCCTCCTGCAGCTGGTAGGCCCGGATCTTGTGGCCGAGGCCGATGCCGCGGCCCTCGTGGCCCCGCAGGTAGATGAGGACGCCCCTCCCCTCCTGCTCGATGAGGTCGAGCGAGGCTTGCAGCTGCGGGCCGCAGTCGCAGCGCAGCGAGCCGAACACGTCGCCGGTCAGGCACTCGGAGTGGACCCGCACCAGCACGTCGTCGGTGCCGGCCACGTCCCCCATGACCAGGGCCAGGTGCTGCTCGTTGTCGAGCACGGACTCGTAGACGTAGGCGCGGAACTCCCTGTTCGTCGGCCGGGATGCGCGCCTCGGACACGAGGCGGACCAGCTTCTCGTTCTGGCGGCGGTAGCGGATGAGGTCGGCGATGGAGATGAGCGGGAGGTCGTACTTCTTGGCGAAGCGCTCCAGGTCGGGCAGGCGGGCCATCTCGGACTTGTCCTCGGTCACGATCTCGCAGAGCACGCCGGCCGGCGACAGCCCGGCGGCCCGGCACAGGTCGACGGTCGCCTCGGTGTGGCCGGCCCGCTTGAGCACGCCGCCGGTCCGGTAGCGCAGCGGGAAGATGTGTCCGGGCCGGTTGAGGTCGTTGGGGCGGGTATCGGGGTCGATCAGCGCGGCGATGGTGGCCGAGCGGTCGGTCGCCGAGATGCCGGTGGTCGTGCCGTGGCGGTAGTCGACGCTCACCGTGAAGGCGGTGCGCTGGGCCTCGGTGTTGGCCGTGACCATGAGGGGCAGCTCGAGCGCATCGGCCCGCTCGGGCAGCAGCGGGGCGCAGATGACGCCCGAGGTGTGGGCCAGGAAGAAGGCGATGTTCTCCGGCGTGGCCGCCTCGGCCGCCATGACGAGGTCGCCCTCGTTCTCGCGGTCCTCGTCGTCGACGACCACGGCCATGCCCAGGCGCCCGATGGCGTCGATGGCCTCTTGAACGGTCGAGAACGCCCATCAGGCGGCCACCTCCACCCGAAGATCCTCACCCAGCTGCTCTATCGACACCAGCCTGCCTTTCCACACGTCACCAATTGTGCCAGCCCCGGGGCCCGCGAAGATCGGGCGGCCGTCGTCGCCCCCGAAAAGCACGGGCGCCAGGTACAGGACGTAGCGGTCGACCAGGCCGGCGGCGTGGAACTCGTGGGCCACGGTGGCCCCGCCTTCGACCAGCACCTGCAGCACGCCGCGGCGGCCGAGATCGGCCAGCACGTCGCCCAGATCGCCCGAGAGCTCGAGCGCCGGCTGCACCTTGGCGTCGGCCGGCGCCTTGCCGAGCACGACCCGGAGAGGCTGCTCGCGCTCGACCCCGTCGTCGAGCCGGACCGTGAGCTCGGGGTCGTCGGCCCGCACGGTGCCCGCCCCGACCAGCACGGCGTCGGACCGGGCGCGCAGCCGGTGCACGTCCCGGCGGGCCGCCTCCCCGGTGATCCAGCGACTGGTGCCGTCGGGCGCGGCGGTACGGCCGTCGAGGCTGGCGGCCATCTTGAGGACCACCCAGGGCTGCCCCGTCGTGCGGTGCTTGCGGTACGGGGCCAGCTGCTCGGCCACCTCGTCGGCGGCCACGCCCACCGTCACCTCCAGCCCGGCCGCACGCAGCGCGGCGAGGCCCCGGCCGGCCACCTGGTCGTCCGGGTCCTCGATGCCGACCACGACCCGGGCCACGCCCGCCGCGATGATGGCGTCGGTGCAGGGCGGGGTACGCCCGTGGTGGGCGCAGGGCTCGAGGGTCACGTACAGCGTGGCGCCCCGGGCGGCCTCACCGGCCTGGTCCAGCGCCCCCACCTCGGCGTGGGGCCCACCGGGGGGTGCGGTGGCTCCGGCGAACACGGCACCGCCGTCCACGGCCGAGTCCGGCGGCACGATCACGCAGCCCACCCAGGGGTTGGGTGCCGTGGTCGAACGGACCGTTGCGGCCTGCGCCATCGCCCGGCGCATGTGCTCCACGTCGTCCCTGTCATCCATGGGGGCTCAGGTCCTTGCCCGGGGTCGGTCCCCGGCTTCGTGAGGCCAATACTAGAACACGTTTCAGTTTTTGTCGAGAGTACCTGGTCAGGCTGTCGGGTCGAGCGGGGTCAGGCTTGAGCAAGCACCTCGATGAGGCTCGTCACGTCGTCGATGACGGCGGTCGGGGCGGCCGTGGCCAGGGCGGCGGCATCGTGGGCGCCGCTCAGGACACCGATGACGGCCCCGGCGCCGGCCGCGTGCCCCGCCTCGAGATCGCTCACCGTGTCGCCGGCCACCGCCACCGCGCCCGGGTCGTCGACGCCGAGGCGGGCCATGGCGCCCAGGATGAGGTCCGGCGCCGGACGGCCCCGACCCACGTCGGCCGGCGACAGCGCCAGGTCGACCTCGGCCTGCCAGCCCAGGGCACGGAGCAGCGCGTCCCGAGTCGACGGTGCGAAACCGGTCGTGAGGCAGACCTTGACGCCGCGGGCGCGCAGGTCGCGCAGCACCTGGAGGGCGCCGGGGATCTCGCCCACCGCGCCGCTCGCCACGATCGCCTCGTAGGCGGCGGCGAAGGCGCGCGTGGCCTCCGCCGCCTCCGTCGGCCCGAGCAGCCGGGCGAACACGTCCGCCTTGGACCAGCCCATCGTCTGGCGCACGACCACCTGGGCCTCGTCGTAGCGCGGGGTGCCCTCGGCGATGCCGACTTCGGCCAGCGCCGTGGTGAAGGCCGCCTCGACGGCGCCGTCGTCGCGTACGGTCGTTCCCGCCATATCGAGGCAGGCCAGGGTGAAGTGGCCGATCATGCCGCCAATCCGGCTGCCTGCAGCGTGTCGGCGGCGATGGCCGGCGAACACGTCATGCCCCGCCCGCCCGGACCGGTCACCAGCCAGACGTCGGGCTCGATCTCTTCGCGCAGGCAGACGTCGCCATCGAGACATTGCGCGTAGATGCCCTCCCAACGGCGGCGCACGGGCGGCAGATCAGTGCCGAGGATGCCCCGGGCCCGGTCGAGGAGCTCATGGATCGGGTCCTCGCTCAGCGCGAAGTCGAACGGTTCCCCATAGGCGTGGGTGTCACCGATGGTCAGCCCTCCGTCGGGACGCTGGACCAGCAACAGCTGCAGGTGATGCGCCGCGGCCACCGGGGTCTGGTCCCCCAGTCGGTCCAGGGGCGCCGACTCGTAGGCCGGGTAGTAGCGCAGGCTGTCCGAGTCGGCGAGCGACGTCGTGAGTGTGGCGGCATAGGCAGCAGTCTCGAGCATCTGCAGCCGGACCCGCCGGAGGCGGGCCGCGACGGCCGCGGAACCGGGCAGATGGTCGTAGGCGGCGCCGGTTGCGAGCACGACCACGTCTCCGGTCCAGCGCGTTCCCGTCGTATCGAGGAGGGCGTGGGGCTCGGCCGCTGTCACACGAACCCGCGGATGAAAGCGGTAACGGTCCCCGTGCACCGCCGCGAGGTGTGCGCGCAGCGCCCCGAGGGCAAGGCGGGGCTCGACCACGGCATCCTCGGTGCAGTGCAGCGCGCCCTCGATGTCCCCCTGCACGGCGGGATTGCAGGCGCGCACCTCGTCGGGTTCGAGGAACGAGATGGAACGCGCCGCGGCGTCGGGCTGCCGGGCGAAGGCCTCCATGACGCCGCGGGCGTCGGTGTCGCCGGCAATGGTCAGGGAGGTCATGGGGCGGAAGCCGATGCCGGGGACCACGGCGCCGACCTCCTCCCACCGCCGGCGGGCGCGGCGCGCCACGTCGAGCTCGGCACCCGAACGCCGTCCACTGACCCAGACGAGACCGAAGTTCCGGACCGACGCGCCCGTCGGCCCCGCCTCGGCCTCCAGATGGTCCACGGAGAACCCGGCCTCCGCCAGCTCGAGCGCGTGCCAAGTGCCGATGATGCCGCCTCCGGCGACGACGGCACGCCCGCTGTCGCCGCTGACGGCCGGAGCACTCACGCGGCGGGAGTCGTCACCGGTTGTCTGGTGCGGCGGCGGCGCGCGCCGCGGCCCGGATGGCGTCGGCGGCCTCCCACGGTCGGGGATGCCCGAAGATGGCGCTGCCGGCCACCAGCACGTTGGCACCGGCCGCCACCGCCACCGGCGCGGTGGCCTCGTCGATCCCGCCGTCGACCTCGATGTCGAGCTCGAGGTGGCGAGCCGTGACTTCGGCGCGGGCTTGCGACACCTTCGGCATGACGTCGGCGATGAAGCTCTGACCTCCGAAGCCCGGAAAGACGGTCATGCACAAGAGCAGGTCGATGTCACCGAGATACGGCCGCACCGCGTCGAACGGCGTGTCGGGATTGAGGGCCAACCCGGCACGCAGGCCCAGGCCCCGCATCTGCGTGATGAGCTCGTCGGTGTTCCCGATCTCGACGTGCACGGTGCAGCCGTCGGCCCCGGCGTCGGCGAAGTCCTTCAGGTAACGACCCGGCTCGGTCATCATGAGGTGGCAGTCGAAGAACAAGGGGGTGTGGCGGCGCAGTGAGGCCACCACGGGTGGCCCGATCGTCACGTTGGGAACGAAGTGCCCGTCCATGACGTCGACGTGGAGCCAGTCGGCGGCGGGCGCCACCTCCCCCACCTGCTCGGCCAGCAGGCCGAAGTCGGCCGAGAGCACCGATGGTGCGATGCGCAGGTCGCCTGCACGCCCCGCATCGCGGCCCGCTGTCTTCGTCGTTGCCTCCACGCGTCCGTCGCCGCTCAGCTGAAACGAGCCCAGCAGAGGATGCGCCGGAAGCCGTAGAAGTACGGCTCGCGCTCGCCGAGCTCTTCGATCAACCGCTCCCGGTAGCGCTCGATGAACGCGTCGAACAACTCAGGGCTCAACCGCGTGCGGTACGGAGTCAGCAGTGTGCCCATGACCCATTCGACGACCTCGCTCGTCGACTCGAGCTCGTGGCCGTAGACCTCCATCCGCACGACCTGATCCTTCGCCCCCAGCTCGTAGAGGAGATCGGCATAGAGCTCGGGCGACAGCACGAAGCGACCACGGTCCTCGGGCACGTCGCCATACAGCGCATCGATGAACGGGGGCTCGTTGGCCACCGCCTGGGCCAGCAGGTGCGAGGGGTGGCGGAAGTTGGCGGGCACCTGAAAGGCCAACTGCCCATCGGGACAGAGGGCGGTGCGCATGCGCGCCAGGAGGTTGAGGTGGTCGTCGATCCACTGGAGCGACGCGTTGGCAAAGACCAGGTCGAGCCCTTCGTCGAGCCACGTCGCAATGTCGGCCTGCCGGAACGACAGCCCGGCGACGTCGGCGAAGGCCGCCTGGGCCCGGGCCAGCATGGCCGGGGACGAGTCGATACCGACGGTCTCCTTGGCCGCCATCTCCTCGTGCAGGATCTTGGTCAGGTCCCCCGTGCCGCAGCCCAGATCGACGATGCGGCCGCCCGGCACCGGATGGCACAGGGTGAGCAGATCGTCGAACGGCTGCTGACGTTCCGAACGGAACCGCTCGTACTGGTCGGGGCTCCACCCGTCGATCGGAGTCACGGTCACCGCTCTCATGTCTACTCCGTCCCGAGACGCTCGCCGAGCGCGGGCGCACCCCCCGCAGCCACTCCTCGGCTGACATGGGAGAACGGCTCTCCGGCTGCACCTGTTGCAGCAGCAGCCTTCCACCACCCGTCGCGACGACCGGGCCCTGCAGCGAACCGGGCACCTGCTGGTCGGCATCGCCATCGTCGGGCTCGAGCGCGACCTCGAGCACGGTCAGTCGCTTACCCCGGAACGTGGTCCAGGCCCGGCCGAGACGCACGACCCGCTTGAGCTGGTCGGCCGGCCGCGTCCAGTCGAGGTGGAGGTCCTCCTTGCTGATCTTGTCGGCCACGGTCACCTCGCCCTCCTGCGGCACCGGGTGGGGCAGGAAGGCGACCCCGAGGGCCAACGCATCGACCACCAGCGCGCTGGCCACCGTCACCAGCTCCTCGCGCAACGCGGCGAGCGTGATGTCGTCGTCGATCGGCACGGTGCGCACGGCGTACACGGGGCCGGTGTCGAGCCCCTCCTCCACCTTCATGAGACAGACACCGGTCTCGTGGTCGCCGGCGAGGATGGCGCGCTCGACGGGCGCGGCGCCGCGCCAGCGCGGCAACAACGAGAAGTGCAGGTTCACCATCGGGGTCTGCTCCAGCAGCCGGACGGGGATGATGCGCCCGTAGGCCACGACGACGCCGAGTTCCACCGCGGCGGCCGTGAGGTCGTTCATGTCGTGGGTGACGGGCAGCCCGAGCTCGGTCGCCGCCACCTTCACCGGGCTCGGCGTCTCTTCCTTGCCGCGGCCGCGGCGCCGGTCGGGACGCGTGACGCAGAGCGCGATGTCGTGGCCCGCCGCCACCAGCGCGCGCAAGGGCGGGACAGCCATGTCCGGGGTGCCGAGATACGCCAGGCGGGCCACCCGATCACCGTAGGGCAGACGGCACCTTCCGGACGCGGAGTCGGAGCGCCGACCGCGGCCGGGTTGGCTGCTGAGGCGGTGCTGCTGAGGCCGTGCTGCTCAGGTGGTGGCGATCAGCGGGAGAAGAGGCTGGACAGCCCGTCCGGATCGGACGCGGGCAGATCGAGCGTGCGGCTGCGCAGGATCTTGAGCGCTTCCTTGCGCTGGTCCTCGTTGAGGCGCTCCACCAGGAGGATGCCGTCGAGGTGGTCGAGCTCGTGCTGGAACACCCGGCCCTCGAGCTCGGTGGCCTCAATGGAGATGTCGTTGCCCTCGAGGTCGAGTCCCACCAGGTGCACGGCGTTCGGTCGCACGATGTCCCAGCTGAGGCCCGGGACCGACAGGCAGCCCTCGTCGTAGGTCCATTCCCCGTCGCTCTCGACGATCCGCGGATTGATCACGGTCCGGGCGCCTTCCCCGATGTCGTAGACGAAGATCCGGCGCTGCACGCCGACCTGATTGGCGGCCAGGCCGGTGCCGGGGGCGTCATACATGGTCTCGATCATCGACTCGACCAGGCTGGCCACCGACCCGTCGATCTCGTCGACTTCGCGCGTCCGCTCCTTGAGCACGGGGTCGCCGTACTGGCGGATGGTCAAGCTCGGCATGCCCACATCTTACCGGCGGGCCCCCCGGAGCCCGCCCCGGGTGGGAAGTGGGATCCGCGCACTGGAGTGTCTCAGAGCGACACCGGGTCGAGCTCGACCCGGAGCCCCCGGCCCGGCGGCCGCGGCGTGCGGGCCAGCAGGTCACAGAGGGGTTCATGGGCGCCGGCCCGCAGGAGGAACCGGTCGTCGCCGAGCGGCGACACCGAGATGTCGTCGGTACCCGACGCAGTCGCAGCGCCCCCTGCTGCGCCGACGTCGCCCTCGCCATCGACCTCCTGACGCAGCGACTCGGCGTACGCCGGGGCGAGGGCGCCCGACACGACGGCCAGGGCGGAGAACGGAGGCAGGCCGGACGAGCGGCGGATCGCTGCTTCCTCCGTCAGCACCGCCGTCGGCTCGCCCAGCGCGACGGCCTGCAACAGCGGATGGTCAGGCACCCGCGTCTGCGCCTGCATGCGGGCCCAGGGTGCCCCCGTGCCCCGTGCGCCGACCAGGCGGGCGGCCCGCACGAACAGCGCCAAGGTGTCCTCGGTGGCAGAGAGCCGCGGCGCCAGCAGGTGCAGATCGATGTCGAGGAAGGCCACCGCGGCCGCCCGCCGCACCCGGTGCAGCACCGCCTCGGTGCCGATCAGGACGGCCGCATCGGGGACGGGTGCGTCCGGTCCCGCCGCCCGCGGACCGGCCACCTCCCCCACCTCGACGCCGAGCAGCGCGGCCAACTCCTCGCGCAGTCGGCTCACGCCGGCCCGCAAGGTCTTCATGCGCAGCCGGCCACAGGATGCGCACACGACCGGACGGCTCTCGTCACAGCGCGGGCAACGCAGGATCTCCTCCCCGCGGGGTTGCACCTCCGCCGCACCGCAACGGGCGCAGCGGGCCAGCTCGCCGCAGTGACGGCAGGCGAGCAACCGTGCTCCGCCGGTGCGGTTGTACACACAGACCAGCGGGCCGCGCTCGCGTGCCGCAGCCTCATCGAGGACGGAACGAGCCAGGCGCACGAACTCCTCGGAGAACATGCCGCTGCGCGGGTCGGCGCCGCGACGATCGACCCGCTCCAGGACGGGCCATCCCGCCCGCTCCTGCAGGCGTGTCGGCGCCAGCGTCCGCACGTCGGCGCGGGCAGCCAGCGCCAGCGGCGGCACCGGCGTCGCCAGCAGGCAGGGAACGCCCTCGCGTTGCGCCCGCTCCGTGAGTACCTCCACCGCGGTGTAGGTCGGGGCGCTCTCCTCCCGGTAGGCCGCGTCGTGGGCATCGAGAACGACGGCGGCGGCCAGCCGAGGCACCGGAGCCCAGGCGCCGGCCCGGCTGCCGACGACGACGGGCCACCCTGCACGCGCCTGCTCCCAGCTTCCCGCGACCGGATACCCCCGTCGTTCCAGCCTCGCCGTCAGGCGTTCGGCCCAACCCGACGACGGGACCAGCACCAGGACGCTGCCGGCACGGGCGCGCACGGCCGGATCCTCCAAGACGGACACCACGAGATCGATCGGGTCGGTCAGCGGGGGCTGGCGCACCACGGTCACCCCGGGCCGGGTCAGCTCGAGGTCGTCCGGCCACGGAGGTGACGCACCCACCGGTGGTCCAAACTCCGGTGCCGGCGGCAGGGCGCGCACGATGGTGGCGGGCGACGCGGTGCGGAGGAAGAACGAGGCCGGCCCGGCCCACCGCCAGGCTGCCCACTGGGCCAGGTCCACCAACGCCGGTGGTGGACCCCAGCCCAGCCACGACTTGAGGGGAAGGACCTCGACGCCGTCGGGAGACCCGGCGTCCTCGTCGACCACCCAGCCCCGCACCGTGCGTCCGTGGAAGGGCGCCCGCACACGGGTGCCGACCCGCACGTCCTCGCGCCAGACCGCCGGCACGGCGTAATCGAACGTCTTGGCCACTGCGGCGACCTCGGTGCGCACGCGCACCACACGCGTGGCAGCACCGACCACAGTCCCCTGCGTCACGAGATCACTGCCACCAGGCGACGGCTCCCCTCGGGTCAGGGGAGCGACGGCGCGCTCAGAGACCCAAGGCGGCCCGCAGGTCGTCCACCCGCGGGGTGGCCTCCCACGTGAACTCCTTCTCCGAACGTCCGAAGTGGCCGTAGGCCGCCGTCTTCTTGTAGATCGGGCGGCGCAGGTCGAGGTCCCTTCCGATGGCGGCGGGACGCAGGTCGAACAGCTCGCGCACCGCAGCGGCGATCTTCTCGGGATCGACCGCCTCCGTGCCGAAGGTCTCCACGAGCAACGAGACCGGGTGCGCCACGCCGATGGCGTAGGCCACCTGCACCTCGCACCGCTTGGCGGCACCCGCGGCCACGACGTGCTTGGCCACCCAGCGCGCCGCGTAGGCGGCCGAGCGGTCCACCTTGGAGGGGTCCTTCCCGGAGAAGGCGCCGCCGCCGTGGCGGGCCATCCCGCCGTAGGTGTCCACGATGATCTTGCGACCCGTGAGCCCCGTGTCGGCGTGGGGCCCGCCCAGCTCGAAGATGCCGGTCGGGTTCACGTAGATGCGCAAGCCGTCGGTGTCGAGGTCCGTCGGGAGGAGCGGGTTGATCACGTGCTCGGTGAGGTCCGGGCGCAGCTGCTCCTCGAGGTCGATCCCGCCGGCGTGCTGGGTCGAGATCAACACCGTGTCGATCCGCACCGGGCGACCGTCCTCGTAGACGACCGAGACCTGGGTCTTGCCGTCGGGCCGGAGGTACGGCACCGTGGCGGCGCGGCGTACCTGGGCCAGACGCTCGGAGAGACGGTGCGACAACCAGATCGGGAGCGGCATGAGGTCGGGCGTCTCGTCGCAGGCGTAGCCGAACATCATGCCCTGGTCGCCGGCGCCCTGTGCGTTGAGGACATCCTCGCCGGCCTTGCCGCTGCGCAGCTCGAGCGAGTCGTCGACGCCCTGGGCGATGTCGGGCGACTGCGCGTCGAGCGAGACCAGCACGCCGCACGTCTTGCCGTTGAAGCCGTAGGCGTCGTTGTCGTACCCGATCTCGCACACGGTGTCGCGCACGAGGGCCGGGATGTCGACGTAGGTGGACGTCGTGACCTCACCGGCCACCACCACCAGGCCGGTCGTCAGCAACGTCTCACAGGCCACCCGGCTCGCGGGGTCGCCCTCGAGCATGGCGTCGAGGACGGCGTCCGAGATCTGGTCGGCCATTTTGTCGGGGTGGCCCTCGGTAACCGATTCCGAGGTAAATGTGGTTCTCACGTGGTGCTCCGCTTCTCGTTGTGGTGGGCGAGGACACTATCCAATACGGCATGTGCCACTGCATCTTTGGAGGTCAGCGGGATTTCCTGTGCGCTCCCGCCTGCTTCCAGGATCACGACAGCGTTGGTGTCGTGGTCGAAACCCGTACCCGGCGCGCTCACATCATTAACGACCAGCAGGTCGACCCCCTTGCGGGCCAGCTTGGCCCGCCCCCGTTCCAGCGCGTCGTGCGTCTCGGCCGCGAACCCGACGAGTACCTGTCCCGGACGGCGGTGGGCCGCCAGCCCGGCCAGGATGTCAGGCGTCGGTTCGAGCACCAGTTCGGGCAGCCCGTCCTCCTTCGAGAGCTTCCGGTTCGTCGACCGCTTCGGGCGGAAGTCGGCGACCGCCGCCGCCATGACGACCACGTCAGCACCCTCGGCCGCGGCGCCGACCGCGTGCTCCATGTCGGCCGCCGTCTCGACGTCGATCCGCGTCACCGCCTGCGACACGTCCGGCGGAAGCGCGAGGGGCGACGACGTCACGAGCGTGACCGCCGCGCCGCGCCGCGCCGCGGCAACCGCGAGGGCGTGCCCCTGTTTGCCCGATGAACGATTCGTGATGAAGCGCACCGGATCGAGCGGCTCGCGCGTGCCGCCCGCGCTCACCACCACCCGCAGCCCGTGCAGATCGCGCCGGGTCCCACGTCCGAGCCGTTCGAGGACGCGGGCCACGATGACATCGGGGTCGGCCAGACGCCCCTCGCCCGAGTCGCCCCCGGCCAGCCGTCCGCTCTCCGGGGGGACGACCTCGACGCCGCGTCGCTCCAGGGTGGCCAAGTTCTCCTGCACCGACGGGTGCTCCCACATCTCCGTGTGCATGGCGGGGCACACGAGCACCGGCGCCCTGGTGGCCAGCAAGGTGGCGCAGAGAAGGTCGTCGGAGAGCCCGGCGGCATAGCGGGCGAGGGTGTGCGCCGTGGCCGGCACGACCACCACCAGCTCGGCCTGCTGGCCCAACGTGGTGTGGGGAATCGGTGAGGCCTCGTGCCACAGCGACTGCTGCACGGGCTCGGAGGCCAGTGCCGAGAACGTCACGGCACCGACGAAGCGCGTGGCCTCCTCGGTGAGGACGGGCGTGACATGGACACCGGCGTCGACGAGTTGGCGGCACACTTCCACCGCCTTGTAGGCGGCGATGCCACCGCAGACGCCGAGCACGACGCGTGGTGCCGCTGACGTGCGATCAGAACTCACCGGCGGGTCCTCGGTCTCGGGCCATCAGCGCCGCTCACCGCGCCCGTCGTTCGAGCGCCTAGCTCGCAGCCGGGTCGTCGCCCCCGACGTCGAGCACTTCGATCACGTCTGCCGTCTCGGATCCGTCGGCAGCGGCCTCGCCCGCAGCGAGCAGTCCCGCCTCGGCGGCATCGGCGATGGCGGCAGCCAGGGCGGCCTCCTCCTCCGGGTCCGGGCGGGTGTAGGTCGCCTTGCCTGCCGCGATCTCCTCGAAGGCGATGGAGACGGGCTTGCCCGACACGGATGCCACCTGGGGCGGAACCACCTTGCCCAGTCCCTCGCCGAGGCTGTTGTAGTACGAGTTCACCTGCCGGGCGCGGGCCGAACCGAGCGCCACCAGGGTGAACTTGGAGTCCACCTTGTCCAGCAGCTCTTCGATCGGCGGGTCCATGAGCGTGTGGCGGCCTTGGGCCATCAAGATTCCTCCGGGTTCGCGGCGCAGGAAGCAGCCGTTCGGGTCCGGTCAACTATAGCCGTCAGTTGGGCCAGAGCCTGACCGAGGTCATCGTTGACAATCGTGTGAGCTGCAATTTTGGCCCCGCGCTCCACTTCGGAGCGGCCCAGATCCACCCGCCGCCGGATGTGCTCGGCATCGTCGCCACGCGCCGCCAACCGCTCGGCCTGCACTTCGGGCGACGGCGGGAGCAGCAAGATCACGGTCGCATCGGGGCGCTGGGACAGCACCTGCTCGGCACCCTGGACGTCGATCTCGAGCAGGACGTCGGCGCCCGCTGGCGGATCCGGTATGGGGGTGCCCATCAGGTAGTCGAGGAACTCGGCCCACTCGAAGAATCTGCCCTCGGCGACCGCCCGCTCGAAGGTCGGCCGGTCGACGAAGACATAGGCGCTGCGCTCGAGCTCCCCTGGCCGGGGCTTCCTCGTGGTCCAGCTGCGGCTGAGCCAGAGGGATGGATCTTGCGCGGTCAGTGCAGCAGCGATCGTGCCTTTGCCGGCCCCACCAGGGCCGATGAGCACAAAGATGTGCGGCGCCGTGCTGGTCGGTTCAGCGCGCAGTCTCTTTGAGCAGCGCCTCGCGCTGCTTGGCACCGAGCCCCTGGAGTCTCCGGCTGTCACTGATGCCGACGGTCTCCATCAAGCGGCGCGCCTTGACCTTGCCCAGACCGGGCAGGGACTCGAGGACGGACACCACCTTCATTTTGCCGATGGTCTCGTTGGAGTCCGCCTCCTGGAGGAGATCAGCCAACGACAAGTTGCCCATCTTGAGCTTGTCCTTCACCTCGGCCCGCTCACGGCGAACCTTGGCAGCCTTTTCGAGCGCAGCGGCGCGCTGCTCTGGAGTGAGTGCGGGAGGTTGCGGCATGGCGAGACCATAGCGCCTCAGCCAGGGGCGTTCATACCCATTTGCCCTCTTCAGCCCATCGCCGTCGCCAGCTCGCGGTTGAGCGAGCGTGCGCCGTCCCGCAAGGCGGCGGGATCGGGACCCTCCTTGAGCAGCCCTCGCGAGCTGCTCGGCAACACGGTGCCGGGCCGGCACCCGGCAAAACGCGTGGCCACATCGGCGGGGCCGGCACCCTGGGCACCCAGCCCGGGAGCCAGAATCACCCCTCCGAGCTGGGACAACGCGAAGGCTGACGGCTCCAGCGTGGCCCCGACGACTGCACCCACCGTGCCGGTGGGGACTCCGGGTGACCCGTTGAGCTCGGCGATCTCGGCCAGAAGCATGTCCTCGACGGCCGGCCCGCCCGCCGTGACGGCCTGCTGCAGGTCACGGCCTTCCGGATTGGAGCTGCGGGCGACCACGATGACGCCCCGGCCGTTGGCCGCCCCCAGATCGACCAGGGGCGCCAGCGCGCCCAGGCCGAGGTAGGGATGGACGGTCACGGCGTCGACCGCCAGCGGGCTGGCCGTGCCGAGCCAGGCATCGGCGTAGGCCGCCGCCGTCGAGTCGATGTCGCCCCGCTTGGCGTCGGCGATGACGATGAGACCGGCGGCGCTGGCCTCGGCGATGCACCGCTCGAGCTCGGCCAGCCCGGCGGCGCCGTGCCGCTCGAAGAAGGCCACCTGTGGCTTGACCACGCTCACCACCTCGGCGAACCCTTCCACGCACGCGGCACAGAACGCGCGCAGTCCCGCCGCGTCGTCGCTCAATCGCCAGGAGGCGAGCAGTGCTGGCGACGGATCGATCCCCGCGCAGAGGGGTCCCGTTCGGGCCACCGCGGCACCCACCCGATCTCCGAAGCTGTCAGCCATCGTGTCCTCCTTGTCGTCGTGCGGGCACCGCCGCGTTCGCTGCGACGGGGCCGTCCGGGGCGCTGCCTGTGGGGTCGGCGACGCGTTGCCGTGCTTTCCGGCGGATTTCCCCGACCGTGGTGGCGTGGCTGTCGCACCAGCGCGCCAGTTGCCGGAGCACCTTCCACGGTGCCCTGGGGTCGCGGAAGGTGGCCGTTCCGACCTGGACGGCGTCGGCCCCGGCCTGGAGCAGCTCCACCGCGTCGGGGCCCGAGAAGACACCCCCCACGCCGACGATCGGCAGGTCCGGGAAGGCGGCCCGGCATTCCCACACGGCGCGCACGGCGACGGGATGCACGGCGCCCCCCGACAGCCCGCCCCCGCCGGCGCCCAGGACGGGTCGGCCCGATTCGGTGTCGAGGGCCAGGCCCAGCAGCGTGTTGACGAGGGTCAGCCCGTCGGCGCCGCCCTCGACGGCACCGGTGGCGATCTCGACCACGTCCGGCACGTTGGGGCTGAGCTTGGCCCAGCGCGGCAGGTCGCAGGCGGTGGCCTCGAGGACCCGCGCCGTCGCCTCCGCCGAGTGGGCGAACATGCGCGAGCGGTCCTCGACGTTGGGACAGCTCACGTTGACCTCGAGCGCCTCGATGCACGCGCCGGGCCCGGAGGACGCCGCCCCGGCCACGAGCTCGGCCGCCCTGGCGTAGTCCGCCACGGAGTGGCCCCAGATGCTGACCACGACACGCGCCCCGGAATCGCAGAGCGCCGGGAGATCGTCGGCCACCCACGCCGCCAGTCCCGGGCCCTGGAGCCCCACGCTGTTCAGCATGCCGGACCCGACCTCGTGCACCCGCGGGGCGGGGTTGCCGGGCCACGGCTCGACCGAGAGCGACTTCACGACCACCGCGCCGAGGTCGTGCAACGCCCCGTACTCGGACAGCTCGGTGCCGTGCCCGGAGGTCCCCGATGCCGTCAGGACCGGGTTGGGAAGCGTGACGCCCCCGACGCTCGTGGCGAGCGTGGCCGCCCGGCGACCATCGGGAGCTGCACTCACCTGGCCGTGCCCCGCGGCGTCGGGTGGAGGTCCTGCAGGGCACGCACCTGGAGCGGGTGGGCGCGCGCGTCGGCGATGCCGGCCGCGGCGGCCCGGGCCGCCGCCAGCGTCGTGAGACAGGGCACCTTGTACACGACCGAGGCGGTCCGGATGTGCTGGCCGTCGGCGCGTGGACCAAGGCCGCGCGGCGTGTTGACGACCAGCTGCACCTTGCCCTGGGCGATGAGCTCGACCGCGTCGGAGGCCACGCCCTCCTCGCCGACCTTGGCCACCAGGGTGTCGACCACCAGACCCTGGGCGCGGCAGATAGCCCGCCGTCCCGAGCGTCGCCGCGATGGAGAGCCCGAGCGCGCTGAAGGCCCGCGCCACCTCGAGCCCGGCCGGCTTGTCGCGGTCGGCCAGCGACAGGAAGACGGTCCCCGCGTCGGGCAGGCGCGTCCCGACGGCCATCTGGCTCTTGGCAAAGGCCAGGCCGAAGGTGGTGTCCACGCCCATGACCTCGCCGGTCGAGCGCATCTCCGGTCCGAGCAGCGTGTCAACGCCGGGGAAACGGTCGAAGGGGAGCACGGCCTCCTTGACGCTCACGTGGTCGAGCACAGGGACCCGGCCGATGTCGTACGGGCGCAGGAGGCCTTCCCGGCGCAGTTCCGCCAGGGTCTGGCCCACCATCACGCGGGAGGCGACCATGGCCAACGGCACGCCGGTGGCCTTGGCCACGAAGGGGACGGTGCGGCTGGCGCGGGGGTTGGCCTCGAGCACGTAGACCTGCCCCTCCTTCACGGCGAACTGCACGTTGATGAGACCGCAGACCTCGAGCGACTCGGCCAGCGCCCGGGTGTGGCGCTCGAGCTCGTCGACCACGTCGTTGCGCAGCGTCTGCGGTGGGAGCGCGCAGGCGGAGTCGCCCGAGTGCACCCCGGCCTCCTCCACGTGCTCCATGACGCCGGCGATCAGGACTTCGCCGTCGCGGTCGCGCACCGCGTCGACATCGACCTCGATCGCATCCTCGAGGAAGCGGTCGACCAGGACCGGGCGGTCGGCGGTGACCCCGCCCTCGCGCGCCAGCGCGCCGCTGGTCATCGACTGCATGACGCGGCGCACCCCGTCGTCGCCGTACACGATCTCCATGGCGCGGCCACCCAGGACGTAGCTCGGGCGGAGCAGAACGGGATAGCCGACCTTCCCGGCGACCGACAACGCCTCGGCCGTCGTCGTGGCCGTTCCCCCCGGCGGCTGCGGAATGCCGAGCTCGTGACACAGCGCGTTCCAGCGTTCGCGGTCCTCGGCCAGGTCGATGGAGGCTGGGCTCGTCCCGAGCACCAGCTCGGGCGGGAGCGAGCCGGCCAGCTTGAGCGGCGTCTGCCCACCGAGCGAGACGATGACCCCCACCACGCGCCCGCCGGCCGCCAACTCGGCGTCGAGCACGTTGGCGACGTCCTCGTCGGTCAGCGGCTCGAAGTAGAGGCGGTCCGATGTGTCGTAGTCGGTCGAGACCGTCTCCGGGTTGCAGTTGATCATGACGGTCTCGTAGCCGGCGTCCCGCAGGGTCATGGAGGCGTGCACGCAGCAGTAGTCGAACTCGATCCCCTGTCCGATGCGGTTGGGGCCCGACCCGAGGATGATCGACGCGCTCGCGGCCGGAGTGACGGACCTCGTCCTCCTCCTCGTAGGTGGCGTAGTGGTACGGCGTGAAGGCCTCGAACTCGGCCGCGCAGGTGTCGACCGTCTTGAACGTCGCCCGCACCCCGTGCGACAGGCGGGCGCTGCGCACATCGGCTGCGGTCGTCCCGCGCAGGTAGGCCAGCTGCGCGTCGGAGAACCCCAGCCGCTTGGCCCGGCGGAAGTCGGCCGCGCCGAGCGACGTCGCCGCGTTCGATGCGGCGGCGCTCGGCCACGATGCGGGTCAGCTGGCGCACGAACCAGGGATCGATGCCGGTCCGGCGGACCACCTCTTCGACGGCGGCGCCGCGGCGCAGCGCCGCCTCGAGCTCGAAGACCCGATCGGGCGTGGCGACGCCGATGCCCTCGAGCAGCTCCTCGACGGAGCGCGTCGTCCAGCGCCACCTCGGACGGATCGGCGTTGAGCCCGGCGCGGCCCTGCTCCAGCGAGCGCAGCGCCTTCTGGAGCGATTCGCAGAAGGTGCGGCCGATGGCCATGACCTCGCCCACCGACTGCATCCGCGTCCCGAGGCGACCGTCGGCGCCGGGGAGCTTCTCGAAGGCCCAGCGCGGGATCTTGGTGACGACGTAGTCGATGGTGGGCTCGAACGACGCCGGCGTCGCCTGCGTGATGTCGTTGGGGATCTCGTTGAGCAGGTAGCCGACGGCCAGGCGTGCCGCGATCTTGGCGATCGGGAACCCGGTGGCCTTCGAGGCCAGGGCCGAGGAACGCGACACGCCGAGGGTTCATCTCGATGATCACCCGCCGGCCCGTCGACGGCTCGACGGCGAACTGGACATTGGAGCCGCCGGTCTCGACGCCCACCCGGCGCAGGCAGGCGAAGGCGTCGTCGCGCATGGCCTGGTACTCCACGTCGGTCAGCGTCTGCGCCGGCGCCACCGTGATGGAGTCGCCCGTGTGCACGCCCATGGGGTCGAAGTTCTCGATGGAGCAGACGACGACGCAGTTGTCGGCCGCGTCGCGCATCACCTCGAGCTCGAACTCCTTCCAGCCGGCGATCGACTTCTCCACCAGGATCTGGCCCGACCGGGCTGGCCGCCAGGCCTTCGGCGGCGAGCTGCCCGAAGTGCGCCGCGTCCTCGGCGATGCCCGGTCCCCTTCCCGCCGAGGATGAAGCTCGGGCGCACCATGATCGGGAAGCCGATGTCGGCCGCGATCTCCTCGGCCTCCTGCAGCGAGTGGGCGAAGCCCGACCGCGGGCACCTCGAGGCCGATCTCCTCCATGGCCGCCTTGAAGCGGTCCCGGTCCTCGGCGGTCGAGATGGCCTCGGGCCGGGCCCCGATCACCTCCACCCCGAAGCGCTCCAGGACGCCGAGCTCGACCAGCTCCATGGTCAGGTTGAGCGCGGTCTGCCCGCCGAGGGTCGGCAGCAGCGCGTCGGGCCGCTCCTTCTCGATGATGGCCGTCAGCACCTCGGGGTCGAGCGGCTCGATGTAGGTGCGGTCCGCCGTGGCGGGGTCCGTCATGATGGTGGCCGGGTTGGAGTTGGCCAGGATCACCCGGTAGCCCTCCTCGCGCAGGACCCGGCAGGCCTGCGTGCCCGAGTAGTCGAACTCGCAGGCCTGGCCGATCACGATCGGGCCCGACCCGATGACGAGGATCGACTGCAGGTCGTCGCGGCGCGGCATCAGCGCGCGCCCGGCGCCGGCGCCGGCGCCGGTCGGACGGGTGGGGTGGGCCAGCATGAGCTCGCGGAAGGCGCCGAAGAGGTAGCGGGCGTCGTGGGGCCCGGGTGCGGCCTCGGGGTGGTACTGCACCGAGAAGGCCGGCGCCGTCAGCGAGCGGAACCCCTCGATCACCCCGTCGTTGAGGTTGACGTGCGTCGTCTCGGCGTCGGGGATGCGAACCGGCCGCCACGGCGTAGTTGTGGTTCTGGCTCGTGATCTCGACCACGCCGGTCTCGAGGCGCTGCACGGGATGGTTGGCGCCGTGGTGCCCGAAGGGCAGCTTGTAGGTCGAGCCGCCCAGCGCCGTGGCCAGGATCTGGTGGCCGAGGCAGATGCCGAAGACCGGGACCCGCCCGACCAGGTCGGCCACGGCGGCGGTCGGGCCCGGCAGGGCGGCGGGGTCGCCCGGGCCGTTGGAGAGGAACACGCCGTCGGGCTCGAGCGCCAGCACGTCGTCGGCCGCCGTGCCGGCCGGCACCACGGTGACGGTGCCGAGCGTGGTGAGCAGCTGCACCATGGTCGTCTTGACGCCGAAGTCGTAGGCCACGATGCGCAGGCCGCTCGCCGCGCCGGCGCCCGTCCCCGGTGGACGCTGGCGTCGCGCGTCGGTGACGCCCGACACCAGGTCCATGCCGTCGGTGCCGACGGCGGCGGCCGCGGCGGCGCGCAGCTCGGCCTCGGGAGCCGTGCCGAAGGCGCAGGGGACCGCACCGGCCTCGGCGGACGTGGCGGGCCAGGCGGCGGGTGTCGACGCCGGTCAGGGCCGGGATGCCGTGGCGGCGCAGGAAGGGCTCGAGGGCCTCGGTCGAGCGCCAGTTCGACGGCTCGTCGGCCAGGTCGCACACCACGATCCCCCGGCAGTGCGGGGCGCGCGGCCTCGTCGTCGGCGGCGTTCGTGCCGTAGTTGCCGATGTGGGTGCTGGTGAAGGCGATCACCTGCCCGGCGTAGGACGGGTCGGTGATCACCTCCTGGTAGCCGCTCATGGCGGTGTTGAACACGAGCTCGCCCGTGGCCACGGGCAGCGCGGCGCCGGCCGCCTCGCCGCGAGAACACGGTGCCGTCCGCCGTCACCAGCAGCGCCGGCGGCCTGTCGCCTCGCCGGTCTGCCCGCCGCTCACCGTTGCGCCGTCGCGTCGATCACGACCGCCTCGCCGCGCAGCACGGTGTGGCGGACCGCGCCGGCGAAGGTGCGCCCGGCGTAGGGCGTGTTGCGGCTGCGGCTGGCCAACCCCGCCGGGTCGACCACCGTCGTCGCGGTGGGGTCGAAGACGCACAGGTTGGCCGTCGCCCCCGCCTCGACCGGTCCGCCCTGCGCGCTGTGGCCGGCGGGCGCGGGTCCGTCGCCGTCAGCTTGGCGATGACGGCGGGCTGCGCGCTCAGCAGCGCGAAGATCGCGCTCGGCGTCCCAGGTGCGGCGAGAGCACCTCCCAGGCGATGGGCAGCGCCGTCTGCAGCCCGAGCATGCCCGGGGGGCGCCTCGTCGAAGGGGAGGTCCTTCGACTCGGGCGCGTGGGGCGCGTGGTCGGTGGCCACGGCGTCGATGGTGCCGTCGCACAACCCGGCGATGACGGCGGCCACGTCCTCGTCGGTGCGCAGCGGCGGGTTCACCTTGAAGACCGGGTCGTAGCCGGCCACCAGGGCGTGGGTGAGCAGCATGTGGTGCGGCGCCGCCTCGGCGGTGACGGGGAGGCCCTCCTCCTTGGCCCGGCGGATCAGGTCGACCGAGCCCGCGGTCGACATGTGGAGGAAGTGCACCGGCGCGCCGGTCAGGCGGACCAGCGCGATGTCGCGGGCGACCATGGCCTCCTCGGCCGCCGCCGGGATGCCCGGGATGCCGAGCCGGCTCGACCAGGACCCCTCGTGCATGGCGCCGCCGGCCGCCAGGCAGTTGTCCTCGCAGTGCTGGGCCAGCGTGACGCCGAGGCCCTTGGCGTAGTCGAGGGCGCGCCGCATGAGCGCCCCGTCCTGCACGCCGGCGCCGTCGTCGGTGAAGAGCGTCACGCCGAGGGCCGCCAGCTCGGCCAGCGGGGCCAGGGCCTGGCCGGCCCGCCCGACCGTGATGGCGCCGGCCACCGCCACCTCGGCCGTGCAGCCGACGCCGAGGGCCAGCACCTCGGCCGCCACGCCGGCCGAGTCGATCGGCGGCTCCGTGTTGGGCATGGCCACGATGGCCGTGAAGCCGCCGAGCGCGGCCGCCCGGGCCCCGGTCTCGATCGTCTCGGCCTCCTCGCGGCCGGGCTGGCGCAGGTGGGTGTGCAGGTCGACCAGCCCGGGGCCGACGAGGCAGCCGCCGGCGTCGAGCACCCGCGCCCCGCTGGGCGCGTCGATGGACTCGGCCACCGCGACGATGTCGCTGCCGGCGACGGCGACGTCAGCGCGGGCCAGGCCGCCGGGACCGACGACGGTGCCGCCGCGGATGACGAGGGTGGGCTCAGGCAACGGCCGGCACCTCCGCCATGCCCGGCAGCTCGCCGCCGAGCAGCAGGAACAGGATGGCCATGCGCACCGCGATGCCGTTGGCCACCTGCTGGGTGACCACCGTGCGCGGCAGGTCGGCCACGTCGGAGGCGATCTCGACCCCGCGCACCATCGGCCCGGGATGGGTGACGATGGCGTGCTCGGACAGCCGCTCGGCCCGGCGCGCCGTGAGGCCCCAGCCGGCCGTGTACTCGCGCAGGCTGGGGACGAACGACCCGCTCCCCCGCTCCGCCTGCAGGCGCAGGAGCGAGACCACGTCGGCGTCGCCGAGCGCCGCATCGAGGTCGGTCGCCACCTCGACGGGCCAGCCCTCGAGCGACGGCGGCAGCAGGCTGCCCGGTGCGGCAAGGGTGACGTGGGCTCCCAGGGCGGTGTAGGCGAGCACCTCGGAGCGGGCCACCCGGCTGTGGCGGACGTCGCCGACGATCAGGACGCGCAGATCCTCGAAGCAGGCGATGCCGAGCTCGTCGGGCGCGGCGCCCTTGCGCTCGGCCAGGACCTGGCGCACGGTGAAGCAGTCGAGCAGGGCCTGCGTCGGGTGCTCGTGCCAGCCGTCGCCGGCGTTGACCACGTGCGCCCGCTCGACCCAGCGCGCCACCTGGTGCGGCGCCCCGGCCGACGAGTGCCGGATGATGATGGCGTCGATCCCCATGGCCTCGACCGTCTCGACGGTGTCGCGCAGGCTCTCGCCCTTCTTCACCGACGAGCTGGCCACCGCCAGCGAGAGCACGTCGGCCGAGAGCCGCTTGGCCGCCGTCTCGAAGGAGAGCCGGGTGCGGGTCGACTCCTCGAAGAAGAGCGTCGCCACCACCTTGCCGCGCAGGGTCGGGACCTTGGGCACGGAGCGGCGCTCCACCTCGGCGAAGGCCTCCGCCACGTGCAGGACCTCGCCGATGCCCTCGGGCCCGAGGTCGGCGACCGACAGGAGATGCTGGGTGGCGGTCACTTGTCCTCCAGGCTGCCGATCCAGACGCCGTCCTCGCCGACGTCGACCATCTCCTCGCGCCGCGTGGGGAGGTTCTTCCCCACGAAGTCGGGGCGGATGGGGAGCTCGCGGTGGCCGCGGTCGACCATGACGGCCAGCTGGATGGCGCGGGCCCGGCCGAAGTCGTTCAGCGCGTTGAGGGCGGCGCGGATGGTGCGGCCGGTGAAGAGGACGTCGTCGACCAGCACCACCACCTTGCCGGCCAGGTCGACCGGGATGTCGGTGACGGCCTCGGGCAGGACGGGGCGCAGCCCGATGTCGTCGCGGTAGAAGGCCACGTCGAGGCTGCCGACGGCGAGGGTGTCGACCGCTTCGATCTGGCGCAGGATCTCGGCCATTTTGGTGGCGAGGGGGACACCGCCGGTCTGGAGCCCGACCAGGACGATGTCTTCGACGCCCCCGTTGCGCTCGACGACCTCGTGCGCCATGCGCGTCAGGGCGCGCAGGACGTCGGCGGAGGTCAGGACCTGGGAGTGGGCCACGAACACGCCCCCGAGGGGTCGCGTATGACTGCGTTCGCGTTCGGCCACTGCTCCTCCTGCCGTGTGAGCCTCACGGGACTCACTTCACGGTCAGACGACAACTCTAGCGCGCCGGGGTGCGGCGCGGACCGGAGCCGTGGGCGCGGCGTCCGACGGGTCAGCGGTGGCCCGATGTCGGCGACGATGGTCGAGAGGATGCCGTTGACGAAGCGGCCCGACTCGTCGGTCGAGTACTCCTTGGCCAGCTCCACCGCCTCGTCGATCACCACGGCCGTCGGCGGCCCGTCGGGGTCGAGCACCTCGGCCACGGCCAGGCGCAGCACGATGCGGTCGACCACCGCCATGCGCTCGAGCGGCCAGCCGACCGAGGCGCCGGCGATGCGGCGGTCGGCCTCCTCCCGGGTGTCCACGGCGTGCTCGATGAGCGTCCGCACGTAGGGATCGGGCGGCACGGGCAGGGCGTCGACGACCTGGAGCGGGCCCTCGCCCTTGAGCTCGGCCTCGTAGAGCAGGGAGAGCGCCCGTTCCCGTTGCTGGTGGCGGGGTGCGGCGTCGGTCATCGGCTCGGTCCCGTCCTCGGCCCGCGGGTGCGGCGGCTCGGCGAGGCGGCCGGGCCGTCAGGCCCGGGTCAGGTACTCGCCGGAGCGGGTGTCGACCTTGATCACGTCCCCGATGTTCACGAAGAGGGGGACCTGGACCACGTGGCCGGTCTGCAGCGTGGCCGGCTTGCGGGCCCCCGAGACGCGGTCACCCTGCATGCCGGGCTCGGTCTCGGTCACCGTCAGCTCGACCGCCGCCGGCAGCTCGACGCCGACGATCTCGCTGTTGTACATCTGCACGTTCGCCGCGTCGCCTTCCTTCAGGTAGTTGGGCGCCTCGCCGAGCGCGTCGGGCGGGACCTGCAGCTGCTCGTAGCTCGTCGTGTCCATGAAGACGTAGTCGGTGCCGTCGCGGTAGAGGAACTGCATGTCGCGCTTGTCGATGATCGCCTGCTCGAGCTTCTCGTCGGCCCGGTAGGTGCGCTCGATCACGGCGCCGCTGCGGACGTTCTTGAGCTTCGTGCGCACGAAGGCGCCGCCCTTGCCCGGCTTCACGTGCTGGAACTCGACGACGCTGAACAGGCCCTCGGGGAGGTCCAGGCTCATGCCGTTCTTCAGGTCATTGGTCGAGACTGCCATGAATGTCCTTTGTGAATCGGGTCAGGGGGCGGGCGCCGTCCTCGGTCACCACCAGAGTGTCCTCGACACGGACGCCGCCGTGCCCGGGAACATAGACACCGGGCTCGACGGTGACGACGAAGCCGGGGGCGAGGATAGCAGTGCCCAATTGGCTGACCGTCGGGGCCTCGTGGATATCGAGGCCGACGCCGTGCCCCGTGCCGTGCTCGAAGCGCTCGGCCCAGCCGGCGTCGGCGATGATCCGGCGGCAGATGTCGTCGACCTCCTTGGCCGCGATGCCGGGCCGCACGGCGGCGGCGCCGGCGGCCTGGGACGTCTGGACGACGTCGAAGATGCGGGCCAGCTCGCCCTCGGGCTCGGCGTCGACGCAGAAGGTCCGGGTCATGTCGGAGCGGTAGCCCTCGAACGTGGCGCCGAAGTCGACGACCACGGGGTCTCCCCCGTTGATGCGCCGGGAGCCCGGGTGGTGGTGCGGCTTGGCCGAGTTCTCGCCGGCGGCGACGATCGTCTCGAAGGCGGTGCTCTCGGCCCCGCCGCGCCGCATGGCCGTATCGAGCTCCAGGGCGAAGTGCTCCTCGGTGACGCCCTGGCTCATGAGCGGGAGCACCTCGAACAGCGCGGCGTCGGCGATGGCGGCGGCGCGCTCCATGCGGGCGATCTCGGCCGCATCCTTGCGCTCACGCAGCGCCTCGACGGCGTTGGCGGTCGGGACGAGCTTGTCGCCGCCGAGGAGGTCGGCCCAGCTGCGCTGCCCGCTCCAGGTGACGTTGCCCGCCTCGAGGCCGATGCGGCCGGCGTCGGCGGCGTCGAGCGCGGCGAGGGCCGCCTGCCGCTGCTCGGCTCCCGCGCCGATGGTGATCTCGACGTCGGCGGCGCCGGCCCGCTGCGAGCTGCTCGGCCGACTGGGTGCGGTAGCGGCCGTCGGTCGTCAGCACGGCCAGGTCCTCGGTCACGATCAGCACGGCCGCCGAGCCCGAGAACCCGGTGAGGTAGCGGACGTTGGGCAGCGTCGTCACGACGAGGGCGTCGATCTCGTGCTCGTCGAACGCGGCGCGCAGGCGGTCGAGGCGGCCGGTGACCGTGATCGCCGGGCAGCGGCGCCGTGGCCGGCGAGTAGGGGTTGGCGCGGGCGGTGGTCGTCATGGGCTCATCTTTCCCTTCAGGAGTGCGGCGGCGGCGTCGATGGCGAGCTCGTAGCCGAGCCCGCCGAAGCCCGCGATGACCCCCGACGCCACGGGCGCCAGCACCGACGTGTGCCGGAAGGGCTCCCGGGCGGCGGGGTTGGAGAGGTGCAGCTCGACGACGGGACCCTCGAAGGCGGCCACGGCGTCGTGCAGCGACCACGACGTGTGGCTCGAGCGCGCCGGCGTTGATCACCAGCGCATCGGCCCGGCCGCGGGCGGCGTGGACCGCCTCGACGAGGTCGCCCTCGTGGTTCGACTGCAGGTGCTCGAGCTCCAGCCCGTGGCGGCCGGCCGCCGCCTCGGCCCTGGTGACGTGGGCGGCCAGGGTGTCGGTCCCGTAGACGGCCGGCTCCCGCTCCCCGAGCAGGTTGAGGTTGGGCCCCGACAGGAGGAGGACGAGGCTCACGTGCGGGCACCCATGGCAGCCAGGGTAGCGACCACGTCGGCGGTGGCCACGCCGCGCACCGCCTCGACGCCGTCGGGCCCGTCGAGCACGAACGTCAGGTCCTGCTGCGCCTTCTTGTCCCGTCCCATGAACGTCGACGAGCTCCGCCGCCTCGGCGCCCGCCGGGAGGTCGGTCGGCAGATCGAAGCTGCCGATGATCCGGCGGTGCTCGGCGACCCGGTCCTCGTCGATGCGCCCGAGCCGCTGCGCCAGCAGGGCGGCGAAGAGGATCCCGATGGCCACCGCCTCGCCGTGGCGCAGGTCCCAGTCGGGGTGGTCGGCCTGGCCCGCCCCCTCGAGCGCGTGGGCCAGGGTGTGGCCGTAGTTGAGGATCATGCGGCGGCCGCCCTCGCGCTCGTCCTCGGCCGACGACGGCCGCCTTGATGCCGGCGCAGCGGGCCACCTGCTCCTCGATCGGCTGGTCCGCCGTGGGGGCGTCGCCCAGGAAGGCGTACTTGGCGATCTCGCCCCGGCCGCAGGCCCACTCGCGGGGCGGGAGGGACGACAGGGTCTCGGTGTCGCACAGCACGGCGTTGGGCTGCCAGAACGCGCCGACGAGGTTCTTGCCCTCGGGCAGGTTGACGCCGGTCTTGCCGCCGATGGCCGCGTCGACCTGGGCCAGCAGCGAGGTGGCGACGTTCACGTACGCCGTGCCCCGGTGGTAGGTGGCGGCGGCGAACCCGGCGACGTCGGTCACGATGCCGCCGCCGACGGCGACGACGACGTCGGCCCGCGAGAGGCCGGCGCGGGCGAAGAAGCGGGCCAGCTCCTCGACGGTGGCGAGCGTCTTGGCCTCCTCGCCGTCGGGGATGAGGCACACCTCGAAGGGCACGCCGGGGTCGAGCCCGTCCACCCAGCCGGCGTCCATGATCGACTGCTGCGTCACGATCACGGCCGACTTGGCGCGCGGGCGGCACGAAGCGCGCCACCTCGTGGCGGGCGCCGGGGCCGACGAGCACCGGGTAGGAGCGCTCGGCCAGGTCGACGGAGAGGGCGTGCACGGTGCGTCTGCTCGCTGCTTCCCGGCTACCGGGCTGTTGCCCGGGGCGGTGTCGGTCGGCGTGTCGGCGCTGGCGTCCATGGCGTCGATGATGCGGTCGGCCACCGCGGCGGGGCTGAGGTCGTCGACGTCGAGCACGACGTCGGCCAGCTCGGCGTAGAGCGGGGCGCGCACGGCGTTGAGGCGGACAGGGCCTCGGCCGGGTCCTCGCCGAGCAGCGGCCGGCCGACGCCGTCCCCCACCCGCGCGGCCAGCGTCTCGGGCCGCGCCCGCAGCCAGACGACGATGCCGCTGGCGGCGATGAGCCGGCGGTTGTCCGCGCTCAGCACGGCGCCGCCGGCCACGGAGACGACCGACGGCGAGGGGTCGGCGCAGGCCTCGGCGAGCACGCGTGCCTCGGCCCGGCGGAAGGCCGCCTCACCGTCACGGGCGAACAGCTCGGGCACGGTCAGCCCGGTGCTCGCCTCGACGTCGGCGTCGGAGTCCCGGTAGCCCCAGCCGAGGCGCTCGGCCAGGAGGTGCCCCGTCGTGGTCTTGCCGGCGCCCATCATCCCGACGAGCAGGATGCGGGGGGTCATCCCGCCGCGCTGTCCGGGACCCGCGTCGAGGCGTGCCGTCGGCGTCGCTCCCGCCGACGGCCGCGGACGACGGCGTCGTGCCGAGCGAGGCCACGAAGCCGTCGCGGTTGCGCACGACCTCGGCCAGCGAGTCCCCGCCGAACTTGCGCAGCGCCTCGGTGGCCAGCACGAGCGCCGTCATCGACTCGGCGACCACGCCCATGGCCGGCACGGCGGTGACGTCGGTGCGCTCGCGGAAGCTCACCGTCGACTCCTTGGTGACGACGTCGACCGTCTGGAGCACCGGCCGGTTCAGGGTGGCCAGCGGCTTCATCGCCACCCGGGCCACGAGCAGCGCGCCGTTGGAGATGCCGCCCTCGATCCCGCCCGCCCGGTCGGTGGGCCGGACGTAGCCCTCGGCCTCGTCGTAGTGGATGGCGTCGTGCGCGTCCGAGCCCCGGCGCGCCGCGTTGTCCCAGCCCTCCCCGATCTCGACCGCCTTGACGGCCTGGATCGACATCAGGGCCTGGGCCAGGTTGGCGTCGAGCTTGCGGTCCCAGTGCACGTGGCTGCCGAGGCCGACCGGCACGCCGTAGGCCAGGACCTCGGCGACGCCGCCGAGCGAGTCGCCGACCTTGGCCGCCGCCTTGACCGCGGCGACCATCGCCTTCTCCGCCGCCGGGTCGAAGCAGCGCACGGCGCTGGCGTCGACCTTGTCGAGGTCGGCCGGGCCCGGGCCGCGGGCTGTCGGGCCGGGTGGCGGCCTCGCCCAGGGCCACGATGTGGCTCACGATGGAGACGCCGAGGTGGGTCAGGAGCAGCTTGGCCAGCGTGCCGGCGGCCACCCGGGCGGCCGTCTCCCGGGCCGAGGCCCGCTCCAGCACGTCGCGGGCGTCCTCGAAGCCGTACTTGAGCATGCCCGGCAGGTCGGCGTGGCCCGGGCGGGGCTGGGTCAGCACCTTGGAGGGGGCGCCGGGCTCGGGGGACATCTCCTCGGTCCACTTCGGCCATTCGGTGTTGGCGATCTCGATGGCCACCGGCGAGCCCAGCGTGCGGCCGTGCCGGATGCCGCCGACGAGGGAGATCTCGTCCGCCTCGAAGCGCATCCGGGGGCCGCGTCCGTAGCCGAGCCGGCGGCGGGCCAGCTCGTCGGCGATGTCGGAGGCCTCGACGGGCAGCCCGGCGGGCAGGCCCTCGACGATCACGACCAGGGCGCGACCATGGGACTCTCCGGCGGTCAGAAAGCGCAGCACACAGCCACGCTACCGGACGGCCAACGCCGTCCCGGAGCCCTCGGCGGCTGTCGTTCCCGTCGACGAGGAGGCGGATTCCCTACTGGTAGAAGGGGTTCTCGCCGCTGCCGTGGTCGGTGACGTCGAGCACACGGGTGAGCTCGGGCACCTCTTCGAGCAGCGTCGTCTCGATCCCCTGCCGGAGCGTCATCTGCGACATGGCGCAACCCTGGCAGCCGCCGGAGAGGCGCAGGTAGGCGCTGCCGTCCTCGTCGTTGAGGGCGACCAGGTCGGCCCGACCGCCGTGGCTGGCGATGGACGGGTTGACCGCCTGCTCCAGCACGGCGACGACCCGCAGGGCCAGCGGGCCGGTGATGCCCTTGGCCAGGATCTCGGGCGGGACGCTCGGCGAGGCCTCCTCGGGCGTGGGCGTGTTCGGGTTGACCAGCACGAGGCCGCCGCCGTCGGCCTCGGACCACTCGAGCCGGGCGCCGCGCAGGCGGTCGACGCTGCCGGACGGGATGACGATCTCGAGCTCGTCCTGGGCGTGGCGGGCGTCGCCCTCGTCGGCGTCGGAGACGGCCTGGAAGTAGAGGTCGTAGATGAAGGACCCCTCCTGCACGCCGCGCACCTCGAGCCAGAGGGCCAGGCTGGCCGGGTCCGGCTCCTGCGCGATGGCGTCCCTGCACGATCTTGTGCGCCTCGGGGGTGAGCGAGACGACGGGGGTGGTCGTCTGGAGATCTTCGGTGGTCGTGGCCATGGAAGGCAGTCTACGGCGTGCCGCCCGGACCGGACGGCCGCTCGGCCCCTCGTGGGGCGCCGAGCGGCGCCTCGGCCCGTGGCTGCGCACGCTGTAACGTGCCTGGCCGTGGCCACGACACCGACCGACACGCACGAGTGGATCAGCTTCGAGGACGACGAGGAGGAGCGGACGTGGGTGTTCGACGCCACGTTCCTGACGAGCAACTGGACCTGCATCTTCGGCAACGGGTGCCAGGGCGTGCTCACCGGCCCCGCGCCCGAGCTCGTCCAGGGCTGCTGCAGCTACGGCGCCCACCTCGTCAACAAGAAGGACGCCCGCCGGGTCGAGAAGGCGGCCGCCACGCTGACGCCGGACGAGTGGCAGAACCACGGGACCAAGAAGAGCGTGATCCACGAGAACAAGAGCGGCGAGACCGTCACGCGCCTCGTCGACGACGCCTGCATCTTCCTCAACAAGCCCGGAGTTCGCCGGCGGCGTCGGCTGCGCCTTCCACATCGCGGCCATGAACCGGGGCGTCGACCACATGACGCTGAAGCCCGAGGTGTGCTGGCAGCTCCCGCTGCGGCGCGAGGACGCGGTCGACGACGACGAAGGGCACGTCACCTCGGTCATCCGGCAGTGGGACCGGCGGCACTGGGGCAAGGGCGGCCGCGAGTTCCACTGGTGGTGCACCGAGTCACCCGAGGCGTTCGTCGGGCACCAAGCCCGTCTACGAGGAGATGCAGCCCGAGCTCACCAAGATGGTCGGCGAGAAGGCCTACGACCACTTCGTGGAGTTGGTCGAGGAGCGCGACCGGCTGCGGACGAAGGGCGTGGCGCTCCCCCACCCGGCAGTGCGGAGCCGCGAGGGGGACGGGAGTTCGGCTTCCGCCTAGTCGTTCTGGCGCGTCAGTCCTTCAGCGGGTCGTCGTCGGCGACGGCGCTGGTCGGCATGGAGCCGAGGATGCGGTCGTACTGGTCCTCCTCGGCCAGGCACCAGGACGCGTGGACGTCATCGGGCTCTGCCCCACACTCTGCACATCGTCCCGTCGACTCCGTCGACGACCGCTTCAGACTGCGCGCTTCCTCGAAGCGCCGATGGCGTCCCTTTTTCACGAGAACTCCTTGTCACACCCGGACCGCATCTTGGCGTCCGCCCCCTTACGGCCGGACCGTACGGGCCACGTCGACCGCCGATCCATTGTAGTGGTTGCGGGCGACGTACCTGCAGGGGCCCAGGTGAGGGTGGTGGAGGGACGCCGGCCGAGGCCCCGCCGGGGACCACTGCCGGACCGGCCGGCGTGTGTCTGCCGCTGTGCGTGGGCTTGGAAGGCAGCGTCGCTGATGCAGGACGGCAACCTCTACGCTGGCCGCCATGCCCGGGTTCGACCCGCAAGAGATGGTGGCCCGCTTCCGCGCCCGGGCCGAGGCGGTGCGTACACGCGGGATGCCGCCGATCGAAGGGCCCGAGCGGCAGCGCTTCCGCGAGCAGGCCCAGCAGGACTTCACCGACTACGCCATGATCGGCGACGCCGAGGCCGAGCTGGTCGACGGGATTCTCACGCTGCGCGTCGACCTGCGGCCGCCGGCGGAGCGTGACGGCGGCAGCCGGGGGCGGGGCGCAAGCCGGAGTAGAAGGGTCAACCGCCGTAGTGCATGCGGGTGTCCTCCATGCGCAGCACCTCCGTGGGCTCCCCGCCCACGCCGACGACCTCGCCGATGCAGAGACATGGCTCCCGAGGGGCGTCGCACTGGTCAGGCGGCAATCGAGGGAGCCCGCGGCGGACGCCAGCACCGGCAGCCGATTCGGTCCGACCTCGGTGACGGGTTGGCCCGACAGCGCGAGGACGGCCCCGTCGGGTCCACGCTCGATCTCGTTGACGGGCTTGACGAAGCGCCGCACCACGTCGCGGTCGGGTCCGCTCGAGGAGCGACACGGTGAACCCGCCCCCGGCGGACACGAGCCGGGCGGTGACCGACTCGTGTTCGAGCGCGACACCGACGAGCTTGGGCTCCAGGCAGACCTGCACCACCAGGTTCGCCGTCATCATGTTCACCTCGTCGCCGTGGCGACTCCCGATGAGATAGAGCCCCGTCGGGAGGGCCCACAGGACCCGGCGGCGGTGGCGGTCGAGCTCCTCGGTGTCGTCGTCGGACCGGTCGCCGGCGGCGGCGTTGCTGGGGGTGTCGCCTGACGCGCTCATCCGAAGATGCCCCCGATGCCCGAGTTGCCCGTGTTGCCCGCGGTCGTGGTGGTCACGGGAGCGGTGCCGGTGATGGCCCGGATACGTTGCAGCGCCTCCTGGTAGAGCGCCTCCGCCTTGATGGCGTTGCGCTCGGACTCGGCCAGCAGCTTCGGATTGGTGACGCCGGCGTCGTAGCACTGGTTCGCCGCCGTGCCCTCGAGGCCGTACGCCTTCGTCAAGAGGGCCGTCACCTCGGGGTCGGGTGAGGGCAGGTTGGTGTTGGCCATCTCCGCATCATTGAGCAGGGTGCTGCAGGCGGCGTGCATGGCACCGGCGCCGTTCGGCACCTCCTTGGGAATCCGCGCGTTGTCGGCGATGAGCGTGCCGATGTCGTCCCCGAGGCTGGTCCCGCTGACCCAGACCGACATGCGGTGCGCGGCCGAGCCCTGCTGGTCGGCACCGGCACACGAGGTGAGGGTCAGGGCGCATCCGGTCATGAGCACGAGGGACGTGACAAGGAATCGACGCCTCATGTGAGCCTTGACGATGTGACCTGTCTCTTGCCCTTCCGCAGCACGAGATACCGGTCGTGCAGGAGGTCGCTCGACGCAAAGGTCCGCCCGTCGTCGTCCTGCTGGACGTTGTTGACGTAGGAGGCGCCCTCCTTGACGGTGCGCCGCGCCTCCTTCCGGGACTTGGCGAGACCGGTCCGCTCGAGGACGTCGACGAGGGTGAGGCCGCCGAGCAGCTCTGCTCTGGGAACGGCGGTGGTGGGCGCATCCTCGGTCACCGCCAGCAGCATCTCCTCGCTCAGCCCAGCGATCTCCTCTCCGAAGAGGGCGGCGGAGGCCTCCTCGCATTTGGCCACCTCGACGTCGCCGTGGACGAGACCGGTGACGGCCCGGGCGAGCGCGCGCTGGGCCGCGCGGTGTTGGGGTTGTTCGGCCGTCTGGCGGTCGAGGTCGGTGATGGTGTCGTGCTCGAGGAAGGTCAGGAACCGGAGCAACTCACCCACCTGCTCGTCGGACGTGTTGAGGAAGAACTGGTACATGGTGAAGGGGCTGGTCCGCTTGGGGTCCAACCAGACCGTGCCCGACTCGGTCTTGCCGTACTTGGTCCCGTCCGCCTTCACGATCAACGGAGTGGTGAAGCCCCAGACTTCGTCGCCGCAGACCCGGCGGACGTAGTCGACGCCCATGGTGATGTTGCCCCACTGGTCGCTCCCGCCGAACTGGAGGTCGCAACCATGGTCGAGGTGCAGCCGGAGGAAGTCGTAGGCCTGGAGCAGCATGTAGCTGAACTCCGTGTAGGAGATCCCCTGGTCCGGACGGTCGAAGCGGCTCTTGACGGACTCCTTGGCCACCATCTGGTTGACCGTGAAGTGCTTGCCCACATCGCGGAGGTACTCGAGGGTCGACAGCTTGGTGAGCCAGTCAGCGTTGTTGAGCAGCAGGCCACGGCCCTCGGTGAGGTCGAGGAATTGCCCCAGCTGGGGACGGATCGCCCGGAGGTAGCCCTCGATGGTCTCGAGGTCGAGGAGCTGGCGCTCGTCCTGCTTGCCGCCCGGGTCGCCGATCATGCCGGTGCCGCCTCCGGCGAGGGAGATGGGCCGGTGGCCTGCCTCCTGAAAGCGCCTGAGGGTGCACAGTTGCATGAGGTTGCCCACGTGGAGGCTGTCCGCCGAGGGGTCGAAGCCGGCGTAGACCGTCAGTCCGGGCTGGTCGAAGCGCTTGGGGAGGTCCGTGTCCGTCATCTGGTGGATGAGGCCGCGGAAGATGAGGTCCTCCGAAAGCGTGGGCATGCCTCCGACTTTGCCATACGCAGGTAGGTTGATCGGCCGCATGCTTCTTTGCCCGCCGGCTCGAGACGACGGGATTCGCCGGTGATCGGGGCCAACGGGGCGCTCGCCCTCCCGACGTCGGGTTCGCTGCCGCCCGACCTGCAGGGGACCCTGTTCCGAGCGGGTCCGGCCTGGCCCTGGGGTTCGGAGGGGGCGGGACGGCTCGGCGGTGGTGGCGACGGTGGTGGTGCTGGTGACGGCGGCGAGGGCGACGGGGGCGGCCAGCACGATGGCGCGTTGCATGCGGTGGAGTTCAGAGACGGGAGGGCTGTCTCCTACCTCCGTGAGGAGTCCGACGCCTCTGCCAGCGTCTTCTGGCACGCAGGGTCGATCCTGGCCCTTCCCGAATCGGGGATCCCGCTGCAGTACTCACGGTTTCTGGCGCCGCAGGAGTTCACCGGCGGGCTGACCATCCCCATCGCATCGCACGTGCACCGACAGGCCGCCGGAGGCGGGAGGGTCCTGTTCGGAGTCGATGACGGGAGCGTTGACGATGGTCCTGTCGAGGAGGGCGAAGGGATCTTCCTCCGGCTGGGCGAATGGGACGCGGCCGGGGCGTTGCTGTCGGCACAAGCCGTGGAGCTGGAACGAGCGACCTGGCAGCACGACATCGGCGTCACGGCGACGCAGGTGGCGTTCATAGAGTCGCCGACGGTGCGCCTGCCGGCCGGCCATGGGGGTTCTCCGGCGGTGCCGTTCGGTTGGGCACCCGGTGCAGAAGGCTGGATCGGCGTGGTGCCGCGCGGCGGCGACGGAACGGTCGTGCCGGCCGGTGCTGTGCGCTGGATTCGGCTCGACCCCTGCCTGGCGACCCACGTGCTCGGGGCGTTCGACGAACCTGACGGGGCCATCGTCATGTACGTCTGCTGCTACGGCGTCCCCGAAGTGGGGCAACCCGTCGACCTGTCGGCCTCGGTCGTCGGTTCGGCCGGCGTGGGGCTCTCGGGGATCGGAGGCACCTTGGGCGTGCTGGAACGCTGGCGGATCGTCGGCGACCAGGTCGAGCGGACGCAGGTGGACGATCGTTCTGTCGAGTATCCGCGCATGGACGCCCTCTGCGAGGGCGCCCGTTTCGGTACGGCTACACCCTCGAGACGGCCTGGTCCGCCGGTTCCCCGCCGCGGCAGGTGCGGCGGAGGATGCGGGGTCGGGAGCCGCGGAGGCGATGCCGGTGGGACTGTTGAAGTTCGACCTCATGCGGGACGAGATCACCTCGTGGAGCCCGGGGCCGGGCCGCACGCCGAGCGAACCGATCTTCGTGCGGGCGACCGACGGCCACGGCGACGACGAGGGCTGGCTCCTGACGGTGGTCGACGACGTCGATCGTGGTGCGAGCGACATCTATGTCCTCGATGCGTCCGCGTTGGGCCGTCGCCGTCCCGAGGCGGTCGATCCACCTTCCGGCGCGCCTGCCGGTGCGCAGCCACGGGGAGTGGGTGCCCGCCGATCGCTATCGCTGACGGGCCACGACACGGTCCGGCGGCGACTCCGGCGTTTCGTTGTTTGTCGCCCTCTCGGCTCCGGGCCGGCGACCGTTCACATCTGCATGGCACCCGCCCTCGTCAAAGACGGACCCCGCCCGGCCTCCGTCTCGCGGCGAACCGAAACCCTGGTGTCGAGCGTCACCCAGCATCACCGAGCGATCTCGGCACACCAGAGTCAGCTCCTCAGCGCCGTCGCCGAATTGGACCAACGGCGGGCGTGGAGAATCGACGGTGCGACATCCATGGTCGCCTGGCTGGTCCAGCGCTGTGGCGTCTCCGCCGCCACCGCCCGCGAATGGGTGACGGCGGCGGCCAAACTTCCGTCGCTTCCCAAGATCGCCGACGCGCTGTCGCAGGGGAAACTCTCCTTCGACCAGGTCAAGCCCCTCGTGGAGGTCGCCAAGCCTGAGACCGACGCCCGGCTGGCCGAAGAAGCGACGCATTGGTCCGCCAAACAGGTGCGAGAGCTCGCCTCAGCCGCCCGGAACCAGTCGGACGAACGGTCGAGCGGCTTCTACACCAGGCGGTTCCTTCGCTTCGACGATCGGCGCAGGACGTTGACGGGAACGCTTCCCGAGGACCAGTACGCAGTGGTCAAGAGCTCGCTCGTCGCCCGAGCCAGTCGTCGCGCCCGGGATCGAACACCCTTCGACCAGCGCATGGCCGACGCCCTGGTCTCCGTCTGCCGGACGGACGCGACAGGCAAGAACCCGGAGGACGGAACCACGCCGGGTGCCGGTCAAGCGGGCGGCGCTCGCCGCAACCGCCCGACAGTGGTCGTGCACGCCGACATGACATTCCTCGCCGGAGCCGAAGGCGGCGCCGAACTCGACGTGTTGGGCCCGGTGTCACGGGAAGTCGCCCGGCGACTCGCCTGCGACGCCAAAGTCCTGGTTTCTGCCGACGGGGCCGACGGCCGGAGCCTCAATCTCGGTCGGACCCGCCGGGACCCCAGCGATCCGCAGCGCGTCGAGATCAGGCGTCGCGACAAGGGATGCCGTTTCCCCGGCTGCACGCACACCGAGTTCACCGATGTCCATCACGTTCGGCATTGGATCGACGGCGGGCCCACCGACCTCGACAACCTGGTTGAGCTGTGTGACTACCATCATCGCTGCGTCCACGAGATGGGATGGAAGATCTCAGGCGACGCGAACGTGGAGCTGATCTTCAAGAGCCCGACGGGTCGTCGATCGACATCAACCCCTTCTCCGAACGTCACTGCAGCGCGAGACGGACCGCCTGGTTGATCGCATCGTGCAGCGCGACGTTCTGCGCGCGGTCGGGCACCACAACCCGGACGAGCGATGGCGTCGGCGCGCGCAAAGCAGGTTCGAGCTCCGACAGCGCGGTGACATGGTGCACCGGCAATCCGAAACCGCGCGCGACCGCGCCGATGTCGCTGCTCGGTGGTGTGCCGAAGAGCTGCTCGAAGACGGCCGGCTCGACCTCGCTCGCCTGCGGAAGGAAGGAGAAGATCCCTCCCCCACCGTTGTCGAGCACGACGAACGTACACGGCGAGTCCGCGAGGTTCACCAGTCCCGACACGTCGTGCAGAAAGGTCAGGTCGCCCATGAGGGCGATCGTTGGAACACCCCGGCCGTCTCCGGATTCGGATTCGGCGATCCCCAATGCGGTCGACACGACGCCGTCGATCCCGTTTACCCCGCGGTTACTGAGGACCCGCGGCGGACTCGGGTGAGCTTCGGCGTACCACTCCAGATCCCGAATAGGCATTGATGCCGCCACCACCAAGGTGGCCCCAGTCTCGGCCGCAGAGCGGTGGACCTCCCGCGCCACGAGCGGCTCACTGAGCTCGGTTCCCAACACCTTGCCGATGGCCGCCTGCGCCAGCGACTCGCGCTGTCGCCACGAGTCGAGCCAGTCCGGTTCGGTCGGTACCGCCGTGGCGATGGCTGACTCGAGCCAGGCGTCCGTCGCGCACTGATGGAATTCGGTCGCCACTCGTGACGGATCGGCCCACTGGCGCAACGGGTCGACGACGACGATGCGTGCACCGGCGCGGGCAGCGGCCGAGACGAACGTACCCACCGCCCGGGAGAGCCACGGCGCGCCGACCAGCACGATGCTCTCCGGCACCGGCAGCTCTGTCCGGACGATGGCGTCGGCTGCCGCGATGGCTCCTTCCCCTCGGCTTCCCGAGAGCGGGTCGGCGAACACGGGCCAGCCGAGCCTGTCGGCGAGTGCCTCTACGCGGGCCGGGTCCGCCCGGTGTGGCCACGGGCCTCCCGCGATGATCATTCCCCTGCCCTGCAGGGGCTCGAACTCCACATGAGTGGTCGGGCCTCTCTGCGTCTTCGGGACGACCACCCTCGGACCGGGACGTGCCGGGAGAGGATCCGCGGTGCCGGTGAGCGGTTCTCGAAATTCGAGATTCAGATGCACCGGGCCGGGGCCGCCGGTTCCGTGCATCGCCTCCCCGAAGGCGCGGACGGCCAGTGGTCTCCACGTCTCCTCCTGGCCTTCGGTCGGCACGCCCGGCGCGTACGCCCAGCGAGTCGCGGGTCCGAACAGGCCGACCTGGTCGATGGACTGCGGCGCGCCGGTGTGATGCAGCTCGGGCGGTCGGTCTGCCGTGCACACGATGAGCGGGACTCCGGCATGATTCGCCTCCACCACTGCCGGATGCAGCTCGGCGGCGGCCGTGCCACTCGTCACGCAGATCACCGTCGGCCTGCCCGTCGCCATGGCCAGTCCCAACGCGAAGAATGCACCGCTTCGCTCATCGAGACGGACGTGCACCCGCATTCGTTCGGCCAACGGCAGTGCCAGGGGCGTCGAGCGCGAGCCGGCACCGACGACTGCGTCGGTCACACCGAGGCGGACCCACTCGTCGACCAGGGTTGCGGTGAACGTGGCCTGTACGCTCACCCGACGTGCCCCTCCATGTCGACCTGCGCGGAGCGGGGCCACCACTGATCGTCCTCCATGGCTTCACCCAGACGGGGCGCCTCTGGGGTCGTTTCGGTGACCTCTTGGCCGAGTCGCACACGTTGCTCGCGGTGGATCTTCCTGGACACGGCGACTCCGGTTCGGTGCGGGCCGACCTGCCGACGACGGCGGGTCTGGTAGCGGACGCTGTACGCGCCGAGGTCGGCGATCAGCCGTGCGCCCTCCTCGGCTACTCCCTCGGTGCACGGGTGGGCCTGCATGTGGCTCTCGCTGCGGAGCTGCCGTTGCGCGCGGTCGTCTTCATCGGCGTCACCGCCGGAATGGAGGATCCGGACGAACGGGCGCGACGTCGCCAGTCCGACGATGCCCTGGCCGACGGGCTCGAGGCTTCCGGTGACGTCCAAGCCTTCATCGACGGCTGGCTGAGCAGGCCGATGTTCGAACGACTCGAGATCGGTGATGCGGCGCAGCGTTCGGAGCGGCTGCGCAACAGCGCGGCCGGTCTGGCTTCCAGTTTGCGGCTCTGCGGAACGGGCACCCAGGTTCCGCTTTGGGACCTTCTGCCGACGCTGGGCACTCCCGTCCTGGCCATGGCCGGGTCGGACGACACCCGTTTTGCCTCGCACGCGCTGCGAGTGGCCCGACTGGTCCCACATGGCGTCGCCTCCCTGGTACCCGGTGGCGGCCACGCCGTGCACCTCGCCCAGCCCGAACAGGCCGGCCGGATCGTGCATCACTGGCTCGACGCGGTGGGGCCCGGCCCTGTCTGACGGGACGTAATCGAGCCGGTGCGAGGGAATGTCATAGGAGGATTCCGATCGCAAGCAGGGCGCCGGCGACCATCTGGAGGCGGGCCGTCGTCCCCAACATGGGGAGCAGCGCTCTTCCCTGTTGGTCGCTCAGCGCCAGTCGGACCGGCGTGGCGGCCACGGGGAACGCCAAGAGCGCCAGGAGCGCCCATTCCCGGTAACTGGACACGACCCCTATGGACAGCGCCACGCCCATGAGGGTGAGGCAGTAGAGCAGACCGGCTCGCCGCCGCCCGAGGCGCACGGCCAGCGTCTTCTTCCCGGACTCGGTGTCCGTCGCGATGTCGCGCAGGTTGTTCGCCTGGAGCAGCGCAGCAGCCAGCAATCCCACCGGGACCCCAACCCAGAAGGCGAACCACCAGTCGTAGTGGTAGTCGAACAGATGCCCGGCCACGCTGACGACGAAGGGAGCATGCTGGACGTAGGCCGATCCCGCGGTCGCAACGAGACCGAAAAAGACGAAGACGAAGAGCTCGCCGAAGCCGAGATAGCCGTACGGCCGAGGGCCGCCCGTGTAGGCCCAGCCCACGATGCCGCAGACGAGGCCGACCGGGATCAGCCACCACGTGACACGGGCTGCCAGTCCGAGACCGGCCAGTCCGGCGACGCCGAATGCGATCAGTGCAGCGATCTTGACCTCGCGCACGGACGCGAGCTTGCCCGCGACGAGCCGCACCGGCCCGACACGGTGTTCGTCGGTCCCTCGCACACCGTCGGCGTAGTCGTTGACGTAGTTTGTCCCGACCTGAATGCCGAGCGCCACGATCAAGGCCAGCACGGCATTCAGCCACGACACGTTGCGGTCGAAGCTGCCGCACGCTGCGGCGTGGCAGGCGCTGGAGATCTGCGGAGTGGTGACGACGAAGGTCCCGCTCGAGATGTACCCGGCGGCGGTACCCACGACGACCGGCACAACCGCGGCCGGCAGGGTGCGTGGGCGGGCGCCCGCGACCCACAACTTGAGCGGAGGGCTCACGGACGCCGAGGGAAGCGCGAAAAGTCCGGGGCTCGATGTTCCACGAAGGCGTTCCGGCCCTCCTGCCCTTCCTCGGTCATGTAAAAGAGCATGGTGGCGTCGCCGGCGAGCTGCTGCACTCCGGCGAGCCCGTCGTCGGCCGCGTTCATGCCCGCCTTGATCATGCGCAACGCGATCGGCGAGAGCGTGAGCATCTGGCGGCACCAGGCCACGGTCTCGCGCTCCAGGTCGTCCAATGGGACGACTGCGTTCACCAAGCCCCAATCGAGAGCCTGCTCGGCGCCGTACTGACGGCAGAGGAACCACACTTCCTTCGCCCGCTTCAGGCCGATGGTCCGGGCCAAGATCGACGATCCGTAACCGCCGTCGAAACTGCCTACCTTCGGCCCCGTCTGGCCGAAGCGCGCGTTGTCGGCCGCGATGGAGATGTCGCACACCAGATGCAAGATGTGCCCGCCGCCGATGGCGTAGCCGGCGATCATGGCGATGATCGGCTTGGGGATGCGACGCATCAGGATCTGGAGATCGAGGACGTTGAGCCGGCCGATGCCGCGCTGGGCGACCTCGTCGTCCCCGATGTACCCGTCGTCGCCCCGGATCTTCTGGTCCCCTCCCGAGCAAAAAGCGTCAGGCCCTTCGCCGCAGAGGACGATGACGCCGACATCGGGATCATCCCGGGCCATGGTGAAGGCGTCCGTCAGCTCGAAGAGCGTTTGCGGACGGAAGGCGTTCCGCCGCTCGGGACGACAGATCGTCAGCTTGGCGATGCCGTCTGCGACGTCGTAGCGAATGTCCTGGAACGAACCTCGCGACTCCCAATCGGGAAGAGGAAGCGGGCGAAGATCATCGAGAGGATCATGAGGACTTCCTGTGACCACGGTCTGCACGGCGCCCTACGCTACTGTCCGGGAGCCAAAGTAACGTTCCACCTGGTAGTTCGTGGTCCAGGAACGGGACGTCGCGCTGCTTCGGATTCCCTCCTTCTCTTCCGAGTCCCGATGCCTGCCGCGTGGACAGCAGAGTCCGGAGACCTCCGGATTCATCCGCTCGGCCACTGCGTATCCATGGTGTCTCGGTACGGCGCCAAGGGACGGTCCGCAGGGACGGACGGGGCTGGGAACCAAGTCCCGTTCGTTCACCCGCAGTTGCGCAGGTTGGTCGCCTCTTTGGCCTCCGACGGCGCCCCCGTGACGTGGTGGTGGCACGAGGGCAGACCAAGGGGCTAACCCCCTTGGTCCAGACCCCGAGCTCCAGCACACTTGCGCTGGAGGACCAGGACCACACCATGAGCAAGGCGTGAAGCGGGAATGAGAGCATGAGGCGGCAAGGGATGGGTGGTGCGTGGCTCTGACCAGCCGAAGTCTTCGTGTGGCGGGTTATCGCTACCGGGCCACTTTCCGCCATCGGTGGGGTGGCTATCTCTCGTTGGTCGTCCTCGTCGGACTGGTGGGCGGACTCTCGATGGGCGCGTTGGCCGGGTCACGACGCACCCAGTCGGCGTTTGCCACCTACTTGGCCAGCACCAACCCGTCGAATCTTGGCGTCACGGTGTTTGGAGGGGCCAGCAGCGGAGGAGGTAGCGCCCCGAGCTACTCCACATCCGCGGTCGCAGCGATTGCTCGCTTGCCGGGTGTCAGGCATGTCGAAGGGGCGGTCCCCATTGCGGCCGCTCCTTTGGCGCCGGACGGTGCCCCCCTTCTCGGGGCCATCAACGACATCCAGCCTGTCGCCAGCGTCGACGGCCTTTTCTTCGACCAGGACCGCCTGGCCGTCACATCGGGTCGGATGGCCGACCCCAATCGGCCCGGCGAGATTGTGATGACAGCGTCCGCGGCGCGCCTGCTCGGGGTCCACGTCGGTCAGGTGATCCCCTACGGCATCTATACCCTGGACCAGCAGGCCCTGCCGGGATTCGGAACGGCGCGCGTCCGACCGCGCATCCGACTCGACGCCACGCTGGTCGGACTCGTACAGCAGAGCAATGCAGTCGTCGAGGACGACATCGACCGATTTCCGACCTTCGTCTTTTTCACCCCGGCCCTGGGCCGAAGGGTCGTCGCCGACGGCGGGCAAGACGGCGCGATCACCTACGGGCTTCAACTTGATCACGCGAACAGCGAGGTCAATGCCGTCGAGCGAGAGTTCGCTCGCGCAGCCCCGCCGGGCAACAGCTACGGATTCCACGCCATCGCACCCGTCGAAGCCAAGGTAAATCGGACGGTCGAACCCCTCACGATCGCCCTGGCTGTATTCGGCGGCGTTGCGGCTCTTGCCGTGCTGCTGATCGGTCTTCAACTCATCTCTCGACAGCTTCGTGATGTCGAGGAGGAGTCATCGATTCTGCGTTGCCTCGGGGCGGGGCCGACGACGATCGCCGCTGACAGTCTCGTGGGCATCCTGGCTTCGATCGTGGTGGGCTCGTTACTGGCTGCGGTCGTCGCCGTTGCGCTGTCACCGCTCTCACCTCTAGGTCCCGTACGTCCCGTCTATCCCGACGGGGGGATCGCCTTCGACTGGACGGTGCTCGGCCTCGGTCTCCTTGTGCTCATCGTCGGTCTCGGAACGATGGCCGTCGTCCTCGCGTATCGAGGAATACCCCATCGGGTATTGGAGCGCTCACGGGTTTCGCTCGAGCGCCACTCGAAGGTCGTAGAGGGTGTGGCCTCGGCCGGAGCGCCGGCACCCGTCGTAATCGGGATGCGCTTCGCCCTCGAATCGGGACGCGGCCGAACCGCGGTGCCGGTGCGCTCGGCGTTGTTGGGGACCGTCTTGGCTGTGGCGCTGGTGGTGGCCACCCTCACCTTCGGGAGTGGGCTGCAGTCTCTGGTGTCGCATCCTGCGCTTTACGGGTGGAACTTCAGCTACCTGTTGAACGCCAGCAATACGACTCCCCCCCAGACGCTCTCCCTCCTGGATCGCGACCCCGATGTCGTGGCTTGGGCCGGCTACGACTACACCGTTGCCGAAATCGACGGTCAGGGGGTTCCGTTCTTGTTCGAGCACGGCCATCCGGCGACCAAGGCGCCAATCAGCCCGCCGATACTCGCGGGTCACGTCTTCGAAGGAAAGGACCAGATCGTTCTCGGCGCGGCCACGCTCGCGCAGTTGCACAAACAGATCGGCGACACGGTGGTCGTGACCTACGGTACGCCCGGTACTCCGTTGTACGTGCCGCCCACGCGTCTCGTCGTGGTGGGGACGGCGACCATGCCTGCCGTGGGCTTCTCCAGTGTGATCGACGACCACACCTCTATGGGAACCGGCGCAGTCATGTCGGAAGCTGTCTTGCCCGCCTCGTTCAAACAGGCGATGGCCAGCTCGATCCCTGCGCTCGACGGGCCAAATCTCATCTTCGTTCGCGTGCGCCCTGGCCTGTCCTACTGCGGCCGGCCTCGCCAACCTGCAGCACATTGCCACCGCTGCCGAAAAGGTCTTCGCCTCGGTTCCCGACGGTGCCGCGCAGGGAGACACCGTCTCCGTTCTCGGCGTGCAACGGCCCGCTGAGATCGTGAGCTATCGAACCATGGGCGTGACCCCAGCCCTTTTGACATCCGCACTTGCCGTGGGAGCCATCGTCGCCTTGGGTCTCACCCTGGCTACGTCGGTCCGGAGGAGGCGACGCGACCTGGCCCTCTTGAAAACACTCGGCTTCACCCGGCGACAGCTCGTGGCGACCGTGGAATGGCAAGCGTCGGTGACGGCGGTCATCGGGGGCGTGATCGGCATACCGCTCGGGATCATCGTCGGACGTTGGCTCTGGATCCTCTTCGCCCGCCAGATCTACGCCGTCCCCCAGCCAAGCGTCCCGGTCCTGTCGGTGGCGCTCGTCGCGCTCGGCGCGCTCGTGTTGGCCAACGTCGTCGCCACCCTGCCCGGCCTCGTTGCCGCACGGACGCCGACGGCCCTGCTGCTGCGGGCCGACTGACACGGCTGAACGCCCCTTGTGGACTACCCCAAAATGCTTGAGTCAGCTCGCGCTGCTTCGCGTCTGGGGCCAAGGACGAGGGCTTGACATCGCCAGTCCGTTAGGTTGAACTAACCGTTAGTGGATACTGACCAAGCTGTATGGGGTGCCCTGGGAGACGGGACCCGCCGGGCAATCGTCTTGCGCCTGAGCGAGGGACCGAAGGCCGTCGGCGAACTCGCCGACATCGCTGCCTGTGAGCCGCTCTGCTGTGTCCCAACACCTCAAAGTGCTCAAGGACGCAGGGCTAGTCGCGGAGCAGGCGGATGGCACGCGCCGCATCTACCACCTCAACGAAATCGCGGTTCTGGCCCTGCGCGACCAGCTCGACACCTTCTGGGATCGAGCGCTGAGCGGCTACCAAGAACTCGTCCAAGGATCGCCGAAGAGGAGGAGAGCTCGTGCCCGCTGACCCTGTTGTCCGCCGCCATATCGTCGTGGATGCGCCGATCGATGACGCCTTTGCCACCTTCGTCGATCGGTTCGGCGACTTCAAGCCTCCAGAGCACAACCTGCTTGGTGCCGACATCACCGAAACGAGATTCGAGCCGAAGGTCGGAGGTCACATCTACGATCGAGCGGCGGACGGAACCGAATGCAGATGGGCACGCGTCCTCGCCTACGAGCCCCCAGATCGGGTTGTCTTTAGCTGGGATATCGGCCCTCAGTGGCAGATCGAAGCGGACAAGAGCAACGCCAGCGAAGTCGAAGTGCGTTTCGTCGCAGAGAGCCCGGAACGGACACGTGTCGAACTCGAGCATCGCCGTCTCGATCGTCACGGACCGGGCTGGGAATCACTGCGCGACGGTGTCGACAGCGATGGTGGGTGGCCGCTCTACTTGGCTCGCTACTCCGAGGTCATCCAAGGAGATTGATCAATGCCGCCGATCACCGCCAGCGCTGAGATCAATCGTTCGACCGAGGACGTGTTCGCCTATGCGACCGACCCAAGCCGGTTCTCTGAATGGCAAAGGGGCGTGGTGAGCGGTCATATGGAGGGCGATGGCGCCCTCAAGGTCGGCGACCACTGCCATACGACGCGACGCATCGGGTTTTCCGACAGACCCGACATCTCTGAGCTTGTTCGATTCGACCCTCCGCGCCATTGGAGTGTCCGGGGGTTGGCCGGTCCGATCCGGGCCATGGTCGATGTCACCGTCGAGCCGACCTCTCAGAGCAGTGCACAGCTGACCATCGCCTTAGCGTTCGAGGGCCACGGCATCGGCCGACTTCTGGTGCCACTCGTGGTCGAGCGACAGGCTCGACGCGAGATGCCCGTGAACCTGGCGGCGCTCAAGAACCGTCTTGAGGCGTCGCACCACGACGAAAACACCTCACAGGCCTAAGTGCCCACTTCCGCTGGCTCGGAGAGCATCGGATGGCCAGTTCTCGTGCGAGTCGTTCGGTTCGACTGCGAGGGCGGTCCCATCCTGCGAGCCCCGTGCTCGTTCTGATTTCAGCTCGGCTGCCGCTGATGGGACGTAGCCTGTTCACTTGACCTGCTGAGCTGGGGCGTTGAGGGAAATCGCAACCACAGAGATGGGACGTCTGATGGGAAAAAACTCACAGAATCCCAGGTCAGAAACCTATGGCTACGCTGCTGTCCGGTGCCTGAGCTCGTAGCACTCGACCTCCCCGGTGGCATCGGCTTCGTCGATGCACTGCAGGCCATTTGGGACACGGGCGATGCTGCGGCTCCGCTCGACCCCCGGCTCCCCCCGATCGCGCGACAGGTGCTGCTCGACGCATTGCGCCCGACGCGCATAGTGGGCTCGGACGGCGACCAGCGTGCGCTTCCCGACGGTATCGGGGTCGAAGATGGCGACGCGTTGGTCGTCGCGACGTCAGGCACGTCGGGACATCCCAAGGGCGTGGTGCTCACCCATGACGCCGTCGCCGCCTCGGCAGCGGCGACCTCAGCCCGGCTCGGCATCGACCCTGCCCAGCACGTGTGGATGGCCTGCTTGCCGCTGGCGCACATCGGGGGTCTCGCCGTCGTGACGCGCTCGATCGTCACCGGCACGCCCGTCGTGGTCCTGCCAGGTTTCGAAGCCGAGGTCGTGGAAGAAGCAGGGCGATCGGGCCTCGTCTCACACGTGTCCCTGGTGGCGACCGCGCTCCAGCGCCTCGATCCCGCGGTCTTCACCTGCGTCCTTCTCGGCGGCAGCAGGGTTCCCTTCGCACTCCCCCCCAACGCCGTCGCCACGTACGGCATGACCGAGACGGGCTCAGGCGTCGTCTACGACGGATGGCCGCTCGAAGGGGTGGAGCTCTCGTTCCGACCGGCTGCGCACGGAGACGGCGGGAATGAGGGGCCGCGCGTTCGGGGGGGAGGTGTGGACGACGACAGCGAGGGCGAGATCCTGATACGGGCCCCGATGTTGCTCCGCTGCTACCGGGGCGGGAACGACGACGGGCGAGTCACCGGGCCCGATGGCGCCCGGGACTGGTTCGCGACCGGTGATGCCGGTCACCTCGACGCTGACGGGAAGCTCGTCGTCTCCGGCCGCATCGACGACGTCATCACCACCGGCGCAGAGAAGGTCTGGCCCGATGTGGTCGAACGCATCCTGGTGATGCACCCGGGCGTGGCCGAGGTCGCCATCTGGAAGCGGCCCGATCCGGAATGGGGCGAGCGGGTGGTGGCCTGGGTCGTGCCTGTAGACGGAGGCCCCTCGCTCGACGAGCTGCGCCAGATGGTCGCCGAAAACATCGCCGCCTGGGCGGCGCCGAAGGAGCTGGTCCTTGTCGACGATCTTCCCCGCACCGCGGCCGGCAAGGTCCGTCGGCGGGCGCTCGAGTCCCCGTCGCCTCAGGACTGACCGTCGGCGGGGACGGCGGATTCGGATCGGCCGGCGGGGTCAGACCAGCTGGCGTTCAGCCGGGCGAGCTTGTCCGGGTTCCTCACGACACGGACACCGACGATGGACCCGTCCATGATGTCGAGCACGATCGCTCCCACCACCACGCCGCCATGGAGCAACACGGCGGCTGGTTGCCCGTTGAGGACCGTGGTGTGCGGCAAGCCCTGCACCTTCTTGGCCACGTTGAGGAGGAACCGCGAGCTCCGGTACGGACCGACCACCGGGCGCATGGCGGCGCGGACCTTGCCGCCGCCGTCGGTCCACACCACGACGTCATCGGAGAGCATGGAGAGGAGCCCCGACAGGTCCCCCGTGGCACAGGCCACGAGGAAGCGGTCCGTCAGCGCGCGACCCTGTCGCAAATCGGCATCGAAGCGTTGACGGCGCTCCTCCACCCGGTGTCGCGCCCGTGACCCGAGCTGGCGACACGCCGCCGGCGAGCGTCCCAACGACCGGCCGACCTCGTCGAACGAGTAGCCGAAGATGTCGTGCAACAGATAGGCGGCACGTTCGAGCGGTGTGAGCTCTTCGAGCAAGACCAGGAAGGCCAGTGAGAGCGAGTCCGCCTGGTCGGCCGCCGCCTCTTCCTCGACCACTACCGGCTCAGGCAACCATGGGCCCGCGTAGGTCACGCGCCTCGCTCGCGCCGAATCGAGTTGGTCGAGGCACAGGCGGGTCACGATGGTGACCAGATAGGCGCGGGTCGATTGGACCGCATCGTCCTTGCGGCGGAGCCAGCGGATGGAGGCGTCCTGGACGATGTCCTCCGCGTCGGCGGCGCTCCCCAGCATGCGATACGCGATGCCGAAGAGCAGTGGGCGCCATTCTTCGAAGGCCGCCGCGTCAGCCTCGAGGTCGGGAGGCGACATGTCAGGCGGCGACACTTCAGGCAACGGCATCCGCGCTGACGTCCCGCATCGGTATCTCGCACTGGTCCGAGAACCCCTGGCTGCGCAGGCCGAGGCCGGCATTGAACCGGGAGCGGAAATTCTCCAGGGCAACCCAAGCGGCGAGCTCGACGAACTCTGGGTCAGTGAGGTGCGTCCGGATGCGGGCAGCCAGTTCCTCGGAGACCTCAGCCGGGCTGCCGGTTGCCACTTCCGCGTACTCGAGGACCGCCCGCTCGCGCTCGTCGAAGAGATCGCTCGTACGCCAGCTGCCGACCGCTCGCACCTTGGCCGGATCGATGCCGCGGTGCATTCCTTCGTAGTAGCCGTAGTCGACGCACCAGGAGCAGCCGATCTGCATGCCGGTCGACTGCACGGCGAGCCAGCGCAGAGTCGGATCGAGTTTCTTCCAGCCGTATTGGACTGCTGTCTCGAGGCTGCCCATGGCCACCAGGACCCCGGCGTGATGCGAAGCTGCCGCGGTGGGCTCGACCATCTGGCCGAAGCGACGCTTGGTGTAGCGGACACTCAGTCGGGCGACGAGGCCCTTCGGGCGGTTCTCTAGTGGGACGTGAGCCATGGCTCTCCCTTCTTTCCTCTGTGCATTCTCTGTCACTTCTCTCAGACGGAACAGGGCCGCGCTGTGTGACATGGCGACGGGCGACGGCACCGGGCGCCAAGGAACGCCTCGTCAGCCCACCCCGCCGGAGGGCTGCGCGGTCGTGCCGCCATCGACGACGAACGTCTGCCCGCTGATCCAGGAAGCGGCGTCGGAGGCCAAGAAGAGCGCCGCGGTGGCGACGTCGTCGGGTAGGCCCAACCGGCCGAGGGGAATGTGGGCGGCGATCCGCTCCTCGCCCGGGCCTTCCCAGAGCGCGGCCGCAAACTTCGTCTTCACCAATCCGGGCGCCAGCGCGTTGACGCGCACGTCAGGCGCCAACTCAAAGGAGAGTTGCCGCGTGATGTGGAGCACTGCGGCCTTCGTGACGTTGTACCAACCGATGCCCGGTTCGACCTCGAGGCCGCCGATGGAGGCCATGTTGATGACCGATCCGCGCAGACCGGCCTTCACGGCCGCTGCCGTCCACACCAGCACCGAAAGTTGGTTGACCTCGAACGTCTTCTGCGCCCGTGTCACGTCGATGTCGATCATCGGCCCGAAGTACGGGTTGGTCCCGGCGTTGTTGACCAGGATGTCGAGCTGGCCGAAGCGGTCCAGCGTCTCAGCGACAGAGGACTGGGCGTCCTCCGGGTTCCCGACGTGGGCGGCGGTCCACGCCACCCTGGCCTCCGGGGCCCCCGCGGCCACGAGTCCCGCGGCTGCCTCCGCCAGGTCATCCGCCTTCCGCGACACGATCATGACGTTGGCACCGGCTTCGACGAAGCGGGAGGCCAGGGCAAGGCCGATGCCACGGCTCCCGCCGGTGATCAGTGCCGTCTTTCCGTTGAGTTCGAGCTCCATCGCCTGAGCCTTGCACGGCAGCCACCGTGTGCCGCTCCCGGGGGAAGGAGCCGTAGCATCGCGCCCGTGAACCACCTCGCCGACGAGACGAGCCCGTATCTACGCCAGCACGCCGACAACCCGGTGGAGTGGTTCCCCTGGGGGGACGAGGCCCTGCAACGGGCCCGCGACGAGGACAAACCTCTGTTCGTGTCCATCGGGTACGCCTCGTGCCACTGGTGCCACGTCATGGCCCACGAGAGCTTCGAGGATCCCGACACGGCGGCGGAGCTGGCGAAGTCCTTCATTTCGGTCAAGGTCGACCGTGAGGAGCGCCCCGATCTCGATGCGGTCTATATGGCGGCCACCCAGGCCCTCACGGGGGCAGGAGGTTGGCCCATGTCGGTCTTCTGCACGCCCGACGGGCGCCCCTTCTACGCCGGGACCTACTTCCCACCTGTCGAGCGCCACGGCATGCCGTCCTTCCGCCGGGTGGTGCAGGCGCTGGGCGACGCCTGGGCCAACGAGCGGGCACAGGTGCTCGAGCAGGCCGATGCACTCGTGGGCGCGGTGCGGCGGGAGCTCCGGTTGGCGGAGGCGCTGAGCGAGGAGGCGGGTGCTGGCGGCGGCGTGCCGGGCGACGGCGCTCCCCTGCTTCGCTTGGCCGGAGCGGCGGCCGCAGTCGGGCTCGACACGGAAGTCCTGCTCGAGCAGGTGGTCAACGGCCTCGCAGGGGGATTCGATCCGGAATGGGGCGGCTTCGGACCGGCGCCGAAGTTCCCCCGCCCCACCCTCGTCGAGCTCTGCCTTCGGCGCGCCCGCCGCGGCGGGCCTGACGCGGCCCACGCCCGGCACATGGGCTTGCGGACGCTCGACGGCATGGCGGCAGGCGGCATCTACGACCACCTCGTCGGCGGGTTCTGCCGCTACTCCACCGATGCGCGCTGGCTGGTTCCCCACTTCGAGAAGATGCTCACCGACCAGGCGCAGCTGGCCCGGGCCTATCTCCACGCGTGGCAGGACGGAGGACGAGCGGAATATCTCGTCGTGGTCACCGAGACCCTCGATTTCGTGCTGCGCGATCTCTCGACACCCGAGGGAGCGCTGTACTCATCCTTCGACGCCGACGCCGGAGGTGTCGAGGGCGCGCACGCGACGTTCACGCTCGACGAGGTACGCCAGATCCTTCCCGCGCCCCTGGTCGGGCCGGCCGCCGAGTGGTACGGCATCACACCCGGCGGCAACTGGGAGGGCCGCTCCATTCCGGTGCGTCCCGTCGGAGCGTCGCTTGTGCGGCCGCCCGAGGTGGAAGCGGCCCGCCTCCTGCTGGCGGCGGCCCGGGCCCAGCGGGTCCAGCCGGCGCGCGATGAGAAGGTCCTGACCGAGTGGAACGCCATGACGGTCGCCACGCTGGCCGAGGTCGCAGCCGCCACGGGCCGTGACGACTACGGACGCCGTGCCGAGGAGATCGGCGAATTCCTCTGGTCCTCCATGTACGTCGACGGACGACTGATGCGGAGCTGGCAGGGTGGACGGGCACGGCACCTGGCCGTGGCGACCGACTACGCCTGGCTCGCCGAAGCCTCCTATCGGCTGTCGGAATGGACGGGCAAGGCCCTGTGGCGGGAACGGGCCGTCAGCGCCGTCCACCAGCTGCTCGACCTGTTCTGGGACGACGCTTCGGGAGGGTTCTTCACGACGGGGAGCGACGCCGAGGCGCTCGTGGTCCGCCCCAAGGAGTTCCTCGACGGTGCCGTCCCGGCCGCCAACTCCGTCGCCGTCGCCGCCCTCCTGCACGCCAATGCCCTGGTCGACGATCCGAGGCTCGACGAGGCGATTGAGCGCACGCTGGGCCTGGCCGGACCGCTGTTGGAACGACACCCGGGAGCGCTGGCCGACATGGTGGCGGCACTCCCCCTGTGGAGCGACGGCAATGAGATCGTCGTGACGGGTGATCGGTCCGACCTGCTGGCCGAAATACGGGCGAACTGGCTCCCGACGGCCGTCACCGTGTGGGGCGAGCCAGACGGAGGCGCACTCTTCGAAGGGCGCCCACCTGAGCCCGGGCTGGCCTATGTGTGCCAGGGACGTTCGTGCCAGGTACCGGCCGCGGACGCCGCCACCCTGGCCGGCCAGTTGGAGCCGTTGCTCGTATGAGCGGCCCCTTTGTGGATCCGGACACGGACGGGGAGGACATCGGCACCCGCCGGCGCATCGGCGGCACCGCCGGTGCGGGCGAAAGCGTCACACGCAGCGCCGGGAACAGCACCGGCAGCGTCGGCACCGATGCCGATGACGCCGACGCCGACGCAGAGGTCGACGCCCTGGAGCACGACCACACGGCGCATGACGAACCTGCCGAGACAACCGAACCAGCGACCCGGCGGCGACCCGAGACCACGACCGACCCGGCGCGCCTCCTGCGCCGCTCGGCCCGTCGGACCGAGCGCGTCCCGACGGCCGGTGGCTCCACGCTCCATCTGCTCGTCCTGTCGTCCACGCTCGAGGACACCACCGTGGTGGACCTGGCCACGCGGACGGTCATGCGCGTCCGGGTGCCGTGGCCCGAGGGGCACGAACCCGATATCAGCACCTTCGACGTGGTCGAGGTGACCTTGGCCGACGATCCCGAACGGGACGACCTGGCGCGGCCGGAGGCGACCACCGTGGCCGATCTGCCCCGCCACGTCGGCACCTTGCGGGGCCGGCACCTGCGCAAGCTGCTCCGGAGGCTGGTGGCGTCGCCCGACGGGCCCCTGCTCGGGTTCCCCGGGCCGTCAGCGCCCTACTGGGAGTTCCGGGGCTTCCGGCCTTCGGTGGCCCTCATTGAGCCGACCAGGCGGCCACAGCTGATCCGGCGCCAGGGCGACGGCACGACCTGGGTCCGCTTCGGATGGGATCGCGACGACGTATGGCTCCCGGTCGAGGACCGCAACGCCGCCCGCGCGCTCGACGCGGCCCGACGCGAGCGCCTGAGCGGGAAGAGCCTCTCGACCGCGTTGGGATTCGAGCCCCAGTACCTCTTGGTGACGGTCAGCCCACCCCGGGACGGCCACTGCTACAAGGTGTGCGCCGCGGTCTTGCCCAGGGTTGATGTCGCCGCCCGCCGGGGCGGGACCACCCGGCTCAGCGGCCGAGCTTGCCCCCGGCCAGGTCCTCGGCCATGGCCCACCCGAAGGCCACCAGGCGGTCGCCCCGGTCGGCCTTGAAGCTGTCGAAGTGCGTCTCGACCCCCTCGGGGATCTTGACCTTCGCGGCCACGAAGTCCAGACCGCCGGCCACGGAACCATCGCCCTTGAGCACGAAGGTGCGGTCGTCGAGCCGGCTCTCGCAGCCGAAACGCTTCGACAGGCGACGCGCCCAGGCCCGCTCCTCGCCCGAGCACTTGTGGCCGGGGAAAGGCACGACGTCCTGCAGCCCGTTGAAGGCACGAAAACCCTCGGGCGTCAGCAGGCGGGTCCCGAGGAGGACGTCCTCGTCGGGAAAGGCCAGCAGGGCCCGCCGGTACTGGTCGGCCATGATGGCCTTGAGTGCCGCCTCCGCCCGCGAGGTCCGGTCGACGAGCGCCAGACCCACGAGAAGGGACGGAGTCCCCCCGATGCGCTCGAGGGTGCAGAAGGAGTACCCCCGCAGCTTGTTCCCCTCCCGGGCCTGGGTGATCAGCACCCACGCCTCACGCTCTTTGGAGAGATAGCCGATGTCGAAACCGGGCGGCCGGTCCGCACAAAGATCCGCCATTTCAACCAGCTCAGCATCGCTGAGCGCAGTGCAATCCTTGGTGCTCACTACGATCGGCATGAGGTCAGTCTACTGGTTGTCTCCGACGCGTTCCCAACCGGCCTGGCCTCGAAGGCGGTGCTGGGTCGTCGTGACCCCATATATCACCCCAGGTCAGACGGTCTTTTTGGTGCCGTTGTTCTTCTCTCAGGAGAGGACGGCGCTCTGGCCGAGCAACCGCTTGAGTTCGCCCACCAGGCCGTTGCGGCAGTCCACGTTGAACTCGGGCGGGAGGCGCAGGACCTTGGCGCCGACGTGGAGCAGCACCGGCGACGGCCCCGGATGCCCGCTCAGCACGTCCTTCAACCCGTCGACCTTGGCGTCGGTCAACACGCCCAGAGGCAGCGTGATGTGCAGGTCCTCCTGGCCTCGTTCGAGGATGGGGCGGGAGACCTCCATGCAGACGATCTTGGGCTCCTCCTCACGGGTGTCGAGCCGCCCCCGCACCACCAGGATGGCGTCGTTCTCGATGAGGGCGCCGTACTCGGCCATCGTCTTCGGGAAGACGAAGACCTCCATGGCCGCCTGCAAATCCTCGAGCACGAAGCGGGCCATGAGGTCGCCCTTCTTCGTATAGGACCTCTTCAACTCGGTCACGACACCGCCCACCGACCGCACCGGCGCGCGGTCCCCTGCTGCCGTGTCGTCCTCCCGCATGTCCGAGAGCGTGCAGTCGGTGTGCCGGGCCATCGCCGCCTCGTAGCCCATGAGCGGGTGGTCGCTCACGTAGAGACCGAGCATCTCCTTCTCGAAGGCCAGGCGCTGGGCCTTGTCGAACTCCGTGTCGGGGATGGCCACCTTGGCCCCACCCCATCCGGGATCGGCTTGCTCGTCCTCGAAGGCGGCGAACAGGGAGGTGATGCCCAGGTCCTGCTCCTTGCGGCGCTCGAGTGTGCGCTCCACGATCGATTCGAGGACCAGGCACAACCCCTGCCGCTGGTGACCCAGCGAGTCGAAGGCACCCCCCTTGACCAGCGAGTCCATGGTCCGCTTGTTCAGGACGACCGGGTCGACCCTGGCACAGAAGTCGAAGACGTCCTCGAACGGCCCGTTGGCGTTGCGCTCCACCACGATCCGCTCCACCAGGCTCTCACCTACGTTGCGTACTGCGGCGAGCCCGAAGACGATCGACTGTTCGGGCCGGCGGCTGCCGTCTTCGGCCACGGTGATGTCGGGCGCGAACTCGGCGACCGAGCGGTTCACGTCGGGCACGAGCACCTCGATCCCCATGGACCGGCACTCGGCCAGATAGATCGCCGTCTTGTCCTTGTTGTCCTTCACCGAGGTCAGGAGCGCCGACATGTACTCGACCGGGTAGTGCGCCTTGAGCCACGCCGTCTGGTAGGCCACGAGGCCGTAGCCGTACGAGTGGGACTTGTTGAAGGCGTAGTCGGCGAACGGCTCGATGATGTCGAAGAGCTGCGTCCCCAACTCCTCGCCGTAGCCTTCGGTGACGCACCCGGCGACGAATTCTCGCGCTCGGCGGCGATGAGGGCGCGGATCTTCTTGCCGCACGCCTTGCGCAGGTTGTCGGCTTCCTCGAGGCTGTAGCCCGCGAACTTCTGGGCCACCCGCATCACGGACTCCTGGTACAGCATCAACCCGTAGGTGTCCTTGAGGATGGGCTCGATGTCCGGGTGCAGGTACGTGAGCTCTTTGCGCCCGTTCTTCAGCTCGGGATAGTCCCGGTGCATGTTGGCCGCCATCGGACCCGGGCGGTACAGGGCCACGAGGGCCGCCACGTCGTCGAAGCTCGTGGGAGCGAGCGCGCGCAGGGTCTGGCGCATGGCGGCGCCCTCGAGCTGGAACACGCCGATCGACTCGGCACGGCGCAGCATCTCGAGCGTCGGCTCGTCGCTCAGGTCGACCCCGTCGATGTCGGGCCGGGTCCCGGTCTCGAACTCGATCAGGTCCAGAGCCCGCTCCATCACCGAGAGGTTGCGCAGGCCCAGGAAGTCCATCTTCAGCAGCCCGAGGTCCTCGACCCCGTGCATTTCGTACTGGGTGACGATCGGCGCGTCCTCGGGGTTCTCGCCGGCGCCGGGCTTGCGTTGGATGGGCAGGTAGTCCGTCAGAGGATCACGGGAGATCACCACGGCGGCGGCGTGGATGCCGTCCTGGCGCCGCAGGCCTTCGAGCCCGAGCGCGACCTCAATGACCTCCTTGGCGTCGGGGTCCGTGTCGCGCATGGTGCGCAGCTCGGCCGCCGCCGCGTACCCCTCCTCGTGCCCGTCGGTCTTCGTGACGCACGCGTAGAGCGGCGTATCGCGACCCATCACGAGGGGCGGCATCGCCTTGGCGATCCGGTCGCCGACGATGTAGGGCTTCCCCAGCACCGCGCCGCATCGCGCACCGCGGCCCGTGCCTTGATCGTCGAGAAGGTGATGACCTGGGCCACGCGGTCGTTGCCGTACTTCTCGGCCGCATAGCGCATCACGTCGGCGCGGTAGCGCTCGTCGAAGTCCATGTCGATGTCCGGCATCTGCTTGCGGCCTGGGTTCAGGAAGCGCTCGAAGAGCAGGTCGTATCGGATCGGGTCGAGATCCACGATCTTCAAGCAGTACGCCACGCAGCAGCCGGCCGCCGACCCTCGTCCCGGCCCCACCCGGATGTTCGACTCGCGGGCAAAGCGGATGAGGTCCCACACGACGAGGAAGTAGGCCGCAAAGCCCATGTTCCCGATGACGCTCAACTCGTAGTCGATCCGCTCCACGACGTCGTGGGGCAACGATGCGCCGTAGCGCTCCCGGGCGCCCTCGTACGTCAGGTCGCGTAAGTAGGCCAGCGCCCGCTCCTCGTAGGTCTCGCCGCTGAAGCGGTCGGGCACGGGGAACTCGGGCAGGCTCGGCTTGCCGAGTTCGATCTGCACATCGGCCCGCTCTGCAATGAGCAGCGTGTTGTCGCATGCCTCGGGCACCTCACGGAAGAGATGACGCATTTCTGCCGCCGTCTTGAGGTAGTGCTCGGTGCCGTCGAACTTGAAGCGGTTGGTGTCGGACAGAAGCGCACCCGTTTGGACGCACAGGAGCGCGTCGTGGGCGACGGCGTCCTCGCGGTGGGTGTAGTGGCTGTCGTTGGTGGCCAGGAGCGGTGCGTCAATGCGACGAGCGATCTCGATCAGCTGCGGATTCGTGCGGTGCTGTTCGGCGAGCCCGTGGTCCTGCAACTCGACGAAGAGATTGTCCTTGCCGAAGATGTCCTGCAGCCGTGCCGCCTTCTTCTCGGCCCCCTCGAGGTCCCCCGCCAACAGCGCCTGGAGGACCACTCCACCCAGGCACCCGGTCGTGGCGATCAGCCCCGTGTGGTGGCGCTCGAGCAACTCCCAGTCGACCCGGGGCTTGTAGTAGTAGCCCTCCAGGTACGCCGCCGAGGACAGCTGCATGAGGTTCCGGTAGCCCTGCACTGTCTCGGCCAGCAGGGTGAGGTGGTAGTAGAGCTTCTGACCCCCGTCGACGTCGCCCCCCGTGTCGTCGACCCGGCCCCGGCGCACCGGGCGCTCCCGGCGCGACTCGGCGGCCATGTAGGACTCGGTCCCGATGATGGGCACCACGCCCTGGTCGCGACACGCCTTGTAGAAGTCCAGGACCCCGTACATGTTCCCGTGGTCGGTGATGCCCAGGGCCGGCTGGCCGTCGGCGACGGCAGCCTTGACCAGGTCCCCCACCCGAGCCGCCCCGTCCAGCATGGAGAACTCGGTGTGGGTGTGCAGATGCGTAAACGACCGCTCCGACACCGGCCCTCCTTTCGCCACGTCCAGTGGAACTTACAGCTGTGTCATTCGCCCCGGACTCAGCAATCTAACCCGCGAGGCGAAGCCGGGGACGGAGGAGGCGACGCCGTCCCGCTGACAGGGGAATCAGAGGTAGGCGCCCGTCCGCCCCGACTCGCCCGCCGAGGGCAGCCCGCGCTGGCGCATCTCCTCGAGCTGGGCCCGGGCGGCCATCTGCTGCGACATGAGCGTTGCCTGAATCCCGTGGAACAGCCCTTCGAGCCAGCCGACGAGCTGCGCCTGGGCGATGCGCAACTCCGCATCGCTCGGCGCATCGTTGTCGAAGGGCGGGGCCATCCGCTCGAGCTCCGCCACCAGGTCGGGCGACAGCACCTCCGAGAGATCGCGGATCGACTGCTCGTAAATCTCGCGCAAGCGCACCCGGCTCTTCTCGTCGAGGGGTGCGGATCGCACCTCGTCGAGCAGGGTCTTGACCATGGAGCCGATGCGCAGGACCTTGGCGGGCTGGTTCACGGACTCCGTGTTCCCCTCCCCCGCCTCGTCCTGGCTGCCGCCTGCCAGGACCTCGTCGGGGGAGATCGCTCCGTCCAATCCGTCTCGGGGCGTCTCGCCCTCGGTCACGTCGTCGTTCGTCGAATCAGCCATAGTGCCTTTCGTCCCTGTCCAACTCTCCGCGATCGCGCGCCGGCCCCCGGTGCCCGCACGCCCCGTAGGGCGCGCGCCAATGTTGCCACCGACCTGATCCGGCTCACGATGCCCGCCAGCCCAGAAGGGGGATGTACATCTCGGCGGCCGTGAGGGATCCGTGACGGGCCTTGAGACGCAGCTCCCCCGTGTCGGCGGGATCCAGAAAGGCCGTCGGGGCGAACGGCACCAGTGCGACATCGCCCAGCCGCTCTGCGACCTCCGCCGACGGCACACCGCCGAGCCACCCCTCGGCGATCAGCTGCTCCTTGGTGCGCACCCAGGCGACATCGCCGTGGAGCGCGGAGGCAATGGCGGCGACGTCGTCCGTGGCGCCGGGGCGGACGTGGAGCCAGCGGAACCGTCCTTCCCCGCTGATCAGCGTCACGGCCTCCATGATCTCGGCCCCGATGAGCTCTACCGAGTTGCCGACCTCGACCTGCCCGTGGTCCGCCGTGACCACGAGCGCCGTCCCGGGCGGGATCGCCTCGAGGACATCGGCGACGAGGCGATCGACCGCTCGGAGCTCGTCGTCGTAGTACCGGCCGAGCCCTTCCGCATGGGCCACCTTGTCGATGCCCTCGTAGTAGGCGTACACGAAGGGAGCGCCGCCAGATGTCAGATCGCGGACGGCGGTGACCAGTCCGGCCGGCGTATGCCAGCGGTGCAGCTCCAGCCGGCCCAGATGGGCGGCGGTGAACCCCGTCGGCCCGAAATCGTGCCGGGTGACCACCGGGACGGGAGCGGGTGCACCGGGGAACGACTCGAACGGTTGGAAGCTCGACGGCGGTACCGAGGCGCGGGCGTCCGCTCCACGGAGGGACCACTGCAGCACGTTCATGACGTCGCCCCCGATGGCGACCCGGTAGCCGACCACGCCGTGCTCGGCCGGCACCTTCCCCGTCACCAGCGTGGTCAGGGCGCACGCAGTGGTGCTCGGGGCCACCGAGGTGATGGGTCCACCGGTGGCGTTGGCCAGCACGGGGGCCAGGGCGGCGCGCTCGCGGAGCTGTTCCTCGCCGAGGCCGTCGATGACGAGGAGGACGACCTGGTTGGCCCCTTTCACGGGGTCGGGGAACCATCCGGGCAGCGGCGTGCGGCCCGGATGGGTCAGTTCGCCCAGCAGGGTCGGCACGACGTGCTGGAGGCACGGGCCTTCCCAGTCCGGGAGGACCGGTTCGGGTTGCGTTCCCGGCTGGGCTTCGCCTGGGCCCGCGACGGAAACAGTGCCCCGGGCCGCTGTGCCGTCACTCACGAGGGGACACCCTACGACGCACCCCCTCCAGTCACGAACGGGCCGGTAGGATTACCCGTTGTGAGGGTTTCCACGCGGGGTGACTACGCCAGCCGGGCGCTGCTCTCGCTGGCCCTGCACGGGGCCGAGACCCCGACGTCCGTCAGGGACATCGCGGTCCGGACCGCCCTCCCCCAGCCCTACCTGGAGCAGATCCTCCTGGCCCTCAAGGGCGCCGGCCTGGTCCGGTCGAAGCGGGGCGTGGGGGGCGGCTACGTCCTGGCACGCCCTCCCGAGGAGATCTCCCTGGCCCAGATCGTCTCGGCCGTCGACGGCCCCATCGCGGCGGGTGACTTCGGCGAGCCGCACGAAAACGGCGCCTGCGACCACGAAGGGCAGTGCGTCCTGCTCGCCGTGTGGGCCGATGTCGGAGAGACCATCCGCACCAGGCTCCAGTCGTACAGCCTGGCCGACATGGTCGCCCGGGCCCAGGGTGGCGTGGTGGCGACGGTCTAGCCGCATCGCCTTCGCCCCTTATCCCCTGATATTCCAGGCCTCGATCGCCGGCCAGTTCCAATCCCAGCCGAGGACGCATACCGCTCCGGTCCGGAGGAGGAACAGGCGGCCCGCCACGGGAGGCAACCCGAGCCACCGCGCCGTCAGCACGCGGAGGACATGGCCGTGGGCCACGCAGAGCGTGTCCGTCTCGATCGACCGCGCCCGCTCGATGACCCGGTCCGCCCGGCGGCCCACGTCGGCGGCCCGTTCCCCCCCCGGAACGCCGTCGTCCCAGAGCGTCCAGCCGGGCCGGCGCTCCTGGATTTCGGGGGTGGTCAACCCCTCGTAGGCGCCGTAGTCCCACTCCATGAGATCGGGGTCGGACTCCCCGACGAACCCGGCCAGGCTGCAGGTCTCCTCGGCCCGGACCAGCGGGCTCGTGAGCACCTGCCCGAAGGTGGCGGGGCCGAATTGACGAACCAGCAGGCCAGCGGCTTTTGCCTGCTCACAGCCCTCGGGAAGGAGGGGAATATCGGTGCGGCCGGTATGCCGTCCCGTCTCGGACCACTCCGTCGCACCATGGCGGAGGAGGACGATCCGGCCAGGCATGGGCCGTAGACCACCACGGGCCGGAAATCGGCGCAACTCGGTGCGAACACCCCGATGGAATGATCGGGAGGTCCACGCGGTTATACCCGACAGGTTGATCCCGGATACACCCGGGTACGTACGACTGAGAGTGAGCAAAGAAACGTCTGGAGCGAGGATGAAGAGCGCGGTGAGCACGTCGGACACATTGGGACTGATGCTGCGAGACCTCGACCAATTCCCGATGCCCGATCACGAGCAGCAGGTTGAGTTGGCCAAGCGGGTCGCAGCCGGAGACGATGCGGCGCGGAAGCAGATGGTGGCCGCCAACCTGCGGTTGGTGGTGCACTGGGCCCGGCGTTACCAGGACCGGGGAGTCGACATGGCCGATCTGGTCCAGGAGGGCACGTTCGGCCTGATGCGTGCCGTCGACAAGTTCGACTGGGAGCGCGGCTTCCGGTTTTCGACCTACGCCACGTGGTGGATCCGCCAGGCCCTGCAGCGCGCCGTGCAGCAGCACGGCCGCACCATCCGCATCCCCCTCGAGGTCGGTGAGCAGATTCAGCGCCTCGAGCTGACCAAGTCCGAGCTGGCCAGCACCCTGGGCCGCGCGCCCACGGTGGCCGAGCTGGACGAGGCCACGGGCATGACCGCCGACGAGCGTGAGTCGCTCGAGGATGTGGCCCGCGTGACCGCATCGCTCGACCAGCCGGCGGCGCTCGAGTCGTCGACCACGCTGGGGGAGCTGGTGGCCCCGGACAGCTCGGACTTCGTGGTGGACGTCGAGGAGACGATGGTCTACGAGCGGGTCCGCGACGCCGTCGAGCGCCTGCCCGGCCTGCAGCGAGACGTCCTGCGACTCCGCTTCGGCTTCGACGGCGACTCCCCCGCCTCGTTGCAGTCGACGGCGGAGCGACTCGGCGTGGGCGTCCGCCGAGTGCGCCGGGCCGAGGAGGAGGCGTTGGCTGCGCTCTCGTTCGATGCTGACGTGGTCGGCATCCACGAGGCGGCCTGAGCCACGCCGACTCCGGGCCTCGGCCCGGGGTCCCCGCGCCCGTAACGCGCAGTCTGAGTGTCTGGTCGAGGCCGGTTCCGCAGCGGCGGAGCCGGCCGGATCAGCCCAGATAGGCCTGGAGGTCCTCGGGCAGGGGCGACGTGAATTCGATGCGCTCGCCCGTGACCGGATGGGCGAAGGCGAGCTTGAAGGCGTGCAGGAAGAAGCGCCCGGACCCGAGCCGCTTGTCCGGCACCCCGTAGCGGGCGTCCCCCACCACCGGGTGCCCGATGGCCGCCATGTGCACGCGTATCTGATGCGTCCTCCCGCTCTGGAGTGCGAGCTCGAGCAGGGTGGTCGGCCTCTCGCCGCTCCGCCGCTCCACGACCGTGTAGGCGGTGCGGGCCGGCTTGCCCGAGGCGGTGACCGCCATCTTCGTCGGCGTGCGGGTGGAGCGGCCGATCGGCGCCTCCACCTCACCCCGGTCGTCGGCCACGTCGCCGGCCACCAGGGCCAGGTACCGGCGCTCCATCGTCCTGGTCGCCAGCTGGTCGACCAGCGCCCGGTAGGCCTCCTCGGTCCGGGCCACGGCGAGCAGGCCCGAGGTGCCCTTGTCGAGCCGGTGCACGATGCCGGGCCGGTCGGGTGGGCACACGCCGGCCGTCACCAGCTCGGCCAGGTCGGGGAAGCGGGCCAGGAGACCGCCCGACCAGGGTCCCCTCGTCGTGCCCCGCGCCCGGGATGCACGACGAGCCCGGCCGGCTTGTCCACCACGGCCACCGCGTCGTCGGCGTAGACGACCTCGAAGCGCACGCCGGGCTCCGGCGCCACCCCGTCGCCTTCGCGGCGGGCAGCACGATGGTCAGGGTGGCGCCCTCGCGGAGCACCACCCGGCCCACCGTGACGGCTGAGCCGTCGACCAGGACCCGCCCGTCTGCGATCAGCTGCGGCGGCCGCGCCCCGCGAGACGTCGGCCACCATGGCCACGCCCCGGTCCACCCGGACGCCCGCCAGCAGCGCCGGGACCTCGGTCGAAATGGTCTCCTCGCCGGTGCCTCGGCGCCGCCTGACCCGGGCTCGATTCGAAATCCGGTTCACGCCGCCTGCCCGGCCTTGGTCTGGACCGGAGCGCGGCCACCGAAGAGCAGGGCCACGATGATGACGATCACGCCGACGGTCACGCAGGCATCGGCCAGGTTGAACGTGGGCCAGTAGTCGAGCGTGATGAAGTCGGGCACCTGTCCCCCGGGGCCGCCGACGATCCGCTCGCTCAGGTTGCCGATGGCGCCGCCGAGCACCAGGCCCGACCCCACCGCCAGGGGCACGGTGCGGACCTGGGCCACGACGAAGGCCAGCACCACGACGCCGACGCACAGCAGCACCGTCACGAGAAGCGCCCGGCCGCTGAAGAGGCTGAAGGCGAAGCCCGAGTTGTAGGTGAGCGCCAGGCCGAAGGGCCCCCAGACGTGCCGCACGTCATGGAGGTGGTCCACGGCGAGCGACGTGGTCACCCGGTCCGCCACCACCACGATGGCGGCGATGGCGAACGCCAGGACGCCGAAGCGGGTCAGCGCCGCGACAGCCCTCCGCTCTTGCACGCCACGCAGAGCCGGGCATACGGCAGCGCCCGCAGGCGCGGCTTGGGGATCGGCTGGAAGCACCGCTCGCAGTACCCGTAGGTCTTGTCGTCGATGCGCTTCGAGCGCGTCGTCGATCTCCTCGACGGCCAAGCGAGGCCTGCCCCGACAGCGCGAGGTTGCGCTCGCGGTCGACCGTCACGGTGCCGCCTTCGCCCGACTCCTCGTCGAACTGCACGTCACCGGGCTCGCGCTCGAGCGCCAGCGAGTCCGCCTCGGCGCGCAGCGACGTCGCCTGCTCCTGGTAGATGGCGCGGTCGGCCACCAGCAGCTCGCGCACCTCCTCGAGGAACTTGGTGTCCTTGGCGTAGGGGCCGGTCTTGGGCCGCACCGGCGGCGGCGCCTTGGGCTTCGGCGTGAAGGTCGTGCGGGCGGGGACGACCGCCGCGCGCCGTCGCCGTTGCCCGCGGCGACCTTGGGCGCCCGACGCGGCCTTCTTGGCGGCGGGCTTCTCCGCCGCCTTCTTGGCCGCGCCGGAGCCGGGCGGCCTTCTTGGCCGGCGCCGCCTTCTTGGCGGCCGGCGCCGCCTTCTTGGCCGGCGGCGCCGCCTTCTTCGCCGGCACCGCCTTCTTGGCCGTCGCGGTCACGGTCTTCTTGGGCGCGACGGTCGACTTCTTCGCTGACGATGCGGGCTTCTTGGCCGCGGTGGCTGCCTTCTTCACAACAGGAGCTGCCTTCTTTTTGGTGGGGGCGGGACGCTTTGTCGCCGTTGCGTCAACCTTCGCCGAGGTCTTTTTGTTCCCGGCCCGTGCGGTTGTCGGCGGCGGCCGATCGCGACGCCGGCGCCCGCTTGACCTGGGCACCTTTGCTCGCTGGGGTCATCGTTCCCTCCTTCGGACCACGTCAGGTGGCCGGATTCCCCGGACACGACCTCGTCCGGGGAGCGGGTGACGATACCGGAACGCGAGGGACAGGGGCAACAAGCCCCGCCGCCCCGCGGGGTGGATCAGAGGGACCCGGGCGCTCCCGAGACGGAGGCGCTCTGCAGGTTCAGGGTCGGCGCGCCGTCGTCGGCCTCCGGCAGACCTGCCCCTGCTCGTCTTCCGGCTGGGCGGCCGGCGCCGGGGCCGCCTTCGGCTTGACGCCCATGAGCGAGTTGGCCGGCTGCACGTTCTCGTCGACCCACTTGAGGATCTCGGAGAGGGCGCCGCGGAGCCGGTTGCGCTCCGACTCGAGGTGCCGGGCCATGCTCTCGACGTCGGTGGCCAGCTCGGTGCGGGTGGCCTCCAGCCGCGTGACCTCCTCGCGGAGCTTCTGGTGCGTCTCGGCCTGCAGCTGCGCCGCCGTCGCCTCGGCGGCGGCGATGGCGGCCCGCGCCGTCTCCTCGGCCTGGGCGACGACGGTGGCGGCCTCCGCCTCGCTCTCGCGCTTGGTCTGGTCGACGAACTTCTGCGCCAGCAGGAGCGTGCGCTGCAGCGTCTCGTCGGAGAGCGCATTGGCGTCGGCAGTCGCCGCCGCCGCGGCCGTCGCGGCGGCGACGCCCTCTTCGCTGTCGGCCGCGACCGGCGCGGCCCGCTTGTCCCGCTCGAGCTGCGCGATGCGCTCGCTGGCCTGGCGCAGCCGCTCGTTCAGCTGCCGGACGTGGTCCTGGAGCCCCTCGGCTTCCTGGGCCGCCTTGTCCAGGTACTCATCGACCTCGTCGACGTTGTAGCCCTTCAGCCCGAGGCGGAACTCCACGGTGCGAAGCGTGTCGAGGATCGATGAAGGAGCCTGAGAATTGTCCATGGATCCCGAGTCTAACCCCCGCTCCCGCCATTCCAGGTATGGCGGGATGCTAGTGGAGGAGCACGGGAATCAGCACGAATTGCGCAACCAGGATGACGACGAGGAAGGAGAAGTCGAGCCCGCCCATCGGCTTGATGATCCGGCGCACCGGGCGCAGGACCGGCTCGGTCGCCTGGTAGAGGAAGTACTGGACCCGGGCCAACGTCGTCCCCGGCTGAATCCGGAACCAGCTCAGGATGGCGTAGGGGAACATGATCAGCCAGATATAGGCCTCGATCAGCCACGCGAGGAGATGAAAGATGCTCACCAGCCCGCGAGGGTAGTGCGTTTAGTCGCGGCCGAAGCCGCGCTCAACCAGTCGCTGCCGCTCCTCGTCGGAGACCTTCACGTTGGTCGGCGCCAGCAGGAACACCTGGTCCGCCACCTTTTCCATCTCGCCGCTCAGGGCGTAGGTGACGCCGCTGCAGAAGTCGATCATGCGCCGCTGCAGGTCCCGGTCGGCCATCTGGAGGTTCACGATCACCGGCCGGTTGTCCTTCAGGCGGTCGGCGATCTCCTTGGCGTCGCCGAAGCGCGACGGGGCGACCACGTGCACGCGGCCCGACAGCGGCCGGCGCCGGCCCGGTCGGGTTCATGGTCGGGTCGACCGGCACGGCCCGCACGGCCGTGGGGCGCGGCGCCACGTTGCTGGGCGCCGACCTGGGCTGCTGGCTCGGCTGGGCCGACTCGCGGGGGATGGTGCGGACCCTGCTCATGCCGCCGCTGAACTCCTCGGCCGGCTCCTGATCGATCCTGGGACCGGGGCTCGACCCGGGTCGCGGCCGAGAACCCGCGTGGCGCGCGGTCCTCCAGGTCGTCGTACTCGTCATACTCGTCATCGAGCAGGCCGAGATACACCATGGTCTTCTTCATGAACGAGGGTGACATTCCTTCTCCTGTCCTCGGACAGCGTAGTGCCTGCTCGGCAACCCAGGCGGGTCCTGGACGGCCCGGGACCCGGCCCACGCCGCCGTCACGCTCCTGCTCAGCCTCACGTCGGCCTCCACCAGAGGTTGCCCGTCAGCCTCCACCTCATGCTGCGGCCGCCGGCGGGCGTGCCCCGAAGAGGGCCCGGCCGATGCGCACCATGGTCGAACCGGCGGCCACGGCCGCCTCGAGGTCGTCGCTCATCCCCATGGAGCGCTCCTCCAGCCCCAGGCGGTCGGCCAGGCGCCCCAGCGTCTCGAAGGCCTCCTCGGCCGCGCCCTCGCCCGGAGCCGCCACCGTCATGAGGCCCCGCACCTCGAGCCCGAGATCGCCGCAGCTGCGCCACCAGCTCGCCGGCCGCGGCCGGGGGGCAGCCGTTGCGGCCGGGCAGGCCCGTCGTCTCGACCTGCACCAGGACCCGCGCCCCGGGCGCGAAGCGGGCGATCCGCTCGCCCTCGGCCTCCCGGGCCACGCTCTGCCAGAGCCCGACCAGCGGGGCGAGCTGCGCCACCTTGTTCCGCTGCACCGCGCCGAGGAAGTGCCAGACCACCCCGGGGTCGTCGCTGTCGGCTGCCGCCTTGGCCACCAGCTCCGCCGCGTAGTTCTCGCCCAGGTCCGTCAGTCCCGCCTGGCGCGCCGCGGACGACCGCCTCGGGACCGAAGCCCTTGGTGACGCCGATCACCCGCACCCGGGCGGGATCGCCCCCGGCGCGCTCGATCCGCTCCCGGACGGCGCAGCAGCCTCCGCGCGACGTCGTCGCTAGCGGAGGAAGGAGGGGACGTCGAAATCGTCGTCTCCCAGGTCGAGCTCCTCGTCCGATCCCGGTGGCGTCGGCGAAGATGTCCACCGGCTCCGGCGTGGAGAAGATCGTCGAGGCCAGGTCGCCCGACCTTGGAGGTGGCCCGGTGCCCTCTTCCCAGCGCTCGAAGCCGGCGGCGATCACCGTGACCCGCACCTCGTCGCCCATGTTGTCGTCGATGACGGCGCCGAAGATGATGTTGGCGTCGGGGTGCGCCACGGCGTGGATGATCTCGGCCGCCTCGTTCACCTCGAAGAGCCCGAGGTCGGAGCCGCCGGCGATGTTGAGCACCATGCCCCGGGCGCCCTCGATGGAGGCCTCGAGCAGCGGCGACGTGATGGCGGCCCGCGCCGCGTTGGCGGCCCGGCCCTCGCCGATGGACGAGCCGATGCCCATGATGGCGGTGCCGGCGTTGGTCATGACCATCTTCACGTCGGCGAAGTCGGTGTTGATGAGGCCGGGCACCGTGATGAGGTCGGTGATGCCCCGCACACCCTGCAGCAGGACCTCGTCGGCCATCTTGAACGCGTTGACCATGCTGGTCTTGTCGTTCGAGACGGTGAGCAGGCGGTCGTTCGGGATGACGATGAGGGTGTCGACCTTCTCCTTGAGGATCTGGATCCCCTTCTCCGCCTGCATGGCCCGGCGCCGGCCCTCGAAGGTGAAGGGACGGGTCACCACGCCGATCGTCAGCGCACCGAGGCCCTTGGCGATCTCGGCCACGACCGGTGCCGCGCCGGTGCCGGTGCCGCCGCCCTTGCCGGCGGTGATGAAGACCATGTCGGCGCCCTGGAGCGCCTCCTCGATCTCCGGCCGGTGCTCCTCGGCGGCCAGCCGCCCCACCTCGGGGTCGCTGCCGGCGCCGAGCCCACGGGTGAGCTGGCGCCCGATGTCGAGCTTCAGGTCGGCGTCGCTCATCAGCAGCGCCTGGGCGTCGGTGTTGGCCGCGATGAACTCGACGTTGCGCAGACCCGAGTCGATCATCCGGTTGACGGCATTGACGCCGCCGCCGCCGACCCCGACGACCTTGATCACTGCCAGGTAGTTGCCCTGGGAAGGCACGGTCGTCATGAACTCCCTCGTCCTCGGGTCGATCGCCGACCGGTCACTCGCTGGTGGTTTCCGCCAGACGTCGACCGCGGGATGCGACCAACGACCCATCCCTGAACCTCTGGGGAAGGTTGATGTTCACAGTGCGGGAACGTGGCCCCACCATACGGGGGGGTGTTCAGGCTGGTCAAGCATCCTACGTCACCCTGAGGTCACCGTCGGCGCATCGGGGACGCTGACGTCGATCACATCCCCGTTGTGCAGGGTGGCCCCGGCCAGAATGGAGGAGACGTCCTCGTACTTGGCGGTGAGCTGGGTCGCCGTCCCGATGTCGACCACGACCGGCGTGGTCAGGGCCAGCTGCACCCAGCCGGCCGGCTCGACGGTGACCGCGGTGACCTGCGCCGACGAAGGAAGCCGGCAGCGACGAGGCGACCCGGAGGCCCGCGGCGTCCTTGGTGGAGAGCACCGTCCCGGGCGCGCCGGGCGGCTGCGGGCACGGTCAGGAGCAGCAGCCCGGGCGGGCGGGTCGCCGACTCGCCGAGCACCCGGCCGTCGTTGCTGAGCGACTCCCACTGGCCCGCCGGCCGTGGCCGCGGTGAAGCGCGGCGTCTCCTCGGTCACCGCGATGTGGACGCCGTCGGGCCACGACACGTGCACCGTCGCCGACCGCACCCACGGGAGCTGCTCCAGGCGGGCCGCGGCCGCGCCGGCGTTCACGTCGAGCAGCGGCGGGTGATCGGCCAGTCCGGCCTGGGCCACCACCTGGGCCGCCGTCTCGTGCACGTTGCCGGTCACCGTCACCGAGCGGGCGGAGAAGAGCGGCGTGTGGAGGAGGAACCAGCCGCCGACGACGAGGAGCCGCGACACCGAGCGCGACGCCGGCCGATGACCAGGCGGCGCCGGCCCTGCTCCCTGATGACCGCCGTCCGCCGGGCCGAGATGCGCGGGTCCATGCGACCGCCGCTCCGGCGACCGCCCCGACCGCCCGGGCCGGCCGTGCTCCGCGCTGGCGGGCCCGGCGCGCCGGTGCGCGGTCCTCACCCCGGTCGCTCCGTCAGGCGTCATCGCGTCGTCCCGTCCACCGGGCCATCTTCCCCGCCGCCGAAGCCGAGGAGGCGGACCTCGGCCTGCAGCACGACCCCGCTCTGCTCGCGCCACGACGTCTCGCACGTGCGCCATCAGCGCCTGGACGTCGTCGGCCCGGCCGTCCTTGTCGGCCTGAATGAAGTTGGCGTGCTTCTCCGACACGTGCGCCGTGCCCATGCGCAGAAGCCCTTCAGCCCGGCCGCCTCGATGAGCCGTCCGGCCGAGTCGCCCTCGGGGTTGGTGAAGACCGAGCCGGCGTTGGACCCGCCGGGCTGGTGTGCGCGCCGCCATCTGACGATGGCGGTCACCGCCGCCTGTTCCTCCTCGACCGATCCCGGCGTGACCGCCAGCTCCGCCGCCGACGACCAGCTGGGAGGCCGTCACCGAGGAGGAGCGGTAGCCGTACGCCAGGCGGCCGACGTCGTCGGTCCCGCCGGCGTCGCTGAAGAGATCGACCCAGCTGTAGCGGACGAGGCACGACGCCATGTCCGAACCGTGGCCCCCCGCGTTCATCCGCACCGCGCCGCCGACCGAGCCCGGCACGCCGACCGCCCACGACAGCCCGCACCATCCCGCGTCGGCGGCCCGGCGGGCCAGCACCGGCAGGGCCACCGCGGCGCCCGCCCGGACGACGGCGCAGTCGCCATCGGCGACTCGTCCTCGGCGGCGCGGCAGGTCGATGCCGGCGAAGCCCGGCGCCGAGATGCACGACCACCCCGTCGAATCCCTCGTCGGCCACCAACAGGTTGGAGCCCCGCCCGAGCACGAAGACGGCGGGCGGCGGCCGCGACGCCAGCGCGCTCCCGCCAGGCCAGGCGCACCACGTCGAGGTCGTCCGGGCCCTCGACCTCGACGAAGAGCGCGGCCGGCCCCCCGACGCCATAGGTGGTCAGCGGCCCGAGCGGCTCGCCGAGGGTCGCCCGGTCCCCCAGGGCGTCGGCCAGGGCGCGCCATTCCCCGCCGCCGTCACCACCCCCGCCGAACGTCACCACTGCGGCGACTCGAGCAGCTCGTCGGGCAGCGTCGGTCAGGTCGCCGGCCCCGAGGGTGAGGCAGAGGTCGCCCGGACCGCAGCTCGGCCGCACGGCCTGGCGCAGCTCCTCCCAGCCCGCCACGTAGGCCACGGGAAGCCGCGGGTCCTGGGCCCGGACGGCGTCGGCCACCAGCCGGCCCGAGACGCCGGGAACGGGCCGTTCGCCGGCGCTGTAGATGTCGGTCACGACCAGCACGTCGGCGTCGGCGAACGCGGTGCCGAACTCCGTCGCCAGCGCGGCCGTGCGGGAGAAGCGGTGCGGCTGGAACACCGCGACCACGCGCGCCCAGCCGCCGGTCCGGGCCGTGGCGAGGGCGGCGCGCACCTCGGCGGGGAGGTGGGCGTAGTCGTCGACGAAGGTCACGCCGCCGGCCTCGCCACGGAACTCGAAGCGCCTGGTCACGCCGGCGAAGCGGGCCAGCGCGGCCTGGGCCGCGGCGAAGGGCGCCCCGACCTGCAGCGCCGCCACGACGGCCGTCGCCGCCGTTCCGCGCGTTGTGCAGGCCGGGGACGCCGATGTGCGACCGTTCCCAGCTCCCCGTCCGGCCCGCGCAGGGTGAAGGACACCGAGCTGCGCTGCAGATCGAGGCGCTCCATCACGTAGCGTCGCAGACGGGGTCGGCGCCGACCGTGGTCGCGCCGTGCTCGCCGGCCGATGGCCGCCGCCTCGGGATCGTCGGCGCAGACGACCGACGCCCAGGCGGGCACGGGCGACGAACGTCGGCGAAGGCGTCGCGCAGGACGTCGAAGGTGCCGTAGTAGTCGAGGTGATCCGACTCGACGTTGGTCAGCACGGCCAGGTCGGGCGTGATCGCCTGGAAGGTGCCGTAACTCTCGTCCGCCTCGACGACGAGCCACTCCCCCGTGTCCCAGACGGCGTTGGTGCCGATCTCGTTGACGTCGGCTCCGATCAGGAACGAGGGCCGCAGACCCGCCTCGACCAGGATGAGCGACAGCATGGAGGCGGTCGTCGTCTTCCCGTGCGTGCCGGCGACCGCCAGGCAGCGGCGGGTGGCGCAGATGGCGGCGAGCATCTCGGAGCGGGGCGCCACCCGGATGCCGCGGGCACGCGCCTCGGCGAGCTCGGGGTTCTCCGGCTGCACCGCCGGCGAAAAGGTCACCGCGTCGGCCCCGGCCACGTTCTCAGGGCTGTGCCCCACCGCCACCGTGATGCCGTGGGAGCGCAGCCGCTCCGCCACCGGCGAATCCTTCAGGTCCGAGCCCGTGACCTGGTGGCCCATGGCCCGCAGCACCAGCGCGATGGCGCTCATGCCGGCCCCGCCGATGCCGACGATATGAATGCGTTGGGGCACGCCCAGGTCGAGCGGGCCCACGCTGTCGGGCGCGTCAGCGGGCATGGGCATCGACCAGCTCGGCGACGCGGGCGGCGGCGTCGGGGTGTCCGTTCCGGCGAGCTGCTTCACGCATGGCGTCCAGGCGTTCGGGATCGCTCAGGAGCGCATCGAGCTCCAGGGCAAGCCGCCTTCCGTCGCAGTCGGGATCGGGGACGAGGACGGCCGCGCCCATGGCGACCAGAGCCTGGGCGTTGCGGGTCTGGTGGTCGCTGGGGCGCCGGGCAGAGGGACGAGGATGGCCGGCACGCCGGCCATCAGGATCTCGGCCACCGTCATGGCTCCGGCGCGGACGACACAGACGTCGGCGGCGTTGTAGAAGTCCGGCATATCGTCTTCGAAGGGCACCACCCGGTAGTGCAGACCGGGCTCGTCGATCCCTCCCGTTCCTCCCGTTCCTCCTGTCTCCTCCCTTTTACGGGAGGCGAAGTCCTCATAGTCGCGTCGACCCGTGACCTGGTAGACCGAGCGGGCTGCGCAGCCGGCCCAGGCCCCCTCGGCCAGGTCCGCCACGGCGCGGTTGACCCGCCTGGCGCCGAGCGACCCGCCGGCGCACGTCACGGTCTGGCGATCGGGTGGCAGGCCCAGCGTCACGCGGCTGGCCGCCCGTCCTTCAGGCGTCCGGTCGAGGGTGGCGAGCGCGGGCCACACGGGCGTACCGGTGAGGTGGGTCCGGGGCAGCTCCGTGCCGGCGAAGGCCACGGCATTCGCCGCGGCAACCCGACCGAACAGGCCGTTGACCGCACCCGGGACGGCGTCGGTGGTCATGCAGACGATCGGCACCCTGGTGAGCAGCGCCGCCAGCCCGGCGGCGAAGCTGGCGTACCCGCCGACGACGACCACGACACGGGGCCGATGGAGCGAGAACGATCCGAGTGCCTGGAGGCAGGCCCAGACCAAGCCGGCCACCGCTCCCGCATTGGCCCACCAGGCGGAGGGACGCAGGCTGCGACGCAGTCCCCGGCCGGGCAGGAGCGTGAAGGGGAACTCGAGCTTCGGCCACGTCGATGCCTCCTGCCCGCGGCGCGAGCCGTAGAGCTCGATCGACGCCGGAGCGTGGCCCCGCGCGACGAGCGCGCGCGCAATCTGCAGCGAGGGGACGATGTGACCGCCCGTCCCGCCGCCCGCGACCACCGTGCCGCGCCGTGCCCTCACCGACCTCGGGCTGCGCCGGCAGGCGTGCGACCCGACCCGGCCAGCCGGAGCGTCTTTCCGGACTCACCTTGCCGGGCGACGTTGATGAGAATGCCGGCCGCCACCATGGTGATCACGAGCGAGGAACCGCCGAAGGAGATGAACGGGAGCGGAATGCCGGTGACGGGCAGCACCCCCACCACCGCCCCCACGTTGATGAGCGTCTCCGCCCCCACCCACGCGACGAGACCGAGGGAGAGCAAGGCGCCGAATCGGTCGCTCGACTGCACCGCCGCCCGGATGCCGAGCCACACGAATCCGCCGAGGAGGGCAAGCACCAACAAGGCGCCGACGATCCCGAGCTGTTCGCCGATGACAGAGAAGATGAAGTCGGTGTGCGCGTTGGGAAGGAAACCCCACTGGGCCTGCCCACCACCCAGGCCGGAACCGACGAGATGGCCCGACCCCAGCCCGATGAGTGACTGCATCACCTGGTATCCCGAGCCCGAACTGTGGGCTGACGGGTCCATGAACGACAGCAGCCGGGCCCGGCGGTAGGGCGAGGCCACCGCCACGATCAGCGCCAGCCCCACCAGCGCAGCCAGCACCTTCATCACCGGTCCCAGACGCACGCCGGACACGAACAGCAGCGCCAGCGCGATGAAGCCGAGGACCATCGCCGTACCCATGTCCGGCTGGGCCAGGATGAGCACGCAGGCCAGGCCGGTCACGATGAGCAGCGGGCCGATGATGCGGCGATCGGCAGAGTCCTCATCGAGGCGGCGGGTGATGAAGTCGGCGGCGAACAGGGTGAGGGCGAGCTTCATCAGCTCGGACGGCTGGAGCCGGAACTGGCCGAAACCGACCCAACGGCTCGACCCCATGGCGTGGACGCCGAGGCCCGGGACCAGCACCACGAAGAGAAGGCCGAACGTCACGAGGAGGATGAGGGGGCTGAAGCGCCGCAGTTTGCGGTAGTCGAGTCTGATGGTCAGCCACAAGGCGACCGCACCGATCGCCATCCACATGGCCTCGCGTATGAAGATGGCGTAGGGCGAGCCGTAGGTGGCGATGGAGATGACCGAGGAGGCGGAGCCGACCATCACGAGTCCGATGACGCAGAGCAGCACGACATCGAAGAGCAGCAGTGTCGAGACCGAGACGCGGCGGCTGCCGATGCGGATGCCGATGTTGTCGGCGCGGGCGGCGGCCCCCCGGCGCGTCGTCGAGCGCGGGCCCGAGGTCGCCGCCTTCGTCGCGGTCGTCCGGCGGGGCCTGGGTGCCGTGTGGCGCTCGGTCGGGGCAATGCTGCGCGTTGACGTCATGCCACCCACTCCCCCTGGGCGCGGGCGCGCCGCTTTGCCCGGTCCGACACCCGATGCATGGCCACAGTCTCCCCTACCGCGCCGGCCGAGTGGCGGACCGCGGCGCGGGTCCGTCCGGCTACCCCATTGCCTGTGCCGATGCGCCAGCCGCCGCTCATGTGAACTTCGCCACAGTGAGGAAGTCGCCGTAGAAGATACCGAGACCCAGGGCGCAGAAGAGCCCACCGAGGATCCAGAAGCGGACGATCACCGTCGTCTCGGGCCAGCCCCCGAGCTCGAAATGGTGGTGGATGGGGGCCATGCGGAAGATGCGGCGGTGGAACGCGCGGAAGCTGATGATCTGGAGGATGACCGACACGGTCTCCATGACGAAGAGGCCCCCGATGATCAGCAGCAGGAGATCGAGGTTGAGGAGGAGGCAGATGGCGGCCAACCCGGCGCCGATGGCCAGCGACCCGGTGTCGCCCATGATGATCTTCGCCGGCGCCGCGTTCCACCAGAGGAAACCGATGCAGCCCCCGGCCAGAGCCACCGAGACCAGCGCCAGGTCGATGGCCGACGCGGGGAGCACGTGGTAGATGGAAAAGTGCCGGAAGATCCAATAACCCATGATCGAGAGCACGGCGAAGCAGAACGTCCCGGACCCCGCGGCCAGGCCGTCGACGCCGTCGGTGATGTTCACCGCGTTCGATGCGCCGACCATGACCAGGACCGCGAAGATGATCCATCCGGCCGCCCCGAGATTGATGCCGATCACGTCGATTCGGGTGAACGACAGCGCGGTCGACGTGTGGGCCCAATACACCGAGAGCACGGCGAAGATCAACGCGCAGGCGATCTGTGCCCCCGACTTTCCCCGCTTGTTCAACCCGAGACTCCGCCGGTGGTGCACCTTGATGTAGTCGTCCAGAAATCCGATCAGTCCGAACGCCACCACGGCGCCGATGGTGAGATAGCCCGTCCGGGAGAAACGGATCTGGGTGCCGATGTGCCCGATGGCGTATCCGAGGACCGTGGCGGCGACGATGGCGATCCCGCCCATGGTCGGTGTCCCTGCCTTGGCGGAGTGCGAGGCAGGGCCATCCTCCCTGATGTGCTGCCCCAGCTCGCGCTGGCGGAAGTAGCGGATCAGGAATGGGGTGAAGAGGATGGCAATCCACAGCGAGACGCTTCCCGAGACAAGGAGGCCGAGCACCTGCCGTCAGGCCTCCGGCCGGGAGTCACGGAGCATCGACTCCGAGGGCCCCGACGCGGCAGCGCCGACGGACGTTCCCGTATGGGACGGAGCCCAGGTCCGCGGGTTCGATGCGAAGCGCGTCGACAGCGCCCGGCGGGCCTCGACGGCGTCGTCGAAGGGAAGGCGTCGCCCCGCGACCTCTTGATACGTCTCGTGGCCCTTCCCGGCGATGACGACCACGTCGCCGGGACGGGCGGCATCGAGCGCCAGGCGGATCGCAACGCCTCGATCCGGCTCGACCACGACCCGGGGGTTGCTGCGCCCGCCCGGAATGCCCACCAGCACTTCCTCGATGATGGCCGTCGGATCCTCGTCGCGTGGGTTGTCGGACGTCACGAAGGCGAAGTCGCTGAGGTCCGCTGCCGCCGCGCCTATCAGAGGACGCTTGGCCCGGTCCCGGTTCCCCCCGCAGCCGAAGACACAGAGCACACGTCCGGCGGGAGCCAATGCGCGCGCCTCTCCGAGCACCACCTGCAGCCCGGCCGGTGTGTGGGCGTAGTCGACCAGCACCGTGAACGGGGGGCGCTCATCGGCCGCCACCCCCGCTGACGTTGCAGAGGACACCGCAGGCTCCGGTGCGGCGATGACCTGCAGCCGGCCCGGCACCGGTGCGACGTGGGCCAGGGCCCGACCGATCTCCTCTGGCCCGAGGTCCAACTCGTCCAGGGCGAGCGCGGCCTCAGCCGCCAGCAGGGCGTTGTCGACGTTGATGGCGCCCGTCAGCGGCGTGCTGATGCGCTGCCCGCGCCAGGTGAACTCTGAGTGGCCGGCGTGCAGCACCACGTCGGTGGCGTCGGTGTGATGCACGGCAACGGTCGGGATCCTGGCGCGGGCGAGGAGCCGCTGCCCCCAGGGATCGTCGGCGTAGACGACGCCGCGGAGCGCCTGACTCGGGGTGAACAGCATCGCCTTGGCCTCGAAGTACTCCTCCATCGACCCGTGGTAGTCGAGATGGTCGTGGCTGAGATTGGTGAAGACGGCGACGTCGAAGTGGATGCTTTCGACGCGTGACTGCACGAGCGCATGGCTCGAGACCTCCATCGCCACAGCGTGGCGGTGGCCGTCGGACTTCTGGCGGTCGCGCACGCCGGCCAGGACCCGCTGCACCTCGGTGGCCTCGGGCGTCGTCCGCGTCCCGGACAACGTCCCCATGACATTGGTCGGACGGCCGGTCGCGCCGAGCAGGTCGCCCAGCAATTGGGTCACCGTCGTCTTGCCGTTGGTACCCGTGACACCGATCATCAACAGGTCCCGCGCCGGGTACTCGTAAAAGGCGGCCGCCAGCCGCGCCATCACCGGACGCATGGTGCCTGGCGCGATCCGCGTCTGCACCACCCGGTGATCGATCAGTTCGGGAATGAAGTGCTCGCACAACAGTCCGACGGCCCCGCGGTCCACCGCCTCGGCGGCGTAGGCGTGCCCGTCGCTGACAAGACCAGGAACGCAACAGAAGAGGTCTCCCGGCACGACCCGGCGGCTGTCGTGCGAAATGCCGCTCACCTCGACCGAGGAGGGATCGCCAACGGATTCGATCACCTCTATGTCGTCGAAAAGGAGGTTCATGGGCACGCGTGGCATGGTCGAACCGACAGCGTTGCATGGCTCGGACACCCCTGCGACCCAGCCGCAACGGGTGTGTGGACCAGGGTCACGTGATGTCCTGGGCCTGGGCCGCCGCCGATTCCGTCGTGGTGCCCGGGGTGGCGGGGGCGGTCTGCACACCCGGGGTGGTGGGGATGTCGTACCGGTGCAGCGCGTAGCTCATGATCTGGGAGAACACCGGCGCCGCCACCGTGCCGCCGAAGATCGGCGTCGGCCGGTCGAGGACCACGATCATGGAGAGCGTCGGGTTGGCCGCCGGCGCGAACCCGACGAACGAGGCCATGTAGGCGCCCGTGACATAGGAGTCCTTGCCGGTCGTGGGGATCTGGGCCGTTCCGGTCTTTCCGGCCACGGTGTAGCCGGGCACAGCGGCGCTGGTCCCGGTGCCCTCGTTCACGACCTGCTCCAACATGGAGGTGAGCTCGGAATCCACCGGGGGCGAGAAGACCTCATGGGTGGCCGAGGGGGCGCTCTTCGTCACGACACCCGAATTGCTGACGGTCGCCTGCACCAGCTTCGGCGCCACGTAGGTGCCGCCATTGGCGACGGCGTTGTACGCGTCGAGGACCTGTAGGGCGCTGACGGCGTCGACCTGGCCGATGGGAAGGGAGACGTAGTCCGTCGGTTCCCACTGGGCGGGCGTGGCCAGCAGGCCGGGCGACTCGCCCGGGAAGTCCAGGCCCGTGGGCTGCCCGAAGCCGAGCGTCTTCACCTGGTTGAGCAGCCGCTGCTCCCCCACGCCCTGCGCGATCTCCGAAGTGCCGATGTTGGACGACTGGGCCAGGATCTGCGTCGCACTCAGCTGCTCGGTGGGATGGGGGTCGGCGTCGTGGAAGATCGAGCCGTCGAGGCTGATCTGGTCGGGCACGGTGAAGACGGAGTTGGGGTTGATGAGGCCGTCCTGCAGCGCGGCCGAGAAGGTCACCAGCTTGAACACCGAACCGGGCTCGTAGAGCTGGGTCACGGCCAGGTTGCTCTGCGCCTCGTTGACCGCATCATTCGGCCCGATGGGCACGACGCCGCCGGGATCGGTGGGGGTCGCGGCGGGCGTGGCACCAGGGGCGGTCGGGTGCGTCGCAGCGAGATTGGCCATGGAGAGGATCTGGCCGGTCTTCACGTCCATGACGATGGCGGTGCCGCTGACCGCGTTGGAGGCCTCGATCTCCTTGGCCAGCGCCTGCTCGGACTCGTATTGCAGCTGAGAGTCCAGTGTGAGTTCGAGGCCTGTGCCCGGCGTGGAAGCCACCTGCTGTGTCACCGGCGACTGCGGCAGGGTGACGCCCGCGGGTGACTCCTGAATCGTCTGCTTGCCGTTTGTCCCGGCCAACATGCCGTTGTCTCCGAACTCCAGCCCGGCCGCGCCGTGGCCGGCGGCATTCGTGAAGCCCACAACGGGCGCCGCCAGGTTCCCGTTCGGTACCACCCGCTTGGAGTCGGCGAGCAGCGAGATCCCGGGAAAGGCGTCCGCCGAGATCGTCTGCCCGGTGGCCCGGGAGAGCTGGCGGGCCAGGACGATGTAGCCCGTCTGCCGGTGGAGCTCGGCCGCCAGGGTCGTCGCGGGGACGTGGATGAGCGGCGACAGCGCCAGGGCTGTCTGCACGGGATGAGCGATCTGGAAATCGTCGGCCACGACATCATCGGTGGGAACGGAGACGGCCAGCGGGGATCCGTCGCGGTCGTAGATGCCGCCACGCAGCGCGGGGAGCGACACCGAGATGGAGGATTCGCCTCGCGCCGCCGCCTGGTAGGAGCCGGAACGCAGGACCTGGACGTCGATCAGCCTGGCGACGATAAGCAGCATGGCCACGAGGAGCACCATGCGCACGAGCCGCACCCGGCGCGTGAAGGTTCCGCTTTCCCACCGGCGCCCTTGGCGCGACGAGCGGGTGACGGGCAACCTTGGCCGGCGGGCGGTGGGGACGCTGCCGTGGCCGTGTCGCGGCGATGTGCCCGCGGCGACGGGACGGCGCGGTGACCGCGGGGGCACGACGGCGCCGGGCTGAGCCGGACGGGCCGGACGAGCCGGGCGAGCCGGACGAGCCGGCCGAGCCGTCCGCGCCGGACGCCTTCTTGGCCGTGCTCTGGCGGCCTGAACCGCAGCGCGCGCGGTCAGACTCGTGTCGGGTCGTGACGCTCATGGCGTCGAAGTCGGCGTCGTTGTCGCTGAGGACGAGACGGAGCTGCCGCCGCTGCTCGACCCCGCCGGCGCGCCCGCACCCGTCGAAGGTAGTCGGCGGAGGTGGTGCGGGTGCGGGCGTCACCTTCGGGGTGGGGAGGGGCACGGAGAGTGAGACGTACGGCAGCTCGATGACGCTGGGTGCAGCGACCATGTGTTGCTGCGCCGTCGCCGCCGCCACAATCCGCGCCGGCGTCTCGAGCTGTGCGACGGCCAGTTCGGTCTGGCGGTGCGCGCTCTGCTCCATGGCGAGCTGGTGCTGGAGGGCGGCGAGCTTCACCTGGCCGTTGGCCAGGAGGGCCTGCCCCACCACGACGGCCAGCAGCGCCGCCACCACCATGGAGACGGACACGATGGTGAGGAGCCGTCCCCGACCCGCAGCGGTGCGGCCCCCTCGATGCCGCGCCGGACGTGCGAGTCGGGACGACCCGGAGCGGGGCGCGCCGGGTCGAAGGAGCTTCTGTGCCGCGCCCAGCACGTCGGGGCGGGCGGGCGCGGCCGCGGCGGCATGCCGGCGGGTCGCGGTCGCCGTGGCGGCGGGGGGGGCGCCATCAGGAGCCCCGTCTCGGCGGTCTCGGGCTCTGTCGCGCACGATCGCCCGCAGGCGGGCACTCTCGGACCGGGGGTTGGCAGCGATCTCCGCCGCCGAAGGCTTCCGTGCGCCGCGGAACACGAGCTGGTGGCGCACCACGGCGCCGCAGACGCAGGGCAGGCCGGGCGGGCACACACACCCGCCGGAGGCGGCCTCGGCGAACATCTGCTTGGTCAGCCGGTCCTCCCCCGAGTGGTAGCTGATCACCGCGCACACGCCGCCGACCGCCAGGTGCGACGAGGGCCGCCGGGAGGGCGGCCTCGAGCTGGCCCAGCTCGTCGTTCACCTGGATGCGCAGCGCCTGGAACACCCGCCGGGCCGGGTGACCCTTCCGGCGGGCCGGCGCCGGCACGGCCGACGCCACGACTTCGGCCAGCTGCCTCGTGGAGGTCAGTGGCCGGGCTCCACGACGGCCCGGGCGATGCGCCCGGACAGGCGGCCCTCTCCGTTCTCGCGGAACAAGCGCCGCCAGGGCCTCCACGGGAAGGGTGTTGACCAGGTCGGCGGCCGTGGGCCCGGTGGTCGGGTCCATCCGCATGTCGAGCGGGCCGTCCTCGCGGAACGAGAACCCCCGCTCGGACCAGTCGAGCTGCGGGGAGCTGACGCCCGAGGTCGAAGAGCACACCCGCCAGCGGCCCGAGCCCGGGACCGGCGAGAGAACCGACTCCAGCGAGGAGAACGGAGCGGCCACGCAGCGTGACCCGGTCCCCGAAGGACGGACAACCGCTCCCGGGCCGCCTCGAGCGCGGCGGGATCGCGGTCCAGCCCGACGATGCGCAGGCCTGCGTACGCCTCCAGCAACGCCGCGGCATGCCCGCCCCCTCCGAGGGTCGCGTCGACGACCACCCCGGGGGGCACGGATGCGAACAGCGAGACCACTTCGTCGCGCAGCACGGGAATGTGTTCGAACGAGTGGGCCATCTGCAGCCCCTCGGCCGGTGGGTCGAGAGGGAGGTGGAGATCCGAACGACCAACGTGGAGGTGGGTGGAGTGGCCTTCCAGCGCGCCGGTCGAGGAGCTGCACATGGTCCAGTGCGTTCCTGCGTGTCCTGTGTGTCTTGTCGTGTTCGGGGTCCTGCGGTCTGTTCGTTCCTTTCTTCTTGTTGTTCCTCTTGTCGTTCGTTGTCCGGTCGGGCGGTCGATCGTCGTCGATGTCGAGCGCTAGTCCTCGTCGTCCGAGCAGCCAGCTCTCCTCGGGCAGCACCCGCTCGGCCCAGGCCGTCGGGATTCCACAGCTCGACCCGGTCGATGGCTCCGTGCACGAGCACCTCGGCGTCCAGTCGGGCGAACGTCCGCAGGTGGCGGGAATCGGCATCCGCCCCTGCCGGTCGATTTCGACCTCGGCGGAGTTCGACGCCCAGATCCGGGCCCGGTTCCGGTCGGCGCGACCCGGCGTCCGCCTTCTCCTGCATCGCCTCCATCCGCCGCTCGAACTCCCCGGGCGTCCACAGCGCCAGACAGCCCTCGGAGTTCTGGGTGAGATAGCCGCCCCGCTCGAACTGGCCGCGGAACTTCGCCGGCAGGATCACCCTGCCCTTCGTGTCGAGCGAATGCTCGTATCTCCCTACGAAGCCTGCCACCAGCTGTATCTCCCACGACGCTCCCTGGTTTGCGTCCTCTGACGCCCCTCACACCACTGCGCGCCACTTTACGCCCTTTTCCACCACTCCACAACCACTTGGACCCACTGCAACACAACTGAAACCCCCGGCGGCTCCCCACCGCCGTCCTCGGCGCGGCCAGACGGCCCTCAGACGACCACCGACGCGCGGCCCCGCGGACCGAAGGCCTGCAGGACCACAACCGAGAAGAGCGACAGGAGCCGATGAGGCGCGAGGACGGCGCGAGGAAAGCGAGAGGGCCGGAGAGACGAGAACGAAGGAGGAGAAGCCGGGTGCGCTCACCCGGCCCGCTCCATGCTCATGAGGGCGTGCCCCGCGGCACCCGGTGTGGCTTCACCTCGAAGTCAGGCAACGAGCCCAGCAACGACCTCGCGACCTGCTCGAGATGCAGCCACCGGCGGTTCGAGGTCGGCCAGACCGGCCGCCAGCGGCGCCAGGTCGCGGGCCAGCCCGATCGTGCGTCCTCCTCGACGTGCACGAGCGCCAGCAGCGGCGCGGGATCCCAGTGCAGGTACGCGCAGGAGGAGAACAGCGCTCCTTCCCGCGCCCGCCACTGCGACAGTCCCACCACCTTCGCCCCAGCGTGGAACACCTCGCCCGGCCCCCGGCCGGCGAAGCACACGAGGTCGCCGAGGTCGCCCGGCACCGAGCGGCCGCGGTGGACGTCGAAGCCGTACTGCCCGGCGCCGGCCAGCGCCTCCATCCACCACGCCCCGACCCACTCGGCGGCGGCCGACACGTCGGCGACCCACAGCGGGTCGTCCCGCGGGATCCAGACGTCGAGCCACAGCTGCTCGCCCGGCCCGAGATAGACGGCTCCTCCCCCGCCGCGCCGCCGCGCCAGCTCCACGCTCGCGCTGCCGCACGGCAGTGACGTCGACCAGCTCGGTCGGTTGGGTGCTGCCCAGCACACAGCGTCGGCCGTGTCACCTCACGGGCCACCGCCAGCCGCGCGCGGCTCGTGACGGAACTGCTCGACGTCGAAGAGGGAGGGAAGAGGGCAACCTCAGGAGGCCGCGGCGAGATACGGCTCCCACAGCGGGTCCACATCCGACAGGTGCCGCAACCGCCAGAGGTGCCCGTCCGGCGGCGCCGGCTTCACGCGCAGCGTCCACCCGAGCTCGGAGAGCAGCTGATCGGCCTTGACCAGGTTGTCGCGCTTGCAGGCGGCCACGACGTTGGACCAGTCGTGGGTGCCGCCCCGGCTCCGCGGGATGACGTGGTCGATGGTGTCGGCCGGCTGCGAGCAGTAGACGCAGAGCCCGCCGTCACGTCGCAGCACGGAGCGGCGGGTCACGGGCGGGGTGCGGGCCCAGCGCGGGATGCGCACCATGTGCGAGAGCCGGACGATCGACGGCACCTCGATGTTCGAGCCGGGCCGAGTGGAACACCGTGCAGTCCTCGCGGATCGCGACCGCCTCGGCGCGGCCCGCCAGCATGAGCACGACGGCACGGCGATCCGAGACGAGGGCCAGCGGCTCGTAGGTCGCATTGAGGAGGAGCACCCGCTCCATACTCCCGAGAGGCTATCCGCGGCGGGGCCGCGACCTCTGACACCAGCGCAGGTAGGCCACCACGTCGGCCGGGGTCAGCTCCGCGGCGTCGCCGTCCCCGCCGTAGGCGGTGACGAGGCGGAAGTGCCAGTAGGCCTCCCCGGGCAGCGGCAGGAACGGAGCACGGTGCCACCAGCCCCGCCGGGCCATCCGGCGCAGAGCGCCGGCGGAGGCCCACCACAGCCCGGGGCGGGGCCCGACGGCCCGGACCACGACCCCGGCGTCCCGGCTCCAGCCACGCCCGACGCCCGCCGCTCACGCCACCGACTCCCGCCGCCACACAAACCCGACCCGGGCCGCCCCGACCAGCGGGCCCCCGTCGCCCAGGCCACCGGGCACGACGCGCGCCCCCGGGCGAACTCGATCCGGCAGAGCGCATCCATCTCCGCCTGGGCCCTCCGGAAGAAGGGCTCGCCGAAGCCCAGCGCCACCGACCCGCTGACCACGGCGAGGGGCAGGTCGAGCAGGTTCACCACCGACGCCATGGCGCGGCCGACGAGCATGCCCGGTGCGCTCCACCCATTCGGGAGGCGCCAGCCGCGCCGGCTGGCCGGTGATGGCCGCCAGCGCCGTGCCCGACGCCTCCGCCTCCAGGCAGCCCCGGCTGCCGCACGGGCACGGACGACCGTCGGGCACGACGACGACGTGGCCGATGTGGCCCGCGTTGCCGAGCCGGCCGTCGAGCAGCCGGCCGTCGAGGACGATGCCGCCGCCCACTCCGGTCGAGACGACCATGGCGATGTAGTCGTCGCAGCCGGCCGCCGCGCCGACCCACCCCTCGCCGAGCGCGAGCGCCTTGGCGTCGTTGTCGACGAACGTCGGGCAGCCCGGTCAGCTCGGCCAGGCGGGAGCGCAGGGGAAAGGACCGCCAGGCCGCGATGTTCAGCGGCGACACCTCGTCGCCCCCGGGCTCATCGGCCCGCCGCACCCGGTGCCGCACACCACCAGGCGGTCCCCGGGTCCCACCAGGCCGGTGACCTCGTCCACCACTCCGGCCAGGTTCTCCCAGAGCGCCTCGGCGTCGGCCGGGCTCGACGGTGGCCGGGGTCGGCCGCATCGCCCGTTCCAGCAGGGTCCCGTCGAGCGCGACCAGGCCCGCCGCCATCTTGGTGCCGCCGATGTCGACGGCGAGCGCGAGGTCTGCCACGGAAGGATTGTTACCGCGACCCGGGCCCGGAGCGCACCATGCTGGTCAGCGGTTCACCTGCGTCACCGGTTCAGCGGAGCCGACTGGGGCCCCGCCGGTCTTCAGCTCTCGCGCCGGTGGAAGCGGGAGCGGAACCAGTCGCGGGCGTCGCTCACCGCGCCCTCGATCCCGTTCGCCGCGCCCTCGGACTTCGACTCCCCGTCCTTCGACCGCGTCAGGTCGTGCCAACCCGCCCGGCCCATGCGGCGCAGGTTGCGCTCGAACCAGACGGCGGAGGCGAACATGATCACGACGCCGACGAAGCCGGCGATGACCGACTTGCTGTAGAAGGCGACGAGGATGACGACGCCGAGGATGAAGCGTGACGGCGGCCCACTTGCAGTAGCGGCCGGCGTGCCGGTAGACGGTCTCCGAGCGCACACGCTCCGCGAACTCGGGGTCCTGGCGGACCAGTGACTCCTCGAGCTCGGCCAGAATGCGCTGTTCGTGGTCGGAAAGCGGCACTACCACCTGCCCCCTGGGATCTCCACATCCATCGTGCGCCCCATGTTGGCACGCCGCGCGGGCGCGGACAACGAGGATGTGCCCCTTCGTGCCTGCCTGAACGGCCGTCTCCACCGCCGTGCAGCTTAGAACCCGATCGCACCGGATGGGAACGCGGTCACCGACTTGCAATGATGCAGCCCAGGTCCGGCCCAGGGGGCCGAGGCCACCCCGCCAGCCGCCGGACCGCCCCTGGGGGCCGGGTCGCTACTCCTCGGGCTTGGGCTTGCGCCGCATGACCAGGAGCGCGATCAGCGCCCCGAGCAGGCCCGAGATCACGATCACCAGGATCAGGGGCGCCTGGCGGTGGAAGACCCAGAAGTCGATCTGGACGTCCCGGAGGTTGGCCACCGCGAACCAGACGAGCAGGATGACCGCCACCGCGATGCCGACCAGGCGGACCTGGTGCCGGCGGTCGACCTCCTTGTTCTCGCCGCCGCCGCCCGACTCCGCCGGATGGGCCTCCGAGTGCACCGGGCGTCTCGCCACGGACCCATTCTGCCCTGCCGGCGGCCCCGCACGGCGCGCCGGCCGCCGATCCCGGCCCGCTCGCCGCCAGCTGCTATGAGAGTGGTCCCGGAAGGAGGGGTCATGACCACGAGCGAGATACTCACCGGCGCCCGCACCATGTGGGAGCTGGTCGACCGCCGAGCCCAGGCGTCGCCCGACCACCCCATGCTGATCGCGGCGGACGGCGAGACCGTCACCTTCGGCCAGTTCCGCGACCGGGCCGAGCGGGTCGCCGCCGGCCTGCACGGCATGGGCATCGCGACCGGCTCGGTCGTCTCGTGGCAGCTGCCGACCCGGATCGACACCGTCGTCCTGTCCATCGCGCTGTCCCGCCTCGGCGCCGTCCAGAACCCGATCATCCACCTCTACCGCGAGCGCGAGGTGGGCTTCGCCCTGCGCCAGACCGGCGCCGAGCTCTTCGTCATCCCGGCCACGTGGCGGGACACCGACTTCGCCGCCATCGCCGAGCGTGCCTTGGCCGGCGTCGCCACGCCCCCGACGATCCTCAGCATCGACGACGGCCTGCCCGAGGGCGACCCCGCCGTGCTGCCGCCGCCACCCGCGGGGACGGCGCCCGAGGACGCCCCGATCCGCTGGATCTACTACACGTCCGGCTCGACGGCCGACCCCAAGGGCGTGCAGCACACCGACCAGACGCTGATCGCCGGCGGCTGGGGCCTGGCCCGCGCCCTCGACATGGGGCCCGACGACGTCGGCTCCATCGCCTTCCCCTTCGCGCACATCGCCGGGCCGGACTATCTGGTCACGATGCTCTCCATGGGGTTCCCGGCCATCCTCGTCGAGGCCTTCTCGGCCCCCGACGTCCTGCCCGCTCTTCCGCCGGCACGGCGCCACCATGGTGGGCGGGAGCACCGCCTTCTACGTGGCCTACCTCGGCCGAGCAGCGCAAGACCCCGGACGAGCCGATCCTCCCCACGCTGCGGCTGATGTCGGGCGGCGGGGCGGCCAAGCCGCCCGAGGTCCACTACGAGGTGCGCGACGAGATCGGCGGCCGCGGCGTGGTGCACGGCTACGGCATGACCGAGGTGCCGATGATCTCCAACGGCTCGCCCCACGACACCGACGAGCAGCTGGCGAACACCGACGGCAAGCCGGTCGAGGGCGCCGACGTGCGCATCGTGACGCTCGACGGCAGGTCCGCCGCGCCGGACGAGGAGGGCGAGGTGCGGGTGAAGGGCCCGATGGTCTTCCACGGCTACACCGACCCCGCCCTCAACGCCGAGGCCTTCGACGAGGACGGCTACTTCCGCACCGGCGACCTGGGCCGGCTGCGGGCCGACGGGCACCTCACCCTGACCGGCCGCCTCAAGGACGTGATCGTCCGCAAGGGCGAGAACATCAGCGCCAAGGAGATCGAGGATCTCCTCTACACCCACCCCGAGGTGGTCGAGGTGGCGGTCATCGGGCTGCCCGACCCCGAGCGGGGCGAGCGGGTCTGCGCCGTGGTGCAGCTGGCCGAGGGCGCCGACGGACTCGAGCTGGCCGACGTGGTCGCGTTCTGCCGCGAGGCCGGGCTGATGACCCAGAAGATCCCCGAGCAGCTCGAGCTCCGCACCGACTGGCCCCGCGCCGGCACCGGCAAGATCGTCAAGAAGTCCCTGCGCGACGAGTACGCGGCGCAGTGAGCGGCCGCGGCCCGACCCCCTCGACGCCGGGCCTGCTCGTCCCCCCGCGCCCGCTCGGCGACCGTCCCTACCGCGTCGTCTTCGTCTGCACCGGCAACATCTGCCGCTCCCCCATGGCCGAGGTGATCACCCGGGCGCTGGCCGCGTCCACCGAGCTGGCCGACGGCACCACGCTCGGCGACCACCTCGAGGTGCGCAGCGCCGGCACGGGCCCGTGGCACGAGGGCGAGCCGATGCACCCGCTCGCCCAGACCGCACTGGCCCGGGCCGGCTACCCGGACCACCCGCACGTGGCCCACCAGGTCGTGGCCTCCGAGCTGGGCAGCATCGACCTGATCGTGGCCCTCGACCGCCGCCACCAGCAGACCCTGCGCAGCCTGGGCGCCGACCCGGACCGCCTCGTCCTGCTCCGGTCCTTCGACCCCGCCGCCGGGCGCCGCCGCCGACGTGCCCGACCCCTACTACGGCGACGACGCGGTCTTCGACGAGTGCCGCGACATGATCGCCGCCGGCTGCGCCGGGCTGGTCGCCACGCTGGCGGCGCACTGGGACACCCTCTGGGCCGCCTAGACCGGGCTCGCCCCGGCCCGCGCCAGCCGCGCGAACCCGCTGGTCAGCGACCGTCCGCCCGGGGTGCCGGCGGAGTCTGTGACATAGTGCCGACGTGGTCTCACGCAGGGTCATGCGCCGGCGCCGCCAGTTCGCCGTCGGCGGGCGTCCTCGTCCTCCTCCTGCTGATCTATTTCGCCTTCTTCTCCGGCGGTTCGAGCACGCCGCCGCAAGCCCCCGCCACGACGCCACCACGCCGTCGCCACGGCGGAGCACTTCCCGAAGCACTCGCCCCTCAACCCGGACTGGACCGGCAACGGGCAAGACCGGTCACGCTGGGCTTCGGCGGCGACGTGCACTTCGCCGGCGCGGTCGGCGACAACCTGGCCCAGGACCCCTCCACCGCCCTCGGCACCACCATTCCGCAGCTCTTCTCCGGGACGCCAGCTGCGCATGGTGAACCTCGAGACGGCCGTGACCGACGGCACCTGCCCGGAGCCCCAGAACAAGCCGTACATCTTCGACGCGCCCGCCTCGGCCGTCACCGCCCTCAAGAGCGCCACCGTCTCGGTGGCCACCGAGGCCAACGACCACGGCATGGACTGCGGGCCGCAGGGCTTGTCCCAGAACCTGACCATCGCCTCGCAGGCCGAGTACCCGATCATCGGCATCGGCAACACCGCCGCGCAGGCCTTCGCGCCCTACCGGGTGACCGATCGACGGCCAGCGCATCGCCATCATCGCGGCGACCCAGGTGATCGCCGACAACCTGGTCAGCACGTGGACCGCCATCGGCCACCCAACCCGGCGTGGCCTCGGCCATCGACCCGACCGAGCTCGTGCGCGAGGTCCAGCAGGTGCGGCGCACGGCCGACACCGTGATCGTCTACGTGCACTGGGGCACCGAGACCCAGGCCTGCCCGAACCCGCAGCAGGAGCCGCTGGCCCAGCAGCTGGTCAAGGCGGGGGCCGACATCGTGATCGGCTCCGGTGCCCACGTCCTGCTCGGCGGCGGGTACCTCGGCGGGGCGTACGTCGACTACGGCCTGGGCAACTTCGCCTTCTACGACGACACGGCGCCCGAGACCGACAGCGGCACGCTCATCATCACCGCGCAGGGTCGCCACATCACCGGCGCCGTCTGGCGCCCCGCCACGATCCTCAACGGCCTGCCCCAGCCCCTACCGGCACCCCGGCCACGACGGCGCTCCAGAGCTGGAACGCCGCGCGCGAGCTGCACCGACCTGTCGGCGACGCCCTCGACCAGCCTCGCCACCATGCGCGGCGAGACCGTGCCCTTCGTGGCACCGGCGGCGCCACCGACCACCACGACGACGACCGCAGCCGGAGCTCGACCGGCGGGAGCACGACGACGACCACCAGCCCCGGCGTCAACGGGATCGACCGGCAGCGACCGGCTCGGGTCCACCACCACGACGACCACGACGACACCACCCGCGTCGACGACCACGTCGCCGACCGACAACGCCGCGGTAGCGGCTGACCGGACCGTCAGGCCGCCGCGCGTCAGGGCAGCTCGATCTTCGACCAGGTGTGGGGCTGCTCGGCGAAGGCGTCCTCACCGGGAAGGCGCTGGTAGCGGAACCGGATCTCCTCCAGGTCGTTCGGCTCGTTGACCGACTCCTCGGCGAGGCGAAGGACCATGTCGGCCTGGCGCCGGAGCACGTCTCGCTGCTCGGCCGACGTGGTGTCGAGCATGATCGAGCCGAGGGAGTCGATGAGCCGGATCAGGACCGCCGGCATGCCGCGGGCCGCCTGGCGGATCTTGTCGAAGGCGCGGTTGACCATGCGGGCGTACGACGGGTCGAACTCGATCAGGCGGACGTTGCCCGCCGCGTCCCGGTACACGCCCTCGTCGAGCACCCGGCCCGAGACCCGGCCCAGCCCCGCCGACAGCCAGTCGATGCAGGTCAGGGCGGTGAAGGTGTCGTTGACCGCAGCCGACAGCGCCCGGATGGCGATCTCGACCAGCTGGTCGATGGCGAAGACCGGGTCCTGCACGAGCGTGCGGTGCGGCCCGGTGACGTGGGCCTTGGACAGGGCAAGGGCGACCTCGGCCGCCGCGCCACGGGGCCACACGATGGCCAGCGGGCGGCCGGTGGCCAGGTAGTGGCCGGGGCGGTGCTCCAGCCGGATGACCGAGTCGGTCCGCGTGCGATGCCGATCAGCTGGGAGTAGCCGACGTACTGGATGTAGCCGCTGACCTGTGAGGGCACCGCCGCCCCGCGCTCGTCGATCAGCTTGAGCAGCTCCGGAACCGACTTCCCGGCATGCGGCCGCTCTGCCGGCTCGACTGGCGCACCGACCTCGTCGGGGAACTCGGCGTCGATGGAGCTGCATCAGGTCGTGGGCGATGCCCGCGATCACCTCGGGCAGCTGGATCGACTTGGCGATGTGGTGGATGAAGTAGATCAGGACCGCCGAGGTCGACCAGCAGCAGGGCCTCGGCCACCGAGGTCGAGAGGTACGGGACGAAGGTCTTGCTCAGCGCTGTTGATGGAGACCAGCGCCAGCACCGAGTAGACGAACGTGCCGACGAAGACGCCCAGCGTGACCTGGTTGCCGATGTCGCGGACGAAGTTCCGCATCATGCGGGGCCCGAACTGCTGCGAGGCCAGCGTCAGCGCCAGGATCGTGATGGAGAACACCACGCCGACGACCGTGATGACGGCCGCCGCGATGGCGATCAGGACCTGACGCTCGGCATCGGCGCTCCCCGTGCGGATCCAGCTCGGCAGCGTCAGGTGGTCGTGGAACGCGGCCACGTCGATCTGGAAGGTGACGAGGAACAGCAGCACCGAGACCACGATCAGGATGCTGGGAACGACCCACAACGTCGTCCGCAGCTCCTCCCAGCGCCAGCTGGGCAGCTGGCGCCGGTCCTTGCCGACGCGCGCCGGCTCCGGTGCGACGACCTCTTCGATGTCGGTCACGACGAAACTGTCGTCCGAAGGGACACACAGGCGCACAACCAGCGGGCGGAGGGGGTGACGGCGGTCATGGGCACGGGTTCACTCGTCGCCGACCAGTCTTCCCGGCACCCCACGGAGTTGCGACTCCCACAGCCGCCCGCCATCGTACCCGCTCCCGGTGCTCTGCCTCTCCTCGTCGTGCTCCGGAGAACCCCGCTCACGCCGGGAAGAATCGGGGCAGGAGGTTCCGGTTGGCCCCGAGCAGCTCGTCCGCAAGGTCCGCCGCCAACGGGTACTGCCCGACCAGCGGGTTGGCCAACAGGGCACGCACGACGTCGTCGCGGCTCCCCGAGCACGCTGCCTTCACGGCCAGGCGCTCGTAGGCTTTGGCATGTTGGACCAGCCCGAGCATCTCGGGCGACAACTCCCTCTGAGGGAGCGGGTGGGCGCCGGTGGCGTCGACGACGGCGGTGGTCTCGACTACGGCATCGTCGGGCAGGCCCGGTATGGCGCCGTCGTTGCGCATGTCGACGACCTGAATATCGCCCGTCCCCGCGTGCAGCGATGCCATCAGCCGCACGGCGGCCAGCGAATAGAAAGCCCCGCCACGGTAGGACAGCGCCGCCGGCTTCGACACGACGTACGGGATCGCGATACTCCTCGAGGAGCTTGGTCTCCAATTCCGCCACGACGTCGGCCCGCGGCCGGTAACCCGGGGCCGCCTGCTGCGCCACTTCGGCATCGTGTTGGTAGTAGTAGTGCACGTAGTAAGAAGGCAGCGCGTGCTGCAGGCGCAGCACGTCGATCGGAATGCCGCTCTCGAGCTCGAGCTCGGGACCGAAGCGCTCGAAGAGGTCGTCGAGCCGGTCCGCTCCCCGATCACCGTCACTGCCACCGTCGCCGCTGCCGGCGCCCACCCGGGCCGACCTGATCCACGTCAGATGGTTCAAGCCCGACGTGCTCGACCGCGACGGCATCGGGATCGACGCCGAGATAGTGCCCGATCCGTCGCTGAGCCCAGATGGCGACGTTGCACAGGCCCACCGCGTGGTGACCTTCGTCGAGCAAGGCCTGCGTCACGATCCCCACCGGATTGGTGAAGTCGACCAACCACGCGCCGCGGTTGGAGCGGGCGGCCATCTCCTCCGCCAGCTCGAGCACCACCGGTACGGTGCGCAGTGCCTTGGCCAACCCCCCGGCTCCCGTGGTCTCCTGGCCCAGGCACCCGTAGCCGACCGGCAACGTCTCGTCGACGTGGCGCGCCGCCTGCCCCCCGATGCGCAGCTGGACCACGACGAAATCGGCTCCCTCGAGCGCGGCATGCGGATCGTCGGTGGTCGAGAAGGTCCCGTGCCAACCTCTGGCCCGCAGAATCCGCTCGGAGAGACCCCCGACCACCTCTCGCCGCAGCGCGCTCGGATCGAGCAGGACGAGATCGTCGACGACCATGCGATCATCAACGTCGCAGAGACCGTCGACCAGTTCGGGTGTGTAGGTGCTCCCGCCTCCCACGACAACCACCTTGGTCCCCACGCAGCGCAACGTAACATCCGTCCGTGTCCGCGCCCTCCGATTCCGAACCGACCGTACTGGCGTTCGACGGGGGCAGCACCAAGACCGATGTCGTCCTCGTGTCGCGGCTGGGCACCGTGCTCGGCCGGGCGAGGGTGGGCCCGAGCAACCACCAACTCGTGGGCCTCGAAGGCACGGTGCAGGCACTGTCCGAGGCCTTCGCCGCGGTCACTGCCGACGCGCAGCGCTCCGGCGCCCCGTCCCCTCTCTGTTCGACCGGCGTCTACTGCCTGGCGGGCATCGATCTTCCGGTCGACGAGCAGAAGCTGGCACCGGCGATCGACGCGTTGGGGTGGACCGAACGGGTGATCCTGCGCAACGACACGTTCGCCGTCTCGCGGGCGGGTACCACTGCTCCATGGGGCATCGGTGTCGTCTGCGGAACGGGCATGAACTGCGCCGCCGTCGGGCCCGACGGCCGGATGGTGCGCTTCCCCGCGCTGGCCGAGCTGTCGGGAGACTTCGCACCCGGCGGCGCCTGGCTGGGCGTGCGCGCCCTCGGGCTCGCTCTCCGGGCCGGCGACGGTCGAGGAGCACCCACCACCCTCCGCGAGCGGGTACCGGCCCAGCTCGGTGTGGGCGATGCGGAGGCGGCGCTGACCGGCATCTATACCGGCGCCATCCCCTACAACCGGCTCTTCGAGCTGGCGCGCGTCCTCCTCGACGCGGCCTGCGACGGTGACCTCCCGCCCGCCAGGCGGCCGACGTCCTGGCCGACGAGATCACGGCCTTTGTGCGGGCCGCCGTGCTCCGGCTCGATCTCCAGGATGAAGCGGTCGAGGTGGTCCTCGGTGGCGGCATCTTCGACACCGGCGACACCGCCTTCCACGCACGTGTGGCCGCCGGCATCCAGGCCGTCGCGCCACGCGCCGTGCTCGTCGGTCTCGACGTCCCGCCGGTGCTTGGTGCCGCCCTCATCGGGCTCGACGCGAGGACGCGCCGCCGGCTTCAGCTGCTGCCCTCCGGGCGGCGCTCCGACTCCCCCCGACCGACGCCGCCGGCTCACCCTGAACACCGGCCGGCGGCGGCCACCGTCAGTCGACTGCGCTCAACTCCCGCCACCGCCACCGCCACCGCCGCCGCCGCCCGAAACGCCGGCACCGGCCGCCGCCACGACATGCGGCATGGCGTCGGCCACCAGGCGCTCGTCGTCGGCCAAGAGCGAGTGTGCCAGGTCCTTCACCATCTCAATGATCTCCGGGTGCTCCTCGGGGTTCCAGCCCTCCAGCAGGTCGGTCAACCCGGCGCGCCGGGCCTCCGTCAGCTTCTCGAGTGCCGTCGTCCCACCCGCCGTGAGAGAGAGGTCGCAGTCGGTGCCCCGGCGGCGCTCCTGAATCATGCCGGCCGCCAACAACCCGTCCACGCCGGGTTGGATCACATCGGCGCCCACCTTCAAGCGCTGCGCGACGTCGTTGACCGTGCAATCCGGCTGATCGGCCAGGCGGTAGAGCAACCAGACCGAACGCGGCGGGAGGTCGATCCCGGCCCGCTGCGCCAGGGTCTGGTAGAGCTCGACCCGGTTCTCCCGGTCCGACAGCCGTGTGAGCGCCAACTCCATCTCCTGCAGCGACGACCTGGGATCGGGCGAGCCGTTCACCTCACCGACGTCGACCGTCTGCACGGTCTTGCGCAATTCCACCTCGGGGAGCAGGAAGCTCAAAAGGAAGGCGACGAAGGCGATCGGCACCGCCACCAGGAAGACGGTCTGGATGGAGTGCGTGACCGCGTCGATGTACTTCGTGTAGAAGAAGAGCCCTTCAGCGGTGGACTTCAGCTTGCCCAGCACGGCGGGATTGATCGTCTGCGGGTTGAAGGACTTCAAAATGGACGCCGGGACCTTGGCCAAAGTCGGGGCGATGGTGTGATTCAGGACGATGGCGTAGATCGCGCCGAACACGGCCGTGCCGAACGACCCGCCGATCATGCGGAAGAACGTGGCGCTGCTGGTGGCCACACCGAGGTCCTCGTACGACACCGCGTTCTGCACCGCCACCACGAGCACCTGCATGATCAGGCCCATGCCGACGCCGAAGACGAACATGTAGCCGGCCAGCACCCAGGCGTTGGTCGAGGCGTCGATGAACGACAGCAGGTACGCCCCCACGGTCATCAGCGCCGTGCCGACAATGGGAAAGATCTTGTAACGGCCCCAACGCGTCACCAGGCGGCCCGACGTGACGGACGCACCGAGCATGCCGAGCATCAGCGGCAGAATGCGCAGGCCCGACGCCGTGGGACTGACGCCCTTGACGATCTGCATGTACAGCGGGAGGAACGTCAGCGCGCCGAACATGGCGAAGCCCATGACGAAGCCGATGGCACTGGCAGCGTTGAAGACCCGCTCCCGGAACAGCTTCAAGGGGATGACGGGCTCCGCCGCGAAGCGCTCGGCGAAGAGGAAGGCCACGGCCAGGACGACACCGAGGATCGCGGTGGCGATGCTCGGGACGGACACCCAGGCCCACGAGATACCCCCCAGGCTGGCAAAGATGATGAGTGAGGTCGCCGAGGCTGCCAGCAGGAGGCTTCCCGCGTAATCGATGGCGTGGGAGACCCGCCGCAGATGGCCGGGGAGCACGGCTCCCGTCACGAACAGCGCGACGATCCCGAGCGGCAGGTTGATGTAGAAGACCCAGCGCCACGACAGGTACGTCACGCACAGGCCGCCGATGAGCGGTCCGATCACGGTGGCAATGGCGAACATGGCACCGAACAGGCCCATATAGCGGCCCCGGTCGCGGGGCGACACCACGTCGCCGATGATCGTCTGCGCGCCGACCATCAGCCCCCCGCCGCCGAGTCCCTGCACGGCCCGGAAGGCGATGAGCTCCGTCATGGTGTGGCTGAAGCCCGCCAGCGCCGACCCGATCACGAAGATGACGATGGCGGCCTGGAAGAAGGTCTTGCGCCCGTACTGGTCGCCCAACTTCCCCCACAAGGGCGTCGAGACCGTCGACGCCAACAGGTACGCGGTGACCACCCAGGCCAGGTGCGACCCCCCGTGCAGGTCGCCCACGATGGTGGGCAGCGCCGTAGAGACGATCGTCTGGTCCAGCGCCGCCAGCAGCATCCCCAGCAGCAACGCGCCGAGAATGAACCACAGCCGGCGCTTCGTGATCTTCTCGGCCAGAGGAGGTGCTGCGCTGACGCTCACACCCACCTCCCCGACGTCTGCCACGATCAGCTCAGAGTAGGAACGTCCAGGTCAAAATGCAACCAAAGGCGGGCCGCCGCCCTCTTCGGCCGGACTCCTCCCGGCGGGCCGCACCTGCCGCGCTACGGTCGCCCGGCGGATGCCGGGTCACGCCGTGCAGAATCGAGACGAAGGAGGGCCGGGGCACCATGCGAACTCGCCTCACAGAGCTGCTGGGCATCGAACACCCCGTCATGCTGGCGGGAATGGGGGGCGTCTCGTATGCCGAATTGGTGACGGCCGTCTCGGAGGCGGGCGGGTTCGGCTGCCTCGGTGCCGGCACCATGCCCAGCGAAGCGATGGAGGCGGAGATCGCCGCCGTGCGCAAGGCTACCGACAAGCCATTCGCGGTTGACCTGCTCACCGCCATGCCCGGCAGCATGGCGGAACAGGTACAGATCATCATCGACGGGGGCGCCACCGCGTTCGTGGCCGCGCTCGGTGTCCCGACCGAGGTGATCGAGCAGTGCCACCGCGCCGACGTACTGGTGGTCAACATGTGCGGGAAAGTCGACCACGCCGTGCGCGCCGTCGAAGCGGGCTGCGACCTCGTCGTGGCACAGGGCACCGAAGCCGGCGGCCACACTGGCCAGGTGGCCACCATGCCCCTCGTCCCCCAGATCGTCGACGCCGTCGGCGACCGCGTCCCAGTCGTGGCAGCCGGTGGCATCTTCGACGGGCGCGGACTTGCGGCCGCGCTCTCCCTGGGCGCGGACGGCGTGTGGGTCGGCACCCGCTTCATCGCGACGCCCGAGGCCCGCAGCGTCCTCGGCTACAAGGACAGGCTGCTGGCCAGCCGGGAGGACCAGACCACCGTCAGCCGGGCCTACTCGGGCAAGACGATGCGCGTCGTCCGGAACGAGTACACGAGCTACTACGACGCACATCCCGAAGAGCTGAAGAAATTCCCCGAGCAGCTCGGTGTCTCCTACGCCGCCGGCGCCATGCATCTCGGCGGGGATTCCTTCAGCGAGGGGGTCGACGTCGACCGGGAGTGTTACCCGGCGGGCCAGGGCGTCGGGGCCATCACCGAGCTCGTGCCGGCCGGCGAGCTGGTCCGCCGCTTCGTGGCGGAAGCCGAGGAGACCCTCGACCGCCTTTCCGGTTTGCGCTGAGCGGCCGCGTCGAAACCGCTGCGCATGCCTGACGCCCGGGTCGCACTCGTTACCGGAGCCAACCATGGCATCGGCGCGGCAACGGCCAAGGCCTTGGCCGCGGAAGGCGTCGCCGTCCTGTGCGCCTACTTCCGCAACGAGCGCCTCGGTGGGCTCAACGACCCCTCGTTGCCGGCGGCCTACCGGGCCACCCGCCTGGCCCGCGCCGACAATGTCGCCGAATCCATCCGGGCGGCGGGCGGCCGCGCCGCGGCGATGGAGGCGGACCTCTCCGATGCGTCGTGCGTGCCCGGCCTGTTCGATGCCGCCGAGGCGCAGCTGGGACCGGTGGACATTCTGGTCAACAACGCCTCGGGCTGGGTCGGTGACACCTTCGTGCCCGAGGCCACCAACCGCTTCGGAATGGCGCAGTCGCCCGTCAGCGCGCAGACCATCGATCAGGTGTTCGGGGTCGACGCCCGCGCCGCGGCCCTCCTGATCGCCGAGTTCGCCCGCCGTCACGTGGCCCGGGGCGGGGACTGGGGCCGGGTCATAGGGCTGACTTCCGGCGAGGCGAACGGCTTCCCCGAGGAGATTTCCTACGGCGCCGCCAAGGCGGCCCAGGTCAACTTCACTCTCAGCGCCGCCACGGAACTGGCGCGCTTCGGGGTGACCGCCAATGTCGTGCACCCGCCGATGACCGACACCGGGTGGATCAGCCAGCCGACGGCCACCTGGGCCCAGTCCAGCGGCCACCGGGTGGCCACGCCGCGTCAGGTGGCCGACGTCATCGCCTACCTGGCCTCCGACGCGGCGGATCTCGTCACGGGCAACGTCATCCGGTTGCGCTGACCCCGGCCGTACGGCCCGGCTGGCCCCGGCACCCCACCTGGAGCGCCCTGCCCCCCGTCACCCGTGACGCTCCGTCCCTCCTCTCCGCAGCCCTCGATCACATGTATCCGAACACTCCCTCCGCAGGTCAAGGCCTTTTTTCCCAAATTGCGTGACATCATGATCTTTTCCGATATATCATTAGTGTTCTAAAAGGGACCCAACGAGGTCCAGGCCCGCAAAGGGCCGCACGAACTGACACAAGGAGTTACTGATGACACACCAACACGAAAACGACAGAGCCCACGAGCACGGCCATGGCCACGATCACGGGCATGACCACGGGCACGACCACCCCTTCGCCGGGCGAGGCATGCGCGGCGGACGCAGTCGCTGGGGCGGCGGGCGTGGAGGCTGGGGCGGCGGTAGGCGCATGCCCCGCGGCGCCATCCGCACCGCAATCCTGGCTGCCCTCCGCGACGGGCCTGCCAACGGCTACGAGGTCATGCGCCGGCTCGAGGAGATGAGCGGCGGCCTCTGGCGCCCGAGTCCCGGTTCGGTCTACCCGCACCTCCAGATGCTCGAGGACGAGGGTCTGGTCCAGTCCGCCGAAGTCGACGGCAGCCGCACGTTCACCCTCACGGAGACGGGCCAGGCGGAGGCCGAGAAGGCCAAGCTCCCCTGGCAGGAGGCCGGCGAGACCGACGACGACGTGCGCACACTGCGTGTCGGCATGGGGCAACTCATGAGCGCCGCCAAGCAGCTGGCCGGCGACGGCCAGAAGGCCCAGATCGAGCGCGGCGTCGCCGTGATCCAGAAGGCCCGCAAGGAGCTGTACCAGATCCTGGCCGAGGACTGAGACCAACGGCCGCAGCGAGCCATCGCTGCGGCCGCAGACCGCCGAGAGAAACGCCCGATACTGTGCAGACGGAGCCATGACCACGACCACCACTGCCACCCCCCTTGACGGTGCCGTGCCCGGAGACGGGACACCCATCATCGAGACGGTCGGTCTCACCAAGACCTACGCGGGGACGGACTTCCGTGCCGTCGACGGACTCAACCTGCAGGTCGGGTCGGGCGAGGTCTTCGGACTGCTCGGTCCGAACGGTGCAGGCAAGACCACGACGATCGGCGTCCTGACCACCCGTGTCATCCCCACGGGTGGTCAGGCTCTCATCGGCGGCATCGACGTCGTGCAGCATCCCACGCTCGTCAAGCAGTTGATCGGCGTCGTCTCCCAGCAGAACACGCTCGATCGTCTCCTCACCCCGTTCGAGAATCTCTACTGGCACGGACGCCTCTTCGGCATGGGGGCAAAGGAGTCCCGGCAGACGGCAGATGATCTGCTCGAGCGCTTCCAACTGACCCGCTTCGCCAAGGCGTCGGTCTACGCGCTCTCCGGCGGGATGGCCCAGCGTCTCATGGTGGCCCGCGCCATCTTTCACAGGCCAGCCGTCCTGTTTCTCGACGAGCCCACGGCGGGACTCGACCCGCAAGGTCGCCTCGCTCTGTGGGATCTGCTCGAAGGGCTCAATGCCGAGGGCCAGACCATCATGCTCACCACGCACTACATGGAGGAAGCCGACAAGCTCTGCGACCGCGTGGCGATCATGGACCACGGCAAGATCCTGGCGCTCGACACCCCGGCGGAGCTGAAGCGCAGCGTCGGAGCGGACACCATCGTGACCGTGAAGGCGGACGGTGACCCCGACGAGCTGGCCGAGGTCTTCAAAATCAGGCTGGAAGGGCTGACCAGGACCCGCTCGTTGCCCGACGGGGTCGAACTGCAGGTCAGCGGTGCGGAACGACTCGTCCCCCGGGTGGTCGAGGCCGCGGAGGCCGGCGGCTTCTCGTTGGCCGACCTGTCCGTCGCAGAGCCCACGCTCGAGACCGTCTTCATCGGTCTGACCGGAAAGGAGCTGCGCGACTGATGGCAGCCACGACCTCTGAGACCCTTCCGACCGCCAGCGCACGTTCGGGTCACCGGGCTCGCGTCACGTCGAGCTGAAGCCCACCCGTTCGGCGACCGCGGCCAGCCGGACCGCGCTGCGGGCACTCATCCAGCGTGATCTGGTCGTGCTGTGGAAGCACAAGATCGAGTTCATCATACGCACGCTGGTGCAGCCGTTCCTGCTCTGCTTCGTCTTCCTCTACGTCTTTCCGAAGATCGGACAAGGCATCGGCGGCGGCAGCGTCCCCGGTGCCGAGTCGGCCTTCGCCACGGTCCTGGTGCCCGGAGTCGTCGGGCTGTCGATCATGTTCCAGGGCATCCAGGCCGTCGCCATGCCGATGGCGCAGGAGTTCGGCTTCACCCGCGAGATCGAGGACAGGGTGCAGGCGCCCTGTCCGATCTGGCTCGTGGCCATCTCCAAGGTCATCTCCGGTGCCGCCCAGGGACTCCTGTCCGCTGCCATCGTCCTTCCCATCGCGTCGGTGGTGCACGCGGCGGGCGTGGAGGCCCACATCAATCTGCACTGGCTGCTCATCGTGACGCTCGTCCCGCTGTCGTGCGTGTGCATGGCGTCGCTCGGGCTGCTCCTCGGAACCTCGTTCGAGCCCCGGAACCTCGGCCTCATGTTCGGCTTCATCGTGCTGCCGATCACGTTTCTCGGCGGCACCTACTACCAGTGGACGCGGCTGGCCCCCGTGAAGGCCGGTCCGGTCCACTGGCTGCAGATCGTCGTGCTGGTCAACCCGCTCATCTACATCAATGACGGGATGCGCGCCGCCTTCACCGACGCGAGCCACATGCACCTCTACATCATCTATCCCGCCATCGTCGCCTTCAGCGTCATCTTCCTGACGCTCGGCCTCCGCAACTTCCGCCGCAAGGTTCTGGCTTAGGCCCCGAAGCCGGGCTTCGCCCGGGATCGGAGGTCGGACTCGGGTCCGGGAAAGTGCAGCTCGAGACGAGACCTGCCACCTGGCTTTTGCGTGAAAAGTGAGGGCAAGCGCGCCTAACCACGGGTGCCCTGGGTAGGGTGATCCGGAACCTGCAGCCAGTGGTGCGACCGCTCCGGGTGGGGTGGCGAAGGGACGGATCTCATGGAATGACCGGTCAGAGAGGCTCCGTCCGATCTGCCCGGCGCCTACGGCCGGGTTCGAGCCACCACCGAGCGCCTGGCCTCTGTCCTGAGCGCCGAGGACCAGACGGTCCAGACGATGCCCGACGTGAGCCCCACGAAGTGGCACCGGGCTCACGTGACCTGGTTCTTCGAGACCTTCATCCTCGGGGAGTACGCCAGCGGCTACCACGCCTTCGACGACGCCTACGCCTACATCTTCAACTCGTACTACGAGGCCGTCGGCGCCCGTCATCCCCGTGCCGAACGCGGCTTGCTGTCGCGTCCGGGCATCGACGAGATCGCGCGCTACCGCGCGCTACGTGGACGAGGCCATGGAGCCCTTGCTCCGCGATCCCAGTCAGCCCGGCCTCGCCGACTTGATCACGCTGGGGCTGCACCACGAGCAACAGCATCAGGAGCTCCTCTTGATGGACATCAAGCACGTGCTGTCCCGGAACCCGCTGCACCCGGCCTATCTGGCAGGAGGCCGCAGCCCGCGGGCGTCGCGCCCGCCCAAGGCCGGCTGGATCGAGCACGACGGCGGCCCGGTCGAGGTCGGGCACCGGGGCGACGGGATTCGGCTTCGACAACGAGTATCCCGTGCACACCGTGCACCTGACGCCGTTCGGGCTGGCCGACCGGCCGGTGACCTGCGGCGAATGGCTCTCGTTCATGGAGGACGACGGCTACAGCCGGCCCGAGTTCTGGCTCTCGGACGGCTGGGCGGTCGTCAACGCGCAGAAGTGGGAGGCGCCGCTGTACTGGTCACGCGATCCCGACGACCCCGACCGTTGGCTCCAGTTCACGCTGTCGGGCTCTCGACCCGGTCGATCCGAACGAGCCGGTCTGCCACATCAGCTACTACGAGGCCGACGCCTTCGCCCACTGGACCGGCATGCGGCTCCCGACCGAGTCGGAGTGGGAGACGATCGCCCTCGCCCACGGCGAGGGGGACAACTTCCTGCGCGACGACGTGCTCTCGACAGGTGCGCCACACCCGCGGCCGGCGCTCTCGTCCAACGCGATCTTCGGCGACACCTGGGAATGGACCTCGAGCGCCTATTCGCCGTATCCCGGCTTCCGGGCCGCGCCGGGAGCCGTCGGCGAGTACAACGGGAAGTTCATGGTGAGCCAGTACGTCCTGCGCGGTGGGTGCTGTGCCACGCCCGCCGGTCACGTCCGCCCCACCTACCGGAACTTCTTCCCGCCCGGCGCCCGCTGGGCCTTCAGCGGACTGCGACTGGCCCGGGATCCCTGATCCATGGCGTACACGATCGACGTCCACCTCTCCCCGAGGACGTGCGCAGCCAGATGCTGGCGGACGCGCTGGAGGGGCTGCAGGGCGAGGAGAAGTCCATCCCCCCGGTCTGGTTCTACGACGAACGGGGCAGCCGCCTCTTCGAGGAGATCACCCAGCTCCCCGAGTACTACCCCACCCGAGCCGAACGCGCCCTCCTGGAGCAGCACGCCCCGTCGATCGCCGAGCTGTCGAAGGCCGACACGCTGGTCGAGCTCGGCGCCGGGGCCTGCGAGAAGACCCGGGTGCTCTTGACCGCCCTCCAGGAGACCGGCCTGCTGGCGCGCTACGTCCCCTTCGACGTGAGCGACGAGTTCCTGCGCAGTGCCGCCGCCACCCTGGCCGACGAGTACGACTCGCTCGACATCCACCTGGTCATCGGCGACTTTCACCACCACCTGGCCGAGATCCCGACCGAGGGACGCCGGATGATCGCCTTCTTGGGCGGGACGATCGGCAACCTGAACCCGGCCCAGCGGGCCCGCTTCCTCTTCGACCTGAACTGCACCATGTCGAGCGACGATTCGCTGCTCCTCGGCACCGATCTGGTCAAGGACCGCAACCGCCTCGTGGCGGCCTACGACGACGCCGCCGGCGTGACCGCGGACTTCAACCGCAACGTGCTCCACGTCCTCAACGAGCAGCTCGGCGGAGACTTCGATCCGGACCGCTTCCGGCACGTCGCTCTCTGGAACGAGGACGAGCAGTGGATCGAGATGCGGCTGCGGGCCGAGGAGGCGAGCGAGGTCTCCCTCGCGGGGGCCGGCATCACGGTCCGCTTCGACCAGGGTGAGGACCTGCTGACCGAGATCAGCGCCAAGTTCACTCCGGAACGAGTGGAGCGCGAGCTCGCCGAGGCCGGGTTCGTGGTCGAAGGGATGTGGGGGGCCGAGGACGGCGAGTTCCTGCTCACCCTGGCCCACCCGTTCTGCTGAGCGCCCGTCGGCCGCTCAGCCCACCCGCTCCGGAACCACCGCCGGCGAGCCTTCGGGCGCCGCGTCCCCCCACCGGGTGCGGCAGCTCGGACCCGGCTCCCGGGCGTCGTCGCCGGCGCAGCCAGCCACACGCCGAGCAGGACCAGCAGGAGCACGGTCGCGCCGACGCTGAGGACGCTCGCCAGCAGCAGGTGCGGCGGCCGGTAGTGGAAGGTGACCAGATCGTCCGCCGGCCGGGATGTGGACCTGCTGGACGAGGTCGAAGTCCCGGACCGGGACGGCCTGGGCCTTGCCCCCGTTGACCGAGACGGTTGCCGTCCATCCCGAGTCCCAGGCCACCGAACGGATCACGCGTCGACGGGCGCGGGCGCGTGCGACCCGGACCTGCTCCGACTTGGTCGTGCTCGAGACGACCTGCACGGGGAGCCGCCGGCCGTTCGCCGTCGAGGCGGAGATCGGGCTCGGCCGGCTTGCGGAGGGTGAAGACCGCGTAGCCCTGCGAGAAGCCGGCCAGCTGCCACGGTCCCGGGCACGAGCGCCGACGACAGCGAGCCGGCGAGCTCGTAGGGGTGTCCGGCCACGGAGATCACGGCTCGCTGGGAGGGCAGCGAGCCCGCCAGCACCTGGACCGACAGCCCGATCGCGTGCCGGGCGGGAGGGCGGCCGTCACCACGCTGGCGCCCGCCGGCCACGGCCACCGGCAGCCCCCCAACGCGTCGACCCGTCGGCGCCAGGAGTGACCCGAAGCGAACGAGCGTGCCCGGGCGGGCCGGGTGCGCGAGCACCAGGGTGGCCGTGTCGGGCTCGAGGGACTCGCCGAAGAACCACGAGGCCGTCTGGCCCGTCTCGAGCGCGGGGCGCGGCCCGGGTAGAAGGGATAGGACGTCTCGTTGAAATCCGCCCCGTACCCGCGGGGCAGGACCGGGTCCGTGCCGAAGCGCTCGGACGTCTGCGTGAAGTCGTCGAACGAGCGCGGCGTCGACTGCAGCGGGCACGAGGAAGTACTCGGGCACCGTCACGACCTCTCGGAGGTTGAGCCGGTCGAGCGTCCCCGACGACAGCTGGCCGATGTCGAGGTCGTCCTGCTCGTGCGTGTGCGTCGTCGTCTCGTAGTTCCCGTTGACGATCGACGCGTAGCCGGACACCGAGGGAAGGCCAGGGATGATGTTGAGGTCCGGCACGCCCTGGGGGCTGTCCGGGTAGCTCCAGTACGTCTGCGGGTCGTAGTTGACCATCCGACCCCCGGGGCGAGGTGCGCCGCCATCAACTGTTGGACCGGCGTCGTCCCCGTCAGCAGGTCGTTCGGCGGCGTCTGGGTGAGCTGGCTCGTCAGCGCCATCAGCCCGACGTCGATCGCGACGAAGACGGCCGCGAGCCGCGCCCAGGGGACGCTCGCCAGCCGCGGCCGGATCCAGACGAGCACCGCGCCCCGGCGCAGAAGGCCAGGGCGATGAGCGTCGCCTTCCGCACCGTGGCGGTGATGCTCGGTCGCAGGGACACCCGGCGAACGCGCACACGAGCGTGCGGGGCGCGCCAGCGCCCAGAGCGCCAGACGCACCCACGACCCCGGCCGGCACCAGCGCCATGATCCGGTCGAAGCGGGTCATGGCCCCGGACCGTGCGGGGCGTCGTCGGTGCGGTCGAGCCAGCCAGCGAACAACACGCACCGCCGCCGTGGCGACGGTGATCATGTTCCGGCTCTGCAGGCGCTGGTTCCCGTACAGCGGCAGGCTGTTGAACAGGTGCTCGAGGGGCGTGTTCGAGCCCAGGGCGAGCAGGTGCCCGAAGATCCCACCACGTACCAGGTGAGCCGGTCGCGCGGCGGGATCCGGCTCGGCCAACGCGGGTTCAACAGGGTCAGCACGGCGATGACGGGCAGGATGCCCAGGTAGATCCCGACTTCGGGCAGGTTGTACTGGCCGAAGAACTGTGCCTCCCCCGAGATGCCCGTACCCCCCGTCGAGGTAGGGAACCAAGCCGAAGATGGTGAACGGTCTCGGGAAGCTGCCCGCGGCAGCGACCACCCCGCCGCCGCGCTGCGAGTTGCGGATGGCCTCGAGACCCGGGAAGCCACTGGATGGCGGCCAGCGAGAGCGCCAAGGCGGCACCCGCGGCGCACCGGGAGACGACCCGCCACCAGCGCTCTCGGTTGAAACCGGCCGACATCACGGCGTAGGCGAAGATCAGGAGCGCCTCGTCGAGCATCGCCTCGGGCGCGCCGGCGAGGATCACCGTCGCAAAGGCAGATGCCGAGCAGGATCGACCAGCGCCATCGGCCGTCACGGACGATCTGAGTGCACCGCCAGCAGCATCCACGGGATGGCGAGGAACCCCTCGGTCATGTCGACGTGGTTGACCTGGCTGAGCACCGGGCCGGCGAACGCGTACGTCGCGGCGGCGAGGACGCAGGCCGTCGTCGAGAGCTTGAGCACCCGGAGGAAGACGTACATCCCGACGGCGATGCCCGAGAACAGGATCGATCTCGGTGGCGATCCACGCGGCGCGGTCGGGCAGGATCACGAAGAGGCCGATCAACGGATAGAAGGCGCCGGCATTGAAGTCGGCCATCAGCGGCGTCCCGCTGAAGATGTACTGGTTCCAGAACGGCAGCTGGCCGTGCCGCAGCATCGAGCCGACCAGGACGTGCAGCGGGTAGTTCTGCTGCAGGTTGTCGCCCGTGATCAGCAGACGACCCCCGATCAGGTCCGGGAGCACGAAGGCCGCCGTCGGCATGGCAATGAGCACCAAGTAGGGCCACAGGGGGCCGATGCGGGCTCGTAGTCGGTTCACTGGTGAGGAGTGGCCCTCCGGGACATCTCAACATGGGTCCGCTGTCGAAGCGGCGGGCGCGCATCGGCGCAAGCTAGCCCCACCGTCGAGAATGTGCTGAGGCTCACAGGTTGTTCTGAAGCAGACACCTTCTGCCTGGATCTGAGCCGTCTGCGGGTGATGTTGCTCGACGTGGAGCGCCACAGCACCTGGGGCTGCAAGGCGGAGCGCTCGAGCCGGTCGATGTGGGTCCGGGCGATCGAGAGGAGGTCGGCCAGCAGCTCGTCGCCGAGGAGGAACGGCAGGAGTCCGAGGTCGAGCAGCTTGGTGTGGGCGGCCCGGTAGTAGTGCTCCTCCAGCTCGACTCTGGGGTCGTGCGAGGTGCACGATCTCGGCACCACCGGCCGCGTCGGAGACCTTCTGGGCGAGCTCGCCGACCGAGAAGGACTCGGTGAATTGGTTGAACACGCGGAACTCGCCGGCCTCGGCCGGGTTCCGGATGGCCAGCTCGACGCAGGCGAGCGTGTCGCGGATGTCGAGGAACCCCCTCGTCTGGCCTCCCTTGCCGTAGACGGTGAGCGGCTCGCCCGCTGCCGCCTGAATCACGAAGCGGTTCAGGACGGTCCCGAACACGGCGTCGTAGTCGAAGCGCGTCGCCAGGTCCGGGATGCAGCGTGGTCTCGGGGGTGGACTGGCCGTAGACCACGCCCTGGTTGAGGTCGGTCGAGCGGAGCCCCCACGTCCGGCAGCAGAAGGCGATGTTGTGACTGTCGTGCACCTTGGACAGGTGGTAGAAGCTGCCGGGCTGCTTGGGGAACGGCAGGACGTCGGTGCGCCCCCGGTGGGTGATCTCGATGTAGCCCTCTTCGATGTCGATGTTGGGCGTGCCGTACTCCCCCATCGTTCCCAGCTTCACCAGGTGGATCGACGGGTCCAGGTCCGCGATGGCGTAGAGCAGGTTCAAGGTGCCGACCACGTTGTTGACCTGCGTGTAGACGGCGTGCTTGCGGTCGACCATGGAGTAGGGGGCGCTCCGTTGCTCCGCGAAGTGGACGATGGCGTCGGGCCGGAAAGCGCCCACCATGTCGTGGACGAACTCCTCCTCGGTCAGGTCGCCGACGAACAGGTCGAGCCGGCTGCCCGAGACCTCCTCCCAACGCTCGATCCGGCGATGCAGCGAGGCGATGGGGACGAGGGAGTCGACCCCCATCTCGAGGTCGTACGCCCGGCGGGCGAAGTTGTCGGCCACCCCGACCTCGTAGCCCGCTCTCGAGAGATGGAGCGCCGTCGGCCAGCCCAGATACCCGTCGCCCCCCAGGACCAGAATTCGCACCTGACACCTTCCGTTCCATGACAGCGATTGATTTCACCTACGTGACTACCGGAGTCTTCCCCTGTAATCTGGGAGGACCCTGAGAATCCTGTTAGGGAAGGGTGCGGGTTGCCCGATTCACCCACGGCCGTGACAGAATCACTGACGGTTTGATGAAGAATTCCGGCCCTGCGCTGGACGAGCGCGGCGGCTCAACTAAGGAATCCACGATGGAGCTCGTGCCCCCGAGCGCAGACCACCACGCCGACGCGCAACACTGGTTCTGACGCGCCCTCCGAGGCACGGGGCCCTCGCTCAACACGATGCGGACGGCGCTGCTCGGGCTGGTCGGCAGTTCCGCCGTCGTCGCCGGCGCCGTGCTCGGAGGGCAGGCCTTCGAGACCCATCTCCCCGGCGCGTGGTTCTTCGGGATGCCCGGAGGACCGCTCGGGAACCTGGGCTCCAATAGTCAGCTCCCCACCATCGCCTCGCTGGCGCTGGTGTTCGGAGGGCTCATCCTCCTCACCCGGGTGTGGCTCGGCTTTCTCCGTCACCTGAACCGCCACCACGGATTCCCCGTGAAACGAGTCGTGCTCGTCGTGGCGATCTGGGCCCTGCCGCTTCTGCTTGCGCCGCCTCTCTTCAGTCGGGACGTCTACACCTATTCCGCGCAGGGCGAAATGATGAGCCACCACATCAACCCGTACTCCTATGGGCCGGAAGTGCTCGGGGCGACGCCGTTCAACCAGATGGCCGACGCGGTGTGGTCGGGAACGGAGTCGCCCTACGGGCCGACCTTCTTGAGCCTCGACGGTCTGCTCGACCAGGCCTCCGGCCACCAGATCCTGCCCGACCTGATCCTCCTCCGGCTGTTGGAGGTGGCGGGCCTGGCGATGGTCGTCGCCGCCACCCCGACACTGGCTCGATCACTCAAACATGACCCGGCCCACGCCCTCCTGATCGGAGTCGGGTCACCGCTCGTCCTGCTGTCGTTGGTCGGAGGCGCGCACAATGACGCCCTGATGGTCGGCCTTCTGGTGGCGGGACTGGCGGTGGCGAAACGGTTCGGCACGGTCCCCGGGGTGATCCTGTGTGCGCTGGCCGCGGGGGTCAAGTCCCCCGCGCTGCTCGGTGTGCTCTTCCTCGGCTGGGTCTGGGCGGGGCGGGAGGCTTCCATCCGGCGTCGGATCGGGCATACCGTCGGCGCGGGTCTGATCGCATTGGCCACCATGGAAGCCGTCTCGCTCGTGTCGGGCACGGGATGGGGCTGGATCCGCACGACCACGACCGCGGACACCTCCTTCACCGGCGTCACCCCCATCAACCTGGTGGCGCGTGCCGTCTCCATCGTGAGCCACGTGTTCCAGGTTCCGGTGACCCTCATGGCGGTCCGTCCCGTCTTCATGGTGCTCGGGCTGGTCGTGGCGGGGTACTTCGGCTATCGGCAGCTCCTCCGGTCGCCCCAGGACGGCGCCGTCCGGTGTCTGGGCCTGACGCTGCTCGTGCTCGCCCTGCTGGGGCCGATCGTGTGGTCGTGGTACGTCACGTGGGGGGTGATCGTGGTGGCACCGGCGGCGGTCGGCCGGCTGCGGACGGCACTGATCGTGATCAGCACGTTCTGGGCTTTCGCCGGCATGACGTCGATCCACGGCATCTACAGCCGGTTCTTCCACACCTTCGTGCTGACCGACATGCTCCTGGTGGCCATGCTGCTCGCAGTCGCCATCACGCCACTGGGCCTCTTCAAGGGGCACGACAGGCCCACCTGCCGCGGCTGACGCCGGGTGTGCTCACCGGCGCCGGCGCCGGCGCCGGAGCCGGCGCAACAACCTGATTTCGCCTCCGGCCCCACGCCCCACGCGGCCCGGACCACCCGAACGCCGCGGCACGTCGGCCGAACACGGACACATCGTGAGCGACCCAGGCTCAGGTCAGGCGGGCGTCGCTCCGTTGGCGTTGTAGGCCTCTGTCCAAGCCTGGATCATCGGACCGAAGGCGGCAGGGTTGTAGGCGTCCTCCTCGTAGGAGAACTTCATGTCGCCGGCGTAGTGCAGCACCGTGATGTTGTGGGCCTGGTGGACCGAACCGTCACCGGGGTCCTTCATCCGGTTCTCAATGCGGCAGACCCACCAGCCCCGCTCCTCGTCGCACACGCACCAGGCGTGCGGGAACGAGTTCATGTCCCTGTTCGGCCATTCGGCCATGAGCGGGGCGATCCAGGCGTAAATCTCGTCGGGCCCGCGGAAGGTGCCGAACGTGTGCTCGAGGTACACCGCGTCCTCCGTGAAGAGGTCGGCCCAGTCTCGCCACTCGCCGCTGGCCGCGCACCGGCCTGCTGTCTCCATGTAGTGCTGGTGCGCCTGCTCCAGCTCCTCGCGGCTCCATTTCTGCGTCATGACTTCAGTATCCATTCGCTCATGGTGACACTGCGCAAGGTGCTGAGGTCGACGAATGCGTTGATCTCCTCGATCATCTGCGTGACGTTGGCCTGCAGGCGCTCGGGGTCGCCGTCGGCGCAGTAGAACAGCATCGGGTCGGTGACGTGCTCCAGCGAGGGCCACGCCTCCTCCACGATCCCCGCCATCGCCGGCGCCCCCTCGGTGATCGCCCGGAACACCGCGTTGCGCACGTAGCGGGTGCGCGGCTGGAGCACCTCGGTGATCGGAGAGATCCTCGTGTGCCAGCGCGTGATCCATTCGTCGAAGCTCTGATCGGCGTGCTGTTGGAGCAGCGCCACCGTCAGCACGCCGGGCGATCGCTCCCCGTCGGGCCAGGAGCGGGGTGGTCCCCACTGGTTGCCCCCGTACTCGCGATAGAGGGACTCCACGACGGAATAACCCGCCACCCGCGCAGACGCCGCCCGGAGGACGCGTTCGAACGGCTCCCGTTGTTCGATCGTGTCGACCCACAGCGAAACGAGCCCGTGCAGGGGTGTCTCACCCGCAGGTGTCGGCACCGGCGCCGGAATGTCGCTCTCCGGATCCCAGACATCGATGGTCAGGGCCACGGGTTCCAGGGCGAGTAGCTCCGGGCCCACCCGGTCGAGCATCACCTCGGACACGTCGGACCGGGTGCTCTGCTCCTCGAGCCAGGTCAGGTACATCAGCTTCTCCACGTCGCTCCCCTCCTCACCAGGTGAGCCCGAGGGCCTCGCGCATGGTGGCCTCGAACTCGGTGTCGTTGAGCGTCCGGCGTAGTTGCAGCACCAGCGCCGCATCGTCGCCCACCTCGACCCGCAGCGGGGTAGCCGGATCCTCCAGGGCGTCCGCCACCGCGATTCCCACCAGCTCGGGTCCCGGCCGGCCCGTGGGACCGGTCAGCGTTGCCGCAGTGCCGCCCCATTGCGCCTGCAACTCGGCGTAGACCTCCGGTCCGGAATGGTCGTCCTCGTGCTTCATTCCCGGCGCGATGTACCCGGGCTCAATGATCACCACCCTGATGCCGAAGTGGCCGAGCTCGAAGTACAGCGACTCCGACAGCGCCTCGAGGGCGTGCTTCGAGGCTGCATAGGCACCCTCCAGGGGCGTGCCGATCTTGCCCTGCACCGAGCTGACGTTGACCAGCACTCCGGCGCCACGCTCTCGCCACCGGGGCACGACGGCCTGGGCCATGCGCAGTGGACCGACGGTGTTCACGTCGAGCACCCTGCTGAACGAGCCGATCGGGTAGGTCTCGAGCGGGCCGGTGCCCGGCACTCCGGCGTTGTTGACCACCGCGTCGAGCTCGCCTGCCGCCGCGACGGCGGCCCGCACCGATTCGTCGTCACTCACGTCGAGCGCCAGGATCTGGGCGGCCGGCAGCCCGACGAGCAGCTCGGGGTTCCGGGCGGTGGCCACCACTTCGTGGCCCCGCCCCGCCAGCACCTCGACCGTGGCGCGCCCAATGGCGCGCCCGGCTCCGGTCACGAGCACGCGCACCGTTCAGGCCGTCCCGGCGGGAGCGAGCCCGACGAGTTCCTCGCTGACCTGCCAGAGACGGCGAGCCGCTTCCGGGTCCTGCGCCCAGCGCCGGGGCTGGCGGGGCTTGCACTTGACGAAGTACTCGCCGCTCACGCCCTCCACCTCGGGGGACGAGGCCAGGTAGATGGAGGTGCGGGCACCCTTGGCCGCCGAGAGGAAGAAGGGACTGGCGATCTTGATTCCGAAGCCGAGCAGGCCTCGTGCATCGCCGTCGCTCCCGTAGCCGGTCCGCACCGTGCCGGGATGCAGGGAGTTCGCGGTGAGTCCCCTTCCTTCGTAGCGCCGGGCGAGCTCCAGCGTGAACAGGATGTTCGCCAGCTTCGACTGGCCGTACACGCGCATGCCCCGGTACCGCGTCGTGGACTGCAGGTCGTCGAAGGGAATTCCCTTCCGGGCCGCATTGTGCGCCGTCGACGCCACGTTGACCACACGAGACGGTTCGGACGCCACCATCCGCTCGAGCAGCAGATTGGTCAGGAGAAACGGCCCGAGGTGGTTGATGGCAAACGTCGCCTCGTAGCCGTCCACGGTCTCGGCTCGCTCGGTGAGCACCAGGCCCGCATTGTTCACCAGCACGTCGAGCCGCGGCGCCTGGTCGAGGATCTCCGCGGCCCCGGCTCGCACCGAGGCGAGGTCGGCCAGGTCGAAGACGACGAGTTGCACCCGGCCCTCACCGTGGAGACGCTGCGTGATGGCCGCCACGGCGGCTCTCCCCTTGTCCGCGTTCCGGGCGGTCACCAGCACACGCGCACCCATGGACGCCAGGGCAGCGGCCGTCTCGAACCCGATACCGGAATTGCCGCCGGTGACGACCACGGTCTTGCCCTGCATGTCCGGCACTGCGCACAGCCTCCTCGTTGCGAGCAGGCGTCAGCATTCCACATGCACGGGCGGCGCCTCTGGCCCGCGCCTCCTCAGCGCCAGGTGTCGCGCGCCTCGACCAGCCCCCGCTCGGGATCGAGGAAACTGCCGCTCAGCGTCCGCTCCGCGGTACGCATCTGCCACTGGAGCAACTCACGGGTCGCGGCCCAGGCGGCATCCCCCACTCCGGGATCGGGGTCGGCCAGCAGGTTGTGCGTCTGCTCGGGATCGCGGGAGAGGTCGAAGAGCAAGGGGGGCAGCAAGGCAGCATCTGCCGCGAATTGGACGTACTTGTACCGCGGCCCCCGGGACACGGCCAACGCGCAATGGCTCATCGGGATGCCGAAGGCGTTCTCGGCCAGCAAGTGGGCCGGATCCGAGAAACTCCATTCGAAGTGCGCCGTGTCGCGCCAGTGCGCGGGCGCCGGCTCGCCGCGGAGGAACGGATCGAGCGACCAGCCGTCGGCCTGGCGGGGCACCTCCATGCCCATGAAGTCGCAGATGGTCGGCAGGACGTCGACCGATTCGGTCACCGCGTCGACGATCGTCCCACGCGCCCCATCGGCCACCGGGCGCGGATCCACGACGATCAGGGGCACGTGATAGCTCTCGTCCCAGAAGCCGAGCTTCTCCAGGAGCCAATGGTCGCCACCCATCTCGCCATGGTCGCTCGTCAGAACGACCAGCGTGGACTCGGCCAGGCCGCTCTGCGCGAGGTAGTCGAACAGAGGGGCCAAGCCGTCGTCGACCTCGCGCTGTGCCCCGTAGTACGTCGCCCGTAGCTGCCGTCGGTCCCGTTCGTCACTGCGGCGCGCCAACCTCGCGCGAGCCCACCGAAAAGGCACCGAGTGGGTGGATCGCCCCTTCCTCTTCCGGGGTGGCGCAGCCGACGAACGGTCCGACCGCCTCGGCGTCGTAGAGGTCGTGGTAGCCCGATCGGGTTCCGGCGCGGCGGATGAGGACGGATGAAGGAGGCATGGACGAAGAACGGCGCATCACCGTTCTGCTCCAACCACTCGATCACGGACTGGCGCACAAAGCTCGTCTGGGAGAGCTCGACGGGAAAGCGTGCCGGGGCCCAGGTCCAACCCGTGGGCTTCGGCTCCCGGGAAATCCTCTATCGGCTCGTACAGGTCGTGCGGGTTGGCCGGGACGTGGACGCCGCGTGCCGCCGAGCCAGCGCCCCCAGGCGGGACTGCCCTTTTCCCACGGGTCTTCGATGACGGCGCGGAATCCGGGCAGCACCCCCTCGTAGCTGAACAACCTCGGGATCGCCGGCCGGCACGGTGCGGGGGTCGACCGACGAGTCCGTGTACCCGAAGAGCACCGGGTCGTAGCCGGCCTCGCGAGCCAGGAGCGCCACGTTGGTGAAGCGGGCATCCAACGGCGTGCCGTTCAGGATGGAGCGATTGCGGTGCTGGTACGTGCCCGTATAGAGGCACGCTCGCGAAGGTCCGCACGGCGCCGCGTTGGCCCAATGGTTTGCGAACAGGACGCCGCGGCCGGCCAGGGCGTCGAGCGTGGGTGTCTCGAGGACCGGATGGCCGAGTGCCGACAGGCAGTCCCCGCGCCACTGGTCGAGCGTGATGAAGAGGACGTTGCGGGGCGCCGGCATGGCACAACTCTTGCCGATGTCGCGCTACCCCGAGCCCGGCCGGCCGGCCGGATGGCGCGGCGACCGGACCTCGGCCGGGCTCAAGACGTACGGATCGTCGCTCCTCCGAGCTTGGTCCCGAACTCGATCAACCACGAACCGAGCCGTGGGGCGACGGCCCGGTGCACTGCTCGGCCACCGGTCACCGGGAGGCCGGGGGCCGAGCGCTGCACCGCCCCGGCATCACTCGCTGCTACCTCGCCGCGCACCGCTCGCCGCGGCCTCGCCGATGCCATCAGATCCCTCCGGTGGGCGTCGGCCAGGGATTGCACTGCCTGCGTCTGGATCATCCGTTCACCTCGCTTGCTTCTCTCTTCGTGCTTCCGAATCACAAATCCCGCTCAACGCCTAGTCATCGATACCGAAGGTTGACACGAAATCAAGAATATTCTAATATAGCCGTATGCCTATGTTAACTGAAGAGACCGCTGGGCCGAGGACGAAGCCGGTGACCGCGTCGGCCTCCTTGGTCTCCGACCTTTCCTGGCTCCTGCACGTGGCCGCCCGCCCTTCGATGCAGGCCCGGTACCCGAACCTGGCCGAGATGTTCGAGGGACGCGAAGACCTCGCAGACCGCGTCCGCACCTTCTGGAACGACTGCACCGAAGAGGAGTCCTGCTTCACCGAGATGCAGGTGCTCGCCCAGCACGCCGACGCGGTGAGCGTCACCGATCCGGACGTGCTGTGGTCCGCCCTCGAGGAGGCGGTCGCCACGGTCCCGCTCGACCTGGAGATGCCCTCGGAGGCGCCCGAGGACCGCCGGATATACCTCGACCGCCTGCGCAGGCTGCGGGAGTCGCCCGCGCTCCTGCGGTCGTACCTCGAGCTCCTCGAAGCAGTCTGGGCCCCGGTGGACGACATGTGGCAACAGGCGCTGCCCGTCATCGAAGAGGCGGGGCGCCATGTCGTTGCGCAGTACGAACGAGGGCGATCACTGGAACTCTTGATACCGCAGGGCTGTGACATCTTGCGCGAGCGCCTGCCGGAGATCCTGGCCAAGATCGAGGTCGGGCAGCAGCCGCTCCTCTTCGTCCCCTGCCTGTTCTTCGGCTCGAGCATGTACCTGGAGGTTTCCGGCCTCATCACCATCGGAACACGGGGTGGGACAGGGCGACGTCGCGGCCCGGGCCCAGACCGAATCAGTGGCCCGGCGCCTCAAGGCGGTGGCCGATCCCACCCGTCTGGCTCTCCTGCACTCATTGGCCAGCGCGCCGAGCTCGGTGGGCGAGCTGGCGGTGCTCTTCCGCCTGGCCCAGCCCACCGTGAGCATGCACGTGAAGGTGTTGCGGGAGAACGGGTTGGTGCGCTCCGCAGCGTGAGGGCGGGAAGCTGCGACTGAGTGCTGATGCCGCCGCCGTCGAGTTACTGCTCGACGAGCTGCGTCAGGCCGTGCTGCATGGAACCGAGGTCCCTCAACCTGCCGGCGCCAGCACGACGGGCAGCGACCGGATCCCCGCGACCGTCGTCGATCGCACCCTCTCCGCCGGTCCCGTGACCTCGTAGACCGGAAAGCGTCCGAGCAGCTCCTCCACGAAGATCCTCGCCTCCAGGCGGGCGAGGCTGGCGCCGAGACAGACGTGCTCGCCGAAGCCGAAGGCCAGGTGCATGGGATTGGCTGGACGCCGCACGTCGAACGCCGAGGCGTCGTCCCCGAAGATCCGCTCGTCCCGGTTCCCCGATGCGTAGAGCATGCAGAGGTAGTCGCCTGCACTGATGCGGGTGTCCGCGACCACCACGTCCTCGGTGGCGGTCCGGCAGAACGCATGGACCGGCGTCACCCAGCGCAGGCACTCCTCCACCCCCCGGGCACCAACGACGTGTCGGACACGAGGGCGGCGCGCTGGTCGGGGTGCTCGTGCAGGACGACGGCGGTCCCCGACAGCAGGGTCCGCGTCGTCTCGTTTCCCGCCACCAACAGCGTCAGGAGGAACATGAACAGCTCCTCCTTGCTCAGCGGGCACCCTCCGACTTCGCTGCCCACGAGCAGCGAGACCAGATCCTCGCCCGGGCGGTCGCGCTTGGATCGGATGTGCTCGACGATGAACCCGGAGAGCTCGCCGAGAGCCGCCATCGTCTCGTCGGGTGGAAGGTCGGGCGACTCGATCGCCGCATCGGACCACCCGCGGAAGTCATCCCGGTCCGACTCGTCGATCCCGAGGAGCTCCGCGATCACGGTCAGCGGAAAGGGGGCCGCCAGCTCGGCCACGAAATCGATCTCCTCCCGGGGCTCGACGGCGTCGAGCAGTGCCGAGGCGCTGGCGCGGATCGACTCGGTAAGCCCGGACATGGCCCGAGGTGTGAACCGTCGGTTGACCAGCCCGCGAAAGGCGGCGTGCTCGGGAGGGTCCATGTGCAGGATGGAGCGACCCTCCATCGGAGCCTGCCGGGCTGCGCCCGGAGCGGGTCATTGACCAACGCGCCACGCCCCGAGCAGAAGTGACCGGGGTCACGGCTCAGATTCCGGATGTCCTCGTAGCGACTGACGGCCCAGAAGCCCGGCGCGCACTCGTGCACAGGGTCCTCGGCGCGCAGCTTCGCCAGCACGTCGAAGTAGTCGTCCCGAACGAAGAAGGCGGCGTCACGGGGGTCGATCTGGCCCCGCTGATCCTCGGACACGGCGCGAGCGTAGTGTGCCGCACGCGTCTCCTCCCGGACGCGAGACCGCCTTCAGGACCGATCGGTGCTCTGACGGCGGGCCGACCCAGGGCCTCACCCCGCCTCGGCGGCCGCCGACTCCAGCCGCGCCAACAGGATGTCCCCCATCGGGTTCTCACGCCGACGCGCGTCGCCCGTGATGCGCTGGTGGCGGTCGTTGATGGCGAGGGCGCGCGCCAGTGCGAAGACCTCGTGCCACGCGAGATCCCGTACCTCGTACCCGGTGCGCCGCTCGTAGCGGTCCAGCGAGTCCGCCGCGCCGGGGAACCCGGGCAACCGGCCTCCGAACAACGCCTCCATCATGAATTCGAGGCCGAAGTGCCAACCGAGATCCATCTCCCGCGGGCCGAGCGAGGCCAGGTCCCAGTCGAGCACCGAGGAGACGTGACGCTCGGCGTCGAAGACGAGGTTGCCCAGTCGGACGTCACCCCAAAGGAGGACGGCGGGACGCTCGGCCGGCATATGGCGGCTGCACCAGTCGAGGGCCTGCAGCCAAAGCCGGCAACGGATCACCGCCCGAGGACCACTCCACATACGTCACCCAGCGCTCGACCGTCGCCTGCAGCTGCGGTCCCGGCAACGCGGCACCCAAGCCGTGTGCCTCCCAGTCGACGGCATGCACGTCCGCCACGGCGTCGATGAGCTCGTCCTCCATGATGCGCTGGAGTGCGGGCCCGGCATCGCGTACGTAGGGATCGAAGAAGGGTGCCGGTCCCGGGGATGTCGCCCTCCACGCGCGGCATGACCAGGAACGGTGAGCCGATCCACTCGGGATCGTTCACGACGAGCGCCGGCGCGGGAGCCGGCACACCCGCCGCGGCGACCGCGTTCTGGACGAGCGCCTGCGGACCCAGGTCGTAGTCCGGGTACGTGGCCTCCAGCGGTGGCAGCCGCACCACCATTCCCGGATGGGCCGGACCAAGGTCGACGAGGAGGGTCTCGTTGGCCTGTCCTCCCGGCGCGTGCGACGCCGTGCGCAGCCTTCCCGCACCGGCCGAGGACCGGCCCGCGACGGCGCGCACCAGGTCGGGGTTGTCCGTGACCCAGCGCCCCAGCCCCGCCTCGATCACGGCGTCGTCACGCGTCGCCCCCGTAGCCACCTACGGAAGGTAGACCACGGCCCGCCAGCGGCCCGTCATCTCCGCCCGGCACAACGCGGTGCCGGCCCGCACGGACCAGTCGATGACGTCGGCGTCGGCGACGGCCACCGGGGTCCGCAGCAGCAGGCCCCGCCGGGCGTGGTCCTGGCGCACCACCCAGCCGTCGGGCACCGTCACGCCCGCCTCCGCCAGGCGCTCCACGGCCTTGCCTCCCGTCGGGTGCATGATGCCGACGGTCAAGCCCTTCGGTGTCGCTGCGGTCCTTCTTGGGCGGCATCACCGTCGTCATCGTCACCGGCGCCGCGTTGTTGCCGAAGAAGGCGAACAGCCCGGCCCGGGGATGCACGTCGGACGCCTCCTCGTCGATCCCGGGCATCAGGTTGATCCAGCCGCCGCCGGCGGCGCGCAGCGCATCCAGCTCGTGGGCGACTGGCCGCCTCGTCGGGCGGCGTGAACTCGATCGTCTTCTTCTGGCGCCCGCTGCTCACCGCTGCACTCCTGACACCAGCACGCTCGACGACCTCGGCGGCGGGCCGGGCTTCGGCCCGCACGAACGCCGTCCCGGCGTACAGGCTCATGCGCTCGGCGTCGCCCGCTCGGGCTGCCGCGGCGCGCAGCGGCCGGGTCGCGTTGTTGATCTCGGGGTAGGCGGCCGGCGCCCGCGGATGCTCCCGCACCATGGCGTTGACGAGCGCGCGGGCCCGGCGGCCGCTGAAGGCACGGGTGATCTCGGTCACCCCGAAGGCGGCACTGCCCGCGAGGGCGTCCTTCAATGCGCGCCGGCGCGCCGCTCTCGGGGCAGCGCAGGAAGGCCGTGCCGGCCTGGACCAGGTCCGCCCCGCGGACCAGCAGATCGGCCACGTCCTCGGGGCCGCCCACACCGCCCGCCGCGACCAGCGGGACGAGCGTGCGCCGGCGCACCGCGGCGAGCAGCGCCCGCACGGGCCGGTCCTGCATCGGGACGGTCGTCGTTCGCCAGGCTGCCCCGGTGGGCACCGGCCTCCGCGCCCTGCAGGCACAGCGCGTCGGGCCCCGCCCGCCAGAGCGCCAACGCCTCCTCCGGCGTCGTGACGGTGAGCAGGACGGCGGAGCCCGCCGCCTGCAGCGCCGCGACGACGTCGGCCGCAGGGATGCCGAAGGTGAAGCTGACCGCGGCGGGCGGCGCGGCCAGGACCGCGTCGACCTTGCCGGCGTAGTCGTCGTCGTCCCACGACGCTTCGCCGAGGGCCACCCCGACGACGGCGGCGTCGGCCTCGAGCTGCGCGACGTAGGCGGCCAGGCCGTCGGGATCGACCGTCGGGGCGCCCGGGACGAAGAGGTTCACGCCGAACGCGTCCACGCCGGCGGCCCGGACGGCCGCCATCTCCTCGGCCAGGCGGCCGCCGTCTTGTAGCCGCCGGCGAGGAACCCCAGCGCGCCCGCCCGGGCGGTCGCCACCACCAGGTCCACCGTCGACGGCCCACCCGCCATGGGCGCCACGACGAGCGGCCAGCGGGACGAGAGCGTCGCAGTGTCACACCCGCACTCTTACCCACCGGCCGCTACGGTGGGCAACCCGTGGACCTCGACCTCGTCGACACACTGCGCAGCACCGGCGCCGCCCGCCAGTTCCACCCCGAGCCGGTCGACGACGAGGTGCTGGCCCGGCTGCTCGACACCGCCCGCTTCGCGCCGAGCGGCGGCAACCGTCAGGGCTGGCGGGTCATCGTCGTGCAAGGACCCCGCCGCCCGCGTCGCGCTGCGCGACCTCTACCTGAGCGGATGGTACGAGTACCTCGCCATGGTGTCGGCCGGCCTGGTGCCCTGGGCGCCGGTCACCGACCGGGCGGCCGAGGCGGCGGCCGTCGCCAACGCGGCGGCCTTCGCCGAGGCCGGTGCGGCCGCACCCGGCTTCGCCGAGACGCTCGATACCGCGCCCGCCCTGCTCCTCGTCCTGGCCGACCTGGCCGCGCTCGCCGCCGTCGACCGCGACCTACCCCGCTACACGCTGGCCGGCGGCGCCTCCATCTACCCCTTCGTCTGGAGCCTGCTGCTGGCGGCCCGGACCGAGGGTCTCGGCGGCGTCATGACCACCATGCCGGTGCGCCGCGAGGACGACGTGCGCGCGCTGTTCGGCATCCCCGACACGGTGGCCGTGGCGGCGCTCGTGGTGCTCGGCCGGCCCGTGCACGCGCCGCGGCGGCTGCGGCGGGCGCCCGTCAGCTCCTTCGCCTGGGTCGACCGCTTCGGGGGCACGCCGGTCCCCGGGCCCTGACCACGCCGGACCCCAGGCCGTTTGGGGCGCCGGACCCGGGCCGTGGTCAAATGGGCCATGGCGCAGAACGTCCTCGGCGAAAGCCCTCGAACCCTGCAACTTCGACCCGGTCACCGGCTTCTACCGGGACGGCTGCTGCAACACCGGCGCCGAGGACCTCGGCGTCCACACCGTGTGCACCCGGGTCACCGCCGAGTTCCTGGCCTTCTCGGCGTCGGTCGGCAACGACCTCTCGACGCCGCACCCCGAGTTCGGCTTCGCCGGCCTGCAGCCGGGCGACCAGTGGTGCCTGTGCGCCGCCCGCTGGCAGGAGGCCTTCGAGGCCGGCATGGCGCCGCCCGTCGTGCTGGCCTCCACCCATGCCGCCACCCTGGAGTGGGTGCAGCTGGGCGACCTGGTGACGCACGCCATCTAGTCTCCAGCCCGAGGTCGCCGAAGCCGAACCGGAGGTCGTCCATGGCGCAGAGCTCGCAGCACACCGTCGTCAGCGTGGACCGGGTCATCGACGCGCCACCCGGTGCCATCTTCGCCGTCGTGGCGGACGCCACGCGCCACCCCGAGATCGACGGCTCCGGCCAACTGGTCAAGGCCAAGGAGGGTGCGGCCCAGCACCTGGCGCTGGGCTCGACGTTCGGCATGTCGATGAAGATGGGCGTGCCCTACTACCGTGACCAACACCGTGATTGAGTTCGAGCAGGACCGCCGCATCGCCTGGCAGACCGTGCTGGCGGGGCCGCTCGGACGCTTCCTCGGCGGGCGCATCTGGCGCTACGAGCTCGAGCCGGTCGAGGGCGGGACCAAGGTGACCGAGTCGTGGGACCTCAGCCAGGACAAGCAGGCCTTCTTCCTGAAGAACCCCAAGATCGGCCAGCACACCGCCGACGTCCATGTCCAAGACACTGGACCGGCTGGCCGAGATCACCGCGTCGTGAGCGCCCCGTCGCCAACACCCCCGTCGTGAACTCCCCAGCCATCGACATCGACGCCGCCTGGGAGGACCGGATCCTCCCCGCCCTGAGCGAGTACACCCGCATCCCGTGCCTCTCCCCCGCCTTCGACCCCGACTGGGAGGAGCGGGGCGCCATCGCGGCGGCGGCCGAGCTGCTGGCGGCGTGGGCGCACGAACAGGACGCCGCGCTGCAGGTCGAGATCGTCACGCTGCCGGGGCGCACCCCGGTGCTGCTGATCGACAACGGCGGCACGGGCGATCCCATCCTCATCTACGGCCATATGGACAAGCAGCCGCCGCTCGGCGAGTGGCGCAGCGGGCTCGGCCCGTGGGAGCCGGTACGCGAAGGCGACCTCCTCTACGGGCGCGGCACGGCCGACGACGGCTACTCGACGTTTGCCGCCGTGACGGGTCTGGTGGCGGCGGGCGGCGGCCAGGGCCGCGTGCTCGTCCTCATCGAGGCGAGCGAGGAGAGCGGCAGCCCCGACCTGGCCGCGCACATCGAGAACCTCAAGGACCGCATCGGCACGCCCCGTCTCGTCATCTGCCTCGACTCGGGCGGGCTCAGCTACGACCGGCTGTGGCTGACGTCGTCGCTGCGGGGCAACGTCGTCGCCACGGTGAAGGTCGACGTGCTGACCGAAGGCATCCACAGCGGGCAGGGCGGCGGCGTGGTCCCGTCGTCCTTCCGCATTCTGCGCCGCATGTTGTCGCAGATAGAGGACGAGGCGACCGGCCGCATCCTCCTGCCGGAACTGCTAGGGGCGGGGATACCCGACGCGCAGCGGGCCAACCTCACCGGACTGGCGGCCGAGTTCCCGGACAGCGCCGCGCCGATCGTGGACGGGCTGCATCTCCTCACGCCCGACCCCGTCGACCGCCTCGTCGCCCGCACCTGGGGCGCCGCCCTGGAGGTAACGGGCGCCGACGGGCTGCCCAAGCCCCAGGACGGCGGCAACGTGCTGCGGCCTTCGACGACGCTCAAGTTCTCGCTGCGGCTTCCCCCCGACGTCGACGCGCAGGCGGCCACCGACGCCCTGATCTCGGCCATCCGGACCGACGAGGGCGCACACGTCACCATCGACCTCGAGGCGGCGGCCCAGGGCTGGATCGCCCCGCCGCTCGAGCCGGACATCGCCGCGACGCTCTCGGCGGTGTCGCGGGAGCGCTTCGGGCGTGAGCTCGGCCTCGTCGGCGAGGGCGGCTCCATCCCGTTCCTGGCCGACCTGCAACGCGGCTTCCCCGGCACCCAGTTCGTGGCGACCGGTGTCCTCGGCCCGCACTCCAACGCCCACGGGCCCAACGAGTCCCTGCACATCCCGATGGGCAAGGCCGTGACCGCCGCCGTCGCCGCGCTGGTGCATGACGGACGGCGCACGACGGACGGCGCAACGACGACGGCGCACTGCCGCTGGCCGGCAAGGTCGCCCTCGTCACCGGCGGCAGCCGCGGGCTCGGGCGCGCCATGGTGCTGGCCTTCGCCGACGCCGGGGCCGACGTCGTCGTCACCAGCCGCAAGCTCGAGCCTGTCGCGGCGGTGGCGGCCGAGGTCGAGGCCAAGGGCCGGCGCGCGCTGGCGGTGGCCTGCCACATCGGGCACTGGGACGAGATCGACGGCCTGGTCGAGCAGGCCTACGCCGCCTTCGGGCGCGTCGACGTGCTGGTCAACAACGCCGGCATGTCGCCGCTGTACCCCGACCTGACCTCGGTGAGCGAGGAGCTGTGGGACAAGGTGCTCGGCGTCAACCTGAAAGGGCCCGTTCCGGCTCACCGCGCTCGTCGGCACGAGGATGGCGGACGGCCCGTATGGTGGATCCATCATCAACGTCTCGAGCACCGGCTCCCTCCGCCCCGCGCCCGACATGCTGCCCTACGACGCGGCCAAGGCGGGGCTGAACACGCTGACCGAGGGCTTCGCCAAGGCGTTCGGGCCCACGGTGCGGGTCAACTGCATCATGGCGGGCCCGTTCCTCACCGACATCGCCGAGGGCTCCTGGGGCCCGGCCGCACGTGAGCACGGCATGCCGCACCACGCCCTGGGGCGGGCCGGCGAGCCCGACGAGATCGTCGGCGCCGCGCTGTACTTCGCCACCGACGCCTCGTCCTACACATCCGGCGCCATCCTGCGCGTCGACGGAGGTATCCCATGACCGACAGTACCAACGGGACACCGCAGACTTCTGGTTCGACCCCCTGTGCCCGTGGGCCTGGATCACCTCGCGCTGGATGCTCCAGGTCGAGCAGGTGCGCGACATCCACGTCCGAGTGGCACGTGATGTCGCTGGCCATCCTCAACGAGGGCCGCGACGAGCTCTCCGACGAGTACAAGGCGCGCCTCGCCCTGGCCAAGGGCCCGGTGCGGGTGTGCATCGCGGCCGAGCAGATGAAGGGGCCCGACATCCTCGGCCCGCTCTACACGGCGCTCGGCAACCGCATCCACCTGGAGAAGCGGGGCCTGGGCGACGGAGAGGCGGAGGCGGAGGCCATCATCGCCGAGGCGCTGGCCGAGCTCGGGCTGCCGGCCTCGCTGGCCGACGCCGCCCACTCCGAGGAGTTCGACGACGCGCTGGCGGCGTCCCACCACGCCGGCATGGACCCCGTGGGCGACGACGTGGGCACGCCGGTGATCCACTACAACGGCACGGCCATCTTCGGCCCCGTCGTCACGCCGGCGCCCAAGGGCGAGGCGGCCGGCCTGCTGTGGGACGGCGTGCTGCTGTGCACGGCGACCGACGGCTTCTTCGAGCTCAAGCGCACCCGGGACCGGCGCCCCAGCTTCGACTGAGGGGTCGACCGCGCCGGTGCTCAGGCGGAGCGGTTGCGCACCTGGGCAGGCGGCGTTTCGCCTCGCGCTGCTCCTCCAGGACGTCCTGCAGGTCCCGCAGCACGTCGGCGGCGTCGTCGCCGGCCCGGTTCCGGCGCTCCTCGGGATCCGCCGTCAGGTTGTGCAGCTCCCAGCGCCGACTCGGCCGGCGGCGGGGCGAACGGATTCGTCGGCAGCCCGTGCGCCCGGTCGAACTCGTCGAGCCGCTCGTAGTAGTGGTTGAGCTTCCACAGTTCCGACGTGTCGCCGCGAACCGGTCGGCAGCGACGTGATCACGGACTCGACGTGGAGGGGTACGGCACGGGCTCGTACGCCTGGCCGCTCACGATGCTCGTGCAGGTGAGGCCCCGGCCGACGTCGTCCTCGGTCATGAAGTAGAGGGGCTCGGCCAAGGAGTCGGCCGCCACCGCTCCCCGCAGCACCGGGCTGAGGTCGCGGCCCGGGAGCGGCTGGGTCTCGTCGTGCTCGACGGCGACGATGGCCGCCGCCCGCTCGACGTCGATGCCGGCCAGGCCGAGCAGCGTCGGCAGCAGGTCGACGTGGCTCGTCGGCGTGCTGCACGCCTTCGGGCGTCGCCGCGACGCCGGGCCCGCGCACCAGCGAGCGGCACGCGGATGGCCTCGTCGTAGGCGTTGTACCACTTCTGCATCAGGCCGCCGTGGGCACCGACCAGGTCGCCGTGGTCGGAGGTGAACACGACCACGGTGTCGTCGGCCATGCCCGACTGCTCCAGCGACTCGAGGATGCGGCCGATGGCCCGGTCGACCAGCTTGTGCAGGTAGTAGTAGAGCCGCCGGTAGGCCCTCGTCGGCCGGCTGCTCGTAGAGCATGGCCGGCCACGCCTTGACGAACGCCTCCTGGCAGGCGGGGCGCCCGGCGAAGGAGTCCGCCTGCGAGGGCGCCTCGGGGATGGCGGGCAGCGTGTCGTCGTCGACCGGCGGGTAGCCGAGCAGGGTCTCCCAGGCCCAGCCGTTGAACGCGATGTCGTGCGGGTTGACGAAGGAGGCCACGGCCAGCCACGGCCCGTCGCGGCGGGCGGCGGCCAGCTCGCCGAAGAGCTCGACCACCTGCTCGGCGAAGACGCCGTCGCGCACCACGCCGCAGTCGGCCTTGGCCGCGCCGTGCGGCTCGCGGCCGATCCAGCCGGAGAAGCCGTAGGGATCGAGGCGGTCGGCCCCCTTGTAGGCCGCCACCGCCTCGGGAATCGGCCGCCCGGCGTCGTCGGAGGCCATGAGGCCCTCGTGGGTGCCCGGGATCAGCAGGTCGGCGTGCGAAATGTGCCACTTGCCCCGGTAGTGCGTCTCGTAGCCGCCGGCCCGGAACCAGTCGCCGAGGGTCGGCACCGAGTTGGGGTCGAGCCACGCCATGGCCGGGTCGTTGGCCTTCTTGGCCATGCCGTCGGTGTTGGTCCCGCCGTGCAGGGACGGGTACTGGCCCGTGAAGAGCGTGGTCCGGCTGGGCAGGCAGGCCGTGGAGCCGGCGTAGTGCCGGTGGAATTCGAGGCCGCCGTCGCGGAGGGACTGGCGCGCGCCGAGCTGCTCCCGGCGGAAGCGGGCCATGGACTCGCCCTCGTACGGGGGCGGGTAGCGCTCCTCGTCCGTCATGATCACGAGGATGTTCGGGGAAGGCATCCGGGCAAGCTACACGGGCGTTGAAGCTGGGTGGCAGCGCCGTGCGCCCGCGGCCAAACCCTCGACCGCACATCGCCGCGACCGCGTCAGTAGTAGCCGCGCATCAGCTCGGTGGACCACGTGGGTTGGCGAACAGCGCCCGCTGGTGGCTCGAACTCCGCGCATGAAGGGCTTGACGTCGAGCACCGGCGACCCGTCGATGGCGTCGAGACCCTGCACGTGCAGGTCGAGGCCCTCGACGCCGACGAGGCGGCAGGTCGACACGCCGAGCCGGTTCGGTCGCATTCTGGCCCGCTGGGCGAACATGCCCACCTCGGGCCAGTCCGGGTTGCCCCGGGGACGGCGCGCCCCCGACTGCACGTCGGCGGGATCGACCAGGTGGAACTGGAAGACCACCACCAGATGCGAGAACGCCTCGAGACCGGCCACCGCGTCCGGACCGAACCGCGCATGCTCGAGGCGGATGACCGCTTCGACACCGCCCCAGTCGTCGTCGATCGCCTCGGAACGGCCACCGACGACGAATCCGACGGGCTCCAGCGCGATCACGACAGCCAACGCTAGTTTTTCGCGGTGGGGACACGGAGCCAGGGCCAGGGGCACGGCGACTGACCGCCTTCGTCATCACCCTCAACGAGCTGCGCCGGCGGGTGCGCGACCGCTCAGCCGTGATCACCTGCCTGGTGGCGCCGGTCGCCATCGCCGCCATCCTCGGCTTCGCCTTCGCGGGAAACACTTCCAACGCCCGGCTGCCCATCGGCGTGTCGGGAGCCTCGCCGGCGCTGCTGCGGGCCGCCGTCCACGCCAGCCAACTGCCCGGCAACGTGGTGGTCCATGTGCTCCCGGACGAGGCCACGGTCAAGCGCGAGGTGGCCGACGGCACGCTGGCCGGCGGCGTGGTCATCGACCACGGCCGGCACTCGCTCTCCCACCTCCTCATCCCGATGGTGGCGCCGGGAGCCACGCCGTCGCCGGGCTTCGACGTCGTCGACCGGGCCAACGCGCTACTCGGTCAGGAGTACGCCGAGTCGGTGGCGGCCGGTCTGGCCAGCCGCCTCTACGCCGGCCGGCTGGCGCCCGGCACGGCCACCGACGCCGCTGCGCTCTCGCTCTCGGCGAGCACGCTCGGCAACGGGGGCAAGGCCGTCCTCGACTACTTCGCGCCCTCCATCGCCGTGGTGTTCCTGTTCATCGGGAGCGGGCTCGGCATGCGCTCGCTCCTGCTGGAGCGCGCCACCGGGACGCTGGCCCGGCTGGCCGCCTCCCCCGTCAGGCCGAGCGCCATCGTGTGGGGCAAGCTCCTCGCCATCGCCGTCACCGGGCTCACCTCCATCCTGATCGTGTGGGGCGTGACGGCGGCGGCCTTCGGGGCCAACTGGGGCGCGCCGCTCGGGGTGCTCATGATGTGCGTCGGCGCAACCGCCGCCATGTGCGGCCTGGGCGCCTTCCTCACCTCGTTCGCCCGTACGCCGCAGGAGGCGTTCGCCGCTTCGCTCGTGGTCGGCCTCGTGCTGGCCCTGCTGGGGGGCAACCTGCTCCCGCCCGGCGCCCTGCCCGAGGCATTCCAGGTGCTCAGCCTGGGGACGCCGAACGGATGGGCCCTGGTCGGGTTCGGGCGCCTGGCGCTGTTGCGGGACCCGGCGTCGTCGGTCGTCGGCCCCTTCCTCGTCCTGTGCCTGATCGCGCTGGTGACCGGCGGTCTCGCCATGGCCCGGGTGCGCCGCATGGTGACGCCGTGATCCCCATCATCCGGGTCAACCTGCGCCGCGCCGTCGGCGACCGCCGCCTCCTGCTCGTCGCCACGCTGTTCCCGGTCCTCTTCATTCTGGTGACAGGCCTGCTGGCCGGGAGCCCCAAGGAGCCCATCGGTCTCGTGCACCCCTCGGCGCGCCTGATCAGTCTCGTGGCCCACACCGGCGACCTGAAGGTGCGGATCGAGCCCAACCGGGCCCAGCTGGGGGACGACATTCTGCGCGGACGGGTGGTGGCCGGGCTCATCGCGCTGCCGGCGGCGCCCGGCACCCAGCGCGTCGACTTCGTGAGCGAGTCCGCATCGACGAGCGCGATCCAGGCCCGCACCGACGTGGTGGCGCTCCTCGACCTCATCGCCGCCGAGGGCACGCGCACGAACGTCACCGACGTCACCCTGGCCCACACCGACGTGCCGGCGGCGTTGAGCCCCTTCTCCTACGTGGCGCCGGCCGACCTCGTCCTCTTCCTCGGCATCACGGTGCTCCTCCTGTCGTCGGGCGTGGTGGAGTCCCGCCGCCTCGGCCTGATGAACCGGTTGGCGGCGGCGCCGGTGCGCCGGCGCTCGGTGGTGGCAGCCCTGATCGCGACCAGCCTCTGCGTCGCCACCGTGCAGTGCATCGGGCTGCTGATCGTCGGGCGTCTCCTCTTCGGCGTCCACTGGGGCGATCCCCTCGGTGTGTTCCTCGTCCTCGCCATGCTGTCGCTGGCCTACGCCGGCGCGGCCGCGCTCGTCAGCATGCGCTCGCGCACCGAGGAGCAGGCCATTTCGCTGGCGGTCGTGCTGGGCATCGTGTGCGGGATGCTGGGCGGGTGCATGTACCCGCTCGACGTCGTCGGACCGGTCGTCCGGGCCGTCGGCCACGTGGTGCCACAGGCCTGGGCCATGGATGCGTTCGTCAAGCTGATCTACGACCACGACGGCCTGGCCGCGGTGCTGCCCGAAGTCGGGGCACTCGCGCTCTTCGCCGCCGTGCTGTGTGCACTGGCGCTGCGCGCCTACGCGCGGACGGTGTACTCGCCGGGGTGAAAGCGCCGGGTCAGCCGGCGGAACTTCCAGGTGTGGTCGGGCCACAGCGTCGTGTTCCGACCCCGATGGTCGAGGTACCAGCTGCTGCACCCGCCCTCGACCCACACCGAGTGCTCCAGCCGGGCCTGCAGGCGCTCGTTGTAGCGCCGTTGCACGGCAGGCTTGACCTCCACGACCCGCACGCCCGGGCGTTGCAGGAAGGCGAGCGCGCTGGCGATGTAGTTGATGTGCGACTCGATCATGTAGATCATGGAGTTGTGGGCCAGCGTCGAGTTGGGCCCGATCATGAGGAACAGGTTGGGGAACCCGGCCACGGTGGAACCGGCGTAGGCCTCGACGCCGTTCGCCTTCCAGTGCTCGGCCAAGCGGACGCCCCCCGGGCCGACGATGTGCTGGGCGTAGGGCGGCTCGGCCGCCTCGAAGCCGGTGCCCATGATCACCACGTCGACCGGCCGGGCGATGCCGTCCTCGCCCACCACCTCGTGCGCGGTGAACGACGCCACGGGCGACTCCACCACCTCGACGTTGTCCCGGGTGAGCGAGGGGTAGTAGTCGTCCGAGAGCAGCAGGCGCTTGCAACCCGGTTGATAGTGCGGCACGAGCTTGCGGCGCAGTGCCTCGTCCGGCACCTGTTTGGCCAGGTGGTCGAGCGCCGTCTTGCGGACGGCGGCCTTGCGCCGCGTCTGCGTGGCCGACGAAGACGGACAGCAGTGCCTCGAACGTGGCGTAAATGCGCAGCCGGGACAAGCCGCTGCAGGAAGGGCACCTTGCGGTAGGCCATTTTGCGCAGGCCCGACACGGCGCGGTCGCGACGCGGGACGACGAAGGGCGGCGTCCGCTGGTGCAGGTAGAGGTGCTCGACGACCGGAGCGATCTGGGGCACGAACTGCACCGCCGAGGCTCCGGTGCCCACGACACAGACCCGCTTCCCCGTCAGGTCGAAGCCGTGCTCCCAGCGGGCGGAGTGGAAGACCTTGCCGCGGAAGTCCTCCAGGCCCGGGAAGGCCGGGACGGCGGGCTCGCTCAGCGACCCGGTGGCCCACACCAGCACCGGCGCGCGGTACTCCTCTCCCCCGCTGGTGCGGACGACCCAGCGGTCGGCGGCCTCGTCCCAGCGCGCCTCCTCCACCGCGCGCCCGAAGCGCAGGGAACCACCGATATCGAAGCGGTCGACACACTCGCGCAGGTAGTCCCAGATCTCGCTCTGCGAGGAGAACGCGCGAGTCCACCCGGGATTGAGCGCGAAGGAGAAGGAGTAGAGGTTGGAGGGGACGTCGCAGGACGCGCCGGGGTACGAGTTGTCGCGCCAGGTGCCGCCGAGGTCGTTGCCGCGGTCGAGCACGACGAAGTCCTCGATGCCCATGGCGCGCAGGCGGGCCGCCATGCCGATGCCCGAGAACCCGGCACCGACGACGACGACGCTGTGCTCGCCGGTCACGGGGTGGAGGCGACGAAGGAAGCCACGACTTCGGCCAGCTCTTCGCCGCAGTCCTCCTGCAGGAAGTGCCCGCCTCCGACGATCGTCGTGTGGGGCTGCCCCTTGGCCCCGGGTATCCGCTCCTTGAGGTTGCGATCCGCGCCCTTGGTGATGGGGTCACTGTCGCTGAAGGCACAGAGGAAGGGCCGATCGAAAGCGGCCAGGCCCACCCAGGCGGCCACGTTCGCATCGTGCGCCGGGTCGTCCGGGCGCGACGGCACGAGCAGTGGGAACTGCCGGGCGCCTGCCTTGTAGGACTCGTCGGGGAACGGCGCGTCGTAGGCCGCCTCGACCTCGGGCGCCATCGGCTTGGCGCACCCGCCGCGCACGATGCCGCCGGTGGGGAACACGTCGACCTCCTGGGAGAACTTCTGCCAGGCGAAGAAGGCATCGCCCGGATTCGTGTCGCCGGTGGGCAGGAAGGTGTTGGCCGCCACGACGCGGGCGAACCGCTCGGGATGCTCCCCGACCAGGCGCAAGCCGATCAGCCCACCCCAGTCCTGGCCCACCAGCGTGACGTCGGCGAGTCCGAGCCGGTCGAAGAGCAACTCGCGGATCCACTCGACATGGCGGGCGAACGTGTAGTCCGTGCGCTCGGTCGGCTTGTCCGATCGCCCGAAGCCGACCAGGTCGGGCGCCAGGATCTGCAGGCCGGCCCCCGTCAGGACGGGGATCATCTTCCGATAGAGATACGACCACGAGGGCTCACCGTGCATGAGCAGCACGACCGGCGCCGAGGGGTCGCCCTCCCGCAGGTAGTGCACCCGGAGCGTGCCGCCCTCGGCGTCGGCGACCTCGGCGTAGTGGGGCGAGAAGTCGTATCCGGGCAGGTCGGCAAAGCGGTCGTCGGGGGTGCGAAGGGTCTGCATGCAGGGCGGAGCCTACGCCGTCGGGCCCCGGGTCGTCCCCGAACCGGGCGCGTGCGCGGTCACCGCCGCACGCCGTAACCTGACACCGACGTCACAGAAAGCTGCGGGAGGGAATCGCGCCATGGCACTATCCGATGCTCAGGAGTACGACCCGTTCAGTGCCTTCGACGACGCGGTCGCCGGCACGACGCGGGATCCCTACCCCGACCTCGCCGCCAAGCGCCGCGACACGCCGGTGCACAAGGGGCTGACCATGAACCCCGACGCGCTGCCCGAGGGCATCGAGGTCGAACCGGGATGGATCGCCTACCGCTACGACGATTGCTCGCGCATTCTGCGCGACGCCAGGTCGTTCACGTCGACCGGTTATGACGTGACCATCGGCATGGTGATGGGCCACATGATCCTGGGCATGGACGACCCCGAGCATCGCGGCCACCGCAATCTGGTGGCCCACGCCTTCCGCGAGAAGGCGCTGGCGCGCTGGGAGCCCGAGTTCATCCGTCCGATCATCGACGAGCAGATCGACCGCTTCGCCGCCGACGGCGAAGCCGACCTGGTGCGCCAGCTGACCTTCGAGTTCCCGGTCCGCGTGATCGCCCGGCTACTCGGCCTTCCCGAGGAGGACTTCCCGCAGTTCCAGCGCTGGTCGGTCGAGCTCATCAGCCTGGTGGCGGACATCGACCGCGGCATCGCCGCCTCGGAGGCGTTGCGCGAGTACTTCGCCGGCGTCGTGGCCGACCGGCGGGCCCACCCGGCCGAGGACGTGATCAGTGACCTGGTCTCGGCCGAGATCGACGGCGAGAAGCTGACGGACGAGGCGATCTACTCCTTCCTGCGGCTCCTGCTGCCCGCCGGGGCCGAGACGACCTACCGCTCGTCGGGCAACCTCCTCTACCTGCTCCTCACGCACCCCGAGCAGCTCGCTGCGGTACAGGCCGACCGCTCCCTGCTGCCCCAGGCCATTGAGGAGGGCCTGCGCTTCGAGCCGCCGCTGCTCAGCATCAACCGGACCACGACCTGCGAAGTCGAGATCGGCGGCGTCACCATCGGCCCCGACGAGAGCATCTCGCCCCACATCGGCTCGGCCAACCACGACGAGACCAGGTGGGAGGACCCCGAGACCTTCGACATCTTCCGGCCCGCCATCCCCCACATCGCCTTCGCCCACGGGCCGCACATGTGCCTCGGCATGCATCTCGCCCGGCTCGAGACCCGGGCCCTGCTGAACCGCGTGTTCGATCGCCTGCCCGACCTGGCCCTCGACGCCGGCACCACCGATCCACACATCAGAGGCGACATCTTCCGCTCCCCCACGTCGCTGCCGGTCACGTTCAGCCCGGCGGCGTAGCGCCGCTCAGGCGATCTGGCGCATCTCCACCTGGTCGCCCCGGGCGACGAGGACGGTCGAGACCATGGAGGGCGGGAACAAGCCGTGGGAGACGAGGCCCGGCACGGCGTCGAGCACGGCGGCCAGCGCGGCCGGGTCGCCGACCTCACCGTGGTAGTCGGCGATCACACCGCCGTCGGGCGTCACCGGCACGTTGCGCAGCGCGACACCTGGCAGCGCATGCAGCGTGGAGGCGAGCCCGAAGGCCAGGAGCTCGAGCGGGACCGGGGCGTGCAGCCGTTCGACTGGTTTGTCGGAGGACACGATCACCACGAACCGATCGGCCGCCGCAGCCACGATCCGCTCCCGGGTCTGCGCCCCGCCCCCGCCCTTGACGAGCCAGCCGAGCGGGTCGACCTGGTCGGCCCCGTCGATGGCGATGTCGAGCCGCTCGATGTCGGTGAACGGCCGCACGTCGAGCCCGTGGGCCACCGCGAGCCTCTCGGTGGCAGGCGACGTGGCGGCACAGGTGATGTCCAGGCGGCGCGCCCCGAGGGCCGGGACCAACTCGGCCACCGTCGACCCGGTGCCCAGCCCGACCCACATGCCGTCCTCGACCAGGGCGGCCGCTGTCTCCGCGGCGGCGCGCTTCTCCGCCACGATGTCGGACTCCGTCACCACGCTCCCCCGCTCAGCTGCGCGGGACGTCCTTCCAGGGGAGCTCCTTGTCGTTCCGGACGTCGCCGGGAAGGCCCAGCACGCGTTCACCGAGGATGTTGCGCATGACCTCCGAGGTGCCGCCTTCGATGGAGTTCGCCCGCACCCGGAGGAACATCTTGCGCAGCGTCGGGCGAGTTCATGCCGACCAGGTCGGGGCGGACCATGGGGTACCCGGCAGGGAACAGCATCGCGTCATTGCCCAGCAGGTCCATGCAGAGGTCGTAGACCCGCTTGTTCTCCTCGGCATAGGCCAGCTTGGCCACCGAGCCCTCGGGGCCGGGCGTGCCGGCCTTGCGGGTCTGCGCGGCGCGGGCGTTGGTCATCGACAGCGCCTCCATCCGGATGTAGCTCGAGACGAGCCGATCGCGCAGAGCGGCCGCATGGGCGGAGGTGTCCCCCTGCCAGCGCTCCTTCCAGATCCTGATGGCCTCGGCCACCGGACCGCCGCCACGTCGGGTGACCGCGCCCCCGATGGACACACGCTCGTTCATCAGCGTCGTCACCGCGACCCGCCATCCGTCGCCCTCGGCTCCGATGCGAGCCGAGTCGGGCATCCGCACGTCGGTGAAGAAGACCTCGTTGAACTCCGCCTCGCCGGTGATCTGGAACAGCGGCCGCACCTCGACGCCGAGCGCCTTCATGTCGACGAGGAACGCCGTCATCCCTTTGTGCTTGGGCAGGTCGGGATTCGAGCGCGCCACAATGAGGCCGAAGGAGGAGATGTGCGCCAGGGTGGTCCAGACCTTCTGCCCGTTGAGGAGCCACTCCTCGCCGTCGCGCTCGGCCCGGGTGGACAGCCCGGCCACGTCCGACCCCGCGCCGGGCTCGCTGAACAGCTGGCACCAGATTTCCGCACTCGTGAAGAGGGGCCGGAGGTAGCGCGCCTGCTGCTCGGGCGTTCCGTGGGTCGCGATGGTGGGCGCGCACATGCCGTATCCGATGGGGTTGCGCGTGCCGGCCGCCGGCGCGCCGCCCTCGTGCAGCCGCACCTGTGCCCGCTGCTGGTCCCTCGGCGTCAGGCCCAGGCCGCCCGCGCCGGGCGGGAAGTGCACCCAGGCCAGACCGCGGTCGAACTGCTCCCCGAGAAATACCTGTGGTGCAGTGGTCGCAGGCGGGAAGTCAGCCAAGAGGCCATCAACGAGCTCGTCGACGTTCGGACTCATGCCCGCACCCTATAGCGTGCTTGCGTGCGGGCACCTGCTGATGCCGGACGTCGCGGGCCTCTGCAGCGCCGGCGCCGCGAGGCGGCGCCGGCGGGAGTCCGGTTGCCGTGACGGGATCGGTGACCCTGGCCGACGGGCGGCTACTGGCCTACGAGGAGTACGGCACCGCGACCGGGTTCCCCGTGCTGAGCTTCCACGGCGGTCTCAGCTCCCGGCTCGACGCGGCGCCAGCCCACGAAGCTGCGGTCGCCAAAGGCATCCGACTCATCTCGCCCGACCGGCCCGGCATGGGCCTCTCCACCTACCAACACGGCCGGCGTCTCACGGATTGGCCGGCCGACGTCGCCCAGCTCACCGATGCTCTGGGCATCGAGCGGTTCGCGGTGATGGGCTGGTCGGCCGGCGGCCCCTACGCCGCCGTCTGCGCGGCGAAGATGGACGGCCGCGTCACGGCAGCAGCGCTCCTTTCGAGCGCCGTGCCGCTCGATCTCTACGGCACGGCTCGCGGGCTCAGCGTCGAGGACCGCGCATTGCTGCTCCTCACGCGGCACACACCCTGGCTGGCCTCGACCCTCATGAAGGTGAGCATCGTCAACGCCAGCAACGCCCGGCTGTTCCGCGCCATCATGCGTTCCTTCCCCCCGGCTGACCGCTCGGTGCTGACCGAATGGGGACCGCCCGACCACGCGCTGGCGTTCGTCCGCGAGGCCATGCGCCAGGGCACCGAAGGCTGCGTGCAGGACTACCGCATCTTCGGGGATCCCTGGGGCTTCTCGCTCGAGGAGATCCACGTTCCGGTCGACATCTGGGAAGGCGGCGATGACCGGACAGGGCCGCCGGGCTACCGGGCCTTTCTCAAGCGCCACATCCCTCAGGCCTCGGTCAACGTCGTTCCCGGTGAGGGCCATCTCTCACTGTTGCCCCATCAGGCGCCGGCGATCTTCTCCGCGCTGCTGGGCGGCGACCACAACGCCGAGTCCCCCGCCCACCGGAACGTGGGATAGGCGAGGGTCACCAACTGGGCCGGGCTACAGACCGCCCCAGTTGGTGACCTGGACGGGGGCCACGATCGGGGTACCGACGACGAGCTGGATCTGGTAGTGGTCGCCCAGAGGGATGTCCCGGGGGTTGCCGGTGTAGAGCATGGCCTTCTTGCCGGGAGAGGTGAAGAAGACCGTCACCTTCCCGGTGGCCGGGCCGACCTGCGTCGAGCTGAGCGGGATACCCCACTCGTCGAAGAACTGCCCCAGGGTGAACGAGAGGGTCGTGCTCGGCGACTCGATGTGGATGATCCCGTCGTCGGCGTGCACGTGCAGCCAGTAGAAGCAGCTTCCCGTCGAGATGAAGGGTCCATTCGGGGTCTGCTGAGCCTGGAAGCCGGGAATCCCGATGCCGTAGGGGATCACCTGGGCCTTCCCGTTCACGAAGATCGTCAGGTGCGTGTGGACGTGGAGGACCAACTGCTCGTTGGTCTGGCACTGGATGCCGTCGACCGTCTGGCCGGTGGCGGCGTTGAGCAGGGTGGCCAACTTCGGCCCGCTCGGGACGGGGACGGTCTCGGGGCCCTTCGTCCCGGCGGGCGGCTGGACCCACGAGGAGGACATGGAGGCGGGAATGGGCTCGAGCGAGGCGAGGTGGGGGTCCGTGACGCTGGGCGGCGGGCTGTTCGAGCCTCCGGTCAACACGACCACGAGAACCACGACGAGCACAACCAGGATGGCGGCGCCACCGACGCGGATGCCGATGCGCATCCGCTTGGCCCGGAGCTCTGCGGCGCGCCTCTCGGCGGCCCGCTGCTGGCTCTCCACCCTGCGCTGGGCCTTGGACTTGCTCTGACTGGTCATTGAGGCGTCAGCGTAGCGAACCAGTCCCAGCGGAAGGCATCAACTCGCTCGAGTGGCCCCGCCCACTCGGGGACCTCCCCTCCCCCCGTTCCGAGGTCTGCCGCGGCCTGCCAGAGGTCACCGTCCACGAAGCTCACCGTGATCGTCCGGTCGTGCTCGGCGTCGCAGAATTGCCAGGCGCCGGCGACCCCGTGCTGGTCCACGAACCGGCTGGCGTCGAGGGCGGGGCCCACCACCACATGGACCCCCTGGGCCGGACGGTAGGGCACCGCCTCGGGGGACACCGCGACGCGGGGAGCGGCCCAACGCCCCACGACGGGATAGGGCCCCGACAGGAGGGCCCGCCGGGCCGCGAAGAAGCGGTCCTCGGCGTGCAGCCGCCTGGCCAGCGCGAAGAATTCGGGCACGACGGTCTCATCGCGCAGGAGGTAGAGCGTCATGTAGTGGAACGGGTCCAGGAGACCGCTCGTGGCGGACTCCGCCGCCCGGCAGCGCGGCGAGCGCACCCAGCGGCAGCCGAACTCGATGCCGTCGATGGTGAACTGCTCGGGCAGATGATCGAGCTGGTGCCAGGCGTTGTAGGCCTCGTGCGCCGAGGGGTCGGTCACCTCGGTGAACGAGAAGAAACCCAGCACCCCGCGAGGCTACCCGGCGCCTGCTGCCAGACTCTCGTCGATGGCAGCGACGTCGGCATTCCTCGACGGGCTCCGGGTGCTGGACCTGAGCATCTGGCGCCCGGGGCCCTACGCCACCTCGTTGCTGGTCCCCCTGGGCGCCGACGTGCTGAAGGTGGAGCCGCCGGGCGGCGACCCCATGCGGTTCTACCCAGGACTCTTCGCCGCGGTGAACGAAGGCAAGCGCAGCCTCGAGCTCGATCTGAAGAACGCGGATCAACGCGCCCGGGTGTTGGAGCTGGCCACGGAGGCCGACGTGCTCGTCGAGGGCTTCCGCCCGGGAGTCCTGGCCCGGCTGGGCCTCGGCGAGCCGGCCGTGCGGGTGCTGAACCCGCGCATCGTCTACTGCTCCATTACGGGCTACGGGCAACAGGACCCTCGGGCGTTGCTGCCCGGCCACGACGTGAATTACCAGGCGTGGTCGGGCGCGCTGACGCCGGAGGGTGGCGTGGCGACCAAGGTCCCCCCGCTCCCGACCGCCGACCTGGCCTCGGGGCTGACGGCCGCCTTCGGCATCTGTGCCGCTGCCTTAGGCCGTGTCGCCAGCGGCGAGGGGGCGTACCTCGACGTGTCCATGACCGACGTGCTGGCGACCTGGACCGGTCCCGCCGGAGCGGACACGGCGGAGCCGTCGCAGGCCGATCCGCTACCCGAACCGATGCCCGGCTACGGCCTCTTCGGCACGGCGGACGGCGGCCAGGTGGCGCTGGGTGTGGTCAACGAGCAGCACTTCTGGACGAGGCTGTGCGAGGAGCTCGCACTCGACTCGCTGGCTGACCTCGCGTTCGACGAGCGACGGCGGCGGGGAGCCGAAGTGCAGCAGGCGGTCGCAGATGCCGTGGCGAGCCAGTCTCGCGACGAACTGGTGGCCCGTCTCGTCGCCGCGGGCGTGCCCGGTCGCGCCGGTGCTCGACCGTGAGGCCATGTTGGCGACGACCTCGTTCCCAGGCTTCCCGATCCGGCTTCCGCTCTCCCAGATGGCGCGGCGTGTCCCCGCACTCGACCAGCACCGTGGCGAGGGCTTCGCGGGGACCTGGCGATGAACTCGGGCCGGCGGGCCGCGTGCTGTTACGGTCCAGCGGACGCATGACAAGGATCTCCGACCTGCTCCAGGCCAATGAGGCCTACGCCGCGGCACGGGCCAACGTGGCCGATCCCCGTCCCGGCCGTCGCTTGGCCGTCGTCACCTGCATGGACGCCCGCATCGACGTCTTCGCCGTCCTGGGCCTGCACCTCGGGGAGGCCCACGTCATCCGCAATGCGGGCGGACGCGTCACCGAGGACGTGCTGCGCAGCCTGGCCCTGTCGAGCGGCGTCCTGGGCGTGGACACCGTGGTCGTGATGCAGCACACCAAGTGCGGTCTCCTCGGTGTCACCGACGCCCAGCTGCGGGAAATCACCGGGGCGGACCTGGGATTCCTGCCGATCGACGACCTGGCCGTCGCGCTGCGCGACGACGTCGACCTCCTGGCTCGCACCCCCTATCTCTCCCGGCTCCGGCTGGTCGCCGGATTGATCTACGACGTGGAGAGCGGGCGCCTCGACGACGTGGTGCGGTGGGAGCGACCGGACTGAAAGTGCCGGGCCCGCGCCTCTTGGCGAGTCGCCGTCATCCGCCGTGTGACCAGCCAGGAGCGCATGTACAGTGCGGCGACCTGTTTCACCAGATCAGCGCCCTCTGCGGTCGGGAGCCCGTGACCCGACCCTCGGCGTACTCCCGGAGTCGACCCGAAGGAGCCTCAATGCCGGCCCACGACACCACATCCCGACAGTGCGCCAGTGGCGAATCGCCGCGGCAGGCGAGGAACCGGGGACATGCGCTCCTGGCGGCGATGGTCGGCTGCCTGACGCTGGTGCCCGCGCTCCTCGCCGTCACCCCCGGCACGGCGTCGGCCGCCACCTACCCGGACAACGTCGCCCAGCCGGTGAACTTCGGTGACGCCGGCTCCTTCGGCCCCGCCGGCGGGCTGACCCTGAACGCGCCTCCGGTCGGCATGGCCTCCACGCACGACGGGCAGGGCTACTGGATCGTCGCCGCCGACGGGGGCATCTTCAACTACGGCGACGCAGCCTTCCTCGGATCCGCCGGCAACATCGCGCTCAACAAGCCGATCGTCGGCATGGCCGCCACCCCCGACGGCGGTGGCTACTGGCTGGTCGCTTCCGACGGCGGCATCTTCTCCTATGGCGACGCCCAGTTCTACGGCTCGACCGGAGGGATGCAACTGAACCAGCCCATCGTGGGCATGGCCGCCACCCCGGACGGTCGTGGCTACTGGCTGGTCGCTTCCGACGGCGGCATCTTCGCCTACGGCGACGCGCAGTTCTACGGCTCCACGGGCGCGATCCACCTCAACCAGCCGGTGGTGGGCATGGCGGCGGCGCCCGGAGGCAACGGCTACTGGCTCGTGGCGTCCGACGGCGGCATCTTCAACTACGGCACCGCGCCCTTCCTCGGTTCGTTGGGGGGGTCGCCGCTCAACGCACCCATCGTGGGGATGGCCGGCACCGCCAACGGCTACTGGCTGGCCGCCAAGGACGGCGGGGTCTTCAGCTACGGCGCCGGGTTCTACGGCTCCATGGGTGGCCAGTCGAACCCCAACCCGATCCGTGCCATCGTCGCCACGCCGTCGGGTCAGGGCTACTGGCTGCTGCCCACCAGTCCCCCGCCGATTCCGCCCACCGTCCAGCTGGGTTCGACCGGACCGGCGGTGGCCTCCCTGCAAGCGCAGCTCTACGCCCTCGGCTATTGGGTCGACACGACGAACGGCTCGTTCGACGACAGCACGCAGCAAGCCGTCTGGGCCCTGCAGAAGGCCGCCAATCTCCCCCGCGACGGTGTCGTGGGACCATCCACCTGGGCCGCACTGGAGGCGGGGGTCGTCCCGCAGCCGCAACCCGAGTCGGGCTACGAGATCCAGATCAACCTCGCAGACGACCTGATCATGGTCGTCAACAACAACCATCTCCTGTGGACGCTCAATACATCGACCGGCGGTGGCTACACCTACACCGAGGACGGCCAGACCGATGTGGCGACCACGCCCACCGGAAAGTTCAACACGTTCCGCACGGTCGACGGCACGGTGACGGACTCGCTCGGCACCCTGTGGAGGCCACGCTTCTTCTACGAGGGCTACGCCATTCACGGCGACTCGGAGGTGCCGCCGTACCCGGTGTCGCACGGCTGTGCGCGCATCAGCAACGAGGCCATCGAGTGGATCTGGGCGGCCAACATCGACCCCGTCGGGACCACCGTCTGGGTCTACTGATCGCACCGGGGGTCCCCGCGCCATGGGCTACACCAAGGGGTTGCACGAGGTGGCGGACGGCGTCTGGGCCTACCTGCAACCCGACGGCGGCTGGGGCTGGTCCAATGCAGGCCTGATCGCCGGGGACGACGAGTCCCTGCTGGTGGACACGCTGTTCGATCTGCGTCTCACGGCCGAGATGCTGGAGCAGATGCGTGCCACGACACCGGCGGCCGCACGCATCGGCACGGTGGTCAACACGCACGCCAACGGCGACCACTGCTACGGCAACGCGCTCCTGGGGGACGCGGAGATCATGCGACCGCTCGCTGCGCCGAGGAAATGCTGCAACTGCCGCCCGCCAGCCATGGCGGCCATGCTGCGCTCGGCGGACTCGCTGGGCGCCGCCGGCCAATTCGTCCAGAGGATCTTCGCTCCGTTCTCCTTCGAAGACGTGCCGCTCGCCGTGCCGACCCGGACGTTCGAGCAGCGACTCGACCTGCAGGTGGGCGGCCGCACGGTGTCGCTCATCGAAGTGGGACCCGCCCACACGGACGGCGACGCCGTCGTCTCTCTGCCGGACGAGGGCATCGTCTTCACCGGCGACATCCTCTTCCATGGCGGCCACCCCATCGTCTGGTCGGGGCCGGTGGCCAACTGGATCGCGGCCTGTGACCGCGTCCTCGCCCTGCAGCCCAGGGTGGTCGTGCCGGGTCATGGTCCACTGGCGACCCCGGCCGCGCTCGTGGACCTCAAGGGGTACTTCGAGCTCCTGACAAGCGAAGCCAGGACGCGCTACGAAGCCGGAATGACGCCGCTGGACGCGGCACGGGACATCGACCTGGGCCCCTACAGGGGTTGGAGCGAGGCGGAGAGGGTCGTGGCCAACGTGCACGCCCTCTACCGGGACTTCGGTGACCCGTCACCGTCCGACGCGTTGACCCTCATGGGTGAGATGGCGGCCCTAGCCGGCTGACCAGGACCCGCCGCCGGCACGACTACGGAACCGGCTCTCGGGGTACACAACCCCGGTGGAGACCCGCACGGCGCCCCTGATCGGTGGGCGGTACCGCATCGACTGCCTCCTGGGCGAAGGAGGCATGGCCCGCGTGTTCGGTGCCTTCGACGAACGTCTCGAACGCCCGACGGCGGTGAAGATCCTGCGGGCCGAGACGCGGGCCCTGCCCGGCATGCGGCAGCGCTTCCAGCAGGAAGCGCTCATCGCGGCACGGCTCGTCCATCCCCGCATCGTCGCCGTCCTGGACTTCGGCGAGGACCACGCGTCCTCCTACCTCGTGATGGAACGCCTGCCCGGGAGCACCCTGCGCGACGAGATCATCGCCCGAGGGCCGCTTTCGCCCTCGCGCGTCCTGCTCGTGATGGCCGAGACGCTCGACGCTCTGGCCGCGGCCCACGGGCGCGGGGTGTTGCACCGTGACATCAAGCCCAGCAACATCCTGCTGGAGCAGGACGGGCATACGAAGATCACGGACTTCGGCATCGCCAAGAGCTTTGACGTCCGGGCGCGCCCGACTCCGCTACCCGACGACGCGACGATGACAGGGGTCGTCCTGGGAACACCCGGCTACCTCGCCCCCGAACGGCGGTCGGGCCAACTGGCGACGGTGCAATCGGACCTGTACGCCGTCGGGGCGGTCATGGTCGAGGCGTTGACAGGAAAGCGACTCGGTCCCGACCCCGTTCCAACGGGGTCCATCCCACTCCCCCTCCGCGACGTCGCCCGGCGCGCCATGGCCACCGATCCGCGCCGGCGCTTTTCGTCGGCAAACGAAATGTTCCAGGCGTTGCGCGTCGCAGCCGGCGGCGCAAGCCAGACGATGCGGCCATCGCGTGCGCAACAGACAGCCCCGCACACTGCCGCCACGACCCGTACCGCAACGCAGGGCACCGCGATGCTGGGCGCGGCGCGCCCAGCGCACGACCGGCCCGCCCGGACGCGTCGGCGCATGCTCGCCCTCGCTACGGTCGCCGTACTCGCCCTCGCCGGCGGTGTCTTCTTCGTGCTCAGCAACGGTACGGAGCCGACGGCGCCGGCCGTGACACACCACGTGCGGACACAAGCGCTGGCGCGGCAAGGCCCCCAAGGAGACGGACAGCGAAGGTGCCGCCCTGACGGCCGCCGCCGCAACGCTCGCCGACGGCGGGCTGCCCGGAGACGGCCCACTCGCGAGCGCCCTCCAGGAGACGGCCGCCCAACCCCAAGGGGCGCCGCGGCAGGCCGCCGCCCAGCAGGCGCTCTCCCTGGCCGGGGTACTCCTCGATGGCGGCGGCATTACATCGGCGCAGTACCAGGACGTCGTCAGCGTCCTGCAGGCGGCCGGTGCGACCGTGCCGACGACCACGACCACCACCACGACCACGACGACCCTCGTCACGGTGCCCCCGAAGCTCGAACGGACGCCCTTCTTCCCGGGCCACGGGCACGGTCACGACGGGGGGTACGGCGCAGGGGATCAGGGGTAGCGACACCACCAGGACTACGCTGCGTCGCCGAGTCAGAAGGGGACCGATGCAGATACGCCCAGGCCGCAGGAACTCCCGCCGGTGAGCGGTGCCGACACGTCAACCGCGCCGTCGTTCGAGGCGGACGCCCTCCGTCAGAAATACCGGGCCGAGCGGGACAAGCGAATCCGTCGGGACGGCAACGACCAGTACGTCGAGGTGACCGGGCCCTTCGCGCACTACCTCCACGACCCCTACACGCAGCCGATCGAACGCCCCGCGCTCGTCGACGATGTCACCGTCGCCGTGATCGGCGGAGGCTTCGCCGGGCTCATCACCGGAGCGCGGTTGACGCAGGCCGGTATCGACGACTTCCGGATCATCGAAAAGGGGGGCGATTTCGGGGGCACGTGGTACTGGAACAGGTACCCGGGCGCACAGTGCGACGTCGAGTCCTACGTCTACCTCCCGCTGCTGGAGGAGACCTCCTACGTCCCCAGCGAGAAGTACGCGCGGGCTCCGGAGATTCTCGAACACTGCCGCGCGGATCGGTCGCCACTTCGACCTGTACGACCGGGCATGTTTCTCGACAGAGGTCACGTCCATTGCGTGGGACGAAGCACGCTCGCGTTGGACCATCCTCACCAATCGAGGCGACCGCATGTCGGCCCGATTCGTCGTGATGGGCAACGGCCCCCTCCACCGGCCGAAGCTCCCCGGCATCCCGGGCATAGAAGCATTCGCCGGCCATGCCTTCCACACCAGCCGCTGGGACTACGCCTATACCGGAGGGGACTCCAACGGCGGACTGCGCGGCTTGGCCGACAAGCGCGTCGGGATCATCGGAACCGGCGCCACTGCGGTGCAGGTCATTCCGCACGTTGCCGCATCGGCGCGCCAGCTGTTCGTCTTCCAACGCACCCCTTCCTCCATTGACGTCCGCGCCAACCGGCCGACGGAGGCATCGTGGGCCGCATCGCTTGATCCCGGATGGCAGAGGGACAGGATGGAGAACTTCACGCTGCTGACCTCCGGCGGGTATCGCCGAAGAGGACCTTGTCGATGGACGGTTGGACCGACATCATCGGCAAGCTCGTGACACGACTGCGCGACCAGTCGCCGCGGCCGGCCAGGACCTGGCGAGCATTCTGGAGCTGGCCGACTTCGAGAAGATGGAACAGATCCGGTCACGGGTGGACTCCATCGTCACGGACCCGGCGACCGCCGAGGCGCTCAAGCCCTGGTACCGGCAGTTCTGCAAGCGGCCCTGCTTCCACGACGAGTACCTCCAGGCCTTCAACCGCCCGAGCGTCTCGCTCATCGACACTGATGGGCGCGGCGTCGACTCGATCGTCCCCGAAGGGGTGATCGTCGGCGATCACCAGTACGAGCTCGACTGCCTCATTTACGCCACCGGGTTCGAGGTAGGGACCGACTACACCGGCGGGCCGGCTACGACGTCATCGGCTCACGTGGCTGGAGCCTCTCGGAGCACTGGGGCGACGGCATGCGCTCCCTGCACGGCATGCATGTGCACGGCTTTCCGAACATGTTCGTCCTCGGTCACACCCAAGCGGGCTTCACGGTCAACTATCCGCACCTCCTCGAGGAGTCGAGCGACCATGTCTGCCACGTGCTCCGTCATGCCATCGACAATGACCTCTCGACCGTGGAGGCAACCAGCGAGGCCGAAGAGGATTGGCTGGTGCAGCTGAGCGAGTCGGCCCGCGGACCTTCGCGCCTTCCAGGACCAGTGCACACCGGGCTACTACAACAACGAGGGCCGCGCCGCTGTCGGCGGCTTCCTCGGCAACTCCTACGGCAAGGGTCCGATGCCGTTCTTCCAACTCCTGGCCGAATGGAGGGACGCGGGCGCCTTCGCCGGGCTCGATCTCCAGGCCTGACGTACCCGTCGCGGCCCGAGTCCGAGCACCCGTAATGAAATACTCTGTCCGTAGCGCGGACCGATCGATGAACCGCGGCCGATTCCAGGGAACGGAGATTCGATGACCAGCGTGCTCATCCTCGGTGCCGGCTTTGCCGGTCTGGAACTGGCCACGGTGCTGTCGAGCGAGGTGCCCGACGAGGTCGACGTGACCATCGTCGACAGCAGCGATGCCTTCGTGTTCGGCTTCTCGAAACTCGACCTGATGTTCGGGCGAGAGGACCTGGCCAGCGTCCGCGTCCCCTACGCGCAATCTGGACAAGCCGTCTGTGCGCTTCGCGCAGGAGACGGTCATCTCCATCGACCCGGAGCGTCGACGCGTCACCACGGACGCGGCCACCTACGAGCCGGACATCCTCGTCGTGGCGCTCGGGGCCGACCTCGACCCGGCGGCGACGCCGGGCATGGTCGAGGAGGGCTCGGAGTACTACACGGTCGAGGGAGCGGCACGAGTCAGCCAGCTCCTGCCCGCGTTCGGGGGAGGTGACGTCATCATCGGCGTGCTCGGCAACTTCTTCAAGTGCCCGGCGGCGCCGTTCGAGACCGCGCTCATGCTGCACGACTATCTGGAAGCGAGCGGTCGTGCGGTCCGCGTCGACGATCAAGATCATCAGCCCGATGGCGACGCCGATACCCATCTCACCCGAGGCCTCGGCCGGCATCCTGGAGGCGATCGGCGAACGGGACATCGAATGGTGGCCCGCAATCGAAGGTGACCGCCCTCGACCCGGCGACCAAGATCGCGACGTTGGCGGACGGCGGCACGATGCCCTACGGGCTCTTCCTCGGTGTCCCGGTTCACCGCGCGCCCAAGGTCGTCGAGGACTCTGCGCTCGCCGAGGACGGTTGGATCCCCGTCGACCACCGGACCTTCGCCACGCAAGTTCGAGAGCGTCTACGCAGTCGGCGACGTCACCAGTGCCCCCGTGCCCCGGGTCGGCGCCATCGCCGAGGGGGAGGCCCGCACGCTGGCCGAGGTCCTCATCCATCAGATCAGGGGCGGCGAGGCGCCGGACGCCTACCGCGGGAAGGCAACCTGTTACATCGAGTTCGGCGGCACGAAGGTGGCGCGGTTCGACGCCAACTTCCTGTCCGGTCCGACTCCGTTCGGCACCTTCACGCCGGCCTCCGAGGACATCGCGGCGTCGAAGGTCGAGTTCGGTGCCTCCCGGCGGCGGCGCTGGTTCGGCATCGACTGACGACTGACGACTGACGACTGCGACTGACGACTTCGCGTCCGCGCGGTGACCGGCGCGCACCCGACGCGATGGAGTATGAGAGATTGGCGGCAGCGAAGGGGGGCTAGGTGCGGCCACAAGCGATTCGGGCGCAACGCCGTCTGCGCGCTGGCCGTGCTGTGCAGCGTCCTGACGGCCGTGGTCGCGACCGCACCACCGGCCCAGGCGGCGGCGAAATCGCCGACCTATTACGTCTCCCTCGGGGATTCGTACTCGGTCGGATACCAGCCCGGACGCGGGGCGACGCCGGGCTACACAGCCGTGGTGGCGAAGTCGACGGGTTTCAGCCTGGTCAACTTCGGCTGCGGCGGGGCGACGACCACGTCCCTCGTGGCTTCGGTCGGGTGCCCGGACGTCCTACCGCGCACTGCCGGGGTCGTGACCTACCCGACGACGACCCAGGAAGCGGCCGCACTCACGTTCCTGTCGGCCCACCGCGGGCACATCGGGCTCATCACGGTGTCGATCGGGGGGAATGACGTCACCGCCTGCGCCACGCAGGCCAACCCGGTGGCGTGCGTGGCGACCGCGGTGACCGGCATCACCAGGAACGTCACGAGTCTCGCGGCTGGCGCTGCGGACGGCGGCCGGACCACGCGTCCCCCTGATCGGTCTCACCTATCCCGACGTGATTCTGGGGAGTTACGTCTACCCGAAGCAGCCCGCGCCCGTCGCCGCCATCTCGTTGGCCAAGCTTTCGGTGGTTGCCTTCAAGTCGCTCATCAATCCTGCGCTGTCGAAGTCCTACGCGGCGGGCGGCGGGAGCCTCGTGGATGTGACGAAGGCGACGGGCGGCTACGTGCCGCTGACCCGAACCGTGCGGTATCGCCCCTACGGCACCATCCCGGCTGCGGTCGCCAGCGTCTGCGCCCTGACATGGTTCTGCGCCCAGGGGAACATCCACGCCACTACGAAGGGCTACACCCTCATCGGGAAGCTCGTTGTCGCCAGGTTCCGCACGATGCACCGGTCCTGAACCACGAAGGCACGCAGGCAGGGCGCTGGTGTCGACCGAAGATCGAGCGCTGTCAGGCACCGACTACCGGCGAGTACCTCAGGAAGTCTCGCACGACGGCAACGAAGGAGACCGGATCGTCGACCCAGGGGAAGTGCCCCACTCGGGGCAGGACCTCGAGGCTCGCATTGCCGAAGAGCGTCACCAGCTCGCGCATCGACGCGGTGGTTGGCCAGATGTCGTACTCGCCCGCCACGAGCAACACCGGCGCCATCAGCGCCGCCAGCAGCGCCGGTAATTCCGGGCCCGGCTCGAAGCCCTCGTAGAAGCCCTCCGTCGCCAGCGGTGCGAACTGATCCGGCTCGGCCGCTGCCTGCGCTCGTGACGCGGCGTCCCACCGCCCGTACAGCAACGGCGCAGCGAGCCAGCGGTACCGATTCAGTTCCTGCGGCGTTGCCGCCTCGGCGTACAACGCAGTGACCGCTTCGTCGTACCAGGGCTCGTGGGCTCGGAGGGCGAGAACCTCGTCGACATTGAGGTTGGACGGCATGCCGACGACGCGCAAGGACGGACTGACCAACACGAGATGACCGATCCGGTCCGCGTGGGCTGCGGCGTACAGCAAGCAGATCCCACCGCTGGCCGAATGCCCGAACAAGTCCATCCGGTCCAGTCCGAGGTCGATGCGCAGCGCTTCGACATCTTGCACGAGCTGGTCGACCCGGTACGTCGCTGGATCCCGTGGGACATCCGATGCGCCAGTACCGCGATTGTCCAGGAGGATCAAGGTGCGGTGATCACTCAAGCCGCCCAAGTGTCCCAGATACTCGACGGCCTGACCCGGACCACCGGGGACACACACCAGCGGTGGCCCTGAACCATCTACCCGATAGGCAAGCTCCGTGCCGTCCCAGGATCGGAAACGCGGCATGCGCCTGAGTTTGCCATGCGACCCGGCTGTAGGCGCTCAGGCGTGCACGTCAGGCCGCCCGGGGCCGGATTCCTCGCCTCTCGCGCTCCGTGAGGCCGCCCCACACTCCGTGGGGGCTCGGATTCTGTTCGGAATAGTGCAAGCACTCGGTCCGCACCGGACACCCGCCGCAGATGACGCGAGCTCGAGCAAGATCGGCGGGGGTCTCAGGGAAGAAGTAGCGAATGCCCTGGCCCAGACACGCCGCTTGTTCCCACCAATCGAGGACCGCCATGCACTGAGGCTACTGGCGTTGGCAGGCGCTGCCGCAATCGCGTCCACCGCACCGATGGAGCGAATGGAAGAGCGCAGACGGACGGAGGATCTGCTGGTGAGGATGGTGGGCCGTACAGGACTTGAACCTGTGACCCCTTGCGTGTCATGCAAGTGCGCTACCAGACTGCGCCAACGGCCCGTGGAGGCATACCCTACCACCGGGCCAATTCGCCCCCTGGGTTGCCCTCCGCCGCTCCCCCGGCAAAACCGCAGGATCGTCCCTACCATTGGAGCCGTGACCCACACCGAGCGTCCACCCGGCAATCGCCAAACCGTCAGCCCGCTCCCCCAACTCGAGGACCACCTCACCCGCATCGCCGAGGAGGGCTACACCATCCTCCCCGACGCCATCGAACCGGAACTGGTCGACGAGATCGACGAGGCACTCCTCAAGCTCGAGCACGACTTGGGCACGGTCCCGGCCGACAATCTCTTCGAAGGTGTACGGACCATGCGGGTGTACAACCTGCTCGTCCACGGCGCCACCTTCGAGAAGATCCCCGTGCACCCCGACGTGCTTCCTGTGGTGGAGGGGGTGCTCGATCCGGGCCTCTTGATCTCGTCGCTCTCCTCCATCGCCATCGGGCCCGACGAGCAGGCCCAGCCGATTCACGCCGACGACCAACTCATTCCGCTCACTCGACCGCATGTGCCGATCATCTGCAACACCATGTGGGCCATCACTGACTTCACCGAGGAGAACGGAGCGACACGCCTCGTCCCGGGAAGCCATCTCTCTGAAGAGCCCCCGAACCCGCTCGAGCACTACGACACCATTCCCGCCGAGATGCCCAAGGGCAGCGTGCTGGTATGGGTGGGCAGCCTCTGGCACGGCGGCGGCGCCAACCACACCCCTACCCGGCGGGTCGGCATCGCTATGAACTACTGCGCCGGCTACATCCGCCAGCAGGAGAACCAACAGCTGGGGATCCCCCCGGCCCTGGTGAAGACCTTTCCCCGCCGGCTCCAGGAGCTGATCGGTTACTCGGTCTACAACGGCCTCGTCGGCCACATCGACAAGAAGCACCCGGCCAAGGTCGTCCTCGCCGGGGACGAGGGGGTCGACATGGTCTGGGACCTACTCAAGACCTGATCGGCTCAGGCTGCCGGCAGCACCGCGGGGGCGACCGGCCACACGTAGTCACGGGGATCGATGGGAATCATGCCTTCGGCCCGACGCCACGAGTCGTAGCTCTGTGTCCACTCCCGGTGCCAGTCGATCTGGTCGTTGTGAAGGCGGTCCAGATCGCACCCCCACAACGCGTCGTAACGCGTGGCCAGGGCGAAGACGACCTCGATGGAGGCGGTCGCGTCGGCCGAGGCGTCGTGGGCGTTCCCGATGTCGATCCCGTAGTGCGCGCAGAGATCGACGAGCGTGCGTCTGCCCTGCCGATCCGGATCGAAATGGCGGTCGATGACGACGGCATCGAGCACCGGCCCGCACCACCCCCGCTCGATCGGCCCCATTCCACAGAGGTCGCGCGCCTGCATCTCCAGGATGGTCAGGTCGTAGTCGAGTTTCATCCCGACCAACGGCACGCCCCGCGCCGATGCAGCGATCACCGCATCGGAGACCAGCGAGATCGCCGCACGGAGCGGCATGCCTTCGTCCCGCGCCCGCTCCGTCGAGATGCCGTGGACCGCCGTCGCGTCGGACGGGATCTCACGGCCCGGGTCGATGAGGCCGGACCAGCTCCGGATCACGACTCCCTCCACCACCGACACCAGCGCGTAGGACACCGGGACGTCGTTGAAACGGTCGATCCCCGTCGTCTCGAAGTCGAGCCCGAGCAACTCGCCGGTCGGCCATGCACCCACGGCGCCGAGCATGGCAGCGGGGTGTCACAGAGCGGCGGATACTCCCGCTGCCGACCACTCCCCGAGCACGAACGACCCGTCGTGCCGCAGTCCCCGTTGCTACGGTCATCCGGATGACCCGGACGGCCCGCCCACGCTCGCGCCGTGCGCTCGTCGTCGGGACGGCTGTGCTCTCGGTGCTGGGGACCACCGTGGTCGCTGTCGGCCTTCCGGGTCCCACTTCGGGGTCACCGCCGGCCGCGACCGCCCGCACCGACCCGGCGGCCCTCGTCCATCCGTTGGACGGCACGGGGACCGGGCCTGTGAGTCCCGGCACCGTGGGCCAGTTCCCCGGAGCGGACGTGCCGTTCGGCATGATGCAGTGGAGTCCCGACACCAGCCCCAACGCGGTCCAAGCCGGGGGCGGCTACAGCTACGGCGATTCCGAGATCAATGGCTTCAGCCTCACGCACCTGAGTGGAACGGGCTGTCCGTCGTACCAGGACGTCCCGATACTCCCGACCGAGGGCGCCATCACGTCGCCCGCCACGACGGTCGCCACCTTCTCGCATCAACACGAGCACGCCTCCCCCGGGAGCTATCAGGTCGTGCTCGGCCAGCAGGCGCCCATCTCCGTATCGCTTGCCGTCACGACACGCTCGGGCATCTCGAGCTTCGACTTCCCGTCCGGGACCGCGTCGAACGTGCTGTTCAAGGTGGCCGACAGCATCAACCCGGTCACGGCGGCACGGGTGCACGTGATCGGCCACGACGAGGTCGAAGGCCAGGTATCGAGCGGGCAGTTCTGCGGGACCGGCACCAGCTACACGCTCCACTTCGTCGCGCTGTTCGACCGGCCGTTCGCGTCGACCGGGACCTGGGGGAACGCGGGCGTCTTTGCCGGAAACGACGAGTGCTCCGGCACCACCTGTGGTGCCTTTGCGACCTTCGATACGACCAAGGTGCGACAGGTGCTCATGAAGGTCGGCGTCTCCTTCGTCAGCACGCAGGACGCCATGCAGAACGTCCGGGCCGAGGATCCGGGCTGGTCGCTCCAGCAGGTCAGCACGGAGGCGCACGATCGCTGGAATGCGCTCCTCGGCCGCATCGCCGTCCAGGGTGGCACTGCCGCTCAGGAGCACACGTTCTACACGGCGTTGTACCACTCGCTCCTCTTTCCGAACGTGGTCTCCGATGTCTCCGGCCGCTACGAAGGAAGCGACGGCAAGGTCCACCACGCTGGGAGCCGTGAGGTGTACGCCAACTTCTCCGAGTGGGACATCTACCGCAGCGAGGTGCAACTCGAATCCCTGCTCGATCCGCACGCCGTCGGTGACATGGTCGCGTCGCTGCTCGACGATGCGCAGCAGACAGGTTGGCTCCCCAAATGGGCCATCGTCGGCGGGGACGAGTCCCAGATGAACGGGGACTCGGCCGATCCGATCATCGCCGACGCGCTCGCCATGGGGGTCCACAATTTCGACGTCGGCTCTGCACTCAAGTACATGGTCAAGGGTGCGACCGAGAACGAGACCGGCCACGGCCTCGAGATCGAACGGCAGTACCTGAGCCAGTACCTCTCCCAGCACTACGTCAATGCGGCGTCGCTCGACCTGACCTCCATCGACTACTCCATCGGCGGTTCCGTCACCCTCGAGTACGCCATCGACGATTTCTCCATCGCCCAGGTCGCGACCGCCGAGCACGACGCCTCTCTCGCCTCCACCATGAACCGGCGCGCCGCCAACTGGGAGTACCTCTTCAATCCCGCCACCGGCTACATCCAGGCCCGCGGCGCGGACGGCAGCTTCCCGCCCGGCGCGGCCTTCGAGGCATCACAGCTCGAAGCGGGTGGACAGTTGGGGTTCGAAGAGGGCAACGCGGTCCAGTACACCTGGTACACCCCACAGGACTTCGCAGCCCTGGCCTCGCTCATGGGGGGCCACGCCATCGCCGCCGCCAAGCTCGAAACCTTCATGAGCTCCCTGAACGCCACCCGCGACGCGCCCGAGGAATGGTCCGGCAACGAGCCGGACGAGTGGGCGCCGTGGGAGTTCGACTATTTCGGGTCACCCGACGAGACCCAGCGCTTCGTGCGCGCCATCGCGGACGGCGAGTATGCCGATGCCCCGGTGGACGAACCGGGTAACGACGACCTGGGCGCCCTCGCCTCCTGGTACGTCTGGGCTGCGCTCGGCATGTTCCCCGTGACCCCCGGCGCGGCGAATCTGGCGCTCGCCAGTCCCCTCTTCCCTTCCGTGACCCTCACCCTCCCGGATGGTCGGCGTCTCGTCGAGGTGGCCCCGGACGCGGGCGCCTCGCACCCCTACGTCCACGCCCTCAGGGTCACAGGGGTGACCCGTCCCGCGGCCGGCGACCCTGCGTGTGCCGGAGCACCCACCCGCCACGACTCCGGAGGGACCTGGGACACTCCCTGGCTGCCCGCCTCCGTCCTCAACACGGGCGGGACACTCGACTACACCCTCGCCGGCACGGTGGACGCGGCCTGGGGATCAGCCCCGGGCGCCAGTCCGCCGTCCTTCGGCTCCGATCAGCTCCCCGCCGTCGGGCTTCTCATCGCCGAGTGGTGCGACGACGGTGACCGCCGGACAGCGGGCGACGATCCAAATCGGGGTGGCCGCAGTCGGGAATCAGGCCACGACGGTCCACTGGCAGGCTGCGCCGGGCTCGAGCGGGCTGACGGTGACGCCTTCCTCGGGCACCCTGACGCTGACGCCGGCCCGATGCACCCCGACCGCGCCCGCCATGCAATCGCTCAGCGTGACCGTTCCCGGCACCGCCTCGGGATCCAGCTCGTTGCGGGTCAACCTCAGCAGCACCGGTGGCGTCACGCTCCCGCCCGTCGTGCTCGACCTGCAGGTACAGCCGTGAGGGGCTGACTCACTCAGCGGGCGATCACGAGGAGGGATGGATGTCCCCCCGGTCACCAGGCCTTGAGCGTCTCGGAGTGAAAATCGATGATGGCCAGGAGGTCACCGAGACGGCCGAACACGGCCTCGATGTCAGGGCACGAGCTGGTCAGAGCGATCTCGGCGGTGAACGCGACCTCGGCGCAGGTGCTGAGCATCAGGCTCACGCGTCCTGCGACCTCCCGGTCCGGACAGGGGTTGCCGGTCATCCACGCCATCGCTTCCCGCGTTGCGGCGTCGAGCTCGTCCGCCGCCGCCAGCATGGTGACGTGGTTCATGCTCATCGCCGCCGAGAATCGCGTCTCGGCGTTGGTCACCCGACGCAGGTCCGCACCCGCCTTCAGGAGCCACTGCTGTGTCTCTCGTTCTTGGTCCATGACGATCTCTCGAAGGGTCAGGATCAAAAGTGCACCACCGTGGTGCGCCGGGCCGCCCTGCCACCGATTCTGCCGAGCGCCTGCGACGGTCCATAGGGCCGTTCGTACCCTGGCGCCACAACCCCCTCACAACTCCCGCCGGGCGCCGCCGGATGGCCCCATTTCCTCCCCGTCATGAAGACCTCTGCGACCCATCTCGCGTTGCGGCCGTCTCGCCGCACTCCCGCCGATGAGCTCCATCAACGGGACCAGAGCGTCACCCGCCGTCCGCTCCGCGCTTCGGCCCCATAGGCTGCCATTACGTACTTCTACGGTCACGGTTCTTGGCTTTTCTTGGTTGTGTTCGCCGCGTTCTTCGCGATGCGGGCGCTGCCGTCGCGGCGCGCCGGCGACGGCAGCCGAGAGGTTCGACCACGACGAACTCCTTCACCGGCGCCGGGTCGGCCAATCACGCCTCCGATGGGGGCGGCGGGTCACTCGGCGGGGTCACCTTCACCGGAATCGCCCCCGGCTGGCTGATCGATCCCTCGGGCCGCCACGAACGGAGGTACTGGTCGGGATCCGAATGGACCGAGCACGTCACCGATGGTGGAGTCCCGGGCACCGACCCGCCTCCACCCAGCGCCGGCGGTCGTGTCGATCCGTCCTGAGCCAGACAGGCTGGAACCGGCCCCCGCTGCCCGAGTGCAGGTTGTAGCTCCGTGAGCGTCAAGGCATCATTGAGATCGTGCCGGGGCACTACGAGGCGTGGGACAAGGACCTCACGCTGATCAAGGCGGCCAACAGAGAGCTGAACATGGCCGAACTGAATCTGCGGCATCGAGTCGCCGTGGCCCGGCGGAGTGGGCATTCCTGGGCCGCGATCGGCCTCATGCTGGGCATCACGAGACAGGCTGCGCAGCAAAGGTTTGGCACAACCGGAGACGCGAGCACCTGACCGAGTCGGGGCCCGGACCAGTCGCACTGACAACCCGTCTGATGGATCCCGAGAGGGTGCGGCTTTTTATCGAGCGAGCTCGACCGCACCACTGAGCACATTTCTGCCCGCACTCGCTGGCTCGGGTTGCCCTCCCGCGATCTGCGACAGAGTCACCCTGATTGTGCGTCGGAATAGTCTCCCCGGATGTTCGAGTTGCAGCGCCTTCGCAGTGACCATGAGGCGGCAGGTTTGGCCTTCGAGCGAGAGAACCGCGCGTACTTCGCCATGTCGATCAGCGACCGCGGTGACAGCTACTTTGAGAAGTTCTCTCAGCAGCATCGAGAGTTGCCGGCTGCCCAGGGGTCGCAAGAGGCCGCCTTCTACGTGCTCGTCGATGAGCATGAGGCCGTGGTGGCCCGGTTCAATCTCTACGACGTCGAGGATGGGACAGCATCAGTCGGCTATCGAGTTGCGGAGCGTGTCTCGGGCCGAGGAGTGGCCAGCTTCGGGTTGAGGAAGTCGTGCCGAATTGCCCATGAAGACATCGGGTTACGGGTGCTGACAGCCGCTGCCAGTGACACGAACATCGCATCGCAGAGAATTCTTGCCAAGGCTGGATTCACATTGACCGGACCGACCGAGGTCGAAGGGCGCCACGGATCGGAGTTCACGCTCGACCTTGCGACGCTCTGACGAGAGATCGATGGGCACGGCAGGCACGGTGCCCCCGGGTGAGAGGACGCCCATCTGGGTATAAAGCTTGACGGGACCAACCGCGCCCCGCTTTCGCAAAGGGGAGAACACCCATGACGATCGTTCGCAATGAAGACGGCACCCTGGTCGTTCCCGTGCGCCAAGAGCGCCATCATGATGATGAAGAGGTAGCGGGCGACGAGACGACGGAGGCAACAGCGGACACCACTCGCGTCCTTCACCCCGGCGAGGGTGGCTATGACGAGGCCTTGGTCGAGTGGGACCTCCAGCAGAATCCCGACCGCGAGCCAGCGGTGTCGACGCCGAGCGGCCGCCAAGAGGCCATGGCCCTCGTCCACGCAATGGCCGAGTCCCCTCAGCACGATGTGAGCACCGCAATTGAGGCGGTCAACGATCCCGAAGCGAGTGGCGAAGCCTTGCGCCACGTCCTCATCGGTGGCGTCCATTCGGTCGAGGATTTCGCCGTCGAGGTCGCCGAGGTCGAAGGTGGCGAGCCACTGCCAGCGCATAAGGCCACGAAGATCATCGGCGAGGTGCTGACCGAGCTCGACTCCTAACTGATTGGCGTCCAGGCCGGGGTTTCCTGCCGTGGTTGCTGTTTCGATTGGAGAACCGCCAAATCAACGTGATCGATCCTCCGGCAGGCATCTGAGTTCGCCAGCCATCTTTGCGGCGCTCGCCGTGGTCATCCTGGTGGGCCTCGGAGATGGCTCTCTCGCCCAAGTGGCGTTCGTTCTGAAGGACGCGCACTACCTGGGCTGCGTGGCCACGGCAACCAGTGCGAAAGCGTCGGTGGCCTCGTCCGGAACATCTTCGATGCGATGGAAAGCGACGTCTTCGAAGGTCAGCGTTCGGGGAATCCCTTGGGCAGCCTCCCGCCAGAAGTCGGGGAAGTACTGGTAGTACATCTCGACCTGATCGAAGTAACCCGCCAGGGTGCGCTCAAGCGACCGGGCGGTGAACTCTTGGACGTGGGACGGGTCCATATGGCGCCGGTCCTCATAGCGGTTATAGGTCATTGTGCGGTTCGGGGTGCCTACCACGAACGTGCCCGTCTGCTTCATCACGGACACCGCGTTCTCCACGTAGGTGAAGTAGTCCTCCAAGTGCTCGATCGTCTCCATGGAGAGCACTACATCGACACCACCGATACCGAGCGCAGTCCCGAGATTGACCTCGCAGGCGTTGGCGCACAGGAACTGTGCGTTGGTGAGCGGGAACTTTTCGCCGAGGCCAACGACGTTCGGGTCGAGATCGATCCCTACGACTTCGGCGCACCGAGGCGATAGGAGTGCCACGCCGAATCCGGTGCCACAACCGAAATCGAGCACGTGATGCTCGGGCTGCACGAAGAGCTGCGCCGCCCAGACGTAGCGGGACACATGGAGAATCGCATCCAATGAGTAGGGCGGCCCGCCTTGCAATTCGAAACGGGCATGCGTCTCAGGGTGCGCGGATGCCGAGTCCGGCGGAACCATCAATTCCCCCGGTCCGTTGAGAAGGTCGTTGGAGACAAGGAGGAACGGATGAACGAACGCTCTCGACCGGTAGGCAAATCAACACCACGCGGCTCCAGGACCAGCCGCAGAGCGAGAACCTGACCGTGCGTCCACGGGACGCAACCGTGGTCGGGAATGCGTCTCCGAGTGAGTCAGGATCTGCAGGCCTGACGCGTCTGGATACCCGGCGGGCCAATCGCCATTCCTCCACCCACTGGTACTTGTCCAGCGCCTCGACGCCCCCCATCGGGCTGAGCCTTCCCCTGATCCCCGCCACACGACCACTATCGGCACCCGATTTCGATGACTAAAGGCCCCAATGGCCATCTGGTCGAACCGGTCGAAAACGCCGAGTTGCCCCACGTCCCGGCCTTCGGCGACACATTTGTGGAGTCAGATACGTCTCCAGGAAATCGCGACCTTGATTCGATGGCGGGGTCACTTCGCGGAACCGTCACACACATTTGGCTCGTGCCACGCGTGATGGTTGCGAGTCAATAATCCGGCCCGCCTAGCCTTGCGCGTGAGAGATCCGGTCGGCGCCCCCAATCCCCCCATTCAGCTCCTACTGAACAGTGAGGCGCCGGCCGGATCGGGTCACGATGAGGTCTGCCATCTGGTGAAAGAGGGCGGCTTCATTTCGGCGACGGCTCCCGAGTGGGCGAGACTCGGGAGTCGTTTCGCGCAACCGTCACGAGTTGTTTCCCAGTGCCTCACGTGGTTGTTGCGGTCCGATAAGGCGACACGATTACGTTGCTGGCCGTCAAGAGGTGGACAGTCACGGTCGGGTGACCCGAATGAATGGCCTCAGAACCCACCGTGACTAGTACAGACTTCCCTCGGATCGATTGGGCTGATGTAGCGGCGCGTGCCAGAGCCGATCTCGGCGACGAACGAATCGCACGGGCAAGCGAGCGAGTTCGGATAACCATGCTGGTTTCTCCTGGCTCGGTCCGCCCTGGCGACTCCGAAGGCTTCCGACCCAAAAAGGCACTGCCGATGAGTGGCGACTTGGCGCTCGATTAACGAGAAGGCGACCATCCGGCCCCTCTAGTGCGACGCGAAGACGACATGCACTGACGCGCCCATGACGCGAGACCCCGCCAGAATCCGAAGAACCGCAAAAACGCTGGAGGCGGCGGGCGGAATCGAACCGCCGTACGGGGCTTTGCAGGCCCCTGCCTAAACCACTCGGCCACGCCGCCGCGTCTGACACGAACGGGCGGCCAGCCTAACGGCCCGCGTTCCCCGCCCTCGGCCCGGACCCGATCGGGCCCGGACCGGACCTCTCCCTAGTGCCGGAGGCGGGAGACCAGCCAGAAGACGGCCGCGATCAGGGCGACGACCACGGCGACCTTCACGAAGAAGAAGAAGATCCCCGCCAGGCTCCTGAGGATCCAGAAGGCGACGAGGATCCCGACCACTCCCACCGCCGTCATGGCGACGGCGTGGGTGAAGGTCATGGGGGTCTTGCCCTCCTGCTTTCCACGTCTTTGCTCACAGACCCAATGCTACGTTCCCGCCATGGTCGCCGAGACGTCACTCCGTGACCGGCGCAGCCGCCTGCTGGCCGAGCCGGGGCTGCAGGGGCCAGGAATTCTGCCGGCGCTACGCGGCCGAGGCCGACGCCTGGCTCTCCGGCCTGGCCGAACGGGCCGCCGGCGACGCTCAAGCGGCACCTGGCCCTCGTCGCCGTCGGCGGGTACGGGCGGGGCTCGCTCTGCCCCTACAGCGACCTCGATGTGGTGCTCGTCCACAACGGCCACCGGGACATCGCGAAGGTCGCCGACGCCATCTGGTACCCGGTCTGGGACGAGGGCGTGCACCTCGACCACTCCGTCCGCCGGCCCTCCGAGGTGCTCAGCGCCGCCGCCGAGGACGTGCGGGTGGCGCTCGGCCTGCTCGACGGCCGCCTCGTCTGGGGCGAGCCGAAGGTCGCCGAGCCGCTCCTCGAGAAGGCCCGCGCCGCCTGGCGCGACCGACTGGGCGCCCGGTACCTGCCCGCTGCTCGAGAAGCAGATGGCCGAGCGGCGCGCCACCGCCGGTGACGTGGCCTTCCTCCTCGAGCCCGACCTCAAGGAGAGCCACGGCGGGCTGCGCGACGTCAGCGTGCTGCGCGCCATCTCGGCCTTCGCCCCGCTGCTGGCCGACTACGCGGACCTGGCTCGCTCGACGGCGCCACGGCGCTCCTCACCGACATCCGGGTGGAGCTGCACCGCCTGGCCCAGCGCGAGCACGACAAGCTCCTGCTGCAGGACCAGGACCAGGTGGCGGCCGCGCTCGGGTTCGCCGACGCCGACGCGCTCATGCTCGCCGTCTCGACGGCGGGCCGCCAGATCGCCTGGGTCAGCGACGACGTGTGGCGCCGGCGCCGCCTGTGGGATCCCACCCCGCCGCCGAAGCGCCGCTTCCGCCGCACGCACCCGACCACGCCACGCTCCTCGTCTCCGGCCGACCTCGGCCCCGACATGGTCGAGGTCGACGGCGAGATCGCCCTGACGCCCCTCGCCCCGGTCTCCGACGACGCCTCGCTGCCGTTGCGCCTGGCGGCCACCGCGGCCGAGCTGGACCGGCCCATCGCCAAGGGGTCGCTGCACCGCCTGGCCGACCGCATGCCCCCGCCCGGCGACCCGTGGACCGACGAGACGCGCGCCGCCTTGGTCGAGCTGCTCGGCCTCGGCCGACCGGCCATCGACAAGATCGAGTCGCTCGACCAGCACGGCCTGCTCGTGCGCCTGATCCCCGAGTGGGCGGCCGTCCGCAACAAGCCCCAGCGCAACGCCTACCACACCTTCACGGTCGACCGTCATCTGCTCGAGGCCGCCGCGCTGGCGGCCGGGCTGACCGACACCGTCGAGCGGCCGGACCTCCTCCTCGTCGGCACCCTCCTGCACGACATCGGCAAGGGCTTCCCGGGCGATCACACCACGGTCGGCATCGAGGTGGTCGACCGCATCGCCACGCGGATGGGCTTCGCCCCCGACGACGTCGCGGTCCTGGTCGACCTCGTGCGCCACCATCTCCTGCTGCCCGACACCGCCACCCGGCGCGACCTCGACGACCCCACCACCATCGCCCGCGTGGCGCAGGCCGCCGGCAACCGGCTGACGCTGCACCTGCTGGCCGCGCTGACCGAGGCCGACAGCCGGGCCACCGGCCCCTCCGCCTGGGGCGCCTGGAAGGCGGGCCTCGTCGCCGACCTCGTCGAGCGCACCGACCGCGTGCTCCAGGGCGAGACGGAACCGGCCGCGCCCGGACCGCATCGTGACGGCGAACCGGGAGCTCATGGCCGAGGTGCGCGCGACCGGGCTCCCGTCGGTGTCGCTGCAGCCGCCCCACGTCATCGTCGCGGCGCCGGACCGGCCCGGCCTCTTCTCCTCCGTGGCCGGCGCGCTCGCGCTCAACGGCATGGACGTGCGGGCGGCCAACGTCGGCGGCGAGGACGGCGTCGCCGTCGAGGTGTTCACCGTCGAGGTGGCCCGGGGGACCTGGCCCGACACGGCCAAGCTGCGCGAGGACCTGGCCGCCGTGCTCTCGGACCGCCTGGCCATCGGCGAGCGGCTCTCCGAGCGCGAGCGGGTCTACCCGCTCCGCCGCGGCTCGGCCGCCCACCTGCCCGGGAGCGACGTCAGCGTCGACAACGAGGCCTCCGAGACGGCCACCGTGCTCGAGGTGCGGGCCCCCGACGAGATCGGGCTGCTGCACCGCATCACCCGGGCCCTCTTCGACGCCGACCTCGACGTGGTCTCGGCCCGGGTCTCCACCCTCGGCGAAATGGTCGTTGACGCCTTCTACGTCCGGGAGTCCGGAGGGTCCAAGGTCACCGACGCCAGCCGGCTCTCAGAAATCACCCGGCGAATTGCGGCCGAATTGGGCCTTTAGGCCCGCGCTTCTCCCCGGTAGAATCCCGCTGCTATGTCTGGAGAGCACGTCGCGCACCGAAGCGGCCCACGGCGGTGGGTCATCGTCATCGTCTGCGTCGCCGTGCTCGTCGTCGCCGCCGGCGGCTTCGTCGCCGTCGACCGGCTGCACAGCAACCAGGCCGCCGCCACGCTCGGCCGCCCCGCCGCCGGCGCTGACCGTCGTCGTCCGTCTCGCCGACCGGGGCCAACGTCGCCGCCGGGTCCACCGTCACCGTGCAGTTCTCCACCGACCTCGCCCCGAGCAGCCCGATGCCGACGCTCAGCCCGCCGGTCGCCGGCTCGTGGGCCGTGCTGTCGCCGTCGCTGCTCGAGTACCAGGCGACCGGGCCGCTCGTGCCCGGCGCCACCGAGACGGTCACCGTCCCCGGCGGGCCCTCCGGCGTCGTCGGCTCCGAGGGCCAGCACCTGGCGCAGTCGGTCACCTCGCAGTTCACCGTGGCGCCCGGCTCCACCCTGCGCCTGCAGCAGCTGCTGGCCGAGCTCGGCTACCTCCCCTTGACGTTCACGCCGGCGTCGCCGCTGACCTCGCCGACCCAGGAGGGCAACGACCAGGTGGGGTCGTTCACCTGGCGCTGGCCGAACCAGCCGCTCGCGCTCGAGACGCTGTGGACGCCCGGCACCAACAACGTCATCACCCAGGGCGCCGTCATGAACTTCGAGTCCCAGAACGGCCTGAAGACCGACGGCATCGCCGGCCCGCAGGTGTGGACCGACCTCCTGGCCGACGTGCAGAGCGGGAAGGGCGACGCCACTCCGTGGGACTACGTCCTCGTGAGCCAGTCGCTGCCCGAGATCGGCGACCGTCTACAAGGACGGCGTCCGCCGTCTACAGCACCCCGGTCAACACCGGGGTGCCCGGCGCCCCCACGGCGAACGGCACCTTCCCGGTCTACGCCCGCTACACGGTGACCACCATGACCGGCACCAACCCCGACGGCTCCCACTACGTGGACCCCGGCATCCAGTGGGTCAGCTACTTCAACGGCGGCGACGCCCTGCACGGCTTCGTGCGGGGCTCCTACGGCTTCCCCCAGAGCGACGGCTGCGTCGAGATGCCGGTCGCCAATGCCGCGGTGGTCTTCCCGCTGACGCCGCTCGGGACCCTGGTCACCGTCCAGGCCTAGGAGAGGGTGACACGAGGCGGAGCCTCCGGGCGCCCTAATCTCTGTATCCGATGTCCACGTTACGACGGGTCGTCGACATCATCGGGCGGGTCCTCATCGGGCTCGGCGTCTTGCTGCTCTTGTTCACGGCGTACCAGATCTGGGGCACCTCGGTGCAGGAGGCCCACACCCAGTCCGGGCTGCGCACCCAGCTGCAGCAGGAGACCAACAGCGACGCCGTCCGCCACGCCCTGGCCGAGGAGTCCGCGCTCGACAAGCTGCCGACCGGGCCTCCCGTCGCCGCGCCGACCACACGGCGCCCCGGCCGAGGGCGAGCCGATCGGCGACATCCGGATCCCGGTCATCGGCATCAACCAGGTCGTGGTCGAGGGCACGAACACGCCCGACCTCCGCAAGGGACCGGGGCACTACACCGGCACACCGCTGCCCGGGCCAAGCGGGCAACGCCGCCATCGCCGGCCACCGCACCACCTACGGCCACCCCTTCTACAACCTCGACTCGGTCAAGGTCGGCGACCCGATCGTCCTCACCACGCTGCAGGGCATCTTCGTCTACGACGCCACCAAGAGCTTCGTCGTCTCGCCCAGCGACACCACGTGGTCGACAACGTCATCGCCAACCAGCTCACGCTGACGACCTGCAATCCGCGCTTCAGCGCCACGACCCGCCTCATCGTCCAGGCCACGCTGGCCCACTCCCAGCTCTTCCCGAACTCGGGCCTGCCCGGTGCACGCGCACGCCGAAGGGCCATCACAAGCCGAAGAGCGAGAGCCTGGCCGGCAACTCCGGCGTGTCGCTCGCCGACGCGCTGTTCTGGGGCTTCGTCACCGCCGTCGTGGTCGCGGGCATCTTCTTCGCCGCCTGGCGCTTCCGCCGCCAGCGCTGGCTGATCTACGGGGTCGGCGCCGTGGGCACGCTCGTCCTGCTCTGGTTCTTCTTCGGCGCCGTCAGCCCGCTGCTCCCCGCCAGCTTCTAGCCGCCGTGCTCGTCGAGCAGCCGCTCGCCGACCACTTCCGCGGCTTCGCCGCCGTGGTCGAGCGTGACGGCGGCACCACCTACGCGGCCATCTGCCGGGCCGTGGCCGACGACGACGAGGTGCTCTCGCTCCTCGACGGCGCGCCGCTCCCCCAGCGACGGCCGCTGCTGCTCCTGGCCGCCGTGCACTTCCTGCTGCTCTCGGGCGCCGAGCACCCCTTGGCGGCGTTCTACGACACGGTGGTCATCGTCCGCGGCGGCACAGCCGATCGCCCAGCCGAGGGCGACGTCGCCGCCGCCTTCGCGGACTTCTGCCGCGTGCACCGGGCCGAGCTCGAGCGGCTGATCGCCACCCGTTCGACCCAGACCAACGAGGTCGGCCGCTGCACCGCGCTGCTGCCCGGCCTCTGCCACATCGCCGTCGCAGTACGAGTGGCAGGAGCCACTGTCGCTGCTCGACCTCGGCACGTCGGCGGGGCTCAACCTGCTCTTCGACGACTACGCCTACACCTACCGGGCCGCCGAAGGCGGCGCCGTCCGCACGGCGGGGCCGCCGGGTTCCGCCGTCGCCCTCGAGTGCACGGTCCGCGACGACCTCGACGCACCTGCCCGACCTCCGCCTGCCCGTCATGGCCGAGCGGGTCGGACTCGATCTCGCACCGGTCGACCCGTTCTCCGACGACGACGCCCTCTGGCTGCTGGCCTGCCAGTGGCCGGACAACCCGCCCCGCTTCGGACGCCTGCGCGCCGCGCTGGCCAACGTGCGGCCGTCGGCGCAGCCGCCGCGCCTCGAGCGCGGCGACATGCTGACGGACCTGCCCCGCGTGGCCGCCGACCATGACGGGCGACGGGCCGCTGGTCGTGTTCCACTCCTGGGTGGCCGCCTACCTCGACGAGGAGCAGCAACGGTCCCTGGCCGAGCAGGTGGCCGCGCCTCGGACGGGCACGCCCCGTCCACCACCTCTACTGCGAGAGCCCCTTCGAGACCCCGGGACTGCCCACCCCGCCGTCCCCGGTGCCGCGGGAGGGCCCGGACCTGGCCACCGCGCTGGTCCACATCGGCCCCGGTGGACACGGCGCCGTGCGCCTGGCCGACACCCATCCGCACGGCTACTGGATCCGTTGGTGGCAACAGTCCTGACCTCGCCGGCTTCGGCCGTACCACCGTGTACTGACGCTTCCGTACCGCGGCAATGGATGTTTCGACTCCCCCGGACAAGGGTCATGGGATACAAGGCTCCGGCCCTCAGCGGGTGCAGCGACGTCTCGAGGTGGGCCCTTGCCCGGCACTGCGGGATCGATACCTGAGGACTCGACTGCAGCATGGCTTTTCAAGCCGCCATCACCCGCCGACCAGGCACGAATGCGAAGTCCATCCCTGAAAGATGATCCCTGACGGGGACTTGTCCGTAGTAGCTGTTGAGGCAAGACTCAAGACCTACGCAGGAGTGAATCGGAATGCAGAAGAATCGTCAGAACCGGGAATCAGCTCACAGAGCCGCTTTGGCGCGATGGGTCGGTGCGATCGTGGCCGTCGGCGGGATCTCACTGTCGGTTGTCGCCACCTCCGAGGCTGGCGCCGCGAGCGCAGTGACCGTCTCGACCACCAAGAACGCAAAATGGGAACCATTCTCGTGAGTGGCAAGACCCTGTACACCTTGAAGCCGAGCAGCACTGCGTGCACGGCCGCCTGCCTGAAAGTCTGGCCGGCACTCGTGCTTCCCGCCGGTGTGACCAAGGCAAAGGCGGGGTCGGGAGTGAGCGCAGCCAAACTCGGCACCGTGAAGCGCAACGGCGTCGTCCAGGTCACGTACGGAGGGAAGCCGCTCTACTTTTTCGCCGGGGACACTGCAGCAGGCCAGGTGAACGGCGTCGTGACCGACACGTGGGGAAAGTGGACCGCGGTCGTGACGAAGAAGTCGGCCAACTCCAGCTCAAGCTCCAGCTCGAACTCCGGTTCCGGTAACTCCAGCGCCGGAGGCGGCGGAGCAGCCTTCTAGAGGAAGGAACCGCCGAACGATGGTGATGTCCACTTTGCTCCTGGCTCCCAGCCGGCCGACCGAAACCGAACAGAAGAGGAGGCAGTTCCCGGAGAGAGACGGGTCGCAGGTTCGCCTGCGGCCGCGCGTCTATCTCCCCGCCTTCTCCATTGCCGGTCTGGCCATCGTCCTGATCGCCCTGGGGTGGTCCGAGGGCTGGGGCGGCAAGAACTTCATCGGGTCGGTGACACTGCTCCGGGTGGTGCTGGTCGGTCCGTTGGCGCTGGCGATCTTGGGATGCTTCATGGTTGTCGAGCGCATCTGGCCGGCGCAGCAGCGGCCTCTCTTCGCCCGTGGCCATCGCCATGATCTTTTGCTCACCGCCATGAACGCGCTCATCGTGGCGCCCCTCGTCACGGCACTCACCCTGGCCTTCGTCGCGCTCGTACGAAGGGGCATCCCATGGATCGTCTTGCCGAGAATCGGCGCGCTTCCTCGCTGGGGGGCGATCATCGCCATCCTCGTTGTGATGGATTTCTGCAATTGGGCGGTGCACCTGGCGAACCACAGAGTGCGGATGTTGTGGCGCTTTCACGAACTCCACCATTCCCAGGAGGACATGAACGTCCTGACGGTCTTTCGCACGCATCCCTTGATCCACGTCTCCTATCTCCTGGCGTTGATTCCGGGAGTGGTCCTCCTTTCGAACGGGGCACTGTCGGTCACCGTGTTGATCCTCTATGGAGGGATGGTTGCCTTCGCCCACTCCAACACACGTCCGGGCTTCGGTCCGCTGGAGAGGGTCTTCGTGAGTCCCAACTTTCACAGGATCCATCACAAGTTGGATGGGCCGCAGGACGTCAACCTCGGCTTCGCATTGACGATTTGGGATCAGATGTTCCACCGAGCGGTCTTCCCGACCGAGGAAACGGTCAGGACCGACACCGGGCTGCCTGGTCGCCCGCTCATCGTCGAACAGGAGTCGGCGCGACCACACCACTTCTCCGTCCTCCTGGCTCAGTTGGTGGCGCCCTTCCGGCCGATCCGCAGCGTGGCCCAGCGGCCCTCGGGTGCCCTTACGGTGGGCCGGCGGGGTCTTCAGCGGACCGGATTGGAGACAGAGCGTACGATTGGTCGGGCCCTGACGGTGGTGGGCACGCAGGGTAGGGAAGGTGGTTCCGCAGTGACCGCTTCGGTCGAGACGCGCGGCACTCATGGAAGACCCTCCTGTCGACGGTCGTGAGCACCCGCAGCACCTCACAACTCCCAGCGGACTGCGCGCTCCTCGTCGCACGCATCGTGCTCGCGTGGATCTTCGTCTACTACGGAGGGGGGAAGCTGTTCGGGTGGTTCAACGGACCCGGTATTCATGGGACCTCCATCTACTTCTCGCAGTCGGCGCACCTGCACCCGGGTGGCTTCTTCGCCGTGTTGGGCGGGGTGATCGAGTTCTTCGGGGCCATCGCCATTGGACTCGGCCTCTTTTCGCGTCTCGCGGGCATTGCGCTGTTCGGTGACATGGTCATGGCGATGATCACGGTGACCTGGGCCACCGGGATCAATTCGCACACGGCGCCTCCCGGCTACCAACTCAACCTTGCGCTCGCGGGCCTGGCTTTGGTCGTGGCCTTTCTCGGATCGGGCCGGTTCAGCCTCGACGCAGGGATCGAACGACGCCTCATGGGGCTCGACAGCGGAGCGGCGCGCGCACCAGCAAGCGAACCCACGCAACCACAGCAATCCGTGAGCTGAGGCCTCCATGGGTACCGCAGATCTGCGCCTGCTCGAACTCGAGAACCCCGACTCGAGTCTGGCTCGGCTCGACCATCCGACAGCGGAGTCAGGCCACGCTCCGAGGTTCTCGGTAACACGACGCGCCCGGCGGCTCGAAGAAGCTCTTTCTGCTCCCCCGATCGACCGGCTGATCAGGATCGCGGCGAACCTGATCGGGGCTGCGGGAGCTGCGCTGTTCGCTCAGGCCACCCTGCAGAGCTACCTCGAGACCCATCAGCTCATCGGCCCGGCGTTCTTCGCCGAGCAAATGTGGGTCGTCATCGCCTACCTCATCCGCCGGCCAGCCCGGGTGGTCAGCCGCCGGTTAAGGGACTGGCTCCTTGCGTTCGGCGGGACGTTCGGCGGCGTCCTGTTCCGGCCGGACGGCGCTCATCCTTCCTGGGGACTCACCGCTGGGCTCGTGGTCCAACTGTTCGGCCTTGCGATCTGCATCACGTCATTCCTCGCTCTCGGAAGATCGTTCGGATTCGTCGCCGCGGACCGCGGGCTGGTGCGACGAGGCCCATATGCGATCGTCCGTCACCCGATCTACGCCTCGTATCTGTTCCTCCAGGCCGGTTATCTCCTCCAGAGCATTTCGCTTCGCAATGCACTCGTGATGGTGTTCGCCTCCGGCTGCAACGTGGGTCGCGCCATCGCCGAGGACCGCATGCTGGCCACGAACGACCACTACGGCGAGTACCGCCGTCAGGTGACATGGAGGCTGATCCCCGGCGTCTGGTGACACCGTTGATGACCTGAGACCCGTGTCCTAGTGATCCGGACCCCACGGCGCGTCACGGCGTGCCGGGACCTGCACCCCCTCCTCGGTGACCATTGAGGCCGTGCCCACGGCACTGCGCCCGAAGCGGCCGCGGATGGCATCGATCGCTGCCGTCGCGTCCTGCCAGGACTGCTCGCGCGCCGTCGCGCTCTCGTTGTCCTCGTGCAGGCCGTCTCCGAGGTCGAACGAGAGCTGATCCACCCCACCGGCCGCCAGGCCCGAGGCGCTCACGCCGAGAAGACGGATCCCCTCGCCAGGATCGACACCCGCCAGCAGCGCAGCAGCCACTTGCCCGATGGCTCCTCCCGTGGCGATAGGTCGGTCCATGGTGTGGGACCGCGACACCAGCGACAGGTCCTTGAACTTGATCTTGACCGTGATGGTCCGGGCCGCGCTGGCGGCCCCGCGCAGCATGGTGGCCACGGAATCGGCCATCCGCAGGACATGGCGCTCGAGCTCGTCCTGATCGACCAGGTCCTGGCTGAAGGTCTCCTCGTGCCCGATCGACTTGTTCGGCCGGTTCGGATTGACCGGATCCGGGTCTTCGCCGCGGGCGAGCGCCGCCAGGTGGGCTCCGCTCGCTTTGCCGAGCCGGCGCACCACGGTGTCGACCGGGAGCGCCGCCAGATCCCCCACGGTCCGCACGCCCAGATCGTGCAGGCGCTGTGCCGTGGCGGGGCCGACGCCCCAGAGCGCCTCGACGGCGTGGCCGTGCAGGAACTCGAGCTCGTCGGCCGGCTCCACCAGAAACACGCCGGGGCCCGGCTCGAGCCCGGCCCGGCTGGCGCGGGGCTTGGCCGCCCGCGAGGCCAGCTTGGCGATCATTTTGGAGCGCCCGATACCGACCGCACACTCCAAATGGAGCTGGTCGCGCACCCGCCGCCGCAAATCGTGCGCGATCTGTGCGGGTGGCCCGAGAAGCCGCACGGCGCCGGCAACGTCCACGAAGGCCTCGTCGAGGCCGATCGGTTCGACCATGGGCGTGATGTCGGCCAGGACCTTGTGCAGTTCCGCGCTGACTTCGGCGTACCGCCCGTGGCGCCCGGACAAGAAGATGGCCTCGGGACAGAGCTGCCGTGCCCGCACCGATGGCATGGCCGAGTGCACCCCGTAGACGCGTGCCTCGTAGGTGCACGAAGCGACGACGCCGCGTGCTCCCGCGCCGCCGACGATCAGGGGCTTTCCGGCCAGGGAGGGATCGTCGAGCACCTCGACCGACGCAAAGAACGCGTCCATGTCGACGTGCAGGATGGTCGGAACGACGCGCCGCTCAGTCACCGAGGGTCAACCGACGGAAACCTTCGGCGTAGAGGACGCCGGCCCGCCGGCCCTCTTCGGCCGCCCTGCGCCGCACCGCCTCGCCCGCCCAACCGTCCTGACCGGCGAACTGGGTCCGGTGACACTCGACCGCCGAGACCTTGGTCTCGATGGTGTCGGAGATGTCCACCCACTCGTCGGGCTCGAGCGTCGCGGAGAGGAGCACGGTGGGCACCTGGTGCGGTGGCCCGGCGCCGGGAAAATAGTGCGGGAGCGCGGCGGCCGGAGCCACGGCGTCGAGCAACGCGGCGCCGGCGATCCGGTGGTCCCGGTGATTGAAGTACTCCTGCCCGAAGAAGACGGCGGTGGGGTCATGCCCACAGACCACGGCGGGTCGCAGGGCGCGTACCCGCTCCACCAGGGTGCGGCGGAAGTCGTCGGAATCGGTGAGCTCGCCGTCAGGGAAGCCGAGGTTCTCGACGCTGGACAGGCCGATCAGCTCGGACGACGACTCGAGCTCGACGGCACGCTCCGCCGCCAGCTGGGCCGGCTCGACGGCCGGGTCGGTCGTCCCCTTGCCGCCGTCGGTGCAGACGACCAGGTGCACGGCGCTACCGCCCTTGGCCCAGCGGGCCAGAGTGCCGCCGCAGGCGACGTCGGCGTCATCGGGATGGGCGTAGACGGCCAGGACGATGCCGGGCGTCTCGTCCATCACTTCCGCTTCGGCTCCGTCGTCTTGGTCAACAACCCCGCCTCGCGCTGGAAGTCGCCCGCCTCCTCGAATCCCTTGTAGACGCTGGCAAAGCGGAGATACGCCACGTCGTCGAGGCTCTGCAGCCGCTCGAGCACCGCCACTCCGACCTGCTGGCTGGTCGGCTCGGTTGTCGCCGCACGCAACGCGTCCTCCACCGCCTGCGCCAGCTCTTCCATCTGCTCGGGGGTGACGGGACGGTTCTTCGTTGCCGCCCGCACGCCCTCGACGACCTTGGCTCGATCGAAGGGCTCACGCAGGCCAGTGCGCTTCACCACCCACAGCGGCACTTCCTCGACTCTCTCGAACGTCGTGAAGCGGCGCTCACAACCAAGGCATTCACGGCGTCGACGAATAGCGCCGCCCTCCTCGGCTTGGCGTGAATCCACCACGCGGTCATCATCGACACCGCACCAAGGACACCGCACACCGCCGACGATAGTCAGGGAATGAAGATGTGCTCCCCCGGCACGACCAGGTTGGTCCCGGTCTCACGGGCGAGCTGCCCGGTCAGCGAGGCTGCCTGCGCAGGGTCGGCCCGGGTCGCAATGGAGGCCAGCGTGTCGCCGGCCTTGACGATGTACTCCTGACCCTGTGCCGGACCCGCTTGGGCCAGGGTGCTTCCGCCGAGGGCCCGGATTGGCAGAGCGAGGAGCACCAGCAGGGCGACGACCACTGCGGCGAGGACGATCCGGCGCCGGAGCACACGGGGAGAAGCGCCCACTCGCGGCCCGTCGGGTACGACGTACAACCGAGGGCGAGGCGTCTCGAAATCGAGTTCATATGCGACCGTCATGGCGTCTCCCTCTTCCGAACACCTGTTCGCTTTCATGCAGATTGGACCACGAACACCTGTTCGCTGTCAACCCTCTGGTCGAACAGCCGTTCGCACACGACGACACCATACGGAGGCGGTGTGACAGGCGATGTATACCTATGTGGTAAATCCGATAGAGTTAGTCAGGATTCACCACCGTCTCGCACGCCCGACCCGCCTAGAGGAAGCCAATGACCACCACCACACGCGCCCAACTCGACATCGCGCCCCTCTCGGGCACCATTGGAGCCGAGCTCCGCAACATCGACCTCCACCAGCCCCTCGAGCCCGAAATTCTGGGCGAAGTGCGCCAGGCCCTGCTCGATTACAAGGTCATCTTCTTCCCCGGCCAGCACCTCTCGCCGGCCGAGCACAAGGACTTCGCCGCCGCGTTCGGCCCGGTGACCGTCGCCCACCCCGTCATTCCCGGGATCGAAGAGCACAAAGAGGTCTTCGAGATCGACTACACCAAGGCACGGCAGTTCTCCTACGGCGTGGGCCGCGAGGACGGCGACCGGGAGCGTTGGCACACCGACGTCACCTTCGTCGAGACTCCCCCGCTGGGCTCGGTGCTCAATGCCATCGTGATCCCACCGGCCGGCGGCGACACCCTCTGGGCCGACACACAGGCCGCCTACGAGGGGCTGTCCGCCCCCATCCGCGACCTGGTCGACGGCTTGACCGCCATCCACGATGGCACCCGTGCCTTCGGCTCACTCCTCAAGGCGGTCGGCCAGGGTGAGTGGGATGGCGTGACGTTCACCGAGTTGACTCCCACCGAACACCCCGTCGTGCGGACACACCCCGAGACCGGACGCCGGAACCTGTTCGTCAACCCTGGCTTCACGAAGCGCATCAAGGGACTGACCACCAAGGAGAGCGACACCCTGCTCCGCTTCCTCTACGAGCACATGACCACGCCCGAGTACGTCGTTCGCTACCGCTGGGACGAAGGCGACCTCGGGTTCTGGGACAACCGGACGACGATGCACTACGCCATCGGCGACTACGGCGAAGCTCACCGTGTCATCCAACGAGTCACCATTCAGGGCGACAAGCCTTTCTAACCCCGCCGGCAATCCACCACCGGGCCAGCCTCCCCCCCTGCGGCCCGGTGGTGGCCCCGGCCCTGGACCACAAAAGGAAGTGCAGTGCATTCAATGACGTCCACCAATCGACGGATCCCGGCCGCCCTGCGTCGCGTCGGGGCCCTCGTGCTCCCGGCCGGCCTGGCCGCCACACTCGTGCTTGGCCTCGGTGCGAGCGGCGCGTCCGCCGCGACGAAGACCGTCTCTCTGAGCGGCGTGACCCTTACTTTCGGAGACCAGTTGAAGGAGTACCAGACGATCTTCCTCGCGACCAACGCCCTCCAAGGCGCGGCGTACAAGGTCGACTGGACGAACTTCGTCGGCGGGCCGCCCGTCATCGCGGCAGAGACCGGTGGCTCGGTCGACCTCGGTGACATGGCAGAGACGCCGACGATTTTTGCCCAGCAGGCTGGTGACCCGGTCAAAGTGGTCGCCGTGACACAAGGAGCCAACGCCAAGGTGTCGCCCTACGACATTGTCGTGCCGGCGGGCTCATCGATCAAGACCGCGGCGCAACTGCGCGGCCAGACGATCGGAGTCCAGGAGGGCACGGTGGAGCAGTACTTCCTGGTGCAGTACCTCGCCAAGAACCACATCCCCTACACCGCGGTCCACATCAGCAACCTGCCCGTGACCAGTGCCTCCACTGCGGTGGCCAGCGGCCAGGTCGATGCCGCCGTCATCTCCCAGCCACTCACGGGGCTCGACGAAGCGGGGGGCAAGGTCAGGGTGCTGGCCAACGGCGCCGGGTACCTCAAGACATACGGCTACCTGACAGCGAGCAACGCCGCCCTGGCCAACCCGCAGAAGGCGGCGGCGCTGCAGGACTTCATCAAGCGCTTTTACAAGGCGGCAGCGGTCCTGCGCAAGGACCCACTGCTCGCCGCGCAGACCTATGTCAAGACGTACGGCGTCACGTTGGCGGTCGCGAAGGCGGCTGTGGCATCGGCCCAGTCGATCGGCACCCCGATCACGCCCTCCATCGTCAGCTACCAGCAGACCGAAGCCAACACCTTCCAGAAGCTCGGGCTGATTTCGGACAAACTCAACGTCAAGAGCATCTTCGATCTGCCTTTCAACACCATCGTGGCCAAGAACTCCAACCTGACGTCATGACGGTGCAGACGACCGACAGTCCTGACAGCGCCCAGGCCAACCCTCCGGATCGCGGCAGCCTCGCGACCCCGGCGGGCGTCAAGCCCGGGACCGGGTCCAACGGGCTGGTCCACCTCCCGGTCGGAGACGGCAGGCAACAGAGTCGCCGGCGCTCGCTCGCTCTTCGCCTGGCCGTGCCGATCGCGATCTTCGTGGCCTGGTGGATCCTCACCGTGACCAACGCGATCCCGCCGACGACGCTCTCCACACCGAGCGCCACCTGGGACGCATTCGTCGATCTCCTCCGCCATCAGGATCTCCTGGGCGACGTCGGTATCTCTGTCCGCCGCGCCGCGCTGGGGCTCGCTCTCGGCGCCGGAACGGGACTCATCCTCGGAGTCATCGTGGGTCTCTACCGTCTCGGCGAGGAACTCCTGGACGCGTCGATGCAGATGCTGCGGATGGTGCCCTACCCCGCGTTGATCTTCCTGTTCATCGTCTGGTTCGGCGTCGGCGAGGTGTCCCATGTGTTCCTGATCGGCCTCGCCACGCTGTTCCCGATGTACCTGAACACGTTCAACGGCGTGCGCAACGTGGACAGGCGAGTGGTCGAGGCGGCGCGCAGCTTCGGACTGCGGGGCTGGCAGCTGGTCCGCCGCGTCGTCATACCCCTGGCCATGCCGTCAATCATGACGGGATTGCGCTTCTCCGCCGGGATTGCGGTGATCGCGCTCGTGTTCACTGAGAGCATCGGCGCCAGCCAGGGCATCGGTTACCTCGTCAGTCAAGCGAACAGCTTGGATCAGATTCCCAACTTGGTGGTGTGCATCCTGATTTACGCGCTGATCGGGATCGCCGCCGATATCTCTGTCCGTATCCTCGAGCGCTACGCGATGCCGTGGCGCCGTCACCAGGCGGTCCGATGAACATTCCCACAACCCAACCAGCAGCCTTGGTGGCCGACGTCTCCAAGTCGTTCGACGGCCGCGAGATCCTCGCCGACCTGGACCTCACTGTCGCCCAAGGCGAGTTCGTCGCGCTCCTGGGGGCGTCGGGCAGCGGGAAGACGACCCTGCTCCGCATTCTGGCCGGTCTCGAAGTGGCGAGCAGCGGCGAGGTCCTCGTCCCCGAGGTGCGCACCGTCGTCTACCAAGAGCCGCGGTTGGTGGCCTCCATGCGGGTCTGGCGCAACGTCGTGATCGGCCTCCCCCGCGGCGAGGCGACGCGCCAACGGGCCATCACCGCGCTGCGCGAGGTCGGACTCGAAGCCCAGGCCGACTCATGGCCGGGAACGCTCTCGGGTGGCGAAGCCCAGCGGGTGGCGCTGGCTCGGGCCCTCGTCCGGGAACCCCAACTGCTCTTGTTGGACGAGCCGTTCGCTGCGCTCGACGCCTTGACCCGCCTCCGCATGCAGGGCCTGGTGGCCGAGCTCTGCGCCCGCCACCATCCCGGCGTCCTCCTGGTCACCCACGACGTGGAGGAGGCCATCCTGCTGGCCGACCGCGTGCTGGTGCTCACGGACTCCAGGATCTCCCTCGACCGCACCGTCGAGCTCCCCCGTCCCCGCCGGGTCGGCGGAGAGGCCTTCGACGAGCTGCGGGACCGGCTCCTCGCCGAGCTGGGCGTCCTCGCCGGGCAGCGCTGACGCCCACCATCCGCCAAGAAAACGAACAGATGTTTGCTTTGAGGTCGCCGCTTCGGTAGGTTGGTCGGTCACGAACGGATGTTCGCCCCCGGGAGGGGCCCGGCGGCAGGCCGGGGTGGGCACCAAAGGAGACGCCGATGGCCGAGGTCCTGAGCGGGAAGCGGCTGCAGATCCTCAACTTCATCGCCGACTGCCAGCGCGACCGGGGGTACCCCCCGTCGGTGCGGGAGATCGGCGAGGCGGTCGGCCTGGCGTCCTCGGCCACCGTGCACACGCACCTGGCCGTGCTGCAGCGGGAGGGCTACCTGTCCAAGGACCCCAGCAAGCCCCGAGCGATCCAGGTCCATTTCGACCCCGACACGTCTTCCCGGCTGCCGGCCTCCGCGGTCCACAACGTGCCCCTGGTCGGCGAGGTGGCGGCCGGAACCGGTGTGCTGGCCGAGGAGAACATCGAGGAGCTGCTGCCCATGCCCGAGCAGTTCACCGGCGGCGGGCCTTCGTTCATGCTGCGCGTGCGCGGCGACTCCATGACCGACGCGGGGATCTTCGACGGCGACTACGTCGTAGTGCGCCAACAGCCCGAAGCCGACAACGGCGATGTCGTGGTGGCCGGCATCAACGACGGTGAGGCCACGGTCAAGACGTTCAGCCGCAAGAACGGCCGGGTCGTCCTGACACCGGCCAACACGGCCTACGAGCCGATGGTCTTCGACGGGCCCGATCAGGTGACGATCTTCGGCAAGGTCGTCACCGTGGTGCGGCAGTTGAACTAGGCGGCGTCGCTACTTGAGGAGGCGCGACAGGCGCCGGTCGGCCAGCACCTTGCCGCCCGTCTGGCACGTCGGGCAGTACGCCATTTCGTAGGACTCGAACGACACGCGCTCCAGCGTGTCGCCGCACGTCGGGCATGGCTCGCCGAATCGATTGTGGATCTTGAAGCGACCGCCCAGCTTGGACTCCGAGAGGCCGCCCTGGCGCGTGCGTTCGAGCTCGAGCGCCTCGGCCAGGACGTCGTTGGCGGCGGTCAGCAGCGCCTCGCGTTGGTCCGGGGTCAACGAACGGAGGGAGGCGAAGGGCGACAACCTGGCCCGCTGCAGAATGTCGTCGCCCCACCCGCGGCCGATGCCCGCCACCACGTGCTGGTCGCGCAGGTCGGTGGTGAGGTGCCGCCGGGAGTCGCTGGTCCGGATGAACTCGGCGAAGGCCTCGCTCCCCGGCTCGGGCCCGAGACCGGCCAATGGCCCCTCGTCGCCCGGAGCCAGCACCCACCACGAGGCCTTGCGCTGCGTGCCGTACTCGCGCACCAGGATGCCGATGCCCTCCCCGTCGAGCCCGGCGTCACCTTCGCCGAAGACGAAGCGCGCCACCGAGCCGCGGGGCTTCGTCTTCTTGGGCGGCTGCTCGACGTCGAGGCGACCCGCCTGGGACAGGTGCAGCACCATGCGGGTCCCGCCCTCGAACTCCCAGACCAGGTACTTGGCCCGCCGCCCGACCGAGAGGAGCCGCCGGCCCTTCAGGGAATCCGGCGACGGATCGTAGGTCTTGAGCGACGAGAAGCCGAGCAGGTCGGCCCGGCGCAGGGTCGCCCCCGCCAGGAGCGCGTCGAGGCGCTCGGAGAGCGCCTGCATCTCGGGCAATTCGGGCACGCCACAATGTACGCATGACCTACACGCACGGACACCATGAGTCGGTGTTGCGCAGCCACACCTGGCGCACCGCCGAGAATTCCGAGCGCGTTCCTCCTTCCCGAGCTGCGCCCTGGTCAGCGCCTGCTCGACGTCGGTTGCGGCCCGGGGACCATCACGGCCGACCTGGCCCTGCTGGTGGCGCCGGGCGAGGTGGTCGGGATCGATGCCGCTCCCGACGTGGTGGCCCAGGCCGAGGAGCACGCCCGGAGCCTGGGCGTGGAGAACCTGCGCTTCGAGGTGGCCGACCTCTTCGCCCTCGGCTTTCCCCGACGCCGCGTTCGACGTGATCCACGTGCACCAGGTCCTGCAGCACCTCGAGGACCCCGTGGCCGCCCTGGTGGAGCTCCGCCGTGTGCTGGACCCCGAAGGGGTGCTGGCCGCCCGGGACTCCGACTACGGGGCCTTCACCTGGGCCCCGTCGGATCCGGTCCTCGACCGCTGGCTCGAGCTCTACTTCGCCGTGACGGAGCGCAACGGGCACGATGCCCGAATCGGCCCCCGCCTGCTCGGCCACGCGCACGAGGCGGGGTTCTCCGACGTGACCGTCTCGAGCTCGACGTGGACCTACGCCGACCCCGAGTCCCGCGCCTGGTGGGGCGGCCTGTGGGCCGACCGGGTGCGCTATTCGCGCCTCGCGGAGCAGGCAGTGGAGTACGGCCTGAGCGACGCCGCGGAACTGGAGCGCATCGCCGAGGCCTGGCTGCGTTGGGCCGACTCAGACGACGCCGTCTTCGTCATCACCCACGTGGAGATCCTGGCCCGGGACTGATCTGCCACCGAGCGCGGCACCGGCCCGACTGAGTCAGTCGGCCCAGAGCTTGTCGGTGTAGGTGTCGGTGCCCGGGATGGTCGGGATGAAGGGCAGCGCTGCGATCACCGTGCCCTTGCCCGCCGCTTCCAGCAGGCGCCGGTGCTCCGCGATGACGGGCTCCCAGGCCACCTCGGGAGGTGTGTTGAGGAACCACAGCAGCACGGTGCGGTTGTCCCGAGCCTTCTCACGCGGCACGTCACCGGGCGCGTCCACCTCGAGCGCGATCGGCGTGAACGCGGCCACCAGGTCGGCATCGCTCCCCGGCATCAGCGCGGGCAGGTGCTCGGTGCGCAGCCACGACCACAGCTCCTCGTTGGAGATGGACTCGTCGCGGTCGATGAAGACGCTGACGAAGCCGCGGTAGGGGTGATCGAGCGCGAGCTCGACCGGGACACCGTCGGGGTCACGCCGGTGCTCCCACTGGAAGTTGTAGAGGAGCGTGTGCACGTGGTCGCGCTCTTCGAACATGCGCCCGGCGGCGTGCAGGGCCTTGACCTGACGCAGGGCCCACTTGTTCCAGGCGTCGAAATAGCCGTCGAGCACCCAGTAGGCGGAGATGTAGGAGCCCCGCGCCGGCTCGCCGGTGATGGTGGACGAATCGGGGTCCCGCAACGCCTTGAGGTCGGCCGTGGCGACGAAGCGGCGGCCGGCAAAGGTATAGGGGCCGACCATGCAGCCGGAGTAGAAGTGGTCCCGCTCGTACCAGCGGTTGTAGGCCACCTCGTGGCCGCGATGGGGCTCCACCAGGGTCAGCAACATGGAGCCCAGCTTGATCGGCTCCGCGTCGGCGAAGATCTCGATGGGCTTGCGTTTCTTCGGTGCCTCTTCCTCGGACATGAGGAGCGAACCTAACAGCTGCGCCCAGGCGTCAGACAGTCCCGCTGGCGATGATCGGGCCCGTGGGGAAGACGGATCCGCCCGCCGGTTCGGCCGTGATGCTCAGGTGCGAGGGCCGGGTCGAGCCGGCCATGGTGAAGGCGGCCCGTCCCGGCGCGCTGCCCAACAGGCCGAGCGAGATCGGCTGAGTCCCCTCGATCGCCCACAACTGGTATGTCCGGCCGTTGTCCAGGGCCGGGAGCGTCGACGAGACCACGTAGCCCTGGCCCGAGGGCAGGACCACGACCTTGGCCTGCTCGCCCTTCGACGTGCTCGAGTCCAGCACGACGATGCGGTGCCCCGGTGCCCGCAGCGCGGCCGTCGCTGCCGGCGAGGCGTTCTGGAGATTCGAGACCTTGTTGTCGGCCTGCACCAGACCGATGCCGAGCACGGCCGCCACGGCGGCGGCGGCCACGGCTATGGCGCCGACGGTGCCGATCAGGGTGCGACGGCGGCGCAACGTGGATTCGGTGGCCGGAGCCCGGAACGGCGTGCGGGCGTCCCGCTCCAGCTGCGGCATCGGCGGCGGCTCCCCGTCGTCGCGACGGTCGGGCAGGCGGAGGGCGATCTGGGACCACAAACCCTCGGGGACAGGCTCGACCGAGTTACCCATGGCCGCCGCGACCTCGCGCAAGCTGTCGAGCTCGGCCCGACAGCGCGGGCAGGTTCCGAGATGCTCCTCGAGCTCGACGAACTCGTCGCCGTCCACGGCATCGAGCGCGTAGGCACCCAGGAGGTCGCTGGCCTCGTCGTGGGACATCACGCGTCGATCCCCCGGACGCCGGAATCGGCGAGGACGGCCCGCATGCGTCGCATGCCGTTGCGGATACGGCTCTTGACCGTGCCCTCGGGCTGCTGCAGCATCTGCGCCACCTCTCGATAGGTACGGCCGTCGAAGTAAGCCAGCTCGATGGCCCGGCGCTCCTCCTCGGGCAGTTCGCCCATGGCCTGCGCGACCTGGTCGGCCACCGCCAGGTCCCAGACTTCGCGTTGGAGGTCGTAGGAGGCCTCGGCCGTTCGCAGGGCATCGCGGCTCTCCCGCTGGCGCCGGGAGCTCGACGAGCGCACGGCATCGACGGCCCGCCCGTGAGCCTGAGCCAACAGGAACGAGCGCAGGGAGCCCCGGGCAGGGTCGAATCGGTCGGGCTGATTCCACAGCCGCAGGAAGATCTCCTGGGTCACGTCCTCGGCGTCGGTGGGGTTGTGCAGGACCCGCTTGGCCAGCCCGAAGACGGCGCCCCCGTGGCGGCGATAGCACTCGGCCAGAGCCACCTCGCTGTAGCGGGCGATGGACGTCACCAGCTGCGCATCGCTCACTTCGTCCATGTGCACCATGTCGGACCTGTTCGGAGCCGCCTTCCGCTTTGGATGTCCCGAATTTCGCCCATCCAGGCGTCGCCTGAGCCCCGAATAGTAGGCCGTATGCGTACCACCATCGACTCCTACAAGTCCCGGGCGGGCCGCCTGGACCTCGAGGGCATCGACTTCGATGACTTCAGGGACCAGCCCTTGGCACCCGATGCGTTGCGTTCGCTGCGCTACATGCACGACGTCGAGCATCACACCGTGTGCTACCTGCGCGACCTGCTGCTGACGCCGGCCCATCAGGACCCGGCTATCACCTCCTTCCTCTCCTGCTGGGTGTTCGAGGAGATGTGGCACGGCGAGGCCATCGGCCAGGTACTCGAGGCCCACGGCGAAGAGGCGGGGGCGCCGCGTATCGCCGCGCTACGCCACGGCCACCGCCGTCGTCAGGCGGCCACGACGTTCAGCACCATCGCCTCTGCGGCCTTTGCCGGACGGGCCTTCATCGCCCTGCACATGACGTGGGGTGCCATCAACGAATGGACGACGCAGGCCGGGTACTCCCGGCTGGCCGACGCGGCCGGACACCCGACCCTGCGCGAGCTCCTGCGGCGCATCATGAAGCAGGAGGGCGGGCACATCGACTTCTACGCGTCGGAGGCGACGCGCCGGCTCGGCGTCAACGCCAAGGCACAGAAGATGACGCGCTTCGCGTTGTCGCACTGGTGGCGCCCCGTCGGATCGGGTGTGATGCCCGAACGCGAGGTCGGGTTCCTCGTCAACTATCTGTTCCACGGGGAACAAGGGTGCCGACGCCGCCGCGCGCATCGATCGTCGCGTGGACCGGCTGCCCGGACAAGGCGACCTCCATCTGTTGACGCGGGCCGTGGCGCGCCTCTCTCCCTCCTAACGAGCGATCCACTTTCTTCGGCCGTTCGTCATCCGCGACGCGGTTGACTCCGAACAGTGGTCATCCCACCTTGCGAGGAGTCCACATGACGGCAGATCCCCGAGCGCTCGCCGAGCTGCTCGAAGAATCTCAAGACCTCCAGACCGATGCGTTGCGTCCGACGCACGAAGCGCTCGACGAACTCGTCGAGACTGCACACGCGGCGCCAGGGGACGACCCGGGTACCAACCGGGCGTTCCACGAGACCCACACCCGTGCGCTGACCTCGAGTCTCGCCGGCGCCGCATTGTTGGGCGCGGCCGGTGGCGCCGTGCTCGTGGGTGCCCTGGCTTCGGCCGCGGGCGCCAGCAGTTCGAGCGACGTGCAGATCCTGCAGACCGCCGCTTCCATCGAGAACCTGGCCGTCTCCACCTATACGACCGCGCTCACCCTGCCCTACATCGGCGGGTCCTCGGCCAACCCGGTGGTGACCAAGTTCGCCCAGGTGACGATGGGCCAGCACCTGCAGCACGCCGACGCCTTCAATGCCGCCGTCAGGAGTCTCGGCGGCAAAGCCCAGAAGAAGCCCGACCCGGCCTTCGTCCCCGTCGTCAAGAAGGCGGTGGCGGGACTGGGTGCCGCCACGCCGGCCCAAGGGGCCCTCGGCGTGGTGGCGCTGGCCCTCGAACTCGAGAACATCGCGGCCGAGACCTACGTCAAGGACACGGCACTGGCCACGCACCAGACCAACAAGGAGTTGCTGGCCAGCATCATGGGCATCGAGGCGCAGCACGTGGCCACCCTCCTGGCGGTGCAGGCCCTTCTCATGGCCGGCGCACCGCAGCTGATCTCGCTGGCGCCCGGCACCGCCGCCATGCTGCCCGCCGCGGCCGGCAGCGTCGGCTTCCCCAACGCGTTCTACAAGACCAACAGCGCCGCCCCGGCGGCACAAGGAGCCGTCAAGTGAGCAGAAGACAAGAAGAAGACGTACGAAGGCAGCGAGCACGAGTTGCGCGCGCAGACCCTCGAGCTCGACCAGCTGCATCACGACGTCGGCATGCCGGCCATGGCCGAGGCGCTCGGGCAGATGCGCGGCACCAGTCGCCGCACGTTCCTCCTCGGCGCCGGAGCCGCGGTGGCCGGCGGGGCGGCGTTGGCCGTGGGCAGCGGCGCAGTGCCGACCTTGGCTGCCGCCTCGACACGGCGGCTCTCCGCCGTCCATGCTGCCGCCTTCCCACCGGCCGGGCTGAAGGGCGACCTTGCCGTCGCCGCGGTGGCTGCCAGCCTGGAGAACCTGGCCGTCTTCGCCTACACCGCGGGCTTGTCCGCCGCGACGGCGGGGAAGCTCGGCACGGTGCCGCCGGCCGTGGCCACGTTCGCCACCACGGTGAAGGGACAGCACCAGCAGCACGCGGCGGCGTGGAACGCCGTCCTGCAGTCCCACGGCAAGGCCCCGGTCACGGTGACGAACCCGATGCTGACGCCGACGGTCGAGTCGGACTTCGCCAAGGTGACCGACATCGCCGGGCTGGCCCAGCTGGCCGTGACGCTGGAGACCATTGCGGCGCAGACCTATCAGGTGGAGACGTCGAAGCTGAAGAGCAGCGCGGCCATCGAGCTGTCGTCATCGATTCAACCGGTGGAGATGCAGCACATCGCCATCCTCTACTACGTGCTCGGGATGTACCCGGGTGCCCAGACCGCCTCGGGCACGCCGCTGGCGTTCAACCCGACGTCACAGGCGGTCTGAGTGTTGCGGGAACGGGCACGGCGGTACAGGGGTGGTGTGGTCGTCCTGGTCCTGGCGGGCGCACTGCTCCTGGCTGCGTGCAGCAGCAACGGCGGCGGGTCGGGATCTTCGGGGTCGAGCGCCAGCGCGACCACGACGACCAGGTCCGTCGTCATCTCGAACTTCATGTTCTCCCCCATGACCGCATCGGTGGCACCCGGTTCGACGGTCAGCGTCACCAACAAGGACTCGGTGACGCACACGTTGACCGCCACCGGCGGGCAGTTCGATACGGGCGACATCGGGCCCGGCCAGACCAAGACGTTCACCGCACCTTCGAAGGCGGGCACCTACAGCTACATCTGCAACATCCACCAGTACATGCAGGGGACGATCGTCGTCCGCTGAGCGGGCTATGCCACGGTGAGGAGCGAGGAGCACCTCGTGGGCGCGTTCCAGCTGCGCCACCGACACGCGCTCGTCGGGGTGGTGGGCCAGGAGCGGGTCGCCGGGGCCGAAATTGGCGGCCGGCACTCCGTGCTCCCAGAACGAGGCGACGTCGGTCCATCCCACCTTGGCCTTGGGCGGTGCGCCGCTCTTCTCCACCAGGGCGTGCAGCAACGGGTGGCCCAGCGACGGGGGCGCGCCGTCGCCGGCGTCGAGGACGTCCCAGGCGTCGCCGGCTCCGGGGTCCCACGTCCCCCGCAGAAGCTCGAGCAAGAAGGCCTCGGCCCCGGCTGCGTTCCGGTCCGGTGCGTAGCGGTGGTTCAGGGTGAGGCTGACCTCGTCGGGCACCACGTTGGCCGCCACTCCCCCTTCGACCCCCACGGCCTGGAGCTGCTCGGCATAGGTGCAGCCGTCGAGCACGACCTCGCGCCCGGGCCACTCGGCCACGCGTTGCAGCAGAGGGACCAGGCGGTGGATGGCGTTGCGCCCGGCGAAGGGGCGGGCCGTGTGGGCGCGCACGCCGCGGAGCGTGACGCGCAGACGCAGCGTGCCCTGGCAGCCCGCCTCCACGACCGCGCCGGTCGGCTCCCCGAGGATGGCGGCATCCCCCGCCAAGAGGTCCGGGCGCTTCTCCCACAGCTCGAGCGAGTCCGCTGTCGGCGCGGCCGATCTCCTCGCGGGCGTAGAAGCACCACGTCAGGTCCACCGCGGGCCGCCGCACCGTCGTGGCGAGCTCGAGCATGACCGCCAGGCCGCCCTTCATGTCGGACGCGCCCAGCCCCCACAGGGTGTCTCCTTCGAGGCGGGGCTCCTGATTGCCGTTGGCCGGAACGGTGTCGAGGTGGCCGGCCAGCACGAGGCGCTGGCCGAAGCCGAGGGTGGTGCGAGCGATGACGTTGTCCCCGATCCGTTCGACCTCGAGCCAGGGGCAGGCGCCCAGCGCCTCCTCGACGGTGCCGGCGAGCGCCGCCTCGCCTCTGCTCGGCGAGGGGACGGCCATCAGATCCCGGGTCGTCGCCAGGAGGTCGCCCACCGGATCAGGTGCTGGCGCCGTGGTCCCGCAGGACCTGGTTCAGCTGCGCCTTGTCGTGGCGTTCCCCTTCGCTGAGGCGCTTGATGACGAGCACGCAGGGCACGAAGAACTCGCCACCGGGATACTCGCGCCGGCGGCTGGCCCGGATGGCCACGCACCAGGGCGGCACCACGCCGCGGGAGATCTCCTCCCCCGTCTCGGCGTCGATCACCGGGATGGAGGGGTCGAGGAAGCTGCCGGCGCCCAGCACCGACCCCTTGCCGATGCGCGCGCCGCCGGTCACCATGCAGCGGCTGCCCACGAAGGCGTCGTCCTCGACGACCACGGGCACTGCGTTCGGGCGGCTCGAGCACGCCCCCGATGCCCACCCCGCCTGCGAGGTGCACCCGCTCGCCGATCTGGGCGCACGAGGCGACGGTGGCCCAGGTGTCGACCATGGACCCGGCCCCCACCCAGGCACCGATGTTCACGTACGAAGGCATGAGCACGACGCCGCGCCCGAGGAAGGACCCCCAGCGGGCGGACGCCCCCGGCAGGGCGCGCACCCCGGCCTCGGCGAAGCCGTGCTTGAGCGGCAGCTTGTCGGCGTACTCGAAGGGGCCGGCCTCGATCGTCTCCATGCCCCGCAACGAGAAGAGGAGGAGGATCGACTTCTTGAGCCACTCGTGCACGACCACCTCGTCGGTGGCCGCGTCGACCTCGGCCACGCGGGCCTGGCCCGAGTCGAGGAGCTCGATGGCCTCCTCGACCACCTTCGCCGCGTCGGTGTCCGCCGGTGACAGGTCGGCGCGACGCTCCCACAACTCCTCGATGCTCGCCTGCAGATCAGCCATGCCGCACCATAGCGAGGCGCTCCCCCACCAGCGCCAACCGTTCCATCGGCTGGACAACCGCCACCCGGACATGACCGGCGCCGGCATCGCCATAGAGGTCCCCGGGGCTGACCAGGATCCCGCCGTCGGTGGCCAGGGCCTCGGCCATGGCCCAGGCGTCGCTCCAGCGGCCGGCGGGGACGGGCACCCAGAGGTAGAAGCCGCCCTCGGGGAGAGCCACCGGGCAGCCGTAGCCGCCGAGAATCTCGGACAGGAAGACCAGCCGCTCCCGGTAGCGGGCCCGCTGGGCCTCGACGTGCTCGTCGTCGGCCAGGGCGGCCACGCCGGCGGCCTGCGCCGGCCCGGGAACCATGAGGCCCGCATGCTGGCGCACGGCGCGGAGGAACTCGACCAACTCGGGATCCCCGGCGTAGAAGCCGACGCGGACGCCGGCCAGGTTCGAACGCTTGGAGAGCGAATGCACGGCGACCACGCCGTCCGCGCCGTGCTGCAGCACCGACCGCGGCGGGCCGTCCCAGGTGAACTCGGTGTAGCACTCGTCGGAGAACACGGGGACGCCGCAGGCTCGTCCCCAGGCCGCTTCCGCCCCGAGGTCGCCGAGGCCGCCGGTCGGGTTCGAGGGCGAGTTCGACCAGAGCATGAGGGCACGCGCGGCGTCGTCGGGGTCGACGGCGTCCAGATCGAGACCTCCGAGCCGCCCCGGTGGCGCGGGGACCGCCACGGCGCGGCACCCGGCCAGCTCCGCTCCCATGGCATAGGTCGGATAGGACACCGCGGGATAGAGCACGGTGTCGCGGTCGGGCTGGCGCAGGCGGAGCAGATGTGGCGCCGAGGCCACGAACTCCTTGGTCCCGACGCAGGCGGCGACGGCCGAGAACGTCAGATCGTCCAGGGCGAAGCGACGCGTCAGCCAGCGGGCCGCAGCCTCCCGCAGCGGGGCGGAGCCGGCCGAGGCGGGATAGCCCCGCTCGGCCCCCGACGTCGCCAGTGCCTCGATCACCGCAGGCAGGGGCGGGTCGTAGGGCGTCCCGATGGAGCAGTCGACCATGCCGCCTTCGTGCGCCTCCGCCACCTTGGCCAGGCCCGCCAGCCGGTCGTAGGGATAGGGCGGCAGCCGGAACGTCACGGTGCCGCCACGAATTCGGCGAAGCGGGCGCGGCCGACATCGTCCAGCACCACCTGCAGCGTGGCCGACTCCTCGCCGTCGCTCTGGCCCACCACCTCCCCCTCGCGGTGGATGGCTGCCAGCACGTCGCCACGCGCCCAGGGCACGACCAGCTGCACCACCCGGTCCGATCCGCGGCAGGCGGTCACCCAGGACGCGTAGGAGCTCGTCGATCCCCTCGCCGGTACGGGCGGAAATGACGACGGCGCCGTCGTTCAGATGGGCCAGCGCCTTGGCCTCCTCGGGCGCGGCATCGGCCTTGTTCACGACGATGAGGTCGGGCACGCCCGACGCTCCGATCTCGTTGAGCACCTCGCGCACAGCCGCCATCTGTCCCTCGGCGTCGGCCGCCGTGGCGTCGACCACGTGCACGATCAGATCCGCCAGGCGCACGGAGTCCAAGGTGGAGCGGAAGGCCTCGACCAGCTCGTGCGGCAGCTTGCGGACGAAGCCGACCGTGTCGGTGACGAGCACCGTCTCCCCACCGGGGAGCGAGAGCTGCCGGGTGCGGGGGTCGAGCGTGACGAACAGGCGGTTCTCCGCCGGGACGCCGGCGTCGGTCAGCCGGTTGAGCAACGTCGACTTCCCGGCGTTGGTGTAGCCGACCAGTGCCAACTCGCGATGGCGGCCGCGGGCCCGGCTGCGGCGCTGCAGGGTCCGTGTGCGCTCCACCTCGCGCAGCTCGGCCTCGAGCTTGTGCATGCGCCGGACGAGGCGCCGGCGGTCGACTTCCAGCTGCGTCTCCCCCGGCCCTCTCGTTCCGATGCCACCCGCTTGCTGGCTCAGCGCGGATCCGCGGCCACGCAGGCGCGGCAGCCGGTAGCGCAGCAGGGCCAGCTCCACCTGCGCCTTGCCCTCGGGGCTGCGGGCGTTCTGGGCGAAGATGTCGAGGATCACCGCGGTGCGGTCGATGGCGGTGCGACCGAACAGCTTCTCGAGGTTCCGGTGTTGCGCCGGCGTCAGGTCGTCGTCGAACACGACCGTGTCCGCATCGAGACTCTGGCTCAAGGCTGCGATCTCCTCGGCTTTGCCGCGACCGACGAAGGTGGCGGCGTCGGGTGCGTTGCGCCGTTGCATCACGCGGCCGACCACGTCGGCGCCGGCGCTGTCCACCAGGCGGGCCAGCTCGTCGAGCTCCTCACCCACCATCTCCTCGGTGCGGCCCGGGAAGATCACACCCACCAGAATGATGCGCTCCCGGAAGGCGCGCTCGATGAGCGTCCCCGGCAGAACGTTGTATCTGTTCATACTGCCTGGCGGGGCTGAGATTCCATGACCCCCCCAGGGTACGGGGATCTTCCCGCACGGGACGCCACTACGAACACACGTTCGTTATGCTGGAGGATCATAGGTTCCAGGACAAGGGGGAAGATGGCCCGGCGGCTGACGAATCCAAGGAAGCATTCGCCAAGTACATCCAAGTCGGCCTGCTGGGATGCCCATCCGGCTAAAGCGGCGAGTCCGCTGGACCGTCTGCGATGCACCGCGTTGCCGTGAATTGGGCGTGGAGGATCGAAGCTCTTTAGTGTCTACCGAAGATCGGATCTGTCCCGGCTGCGGCGGGTGATCCTTCTACGGGGTTGGGCCTGGGTTGCGGCACTCCACCGGGCAAACCCATCCGTGGGTGCTGACGTGCGTGGCGTGCAACCGGAGGACGCCCGACGAGGACCACACCTTCGGCATCGGCTCCACCGGTCAGGTTATCCGGGTGGAAGCCTTCTGGCTTGACGGCGATACCGCATGACCCGGGATTGGCCGGTGATAGATGCATCGGACTTCGCACGGGCGAGAGATGCGCCTCCGGCATTGCGCCCCATGCCTCGACGTGGGGGCTGGCTGGACTTGTCGACCACCCGAAGCCTCCGGATATAAAGTGCCCGCCACCCAGATATTCAATGGGTGTTGTGAAGGCGGGACACGATGAGAGTACTGAAAGTCGTTTTGGCGACGACACTGACCGAGGCCGCGCTGATGCGTCGTCGCTTTCTCCTTAGGTGAAAGTCAACCCGCTTCTGCCAGCACGCCTTCCTGGATCCCGATAACTGCTCCTAGCCCAACCAGTCCCAATGAGGGCGCATGGATGGAGAGCGATTCTTGTAACAACGTCTCGGCATGCGTCAGCGTCGGGTTCTACGACGCCATCGATCCTGAGACCAACAACTGGTATGACGAAGGCATCATTGACACGCTGAACGGTGGGTCGTGGCAATCTGCCGTTGCGCCCGTGCCGCCCGACGCCGCAAAGACGACGGACGGTCTCACAGTCGCCAGCTTTCTCTATTCGGTCAGTTGCAGTTCGTCCAACGCATGTACTGCTGTCGGGACATATCAAGATACCGATGGGAACACTGATGGACTTGATCGACATACTGAACAACGGAACGTGGATGGCGACATCGGTATCGTCGCTTCCCAACGAAGCTCCTTTTGCCGGAGCGAATACGGTGCATCTCAACGACGTGTCCTGTGCGATGCGGACAATTGTGCAGCTGTCGGGTGGTATTACGGCGGCGAGATTGGGAGCTCAGACACGGGTTATAGCGCTATTGAGCTTGGCCTCGTCGCTTCTGAGGTCAATGGTATTTGGGTAGCAACCGAAGCCACGCCGCCCTCTGACGCTCAGAGTCCCCTGGTATACGACGAGCTGGAGAACGTTGACTGCCCGAGCTCCGGAGTCTGCTTTGCGTCAGGGTCCTACAGCTCTGACGTCCGGTGGCCAAGCGGCCTTGATCGAGACCATGGATTCGAGCGGGGCGTGGTCGCCAACCGAATTGGGTCGTACCGGGACGGATTTCAAGGCGACGTGAACCTCCGATCCCTTTCCTGTGGTTCTGCGACGTTTTGCGCCACGGTCGGCCAAGTGTTCACCGGGAATATTGACCCGCGGCATTCTCGTGAACCTCTTGAACGGGTCCTGGTCGGTCAGCCTCGCGCCGTACCGATGAATCGATAGATGATGACTATCCGTCGCGTTGTTAGTTGTCCTGGATTATCGACCTGTTAAGCGAGGAGGAACGAGCAATTACGTCGGCCTTCGCCTGGACACTTCAGGGCGGCTCCTGGAGTGTGCAGACGGTTCAAGCACCGGACGGAAGCAGTGACGTCCAGACCGATCCGTCATCCATTTCATGCACATCTCCGACGACCTGTGTGGCCGTCGGAGAGAACTACATTAGCGGCGGCGCCTATCCGGGGTATCTGATCGACACGATGGTCGGTTCGACTTGGAGTATCTCAAGACGCACCACTACCAGCGGATGCGGGACCGGCGGCTACAGCGCAGGCGACTGATGTCTCTTGCTCACAGACGGATGGGGTATGCGTTGCCGTCGGCTACTACAACGGGAGCGCGGGAGGACTCATCCTTGAGGGTCAGCTGCCGGCATCGACTCCATCGCCGTTGCCTTCCGTTGCCGAGACCTGTGGCGGTGGCATTCCGGGGGACAAAGAGACGACTTGCTCGGGCTGTCCAATCAACACTGGAACAGGCGAGTTTCACCAGACCTTCAGTGATCTGTCCATACCTGGACGAGGTATTTCGCTCGACGTGACCTGCACATACTCTTCGCTCGCTGGCCTCGCGAAACGGTCCGTTCGGATACGGCTGGAGCGACTCGTACAGCACATCACTCGATATCGACTCCTCCACTGGGAATGTTTCGGTTAATCAACCCAATGGCTCAACGGTGACCTATGTCCCCGACAGCGCGGGAGGGTTCGTCGGTCCATCGAGCGATTTTGCGGCCATGACCCATAACACATCAAACGGGACCTACACGTACAGTCGCTCTACGGGAACCTCGTATGTTTTCAATTGTCCGGCCAGTTGATCTCCGAGATCGATCGCAACGGCAACACGAGCACGCTGGCGTATTCGGGTGGAGAAGCTCTCCACCGTCACCGACCCGGGCGGGCGCAAGCTCACCTTCACCTACGGCTCCAATGGCGACGTCTCGAAGGTGAGCGACTCGGGAGGCCGTTCGATCTCCTACGCGTACGGCGGAGCGGGCAACCTGTTGTCGGTGACCAACGCGGATGGCGGCGTCACCAAGTACACCTATGACACGGCGCACCGGATGCTCACCGTGACCGACCCGCGAGCGGAGTGACAACGCTGACCTACAACACCGGAGGCCAGACGGCCAGCTGGACCGACCCTATGAAGCGCAAGACCACTTACACCTATACGGGCACGATCGGCGGGAGCGAGACGACCACTGAGACCGACGCCCGCGGGGATGTGACGTTGTGGAACTACAACAACCTCGAACTGACCTCCAAGACCTTCGGGCTACGGCACGCACGTCGGCGGCCACGTCCTCCTACGTCTACGACCCCGACACGCTCGGCCTGACCTCGGTGACCGACTCCGACGGCCATACGACGTACTCCACCTATGACGCAAACGGCAATGTACTCACCGAGACCGACCCGATGGACCGCGACGACCACCTACACCTACAACTCCTTCAGCGAGGTCCTGACTAAGTACCGACCCGACCGGGGTGACCACCACCAACACCTACGACACCACGGCAATCTGCTATTCCACGTCGACTCCGGTGGGGGCGTTCAAGGCCAGCACGACGTACACCTACGGCGGCGTGGGCAACGAGCTCACGATGAAGAACCCCGACGGCAAGACCTGGACCTACACCTACGACAACTACGGGGACCAGTTGACCTCCAAGGATCCGCTCGGCAACACCACCGCCGATACCTATAACTCTCTGGGCGAGAAGACCTCTGAGACGACACCGCTCGGGCATAAGACCACCTATACCTACGACCCCTTCGGCGACGTACTCACTACGACGGACCCCGACGGCAACGTCACCACGAACGACCTACGACGCCGATCAGAACCTCCTGACGACGACCGACGCCAAGGGGGACCTGACCACCAACACCTACGACGCCGACAACGAGCAGACGGGCACGGTGGTGACCAACCCAGCGACGTAACGCTGAGCACGCAGAGCACCGCCTACGACGCGGTGGGCAACGTGGCCAGCTAGTCGAACGGGGACAACGACACCACCACAAATGCCTACGACCGCTGAATCGCAAGACATCGTCACCGACCCCTTGGGGCGGGTCACCAGCTACACCTACGACGGGGCGGCAACCAGCTCACGTGACCGACCCGTCGGGACGTGTGACCACCACGGCTACGACGCCGACAACGAGCCACACTCGGTGACCTATTCGGACGACGTGACCCAGATGTCACCTACGCCTACGACGCCGACGGCCGGCGCACGTCGATGAGTGACGGCAACCGGGACGACCTCATACACCTACGACAGTCTCGGGGCGCTTGACCGACGATACTCAGGGCGGTGGGCCAGGTGGTCAAATACGGTTACGACCTGGCATCGAACCTGACGTCGCTGACCTACCAGGGTCGCACGTCGTGACCCGGACCTACGACGCGGACGACCGACTGACGAGGGTCAAGGACTGGCTCGGCAACACGACGACCTTCGCCTATGACAACGACTCGAATCTTGTGACCCAGAGCGAAGCCAATGGAGTGGTGACGACCAACACGTATGGCGGCGCGACTCGCTTAGCAGTCCAGTACTGCGTCGGGAACGACGAACGTCTTAACATTGAGCTACACCGAGGGACTCCCTGGGCAACGTGACCGCCCAGAACTCGACGACCTACGGGTATGACGGGGCACAGCGTCTGACGAGCTCGTCATCAGGGTCATCTCCATTACCTACGCAGGCGAACCAGCTCACGAAGGCTGGGTCGACCGCCTACGGGTATGACGCGGCAAGTGAACTCACCTCAGCCACACCTCCTCGGGCTCGACCTCCTACGCCTACGACAGCCAAGGTGACCGCACCGCGTCACCCCCCGACCGGACCGGTTCGACTTACCCTGGAATCAGGCCGGTGACTGGCCGGCTCGACCACGGAACCACCACGCCACTTACGCCTACAACGGAGACGGGCTGCGGATGTCCAAGACCGTGGGAACGCCACCTACCCCTACGTCTGGGACGTGGCTGAGGGACCCCGCGCCCTGGTCAACACGCTGTCGGACATGTGGACGGTCCCGGCGGGTTGCCCATCGAACAGATCACCGGGTCAACGGTGACCACCACCCACGACAGTTGGGCTCGACCCGGCACCAACCGAGCGGAGCAAGGTGGGAGTCACTACACAGTGCTCAAGAGAGCATTCCCGGGTGGATGACGATGTCGGCCACCTTGCGCACGGGCCCGGCGAGGTAGGTGGTGGCGTCCTCGTCGGACCCGAGCGTCACCTCGAGGAGGCCGCCGGGGTTGCGGACGCGGACCGTGCCGCTCTCGGGCGCGGCGCCCCAGCTGCGGGCCGCGGCGGCGGCCGCCACGCTGCCCGTCCCGCACGCCAGCGTCTCGCCGGCGCCCCGTTCCCACACCCGGAACTCGAGGAGGGCGCCGTCCTCGTCCCGCCCGGGCGTGATCCATTCGACGTTGATGCCACCCTCGAAGGCCGCCTGGAGCTTGGGCCCCAGCTCGGCGATGTCGACGGCAGCCGTGTCAGGGCCCAGCAGCACCAGGTGCGGGTTTCCCACGTCGACGGTCCGGGCCCGGCGGTCGTCGAACTCCTGGGGCTGGTCCGGGCCCAGGCGCGCCGGGCCCATGTCGACGCGGGCGGTGGCCCAACCGGGCTTCTCGCCCGGCGCGTACTCGACGGTCCGCGTGCCCCGGCCGTCGCCACCGTGAAACGGGGCGAGGACACGAGCCCGCCGTCGACGGCGGCCTGGGCCAGGCACCGGATGCCGTTGCCGCTCATCTCGGCCTCGCCCCCGTCGGCGTTGTGCAGCTGCATGGACAGGTCGGCGCCGTCACGACCGGGTCCCACCCGGATGATGCCGTCGGCCCCGATGCCGCGGCGTCGATCGGCCAGGAGACGCACCTGGGCCACCGAGAACCGGATGGCGTCGTCGGGGTCCAACACGACCAGGAAGTCGTTGCCCGCTCCCTCGTGCTTGGTCGCCTGCATCCCACCATTCTCGCAGCTGAGGTGCCTCAGCCGTGCACGGCCAGGGCCTCCTGCAGCAGGGCCAGGGCTTCCCTGCTGCTCCCGGCCCAGCGCACCCGCGGGTCGCGGCGGAACCACGAGGCCTGGCGCCGGGCGAACTGGCGGGTGTGCCGCTTGGCCTCCTCCACGCAGTCGGACAGGGCGGCGTCCCCCTCCACGTGGGCCAGGAGCTCGCGGTAGCCGAGCGCCTGGCGCGCCGTACGGGACATGCCGGTGGGGCGAGCGGCCAGCGCCCGCACCTCATCGACCAGGCCGTCCTCGACCATGCGGTCGAAGCGCGTGTCGATCCGGCCATCGATCTCCTCGAGCGGGACGGACAGGCCCACCTGCGCCGTGCCGCCCACGGGGTATGCCTCGAGCCCGGGACCGAACGCCGAGAACGGCCGGCCCGATCCGAGGGTCACCTCGAGGGCCCGGACGACCCGGCGGCGGTTGGTCGGCTCCATCCGCGACGCACCCACCGGATCGAGCGCGGCCAGCCGGGCGTGGAGGTCAGCCGGTTCGGCCCGGCCCTCGTCCAACTCCGCCTCGAGCGCGGCAGCCAGGTCGGGGTAGCGGCCCGGGATGACGAAGTCGTCGACCACGGCGCGCAGGTAGAGCCCGGTGCCGCCGACGAGCAGCGCGTGATGGCCGCGTCGTGCGATGCCCTCGAGCGCCTCCCGGGCGGCCCGTTGGAATTGGGTGACGGTGAAGTCCTCGGCCGGGTCGACCAGGTCGAGGAGGTGGTGCGGCACCGCGGCCTGTGCCTCGGGGCCGGGCTTCGACGTCCCGATGTCCATGCCGCGGTACACGCACATGGAATCGACGGAGACGATCTCGCAGTCCTCCAGTTCGAGCGCCACCCGCAGCGCGGTCTCCGATTTTCCCGAGGCGGTGACGCCGACGAGCGCGACCGCGGTCAAGCGCTCGCCACCGGGATCAGCACGCGATGCCGGGGCCGTGCCACCACCTCCTCCAGGCGGCCGGAAAGGCGGTGCGGGTGCCCGTCGGTCACCGTCACCAAGGCCAAGGCGCCGGCGGCCGGCGTCCCGGCCGTCGTCCCACGCGGGAAGTGGATCAGCTTCCCCTGCCTGGTGCGGCCGGCGAGCATCGACTCGTCGCGCCGGCTGGCGCCTTCGACCAGCACCTCCTCGCTGCGGCCGACCCTCGCCTGGTGCCGGGCCAGCGCGGAGCGGTCCACGACCGTCTTCAGGCGCTCGAAGCGCTCGGCGATGACGTCCGGCGGCACGAAGCTGGACTCCATGGCGGCGGCCCTCGTGCCCGGGCGGGGCGAGAAGATGAAGGTGTAGGCGCCGTCGTAACCGGCCTCGGCACACACCCCGAGCGTGGCCTCGAAGTCCTCTTCCGTCTCGCCGGGGAACCCCACGATGATGTCCGTCGTCACGGCCAGGTCGGCGATGGCCGCACGCGCCGCACGCAACCGCTCCAGATAGCGCGACGCGGTATAGCCCCGCCGCATGGCGCGCAGCACGCGATCGCTCCCCGACTGCAGGGGCAGATGCAGCTGCTCGCACACCTCGGGCGTCTCCGCCATGGCCTCGATCGTCTCGGGGCGCAGGTCCTTGGGATGCGGGCTGGTGAAGCGGACGCGCTTGATGCCCTCCACCGCGCCGACGAGGCGGAGCAGTTCGGCGAAGAGGGGCCGTCGCTTCGTGATGTCGCGCCCGTAGGAGTTCACGTTCTGCCCGAGCAACGTCACCTCCGTCACCCCGCGGCGGGCGAGCAGCTCGACCTCCGCCACGATGTCGTCGAGCGTGCGGCTCGCCTCCGGGCCCCGCACCGAGGGGACGATGCAGAAGGCGCAGGAGTTGTCGCAGCCGGTCTGGATGTTGACCCACGCCGCGTAGGGCACCTCACGGACTGCGTCGGGACCGAGCAGTGGATTGGTCGCCGCTTCGGGCGCCGGTGCGTCGAGGATCTCCATGACGGGACCCTCGGTCTCCGCCCGGCGCAGGAGCCCGGGCGCGCTCGTCAGGTTGTGGGTGCCGAAGACGACATCGACCCAGCCCACCTTCTCCTGAATGCGCTCCCGATCCTTCTGGGCCAGGCAGCCGCCCACGGCGATCTGCAGTCCGGGCTTGGCGTCCACCAGCTCTTTGAGGCGACCCAGTGTCCCGTAGAGGCGCTGGTCGGCGTTCTCCCGGATGCAGCACGTGTTGAGCACAACCACGTCCGCCTCCTCCATGGTGGGGGCGGCCGAGAGGCCGTCGGCCACCAGCAACCCGGCGAGCCGCTCGGAGTCGTGCTCGTTCATTTGGCACCCGAAGGTGCGTATGAAGTAGGTCCGGGCCATCCGCCGGAGTCTAGGGAAGCGGGGGGCATAGATTTCCGGCCGTGGATCGACGAGTGACAGAGGTGCGCCGACGGGCGCGGTGGGCGCTGGCCCTGGCGCCGCTGGCGCTGGTGCTGGCCGGGTGCGGCTCGGGGGGAGGCGGCGCGGGGGCCAACGCGACCCAGTCGGCCGACGCCTCGCTCGAGAGCGCGGGCGCGACCGTCCAGTCAGCGATGACGGGCTACCTGACGGACGTGACCGGGTGCGCCAAGCAGTCGAGCCCGGTCGTGTGCCTGGAAGCGGCCGATCACAAGCTCGGAGACAAGATCCACGACTACGCCAACGTGCTCGCCACCCGCCACGGGTTCACGGCGCCGCGCCCGGACCTGACGGCCGCCCTCAACGAGTCGCAGACGCTGGCCAACAGCCTGGAGATCCTCGGGGACGCGCAGCCGACCCAGGCCAACTACAACCAGGTCCTCAACACGTTCAACGTCAACTCGGCGATCACCCAACTGCAGGGCGACGTGAGCAAACTGGGCACGTCGCTCGGCAAGTGACGCGTCAGAGCTCCACCTCGGCCTCGTCCCCGTAGACGAGTCCGCGCCGGTCGGCCTGGAGCACCAGGGCACGGCCCGCGAGGCGCGCCGCCGCCAGGGCGTCCTCTGCGCCATCGCGCACGGCGGCGGCCTTTCGCGCCCGCACCACGCCGATGAGTGTCGGTCCCGCCCCGGACCAACTGGCCGCCAGCGCGCCGGCATCCACCAGGGCGCGCAGCAACTGCGGGGCCTCGGGAAACAGCGTCGTCCGCGCCGGCTGGTGGATGCGGTCCTCCATTGCCTCGGGCACCAACACGTCAGGATCGGCGAGGCCCGCCACCAACAGGCCCATGTGGCCGAGGTTGAACACGACGTCCGTCATCGGCACCTCCTCGGGGAGCACGCCGCGCGCCGCGGGCGTGGCCAGGTCGCGCTCGGGGATCACCACGACGAAGGCCAGCGCGTCGCTCAGCGCCAGCGGCGCGTATGCGGGGAGGGCGCCCACCGTGCCGGCGGCCACCAGACCCCCGAAGACGCTGGCGGCCGCGTTCTCGGGATGGCCGTCGTAGGAGGCCGCCACCGCGAACGGGTCCTCGGCACCGGCGGCTGCTGCGGCGGCGGCGGCGAGGGCGGCCGAGGAGCCCAGCCCACGGGCGACCGGGATCTGCGAGCGCACCGTCAGCGCAAATTGGTCGTGTCCGAGCACGCCTGCCGCGACGCGGGCCGCCAGGTGCGATGCATCGTCGAAGAGGCCGGCACCCTCACCTTCGCTGCGCACGAGCAGGGCGGGTGCTTCCTCGATCTCCACGCTCACGTAGCACTCGAGGGCCACCGCCAAGGCATCGAAGCCGGGCCCGAGGTTGGCCGAGGAGGCAGGGGCCCGGGCGCGCACGGCGTGAGGTTAGGCGGTCAGAAGAGGCGCCGGAGAAGCGACTGGGCCGGGATGTCCCTTTGGAGCCGCACCGGAACCGCCGTCCACTGGGAGCCGAGGGAGACGACGACGGCCCCGACCGCGGTGCCACGACGAGCCTGATCCGCGACGTGGCGGGCCGGCACGAAGACACGCGTGGCGCTGACCCCGGGCCACGTCAGCATGGAGACCGAGGACGCCGTCGTGGCCGCCAGTCGATGGCCGGCCTCGGTGACGTGCGCCGCCACCTGGTTGCCCGCGAGCACCTGGGTGGTGCCGATGAGCGGCGCCACCGCGTCGACGAGCGCCAGAGCGTGCAGCCCCGCCTGCGCCAGCACGATCGGGCCGGTCTGCCCGGTCACCGCTGCCAGCAACAGCACGGACGTACCGTGCACCGTGCGGTGCACGGCGAGCACGTCACCGCCACCCGCCTGTGACGTGTACCCGGACTTCACGCCGATGACCCCCTGCAGGCCGAGCATCGGCGTGTACGTGGAGATCGTCCCGGCGACGGGCAACGTGATGGACGACATGCTCACCATGGAGGCGAACGTGGGATTCGCCATGTCGAGCGCGGCCACCTTGAGCAGATCCGAGGCCGTCGATTCCGAGCCCGGGTTGACGCCGCTCGGGTCGACGAAGTGCGAGTGGTGCATGCCGAGGCGCGCCGCGTCGGTGTTCATCTTCGCCACGAAGGCGGGGATGCTGCCGGCGTCCCACTGTGCCAGCAGGTCGGCATAGTTGTCGGCCGAGTGCACGAGCATGCCGCCGAGCACGTCTGCCTCGCTGATCTGCTCGTTCAACGTCACCTGGGCGTTGGAATCGTCGTTGACGGTGTCGCTCTCGTAGTCGTTCAGCTCGGCCTGATTGACCGTGATGGTCGGTCCCGGTTGCTGGAGGGCGAGCGGGTGGTCGTGCAACACCACGTAGGCCGTCATCAATTTGGTCAGGCTGGCGACCGGCGCCGCCTTCTCGGGCCCCGACGCCGCCGTCATGCCGATGGCCGGGACGGCGACGGCCCCCTGCCCGGTCGTCGGCCACGGCAGCGTGACCGCCCTGGTCGGGACACGCACCGTCCTGGTCACAGCGGACGTGACCGCGGGTGCCGGTTCGGGCGTGTGCAGACGCACGCCGACGAACGCGCCGGCGGCCACCACGAGGAGGAGGAGCGCCACCAGGAAAGGCCAACGACGCCGGCTGCGGTGGCGCCGGTGCGAGCGGGGAGCGTGCCGCCCGTGCTCGGGAGCAGGCGGCGGGACCGACGGCGCCGGCTCGCGCAAGGAGTCGAGCCGGAACGGCGCCACCATGAACGGTGGCGCCGGAGCTTCCGGGCTCACCTCCCGTTCAGCCCGTCGAGTTCATCCGGGGTCATGAGGACGGCCCGCGCCTTCGAGCCCTCGCTCGGCCCGACCACGCCGGCCTGCTCGAGCAGGTCCATGAGGCGCCCGGCCCGGGCGAAGCCGACGCGCAGCTTGCGCTGCAGCATGGAGGTGGACCCGAGCTGGGAGCGCACCACCAGATCGCGGGCTTGTACCAACAAGTCGTCCTCGTCATCGCCGAAGCCGTCGCCACCCGAAGGACCCTCGTCGAGCCCCTCGATCGCCACGACCTGCTCGGTCTGCCCGCCCTGGGCGTGCCAGTGGCGGACGACGTCGCGCACCTCTTCCTCGGAGACCCAGGGGGCCTGCAGGCGGCGCGGGATGTTCGAGGAAGCGGTGAGCAGCAGCATGTCGCCCTTGCCGATCAGGCGTTCGGCACCGGGCTGGTCGAGGATGACGCGGCTGTCCGCCAGCGACGACACCGAGAAGGCCATGCGGCTGGGGATGTTCGCCTTGATCACCCCGGTGATGACGTCGACCGACGGGCGCTGGGTGGCGATGACCAGATGGATGCCCACGGCACGGGCCATCTGGGCGATGCGGACGATGGAGTCCTCGACGTCGCGCGCCGCCACCATCATCAGGTCGTTCAGCTCGTCCACGATCACGAGGATGAACGGGAGCGGTTGCGGCGGCTCCGGTTCGGGCTCGAGTTCGTCCTCGTCGTCGACCGCGGCGTGCTCCTCGCCGAGTGCCCGGGCCGCCACCTCGCGCATGCGACGGCGGTCGGACTTCGGTGGCGGTGCGATGAGGCCCTGCTCGACGAGCTGGTTGTAGCCGGTGATGTCGCGCACCCCGTTCTCGGCCAGCATGTCGTAGCGCCGCTCCATCTCCTTGACCGCCCAGGCGAGCGCGTTGGCCGCCTTCTTGGGATCGACGACGACCGGATTGAGGAGGTGCGGCAGGCCGTTGTACTGACCGAGCTCGACCCGCTTGGGGTCGACGAGGATCAGCTTGACCTGGTCGGGTGTGTCGCGCATGAGGATCGACGTGATGATCGAGTTGATGCAGGACGACTTCCCCGACCCCGTCGCGCCCGAGATGAGGATGTGCGGCATTTCGGCCAGGTTCGCCATCACGGCGCGCCCGGCGATGTCGCGGCCCATGGCCGACCTCGAGCGGGTGGGTGGTCGCCGTCGGCTTGGCCTCGTTCGACTCGAGGATGTCGCGCAGCGACACCAGCTGGCGCGTCCGGTTCGGCACCTCGACGCCGATGGCCGACTTGCCCGGGATCGGCGCGAGGATGCGCACGTCGGGCGACGCCATGGCATAGGCGATGTCCTTGGACAGGCTGGTGACCCGGGCCACCTTGACCCCGGGGCCGAGCTCGAGCTCGTAGCGGGTCACTGTCGGGCCGACCCGGCACCCGACGAGCCGCGTCTCGACGCCGTGCGCCGCGAGCGCCCGCACCAGGTCCTCGCCCAGGGCGTCGATCTGGCGCTGGTCCTGACGCATCTTCTTGGACGCCTGCAGCAGGGACATGCTCGGGAGCGCCCATTCTCCCGGAGCACGCGCCGGCGCCGGCGGCGAGCGGCAGTGGGACCGACGCCACCGGGGCGGGCATGGGGTCGGGCTCGACCGCCTCGTCGATCTCGTCCTCCACGTCCTCGTCCTCGTCGTCCGGCGGGAGGTCGTCCGCCTCCGCGTCGAAGGGAGCGGGGCCGGACGGGGTGGCCGCCACCGGAGCGTCCGCGCCGAGGTCCGAGGTGATCACGAACGGCTTGCCCTGCCACAGCGCGGCGAAGGTGCGCCCGATGTTCTTGGCGGCCGCGGCGAGGGCCCGCCCGGCCGTGGCCAGCGAGACGCCCGTCGCCACCAGGATGGCCACGAGGATCACCGCCACGAGCAGGACGGAGGCGCCGGCCGGACCGAGGCCGCTGTGCAGCGGGCGGCCGATCGCCGCACCGATGTAGCCGCCGGCGTCGCGCAGGGCGCTGGAGTCCGAGAAGGCCGGCGAGCCCTTGGCCAGGTCGGCCAGTCCGCAGATGCCGAGCAGGCCGAGCACCGTGCCGACGGCGAGGCGCCAGGGGTCCGACCCCTCGTGCTCCTCGCCTTCGTCGTCGTCGCGCCCGGGCCGATCGAGCAGCAGGGCGAAGCCGGCACCGGCCGCCACCAGCGGGAGAAGGACCCGGGCCCAGCCGGCCAGCAGGCCCAGCCCGGTGTCGACACCGTGACCGACGGGGCCGAGCTGCTTGCCCCAGAGGGCCAGGGCCAGCAGGACGCCCAGGGTGATCAGCCCGACGGCCCACAGGTCGCGGGCCTGGACGCGCCAGAAGGGCGGGCGCGGCGGCGGGTTCCGCTTGCCTCGTGCTGCAGGCTTCTTGGCGGTACGGGCGGCGGGGCGCGGCGCGGTGCCGCCGCGGGTCTTGGTCACCACAGTGCGATCGAGATTAGTGGCTGACCTGGTCGTTTTTGTGGACACCCCCGGAGGCTCCGGCCCGTTGAAAGGCGAACATATGTTCGCTATCGTAACCCTCCATGGCACTTCGGTGGGCACTGGCCGAGAACGAGGCGGGTGGCACCCTCTTCGCCGACGAGCGCCTGGCGGAACGCCACGTGGGCCGGGGCGCCTATGCCGGGATGGAGTTCCTCCACGTCAACGCCCGCACCATCATCAACACGGTGCCGGCGGAGAGCCGGATGCCCTTCCGGCACACGATCAACCCGTACCGAGGCTGCAGCCACGCCTGCGTCTACTGCTTCGCCCGGCCGACCCACGACTACCTCGGGCTCGGCATCGGGACCGACTTCGAGCGCAAGATCGTCGTCAAGGTCAACGCCGTGGAGCGCCTGCGGGCCGAGCTGCGTGCCCCTTCCTGGGACGGCGACCACATCGCGATGGGCACCAACACCGATCCCTACCAACATGCCGAGGGCAAGTACCACCTCACCCGGGGCATCGTCGAGACGCTCTCGGGCGCCCGCAACCCGTTCAGCATCCTGACCAAGTCGACGCTGATCCTGCGCGACGCCGCCGCGCTGGCCGCCGCCTGCACGCGGACCGACGTCGGCGTGAGCTTCTCCATCGGCACGCTCGACCGTTCGGTGTGGAAGCTGACCGAGCCCGGCACTCCCCCGCCGGACCGCCGGGTCGAGGCCCTGCGCCGTCTGACCGCCATGGGCATCCCCTGCGGCGTGCTGGTGGCGCCCGTGCTGCCCGGGCTGTCCGACTCCGAGGCACAGCTGACCGAGGTGGTCGAGGCCTGCGCCGACGCCGGGGCGCTCTCCATCTCCGGCGTGGCCCTGCACCTGCGCGGCCCGCTGCGCACGCACTATCTCGACTGGCTCGAGGGGGCGCGGCCCGACCTGGTCCGCCTGCACCGGGAGCGCTTCCGGCGCGGGGCGTACCAGGAGGACGACGAGCGACAGCGGGTCGAGGGGATCGTGAAGGTGGCGGCCCGCCGGTGCGGCGTGACGGGCCGGAACCGCTACCGCGGGGCGGCGCCGGCCGAGCGGCCCGGCCGACGCCCGGTCCCGGGACGCCGCTCCAGCCGCTGCACCGGCGATCGAGCCCGGCCAGCAACTGCGCTTGCTCTGAGGGGCCGCGTCAACGGAGGGACAACTGCTCTCTATGATCGTGGGTTCATGCCGGGCGGATGGTCGTTGTCGCGGGCGGCCCGCCGGGTCAGTCTGGGCCTCGTGGCGGTCCTGGCCGCCTCCGTACTGGTCGCCCTGCCGGCGCCGCGCGGCGGGACCGCACCGGCGGCGGCGGCGTCACCGCCGGGCGCGACCGACGGCTCCTACGCCATCATCGACGCCGCCGGTGGCGTCATGACCTTCGGCGGCGCCGCCTACGACGGGGACACCCTCCAGGAGCCCCTGACCAAGCCGATCGTCGGCAGCGCAGCCGACCCCACGGGCGGCTACTGGCTGGTGGCCTCCGACGGCGGCATCTTCTCCTTCGGCGGCGCGCCGTTCTTCGGCTCGACCGGTGGCATCAGGCTCAACAAGCCCATCGTCGGCATGGCCGCCACCCCGGACGGCGGCGGCTACTGGCTGGTGGCCTCCGACGGCGGCATCTTCTCCTTCGGCGATGCCCAGTTCTTCGGCTCGACGGGCGGCATCGCCCTCAACAAGCCGATCGTCGGCATGGCGGCCACGGCGGGCGGCGACGGCTACTGGCTCGTGGCCTCCGACGGCGGGATCTTCGCCTTCGGCGCAGCGCCGTTCCTGGGCTCGACGGGCGGCATCCACCTGAACAAGGCCGTCGTCGGGATGGCGTCGACCCCGGACGGCCAGGGGTACTGGCTGGTGGCCTCCGACGGCGGCATCTTCACCTACGGCGACGCGCAATTCTTCGGCTCCACCGGTGGCATCCACCTGAGCGAGCCCATCGTGGGCATGACCCCGACGCCCGACGGCGACGGGTACTGGCTGGTGGCCCAGGACGCCGGCGTCTTCACCTACGGCGACGCCCAGTTCTCGGGCAGTGCGCAGTCGCCCCTGCATCCCCCGCTGTTCCCCGCGCCCCTGTCGAACCCGATCGCCCCCGTCGTGTCGATCATCAACGAGGCCACCGGGCCCCAGGCCACCCACCAGGGCACGCTCCGGGTGGCCTTCTCCGGAGACTCGCTCTCCCTCTACGAGGGGCAGTACGTGGAGGAGACCGGCCCGCCCTATGCCGTCGACGACGGCGCGGCAGCGGGCTGCGGCTACACCGACGGCGCGCCGACGATCCCGTGGAGCGACCCGAGCTCCGTCTACTTCAGCGCAGGGGCCTGCGCGCTGTGGGCGACGCAGCTGCAATGGGTCGTCTCGCGCTTCCACCCTGACGTCACGGTGATTCAGACCGGCTACTGGGAGACCCAGGACCGCGATTTCAACGGGACGTACACCACGCTGGCCAACCCCGCCTACGCCGCCTTCATTCAGGACAACCTGAGCCAGGCGGTGCAGATCGCCCACTCCGACGGTGGCGCGGTCATCCTGTCCACCTCGCCCTATTTCGCCGACGGCACGCCGACCGTCCTGGTCAACGACTACAACCAGATCGTGCGGTCGGTGGCGGCCGAATTCCCCTATGTGTCGATCGACGACCTCTTCACGGTGCTCGACCCCAACGGTGCCTTCTCCACCGTGGTCGACGGCATCACCGCCCGCAGCCCCGATGGTGTGCACATCACACAGGCGGCCGTCGACACCCTCATTGAGCCCGCGCTGAACCAGATCATCGCCAACGTGGCCGGAGCCGTCTACGCCGACGGGGCGTAGCCCCAGCACGCGCGCGTTGACCGTCACGGCCATCGCCCACCGGGGCGAGCCGGTGGGCCATCGGGAGAACACGCTGCCGGCCTTCGAGGCGGCAGTGGCCCTCGGGGCGGACATGGTGGAGATCGATCTGCGCCGCACCCGCGACGGCGGCGTCGTGGTCCTGCACGACCAGACGCTCGAACGCCTGTGGGGTCGCCCTACGTCGGTGGGCGACCTGGACCTGGTCGAGGTCGCCGCGCTCGGCGAGGACGACGTCCGCATCCCCACCTTGGCCGCGGTGCTGCAGGCCGTCCCGCTGCCCCTGATGGTCGACTTCACCCGCCGCGAGGTCGTGGCCGGTGCCCTGCACGCGGTGCAGGCGGCCGGGGCGCTGCCGCGCTGCCTGTTCGTCACGGGCAACGTGGCGGCGCTGCAGCAGTTGCGCGCCCGGTCGCCCGAGGCGCGCCTCGGGCTCACCTGGGTGGACGGGCCGGAACCACCCCTGCCACTCCTGCACGAGCTGGCGGCCGAATACTGGAATCCGATGTCTGCGCTGGTGACCGCCGAGGGGGTGCGGGCAGTGCACGACGCGGGGCTCCTGGTGTCGTGCTGGACCGTCGATACGCCGGAGGAGACGACGCGCGTGCTCGAGGCCGGCGTGGATGCCGTGGTGAGCAACCGGATCGCCGCGTTGGTGGCCCGTCTCGGGCGGTGAGCCCCAGGGGAAGACGACGGCCTCGTTACGGTTGGCGGAACGTCAGCCGAAGAGCGCACCAGGTTCGCCGGTCCCGCACATCTCGGCGAAGAGGCGGTGCACCCGGCGGTCCGGCGTGAGCTCTGGATGGAAGGACGACGCCAGCACCGGTCCCTGACGCACCAGCACCGGCACCCCGCCGAGGGTGGCGAGGACATCGACCGCGGCGCCCACGGAGACCAGCACCGGGGCCCGGATGAAGACGGTCGGCAGCGGCGGGCCCTCGCCGGAGCCGAACACGACGTCGGCTTCGAAGGACTGCTCCTGACGCCCGTACCCGTTGCGGCGGACGACGCCGTCGAGCACGCCGAAGGTGCGCTGGTCGGGGCGGCCGTCGAGGACCTGGCGGGCCACCAGGACGAGCCCCGCACACGTCCCGAGGAGCGGCAACGGGCGATCGGTATCGCCGAGCCGGGCGGCCACCGCGTCGAACAGACCGGTCGACTCGAGCAGCATGGACAGCGTCGTCGATTCCCCGCCGGGCAGCACCAGGCCCGACAGGCCTTCGAGATCCCCGGGCCACTGCACGGGGCGCGGCACGCATCCCACCTCGGTCAGCGCGGCCAGGTGCTCGCGGACATCCCCCTGCAGGTCGAGGACCCCGACGACGGGTCCGGTCCCTGGCTCGGAGGAGCCCGCTACCACCCCCGGTCGGCGAGATGCTCGCCGTACTGCGACGCCTCGAGACCCCGCATCGCCTCACCGAGGCCGCGTGACACCTTGGCCACGTGCTCGGCGTCGGTGAAGTGGGCCGTGGCCTCGACGATGGCCGAGGCCATCCGGGCCGGGTCCGACGACTTGAAGATGCCCGATCCGACGAAGACGGCCTCGGCACCGAGCTGCATGACGAGCGCGGCGTCCGACGGCGTGGCGATGCCGCCGGCGCAGAACAGCGGCACCGGCAGCTTCCCGGTCAGCGCGATCTCCTGCACCAGGCTGATGGGCGCGCCGAGCTCCTTGGCCCAGCCGTAGAGCTCGGCACTGTCCGCCTGGGTCAGGGCACGGATGGTGCCCAGAATGGAGCGCAGGTGCCGCACCGCCTCCACGATGTTCCCGGTCCCCGCCTCGCCCTTGGAGCGGATCATGGCCGCGCCCTCCGAGATGCGCCGCAGGGCCTCGCCGAGGTTGGTGGCGCCGCAGACGAAGGGCACCGTGAAGGGCCACTTGTCGATGTGATAGGCCTCGTCGGCCGGCGTCAGCACCTCGGACTCGTCGATGAAGTCGACGCCGAGGGACTGCAGCACCTGTGCCTCGGCGAAGTGCCCGATGCGGGCCTTGGCCATCACCGGGACGGTCACCGCCTCGATGATCCCCTCGATCAGCACCGGGTCGCTCATGCGGGCCACGCCGCCGTCGCGGCGGATGTCGGACGGCACCCGCTCGAGCGCCATGACCGAGACCGCACCGGCGTCCTCGGCGATCTTGGCCTGCTCGGCGTTGACGACGTCCATGATGACGCCCCCGCGCAGCATGTCGGCCAACCCCCGCTTCACGGTGAAGGTCCCGGTTGTCATTCGCCCAGTCTACGAGGGCGGGCCGCCCCTTCTCACCACTCGCTCAGCGCGGCGGCCCGGACCGAGGTGGCATCGAGGTCGCCGGGCGGCGGGACCTCGTCCCGGTGGCCCACGGACGGGTCGATCCACACCCACCGAGTGGGGCCGAACCGGGACGGGGAGGCGAAGAAGGAGCCCTCGGCCGGCGGGGGTGAGCCCATCATGATCCGGAGCGCCCCGAGCAGGCCGCGCGGGAAGCGCACGGCCGACGCGCCGACGACGTCGGCCCGGTATTCGCGGCTGTCGCCCACACAACGCCGCAGCGTGGGTGCGCCCCCGAAGATCGTGGCCAGGGTGATGCCGACGCACGACACCCCGTTGTCACCGCGCTTCACGTGCGCCAGCTCGTGGGCGATCACACCCTCGAGCTCTATGGGATCGAGCCGGCGCATCAAGCCGCTCGTCACCACCAGGACGGAGCGCCGCGCGTCGCGGCCGAGGGCGCAGGCGTTGGGGACCTCGTCGTCCAGGAGGTAGAGCGACGGCATGCTCAACCCGAAGGTGGCACAGAGACCCTCGGTGACGTTGGAGAGCCGGGTCTCGTCGTGCTCGTCGATGGGCACCGCGCCGATCCGGTTGAGGGCGAAGGACGGCGCCAGCCGCCACAGCCCGAACATCACGCCGCCGCCGGCGACGACGAACACGGCGACACCGGCGATGACGGAGACGGTCACCCAGAGGAGCAATCCGAGGAGCAGCGCCGGGAGCACGGCAGCCACCGCACACAAGGTGATGGCACGGCGCCGGTTGGCGGCCACCTCGGCGGGGAAGATCTGGGGGGCGCCGAGGGTGGGCAGCACCTGCAGCGGCTCGAGCGGTGGCGGCGGTGCCAGTGCGACCGCGGACCGCGGGGGCCCGCTGCGCGGACGGCCGCCCGAACGGGACTGCGAGCGGTTGCCACCACCGCCGCCCCGACCCCTGCGGTGAGCGCTGACGGGACCCGCCGCCCTGACCGCCCTGGCCCTTGCGCTGCCCGTTCGAGCCTGCACGGGCGTTCTGGTTGTTGCCCCCGCCCGACCCGGAGCGGCCGTTGGCGTTCCCGTTCGACCCGCTCCCGCCCGCCCCCCGCACCGGACCGGTTGCGGTTGCGGTTGCGATTCCTGTTCCGGTTGCGGTTGGCCCCGCCACTGCTGTTGCCACCGCCGTTGCCGCCACCGCCGGCGCCGCCGGGGGGCCCGCCCGCGCCCCCGAACCCTGTTGTTGATCGGCCATGAGGCCCTGCAGCCTACGACGTGGCGGTCACCGTCCCCGGACCGCATCCTGGGTCGTCCTGATCAGCCCCTGGCGCCGTAGGCCTCGATCGCCCGCGTGTAGACGTCGACGTAGCGCTCGGCCAGCGTCTCCATCGACCAGGCCCGGGCGTACTCGGTCGCCTCCTTCCGGGCCTCGGCGGCCGATGGCCCGGCGGCGGCGTCCAGCGCACCGTCGAGGGCCCGGGCCAGCGCGCCGGCGTCACCGGGCGGCACCAGCGAGGCGTGGCCGCCCGCCGCCCTGCGGTAGCCCTCGATGTCGGAGGCGACCACCGTGCAGCCGGCGGCCATCCCCTCGAGGAGCACCATGCCGAAGGACTCGCCCTGCAGCGAGGGCGCGCACAGCACGTCCGCCCCGGCCAGCCGGGAGGCCACCTCCTCGTCGCTCAGCACGCCCAGCCAGTGCACCCGGTCCGACGGGGGATGGCGCCGGCGCTGCACTTCGGTGCCCGGCCCGTCGCCGGCCACCCACAGGACGGCCGGCCGCTCCACGGTGGCGAAGGCGTCGAGGAGGACGTGCAGGCCCTTGCGCGGCTCGTGGCGCCCGAGAAAGAGCACGGCCGGCCTGCCCTCGGGGTCACGATGCGGCGGCGCCGACTCGAAGCGATCCATGTCGACCCCGTTGAACAGGACCTCGAAGTCGCCCCCGCCGCGCTCGCGCCCGTCTCGCGGGCCGCCTCGGACACGGCGACGCGGACCTGCATGCGGCGCCCGACCAGCTGCCGCCAGCGGACGCAAGCGGACGCACCCATCGGCTGACCCCGGCCCGGTGGTAGGTGCCGACCATCGGGAGCGGCGCCGTGAGCACGAGGCCGTAGGCGGCCATCGGCGCCAGGGGCTCGTGCACGTGCACCACGTCGAAGCCGCCGTGGCGCACGAAGCGTTCGGCCCGCGCCGCCGCCGTCGGCCACAGCGCCACCGGTGCCACCGATCCGTTCGAGCGCAGCGCGATGGGCCGGCCGATGACGTAGTGCTCCCCGGCAGCCTCGGGCACATCGTCGCCCGAACGCGCCGGCGCCAGCACCGTCACCTCGTGGCCCGAGCGTCCCGCAGCGCACCGGCCAGCCCGATGACCTGTCCCTGCACGCCGCCCGGTCGCTGACAGCGCATAGGGCGAGACCATGGCGATCCTCATCGGGGGTCGCTCGGCCAGTTGGGCTGGTACAGGTGCCACTGCTCGGGACGGGCCCGGATGTCGTGCTCGAAGATGGTGGCCAGGTCCTGGGTCACCCGCACGATGTCCTCGCGCATGCGGCCGCGGCGCGAGGTGTCGAGCGGCGGGTGCACGACGCCAGTGTGCCAATTGCCCGGGGCCCGAGTAGACGACGACCGGGAGCAGCGGCGCCCCGGTGCGCAGCGCCAGGGTGGCCGCGCCCGCCGGCAGCGTCGTCTTCTCCCCGAAGAACTCGACCTCCACCCCGTTGCCGACCAGGTCGCGGTCGCTGACCAGGCCGGCGATCTCGTTCTGCCTTGAGCGCCCGCAGCAGCGCCGAGCTCGAGCCGTCGCCGAGCGGCACCGCCGTCAGCCCCATGGCGGCGCGCTGCCCGACGAACCACTCGAAGAGCTCTTCGGGCTCCAGGCGCTCCACCACGGCGGTCATCGGCATGCCCTCGAGCCCGAGCCAGTAGCCGCCCCACTCCCAGCTCCCGACGTGGGGCAGCGCCATCACGATGCCGCGCCCGCGGTCCATGGCGGCGCGCAGGTGCTCCTCGCCCTCCAGTAGCTGCCAGCGGGCCCGCACGCCGGCCTCGCTCTCGTAGGGCAGCCGGGCGCCGTCGCACCAGTAGCGCGCGTAGGAGTCGAAGGTGCGCCTGCTCCAGCGCCGCACCAGCGCCGGGTCGGGCTCGACGCCGTCGACGCACTCGCTGGCCAGCACGCGGCGCATGTGGCGCTCGTTCATGGCGAGGGTGGGCCGCCCCGCAGGGCCATGACCCGGGCCACGCGCCCGGGCAATGCCGTCGGCCAGCGGCTCGGGCATGTGGCCCATGCCGGCGGCCAGGCCGCGGTAGGTCAGGTACTTCGACCTGGCGCGCCGGCGAGCGGGCAGGAACGTGATCGTCGGTCACGACGGGCGGTGGAGGACGCTGATCAGGACGCGGGTGGCGTGCGGCGCGTGGTGCGGCGCGCGCCGGTGCTGCCCGAGTGCCCCCGGGCGGCGCGCGGCGCTCACGCAGCGTGCGGCCCGAGCGGCTGCTCAGCGACTCCTGGCGCCGGGCCCGCCAGCGACCGACCGGGGCACCCGTCGTCCGGGCCAGATCCCGGCGGGGCACGCCGGTGGACTCACGGCCCTCGCGCCAGGCCCGCCAGCGCGAGTCGACCCGGCCCTCGCGCCAGGCCTCGATGCGGCGCCGGATGACGGCGTCGCGGCCCGAGGCGGCGTTCCAGACCTTGACGAAGCGGGAGATGGCGGTGAACGAGACGAGGACGAGGAGGATCCAGAGCACGGGCACGAAGATGACGGTGCTCAAGAAGGCGACGCCGAGCAGGAACATGCGCTCGCCCCGCTCCATGAGGCCGCCCTTGGCCGAGAGGCCGAGCGACTCCGCCTTGGCCCGCTCGTAGGAGACCAGCGCGGTCACCGCCAGGATGGCCATGGGCAGCAGCGCGAGGTGGCCGTCCCCCCGGTTCAGCAGGTACCAGGCGCAGCCCGAACATCAGGACGGCGTCGGCGACGCGGTCGGTGACCGAGTCGAAGAAGGCGCCCCGGACCGATGCCGTGCCGGCCGCCTTGGCCACCGGCCCGTCGAACAGGTCGTGCATGCCGGTGATGATCAGGAAGATGATGGCGAGGTGGAGGTGGCCCGACGCCACCAGGACGGCGGTGGCCGTCGCCGACACGAGGCCGGTGGCGGTGAGCACATCAGCGGTGATGCCATGGCGGTGCAGTGTCTCGCCGACCGGACCGGTGGTCCGGTCGACGGCAGTTCGCCAACGACCGTCGAACATGAAGCTCCTCGTCGTGCGCGGCCCGGGACCGGGTTCCGGCGCTGTAAACAAAAGTTTACCATCCGGCCCCCGAAACCCGGTGGGCCATCCGCCAGGGGACACGCCCGTTGGGCCTGCCCCGTGCCGGCCGCCGGCGGCCGGTAGGGTGCTCCAGTCCTGGTCGCAGGCCTTCTCGACCCGTCGGACCGGCTGGGGATCAATCCCGGACGCCGTCTGGCCCGTATCCACCACTGTGACATCAGCGCAACATCGACCACAGAGGACCCCCATGCACTCCATCCGAATCGCCAGCCGGATCCGCCTCCCTCCCGCTGGCCGCGCTGGCCGCCGCCGCCGGCGCCACCGTCGCCGCCACCGTCGTGTCGGCCGCGCCGCGCCTCGGCGGCCACCAGCACCACCACGGTCAAGGCCGTCGAGACCGACTTCCACATCGCCCTCTCCAAGAACACCTTCAAGGCGGGCAAGTACACCTTCGTGGCCCAGAACAAGGGCCAGACCACCCACGCCCTCATGATCACCGGGCCCGGGATCAAGATGGCCATGACCAAGGACATCCCGCCGGGGCAGAGCGCCAAGCTCACCGTGACCCTCAAGAAGGGCGCCTACGACATCGACTGCCCCATCCCGGGCCACAAGGCGCTGGGCATGAACGTCAACATCACCGTCGGTGGCGCCGCCGCGACCACCGGCAGCACGGCCAAGACGAGCGGCAGCGGGAGCAGCGGCGGGACGAGCAGCGCCGGCGGCGGGGGGGCGGCCTTCTGATCCGGCCGTCGGGTAGCCTCGCCAGCCGAGATCGCCACGCCGTCCACGCGTGGGCGCACGTGAGGTGATGGTGCCGGTGTCCGAGCCGAGGAGTGCGGGAGCCCGACGCCAGTGCTCCCCGACCCCACGCTCGACGTGTCGATCGTCGTCCCGTACTACAACCCGGGCGACCGCCTGCGCACGACGGTCGAGGACATGGTGCGGGTGCTGGACGCGTCGGGCATGACCTTCGAGATCATCACCGTGTCGGACGGCTCGACCGACGGCAGCCCCTTCACGCTCGAGGGCTTCCCCGAGAGCGTGGTGCGCCGGGTGTCCTTCGCCACCAACGTCGGCAAGGGGCACGCGCTGCGGGCCGGGCTGGGCATGGGGCGGGGGCGCTATCTCGGCTTCATCGACGCCGACGGCGACATCTCCCCCGAGCTGCTCGCCCCCTTCGTCTCCATCATGCAGTCCCAGGAGCCCGACATCATCATCGGGAGCAAGCGCCACCCCGACTCCTCGGTGCACTACCCGCCGCTGCGCCGCCTCTACTCGTGGGGCTACCAGCACCTGATCGCGCTGCTCTTCCGCCTGCACATCAAGGACACCCAGGTCGGGATCAAGCTGGTCGACCGCAAGGTCATCGCCGACGTCCTGCCGCTGCTGCGCGAGAGCCGCTTCGCGCTCGACCTCGAGCTGCTGGTGCTGGCCCGGCGCCTCGGCTACACGCGGATCGTGGAGGCGCCGGTGCGGATCCGACGAGCGGTTCGGCAGCACCATCTCGCTCAAGGCCGTGTGGCTGCTCCTCGTCGACACCCTCGCCCTCTTCATCCGCTACTCCATCCGCCACGAGTACGACGCCGCGCTGGCGGCCCGGGCGGGAGCGGGCGGCCCCGCCGCTCCGGGCCCGGGCTGAACCGGGCGGCCGGCACCCCGCTCCCCGGCGCCCGAGCGGCGCGAGACGAGCGGTCGTACACTCGAAGCCAACGAGCCGGTTCAGGCCCACCTGAACGGACGGAGGACGGAGGACCAGGTGCCACACGACCCGACCGCTATCCGCAACGTCGCCCTCGTCGGCCATCACGGAGCCGGCAAGACCACGCTCGCCGAGGCGCTGCTGGCCGCCACCGGCTCCATCGCGCGGCGGGGATCGGTCGAGAAGGGCAGCACCGTCATGGACTTCGAGCCCGAGGAGGTGGCGCGCCAGCTCTCCATCTCGACCAGCCTGGCCCCCTTCACGGTCAACGGGGTCAAGGTGAACCTGCTCGACACGCCCGGGTACGCCGACTTCGCCGGCGAGATGGTGACCGCCCTGGCCAACGTCGACCTGGCCGTCGTCGTCGTCAGCGCCACCGACGGCGTGCAGGCCCAGACCGAGGACGCCTGGCGGGCCGCCGCCCGGCTCGGCGTGCCGCGGGTCATCGTCATCAACAAGCTCGACCGCGAGCGGGCCGACTTCGACCGCACGCTGGCCGAGATCCGGGCGTCCTTCGGCGCCGGGGTGGCGCCGGTGGAGCTGCCCATCGGGCACGAGGCCGACTTCCACGGCGTGATCGACCTGCTCGACGACACGGCCACGCACTACGACATGCCGGCGGCCGGCGGCGCCGTCGACGGCACCGTGCCGCCGGCCGGCCACGAGGGGCCGATCCCCGACGACCTGGTCGACGAGGAGCACACGGTGCACGAGCAACTCGTCGAGGGCATCGTGGTGGGCGACGACGACCTGATGGAGCGCTACCTCAACGGGGAGACGCTCGACTACGGCGAGCTCGAGAAGAGCCTGGCCGGCGGCGTCGCCTCGGCCAGCGTCTTCCCGGTGCTGTGCTGCTCGGCCGCCAGCGGGGTCGGCGTCGACCGGCTGGCCCGCCTCATCGAGGAGCTGTGCCCGAGCCCGGCGTCGCGGCCGCCGCTCCTGGCCACCGCCGGGACCGAGACGGCCGAGATCCCGTGCGACCCCGGCGGCCCGACGCTGCTCACCGTGACCAAGACCTTCAACGACGGCCACACCGGCAAGATGTCCCTCTGCAAGGTGGTCTCGGGCACGCTGCAGCCCGACGCCGTCCTGGTCAACCCGCGCACCCGCGAAGAGGAGCGGCTGCACGCGCTGCAGAGCATCGCCGGCCACGCCACGGCGCCCGCGACGACGGTCGCGGCCGGCGACTTCGTGGCGGTGCCCCGCCTCAACGGGACGCGCACCGGCGACACCCTGGCCCCCAAGGGGCAGCCCGTCGTGGTGCCGCCGCCCACGCTGCCGGCGCCGGCGCTCCAGGTGGCGGTGAAGCCCGCCACGCGGGCCGACGACGACAAGCTCATGTCGGCCCTGCACCGCATGTGCGACGAGGACCCCTCGCTGACGGTGGCCCGCGACGACGAGACGCACCAGACGATCCTCGGGGTCAGCGGCGAGGTGCACCTGGCCGTGACGCTCGAGCGGCTGGAGCGCAAGTGCAACGTGCACGTCGAGCGCGAGGAGCTGCGCATCCCCTACCGCGAGACGATCACCCGGCAGGCGGCGGCCGAGGGGAAGCACAAGAAGCAGTCGGGCGGCCACGGGCAGTTCGGCGTCTGCCATCTGCGCCTCGAGCCGCTGGGCCGCGGCGAGGGCTTCGCCTTCCGGGACGAGGTCGTGGGCGGCGCCATCCCCCGCCAGTACATCCCCGCCGTGGAGAAGGGCGTGCTCGAGACGTTCGGCGCCGGCGGCGTGCACGGCTACCCGGTGGTCGACATCGCCGTGACGGTGGACGACGGCAAGGCGCACTCGGTGGACTCCAACGAGGTGAGCTTCAAGATGGCGGCGGCGCTGGCCGTGCGGGCGGCCATGGCCGAGGCCGGTCCGATCGTGCTGGAGCCGATCTCGCGGCTGTCGGTCACGATCCCGGCCGAATGCCAGGGCGACGTGCTCGGGGACCTGCACGCCCGGCGGGCCCGCATCATCGGGACCGAGCCGCGGCCGACGAGGGCTACCAGACGGTGACCGCCACGGCGCCGACGGCCGAGCTCACCCGCTACGCGGTCGACCTGCGGGCGCTGACCGGCGGGCGGGGCTCCTTCACCGTGGCCTACGACCACTACGACGCCGTGCCCGACCACCTGATGGCGTCGATCCCGACCGCTGGCGGGCTGACCGGTCTGAGTCATCCCAGGAACGGGTGGGTGTGCTGGAAGCGCACCGGGAGCTTGGTCAGGATGAGCGTGCCCAGCAGCCTGTTGGCCGGCGTCGTCACGACGGCCACGGCCAGGGTGCCCGAGCGGTCGCCCGAGCGGCTTGGAGACCTCCGACGAGGTGAAGTGGCCCGTGTAGCCGGCGACGCAGACGGCCTGCTTCTTCGACACGTCGTGGGCCAGCCGGCTGTAGAGGCGCGGCGCCACGCTGTGCAGGCCGCTCAACGTGTACTTGCGCACGCCCTCGAGGTGGCCGTGGCCCCCGACCGCCTTGGCCGCCGTCGGCAGGGCCAGGTAGCAGGAGTCGTCCGTCGTGCCGAGGTCGGTGCGGGCGGACGAGCACGACGCCAGGAGCGAGGCCGCCAGGACGAGGGCGGCGGCCAGGGCGCCGATGCGGGATGCGATTCACTCGGCACCTCCGGCCGGGGACGGGGACTGGGTCGGGGCCGGGCCGGGGACGGCGCCGGCAGCGGAACGGCGCGTCGCCGGCGTCTCGTAGGCCACGGGGCCGGCCTCGACCTCGCTGGCGAGGGCCTGCCGGGGCCAGCGCCCGCGGCGGACCTGCAGCGCGAGCTGGCCGATGAAGAGCCAGCCGACCACCAGGATCATCCAGAAGCTGATGATCCGGTAGAGCAGCACGGCGTAGGCCGTGCTGGCCTCGGGCCCGCCGAAGGCGACGAGCGCCACCGTGATGGAGCCCTCGACGACGCCGAGGCCGCCCGGGGTGATGGGCAGCGAGGCGGCCAGCTGGCCGGCGCCGTAGGCGAGCAGCAGCCCCTTCCACGGGATCGGCACGCCGAGGGCCAGGAACATCATGGCGAAGCAGGCGCAGTCGAGCAGCCAGTTGAGCGTGCCCCAGGTGACGATGCGGCCGATCTGGCTCCAGCTGAGGCGCACGGCGGTCATCCAGGCGATGACGCGGTCGATCAGGGCCACGGTGTCGCCCCGGGGCCGGCCGGTGACGGCCACCGAGAGCTTCAGCGCCCACGACAGCACCGCGTGGAGCGGGCGCTCGTAGACGAAGAGGGACCCGATGCCGAGCATGACGACGAAGGTGCCGATGAGCACGGGCACGAGGTCGAGGGAGGCGCCCTCCTGGGTGGCCACGCCCAACCCGAGGATGGCGAGCAGCGACAGGCTGACCGACGCCGCCACCAGCGTCCCGGCCAGCGCCCACACGGCCAGCGTGTTGTCGGCGCCGAAGCGACGGAACCAGCGGAAGCCGTAGACCGAGGCGACGGCGTTGCCGATGGGCAGCGAGTTGGTGATGGCCTGCGACGCGAACGTCAGCTTGACCAACGGCCTCCACGGCGCCCGCAGGTGCCCCGCCTTGAGGAGCTCGAACTGCATGGCGGCGAAGCAGAAATAGGAGCCGATCTCGGCGACCACCGCCGGCGGCACCCACCACCAGTCGAAGTTCCGGAAGACGGTGCTGAAGCCCTCGAGCTCGGAGGTCTTGGAGGAGAGCACCCACAGCGCGACGCCGACCAGGGCGAAACCGATGACGATGCGGGCCGCCGGCCAGGCCTTGCGCAGGGCCCGGCGGACGGCGCCGGCGGCGTCGGCGACGGCGGGGCGTGGCGACGGACGGCGATGACCGCGACGCCGTCGGGCGACGGCGCCGGCAGCCGGGCGCAGGTCGTCTCGGGTACGGCGCCGTCGGGGCGCGTGCCCACGGCGCCCCCCGGCTCCCGAGGGCGATCGGGCCCGTCGGGCGGCGCGCTACCCGGGCCAGGCGTCGGTGAGCCTCTTCCAGGACAGCTGCAGCGTCTCGGGCATGACGCGGGTCTCGGCCACCGCCGTCATGAAGTTGGTGTCGCCGGACCAGCGCGGCAGGACGTGCAGATGGACGTGGGCCGGCATGCCCGCGCCCGCCGCCCGGCCGAGGTTGGCGCCCATGTTGAGGCCGTCGGGCTCGTAGGCCGCCTCGATGGCGGCCACCGCCGCCTGCGTCGCCGCCCACAACTCGGTGGACTCGTCGGCGGTCAGGTCGGCCAGCGACCCGACGTGGCGCAGGGGCAGGACGAGCACGTGCCCGCTGGCGTAGGGGTAGGCGTTCATGACGACGAAGGCCGTCTCGCCCCGCCACACGACGAGGTTGTCCTCCGAGGGCGGACCGCTGGCCGCCAGCCGGCAGAAGACGCAGTCGGCCTCGTCGTGGGAGATCCCGCCCGCGCGCTCCCGCGCCGTCGCCTCCACGATGTACTCGCGGCGCCACCCGGCCCAGAGGTGCTCGAGGCTCACGGCGCTGCCCGCCGCCCGCTCACGTCGCCGCGCCGGGGCGGGCGCCCTGTCCTCGGGGAGGCCCTTGCGGTCGACCTCGTCGACGACCTCGGCCACCAGGTCGGCCACGGGCACGCCCTGCTCGGGCTTGGTCGTCCAGCCGCGCCGGTTCACGCCGACCGTCCCCGCCGCCACGTCCTGGTCGCCCACGACGAGCACGTAGGGGATCTTGGCCAGCTTGGCCCGGCGGATCAGCGCGCCCATCTTCTCGCCGCTGCTGTCGACCGTGCGCCCGCAGGCCCGCCGCGGCGCAGGCGTCGACGACGGACTGCGCGTAGTCGGCGTGCGCGTCGGTCACCGGGAATGACACGGACCTGCTCGGGGCTCAACCAGGTCGGCAGCGCGCCGGCGTAGTGCTCAATGAGCACGGCCATGAAGCGCTCCACCGAGCCGAACAGCGCCCGGTGGATCATGATCGGCTGGTGGCGCTGGTTGTCGGCGCCGATGTACTCCAGCCCGAAGCGCTGCGGCAGCTGGAAGTCGAGCTGCACGGTCGACATCTGCCAGGTCCGGCCGATGGCGTCGCGGGCCTGGACGGAGATCTTGGGGCCGTAGAAGGCGCCGCCGCCCTCGTCCATGACGAGCATCGAGGCCCATTTCGAGCGCGGTGGTGCGCAGCGCCTCGGTGGCGACCTCCCAGTCCTCGTCGGAGCCGACGGCCTTGCCGGGCGGCTTGGTCGACAGCTCCAGGTAGAACTCGTTGAGCCCGTAGTCGCGCAGCAGGTCGAGGACGAAGTGCAGCGTGCGGACGAGCTCGGCGTCCATCTGCTCGCGGGTGCAGAAGATGTGGGCGTCGTCCTGGGTCATGCCCCGCACGCGGGTCAGGCCCTGCAGCACGCCCGACTTCTCGTAGCGGTAGACCGTGCCGAACTCGAAGAGCCGCATCGGCAGCTCGCGGTAGGAGCGCTGGTGGCTCTTGTACACGAGGATGTGGAACGGGCAGTTCATCGGCTTGAGGTAGTACTGCTGCCCGCCGTCGAGCTCCATCGGCGGGTACATGCCCTCGGCGAACCAGTCGAGGTGGCCCGACTGCTCGAACAGCGCGCTCTTCGTGATGTGCGGCGAGTTGACGAAGTCGTAGCCCGACTCCACGTGGCGCTGCCGCGAGTAGTCCTCCATCAGGCGGCGGATGGTCCCGCCCTTGGGGTGGAAGACGGCCAGGCCCGACCCGATCTCCTCGGGGAAGCTGAAGAGGTCGAGCTCCGCCCCGAGCTTGCGGTGGTCGCGCCGCTCGGCCTCCTCCAGCTGGTGCAGGTAGGCGGCCAGCGCCTTCTCCGACTCCCACGCCGTCCCGTAGATGCGCTGCAGCTGCTCGCGCTTCTCGTCGCCGCGCCAGTAGGCCCCGGCGACCCGCATGAGCTTGAAGTGGCCCAGCCGGCCGGTCGAGGGCACGTGCGGCCCGCGGCACAGGTCGATGAAGGCGTCGTTGTTGCGGTAGGTGCTGACGACCGACGCCGGCGGCGTCGACCTCGTCGGCCCCGCTCCCGACCGCCTCGATGATCTCCTGCTTGAAGGGCTGGTCGGCGAAGATCTCCAGCCCCTCCTCGAGCGTGTGCTCGTGGCGGACGAAGGGCTGGTCCTCCTTGATGATGTCCCGCATCTCGGCGTCGATGCGCGTCGAGGTCGTCGTCGCTGAAGTGGGCCCCGCCCGGCAGCTCGAAGTCGTAGTAGAAGCCGTTCTCGATCACCGGCCCGATGGCGTACTTGGCGCCGGGCCAGAGGCGGCGGACGGCCTGGGCCAGGACGTGCGCGGTCGAGTGGCGCAGCACCTCGCGCCCGGCGTCGGAGTCCGCGGTGACGATGGCCACCTGGGCCCCGTCGGGCAGCGGCAACTCCAGGTCGACCTCCCGGCCGTCGACGGTGGCGAGGACGGCGGCCTTGGCCAGGCGGGAGCCGATGGACTGGGCCAGCTCCAGACCCGTCGTGCCCTCAGCCAGTTCCCGCGTCGAGCCGTCGGGAAGACCAACCGAGATGACGCCTGGCATCGTGCGTCCTTTCCTGCTCAGCCGGCGGATTGTTCCTGGTCCGGACTCCGTTCGTGGTCCCCCAAGGGTACTGGACGGTCCCCGCGGACCCGGCCCACCCGGGGCCCCCGGTCGTGCCCGTCGGCCCGCTCCGAGGTCAGAGCGTGACGCCGAGGAGCCGTGCCCCGTCGGCAACCGGCCGCCCGGCGGTCGCCTCGTCGTCGAGCGCGCGCAGCGCGGCGGGCGTGTCGAGGTCGTCGTCGAGGGCGGCCCGCACGGCGGCCACGCCGCGGCTCGACCCGCGTCGTCACCCGCGCGTTCCGGCGCGCTGCGCCACAGCGCCAGCCGGGACGCCGCCGCCGGCATGTCCTCGTCGGTGCGCCAGTCCCAGTCGTGACGGTAGTGGTGGTCCAGCAGCGCGAGGCGCACGGCCGCCGGGTCCCATTCCTTGCACAGGTCGCCGACGAAGACGAGGTTGCCGAGCGACTTCGACATCTTCGTCCCGTCCAGCCCCACCAGGCCCACGTGGAACCACAGCCGGACGAAGCGCTCCCCCGTCACCGATTCGGATTGCGCCGTCTCGCACTCGTGATGGGGGAACACCAGGTCGCGGCCGCCGCCGTGGATGTCGATCGTCTCGCCGAGCTCTCGCAGCACCAGCGCCGAGCACTCGATGTGCCAACCGGGCCGTCCCGGACCCCAACGCGACTCCCACGCCGGCTCGTCGGGCAGCGACGGCTGCCACAGCACGAAGTCGAGGGGATCCCGCTTGTTGGGGTCCTCGGGGTGGCCACCGTGCTCGGCGGCCAGCACCAGCATGCGGTCCCGGTCATAGCCGCTGATGCGGCCGAACTCGGGGAAGGTGGCCACGCTGAAGTAGACCGACCCGCCGGATTCGTAGGCGAAGCCTCCTTCGAGCGCGGCGCCGATCAGCGACAGGATCTCCGAGATGGCGGAGGTCGCCCGCGGCTCGGAGTACACGGGCAGGAGGTTGAGCAGGCCCATCTCGGCGTCGAAGCGCGCCATCTCCTCGGCCGCCAGGTCCAGGTAGTGCACGCCGAGCTCGCGTGCCTTGCGCAGGATGTCGTCGTCGACGTCGGTGACGTTGCGCACGCACTTCGTGTCGTGCCCGGCGTCGCGCAGGCGGCGCTGCAACATGTCGAAGTAGAGGTAGACGGCGGCATGGCCCAGGTGGGCCGAGTCGTACGGGGTGATACCGCACGAGTACATCGTCACCAATGGGCCGGCGTCGAGCTCGACGACCTCCCCGCGCGCCGTGTCGTACAACCGCACAGCTACAGACCAGCGATCCTCAACGTGGAGTGCGCCTTGTGCTTGATGTTGAGGGTGATGCAGACGGCGGTGAAGGCCTCGATGGCCAATGCCTGGTTCAGGCTCCCGGCGTCCAGTGGGCGGAGACCCGCCATCTGCTCCACGAGCGCGACCGTCCCCGCCGTCGCCTCCGGATGGTCAGAACACACGAGCACATCAGCTTCCAACCCCGATTCGAGGTTTTCCATTTCCGAGGCCGGCAGGTGATGGAAGGCGGCGGCCACCAGGCTCTGCGGCAGGGCGGCCTGCACCGCGGCGGCCATGGAGCCCCGGGGCGGGATGAGGGCGAGCATCTCGCGCCCCTCCTTCACCAGGGCATTGACCATGGAGACCACGACCTTGCCGGCGAGCGGCTCCTGCACGGCGCGCACGGTCGCGATGGCGCTGTCCCACGGGGTGGCCAGGACCACGAGGTCCGCCTCGGCGGCCCCTGCGTTGTCGGCACCTCCCAGGTTCAGGTCGCTGTCGGGCCAGCGAGCCACCACCTCACCGGCCACCGTGGCCGCCCGCTCCGCGTCGCGCGAACCCAGCGTGACCCGGAGGCCGGCGTCGGCCAGCCGGACCGCGACCCCGCGGCCGGCCGGGCCCGTCCCACCAAGGATTCCCACGTGCACGCCCCTACCTTCGCATAACCTCCTGGCGCAGTGGGACTCCTCGACGGCAAGCGGCTTCTCGTCACCGGCGTGCTCACCGACGCCTCGCTGGCCTTCTCGGTGGCCCGCCTGGCCCAGGAGGAAGGGGCGGACATCGTCCTCTCGGGCGCAGGGCGCGCCCTGTCACTGACCCGGCGCACGGCGCGCAAGCTCCCACGCGAGCCCGAAGTCCTCGAGATCGACGTCACCTCGCCCGAGCAATTGCAGGCGGCGGGCGCGGCGCTGGCGGCGCGCTGGGACCGCATGGACGGGCTCCTGCACGCCATCGGCTTCGCGCCGCCCGACTGCCTGGGCAGCGGGATGTTCGCCGCCGACTGGGACGACGTGTCGACGGCGATCCACATCTCGACGTACTCGCTCAAGGCGCTCGTCGACGCCTTCTTGCCCCTGCTGCAGGCGGCGGGAGCGGACGGTGGCGCGTCCGTGGTCGGCCTCGACTTCGACGCCACCGTGGCCTGGCCCGTCTACGACTGGATGGGCGTGGCCAAGGCCGGGCTGGAGTCGCTCTCGCGTTACCTGGCCAAGGAGCTCGGGCCCCAGGGCATCCGGGTGAACCTGGTGGCGGCCGGGCCCATCCGCACCATGGCGGCCAAGTCGATCCCGGGCTTCGGCGCCTTCGAGGACACCTGGGCCGACCGGGCCCCGCTCGGCTGGGACATCCACGACTCGACGGCGGTGGCCAAGGCCTGCCTCGCCCTCTTCAGCGACCTCCTCCCCATGACGACCGGGGAGATCCTGCACGTCGACGGCGGCGTCCACGCCGTCGGCGGCTCCGCCTGACCGCCCCCTCCCCAACCGCCAGTCCGGCCCCCCTGCGCTGTTCCCCCCCATGAGGGGGGAGAGCCCGGCGGAGGGTAGGCGATGAGCATCTCGGATCCGGAGGTCAAGGCGCAGGCGGGGGCTGTCACCGCGTCGCCCCGGGCTCCCATGCCCGGTGGGCAGTCCTCCCCCTACCGCACCATCACGGACAAGGAGTTGACGCTCGTCCAGATCTGCTGCGACTTCGTGTGCGCCTGCGTGGCGCTGCCGCTGTCGCTGGTGCTCCTCTCACAAATCTCGGCCGTGCCGGTGAACACGCCCGGGCAGCTGCTGACCAACCTGCAGATCGATTCGCTCTTCCCGGTGGCGGTGGTGATCGCCCTGGCGTCGGGAGGCGTCTACCGGGTGACCCATCGCCGGCTGCAGCCGAGCGCCTTCCTCGAGATACGGGAACTGTCCTTCGGCATCGGCGAGGGCTGTGTGCTCGCCCTCGCCATCGGTTCGCTGTTCCACGTGTTGTTCGCCACGTCCGAGCCCTATGCGACCCAGCTCGTCATGGCCGTGATCGTCAGCGTCGTCACCATCACGATCGGCCGCATGGTCCTGCGCTCCTTCCTCCACGCGTTGACGACCACCCGGGTGCTGGTCGTCGGGTCGGGCACCACCGCCGATCGCATCATGCTGAGCGTGCGCCAGGACCCGGGCATGACGCTGGTCGGACGCATCGTCGACGGCGGGAGCGGCCGAGAGGTGGGTGTGGACGACACGCTCGGCATGCTGGCCGACCTCCCCCGGCTGTGCCGCCAGCTCGACGTGCACCGGGTCCTCGTCGCCGCCCAGGACGAGTTCTCGCTCGAGTCCATGAACGTCTACCGCCAGCTGCAGGACTTCGTCCACATCGCCATGGTCCCGCGCTACTACGAGCTCATCAGCTGGCGCTCGAATCTCACTGACCTGGCGGGGATGCCCTTCCTCGAGATCGCGCAGCCCCACCTCAGCGCGTGGGACAAGGTCATGAAGCGCGCGTTCGACCTGTGCATCAGCTCGGCCATGCTGCTCGTCACGTCCCCGCTCCTGCTCCTGGTTGCTCTGGGCGTCAAGCTGAGCTCTCCCGGTCCCGTGTTCTTCCACCAGGTCCGCATGGGGCGCGACGCGGAGCCGTTCACGGTCATCAAGTTCCGCTCCATGACGACGGACACGGCGGTCGTGCCCGCCTTTGCGCCGGAGGACCCACCACTCCGGGACCTCGACCGACCCCTCCACGAGCTGCGCCGCAAGACGGAGGAGATGAGCCGCATCACACGCTTCGGCGCGTTCCTGCGCCGGACCGGCATCGACGAGATCCCCCAATTCATCAATGTGTTCAAGGGCGACATGTCCGTCGTGGGACCAAGGCCTTTCGTTCCGAGCGAGTCCAACGTGGAGGGCTGGGCCACGCGCCGCTTCGAGGTGCGGCCCGGCATCACCGGCCTGTGGCAGGTCTCGGGTCGCAACGACCTGACGCGCAGCGATCTCGTGCAACTCGACTACCTCTACGTGGCCTCGTGGTCGCTCTGGTGGGACCTCAAGATCATGTTCGAGACCCCCAAGACGATGGCCCGGGGCATCGGGGCGTACTGAGGCTCACTTCCGCCTCGCCGCGAGGATGCCCGCCACCTGCCACTTTTCGGCTCATGGGGGTTGCCGGACAAGGTCGTGCGAAAGACGGGACGGCAGCCGCCGTTTTCCTTGTGAACGAAAGCGACAGCGGCTGCGTACCGGGTTTCAGCTAGGGAGGCGTGACCATCATGATCGTGCGGCAACTTCGGGTGTTCATGGTGGCGGCAACCTTGGGCGCGCTGCTGTGGTCGGTCACCGCCGGCTCCGCCGTTGCCTCAGCGGCCACCCGGCTCCGGTCGGGCACGGTGCATGCGCAACTGGCGAGCCACGTCACCGCCGGGGCCAACACCGTGCCGGCCAGCCTCGGCCTCAAGGGCACTGGCGTCATGGCTGCCGTCGTGGGCGTGTTGGCCCTCTTCGCCCTGGCCTTCGTCATCGTGACCCTCATCCGCCGCCGGGTCACGCCCGCCTGACCGATCAATCCTGAACCTCCGGAGCGGCGCGTCCCCATTGCGCTGACCAGGCCTGCGAGGCGCCGACGGTAGTTTGCTCCCATGAGTATGCGCGGCCATGGCATGGGAGGTGGCGGCCGCGGTGGTGGCTGGGGCGGCATGCGCTCCGTGCGCCAGGACCGTGCCGTCCTGCAGCACCGGGTCCAGAAGGGCACGGCACGGCGCATGCTCACCTTCGCCGTCCCCTACCGCAAGATCCTGGCCGTCTTCCTCCCCGTCGTGGTTCTCGACGCCGCCATCAGCGCCGTGAACCCTCTCATCCTGCGGGCCCTGATCGACAACGGGATCCTCAAGAAGGACTCCGGACTGGTGGTCCAGCTGGCCGTCCTCGTCGCAATCCTGGCCCTGGCCGACGCCGGCCTCGTCCTCACCGAGCGGCGCATCTCGGCCTACATCGGCGAGAGCCTCATTTTCGACATGCGCTCAAAGGTCTTCCGTCACATCCAGCGGATGCCGCTGGCCTTCTTCTCGCGCACCCAGACCGGCGCGCTGGTCAGCCGGCTCAACAACGACGTGATCGGAGCCCAGCAGGCCTTCACCGACCTCCTGTCCAACGTCGTCGGCAACTTCGTGACCGTGGTGATCGTGCTCGGCACCATGTTCTTCCTCAGCTGGCAGATCACGCTGGCCGCGCTCATCCTCGTCCCCGTGTTCCTCATCCCGGGCCGGTTCGTGGGCCAGCGCATCGGTTCGCTGACGAAGGAGGGGTACAACCTCAACAGCGAAATGAACATGATCATGCAGGAGCGCTTCCAGGTGGGCGGGGCGATGCTGGTCAAGCTGATGGGACACCCCGATTCCGAGGCCGAGTCCTTCGACACCAAGGCCGGCCGCGTACGCGACATCGGCATCTCCCAGGCCACCTACTCCGCGTGTTCCTCGTCTCGCTCACCCTGACGGCGGCGCTGGCCACGGCGCTCGTCTACGGCTTCGGCGGTATCGCCGCGGTGCACGGTGAGCTGCAGGTCGGTACCGTCGTCGCGCTGGCCAGCTACCTGACGCGCCTCTACCAACCGCTGACCCAGCTCTCGAATGTCAACCTCGACGTGATGACCGCCCTCGTCTCCTTCGAGCGCATCTTCGAGGTCCTCGACATCGAGCCCATGATCGAAGAGGACCCTGACGCCGTCGACGTCCCGCGGGGCAATGCCTCCATCGCGTTCACGGATGTCGACTTCACCTACCCCAGTGCCGGAGAAGTCTCGCTGGCCTCACTCGAGTCGGTGGCGGTGCTCGAGGCCGGCCAGCGGGGCGAAGTCCTCCACGACGTCTCCTTCACCGTCGAGCCCGGCCACATGGTGGCACTGGTCGGCCCGTCGGGGGCCGGGAAGACGACCATCTCGAACCTGGTGCCGCGCCTCTACGACGTGACGGCGGGGTCGGTGCGCCTGAGCGGCATCGACGTGCGGCACGCCACCATGGCCTCGGTGCGCGACGCGGTCGGCGTCGTGACCCAGGACCCCCACCTCTTCCACGACACCCTGCGGGCCAACCTCATGTACGCCCGCCCGGAGGCGAGCGAGGCCGACATCACGGAAGCCCTCGCCCAGGCGCAGATCGGGCATCTGGTCGGCGAGCTGCCCGACGGCCTCGACACCGTTATCGGCGAGCGGGGCTACCGGCTCTCGGGCGGCGAGAAGCAGCGGGTGGCGCTGGCCCGGCTGCTCCTCAAGGCGCCCGACATCGTGGTGCTGGACGAGGCCACCGCGCACCTGGACTCCGAGTCCGAAGCGGCCGTGCAGCGCGCCCTGCGCGAGACGCTCGCCGGTCGCACCTCCCTCGTCATCGCGCACCGCCTTTCCACGGTCCGTGAGGCGGACGAGCTGCTCGTCATCGACGGCGGTCGCATCGTCGAGCGAGGCACGCACGCCAGCCTGCTGGCCGAGAACGGCCTCTACGCCGAGCTCTACCGCACGCAGTTCGCCGATCAGGAAGAGGAGACCATCGCCTGATCGGTATGGCGGTTGCGCTCGGCAAAACGGGCTCAACCGGCCGGACCTGCAGGGGCGGCCGATGAAAAGTAGAATCTGTTCTAGTTCCCGGGGGCACCCCGGGCGACCGGTCACCATCTTCGTGGCAATTCTCCACGGAGACCCGATGAGCCCAAGCAGTAATTAGGAGGAATCCCCGTGCACAACGAACTGTGCGAACGCCTCGGTATCGAGTTCCCGATCTTCGCCTTCACGCACTGCCGTGACGTCGCCGCCGCCGTGAGCAACGCCGGCGGTCTCGGCGTCCTCGGCGCCGTCGGCTTCAGCGCGGACGAGCTCGAAGTCGAGCTGACCTGGCTCGACGAGCACGTGGGTGACCGCCCGTACGGGGTCGACATCGTCATCCCCGGCAAGTACGAGGGCATGGGCGAGCTCGACCCGGTGAAGCTCGAGGAGGAGCTGCGGGCCATGATCCCCGACGAGCACCGCACCTTCGCCAAGAAGATCCTGGCCGACCACGGCGTGCCCGAGATAGAGGGCGGGCCCCGGCGCGAGCTGCTGGGCTGGACCGCCGCCACGGCGGCACCGCTCGTCGAGGTGATTCTGCGCCACGAGAAGGTGGCGCTGGTGGCCAACGCGCTGGGCACACCCCCCGACGACGTCATCGAGCAGGTGCACGAGCACGGGATGCTGATCGCCGCCCTGGCCGGTTCGGTGAAGCACGCGCTGAACCACAAGGCGGCCGGGGTCGACGTCGTCATCTGCCAGGGCTCCGAGGGTGGCGGGCACACAGGCGACGTGGGCTCCATCGTCCTGTGGCCCGAAGTCATCGACGCGGTCGCTCCCCTGCCTGTGCTCGCCGCCGGCGGCGTGGGGTCGGGCCGCCAGATGGCGGCCGCCATGGTCATGGGCGCGGCGGGCGTCTGGACGGGCTCGTTGTGGCTCACCGTCGAGGAGGCGGATGTGCCCCCGAAGCAGATGGAGTCCTACCTCAAGGCGACGTCGCGCGACACGGTGCGCTCCCGCTCCTTCACCGGCAAACCCTGCCGCCTGTTGAAGAACGACTGGACGGATGCCTGGGAGGCGCCCGGCAATCCCAAGCCGCTCGGCATGCCGCTGCAGATGATGGTCGCCATCGACTGCGTCTCGCGTGGGCACGCCTACCCGGAAGAGGCGCGGGACGTGAACTTCAACCCCGCCGGCCAGATCATCGGCGCGGCGACGTCGGTTCGGCGCACCAAGGACGTGGTGCTCGGCATGGTCGAGGAGTACGTGGACGCGCTGGACCGCCTGCAGGCCATGAACGAGGGCGTCACCGCCTGACCACTGCGCCGGTACCGCACCGGTGCCATCCACGACTCCGGCCACGCGCAATGTTGTGGCTCCGTTGCGGCTTCGTGTGACTTTCGGTACCTCCCAGGCTGCAACCCTTGGCCGTACCCTGCGCAGAGGAACGGCGGAGGGAGTTGCCATGCACGGCGGAGTGAACGGCGCGCTGAGGAGTCACCGATGAACGTGGGCGAGGAACCGTTCGCTGACGCGTCCACCGCGCCGCCGCCGGCCGGGGACCAGGCCTCACCCCCACCGCCTCCGGCGGAGGTGAGTGTCGCGCCGGGCTGGTATTCGGTCGACCAGCGGACGAACACCCAGGCGTACTGGGACGGCCATACCTGGGCGAAGACGCGGCACTGGCGGGGCACCGGATGGGTAGAGGACTCGGCCGAACCGATTCCCGCGGGAGCCTCGGTGTACTCGAGCTCCTATGCGGCGCTGACCCGTCCGCCGCGCTCACCAGGCATCACCCACGGCGCCGCCGTCCCCGCCCATGGGCGGCTACCAGCCTTCTCCCGGGCCGATGCGACCGGCGGCGCAGACGACCAACGGCTTGGCGATCGCCTCGCTGGTGCTCTCGATACTCGGCTTCTTCGGCATCGGCTCCTTGCTCGGCATCATTTTCGGCTACAAGGCGCGCCGCGAGATCCGCGAGTCCCGCGGGTACCAGAGCGGTGACGGCCTGGCGCTGGCCGGGATCATCATCGGCTTCGTCACGCTCGTGCTCTTCGCGCTCCTCTTGGCGTTCTGGATCGCGGCGTTCGCCACCATCCGCTCGGCCGAGAACAGCGCGGCGTCCCCGCAGCAGGCGCAGGTGGTCGCCCAGTGCCAGGCGGACGTGAAGAGCGTCGACACCGCACTCGAGGCGTATCACGCAGAAACGGGCTCGATCCCCGTGCCCACTGCGGCCTGGAGCGCGGGGTCGTACGCCAGCAACTACGGGCCGCTCACGACAGGAAGCCGGGGCGATACCTTCCTGCCCGCGGCGCCGGCCACCTCGAAGTACGTCGTGGAATACGACGACGCGGGCGACGTCTGGGTCAGCCCGGCCAACAGCTTCGAGCAGTCGTACGTCCCGAACCAGGACCTCGGGGTCAACGGGGAGGCATGCCAGAGCGCCGTCTCGGGTTGACGACCTTCGATGCGCCGAAGACCGCAGCGCGGCCGGACTGACGCGAGTCCTCCGGCTGCTTCGGCGCGCTCGCACGCAGTGAACGCAGTCAACGCAGTGAACGGGGCCTGATGCCGTGTCATCGCTTTTCAGCCCGGAAATTGAGCTCTTTCGGCTCTAACTATCTCGGGCGTCGCTCCCTATGATTTGTGCTCTTGGCGATGTATGGCGGTGTCGGGATTCCCACTCGACCGGCGCGGGGCCTTTGGGCCTGGTTGGGCGCGCCACTCTCGGGATGGTGGTGTGCCCTGGGCTGGGCCCTGGCCACTGCATTGTTCGCAATTCTCGTGACGGGCCTCGGCGGCTTCTCCGGCAGCGACACCTTCGAGTCCGTCTTCAGTACATGGGCTGTTGCGCACGGCCAATTGGCATGTGCGTTCCCGCACGGCTTCCGCGTCACTGCGCCGCTCTACCCGTTGCTCTCGGGTGGCATCGCTGCGTTCAGCCATATCGGGCACGGCGCGCCCTTTCCCTCGCGATCCACCATGGGCCCGCGCTGCGACAACGCGTTCGTCGTCATCAACACGTGGTCGCTGTCCGCGAAGACGATCGGCTCGACCGTGAAGATCGGGTACCTGGGTTGGTTCGCCCTCATGGCCGGAATCGTCGCCCTGTTGCGAACCACGGAGCGGGGGCGGTCCCGCTGGGAGCCCGCCGTTGCCCTCCTCGCGGCCTGCACGCCGATGGTCTGGACATGCGTGCAGAGCACCTTCCACCCTGAGGACCTTCTGGCGCTGGGCCTCGCGTTGGGCGCCCTCGCCTGCGCCCGGCGAGGCTCGTGGGCCGCCGCCGGCGTCCTGATCGGCCTCGGCTTCCTCTCCCAGCAATTCGCGCTGCTCGTGGCGGTGCCGCTCCTCGTCCTGGCCCCGCCCTCGCGGCACGTCTCCTACGCCTGGGCGGCCAGTCTGACCGTCGCCGTCGTTGCCGTCCCGCTCATCATCAAGAGTTCGGTGAGCGCCGCCCAGAGCGTGCTGTTCGGCACCGGTATGACAGGCGGCATCGGCGGCTCGGCACTCTCGGAGCTTCATCTCCACGGCGCTTCGCTCCTGCTGCTGTCCCGCGTCGCGCCCGTCGCCCTGGCCGGATTGATCGCCTGGGTGGCCAGACGGCGGCTCGGCGCGGCTGCTCTCGAACCCGTGGCGCTCCTGTCCCTCGTGGCGCTGTCACTGGGTCTCCGCCTCGTCTTCGAGCAGCAGATCTTCGAGTACTACTTCATGGCGCTGTCGGTGTCGCTCATCCTGCTCGACGTCATGCGCGGCCACGTCCGCGGCACGCTCGTCGCCTGGCTGTTGCTCGTGCCCACGGTATTCCTCGGAGAGATCGAGGGCCTCGGTGACCTCGATCATCCGCTTCGTGTCGTGGCGATCCTCCTGGCGGTCGGGGTGGTCGTGCCACAAGCCCTGCGCGGCGCTCCGTTCCGGAATCTCGCGCCCTTCATCGCACTCGCCGCCACCTCGGTGGCCTCATGGTCGACCTCCCCCCTCCTCTACCACCTGCCGGCGTGGTTCTGGCAGGTGGTCCTGGTCGGCTGGGGCATCGCCCTCGCCGGCGCTTCCCTGCTCACGGAATTCCGGCGCCACGAGGCGATGGACCGCGCCCGCGCCCGGCCGGGAATGCCCGTGGCGTATCGAGCCGTGGTGCTTCCGCTCGCTCCGAACGGCATGAGGGCCGGCGGGCGTGACCCGATGGCTCCGACCAAACCACCGCGATACATCGGAGTCGGCTGATTGGACCGCGTCGGTGGGGCCACCGCGCATCGCCGGGCGGGCGACGTAAGGTGCCGTTCATATGGATCTCCACGAAGCGCTCTACACGACGCGCGCCATGCGCCGGGTCCGGCCCGACCCGATCCCCTACGACGTCCAGGCCCGCATCCTCGATGCGGCCATCCGGGCCCCCTCCGGCGGCAACCAGCAGAACTGGCGTTTCATGTTGGTCGACGACCCGGAGAAGAAGGCCGCCCTGGCCCCGCTCTACCAGCACGCCATGGGCGAGCTGTGGAAGACCGTCTACAAGGACCAGCTCGAGGCGGCGCACGCCGACCCCGAGGCACCGGAGTCCGTGCAGATGCTCAAGGTGCAGCGCTCGGCCCAGTGGCTGGCCGACAACTTCGAGACGGTGCCGCTCTACCTGTTCCCGTTCTGCCAGTACGACCCGACCGGCGGCTCCATCTATCCGGCCGTGTGGAGCGCCATGCTCGCCGCCCGCGCCGAGGGCGTCGGTAGCTGCCTGACCGCATTGCTCCAGTTCTTCCATCCGACCGAGACCTTCGAGATCCTCGGCGTGCCCGCGGACCAGGGCTGGGTTCTCTCGGGCATGGTCAGCTTCGGGTACCCGACCGGCACCTGGGGCGTCGCCCCGCGCCGCCCGGTGCACGAGGTCTCCTACCGCAACACCTGGGGCACCGACGTCGGCTTCGAGGTGCCCGACGCCCCTGTGGGAGGGCTGACCGAGCTCACGGTGCCCTTCGCCGGCACCGTGCTCCGCGTGGAGGTCGGCCCCGGGGACCAGGTCGAGGCGGGGGCCGTCCTGCTCGTGCTCGAGTCCATGAAGATGGAGCACGTCGTGGAGGCCGCGGCGCCCGGGACGGTGCGCGCCGTGGCCGTGTCGGCGGCGACGCCGTGCAGGCCGGGGACGTGCTGCTCCTGATCGACGAGGACGAGACGGCGACCTCGGGTGCGGAGGTGGGCGCGGCAACGACCGCCCAACAAGGCAGCGCCGACCGGGACGCGGTCGCGCACGACGAGCGGCGGCGTGCGTCCCGAGCTCGCCGAGCTGCGCGCCCGCGTCGCCGGCACGCTCGACGGGGGTCGTCCGGCGGCCACCCAGCGCCGGCACGACGGCGGGCGGCGGACGGCCCGGGAGAACATCGAGGACCTGTGCGACCCGGACAGCTTCGAGGAGTACGGCGGCCTCGTCATCGCGGCGCAGCGGGCGCGCCGGAGCACCGAGGACCTCGTCGCGAACACGCCGGCCGACGGCCTGGTGGCGGGCATCGGCCGGGTCAACGGCGACCTCTTCGACGAGGAACGGTCGCGCTGCGCGGTGCTGTCGTACGACTATTCCGTCCTGGCCGGCACCCAGGGCCAGATGAACCACCGCAAGAAGGATCGGCTCTTCGAGCTCGTCGAGCGGCTGCGCCTCCCCGTCGTGCTCTTCGCCGAGGGCGGCGGCGGGCGGCCGGGCGACACCGACATGGCCGTCGTGACCGGGCTCGACACCGAGGCCTTCGCGCTGTTCGGCGCGCTGAGCGGCAAGGTGCCGCTGGTCGGCGTGGTGTCCGGACGCTGCTTCGCCGGCAACGCCGCGCTGCTGGGGTGCTGCCACGTCATCATCGCCACGCCCGACGCCAACATCGGCATGGGTGGGCCGGCCATGATCGAGGGCGGCGGGCTGGGCGTGTTCCGCCCCGAGGACATCGGGCCGGTGTCGGTGCAGGTGCCGAACGGGGTCGTCGATGTCCTCTGCGCCGACGAGAAGGAAGCCGTCGAGGTGGCCCGCCGGTACCTGTCGTACTTCCAAGGGCGACGTGAGGGACTGGACGGCGCCCGACCAGGACCGCTGCCGCGACGTCGTGCCCGCCGGATCGGCGCCGCGTCTACGACATCCGGCGGGTCGATCGAGCTGCTGGCCGACGAGGGGTCGGTGCTGGAGCTGCGGCCGTCCTTCGCCCCGGGCATGGTGACGGCGCTGGTCCGCATGGAGGGCCGGGCGATCGGGGTCATCGCCAACAACCCGCATGCACCTGGCCGGCGCCATCGACGCCGCCAACGCCGACAAGGCGGCCCGCTTCATGCAGCTGTGCGAGGCCTTCGGGCTGCCGATCCTGTCCTTGTGCGACACGCCCGGCTTCATGGTCGGGCCCGAGGCCGAGGAGACGGCGCTGGTGCGTCACGTCAGCCGCATGTTCGTCGTGGGGGCGTCGCTCACCGTGCCCTTCGCCTGCGTGATCACGCGCAAGGGCTACGGGCTGGGCGCCCAGGCCATGGCCGGCGGCAGCTTCCGCCGGCCCCTGTTCACCGTGGCCTGGCCGACCGGCGAGCTCGGCGGCATGGGCCTCGAGGGGGCGGTGCGCCTGGGCTTCCGGCGCGAGCTCGACCGCATCGACGACCCCGCCGAGCGGGCGGCCGCCTTCGAGGCCATGGTGGCGCGGGCGTACGAGCACGGCAAGGCGGTCCACGTGGCCGAGCACTTCGAGATCGACGACGTGATCGACCCGGCGGTGACCCGGCGGCGCTTCGTGCACGCGCTCGAGGCGGCCGGGCCCGGCGCGGTGACAGGACAGGCGCGGGGCCGGCGCCGCCGCCCCTTCGTCGACACGTGGTGACGACAACGGTGCGGACAAGAGGAGACGACGAATGACAGCGGACGATGCCAGCAGCGAGATCGAGCGCCTCATCGGCGCCATGACGCTCGACGAGAAGGCGTCCCTCACCGCGGGCGCCAGCATGTGGTACCTCCCGCCGGTCGAGCGCCTGGGCATCCCGGCGCTCAAGGTGTCCGACGGCCCGTCGGGCGTGCGGGGCGACAGCCTCATCGGCCGTCGCTCGCTGTCGGTCCCCTGCGGCATGGCCGTCGGGCTCGACGTGGAACCCCGAGCTCGTCCGCCGACTCGGCGACGTGCTGGCCGCCGAGGCCCGCTCCAAGGACGTGCACGTGCTGCTCGGCCCGACGGTGTGCATTGTGCGCACGCCGCTGGCCGGGCGGACCTTCGAGTCGTTCTCCGAGGACCCGCTGCTGACGGCCCGCATCGCCGGCGCCTACGTCGAGGGCGTGCAGGCCGGCGGGGTCGCCTGCTGCATCAAGCACTTCGCCTGCAACGACCAGGAGCACGAGCGGATGACGATCAGTGCCGAGGTCGACGAGCGCGACCCTGCGCGAGATCCACCTCGTCGCCTTCGAACACGCCGTACGCGAGGCCGGCGTCTGGTCCGTCATGACCGCCTACAACAAGGTCAACGGCGTCTACTGCGGCGAGCAGCCGGACCTGATCGGCGGCGTGCTGCGCGACGAGTGGGGCTTCGACGGGCTGGTCATGTCCGACTGGTTCGGGACGCACTCCACCGTGCCGGCGGCGGCTGGCGGGGCTCGACCTCGAGATGCCGGGCCCGTCGGCCTGGCTCGGTGCCGACGCTGGCCGCGGCCGTGCGCGCCGGGGAGGTCGACGAGTCGGTGGTCGACGGCCAGGTCCGGCAACGTCCTGCGGCTCATGGCGCGGGTCGGGATCCTCGACGGCGGCACGCCACGGCGGCCGACGAAGCGGAGGACGACGATCCCGGCCGGCGGGCCGTGGCGCGCCAGGTGGCCACCGAGGGGACGGTGCTGCTGGTCAACGACGGCTGCTGCCGCTCGATCCGGCGACCGTCGGCCGGCGTCGCCGTCATCGGGCCCAACGCCGGCCAGCTCGCCATGGGTGGCGGCAGCTCGGAGGTGACGCCGCACCGGCGGCGCCGCGTGGACGAGGCGCTGGCCGAGCGGCTCCCGGATGCGGCGGTCTCTCCGAGGTGGGGTGCCGCATCGACCGGGGCCTGCCGCCCATCGACATGCGCCTGCTGGCGCGACGAGACGCTGCAGGCCTCGCGTACTTCGACAACCCGGACCTCGACGGCGACTCCGGTGGCGACGGAGGAGGCGCACACGGCCCGGGTCCTGTGGATCGGCCCGCCCGCGACCGGAGCTGACGGTCGGGCCAGTGCTCCGTGCGGCTGTCCGGCAGCGTTCACGCCCGACGTGTCGGGTGCCTGGCGGCTCGGGCTCGAGAGCGCCGGGCGGGCCGTGCTGCGCCTCGACGGCGACGGTCGTCGTCGACAACACCGAGCCCGTCCGGGGCCCGGGCTTCTACGGCGCCGGGAGCGAGCCGGTCGAGGTGACGATCGACCTCGCGGCCGGGCACTCCTACGACATGACGGTCGAGGTCTGGCCGCGCTCGTCGTCCTCCCCCATCCTGGGCGTGCGCATCGGGGCGGCGCCCCCCGACACGGGCGACGAGTTCGAACGGGCGGTGGCCGGCCGCCGCCGAGGCCGACGTCGCCGTGGTCGTCGTGGGCTCCAACGGGCAATGGGAGTCCGAGGGCCACGACCGCCCCGACCTCTCGTTGCCGGGTCGCCAGCGCGAGCTGGTCGAGGCGGTGCTCGAGGTCAACCCCCGCACCGTCGTGGTCGTCAACGCGGGCTCGCCGGTCGAGATGCCGTGGGCGGCGCGGGCCGGGGCCGTGCTCATGACGTGGTACCCGGGTGAGGAGGGCGCCGACGCGCTGGCCGACATGCTGGTCGGGCTGGCCGAGCCCTCGGGACGACTGCCCGTGACGTTCCCGGCCCGGGTGGAGGACGGGCCGGCCGGGCTGGGTGTCGAGGGGGACCGGTACCCGGGCGTCGAGGGCAAGGTCGTCTACGGGGAGGGCGTCCTGGTCGGCTACCGCTTCTACGAGACGACCCGGCTGGCGCCGCTCTTCCCCTTCGGCTTCGGCCTCTCCTACGGGGACTTCGTCTTCGAGGACGTCAAGGTGGGCGGGGCGGTGACGACGAGGACGAGGTCCAGGTCGACGGTGACGCGTGGTCAACAACGGGACGCGCCGCGGCACCGAGGTCGTCCAGGTCTACATGCGTGCGCCGGAGTCCCTCGTCCGCCGGCCCGACCGCGAGCTGGTCGGGTTCGCCAAGGTCGTCGTCGACCCGGGCGGCCGGGAGACGGTGCGCGTGTCGCTGGGGGCTGCCGCGTTCCGCTACTGGGACGTCGAGACCCACGCGTGGCGCACCGACCCCGGCCGCTACGAGTTGCTCGTCGGCGCGTCGTCCCGTGACATCTGGGCGAGCACCGAGATCATGTGGGGTGCGCCTGCCGGCGTCGTGACGGAGCGTCCGTGGACGTTGACCTGGGACCGGCTGCTGGTCGAGCCGCGGCGGCCCGAGGTCATACGAGAGCGCAGCAACGCCCACTGGTTCGCCGTGGCGGCGGTGTGCGTCGGTGCGTTCATGGGCCAGCTCGATGCGTCCATCGTCACCGTCGCCCTCCCTACCCTGCAGCACACCTTCGGCGTCTCCGTCGGCGCCGTGACCTGGGTCGGCCTGTCCTACCTGCTGGTCCTGGTGGCGACCGTCATCGCCGTCGGACGGTTCGCCGACATGTGGGGCCGCAAGCTGCTCTACGTCTACGGCTTCGTCATCTTCACCTTGGCGTCGGTGTTGTGCGGCCTCGCCCCGGACCTGGGGGCGCTGTGCGGCTTCCGGGCGCTGCAGGCGGTCGGTGCCGCGATGCTGCAGGCCAACAGCCTGGCCATCATCGTGCTGGTCGTGCCCGGCCGATCGCTCGGCCGGGCCATCGGCCTGCAGGGTGCGGCCCAGGCGCTCGGCCTCGCCCTGGGCCCGACCATCGGCGGGCTGCTGCTGGCGGCCGGGGGTGGCGCCTGATCTTCTTCGTCAACGTGCCCTTCGGGCTGTTCGGCGCGGTGGCGGCGATCCTGCTGGTGCCCCGCGAGCCGCGACCTCATGGCCGCGGGTGCGCTTCGACTGGACCGGACTCGGGATCTTCTTCCCGGCCGTGGTGGCCCTCGTCTCCGCCATCTCGTTCGGGGCGGAGCTGGGCTGGAGCTCGAGCGTGATCGTCGGCCTCTTCGTGGCCGCCGCGCTCCTCGGTCGGGCTCTTCATCCGGCACGAGCGGCGAGATCGCGACCCCATGCTCGACCTCGACGCTGTTCGCCAATGCCCGCTTTTCGACGGGCATCGTCAGCGGGGTCGGGTCGTACCTGGTGATGTTCGGCGTGCTTCTGCTGGTCCCCTTCTACCTGGAGCGCGGGCTCGGCCTCGGGGTCGCCCGGGCCGGCCTGGAGCTGATGGCGATGCCCCTGGCCTTCGGGATCGTGGCGCCGCTGGCCGGGCGGTTGGCGGACCGCGTCGGCGCCCGGGCCCTCACCGTGAGCGGGATGGCGCTGGTGGCGTCGGGCCTGCTCCTGCTGGGCGCCCTGCGGCCTTCGACGCTGTGGCTGCTGGTGTTCCTGGCCGTGATCGGCGTCGGCCTCGGGCTCTTCACGTCACCCAACAACGCCTCCATCATGGGCGCCGCGCCGGAGCAGCAGGCGGGCATGGCCTCGGGTGTCCTCAACATGTCGCGGGGCATGGGGACCGCGCTCGGGCTGGCGGTGACGGGCACCATCTTCGTGGTGGCCGGGGGCGACAGCGGCGGGACAAGCGGCGCAGAGCACGCGTTCACGGTGACCGCCTACGTCCTGGCGGCCATCGCCGCTGCCGCCGGCCTCGTGTCGGCCACGCGGGCCAACGGGACCCTGGCCGACGCGACGTTGTCTGCGGTCGAATGAGCCGGCGCTCAGGCGCCTACCTGCGCGTCGACGCCCCGCGAGACCGACAGCCCGTCGTCCTGGGAGGTCGGCGTCAGGTTGTCGGCGCTGTCGATGGTGAGACCGAGGACAGAGACCGCGTCGGGAACCCCGACATCGACCTGGTCGAAGGCCTGTGGACCGAGGAGCAGGCTGCCCGCGGCCGGTGACCCCACCTCCGAGGCCGGAACGTCGATGGTGATCGTGCCGCTGTCGGTGTCGACACTGCCCGTGGCCGCGCTCGACGGCGGTGTCGTCGTAGCCGTAGTCGCCGGAGCCATAGGCGCCGGTGTTGCCCGAACTGTAGGTCCAGCTGCCGGTCGGGCTCTCCACGGCCTGGGCGTAGTACACCGTGTCCGTCCCGCCGGTGGTCGACAGCCAGGCGACGTAGAAGCTGAGGCCCCCGGTGGCGTCCGGTGGGGGCAGGGCGCCGATGCTCGGCCCCGACAGTGTGGCGACGATGCCCTTGGTCGCCGACGCCGTCAGCGTCGCCCGCGTGATGTTGGCCGAGGGGTCGTTGCCGAGGCTCACGTCGACCGGGTCGGTGGCATCGCCCGCCGGACCGGTCAGCACCGCCTCGGTCTCGGAGACCGCCGGCTTCTCGGTGCCGCCGTAGGGCCTGGTGGCAGTGACACTGCCGTCGACGTCCCGGGTGAAGTTGGCCACGTTCAAGGCACCCCACCCGCTGGCGTAGTCCCAGCCGGGACCCGGCTGGAAGGCGCCGTTCCCGACGCCGTACTCCGACTGCGTGACGTCGAAGAAGTCACGTTCGTAGGTGGGAGCGCTGCAGGCCGTCGTGCCGGTGTCGCTGCACGTGTCGGCGTCCGAGGCCTGACGGTAGATCGTCGGATCGGCAAAGCCGAGGCCGCCAGTCCTCTGCACCTTGGCGGGTGCCGCAGCCTGGACCCGCGTCCACTGCCCCATCATCAACGGACTGGCCAGACTGGTGCCTCCCTCGCCGGAGGGCTCGCCGTCGATGTAGATGAAGTACTCGTCGCCGGTCGTGTTCCCCGACATGTCGCTGACATCGGGCACGCCGCGGCAGATGGGAGCGGACGCCGGGTTGTAGGGGTCGCCGGTGGGGGTGCTCAGGCACGGGTGATCGATATTGGTGACGCCGGCCTGATCGCTCGCCTCGGGCACGAAGTAGCTGCTCCCACCGCCCCCGAAGGTCCACGACGCCTCGGCCGCCCGCTGGGCCGACTGCGGGTAGGAGGTGCCGTTGACCGACACCACCGTGCCACCCACGCAGACGGCGTAGGTGCTGACGCAGGGGTAGCTCACCATCGGGACGGGCTGGATGGCCAGGCCGTTGCCCGCGCCGACGACCGGGGCGGCGACCTCGGGACACCCCGAGCCGGTGTCGCCGGCCGAGGTGAACAGGGTGCGTCCCTCGATGGCGGCCTGGCGCAGCATGGGATCGCCGACCCCCTCCAAGTCGTCCCCCAACTCGGAGCCGTAGGGCTGCTGGGCCAGCGGGCCGGTCACCGGGTTGGTCGGGTTCTCCTCGCACTCGCCGAAGCTGGCATTCATCTGACTCGGCCCCGTGGGATCGTTGGCCCAGTAGTCGAAGTCCTCGAAGATGTCCGCGTCGTACAACGACTTGGCGAAGAGGAAGTCCAACTGGGAGGCGTCGGGCGCCATGCCCGTGGAGGATTGCGAGTCGAGGTACCACTCGACGGCACCGCTGTTGTCGCCGTAAGCCGAGTCGGGCCCACCTTCGGTCTCAATCGTCCGCACGGGGACCTTCGGGAAGCCCATCGCCGCTTCGAAGAGCCGGAGCTGGGCCACCACGCTGGAGGTCTCCCCTTCACCGAAGATGCCCATCGTCTGGCCTTGCCCGAGGTCGATCGTGGAGCGCTCGAGCGTGGCCGGCGTGCTGGTGCCGTTGGCGTTGGTCAGCGCGGCCGCGCCGGGATCGTCGTAGACACCCCACAGATCCTGTGGGGTGAGGGTCCCCTGATCGCCCGATTGGGGGCCGACCGGGTCGGCCGAGGGGCCGGTGTGGACCGCGCCGGAGAGTGAATCGAGACTGAACTGACGCACGTTGTCGAGCCCGACGACGGCATCGACGGATAGATCGGTCGGGACCGAAGGCGCCACGTTGTTGGCGAAGAAGTTCTTCCCTTGGAAGGTGTAGTCACCGATCGACACGTCGAAGAGGCTGTCGAGTTGGGCCACCGTGCCGTGCGCGGTGAAGTAGTCGCCGCCCGGCGAACTGGTCTCGATGGTCAGGCCGCCCCCCTGCAGCCAGCTGCTCACGGCCGACGACTCGGCCGCCGGCACGCCGAACTCCTGGTCGAACTCCGCGGGCGTCAGGAACTGCTGGTACTCGGGGCTGGAGGGGTCATTGATGTCGCTGTAGAGCGCCTCTTCAGCCGCCGCGTTCGGGCGTTGCACCGACACGCCGATGCTGATCTGCTGACCGGCCGGAGCCGGCCCGTCCAAGCTGGCGAGCGAGAGCCCCGGCAGCACCATCGGGACCTCCAGGGTCGCGCTGCTCGTGGCGCCGGCGGCCGGCACGGCGTCTGCCGCCAGCATGGCAGCCGGAGCGACCAACAGGCCGGCCGTCAGCGCCCCCGCGACCCGTCGCGCCCATCGGTCACGTGGGCTTGCCGATGCCTGGGCACCATCGGCGCTCCCGGTTGGTGCGTGTTGGCGTCTTGCCACGAATCTCACAGGCGCTCTCCCGCGCTCGGGCCGTGTGTCGGCACTGAAGCTCTTCGTAATTCGAACTGCGACCGTTGGATCAACTTCCGCGTGGTTCACGCAGCCGAAACAACCCCTCAGGGCCCAGATCAACGGGCCGGCAGGTGGCCCCGATGGAAGAAGCCGAGCCGCTCGGGGAGCTCCCGGACCGCCACGGCGGGGTTGCCGCGGTACAGCGTGAGCTCGTCGGTCAGCCTGGTGTCGACCACGGAGCCGGCCGCAACGACGCTGCGGGCCGGGACCCGAGTGCCGGCGAGCAGCATGCAGCCGGACATCACCACCGCGTACTCGCCGAGCACGACCGGCCCGGCCGCATACTTGTCCCGCATCAGGTCGATGGAGTGGGTCAGCACCGTCGACCGGAAGCCGGCGATGGCTGCGTGGGCGCCGAGCTGGAGGATATCGACGCAGTCGATGTAGTGGTACGAGGCGATCTGGGCGTGGTCCCCGAGCACCAGGCTCGGGTGGCGGTCGGGCAAGGTCTGCGTCGGATGGTCCCACCAGCCCTTGACCATGTTCCCCGAGCCGATCGTCGCACCTTCACCCATCCGCAACTCGGACAGGTTGGTGATCACGTTGCGTCCGCCGATGGACGCGCCGGGCCCCATCGACAGGTGGCGGACGGTGAGCACGCTCGGGCCGATGTAGGCGGTGGGGTGGATATCCCACTGGTAGACCCGGCGCGCGATGAGCCGCTTGAGCGGCATGGGGAGGAAGGCGAAGACGTAGGCGAAGACGAGCCGCATTCAGCGACGCCCTCGGCGGCGCACGGACACGTCAGCCGACCGGAACCCGGGCCAGCTGGCTCATCTCGTGGAAGATCCATCGGTAGGTGTCCAACAGTCCGTCGTGGAGGCTGACGGACGGCGCCCAACCCAGACGGTCTTCGACGAGCGTGTTGTCGCTGTTGCGACCACGCACACCCTGCGGTGCCGACAGGTTGTAGTTCCGCTTGAGGGAGATGCCGGCGATGCCTTCGACGATGTCGACGAGATCGTTGATCGTGACCAGCTCGGCGGAGCCGACGTTGAGCGGCTCTCGCACGTCGCTGGCCGTCAGGCGCAGCGTGCCCTCCACGCAGTCGTCGATGTAGGTGAAGCTGCGCGTCTGCTTGCCGTCGCCCCAGATCTCGATCTCCTCGGTGCCGTCGAGCACGGCCGTGGCGACCTTGCGGCAGATGGCGGCCGGGGCCTTCTCGCGTCCGCCCTGGTAGGTCCCGTGCGGTCCGTAGACGTTGTGGTAGCGGGCGACGCGGGTCTCGAGCCCGAAGTCCTCGTAGTAGTGACGCGCCATCCGCTCGCTGAAGAGCTTCTCCCAGCCGTAGCCGTCCTCGGGCATGGCGGGATACGCGTCGGACTCGCGCAACGGCTCGACCTCGGGCGACTCCTGCTTCCCGGCGGCGTAGACACAGGCCGACGACGAATAGAAGAAGCGCTGGACCCCGGCTTGGCGGGCCGCCTCGAGCATGTGCGTGGAGATCAGCACCGAGAGCATGCAAAGCGCCTTGTTGTTCTCGATGAACCCCATGCCTCCCATGTCGGCGGCGAGGTTGTACACGACGTCGACCCCGTCACAGGCGCTCCGGCAGGCGAACAACTCCTGGAGGTCGGCGGTCCGGTTGTCGACATCGTCGAAGCGCTGATGCCACTCGTCGAGGGGCGCCCGGTCCACGCCACGGATGTCCTCGATGCCCTGCTCGCGCAGGCGGGCCACCAGATGGCCGCCGATGAAGCCCCCCGCCCCGGTCACCAGCACGCTCGTCATCGGACTGACCCTCCTGACCTTCGATTACCCAACGTGATGGGGGAACGGCCGGGAGCGGGCCACCTTGTCGTCGACCTGCGGGGGCCTGGCCGGGACCTGCGTGGACGCAGGCATCCCATCGACGCATTTGTCTTCTGACCAGGGCGTATCGGGGACTGGCCCTGTCGCATCACCCACCAGGTCACCGAAGACCTCGACGAAGCGATCGGCGGCCGTCTCGGGACTGAACGTCTGCTCTGCGTAACGCCGGCCGGCCCGGCCCATCGCCTGGCAGGAGTCGGGATCGTCAAGGAGACGAGCGACCAGCAACCCGACATCGTCCCGGCGGGCCGGAGGGACGACGACGCCGGCACCCTGGCCCTCGAGGATCTCGGCCACCGAGTTGTCGGCCGGGAGGACCCCCACGATGGCCCGGCCCGAGCACAGATACGTCAGGACCTTCGACGGCACCGAGAAGCGGGACGCGTCGGGCTCGAGCACCGCCACCAGCACGCTGGCCGACCCCATCACGGCGGGCAGGTCCTCGTAGGGCTGGAAGTCCAGCAGTACCAGGTTGTCGGCGGCCGGTCCCCGGTCGCGCTTCCAGCCTTCGAGCCAGTCGCGCCCCTTCCCCTCGGAGATCACCACCACCCTGGCGTCAGGGTCGGACGACCCGGACCCGCTCCGCGATCAGCGCCAGGACACTGGGATCGTGCTTCAGACCGAGCGTGCCCGAGTACAGGACCACGCGGCGCCCGCGCAGCCCGACCCGATCGCTCCATTCGTTGTCCGCGGCGCAGAGTGGGAGTTCGTCCAAGGGCGCCCAGTTGGGGACGACGATCGTCTTGTCCGCGACGCCCCAGCAGGCGAGCCGCTCCAAGAACGTCGGCGAGATCGCCACCACCGCGTCGCTCCGACGGGCGACGGTGCACTCGAGGCGCTCCGCCAGCCGGGCCACGAGTGCGCCCACGACAGGCAGCCGTCGGCGGGCCGCCGAACCGATGGCCTCCGAGTAGATGTCCTGGTGCCAGAAGACCATCGGCACGCCGCGCCGCGCCAGGCGGCGGGCCAGCACGGAATGGGCCAGCAGCGGCACATTGCTGATGACCGCCACCGCGGGATCCTTGGCGGCAATGGCCCGGGCGGCCCGCCGGCCGTACGAGAGCTCCTGGCGGATGCGCGTCAACGCCGAGTACTTGGCGAACGCGCCCTCCATGGCGCAGGGCTCGAAGGACAGAGACGCCGGGTCGCCCGGCTCCAGCCGGAGCGAACCCTTGCCCGTGGCGTAGGACGGGCAGTGTTGATGCGTGACGTCGAAGCCGCGGCGCGGCCAAGGCCCGGCTCAGTTGTGCCTGGCCCGGATGCCCCGAATAGTCGTGTACCACGATCCGCGCCGTCGTCATGCGCATGAGCTCGTCGAGGAGGCGCAAGACCTGGCCCGTGTCGACCGTGATGTCCGAGGCGACCCCGCGGTTCCGCCGGGAGCGGACCGGGGAGCCGTCGCCCACGAGGTAGCGGTAGCGGAGACCCTCGACCGCGGAGGCCAGCGCCCAGAAGCACTCGTTCACGTAGTCGCGGGCGAACAGCTCTATGACCGCGGCGCCGGGCGCGGCGAAGGCGAGATTGGTGAGGCCGGCACCGTGCGGTCCGACGATGTACTCCGCCTCGGCGAAGGCGCGCACCTGTTCCGCCGGCGCCAGCGCGCCCGGGTCGACGACCTCGAAGCCGAGTGGCTCCAGCGCGGCGACCAGCTCCGCCTCGTTCTCGACCCGGCGCGTGTGCTTCTTGTCGCCCCGGCTCACGTAGAGGCGCCGATGGGGCGGGCGCACGTCGTCGGGCAGGAATTGCGAGCGCGCAGCCAGGGGACGATCCAGGGCGGCGTCCGGAGTAGGTCGTCGGGCAGCGACGGGACGACGAGCTCGTCGGCCCGAACATGGGGGATACTTCTCCTCGCCCAGGCAGCGGTCGGCGGTCAGGCCGAGGTGGTCGAGCAGGTCGCGCTGGAAGCGCGTCGTGCGGTTCACGACGTAGGCGTCGGGCTCGCGCGCCGGCCCGGCGCAACAGCTCGAGCCGGGGCAGGACGTCCAGTGAGGAAGTGGTAGTAGTTGTCGCTCCCCCGCGTGGTGAGCACCCCCACCGAGCCGGAGACCTCCGTCACCGCCGGCGGCCGGCAACGCAGGAAGACCGGGTGCTGCGACGGCGTGGTGGCGCCGTAGTACGGCGAGAGGTCGAAGAGCAGCGTGTCGTCCTCGGTCATCACCGCAGCGTAGGGAGCCAGCACGCGGCCGTGCCGCACGGTGGCCACGACGTTGGGCGCGATGTGTTCGCGGCGGTGTGCCGCGAACTGCGGGTGGTCGGCGGGAAGCCCCGCCGGAAGCGGTCGCTCCAGATCCAGCGCGGCGGCCACCTCCACGACCTCGACGCCACCCTCCGGGATGGGCGCGCGGCGTAGTCGGCCGCTCGAGCGTGCGGCGTGGCGCGGCGGCGTGGCGCCGGGCAGGCGGCGGGTGAACGGGCTGAGCCGCCTGGGTGGCGCGCAGCACGCCCGTCTTGAGCCACGGGAAGAGCGGGCGCAGCACGCTCGGGAGCCGTGGTCACCGCGGTGTGCCGTCCGCGCCATCTGCTAGACACACCTGCGTGAGCGACGGGGGTCACGGGCTCGAGCAGGACACCGGCACGGTGCGGCGGGTGGCTGCACCGGGCGCGGCGATCGGTGCACTGGGTGTGGGAGATCGCCCGGCACCCGGCCAACAAGGGCGGCCGGCTGGCGGCCGAGCGGCGCGCCATCGAGTGGCATTGGCGGACCCGGGACGGGGGCGACGCCGTGGAGGCGATCGTCACGGTGGACGGCCGCACCCGCCTGGTGGCGCGGCCGCAGCAGTTCAGCGCGGTGTGGACGATTTACGACGGCGTGCACGAATGGGAAGAGCTGCAGTTCTGCCTGCGCTACCTGCGTCCCGGCGACCACTTCGTCGACGTGGGCGCCAACGTCGGCGTCTTCTCGACGCTGGTCGGGACGCGCATCCCCGGCGTGCGCATCACGGCGGTGGAGCCGTTCCCGCCGGTGCGCGAGGACCTGCTGGCCAATCTCGCGCTGAACGACCTCGACGTCACCGTGGTGGATCCGCGCCGTCAGCGACGTGGCCGGTGAGGCGACGTTCGAGGTGCTCGACCGCGATGTGCTGAACCGGCTGGCGCCGCCCGACCATCACGATGACGGCGAGGCCGGCGCCGACCCGCATCACCGTTCCGGTCACGACGCTCGACGAGCTGGTGGGCGGTGACCCGCCGGCGCTGATCAAGATCGACGTGGAGGGCTCCGAGCTGCTCGTCATGAAGGGCGCCCGCCGGCTGCTCAGCACTGCTGCGCAGGCGCCGGTGCTGCTCTTCGAGCACGCCGGGTACTGCGCGCACTTCGGCATCACGCCGGCCGAGGTGCGCGCGTTCCTGACGGAGGTGGGCTACGCGATCTACTTGCTCGACGGCGAGCTGTCGCCCTGGCACTCCGACGACCTGCCACCGACGCTCAACGTCGTCGCCTGCCGCGACGTCGCTGCGGTGCGGGCGCGTCTCGGCTCTCCCGGCGGTGCGCCGGCCGTGCCCCCCGTGCGGGTCGACGTCGCCTATCGCTGACGTCACCGTCGGCGTTGGCGTTGCGGTCGAGGTCACGGCTCGGAGATCTCCGCAACGACATCCTCGACGACCTGCGCTGACTCCGGGGACGAAGGCGCGTGCCATCTTGACGAGCAGCGACCAGCTCAGCACGGAGTAGATGGCCCCGGCGATGGCCAGTCCGCCGGCCGCGCCCCGTGTGCCGTAGAGCTCGGCGCCGCCGATGCAGAAGAAGAACAGGAACGGCACCATGACGACCGAGAGCCGGAGGTTCTCGCTGGCCGCCCGCATGGCCCGTACGCCGGAGATGGCGGCGTTGGCGAAACTGGTGAACGCCACCGCCAGACCGGCGTAGGGCACGATCACCCGCGCCTGCGACCAGTTGCGGCCGAACAGGCTCGCCATGAGATGGGTGGGCGCGCCGTAGACGAGCCCGGTCCAGACCATCGTGACGGCGAACGAGGCCACGCCGGCGAAGAGGAGGAAGCGGACGGCCTTGTGCGTGTCGACCTGGAAGCGCTTGGTCGCCAATGCGATGAGGGCCGACTGCACCCCGGCCAGCAGCACCGTGATGGGCCCCAGGGCGAGCTGGGACAGCTTGAAGTACGCCGATGGAGGCCAGCGGGAGCACGAAGAGCAGCAGGTACGAGACGAAGTACGTCCATGAGGTGACGAGCATGAACTGGCCGGCGAAGCGCAGCCCGACGCCCCGCTCGCTCTCGTCCCAGAACCGCAGCAGCTGGCGCCGCCTGCTCCGGGCGAGGTGGGCGCGCAGCGTCCAGAGGCCGACGAGGGCGCCGGCTCCGCTCCAGGCGCCGAACAGCCACGACAGCGAGGTCAGTCCTTCCTCCTTCAGGACCACGTAGGCGACCAGGAAGAGCACCAGCCAGGCCAGGTCGAGCCAGATGGCGTAGGCGGGGTCGTAGCGGCTGATCCCGATGAAGCGGGCGAAGTCCTGGCAGGCCATCAGCGGGAACGAGACGGCGAAGATCACGAAGGGCAGCGTGAACTCGTGCGGGAGCAGGCCGCTGACCGCGGCGATGAGCACGGCCACGGAGACCGAGAGGACGATGGCGGCCAGGTAGCCGCCCCGCTCGTAGTTCGAGCGCAGCCCGTCGTCGGTCTCCGAGCGGGTCAGCAGGCAGTCGCTCGAGAGGCTGCGCACCAGCCCCTGGCTCAGCACGTAGGTGGAGGTGAGGATGGCGAAGACGCCCAGCGCGCTGGCCGAGCTGTAGTGCGCCACGATGAGGGCGAGCGCGAAGTTCGACACGCTCGACGCGCCCTGGTCGGCGATGGTGAGGACCATCACCCGCTGGGACGATGCCGTCCGCCGCTTCGAGGCGGGGGTGACAACCGGCCTGGGCCCGAGCTGGTCCGTTCTCGTCATACCAAGTGAACGTTTGGGGAGCGCAGCTTGCCGCGCTTGCTGCACGTAGTGCAGAACGGCGCTGGACCCCCAATGCCTGCGGACCCGCTTCAGATACCGTGCTGCGGTGCGCGTGGTGGTCAATGCCGTGCCGGCCCGCGGCACGAGCCTCGGCGTGGTCACGGAGAACCTGCTCAGGGGGTGGATCGGCCTCGGCCTCGACGACGAGCTGCACCTGGTGGTCCGCTCCGGCGTGCAGCTCGAGGTGCCCGACGGCGTGCGAGGTGCACCCGGTCGACGGCTCCCGCTTCGGCGCCATGGAGCTCCGGGTGCCTGCTCTGTGCCGCCGGCTGCGGGCGGACGCGTTCCTGGGCGTGACGCCCGCCACCACCATGGCGCCGCTCCCCTGCCCCGCGCCATCATCGCCCTCGACATCCGCCACGAGCTCCGGCCGCAGCAGTTCAGCGCCCGGACGGCGCCTGCTGCGCGGGATCAGCTACGGCATCGGGTACCGCCAGGCGGACGCGATCGTGTGCATTTCGCAGCGGACGCACGACGACCTGCTGGCGGCACACCCGTTCCTGCGGTCCCGCCGGGTGACCGTGGCGCCGCTGGGCGCGGACCACGTGCTGGCGTGGCCGCCGCGCCGACCGGGCGCCGAGTACGCGCTCGCCTTCGGGCAGTGGGGCAACAAGAACGTCGACCTCGTCCTCGACGCCTGGGCCATGCTCCGCGCTCGCGCTCCGAGGCGCTGCCGCTCGTGGTCGTCGGGCTGCCGGCCGAGGCGCACGCGGCGCCAGGGCCGGCGCGGCCGCCCGGGGCATCAGGACATCGTCACGGTGCGGCCCTGGTTGGAGCGACCTGGAGTTCCAGCAGCAGTTCACGTCCGCCTCCCTCGTCGTCTTCCCCTCCGACTACGAGGGATTCGGCCTGCCCGCGGTGGAGGCGATGCGGCTCGGGATCCCGGTGGTGGTGACGCCCGACCCGGCGCTGCTCGAGGTCACGGGCAGGCCTGGCCACCGTCATGGACGGCTGGGACGCCGCCGCGCTGGCCCGGGCCGTCCCGCAGGCGCGGCAGACGAGCGCCGAGCAGCTGCGGGCGGGCGTCGAGCATGCGTCGACGTTCACCTGGCGGCGCACGGCCACCGATGTCCGCGACGCGCTGCTCGGCTGCATCGGATAGACCCGCCCTGCGTCGGGGCACGAGGGTCCGCGCTCAGCCCCGGCGGCGGGCGAAGACGACGAGCGCCATCCACATGGAGGTGGGCAGGTGGCGTTCGACCTGCGCCACCCCGCGGCGGAGGCGGGGCCAGGGCTTGCAGTACTGCTCCAGCCCCGTCCGGCGGGCCAGGGCCAGCTCGAAGTCGCCGTCGAACAGGCGGGCGAGGTCCTTGCGGGTGTTCATCTTGTAGGCGGTCCGGAAGACGTCGCGCTCCTCCCGGCCCGGCTGCAGGCGCTCGAGGGCCTTGGCGTGGTGGTCGTTGGGGACCAGGCGGGCGGCGGCCGCCAGGATGAGTGGCGGCTGATGGTCCGGGCGATGAACACGCCGCCGGGCCGCAGGACGCGGGCGAGCTCGCGCACGAAGGCCTCCGGGGTCGGTCACGTGCTCCAGGACGAAATCGCTGACGGCCAGGTCGACCGACGCGTCGCCGAGCGGCCAGCCCGTCCCTCACCGATGAGCCGGAACTCGTCGATGACGGGGTTCTCCGCGCCGGTGTCCTCGATGTCGATGCCGATGACGGTGCGGCCTTCGCCCGCGCAGGTCCTGCCAGGCACCGCCCGGCTGATCGAGGTCGACCAGGACGCCGCGGCCGCAGCCCACCTCGGCCACGACGCGGGAGCGGGCGGCGACGGCCTGCGCGCTCACCATGAAGACATGGGCGCTGTCGAGTCCCAGGATGCGGTCGTCGAACATCTCGCCCAGGCCGAGAGGTGCCGGGAATTCGGTGGGGATCGTCGGAGGCGACGTCCGGATCGGTGTCGTCATGACGGCTCCTGCTCCGGGCGGCGATCGGGACCGTGCCGCTGACCCGGCGCAGGACGGGAAGAGGCTCGGCCGTCTCGTGCGAGTGAGGCCGGCGACGCGACGCGGCCGTCGACGCCGGGACCGGCTCGGGCTCGGAGACCGGGATCGGCTCTTGGATCCCGGACCGGCCCGGTGGGGCCGGCGTCGCGGAAGCACAGGGCCAGCATGAACGGCAGCCAGAGCCAGCGGTCGACGATCTCGGGTGACTGGAAGGAGAAGAACAGGACGGTCACGCAGCCGGCCAGCACCGTGTCGCGCAGGGCGCGGTCCGCGCCCTTGGCCGCGCCGGCGCAGCGACCGTGCAGCAGGCGGTTGAAGGACGAGCCCATCATGAGCGCGCCGGCCGCCACCATGAAGATGCCGCCGGCGAACCAGTAGAGGATGACGATGTTGTGCGCCGGGTAGTACACGCCGACGTCGGCGTCGTAGTACACGTCGATCGTCGTCTGATCGAGCCCGTGCCCGATGATCGGGGCTCTGCACGATCCCGCTCCACGAGTGCTCGAGGGTCGCCACACGCGGGTTGACCGTGTTGTACCCGGTGTTCGTCCCGGTCGTCTGCTCAATGCGGGCGATCGGGTTCAGGTCGAAGTGGCTCCCGCTCGACTGCACCGAGATGGCGATGACGTAGACGACGGCCAGGGCGGCCACCACGCCGAGGACGGTGCGCAAGCGGAAGCCCCGGGTGATGAACAGCACGAAGCAGCCCACCAGCGTGCTGGACATGCCCGAGACGCTGGCGCTGAAGATCAGGGCGCTGGCCAGCACGGCGATGCAGACGCCCAGGTACCAGTACCGGCGCAGGCCCACCTCGACGACGAGGCCGATGGCGAAGACCAGGCCCAGGGCGAAGGCGACGGCGGCGATGTTGGGCTGGTTGCTCAGGCCCGACGGCACGCGAGCCCTCGAGGCTGGCCTGGTGGCTGTAGCCGAGGACGTGGAACTCGGTCTGCAGGAAGGCCACGAAGGCCGAGACCGACGATCCGAGGATGAAGGCGACCATGCCGGCCCGGATGCGTGCCGTGTTGTCGAGCAGCTGGCGCAGCATCCACTGCAGCACGAAGAACACGAAGATGGCGTTGAAGACCACCTGCAGCGACGCCGTCTTCGAGACGGCCTGGGCCGACGCCACGACGCCGGCGAGGATGCAGACGAAGGAGCCGAAGTACCAGGCGGGCGCCGGCGGCGCCTTCGGCGGGGGGCGCCGGCTCAGGATCAGGAACACGGCGGCGAACAGGAAGCACAGGTCGCTGAGGTCGAAGGCCTTGCCGATGCGGTAGTGCAGCAGCGGCAGGAACACCAGGCCGACGTAGACGAGCCGGCGCGCCACGACCACGAAGAGGTCTTCCTTCGCACCTTCGTCCCCACGACAACGGAAACTGCAGGCGCCTCTTTGCCTACGGCGTCATCCGATTGGATGAATGGGAGCAAGAACAGGCGCTGCGCCACGTTCCGCAATCGATGAGCGATCCTCTCGAGGTTGAGCAACCTGGGTTGCGGGACTAGCCCGCACCCCGGAGCCCGGATCCGGCGGGCACCGAGCCGTCCGGGCTGCGCGAGTACGCCCTGCTGCTGTGGCGGAAGCGGGTCACCATCCTGGTGGTCGCCGCCATCTGCGTGGGGGCGACCCTGGCCTACTGCGTCCTGACCAAGCCCACCTACCAGGCGTCGGCGTCGGTGCTGCTGGAGCCGCCCATCTCGCAGACGCTGGTGGAGGCCAACTCCCCGGCCGGCATCGCGCCGCTGCCCGACGTGCCCGACGGGATCGAGGTGATCGAGAGCTCGGCGGTGGCGCAGCTGGTGGCCAAGACGCTGCCGGGCGCCCCGTCGGTGACGGCGACCCAGGTCGGCACGACCGACGTCGTGCAGGTGTCGGTCCGCTCCAAGGACCCGCAGGCCGCCGCGGCAGCGGCCAACGCCTACGCCAAGGCCTACATCCGCTTCGAGCAGAAGCAGACGACCGACACCTTCACCTCGGCCCAGTCCCAGGTGCAGAACAAGATCGACACCCTGCAGCTGGCCATCGCCAACCTGAACGCCCAGATCCGCTCCGCTCCGGCCACGACCAACGTCACCCCGGACGAGACGCAGCTCGGGGACCTGCAGGGCCAGCTCACGACGCTGCAGAACCAGCTGCAGAACTACCAGTTCTACGCATCGCAGGGCGTGACGACGGAGGCGGGCCAGGTCATTTCGACGGCGACCGCCCCAGCAAGCCGGTGTCGCCCAAGACGGTCGAGTGGACGGTGCTGGCCCTGATCTTCGGCCTGATCCTCGGCATCGGGATGGCCCTGCTGGTCAACGCCCTGGCACCGCCCCGGTCGGCACCGCCCCGGTCGGTCTGACCGCAGGTCGGGCGCTCATCGGCCGTTCCCCGTGCAGACGAGATGGGGATGGAGGTCCGGGGGATGGCAGACGACCACAGGTACGTCGACCGCTGGAAGGCCGTGGGTCGCCGCATAGGCGCCGAGCGTTGGAAAGGCACGGTGCCCTGGCGCCTGGTGATGGGCGCCTGGCCATGGTCATGACGCTGTCGGCCTTCGTGGTGGTGCCGTGCTGTCCGGGCGGAAGCGGCCCGGCCCCCTCGGCCAGGTCGGGGCAGGACATCGGGGCGAGCAGCGCCGCCGCGGCGGACACCGTCAGGGGCGCCGGCGAGGCGGACGCCAGCACGCTGGTCACCGCAAGCGGCGACGTACGGCACCGGGTCGCTGCTGGACCTGCCCGGTCACGATGTCCGACGGCACCGTCCTGCGGGCCGACGTCTACTTCCCGACGACGGCGGGGACGAGCACGGCGGCCAACGGGCTCTTCCCCGTGCTGCTGCAGCAGACGCCGTACGGCAAGGCGTTCATCGTGGACGCCTCGGCCATCGCCAACACGAACGTCGACTATCTCGTCGACCGCGGCTACATCGTGGTCATCGCCGACGTGCGCGGCACCGGCGACTCGGGCGGCACCTTCGACCTGTTCGACCCGGTGCAGTCGACCGACGGCGCCACCCTGGCCCGCTGGGCGGCGCACCTGCCGCAGTCCAACGGCGAGGTCGGCCTCTTCGGCGAGTCCTACATGGGCATCAACCAGTTCCAGACGGTGCAGGCGGCCGGGGCGAACTCGCCGATCAAGGCCATGTTCCCCATCATCTCGGGCAACGACCTGTACGCCGACACCGTGACCCAGGGCGGCATCCCCGACACCGAGTTCGCCGCCACGTACATCGCGCTGCTGTCCGGCCTGAACCTGACCAACCCCGCCCTCGCAGCCGCTGGTGGAGGCGGCCGAGAGCGGCAACTCCTCGCTGCTGGCCAGCGGGCTGGCCAACCTGGCGCCGACCGAGGCCGCGCACAGCCAGGTCCTGGTCTCGTTCCTCAAGCTCGTCCTCGACGTCGAGACCGGCCAGGGCGACGACGCGTTCGACCAGAGCTACTGGGCGGCGCGCAGCCCGGCGCAGGACCTGGCCGCGGTCGTGAAGGACAACATCCCCGCCTTCCTGGTCGGCGGCTGGAACGACCTCTTCGAGCAGGGCGAGCCGCTCAACTACGTCGGCCTGCAGAACCTCTTCGACGGGCGCTCGCAGTACGCCGCCATGACGGCCGACCAGGCGGTCACGCCCCGCTACCAGCTGCTGATGGGACCATGGCAGCACGTGACGACGGGCACGGGCGTCAACATCTCGGCCCTGGAGCTCGAGTGGTTCGACACCTGGCTGCTGGGCGAGCACACGCCGCTGGCCACGACGACGACGCCGCTGCATCTGGACATCCAGAACTCCGGCGGCTCGTGGGTCGACGCGGCCCAGTGGCCGCTGCCCGCCGCCACGCCGACCTCGTACTACTTCGGGCCGGGGCGCAGCGGCAGCGATGCCGTCTCGCCCAACGACGGCGAGCTGTCGACGCAGGCGCCCACCGCGGTGGCGGGCGCCGACACCGTGGCGTGGACGGGCACGTCAAGCCCGTGCGACATCCAGACGGACCAGTGGGGTGCCGGCGCGCTGGCCCTCGGGTTCCAGTCCCTGGACACCAACGATCCCTGCGACCTCAACGACGTGACGCTCGGGACCGGGCCGGGCGCGCTGACCTACACCACGGCGCCCGTCGACTCGCCCGAGGTCGTGGCCGGGCCGATCGACGCGACCTTGTACACGACCTCGACCGGCACCGACACCGAGCTGGCCGCCACGGTCGAGGCGGTCTCGCCCTCGGGCGACAGCGTGCCCTTGTCGTCGGGCGCGCTGGACGGCGACCAGCGGGCCGTCGACCCGAGCCGGAGCTGGACGACCCCGGCGGGCGCGATGCTGCTGCCGGTGCATCCGCTGACCCAGGCGTCGGCAGCAGCCCATCGTCCCGGGCCAGGTCACCCGGCAGGACATCGCCGTCTTCCCGACCATGGCCGAGCTGCCCGACCGGCTGGCGGCTGCGGGTGACCATCACGACGGGCGACACGCCGCACCTCTTCCCCACGGTGGCCCAGGTGCCGAACCTGGTCGGTGGCATCTACCAGGTGCAACGCAACGCCGGGTGCGGCATCTGAGCTCACCGTGCCCCTGGCCCCGGCCTCGGCCTTCAGCGTGCCCTGCGGCGCCATCTGCTCCGCCGCCGGGCCCTGACCAGGGTCGCAGCCGGAGGGCCTCCCGTACGATGGGCGGGTGCCGCCCCCCTCCGATGATCGACCCGACGGGGACCGGACTCGGAGCCGCGCCGGAGGCGACGACGGCGCCATCTCGATAGAGGAGATCGAGGACGCGGTCGTCGACGGGGACACGCCCCGTCCCGGCCCGGACCGGCACCGCCCGGGCGGCCCTGTCGCACCGGACGTTCCGCATCGTCTTCCTGGGTGCCTTCGCCTCCAACATCGGCACCTGGATGCAGAACGTGGTCCTCGGCGCCTACGCCTACGACCTCACGCATTCGGCCACGTTCGTCGGCGTCATCATCTTCGCCCAGCTCGGCCCCACCCTGGTCCTGCCCATTCGCCGACGTCGAGCCGTCGGCGAGCGCGGTGCGGGTGCCTGCAACCCGGCGGACCGGTACGTGGTGGGGCAGCCTCTGGGCCGAGCGGCTGACCATGGCGGCGAATTCGGCGGTCGAGCACGGCCTGGCCACCCGGCAGGATCTCGAGCGGCTGAATGCCTGGCTGCGCTGGGCTGAAGCAGACGGTCAGTTCATCCCGCACGGCGACATGCAGTACCGGCTGAGGACTTCCGGAGGCGTGGCCAGCACTGCGCTGAAGCAGCAGCCCCACTACCTCAACCGCGTCCCTGATGGCACCGGCGTCGCCGTTCGCCCAGATCGGCGACAACCATCATGTGCTGACGGTACCCGGCGGACGCCGAAGGTCTCGGAATCCCAGTACCAGTCTCAGCAGGTAGTCGAAATCGGCGCGTCCTCACCACGTGGATGTCGTTGTCGCTGCCGCGCCACCAGCCTGCAGTGGTACCGCCAGCTGACCACAATGGTACTGCTACCTTTGAGACGGTTCCATATACTTCACCATCGAGTTCCGTCGTCACCGCATCAGGCGGCTCCGGATCGCCGAAGGTCCGCACCCAGCGTGAATTGGAAGGTCGTCCCGGGGCCGATATTGCGGGAGGCCCACAGCTGCCCGCCGTGCGCTTCGATGATGGATCGGCAGATCGACAGTCCCATGCCCATGCCGGTCGGCTTGGTGGTAAAGAACGCGTTGAACACCTTGTCCGCATTTTCCGGGTCGATGCCCGCCCCGCGGTCCTGCACCGCGACCAGCACCTGATCGCCGTTGTGCCGATGCGACCGGACCAGCAGATCGCGTTGTGTGCCGGTGGCCGTTGCCATCGCCTCGATCCCGTTAACGACCAAATTGATGATGACCTGCTGCAACTGGACCCGATCGCCACAAACGGCGGCCAACCCGGATTCCAGTTCCAGCCGCAGCGAGATCCGGTTGCTGACCGCCTCCCGCTGCACCAGCAACATCGCGTCATTGATCATATCGTTGATGTCGAGCCGCAATTTCTCCGGTTTGGTGCGACGGGAAAGTTCGCGCGTTCGGCGGATCACCGCGCTCGCGCGATGACCGTCGGCGATGATTTGTTCCACGGCACATTGCGCTTCGTGCCGGTCCGGCGTCTCCCCGGCCAGCCACCTCAGGGCTGCCTCCCCATTGGCAACGATCGCCGAGAGCGGCTGGTTGACTTCATGAGCGATGGAAGCGGCCAGCCCCCCCAAAGTCGTCACCCGTGTCACATGTGACAGCTCGGCCCGTGCCTGTTGCAACGCCTTCTCGGCCTGGTCGGCGCGCACCGCCGCGGTGACATCGGTGCCGACGCCGCGATAGCCCATGAACCGGCCCCTGTCGTCGAACACCGGCTTGCCGCTGACCGAAACGTACCGAACGGAGCCATCCTTGCGCGCGATCGTGTAGGTGAAGCCCCGAAACGGCTGGTGGGCATCCAGCATTGCTTTGTGGCGGCACCATTTTTCCGGCTCGTCCTCGATGCAGGCGGCAAGATCCCACCGCCTCCTGCCGATTGTGGGGGCCGGTTCCATGTCGATCACGGTCAGGCGGTCCGTTACATGTGTGAAGCGATGGTCCGGTCCGCTCTCCCAGATCCAGTCGGACGCGGTCTCGGCATAGTCGCGGAGACGTTGGTCGTTTTCCCGCAACGCCTGCTCGGCCTGCTTGCGATCATCGATATCGATGTTGGTTCCGTACCATTTGACGACGTTGCCCCGTTTGTCGCGCAGCGGCTCCGCCCGAGCCAGGAACCAACGATATTCACCGTCGAATCGCCGCAAACGTCCTTCACTCTCGAACGAGGTCCCGGTCGTTACAGCAATACGCCACTTCTCTCCATAGGCGGCAAGATCGTCAGGATGAAACATCTTCATCCAGCCGTCACCACCCAATTCTTCCGGAGATAACTTCGTGTAGGACAACAGACGCTGGTTGTGGAAATCGTTTGAGCCATCGGGTCGCGAGGTCCACACAATCGCCGGGATGCTGTCGATGGCGGCACGTAGCGCGATTTCGGTTTGCCGGCGGTGCTCGATATCCGTATTGGTTCCGCACCACTTGACGACGCGTCCCGATTGATCGCGCAGCGGCACCGCGCGAAACAGGTACCAGCGATAGGTGCCGTCAGCCCGCCGCATGCGCGCTTCGGCCTCATCCGCCGCACCGGATGCAAGCATCGCACGCCAACTGACCAGGAGGTGATCGATGTCTTCCGGATGAATGGCCGCGATCCAGCCCCAGTCCCGCGCCTGGTCCAGCGAGAGGCCCGTGTATTCGAGCCAGCGCCGGTTGAGGTATTCGGCGGACCCATCCAGCCGCGCCGCCCATATCATCGCCGGTATCGTATCGATGACTATCCGCAGTTGATCATTGAAGGTCTGGCTTTCCCGAAAGGCCGCCTCCAGCGCCTTTCGCGCGCCGTCGGCTGCCTCGGCGCGCCGGCGCGATCTCCCCAGGACGACCGCGGTCACGAGCGAGGCCGTCAGGAACGCAATCATCAACGAGGCTTCAGGCCGGTCGCCAATCCACCGTGTCGGGTTTATTGCCGCGAAGAAGTAGCCAAGGCATCCTGCGGCGACCACCGAGAGAACAATCGAGGCGCCGCCGTCGCGCCGCAACGCGGTCAACACGATCAGAAGCCAGTATGCGAATGCCGTGGTGGCAAGATCGAGTCCGGCCCTGAGACAAAGCCAGGTCAGCGCCGCGAGGGCAACGGCGGCGAGCAAGCCGTTCACCGCGAAGCGCCGCCATTCGTATGTCCGGTTGTTGTTCGACATCTTTTATGTGGAAACCAAAGCTGCTGACGGCATGAACAGGTAAGGCGGCCCATTGTCCGGTGTTCGGAAAACCCCGGTCTTCTCTCGAAGGCGTGACACAGTGTGAGCGAACGTAAGTCTTCCTGTTCTCCAGGCCAGTGAAATTCTCCGATCCGTCGCCCGACCTCTTACGCACAACCGCGCGAGCGCTATCCCATCGCCGGCGACCATGCCTCGCCGCCCTGATGGTGCGGGGGAACGATCGTCCCATGGCCGCCATCTTGCCAATCGCCGCCGCCCGTCCCACTGTCCGCCGCCATGTGGTTCGCCCCTCCGAAAGAGATTCCGACCCGGGTCCTGACCCGCATGCCCGACCGGTTACGCCGGCTGGAGCGAACCGAATGGGCCGACGCCAACCGCGCCGGGAAACCGGTTGACGGTTTCCTCGAAGGCCCTTGCTACGACGCATACGGCCGGCTGCACGTCGTCGATATTCCTTACGGCCGCATCTTCCGCGTCGAAAACAACGACTGGACCCTGGTCGCCGGGTATCCCGGCTGGCCCAACGGCCTGAAGGTGCAGCCCGACGGCATCCTGCTCGCCGCCGACTACCGGCACGGCCTGGTGCGGATTGATCCGGACACCGGCGCCACGTCGGCCGTGCTGCAGACCGTCATGAGCGAAAGCTTCAAGGGCCTGAACGACCTGACGCTGCACGCCGACGAATCGATCCTGTTCACCGACCAGGGGCAGACCGGCCTGCAGGACCCGACCGGCCGGGTTTGGCGCTTGCATAAGGACGGGCGCCTCGACAAGCTGATCGGCACCGGTCCCAGCCCCAACGGCCTGGTGCTGAACACCGCTCAGACGCACTTGTATGTGGCAATGACCCGCTCATGCGAGGTGTGGCGCTTCCTGCTCCGCCCCGACGCCGTCGTCGCCAAGGCGCAGTGCTTTGCCCGGGTCCCCGCCGGCGCGTCCGGTCCCGACGGCCTGGCCATGGACTCGGCCGACCGCCTGTACATCGCCAATCCCGGCCACGGTTGCGTCTGGGTCATCGACCCCCACGGCGTGCCGTTGTACCGAATCCAGTCAACCGCCGGCCGCATGACCACCAACTGCGCCGTGACGCCGGACGGCCGCGGCCTGGTCATCACCGAATCCGAAACCAACTCGATCCTGATCGCGGAGATCCCCCCACCATGAGCTTCGTATCCATTTGTGAGGTCGGCCCGCGCGACGGCCTGCAAATCGCCAAGACCCGCATGACCACCGACGACAAGGTGGCCTGGATCGTCTCCCTCGCTGCCGCCGGCATCAAGGAGATCGAGGTCGGCAGTTTCGTCCCGCCTCGCGTGATCCCGCAGCTCGCCGACACGGCGGAGGTCGTCGCGAAGGTCCTGGCCGCGCTGCCCAACCTGACGGTGCAGGCGCTGGCGCCGAACCTGCGGGGTGTGCAGAACGCCTACCACGCCGGCGTCCACAAGATCTCCATTCCGGTATCGGTCAGCGACGGACACAGCCAGGCAAACCTCAACCGGACGCCGGCGCAGTCGATCGAGATGATGCGCGAAATCATGGACTGGCTGAAGGCCCAACCCCGGAAAGTGCCGGTGGTGGCGGGCGCCTCGACCGCGTTCGGCTGCTCGATCGACGGCGTGGTGCCGACGGCGAAGACCGTGGCGCTGTGCAAGGGGCTGGCGGATGCCGGCGTGGACCAGATCATGCTGGCCGACACCGTCGGCTACGCCTATCCGGCGCAAGTAAAGGAAGTGGTGCTGGCGACCCGCGAGGCGATCGGACCGGTGCTGTACGGTTTGCATCTGCACGACACCTGCGGCCTGGGCATCGCCAATGCCGTGGCAGGTCTGGAGGTCGGAATCCGAGCGTTTGATTCCTGCCTGGCGGGCTTGGGCGGTTGCCCTTACGCGCCCGGCGCCTCCGGCAACGTGGTGACCGAAGACCTGGTTTTCATGCTGGAAAGCATGGGCTTCACCACCGGCATCGACATCCCGGCGCTGATGCAATCCCGGAACGTGCTGCACGCGGCGCTACCGGCGGAGGCGCTTCATGGTCAGGTGCCAAAGGCCGGCCTGCCGCCGACATTCCGAAAGGCGGCTTGATCCGCCGTTTCGGCGAACTTGTGTTCCAGTGTCATGGCCGGCCCTTTTCTACCGGTCATGACACAAGAGCAAATAGCCGCATTCTACCGTAATTTGGCGTCTACAAGGTGCTTAGCCCTCGATCACCCGTTCGGTGGCCACCCCGCGGCAATCCATTTCGTATTCCAGGCCAATCACCGGCGGGCGGCAGAACTGCCAGGTCAGGCCGTGCCGAGCGGCGCCGCGCGCCACGATTTCCGACCCGAGGAAGGGGAACAGGTCGTGCACCGTGTAGACCTGCACGGCCGTCGTCGAACCCCAGTTCGCGCCGAGGGCGGCCATGCGCGTTTCCATCACGCCCAGGACGTAGCGGCCTTTTTCCGCCATCGCATCGGGACCGGTTTCGCCATAGCGGATGGTCTTTTCGCGATAGGAACCTGTGCCCTCCTGCGACTCGCCGCTGCCGGCGACGACGAACGAGTGCGGCGCCCCGGCCGCCGGGGTCACATAGCTGAACGCATGGAAGCTGGGCGCGGCGGGAGGGGCGATCTCCGGACAGACGTTACTGCGGGCCACCGGATTGCGGTCATTTTCAAAAATCCCCCAGCGCTCCAGCGTGCCGACGTAGTCGCGGTTGAACGCAACGAAACCGGCGTCGGTGAACGGCGCGGGGGAGCGTAGCTCGCAGGCGCAGAACGCGGTCAGGGGCAGGCCGGCGTCGCGCAGGAAAGTCTCGATGCGCCGGAATCCCTCGATCAGCGGAACCGGATTGGCGAAGCGCACGCGCTCGATGGCGTAGCCCGGCAGCGCGGCGACACCGGCGGAGTATTGAAATGGGCCCGGAATGTAACGGTAGCCCGTGCGATCGATTGTTGCGGTCATGTGCGGTTCCTGAACGTCCCGGTTCCGATCATACCGGGGCTGTTGCCGGGGCACAACATGAGGCACCCGCTCCGGATGTTCTGCCGTCCAGGGCATTGCCCGGTCACTTACGACTTTGACGCGCCAACCACCCCAGGTCGTGGGTGACCAGGCCAACCCTCGCTCGTGTGCTCGCTCGCCCGGTCATGGCACCGGGGGCGTCAGAAGCTCATCGATCGTGTCGGCGATGGCATCGACGGCGATACCCGGGCGGTAGCCGTCGTACGACCGCGAAAAATTCGCCGCGCGCAAGCGGCAGGCCCGGTCATCGACCAGCCGCCGCACCGCCGCGTCGATCGCCGCCGCGTCGGCGGTCGGCTCGACCCCATGCCCCAGGCCCTGGGTCGCCACGCGATGCAGGGTCATCATCTGCTCGACGAACACCGGCAGCATCAGCAGCGGCCGGCCCGCCAGCAGCGCCGGCACGGCGACATCCTGTCCCTGGCAGATCACGATATCGCAGCCCGACAACACCGACGCGCGGTTGGCCGTCGTTGTCACCTGGATGGCGGCCCGCTCGATCGCGTCGGCCTGTCGCGACGGCATGCCGGCGGCTTGCACCAGGGTGGGCAAACCCAGCCGGTCGAGCGCCTCGACGATCGCACCCAGCGCCGGATGCCGCGGATCCAGGTCGACATAGATACGCTCCCCGGTCGCAGCCGGCCACACCGCCGCCGGCCCGCGCGACGGGGCGAACACCTCGCCATAGGGGGCGGCATCGGGACGGTCCGGGTAATGGTCGAGTTCCGGGAACGTGCAAAGAAAGGACGGGACGCCGGCGAACAGTTCACGCAGCCGGCGCAGTTCCGGACATTGCAAGGCGCCGAGGCGGGCGTTGATCACGGCGAGGACGCGCCCCTCGACGCTGTCGGCGGCGTCCGCCGGCACATCCGCCCAGGGGCGCATGTTCGGCAGCGGCGCGGTCAACGGCGGCAGGCTGAACCCGTCACCGACGGCGGCGGTCGCGAGACCGGCGACGCGCGCCACCAGCATGGCGGTCGGGGCGAAGTCGGCGATCAGCAGGTCCGGCGTGGTCCGGTCCAGCACGTCCCGCCACCCCGTCATCAGCCCGCGCAACGCGTCCGGCGCGGCGTAACCGCCATGCATCAGCAGATCGGCATAGGAAACCGCGAGATATCCGGGCGGCGGCGGCACGGACCATCGCGGCGCATCGACCACGGGAAAGCCCGAGGCCGCGACCGAAGCGGCCAGTTCGGCCGGCAGGGCCAGGGTCGCGTCATGGCCCCGGTCGGCCAGCGCCACGGCCAGCGGCAGCAGGCGGGTCAGGGTCGCGCCGCCGCGAAGGAACTCGGCCGCCAGCAGGACCCGTTTGCCTGCCATGCGCCGCTAGGACCGATCGACGCTGAAGCGGCCGGCGCCGAACGCGACCACCTGCAGGAAGCCGCCCGCCATGCAGACGTTCTTCATGAAATGGATCATCGCGTCGCGGTTGCCCGGGTGATAATGCGCGACCATCGCCGTCGCGATGCACCAGGCCGCCAGGATCAGGCCGGTCAGGCGGGCCTTGAAGCCGACCAGGAACAGGGCGCCGGCGCCGATCTCGATGAGAAGCGCGATGGCGTAGGCCACCCCGGGGAGGGGCAGCCCATAGTGCCCGAACGCCGCCATCGTGGCGCTCGGGGCCATCGCCTTGCCGTAGCCCGCCCAGATGAAGATCGCGCCCATGAGAACGCGTCCCAGCAGCCCGACCCAATCTGAGAAGGCGGTTTTCACCCGACGATCTCGGTGCCCGCGAAGAAGTAGGCGATCTCGGTCGCGGCGTTCTCCAGGCTGTCGGAGCCGTGGACGGAGTTGGCCTCGATGCTCTCGGCGAACAGCTTGCGGATGGTGCCGGGTTCGGCATTGGCCGGGTTGGTGGCGCCCATGACTTCACGGTTGCGGGCGACGGCGTTCTCGCCTTCCAGCACCTGCACGACGACCGGGCCGGAGATCATGAAGGTGACCAGGTCACGGAAGAACGGGCGCGCGGCATGCACGCCGTAGAAGGTTTCGGCCTGGGCCTGGGTCATGTGGATGCGCTTCTGGGCGACGATCCGCAGGCCGGCCTGTTCCAGGACGGCGTTGACCTTGCCGGTCAGGTTCCGCCGCGTGGCGTCCGGCTTGATAATGGAAAAAGTACGCTCGGTCGCCATCGCGGCCTCCTTAAGGTTCAGGTTCGCGCGGCTGAGTAAGGGGTTGCGCGGCGAAGGGCAAGGCGGGAGGAAGAAAGGCGAGGGGGCTTTGCCCCCTCGACCCCCAGCAAAGGCGAAGCCTTTGCAATCCATCTATTAAGGTTTGTGGGCTAAGAGGGCCTACGGTGGCTAATCAACCACCGAGCAGGCCCCCTTAGCCCACAAACCTTGTTACGGGTTCCAAGGGGCCTCGCCCCGTCGTGCGAAGGCACGCATTCGCGTGACGCGGGGTCGAGGGGCAGCGCCCCTCGCCTTGCTTTCCCTCACCCCCCGTCAGTCCGGCATGTCGAACAACTGGCACCAGCCGTGCGGGCTGACGGCGCCGATGACCACCTGGCACGAAGCCGGCCGGCGGAAGAACGAACAGGCTTCGCAACTCAGCCCGCCATTCGGGGTGTCCTGATACTTTGCCGTCTGACGCGAAACCTTGGCCGGCTGTGCGGCGGCCTGATGCGCCAGGCCAACCGCGGCCGCCAGCACCAACCGGCGGGAGGTCTTACCCCGCCTTTGTAACGTAGCCATACCGTAGATTGCTCCGTCCCGGACCGTTCATCTGATAGTCGGCTTTGATAGCCGCGTAACGATCCTTATTCACCAAAGCGGCATGCTGCTCAAGCCCGTACAACCGGGCGGTGTTGCCGCTGAAGATGGCGGTCTTTACGGGGCCCTCGGCGGGACCCAGCGGCTTGAAGCCGTGCTTCTTCTGCATGTCCTCGGGGATTTCGATCCGGCGCAGCCCCTCGATCTGCCATTGCGGCGCGCCGGTCCACACCGCGTCGGTGCCCCAGACGACGTGGTCGGCGCCGAGGCCCTTGACCAAAATCCCCATCAGCGCCGCTGCCAGCCGCGGTTCGGCGACCGAGGTCCAGGCGAACACCTGGCCCAGATCGCCATAGACGTTGGTCACGCCGTATTTCTCCGGAATCTCTGCCAGATCGCTGACCCAGGAACTGCGGCCGGTGCGGTCGAACTCCGCCATCCCGTCCGCCGGGTTGCCGCCCACCCAGCGATAGCCCGAGTGGTAGACCAGGAAATTCAGTTGCGGCCAGTCCTTGGCGGCGCGGCCGATGTCGGACACGTCGGCATAAGGCCGCAGCCGGGGAAACTTCGCCTCGACCGCCGGCGCGAACAATCCTTTGTGGATGCAAACGTTCCGGATGCCGGATCTGGCGATTTTCTCGTAGAACGGATACATCAGCTTCTGGTCGTCGGCGTGCCATGGGAAATTGGCCAGTTCCTTGTGCGTGTTGTCGCCGACGGTGTAGCCCTTCCAGGAATTGGGCTTGAAACGTTCGATCCCCTCATCGACCTTGTCGAGCCATCCCGGCTGCCCCGGCGTGAAAGTGAAATGCGCCATCATCCGCTTGGAGCCGGCCTGTTTGTTCACCATCTCACGGGTCTTGAACACCTGTTCCTGCGGGATGAACCAGTCTTCCGGCACGTCGGAGGGGGAATTCGACAGCAGCGCGATCTTGGTGTCGCTGTCCATGTATATTTCTTTGACGTAATTACCAAATTTCAGGTCGTCGAGCGTCTGTTCCTTGGCCGACAGTTCCTTGTTCCAGCCGAATTGCCCGACCGCCGCGCGGCCCGCGACGAAACCCGTCAGCCGCGTGTCATCGCGCAGGAAATGCGTGTGCCCGTCGATGACGATTTGCCCCGACAAGGCATCGGCCCGCGCGGCGGCAAGTTCCGGTGTCGCCGCCTCGGCCTCGGTCACGTCGAAGATATTGCCGAAAACCTGGTTGATCGCGACGAATGACGCCGCCATGCCGGCCGCGGTCTGGAAGAATTTGCGGCGGGAGGTGCCTTGTCGTTTCGAAAGGCGATCGGCCATGGTCTTCAACCGCGCCTCAACCTCGCGCTGCCGGGCTGATTGCGGCTACCGGTTCGAATTCGTCGCTCGAGACGATCTGCGTCGGCACCGGTGAAGGAAACGACGATGTCTCGGCCGGCGACAGGCCGCTGATCATTTCATCGGTCAAGTATTTCATGGCACCCTCCCCTGTTGGGCGAACTTCGCGGCGCCCTTACAGAGATGTTAGCATTCCTCCCTTTGGTTGTCATCGCAAGGAGCGCACTGACCAGCACGGGCCATGACAAACGGAGGCAACTCCGCTTATGACCAGGCCGGGCCGCGACGATGTATGCAGGAGAAGCGAAGTTGAATGAAGTGATGGAACGGGCGCACGAGACGATCGAGGAACACGCCCACCACTCCGAACCCCGGGCGCGCGGCGTCGCGATCCTGGTGTCGATGCTCGCCGCGGTGATGGCGATGTCGGAGATCGGCGGCAAGGCCGCGCAAACCGAATATCTGACGCACCACGTGGCGCTGTCGAACGAATGGGCGTTCTATCAGGCCAAGAACCTCCGGTCCGTGGTGCGGAATTCGGAAGCGGATCTGCTGGCCAGCCTGCCCAATGCCGCCGACCCGGCGATCCAGGCGCGGATCAAGGACGCGAAGGACTACGCCGCGCGCATGCGCGACGACCCTGAAGGCGGCCAGGGCATGAAGCAACTCGCGGCCACGGCCAACGCGGAGGAAGCCGAACGGGACGCGGCGGCCCATCGCTACCACAGCTACGAATACGCGGTGGGCGCGCTGGAAATCGCCATCGTCCTGGCATCCGTTTCGGTGCGTGACGCGCGTGCGTGCCCTGGCCATGGGCGCCGCCGCCATCGGCGCCGCCGCCGCCGTCGGGTCGTTGGGCGTGGCGGTGCATCTGTTCTGAGGTGCTAAAGCGGGCAGGTCGTGAGTGACCGGGCCGAGTTCCATTGGCGCTAAACCGGGATATTGGATGGTGTTCTATCAATGTGTCACGGCCGGGCTTGGCCCGGCCACCCACGTCTTGCGGTGCTGGTGTCGGCAAAGTCGTGGGTGACCGGGCCAATCCCGATCATGACACCGCGGTTTGATCCCGCCCCGCGATCCGGCGGAACTCCGCCGCCAGCGCGTCCCGGTCCGGTTCGGTCAGCCAGACCGCCGGGTGATCCACCGCCTCGGCCAGTTGCTGCTTGTAGATCTCACGCGGGATCTCCGCGGCGCCGAACTGCGCCAGGTGTGAGGTCACGAACTGGGTATCCAGCAGCCGGAAGCCGCCCAGGCGCAGGCGCGCGACCAGATGCACCAGCGCGACCTTGGAGGCGTCGCGGGCGAAGCTGAACATGCTCTCGCCGAAGAACGCCCCGCCGAGGGCGACCCCATAAAGCCCGCCCACCAGCGTGCCGTCCTGCCAGGTCTCGACCGAGTGGGCGTGACCCATGCGGAACAGTTCGGTGAACAGCCGCTCGATCTGCGGGTTGATCCAGGTGTCGGACGCGGTCGGGCACCAGCGTGGCGCACCCGGCGATGGTGCCGGCGAAGTTGCGGTCGGCGGTGACGGTGAAGGCGTCCGACAGCGACCGTGCGCAGCAGCCGGCGCGGCAGGTGGAACCCGTCCAGCGGCAGGACTCCGCGCTTGATCGGGTCCAGCCAGAACAATTTGTCGCCGGCGCGCCCTTCCGCCATCGGGAACAGCCCGTGGCGGTAAGCGCGCAGCACAAGGTCCGTCGTGACTTCCATGGAGCGTCGGGACATGGTCGTATAGTGCGGCCTGGACGGCCGAATGGGAAGGGCGGGAAGCGATGCTGACGATCAAGCACCTCGATCACCTGGTGCTGCGGGTGACGGACCTGCGGGCGATGATGGCGTTCTACACCGACGTGCTGGGCTGTCCGGTGGAGAAGGTGCAGGAGGATCTGGGCCTGTACCAGCTTCGGGCGGGCGGCGCGCTGATCGACCTGGTGCCGGTCGATGGGCCGTTGGGCTCGAAAGGCGGTGCGGCGCCCGGCGCGGAGGGCCGCAACCTGGATCATTTCTGCCTGCGGGTGGACCCGTTCGACGCCGACGCCATCATCGCCCATCTGCGCGCGCATGGCGCCGATCCCGCGCCGGTGGTGTCCCGCTACGGCGCCGAGGGTCAGGGGCCGTCGATCTACGTGGCGGACCCCGAGGGCAACGTCGTGGAACTGAAAGGGCCGCCCGACCCGTAGCCGGGCGCGCGATCCTTGAGGTACGTCAGGGGGTGGTGCTGATGGCCGGCGGCACGGCGACCCCGCTCGGCAGCACGAAGGCCGGTTTGGCCTCGTCCGTCGTGGCCGGGGCGGTTTTTGTCTCGGCTCGCCGCGACGGCGGGCTTCGTGTCAACCGTTGTTGCCGGAACGAGGGAGGTGGGGGCACTGGCCTGAGTCGCGGCCGGCGTGGTCGCGGCCGGCGTGGTCGTGGCCGGCGTGGTCGTGGCGGGCGTGGTCGCAGCCGGTGTCGTCGCGGCCGCTGTGGCTGGGGCCGGTGTGGTTGGGCCGTTGTGGACGCGGCCGGCGGCGGTGTCCCCAGGTTTGGCGTCAGCGGATGGGGCATCTGCTGGTTTCGCGTCGGCCGGCTTCGCCGCATCCGCCTTTGCCGTTTTGGCCGGAGGCGGACACCGTGTAATCCGGCACGACCCGAGCCTGAGATCCCGGCGATCACCAGGACCTTCTCGCCGAGGGTCAGTGGCGTTTTGTCCTGCTGCGTCACGCTGACCAGGTCGCCGGCCGTCTTGCGGACGATGTATTCGTACGCCTTGGTGTCCCCGGCCATGTGTTCCACCGTCGATCCCGCGATGCCGCCGACCACGGACCCGCCCAGCGCCGAGAACGCGCTGACCGTCCCGACGCCGACCTGGGCGCCGGCGAGGCCGCCGGCCGCCGCGCCGGTTACCGTGCCAATCGTCGCGTCGGCGCTGACGCCGACCGGACGCACGCCGACGATAATGCCCTGATCGACCTTGTTTTCCTTCTGGGCCGCGTTGCTCGCATAGGTATCAGGCGAATAGCTCGGGCTGCATGCGGACACGCCTGCCAAAACCAGCGCCGGGATAATGAAACGGACTGTCAACCGCCATGCTCCTTTCAATTGCCCTCGCGTGGTAGCCGATGACGAGCGAAAAGTCACAGGGGGTTCCGGCATTGGCGGCCCGGACTCTTCACCATCGGCGCATCCGGGGTTAGCATCGCCCGCATGACAAATATCCCTTCCGATCGCGAACCGGTGACCAAGCAGGGTTTGGCCCGCAACACCGCCAACTACGGCGACAAGGACTTTGCCCTGTATCTGCGGCGATCGTTCGCCAAGTCGATGGGCTATTCCCAGGCGATGCTGGACCGCCCGGTGGTGGGGATCGTCGATACCGGGTCGGCCTACAACAACTGCCACCGCACCGTGCCGGAACTGATCGAGGCGGTGAAGCGCGGCGTGCTGGGCGCCGGCGGGCTGCCGATGCCGTTCCCGACGGTGTCGCTGTGCGAGCCGTCGCTGTTCCCGACCTCGATGCACTACCGAAATCTCGCCGCGCTGGATACCGAGGCGATGCTGACCGCCCAGCCGATGGACGCGGCGGTGCTGGTGGGCGGCTGCGACAAGACCGTGCCGGCGCAGTTGATGGGCGCGGCGTCGGCCGATGTGCCGGCGGTGCAGTTGGTGACGGGGCCGATGCTGGCGACTCCGTTCCAGGGGGAGCGGCTGTCGGCCTGCACCGATTGCCGGCGGTACTGGGCGCAGTACCGGGCCGGGACGGTGAGCGAGGAACGGATCGGGCAGCTGGAGGGCCGGCTGGCGACGACGGCGGGGACGTGCGGGGTGATGGGAACCGCATCCACGATGGCGTGCATCGCCGAGGCTCTGGGCATGGTGCCGCTGGGGCACGGGTCGATCCCCGCGGTGCATGCGGATCGGCTGCGGGCGGCCGAGGAAGCCGGCGCGCTGGCGGTGCGGCTGATCAAGAACCCGATCAGGCCGTCGCAGATCATGACCGCCCATGCGATCGAGAACGCGCTGCGGGTGCTGCTGGCGCTCGGCGGGTCCACCAACGCGCTGATCCACCTGACGGCGATCGCCGGCCGGGTCGGGGTGAAGATCGATCTGCAGAAGCTGAATGCGCTGTCGGATTCCACCCCCGTGCTGGTCGATCTGAAGCCGACCGGCGAGGGGTATATGGAGGATTTCCACGCCGCCGGCGGGATGCCCGCGCTGCTGTGGGAACTGCGCGATCTGCTGCATCTGGACCCGATCGACGTGACCGGCGTGTCCGCTGGGCGAGCGTCTGGCGGAGCCGGCTTTCGTGGATCGGCGGTATATCCGGGCGCGGTCGGAGCCGGTGTCGCCGGTGGGCGGGATCGTTTCGCTGTTCGGGTCCTTGGCGCCGCGGGGGGCGATCCTGAAGCGGAGCGCGGCGACGCCGGCGCTGTTCGAGAAGGAAGCGCGCGCGGTGGTGTTCGACGGGCTGGAGGATTTGGCTCGGCGGATCGACGATCCGGCGCTGGATGTGACGGCGGAGGACATCCTGGTGCTGAAGAACGCCGGCTCGTTGACGCCCGCCGGGATGCCGGAGGCCGGCTACCTGCCGATCCCGTCGCGGCTGGCGCGGGCCGGCGTAAAGGACATGGTGCGGATGAGCGATTGCCGGATGTCGGGCACGGCGTTCGGCACGATCGTGCTGCATATCACGCCCGAGGCGGCGGCGGGCGGGCCGCTGGGGCTGGTGGAAAGCGGCGACCGGATCAGGCTGTCGGTCAAGGACCGGTCGCTGGACCTGTTGGTGCCGGAGGCGGAACTGGCGCGGCGGCGGGCAGCGTGGGCGCCTCCGGCGAAGCCGAAGCGCGGGTGGGACCGTCTGATCGCCGATCAGGTGCTGCAGGCGGATGAGGGGTGCGATCTGGCGGTGCTGCGGGCGGAGGGATAACCCGCCGGCGATCGTTTCGAGTGCGGGCCAGAGCGTTTTTGCTCTGACCGACCCTGCAAATCGTCACGGCCCGGTCAAGCTGGGCCGTGACGTATATTGATTTGTTCTGTCCGCGCCGGGGTCATATGGCGCCGTCGCACCGATCGCAAAACCGCAAAAATACACCACAAAGATCACAAAGACGCGGACGAAAGATTCGCGCCATTTCCACGTTTTTCTTCTTTGTGCCTTTGTGGTGTATTTTCTTAAGCTGGTTGTAACGCAGATATGCCGTTGCGGTCTCGCACCATCTCTATCTTATCATGACCAGGTAGCGCGTCTTCCAGATCCGGCGCGCGACAAGTTGGCGCAAGCGCACACCTGTCACCGTCGCGCCACCCTGCCGGGCCAGCATCGACGTATTTGGACCATTGTCCGTCAGGCATCAGCCAGCGCCGCCAGCATTGCGTCCCGGCCGGCGGTATCGCCAACCGCGTGCACCGGCTGGATCGCCACATGGGTTGCGCCCGCCGCGAAATGTGCCCGCAACCCGGCTTTCACCTGATCCGCCGTCCCCCAAAGCACCATCGCGTCGATGAACGCATCCGACCCGCCATTTGCCAGGTCGGCCTCCGTAAAGCCCATGCCGAACCAGGCATTGCGATAGTTGTCCAGGACCAGGTAGCGAGACAATTCCTCCCGTCCCAGCGCCCGCGCCTTGAGCGGATCGGTTTCAATCGTGACTTTCTGTTCGACCGCCAGCCATTTGTCCGGCCCCAGGATCTTCGCCGCCTCCGCCGTATGTTTCGGAATCGTGTTGTACGGCAGCGCCCCGCGCGTCATCTGCGCCGCCAGCTTCAGCATCAACGGGCGCAGCGCGGCGATGCAGATCGGGAAATCCGCTGCCCCAGACTCGCCCTTTGCGATACCGTCCAGATATGCCCGCATCGCCGGCACCGGCTTTTCGTAAACATGCCCGCGCAGCCCCTCCACCATCGGCACGTGGCTCACGCCCAGCCCCAGGATGAAACGATCACCGTACAGCTGGTTCAGGCTGATCATCCCGCGCCGCGAGGTGAACGCATCCCGAGCATAGATCGAGGCAATGGAACTGCCGATTTTCAATGTCTTCGTCTGCGAAAGCATGTAACCGGCGACGGTGAACGATTCATGACCGCGGGATTCCGGATACCAAAGCGTATCGTATCCCAGCCGCTCGACGGTCTGCACGAAAGCCGCGATCCCGGCCGGACCCGCAAGCTTGTCAGTGGAGTACCAAACCCCAAGGCGTCCAAGTTTCATGTCCAAAATCCTTGCCCTATGATGTTCGCCGAACGGAATCCGGAGATAGCGGGCGCACTATACCCGAGTTCCGCCGGAACCTCATCACCGTGCCGATCGCCCTCACCCCCGCCGCACCACCGGCGACGGGATGCTTTCGATCATCACGTTCACCACGGCCGGCTTGCCGCTGGCCAGCGATCGTTCGATCGCGCCGGGCAGGTCATCCGCGCTGGTCACCAGTTCGCCGTGGCCGCCCAGCGCGGCGGCGACAAGATCGTATCGCGTGGGGTTCAGTTCGCAGCCATGCGTGCGGTTCGGGCCGTAGTCGCGGACCTGCAGGTTATACTCCGCATTCCAGCGGCAATCGGTGCCGACGATCGCCACATACGGCAGATCCAGCCGCACCGCCGTTTCGATCTCCGACATATGGAAGCCGAACGTGCCGTCGCCCAGCACCGCGAAAACCGGCGCGGTTTTCTCGACCACCCGCGCGCCGGAGGCCATCGGCAGCGACGATCCGATCGAGCCGGCCACGCCGTTGATCATCCGGCGGTCGTTGCGCAAAATGCTCTGGCCCCATTGCGCGAATTCGCCGCCGTCGCAGATCAGCACGCTGTCCGGATGGCGCTCCAGGAACGGCTGCAATGTTCCGAAACACCTCCGCCGGATGCAGCTTCCCCTGGGTTTTCGAAGCCAGGCTCGGCCCATTCCGCCGGCCGGTCATCGAAGCAGGACCGCGCCTCCGCCAGCCACGCCGTATCGCGACCAGGCACACGCGCCGCGCGCGATCAGCGCTTCGCCGGCCGGGATAGGTATCGGCGACGCAGCCGAACGCCAGGCCGCGGGACCGGGCGGCGCGATCCAGGATCGCCCCATCCGGATCGATGGCAATGAAACGGCAATCCGGCGGGAACGGCGCGCCGCCGAACTTCAAGGTGAAATCGAGCGCCTTGCCCAGCAGCAGCACCATGTCGGCGCGTTCGGCGACGTCGGCATAGGCGCCCAGGCTGGCGTCGTTGAAGCCGCGCGGTCCTTCGCTGAGGCAGGTCGGGATGGCCAGCGCCGCCTCGATCCGGCGCAACAGATCGCGGCCTTTCGCGGTCGCCAGCACCGGGGCGCCGATCACCAGCGGCCGCTTCGCCGTCGCCAGCAGCGCCAGCATCGCATCCGCCGCCGCATCGCCCAGCGGCATCGCCGGCGCGGCGAAATCCGCATCGTCCGGCCAGGCCACCGCGTCTTCCAGCACAGTCGCGTCCAGCACGTCGGACGGCAGGCTGAGATGCACCGGTCCGGGGCGGCCCGACGTGGCCAGGCGGATCGCCTTCGCCACATCCATCCCGACCGTCGCGGTGTCCGTCGCCATCCAGGCGGCCTTGCAGACCGGCGCGGCCATCTCGACCTGCCGCAATTCCTGGAAGCCGCCGCGGCCGAGTTGGTCGGTCTCGGTATGGCCGGACAGCAGCACCATCGGGGTTTCCTGCCCCAGCGCGGTGAACAGCGCGCCGACCGCGTTGGCGTGGCCCGGGCCGCCGGTGACCCAGGCGATGCCGGGCCGTCCGGTCAGACGTCCATACGCGTCCGCCATGTGCACCGTCGCGGCTTCATGCCGCACATGCATCAGCGTTCAGCTTGGTGTCGATCGCGGCATCGAACAGCGACATGATGTGGTTGCCGGACAGCGTAAAGATGTCGGTATGGCCGGCACGTTCCAGCGTCCGCACAACGATGTCGGCGCCGCGGAGAGTGGATGGCATGGAACGATGGTCCTCGGTAGCGAATCATTAGGTGAAGGCTTTTGTGTCGTCAGCGTAAGTGATCGGGTGACCCACGCCTCAGCCGCGGTCGCCGCCGTGCGCGGCCGGGCTGATCGCCGGATCAAATCCGGGGACGGCCCGAACAGCGATCAGATCGGATCCCACCGAAAGACGTCGCGGGTCCGTTCCAGCGGGGTAAAGCTGTTCTTCACCGCCGGCAGCCAATGTTCCGCCAGTTTCTCCGGCGTCCAGCCATCCGGGCGCGCCATGATGCGGATCGGGCGGGGCTGGTTGTACAGATAGACCTCGTTGCCGCGCACGCCGAAAATCTGTCCGGACACGCCGGCCGCGGCATCGGTGCCCAGGAACGCGATCAACTGCGCGATGTGGTCGGGCCGGGTCTTCGCCGCGCGCGCCTGCAACTGCTCCTCGGTCTGGCCCGGCACCGTTTCGATCATGCGGCTGAACGCGTGCGGCCCGATGCAGTTCGACCGCATGTTGTATCGTTGCATATCCATCGCGATATTGCGCGACAGGCCGGCGATGCCCATTTTCGCCGCGCCATAGTTCACCTGTCCCACGCTGCCGATCAGGCCGGAGGTGGAGGTGATGTGGACGTACGCCCCGCTCTCCTGCTTGCGGAAATGCGGGATGGCGGCGCGCGACACGTAGAAGGCGCCATACAGGTGGACCTTGATCACCGCGTCCCATTCCTCGATCGACATGTAGTGGAACATGCGGTCGCGCAGGATGCCGGCGTTGTTCACCACGATGTCGATACGGCCGAAATGGTCGATCGCGTCCTGCACCATGCGCTGGGCGTCTTCCCAGCTGGCGACGCTGCCGCTGTTGGCCACCGCGCGTCCGGTGCCGTTGGCCTGCGCGATCTCCTGCACCACGCGCTGGGCCGGGCCGGCGTCCTGGCCCTCACCGGTGACCGTTGCGCCGATGTCGTTGACCACGACCTGCGCGCCGTTCGCGGCGAGAGCGATCGCGGTCGCGCGTCCGATGCCGCCGCCGGCGCCGGTGACCACGGCGACTTTTCCGTCAAGCATTCCCATTGATTTCCTCCTTCGAACTGAACCCCGGCAGTCTGCGACAGAGCGCGATGCCTGTCATCAGGCGGGCCGGATGATGGACCAGGGGTGCTTAGGACCCGAGCGGACGAAATCGCCCGGACGCAAGCGGGAAACCGGGGCGGATCAAGACCGCCATCCGTTGGTTGCACCGGCCTGATGCCAGGCCGAACCGGCTTCGCAAGGTCGTGCGGGCTAAATTATAGTCATTTTGTGCCCCAGGTACAACCAACTTGCTTATAATTCGATCTATTCCGAAGATACGAGAAACGTTTTGTGGCTAAAGCCCGGTCATACTGCATTGCAGCGATCGCCTGTTTGGCCCTATCCTGCCGCCGCGATTGATCCCGAATACAAACCGAGGATACAGGCATCATGACGTCAGGCATCCCCAAGCCACGTCCCAAAAACGTCTCCCGTAGAGCCCTTCTGGCCGGCGTCGGCGCCGCCGTCGGGTCGGGCGCGATCACCGGCTTCCCGACCATCTGGGCGCAGAACATCAAGGACGTCGTCCTGCGCCACGCCGGCCCGCCGGTCACCGCCATCCCGGCCATCGCCGAACAGGCGAGCAAGGACCTCGGCTTCACCGTGCAGATGCAGGCGGCCGAAAACGCCGACCTGCTGAACCGGTTCCTGTCGCAGTCCAACGCGATCGACTGCGCCGATATCAGCCTGACCTACATGCGCTACCTGATCGGGCGGAACGTGCTGCAGGCCATCCCGCTGGCCAAGTTCAAATACTGGGACCAGACCATCCCGCTGTTCACCAAGGGCGAATACCCGGACGGCCGCAAGGCGTCGCAGCAAGGCATCACGCCCTGACCATGATCCTGTATGCCACCGACGCCGACCGGCCAGAAGGTCACCGACGGCACGCCGACCGAATGGTCTGACCGGCATCCCGACCGTCACCAACGGCGACACGCTGGGCATCCGCCCCGACCTGGTCGGCCGCAAGGTCACCAGCTGGGCCGACCTGCTCAGCCCGGACTTCAAGGGCAAGGCGGCGCTGCAGGACAACCCGACGATCGGCATCATCGACGTCGCCATGGCGCATGGAAGCCCGCGGCGACATCAAATACGGCAACAAAGGCAACATGACGAAGGACGGAGATCGACAAGACCGTCAAGACGATGATGGAGATCAAGCAGTCCGGCCAGTTCCGCTCGTTCTGGACCTCGTTCGACCAGTCGGTGAACCTGATGGCCTCGGGCGAGGTGGTGATCCAGTCGATGTGGTCGCCCGCCGTCGCCGCCGTCCGCTCGCGCGGCATTCCCTGCACCTTCCAGCCGCTGAAGGAAGGCTATCGCGGCTGGGGCTACACGCTCGGCGTGATGAAGCACGTCGACGGCCTGAAGCTCGACTGCTTCTATGAATACATGAACTGGTACACCGCGGGCTTCCAGGGCGCGTTCATCGCGCGCGAGGGCTACTACTCCGGCGCAGCCCGACAACGCCCGCAAATTCCTGACGCCGGCCGAATGCGGATTACTGGTTCGGCGGCAAGCCGGCCGCGACCGACATCCTCGAGCCCGTTCGGCAAAGTGATGGAGAAGGCCGGCAATGTGCGCGACGGCGGCTCGTTGTGGCAGCGGCTGGGCAATATCGCCGTGTGGAACTCGGTGATGGACGAGGACCGCTATCTGACCCGCCGCTGGAACGAATTCATCACTCCTGAACCTGGGAGCTTTCATCCGTCATGCAGCTTGGTGTCTTCATTCCGATCGGCAACAACGGCTGGCTGATCTCCACCACGTCGCCGCAATACAAGCCGAGCTTCGACCTGAACAAGACGATCGTGCGAGAAGGCCGAAGCAGTTCGGCTTCGACTTCGCGCTGTCGATGATCAAGCTGCACGGCTTCGGCGGGCCGTCGCAGTTCTGGGACTACAACCTGGAATCGTTCACGCTGATGGCCGGGCCTGGCCGCGGTGACCAACGCGCATCAAGCTGTTCGCGACCTGCGCCGTGCTGACCATGCCGCCGCCGATCGCGGCGCGCATGGCGGTGACGATCGACAGCATCTCGCACGGCCGGTTCGGGGTGAACATCATCTCCGGCTGGCAGCGGCGCGAATACACCCAGATGGGCATCTGGCCGGGCGCCGAGCACTACAAGCGCCGCTACGAATATTGCGCCGAATACGTCACGATCATGAAGGAGCTGTGGGCGACCGGGCAGTCCGACTTCAAGGGCGACTTCTTCCAGATGGACGATTGCCGCTGCCTGCCGATGCCGACGGCGAAGATCCCCATCATCTGCGCCGCGCAGAGCGACGCCGGCACGAAATTCGCCGCGCAATACGCCGACTACAATTTCTGCGCCAGCTTCGGCATCAACGCGCCGACCGCGGTCGGCACCCAGCGTCGCCCGCCTGGTCGAGGCGACCGAGGAAACCGGCCGCGACTGCGGCGCGCTGGTGCTGACCATGATCATCGCCGATGAAACCGACGAAGCCGCCGATGGCGAAGTGGGAGCACTACAAGGCCGGCACCGATCATCGAGGCGCTGGCCTATCGCGACGCGCAGGCCGCAGGACGACCCCAGCACCGACATCTACGCCCAGCCCAACCGGCGCCGCATCCTGGGCATCGACAAGCTGCCGACCAACCAGGGCGTGCTGGTCGGTTCCTACGCCAGCGTCGCGCGGATGCTGGACGAGCTGGCGGCCGTGCCCGGCGTGCGCGGCGTGATGATGACGTTCGACGATTTCGTCATCGGCATGGAGCAGTTCGGCACCCGCATCATGCCGCTGATGCGCTGCCGCGAACGAGATCAAGCACGCCGCATGAGCGGCGCAGCGCTGCACGTCGATCCTGCCCGTCTCGGCTGCGCGGCGTCGGCCGAGCGCCGCGACGCGGCGGCGGCGTCCGGCTGCCGCCCTGGCTGGTCTCCTGGTTCCAGGTGGGACCGCTGGCGCTGGTGCTGATGGTGCTGTTCGCGCTGCCGACGGTGCTGTTCCTGGTGGTCAGCTTCTACGACTACGACCGGACCGGCATCTATCCGGCGTTCATGCTGGACAATTACCACGACCTGCTGACCACGCCGGCGACCTGGCGGGTCTATGTCAGCTCGCTGCGGTTCGCCGCTGATCGTCTGGGCGATCACGCTGTTCCTCGGCTTCAACATCGCCTAGTTCCTGATCTTCCACGTCCGCAGCGCGATGACCCGGACCGTGCTGTTCCTGCTGTGCGCGATCCCGTTCTGGACCTCGGGCATCATCCGCACCATCGCCTGGATCCCGTTCCTTGGCCGCAACGGTGCCTTCAACCAGATGCTGATGGTGCTGGGCGTGACCATCGCAGCCGCTGGACGTTCCTGCTGTTCTCCGACTTCGCCGTGATCATCACCTATGTGCATCTGTTCACGCTGCTGATGGTGGGCCCGATCGCCAACTCGATGGCGAAGATCGACCCGGCGTTGCTGGAGGCGGCGCGTCGATGCCGGCGCCAGCCGCTGGCGCACCATGACCGACGTGGTCATCCCGCTGTCGAAGACCGGCATCGCGCTGGGCTCGATCCTGGTGTTCACCCAGGTCATGGGCGACTACTTCGTCGTCCGGCAAATGAGCGGCGGGCAGAGCGCCTCGATCGTTTCGATGCTGTCGACCGAGATCCAGGCGATGCAGTATCCGCCGGCCGCGGCCAATGCGATGGTGCTGGTGGTGTTCGTGGCCGTGCATGGTGGCCGGCATGATGCGGATCGTCGACGTGCGCAAGGAGCTGGTGAAATGATGGTCGGCGGCCGTCCGATGCGCCCGATCAGCGACAAGCGTCCCTGGACGTTCTATGCGCTGGCGACGCTGTTCGGCGCCTTCCTGCTGTTCCTGTATGGCCCGATGTTCGTCATCTATGTGCTGTCGTTCCAGGGGCCGAACGGCGGCGTCACCTTCCCGATGGTCGGCATTTCGCTGACCTGGTTCCAGGAGATCTTCGAAGCCGGGCCAGATGGCGAACATTCCGGTGGCGTTCGGGCGCTCGCGTCGGCGCTCGCGGCGGTGGTCAGCATGCCTGACCGTGGTCTTCTCGGTCGCCGCCGGGCTCGGCTTCCGGCGGCGCTTTCCCGGCTCCGGCGTCGCTGTTCTACCTCGCCGTCGCCAGCCTGGTGATGCCGAGCCTGTTGGTGGGGTTCGGCATCGGTCTGGGGTTCCAGTTCCTCGGGCTGGCAGACCGGCCTGTTCACCTCGGCGCTGGGCGCGCAGCTGACCTGGACGTTGCCGTTCGGCCTGTTCGCGATGTTCGCCGTGGTCAACCGCTTCAACCGCGTCGTGGGAGGAAGCGGCCGACCGACCTCGGCGCCAGTGCCTGGCAGCGGCTGCGCCATGTCACGCTGCCGATCCTGCTGCCGGGCATCCTCGGCGTCGCGATGGGCGCGTTCACCCTGTCCTATGACGAGTATGCCCGCACCACGCTGACCATCGGGCCGAAGAACACCCTGCCGTTGGAGATCTATGCGCTGATCTCCTCGGCGACGTCGCCGACGCTGTTCGCGATCGGCACGCTGACCACCGCCGTGTCGTTCCTGGCGATCATCGTCACCCTGCTGATCGTGTACTTCGCATGCAGCGCCGCCGCGCGCTGGCAGTCTGAAGGTCGGATAATGGATACCCGCTTCGACGTCGAACTGGTCTCGGTCACCAAGCGCTACGGCACCACGCTGGCGGTGGACGGCGATTTCGCTTGCGCATTCCGCGCGCGACCTATTGCTGCCTGCTGGGTCCGTCAGCGGCTGCGGCAAGACCACGACGTTGCGGATGATCGCGGGGCATGAGGCGGTCACCGACGGCGACATCCTGATCCACGGCGAAAACGTCTCCGACCTGCCGCCGGTAGCGCGCGGCACGGCGATGATGTTCCAGAGCTACGCGCTGTTCCCGCATATGAACTGCCTCGACAACGTCGCGTTCAGCCTGAAGATGCGCGGCGTCGGCCAAGACGGAGCGGCACGCCAAGGCGCGCGAGTTCCTCGACGCTGGTGCATATGGCGGACTATGCGACGCGGCTGCCGGCGCAACTGTCCGGCGGCCAGCAGCAGCGCATCGCCCTGGCGCGGGCGCTGATCACCCGCCCGCGCGTGCTGCTGCTGGATGAGCCGCTGTCGGCGCTGGATCCGTTCCTGCGCATCAAGGTGCGCGAGGAACTGAAACGCCTGCAACGCGAACTCGGCATCACCTTCATCCACGTCACGCACAGCCAGGATGAGGCGATGGCGATGGCCGACCTGATGGTGGTGATGGAGGACGGCCATATCCGCCAGGCCGGCGCATCCGCGCGAAGTGTTCGAGCGTCCGGTCAGTCCGTTCATCGCCCGCTTCATCGGCAGCCACAACGTGCTGCGAAACGGCGGAGGCCCGATCGCGGTCCGCGCCGATCGTTGCCGGCTGGGTTCCGCGCAGGACGGGCCGCATGTCTCCGGCCAGGTCATGGCGGTGGAATATCAGGGGACGATGGTGCGGGTGGCGGTGACGACCGACGCCGGGGACGAGGTTTCGGCGCTGGTGCCGGATCAGATGTTCTATCGCAAGCCGGTGGAACCAGGCGACGCGGCGACGCTGGTGTGGTCGGAGCAGGACACGCACGCGCTGATGGAGGCGTAGCCCCTTTCAACGTCATGGCGGGCGAAGGCCCGCCGTCCACGTCTTCATGCGGCCAATTGGCAACGCATCGGCCCCGATGATAGTTTCGGCACAAGACACCCGGGCCCAAGACCCGGCCAGCCGGTTTCATTTGGAAGCCGCATCGGATGGGACGAAACGTAAATGAGCGGAATCGACAGCGCGATCAACATCGACGACCTCAAGCGCCTGGCCAAGCGTCGCCTGCCGAAGATCATGTTCGACTTCATCGAAGGCGGCGCGGAGGACGAAGTCGGCCTCTCGCACCAACGCCAACGCGTTTCGAAATCTCCGGCTCGTCCCGCGCTATTACGTCGATACCTCCAAGCGGGAGCAGCGGGCAACATTGTTCGGCCTGCACCTATGCCAGTCCCGTTCGGCATCGCCCCCACCGGCATGGCCGGCGCCTTCCGCCGCGATGCGGAACTGTATCTGTCGAGGCGGCGAAGGAGGCGAACATCCCCTATCTGATGTCCGGCGCGTCCAACGCGTCGATGGAGACAGGGCGCCAAACTCGCGCCGAAAAACCTCTGGTATCAGATCTACGGCGCCCGGGACCGAGTCGTTTCAGCTCGATCTCGTGAAGCGCGCCATCGATCTGCGGCCTGACCACGATCGCCGTGACCTGCGACGTGCCGGTGTCGTCGAACCGGGAGCGGAACCGCCGCAACGGCTTCGTCCGCCCGCTGAAGATGACGCTGCCGACGATCCTGGAGGCGATGCTGCATCCGGCCTGGGTGATCAACTACTACCGCTCCGGCGGGCTGCCGATGCTGGGCAACTGGCAGCCGTACGCGGCGAACAGGGCTCGACCCCGGACCAGGTGGCCGATCTGTTCGCGAAGCAGACCCCCGACGCGAGCCAGACATGGCGCGACCTGGAGGCGATCCGCAACGCCTGGCCCGGCAAGCTGCTGCTGAAGGGCGTGATGCACCCCGAGGACGCACGCATCGCCACCGGCATGGGCGTGGACGGGCTGATCGTGTCCAACCACGGCGCTCGCCAGTTGGACATGATGCCGTCGCCGCTGGACATGCTGCCGATGATCAGGTACGCGGTCGGGCCGGATGTGCCGCTGCTGCTGGACAGCGGCGTTCGCCGCGGCTCCGACATCGTGGCGGCGCTGTGCATGGGCGCGGATTTCGTGCTGACCGGCCGAGCGACGCTGTATGGCGCGACGGCCGGCGGGTTGGCGGGGGTGAAGAAAGCCGTGTCCATCCTGCAGCGCGAGATCGACCTCGTGCTGGGCCAGACTCGGTGCGGTCAATCTGGCGGCGCTGGGGCCGCATTACCTGCTCGACACCGTCCGGGCGGAGGAAGAGCGCCGCAACTCCGGGGCGATGACCGCACGGCGTTAGGACAGATTTCCGGACAGACAAAAGGTAGCGCTGACGCCGGGAGTGCCCTAAGTCCCGCGCATGGCATTCCCCCCCGTCCACCCCGTGCTCGATGCCGCGCTCGTCGCCCGCGGCTATCTCGAACCGACCGCCGTGCAATCCGCGGTGCTCCGGTCCGACGCAGAAGGCCGCGATCTGCTGGTTTCGGCCCGCACCGGGTCAGGCAAAACCGTCGCCTTCGGCCTGGCCGCGGCATCGACCCTGATGCCGAACGGCGCCATGCCCCCGTTCGGCGCGCCGCATCGCGCTGGTCATCGCACCCACCCGCGAACTGGCGTTGCAGGTGCAGGCGGAACTCGCCTGGCTTTATGCCGGCGCTCGGATCGCATCCTGCGTCGGCGGCATGGACATCAGGCGGGAGGCGCGGGCGCTGTCCGCCGGCAGTCACATTGTCGTGGGCACACCCGGCCGGCTGGGCGACCATTTGCGCCGCGGCAACCTGAACCTGTCGGCGCTGAAGGTCGTCGTGCTGGACGAGGCGGACGAAATGCTCGACCTCGGCTTCCAGGAAGAACTGGAGTTTATTCTGCAAGCCGCGCCGGACGACCGCCGCACCTTGCTGTTCTCCGCCACGATTCCGCACGACATCGCCAGCCTCGCCCGCAAGTATCAGCGCGAGGCGTTGCGCATCGACACCATCGACCGGACGCAGCCGCACGGCGATATCGAATATCGCGCCATCGCGATCGCCGCGCATGAGGCGGAAGCGGCGCTGGTCAACGTGCTGCGCTGGTACGAAGCACCCGGCGCGCTGGTGTTCTGCGCCACCCGCGATTCCACCCGGCGCCTGCATCAGGCGCTGCTGCAGCGTGGCTTCGCCGCGGTGATGCTGTCCGGCGAACTCAGCCAGCACGAACGCACCACCGCGCTCGACGCCCTCCGCTCCGGCCGAGCCCGCGTCGGCGTCTGCACCGACGTCGCCGCTCGGGGGATCGACCTGCCGGAACTGGACCTGGTGGTGCACGCCGACCTGCCGACCAACCCGGAAACGTTACTTCACCGCAGTGGCCGCACCGGGCGGGCGGGGCGCAAGGGCGTTTCCGTGATCGTTGTGCCGCATGCCAAGCGCCGCCGGGCGGAGCAGGTGTTGAACGCCGCGCGCGTCCGGGCCGCATGGTCCGACACACCCAGCGCCGATGACATCAACGGCCGCGACCGGGAACGTCTGCTGACCGACCCGATGCTGAGCGCGCCTGATGGGGCAGAGCGAACGGATGCCGAGGCGATGCTGGCCGCGCACGATCCGGTCGCCATCGCCGCCGCGTTGCTGCGGTTGTATCGCCGCCAGTTGCCGTCACCGGCGGTGATCAGCCAGGCGCCACGGCCGGCGCCGCGGCCGGCGTCCCAGGCCAACGCCCAGTCCGGTGGGTTCGTGCAGTTCCGCATCTCCATCGGTCGCAACAACCGCGCCGACCCGAAATGGATCCTGCCGCTGCTGTGCCGCGTCGGCAACGTCAGCAAACGCGACATCGGCGCCATCCGCGTGTTCGACACCGACACCCGTTTCGAGATCAGCCGGGACGTCAGCGACGCCTTCGCCGAGGCGACCGCCAACCTTCCCGCGCATGAGCCGCGAATTACCCAAGCCGGCGACGGCCCGATGCCGGCCCGGCCGTTCCGCCCCAAACCCACCGGCCCGCGGATGCACAGCAAGCGGCGGGCGTAAGCGTCACGTCCCAATCGCGGGTGACGGGAGGGTCACATATCCACGACGGCGCCGTCCTGGTGCGGCCGCATCCGGATCGGGCGCGGCCGTTCCGGAAAGCGTGTCTGCGCGTCGGGCAAAAGTTCGACCCCGATGCCGGGACCGTTCGGGATCGGCATGAACCCGTTCACCGGCCCGTCCAGCCCGCTGACAATCCCGGTTCCCAGGATGCTGCTGGTGCCATCCAGGTCCGGTGTCCGGGTGGGGTATTCCTGAATGGCGAAGTTCGGGATGCAGGCGGCGATCTGCAAACAGGCGGCGGTGCTGACCAGGGACAGCGGATTGTGCGGCACCACCATGCAGTCGTTTGCCTCCGCCATCGCGGCGATCTTCTTCGTGCCGGTGATACCGCCGCATAGACACACGTCGGGACGCAGGTAGGCCACCGCGCGCCGGTTCAGCAGTGTCTGGAACTGGAACAGGCTGATGAACCGTTCGCCGGTCGCCACCGGGATATGGATGTGGTCGGCCACCCAGGCCATCGCGTCCGGATCGTTCGGGCGCAGCGGGTCTTCGAAGAACATCGGTTTGTACTGCTCGATGGCCCTCGCCAGGGCGACCGCCTCGGGCGGCGTCATGCGGCGGTGGATTTCGATGCACAGGTCCACTTCCGGCCCCACCGCCTCCCGCAGTTGCCGCACCGTCTCTGCCGCGTCCTCGATCTTTTGCGAATGGCTTTTGAAATACGGCGTCGTTTCATCCTCATCCAACAACGGATTAAGGTGCCCAAGCGCGGTGAAGCCTTCGTTCTTCAATCGCACCGCTTCCGCGATCAGCGCCGCCCGCGTTCGTCCCTTCACATGTGCATACACCCGAGCGGTTTGGCGCATTTTGCCGCCGAGGAGTTCCCAGACGGGAGCGTTGTAGAGTTTTCCTTTGATGTCCCATAGCGCGATGTCGATCGCCGAGACCGCGCCATTGATCGCCGTCCCGGAAAAATGATGCGCCCGCAACATGACATTCCAATGATGCTCGATCGGCCGGGGGTCCTTGCCGACAAGGTATTCGGCGAATTTCCTTACGGCGGCGGCGCTCGCCTCCATATGCCCCCAGGTGCCGGACTTCGCCGATCCCGGTGATGCCGCTGTCGGTTTCAACCCGAACGTAACAAAACCGGTCGATCAGCAATGGTTCGACGCTGGTGATTTTCATTTGTCTTTCACCAATCTCAGGGTTTGGTCAGGTTATAGACCCGCGCCGCGGTGCCGCTGTACAGCGCGGTCTTCTCCGCCGCCGACGCGCCCGCGGTGATGCGCTTGAACGCGTTCCACAGTTCGGTATAGCCGCCGGACTGCTTGTCGGGCGGGAAATTGCTCTCGAACATGCAGCGATCCACGCCGAAAGCCTCGATGCACGGTTCGATATACTGCCGCCAGGCCGCGGCGAGTTCTTCCGACGATGGCGGGATGTCACGCTCGTGGAATTCGAAACCGAATGACGTCATGCCGATGCCGCCCAGCTTGACGTTGACGTTCGGGCATTTGGCGAATTCCTTGATGTCCTTGTGCCACCCGGCCAGGATCTCCGGCCGCCGGCCGGCATACGGTCCCACGCCAAGCACGCCGCCGACATGGTTCAGGATGATGGTGGTGTCGGGGAAGGCGCGCGCCAGGTCGATCGCGTCCGACAGTTGCGGATGATACTGCCACGATTCGAACGTCAGCCCCAGTTTCGCGAGTTCGGCGAAGCCTTCCCGAAACGTGCCATCGCGCACCAAATGCGGCGGCACGACGCGGGAAGCGAATTTCCCGACCGACGGATGATCGTCCCAGGCCACGCCGTGCCGGATGCCACGGAACCGGCCGCCGCCGGCGGCGATCTCGGCCGTCAGCACGTCGCGCACACGGGCGCCCAGCGTCAGGTCGGCGTGGCCGATGATGGCTTCGGCGACGCGGCAGGGGCCGTAATTGCCGGATGCGCTCATGGCGGCGATGCCGTTGACGAATTCGACCTCGCCCACCGGCGCCATCGCTTTGGGTCCATGCCCGCGGTACATCGCCTGGCACTCGATGAACACGGTCGAGACGATGTTGTGGCCGCCGCCGATGTCGGCCAGCAGGTCGGGCAGGAAGTAGCTGCCGCGATGCGGCGTGTCCCAGAAATGATGGTGCGGGTCGATGATCGGCAGGTCCGGTTCCAGCGCCGCCTCACGCGGTCGCTTCGCCAGCCACGCCTTCAGGTCGGCATCGTTGCGATAAACGATGCCGCGGTATTCGCCCTTTAAATCGCCGATTTTCGCCATGTCCGTTTCCTCATTCTTGTTCGCCTGGCCGGCGAACTTGATCATCGAACCGTCTGCGTCGCAAGCCGCCGGGGTGGTCCACCGTCACGGGGGCGCGGTTGACGGATGGGGCAATCTCGCCATGCTGTCGCCGTGTAACACTGGCTTGTATCGGAGAGATCAGATGGGTGAGGTAATCCAGTTAAAGGCCGCCGACGGCTTCAGTTTTTCGGCCTATGTCGCGGGTCCGGCCAACGCCACCAAGGGTGTGGTCGTGGTGCAGGAGATTTTCGGCGTCAACCACCATATTCGTGACATGGCCGATCGTTTCGCCGCGCTGGGCTATGCCGTCGTCGCGCCGGCGCTGTTCGACCGCGCGCAACGCGACGTGGAACTGGGCTACACGCCGGACGACATCGCCAAAGGCCGTGAAATCCGCATGAAGCTTTCCGATCCCGCGGTGATGCAGGACGTCGAGGCGGCGGCCAATCATCTGGCCGGCAAGAAGCTGGGCATCGTCGGCTACTGCTTCGGCGGCACCGTCGCCTGGTGGGGTGCGACGCGGACCACGAAGTTCGCGGCGGCCTCCTGCTGGTATGGCGGCGGCATTCCCGGCACGAAGAACGAAAGCGCGAACTGCCCGGTGCAGATGCATTTCGGCGAAAAGGATGCCTCGATCCCGATGACCGACGTCGATGCGGTGCGCGCGGCGCAGCCGAAGGTCGAGGTCTATGTCTATGAAGGCGCGCAGCACGGCTTCGGCTGCGACGAACGCGGCAGCTACAGCCAGCCGGATTACGAACTGGCCCAGCAGCGAACTGTGGATTTCTTCGCCAAGCACGTTGGCTGAGTGATCGCGGGTTGATCGCCCGGGCCGCGGTCGAAGGATCGCGGCCCGTTTCGTCCGTCTTGGTGCCCGAGCCGGGACACACGCCATCTCAATTGTGTTCGGGAGCACGGCTTGACGATCGCCCTGCTATCCCAGATTGAATGGACGGGTTTCCCACGACATTAAAGACCCCGCGCTTAGACGACGGAGACAATCGATCACGCCTGGTCCGATCCCCACGAGGCTGCACCGGTTCGGCCACCGCCTGCCGTTGCGGGATGGCAGTGACCGATGACCGACGCCGGACGCCAGATCGGCCGGCGGATGCTGCGCCGGGAGGATCGCCGCTTCCTGACAGGCCAGGGCCGCTATCTCGACGACATGGTGTTTCCCGGCGCCCTGCACGTGCATTTCGTGCGCTCGCCGCATGCCCATGCGCGTCTCCTCGGGATCGACGCAAACGCCGCCCGCGCGATGCCGGGAGTCGTTGCGGTGGTAACCGGGCGGGACCTGACGCAATGGACGCAGCCGCTGCGGGTGGCGCCGCCGATCGACGGCCTGCAACCGGTTACCGTGGAAACGTTCCCGGTGGACAAGGTGCGGTTCAACGGCGACCTGGTCGCCTGCGTCGTGGCCGAGACCGCATCGCAGGCGGAAGACGCCGCCGAACAGCTGCTGGTGGAGTACGAAACGCTGCCGCCGGTGGTCAGCACCACCGACGCCCTGCACGCGGATGCGCCGCTTGTCGATGAGGCCCTGACCAGCAACCTGGTTTCCCATCAGCGGTTTTCCGCCGGCGATCCCGGCCGGCATTTCGCCGCCGCGCATCGCGTGGTGGAAGCTTGCTTCGCCCAACACCGCCAGACCCATGCGCCGCTGGAGACACGCGGCTGTTGCGCCATCTGGGACCAGGGGCGCGAGCATCTGACGATGCATATCGGTAACCAGGCCCCACATCCCTATCGCACGCAACTCGCCGTTCGGCTGGGACTGTCCGAATCTCAGGTGACGGTCGTCTGTCCGGACATCGGTGGTGCGTTCGGGCAGAAGATCGCCTTGTATCGCGAAGAACTCACGGTCGCCGCCCTGGCGCGCGTGCTGAACCGGCCGGTGCGCTGGCGGGAAAGTCGCGGCGAAAACCTGCTGGCCGCCAGCCATGCTCGGGAACAGGTGGTGCGAACCCGAGCGGCGGCCGATGCCGATGGCCGCATCACCGCGCTGGAAGTGTCCATCCTGGAGGATTTCGGCGCCTATTGCTTCTACCCCGCGAACTACATCGCCCGCGTCGTGGCGATGGTCATGACCGGCCCGTACCGCATCGCCGACTATGCCTTCGACGTGCAGGTCGCGCTGACCAACAAATGCGGCGCCGGCCCGATGCGTGCACCGATGGCCATCACAAGCTGGGTCATGGACGGAACGATCGAGGCGGTGGCCCGAGCGCTGCGGCTCGATCCGATCGGGGTTCGCAGGCGTAACATGCTCGCCGCCGCCGACCTGCCCTACACGATGCCGACCGGCGAAGTCCTGCACGACATCGCACCCGCACGCACGCTCGAAGCCGCGCTCGACGCGTTCGACGTCGCATCGTTCCGCGCCCGGCAGGCGGGACCGGACCCGCGGCCGCTATCGCGGCATGGGGATTTGCGCGGTGGTCGAACCCACCACCTACGGCTCGGCGTTCTACAAAGCGGCCGGCATTGCCGGCTCGGGACACGAGGCAGCCTGGGTGAAAGTCGCGCCATCGGGGGCGGTCGATGCCGCGGTGGGGCTGATGGGTTCCGGCCAGGGCTACGAGACGTCGCTGGCCCAGGCAGTGGCGGAAGGCCTCGGCGTCGCGGCGGAGGACGTGCGCCTGCACACCGGCAATACCGATACAGCGCCGTATGGAATGGGCAGCCGCGGCGCACGCGGCGGCACCGCCGGCGGATCGGTGTTGCTGCTGGCTGGCCAGGCCTTGCAGCGCAAGGTGTGCGCGATCGCCGCCGGTCGGCTGGGGCTGAACTCGGGGGACGAATTGCGGCTGCGGAACGGCAGCGTGCAGCGGCCGATCGGCGGCGACTGGGAAGATACCGGGCTGCGGCTGGCCGATATCGCCCGCATCGCCTACCTGGATCCGCTCAGCCTGCCGGACGGCATGGAACCGGGTCTGGAAGCGCACCGCGCCTATGACCCACCGGCGATGACCTATTCCAACGCGGCGCATGTCTGCGAAGCCGTGGTGGACATCGAAACCGGCGCGGTGCGGCTGGAGCGCTATCTGGTCGCCGAGGATTGCGGCCAGGCGCTGAACCCGATGATCACGGAAGGGCAACAGCATGGCGCCGTCGCCATGGGGATCGGCGGCGTGCTGCGTGAGCAGGTCATCTACGATGCGGCCGGCCAAAATCTCACCGGCAGCTTCATGGACTACGCGATGACATCGGCCGTCGATCTGCCGCCGTTCGATGTGCGCCGCGTTGAAACACCGACCACGCGCACGCCGACCGGCGGCAAGGGCGTGTCGGAGGGCGGCGTGATGGGCGCGGTCGGCGCCGTCACCAGCGCGGTCAACGACGCGCTGGCGCCGTTCGGGGTTGTCGCCGATCAGCAGCCCCTGACGCCGGCGGCGATTTTTGGATTGCTGCTTCGCCGCTGACCGGGACGGGCGTTCGAACAGTCTTTCGCGCCGGCGGGGGCCGCGGACGCCAATGCCGACAGCAGCGGCACGACAAAAAAGAAGTATCATTTGCTCCGACCCGGTTGCCGCCGCGCATGCCAGGCCGCCTATGCGCACCACGATGCCCCAAGCCGCACGCGCTGACCTGCCGCGCAACCGATGCGCGAACTCAATGTTGCCTGCCGCCAACGACACGTGGTAGGCTCAGGAACTTGTAAGGGGTGTCATGCCGTTGAGCTGCAAGTCGTGACCGCACTGTCCGGGGTCGAAATTCTCGCGCAACTGATCGGGTTCGACACCACCAGTCACAATTCCAATCTGCCGCTTATTTCTTTTGTGCGCTCGTGGCTCGATGCCCACGATGTGCCGTACCGGCTGAGCTTTGATCCGACCGGGCAAAAGGCGAACCTGCACGCGATCATCGGTCCGGTTCAGCCCGGCGGTATCGCCTTTTCCGGTCACGTCGACACCGTATCGACCGACGGCCAGACCTGGACCGGCGACCCGTTCACGTTGCGCCGGCAGGATGGCCAACTCATCGGCCGAGGCGCCTGCGACATGAAAGGTTTCGTTGCCGGCGTATTGGCCGCGGTGCCGGACATCAGGCGCCGGCAACTCAACCGGCCAATTCATATCCTTCTGACGTATGATGAGGAGGTTGGCTACCACGGGGCACGCCGTCTGGTTCGCGATCTGAGCAAGTCGGGACTTTGGCCTTCCGCCTGTGTGGTGGGTGAGGCATCGGGCATGCGGCCGATCCTGGCGCAAAAAGGACGGCTGATCGTCCGCGTCAAGGTTCGCGGCCTCGCGGCCCATAGCAGTGAGGCCCACCGCGGGGTCAACGCCTTGCACGCCGCGGCGGAAGCGGTCGCCTGGCTGGCCGCCGAGTCGCGCCGTCTCAGCATCGACGGACCCGCCGAAGCGGGCTTCGACCCACCCTACGATACGCTCCAGGTCAGCAACTTCCGCTGCGACGCCATGCCGAACACGGTTCCCCAGCAGACGAGCTTCGACATCGAATGGCGGCATATACCGGCGACCGACCCGCGGCGGGAACTCACGCGGTTCCAGGCGTACGTTGCGGATGTGGTCGAACCGCGGCTGCGGGCGGGGCACCCCGAACTGGGCTTTCAATGTGAAACGATACAGGAACTCGCTGCCGTATCGATGTCCCCCGCGCACGAGTTGGCGCGCGCGGCATGCGAAATCACCGGCGTGGCGGACGGCGGCAAGGTGAGCTATTGCAGCGAAGGCGCCGTGTTCCAGCCTGCCGGGATCGACTGCATGGTATGCGGCCCGGGCGATCTGGCGCAGGTGCACCGGCCGGACGAATGGATCGCGGAAAGCCAACTCGTCGCCTGCGAGGATTTCATCCGCCGCCTGGTGGATCGCGTCGCGGTCTGACGTCGGGCGGCGGAACTGCGGCCACGCCTTAAGGCCGTTGGCATTACATCACGGTCTCGAATTCATCGGCCACTGCCCAGCCGGGGGCGTCCACCTGGCTGAGGCCACCGGTGTTGCCGCGCAACGTCTCCTCGACCGCGGCCGCCGGCATCGCCTGTCCCAGCAGGAAACCTTGCAACTCATGGCAGCCCATCTCCCGGAGCAAAGCCAATTGCTGCTTGGTCTCGACGCCCTCGGCGACGACCGCCAGGCCGAGGTTGCGGCACATGCCGATGATCGCCTCCAGGATGACCCGCACGCCGTTATCGTGCGCCTGGCCATGAACGAACGCCTTGTCGATCTTAATTTTGTCGAATGGGAACCGTCGCAGGTAGCTCAGGCTGGAATACCCGGTACCGAAATCATCCAGCGCGATGCGGATCCCCGTGCGCTTCAACGATTGCAGGTTCTCCAGCACCGATCGATGATCGTCGGCCATCACGCTTTCGGTGACCTCGAGTTCCAGTAAGCTGGCTTTCAGCCCAGTTCGCTCAAGGATGGCGGCAATCTCCTGCGGAAAGCCATCATCCTGCAGTTGCAGAAGCGAGACATTGACCGCGACCGCGATCGCCCGCGTCGGCGACCATGTCGCCGCGGTGGCACAAGCCTGCTCGATGACCCAGCGCCCAAGCCGCTTAATCAGGCCGCTTTGTTCCGCGATGCGGATGAACACGCTGGGCGAGACATCGCCGCGGGTCGGATGCCACCACCGCGCCAAGGCCTCGAAGCCGACGATGGAAAGCGAATCGCCGGCGTATTTCGGCTGGAAATGGACTTGCAGCTCCTGCTTTTCCAGGGCGCGGCGCAAGTCGCTCTCCAGGAAGCGAAACTCGTCCACCGCATAGACCATCTCGGCGTCAAACACCCGGAATGTTCCGCGTCCGCCGTTCTTCGCCGCGTAAAGCGCGATGTCGGCATGTTTCAGCAGGATGTCGCCGTCCTCGCCGTCGTCTGGATGGTAGGCGATGCCCAGGCTGGCGCCGATCCGTATCTGGTGACCGCCGATCTGCATCGGATCCGCCATGCGCTGCAGTATCCTCTCGGCCAGCGCACCGGCGGCGTCGCGATCTTTCAGTCCGGCCAGCAGAACAACGAATTCATCACCACCCAGGCGCGCCACGAGATCCTGCTCTCGCACCAGCGTCTTCAGCCGGCGCGCGACTTCGATCAGCAACTCGTCGCCGGCGCCATGACCTAAAGCGTCATTGACGCCCTTGAAGCCATCCAGATCGAAAATCATGAACGCGGTCAAAACCGGATTTCTTTCGGTTTCCCCAGGCAGTTCCGCTCGCCCCAGTAGTTCCGGAATGCGTTGTCGCAATTGAAACCGGTTTGCCAAACCGGTCAGGGTGTCGTGATGGGCCAGGAAATGCACCCGCGCGTCGGCAAATCGTTGCTCACTCACGTCGGTATAGGTTTGTACAAATCCGCCCCTTTCCAACCTGTGGGTGCGCACTTCGATGACCGCGCCATCCGCTCGGACCGTTTCGAATTGCGTGTCCGGATGAGCGCGATCGGCGTTGCCCGTGATGAGCGTCGCGCCGCGCTGGTTGAGCGCCGCATCGCGCTCCGCCAGCTCGATGGCGCGCGCCGCCGCGAAATCGCGCACCGTCTTGGCCGCGTCATGCGGCAGCCCCAGCAGGTTCAGCGCCCGAGGGTTGATCACCGGCGCATGCCCGTGGTGGTCAACCATCATGATACCCTGACTGATGGTTTCCAACGTGATGTTCAGGGCCCGCTGCGATTCGACGCTGCGCCGCTTTTGGCCCACCCAGAACATGCCGATCACGCTGATCGCCAGTGTAACGATGATGCCGCCCAGAACCAGGTGCTTAGCCAACAACCAAACCGGTTGCACCGCCGCTTGAACGTCGATCCCGACCAAAACCGTCAAAGGATAATCCGGCAGTCGGCGGAAACTGGTGATTTTCTCATGGTTGTCGTGGAAACTGCGATAGCGGCTTACGCCATCGCGCTGTGTCTTCGGGTCCGTTGCGCCTTGCCAGATGTTACCCGCACGTGTGCCGATCAATCCCGGAACGAAAGGGCCGCGCGCCAGTATCGTGTCATCCGAGGCCAGCAACGCCACGAAGCCATCGTCGAGGTCCAGGGTTTCATAAAACCGCGACAACTCGGCGCAGTCCAGAGAGAACACGATGACTCCAGCGAACTCGCCATGCGGGCCGAGCAATTTGCGGGTAAACTGGATGGTCTGCTGGTCGGTCACGCGTCCGCGCACCGGGTGGCTGATGAACAAATTGTCATGCGCGGGATCGATCTGGGCCCGAAAATGCGGCCGATCGGCGATGCTAACCGCGGATGTAAACGGAATCGTATCGGCAAACACGTGGCCGTGGCTGTCCGCCATGCCGATCGCGGCGATCATCTTGTCGGGCAGCGTCTGGTTGCGTACCCACTCGTTAAAGTTGAAACGGTCGCCCAAAGCGGCCCGGTAGGCACGCGCACTCAGCAGAATCTGGTCGATCTGGCCGATGCTCCGCCGGGTACTTTCCTCAAACGCCCGTGCCAGGTTGCCGGTCGATTGCTGCGCCGCGACCAGGGCCAGTTCGTATTCGCGATAAAGTCCGACGGTGATTCCGGTCCACAGGAAAATCAGAAAGCAGCTGATCGCGATCACTTCCGGCAACACCGCCTCTGGACCGGGTCGCCTCAGACCGCGACCGATATGCTGTCCGAGACTGCAAATCCAAGACACGATAGGCGCCGGGATCGTTCCTATGCGCCACCGCTGTCTCAGGAGCCGGAGAGACATGCGTTGCGGCGCCGTCCCCGATTGAAGCATGTAACGCCGTATCCTGCCGTTCGTTGTTCAGCTTCTTTGGAGGGCCGTTTCCTCCAGAGGCCTTCGAATTTTTGCCGGCCTGAGTGCGTTGCCGGCCCCGGTCGGTACCCGAGAAAGTCTTGCAATTCACTTACAGGTTGGCGTCCTGCATCGTCCGGCTCAGACCGGAAATCCGGGAGTCGGCGGCATTCGCGCACCAATCTTTGATATCTTCAGTAACCATTTGGTAAGGGGCGCCGATCTATCGGTTTGCACCCGATGATACGTTGCATTTACCGGCGGTACCGCCGGTAAGGCAGTGACCGAAGGATGCAGAAATGATCGCTGAACCGCAACCAAATCCATCAGCCGATGTGTTGTGGCTGGACGGCTTACGTGCCGGTTCCGCTGGCGAAATAGAAGCCACGGCCCGGTCGGTGCTGGATGCGGCGAGCGCGCTGGCGCTGGCCGGGAACTATCAGGCCGCGCGGCAATTATGTGCAACCGTCATATTCCAGGCACAACCATTGATGGCAACGCGGCCGGACCTGCTACGGGCCACCCTGTATACCCTTTTGCTCGGGCGCGGCTTCAAGCTGATGTCCAATGTTGTCAGGTCGGTAAGCGGACGTGGCGTTGACGTAACATTGCTGCCGGATGGGATGGACCGGATCGAGCCGCCCCGCTGCTATGACGAAGGACGGCGTGTTGCACTGGTCCTGCACCCGCAATGGTTGAATTCCCTATCGCCTGACGACTTGTTTCTTCAACGCTGGTGTGAAGCGCTTGTCGCGGGCGAGCGGACCGAGCGTTCGCCCACGTCGTTGCATCTCGAGCCGATCTGACTTAGCGCGGAGCAGCCTCCGGCGTCCGCGCCGGCGGTTCTTCGGCGACCTCCTCGACCCATTGCTCGACGCCGGCGATCCGGGCGCTGTAGCTACGGTAGAATCGATGCGCGGCATCGACGTCGATCGCGGTGAAACGCACCTGGCCGCCGGGCCGGGTCTGCACAAAACGTGGTAGGTCGGCGGTGATGATGGTCGCCAGTTTCGGGTAGCCGCCCACCGTTTGGCAATCCATCAGCAACACAACCGGCTGCCCGGCGCCGGGAATTTGGATGCAACCGGGCACCAGACCGTCCGATAGCACGTTGTAGCCGCGGGCGTGCTCGATGCGCGGGCCTTCAAGCCATGTCCCCATCCGGTCGGCCCGGTGCGTCACCCGGTACGTCGCGCCGAGAAATGATTCGATCACGTCCTGGTCAAAAAAATCCTGTTGCGGACCAAGAACGACGCGCAGCGGCCAGCGTGGCCGGCCCGGTGCGAAAACCCGCCTTTCCGACCCGTCGGCCGCCTGCGTGCACAGCAATGGCAGCGCGTCACCGGCCGCAAGCAGACGTCCGTCCATGCCCCCGAGACCGGAGCGAAGATGGGTGGCTCGGCTGCCGAGGCGCTGCTTTACATCGAAGCCGCCCGCCACCGCGAGATAACCCCAGACGGCGTCCGGCGCACCGCCGATCATCAGACGCTGGCCACGTCTTACCACGTGGCTCTGCCAGGATGCCAGCGGCACATCGTCGCAGGTGACCTTGAAGTCGCCGCCCGTCACCGCGATGCGGCACGACTCCGCCGTGATCTCCCAGGCGCCGCCGACATGGGCGAACTCCAACGCCGCCGTCTCCGGCGGATTGCCGGCCAGCGCATTGGCGAAGGTCAGCGAGATAAGGTCCATGGCGCCGGCGGTGGCCACGCCAAAACGCCGCCAGCCGCGGCGTCCGGTATCTTGCACCGTAACATACGGCCCCGGTTCAACGGCGAGCAGCGCGGCGGTCATTGCGGGCTTTGCACCAGCCGCAGCAACGCGTCCGAGGTGAGACCTTCCAGCCGATCGAATTCCGCGGTATCGACGCGGCGGAACCGGACACGGTCGCCGGAACGGAAAAGAAACGGGTCCTGTCGATCCGGTTCGAACGGCCGCAGCGGTGTCCTTCCCAGGATGTACCAGGCGCTGGGCACCGGAATTGGAACGATGCCGGCCTGAACGCCGCCGATCATGACGGCCCCCGCCGGCACTTTCGGGCGCGGGACCTCTCGTCGCGAGATATGCAACTCGGTGGGCAGTCCGCCCAGGTAGGGCAGTCCGGGCGCGAAGCCCACCATATACACCTGGTAGTCGACGCCGGTGTGGATGGAAATCACCGCTTCCTCCGACAGCCCGAGCCGGCGTGCGACCTCTGGCACGTCGTCGGCGTAGGGCGGATCGTAGACCACCGGCACCGTCCAGTCCGTTTGGCGCGTGGCGTGGGTCCGGACTTCGGACGACAGCAGTTGCCGCACCTCGGTAACGAGTTGCTGAAACGAGATTTCCAGCGGTTCGTAACAGATAAGCAGGGAGCGATAGCTTGGTATCGTTTCGCTAATACCATCCAGCTCCGCCGCGGCGAGCGCGATGTCGAGATGGACGACCGCCTGGTTCAGCTCCGGCGCGATGGCATCGCCGAACTCGACATTCAGTGCGGCGTCACCAACCGGAAGGAACCGGGGGTAGGTGGGGTTTGCAAGCATCAGTGGAACTCGGGATGGCGCGGCATCTTGACAGCGTAGCCTCATATTTTTTGTTCGTGAAGGACGGAGACGTTTGTTGCGACCGGAATGATATGAACTCAGTGCAGGCGCCTCTGGGTAGCTGGTCCAAGTGTGGCAGGATAGGCCAAGGCCAACACCAGGGCCAGCATCGCCAGCATACCGGTCAGAAGATATGCGTGCTGCATGGCGAACGAAACCGCGCCGGTCAGCGCGTCCAGTTGCCCCTGGCTCAGAACGGTGCGGCCATGCGGATCCATGAGCCGTTCGAGCGGATCAGCGGTTGCCGATTCGCCATCGAACAGACCGGCCGTCAGGGCGGCGCCGAATGCCGCCGCACCCAGCGATTGGCCCATGAAGCGCAGGAACATGGTGGACGAGGTCGCGGCGCCGCGTTGATGCCAGGCCACCGAGGTTTGCGCGGCGACCATGAAGGTGGTGTTGCAGTACCCCATGCCGGCGCCGACCAGCACCGCGCCAAACCCCAGCCAGGCCGCGCCGCGTTCGGGCGTGGCGGTGATCAGCATCGCCGCGCCGGCGATCAGCGCCAGCGCGCCGGTGACGGCGATGCGGCGATAGGTGGACCGTTGCAGACGCAAACCGGCGGTGGTGCTGCCGAGCACCCACACAACTGACATCAGCGCCAGGATCAGCGCGGTGACGTCGGCGCCGCGACCCATGACTCCCTGCACATAGATGGGCAGGTAGGCGGTGACGCCCATCATCAACGTTCCGGTAACAAGACTGGCCGCGCCACTGACGGCGATCACGCGATAGCGCCAGAGTTCGAGCGGCAGCATGGGTTCGGCGAGACGCCGTTCATAAACAAACAGCGCCGCGCCGCTGAGACAGCAGATCGTTGCCGTCGTAACCGACAACACGGGATCGAACCGTCCCTTCTGGGTCAGCAGCAGCATCAACGAGCCGACGGCGACCACCAGCATCAAGGACCCCGCGTAGTCCACGTGGCGGGAACGGCGTTCGGCCTGTTCCGGCAGGAACATCGCGATCATGACGATCGCGGCGATGCCGACCGGCAGATTGATCCAGAACACCAACGGCCACGCCCCGTAACGTACGATGAACGCGCCAAGTGACGGTCCCAGGACAGCGGCCACGCCGAACACGCTGGACAACATGCCCTGCACGCGCGCCCGTTCTACCGGTGTATAGATATCGCCGACGATGGTGTTGGCGATCGGCTGTACACCGCCCGCGCCCAATCCCTGGACGGCGCGAAACAGCACCAGCTGCACCATGCTGCGGGCGAACCCGCACAAGGTCGAGCCCAGCAGGAACAGCAGAGCACCCGCATAGAAGACCTTACGGCGGCCGTAGATATCGGCGAGACGTCCGTATAACGGAATGGTAACGGCCTGGGCCAGCATGTACGAAGAGAACACCCAGGCATACAGGCCGAAGCCGCCGAGGCTGTTCGAGATGCTCGGCATCGCGGTCGCGATGATGGTGGCTTCGACCGCCGCCATGAAGCTCGCCGCCATGCAGGCGGCCAGAATGAACGGGCGGCGGGCGGGCGTGACCCTGGCGTTCGGTCCCGCCGCGCCGACAGCACTTTCCAGGTCGCTTAAGCGCGCACCCACCACCGCTACCGCCGCTTTCTATGCCCTGAGCGCAACGACCAGGTCGTCGGTCATGTTACCTTCCGGGTGCAGATCGCTCCGCGCATCGACGATGGGCAGACCTGCCAGGACGTCGTGGACCCACTCCTCCGGGGTCCAGAGTTGCCGGAAAATGTCGTCATTTTGAAACAACAACCGGTTTTTCGGCAAATCGACAGGCACATCGAAGACCACTGTCGACGCATATGCCAGTTGAGCTGACAGGGTCTCACGAATTTTCGCGGCGGAATCCAGATGTTCCATGACGCCACCGTGGGTGATGGTGTCAAATGTCCCATACGGCGCGACTTCGCCGAGGTTGAACATGTCGCCGATACGAAACGTAACTGTCGCTTCGGGGGCGACCACACGCGCGTTGGCCTGGGCCTGCGCGATGATGAGCGGATCGCGATCGATGCCGACCACACGGAAGCCGAGTGTCGCCGCCCCCAGCGCGTGGCGGCCGGGACCGCAGCCCAGTTCCAGGAGCTGACCGCCCGGTGGCGTGAACCGGCGCACCATCTCGAAAAACACGGCGTTGCGGGCCACCCAGCGATCGACGATTTCCCGGCTTAAATGCCAAACGCCGCGTTGCTGGAATACGCCGATCCAGTCGTCGGCGGCATTGGGTTGCGCCTGGTCATCCGACAAAACCATTCCGTGCATTTAGAAAGTCTCCTGTCCTTTCGAAATAATTACGCATGCTTGCCTATCGCGTCAACCAGAATATATCAATTGCAACGAATGCGACGTTGGCATCGCATTGTGAGGCGGATCTCGAAAAACGGGACGGCGGGCGGTGCCGGCCGGCGATGACCGCGACTCTCCCGAGGCGATTCCAGCCGCGGCGATGCCATTCGACGAAAGGTGGTGATGCGGACGCGGCTGTAAAAAGGGGCCGCGCCGGCATGGATGAAAGGGCGCTCCCCGGCAGACGAATTGAACCTGATCAAAAACGTCTCGGCATAGCCAAGGTAGAACAAGCCATGCGCGACGGTCTGGGACATATGTAACGATATCGTCGAGGCCGGCACAAAGACGGTGGCCACTTTCGGATCAACGGCCTTGGCCGGATCCGGTCCATCGGCTTCCGGAAGTGGGCGTGTATCTATGTTCAGGCGAACCGATATTATACCAACCGGCGTTGGCTTCGACTTTTTGCCGGTGCCGCCCCGGCATGCCGGCGAAGCTCGGCATCGATGGCTTTTAATGCCCCCAAAGCAGTGGGTGGCCGGGCCACGCCCGGCCATGGCACTTTGGTATGATGACACCTTGATAGCCATGACAATTTGCTGGCCATGACGCCTTTATCAAAGCGCGGTCCGATATTCCTTTCTTGCGCTATCAGGCCTTCGCACGCCAGGACGATCGAACGCCGATATTTCGTTACTCCGCCGCCCGAGCGTAGGCCTCCAGCGGCGCGCAGGTGCAGATCAGATTGCGGTCGCCATAGACGTTGTCCACCCGCTTGACCGGCGGCCAGTATTTCGACGCCGCCACCCACGGCAGCGGAAACGCCGCCTGGGTCGCGTGAATAGGCATGCGTCCATACATCCGCCATCACCTCGCGCGGCGGTGTGCGGCGCGTGCTTCAACGGGTTGTCGGCACGATCCAGCCTGCCCGCGGCGATCGCGGCGATTTCGGCCCGGATCGCGATCATCGCGTCACAGAAACGGTCCAGTTCGGCTTTCGATTCGCTCTCGGTCGGTTCGATCATCAGCGTGCCGGCGACCGGCCAGGACATGGTGGGCGCGTGATAGCCGAAATCCTGCAGCCGCTTGGCGATGTCCTCGACCTGCACGCCGGCCTCGGCGGCGAAGCCGCGGCAGTCGATGATGCACTCGTGCGCGACCATGCCGCTCGGGCCGGAATACAGCACCGGATAGGCATCCGCGCAGCCGGTCGGCGATATAGTTGGCGGACAGGATCGCGACCTCGGTGGCGCGTTTCAGGCCGGCCGGGCCCATCATGCGGATATAGGCGTAGGAGATCGGCAGGATCAGCGCGCTGCCGAACGGCGCGGCGGAGACCGGGCCGATGCCGGTCGCCGGCCCGGCGTCGGCCCGCAGCGGATGGTTCGGCAGGAACGGCGCCAGATGCGCCGCCACGCCGATCGGGCCGACGCCGGGGCCGCCGCCGCCATGCGGGATGCAGAACGTCTTGTGCAGGTTCAGGTGGCAGACATCGGCGCCGATCGAGGCGGGCGAGGTCAGCCCGACCTGCGCGTTCATGTTGGCGCCGTCCATGTAGACCTGGCCGCCATGCGCGTGGATCACGGCGCAGATGTCGCGGATCGGCGCCTTCGAACACGCCATGCGTGGACGGATAGGTGATCATCAGCGCCGCCAGCCGGTCGGCGTGCTTTTCCGCCTTCGCGCGCAGATCGGCGAGATCGACGTTGCCGTCGCGGTCGCAGCCGACGACGACGACCTTCAGCCCGGCCATCGCCGCGCTGGCGGGGTTGGTGCCGTGCGCCGAGGACGGGATCAGGCACACGTCGCGATGCTGCTCGCCGCGCGATTCATGCCAGGCGCGGATCACCAGCAGCCCGGCATATTCGCCCTGCGAGCCGGCGTTCGGCTGCAGCGACACCGCGGCGAAGCCGGTGGCGGCGCACAGCCAGTTTTCCAGCCGGCGGATCAGGGTCAGGAAGCCGGCGGTCTGGTCGGCGGGCGCGAACGGATGGATGTCGGCGAAGCCCGGCAGGGTGATCGCGATCATCTCGGCCGTGGCGTTCAGCTTCATCGTGCAGGACCCCAGCGGGATCATGCTGCGGTTCAGCGCGATGTCCTTGTCTTCCAGGCGCTTCAGATAGCGCAGCATCTCGTGTTCGGCGTGATGCTGATTGAAGGCGGCCTGTTGCAGGAACGCCGACCCGCGCAGCGGTTTCGGCCGGGATGGACGCGACGGCGCCGTCCAGGTCGGCGCCCAGCAACGCCGCCAGGGCGATCAGATCGTCGCGCGTAACGGTTTCGTCCAGCGCGATGCCGACGCCGGTTTCGTCCACGCGTCGGAAGTTGTAGCCAGCCTCGGCGGCGCGGGCGATCAGGTCGGTCGGCGCCTTCCACCACGATGGTGTCGAAGAAGGCGTCGTGGCGGACGCGCAGACCGGCGCGGGTGGCGGCGTCGGCCAGCATGCGGGCCTGCAACGACACGCGGCGGGCGATGCGGCGCAGGCCGTCCGGCCCGTGCCAGACCGCGTAGAAGCCGGCGATCACCGCCAGCAGCACCTGCGCGGTGCAGATGTTGGAGGTGGCTTTCTCGCGGCGGATGTGCTGCTCGCGGGTTTGCAGCGCCAGCCGCATCGCCGGCTGTCCGGCGGCATCCAGCGACACGCCGACCAGGCGGCCGGGCATGGCGCGCTTGAAGGCGTCCTGCGTGGCGAAGAACCCGGCGTGCGGGCCGCCGAAGCCCATCGGGACGCCGAAGCGCTGAGCCGATCCGACGACGATGTCGGCGCCCATCTCGCCGGGCGGGGTCAGCAGCGCCAGGGCCAGCGGATCGGCGGCGACGATCGCCAGCGCGCCGGCCGCATGGGCGGTGGCGATTTCCGCCGTCAGATTCGCGCACGGCCCCGGTGGTGCCGGGGTATTGCAGCAGCAGCGCGAAGGGTTTTGCGGATTCGATGGCGGCGAGGTCGCCGGGCGCCACGGGTGCAGGGTGATACCGAGCGGCTTGGCGCGGGTGGCGAGGACGGCGAGGGTCTGCGGATGCAGGTCGGTGGCGACGGCCAGAACGTCGGATTTGGTTTTGCTGAGGGCGTGCGCCATGGCCATCGCCTCGGCCGCGGCGGTGGCTTCATCCAGCAGGGACGCGTTGGCGATCTCCATGCCGGTCAGTTCGGAGATCATGGTCTGGAAGTTGAGCAGGGCTTCCAGGCGGCCTTGCGCGATCTCCGCCTGGTACGGCGTGTAGGCGGTGTACCAGCCGGGATTTTCCAGGACATTTCGAAGTATGACGGGGGGCGTGACGGTGCCGTGGTAGCCCATGCCGATCAGGCTTTTGGTCGGCGCTGTTCTGCGCCGCCAAGGCGCGCAGTTCGGCGATCGTCGCGGCCTCATCGATCGGCGGCGGCAGGTCCAGCGCCTGGTTGGAGCGGATGGCGGCGGGGATCGTCTTGCCCGCGACATCGTCCAGGGTGGCGGCGCCGATCGCGTGCAGCATGGCGGCCAGTTCGGTCTCGGACGGGCCGATGTGGCGGCGGACGAAGCCGTCGTTTTCCTCAAGCTCAGCCAGTTCGGCCAGGACGTCCATGCTTACAGGGTCTCCAGGTATTCGTCGTAGGCGTCCTGGTCCATCAGGGCTTCGAAGGACGTCGGGGTCGTCCAGTTCCAGGCGGAAGAACCAGCCCTCGCCTTCCGCGTCGCTGTTCACGATCGAGGGGTCCTCGACGATCGTTTCGTTGATTTCGACAACCTTGCCGGCCAGCGGGGCATAGACGTCGGAGGCCGCCTTGACGCTTTCGACGACGGCGCAGGCCTCGGCTTCGGCGACGGCGCGTTCGAGTTCCGGCAGTTCGACGTGGACGAGGTCGCCGAGCTGTTCCTGCGCGTGGTCGGTGATGCCGACGGTGGCGATGTCGCCATCCAGCACCACCCATTCGTGGTCCTTGGTGTAACGTTTGTCGGCATTCTTACTGGCCATTGGGATGGTCCTTCTCAGCGTATGTAGCGGTGGGGCGTGAATGGAAGCGGCACGACGGTCGCCGGGATCGTCTTGCCGCGAACGATCAGGTTCAGCCTGGTGCCGTCGGCGGCGAGGTCCTTGCGGACATAGCCCATGGCGACCGGTCCGTTCACGCGTCGGGCCGAAGCCGCCGGAGGTGACGACGCCGGCCTCGGTGCCGTCGTCGGCCACGATCGTGGTCTGGGCTCGGGCCGGGGCGCGGCCGTCCGGGCGGATGCCGACGCGGCGGCGGGGGACGCCGTGGTCGAGCTGGTCGCGCATCAGCAGGCCGCCGGGAAAATCCCAGTTCATCTTGCGGCGTTTGCCGATGACCCAGGTCAGGCCGGCCTCGATCGGGCTGGTCAGTTCGTCGATGTCGTTGCCGTAGAGGCAGAGGCCGGCCTCCAGCCGCAGGGAGTCGCGGGCGCCGAGACCGATGGGGGCGACTTCCGGCTGGGCGATCAGTTTGTCGGCCAGGGATTCCGCCAGTGCGGCGGGGACGGAGATTTCGAAACCGTCTTCGCCGGTGTAGCCGGAGCGGGACACCAGGCAGTCGATGCCGTCGAGGCTGACCGCGGCGATGCCCATGAACGGCAGGGCGGCGGCTTCGGGCGACAGGCGCGCCATGACGGCGGCGGCTTCGGGGCCTTGCAGGGCGAGGAGCGCGCGGTCTTCGTGCGGCGTCAGCGCGACAGGACCGGGCAGGTTGGCGGCGATGTGGGAAAAATCGACATCCTTGCGGCTGGCGTTGACGACCAGGAACAGGCGGTCTTCGTCCAGGCGGGCGACCATCAGGTCGTCGATGATGCCGCCGGCCGGATTGGTGAGAAGGGTGTAGCGCTGGCGGCCGGGTTTCAGGCCGGCGATGTCGCCGGGCACCAGGGTTTCCAGCGCGGTCGCGACATCGGTTCCGGTCAGGGTGGCCTGGCCCATATGCGACACGTCGAACAGTCCGGCGTGGGTTCGCGTATGCAGATGTTCGGCCAGGACACCGCCGCGGCAGCGGGCGGCGAGGTCGCCTTGCGGGTCGTATTGCACCGGCATGGCGTAGCCGGCGAACGGCACCATGCGGGCGCCATGGCGGCGGTGCCATGAATCGAGGGGCGTCGTGCGCAGGGGCGCGTGGGTGGGATCGTCTTGTGGGGCGTTCTGAGCCAAACCGAGGTCTCCGCGACAGGGCCATCCGCCGGCGGAATGCCGGTGGAGATGACCCCCCTCTGTCACGGTACCTGAGAGATTCGGGGGTGTGGCCCCTTACTCCGTCGGTGCGAACCCGGCGCTGGCGCGCGGTTCGGCTTTCCAGAGATCCCTGCCCGCTGCGGTCCTTTTTGCCTGAGCGTTTCCGGGGGCCGGTTGCGCCTTCGGCGGCGGGTTTTTCGCCCGCTGCTCTCCCGCGGCGGGTGCCTGGGACGGGCACGACAATGCGCGCGTTCGGGGGGGAATGCCAAGGGGTTTGATGGGGGTGGCCGCGCGAAGGCGACGCTTGAGGATCAGCGCGCTGGCCGTCTCCGGTTCCCCTGTGAAGGGTCCGCGGTAATGAAGCGAAGCAAGAAACTTAACCGCAAGTGAACGCAAATGTTGGGGCGCTGGCAGCGCCTTGACGTTTGGCCTCTTGCCGTTCTGGTCTCTTTTATCGGGGCTCCGCCTTGGCGGCGCCGGCGGGGGCGATTGCCGCGGGCGGTTGGTTTTCCGTTGGTCGGATGGGCCGGGTCAGGGGTGGACGGTGGGCGGTTCGGGGCCGGCGAATGATGGGGGCGTCGGATTGAGTCCGGCGAGCAACTGGTTGGCGATGCTGTTCAGTTCGGCGACCCTGGATGCGGTGTCCGCCCGTTCGGCTGGCGGAAGATGCGGGATGCTGGCTTCGATTTTCAGGGCCTGTTTGACCATGGCGATCGCCTGCGTGCGGTGATCGCTGTTTTCGGGGGTTTCGGGGGTTGCGGGGGTTTCGGGGGCCTCGGTGGCGGCGGTGAAGGCGGCGACCTGGGCTTGAGGGCGGGTTGGCTGGGGTGCTTGCAAGCGGGCTTCGGATTCGGCGGCCAATAGACGTTCGGCTTCCGGGCTGAGGAAGGATTCGAACTCGGGTCCGACGTCGGGATCGGTGGTGGGCTGCCAGGTTTCGGGGGCTTCGGGCTGGGAATCCGGCATCGCATCGTGCACCAGGGTCGAGACGGGGTCCCAACTTTCGGGGGCTTCGGCTGGGGCGGCGGGGCGGGATCGGACTGGCGTCGCGGTTTTGGCGGATCGCGCGGCGGTTCTGTTCGGCGGACCGGTTCAGCGAGACGGCGTTGCCGCGCAGGCGGAGGGTCATCGACAAAGAGAGGTCGTCGGCCATGGACAGGCCGAGCGACCCCAAGGCGGTGAGGCCGTAGCCGATGATCTGCGCGACGGCGATCAGGTCGGCGTGGTTGCGGGCGCGGTAGTCTTTGATGGTCTCGATCGCGGCCATGCGGGCCAGGGCGATGTCGCCGGCGGTGGCGCAAACGAATATCGGCGCGAGAAGGGTTGCGAGCAGGCCCATCAGGACGTCGGCGGGGTGCAGGCGGTGGTTCGGCGCTTCGGTTCGGGTGGCAATTTCGGACATTTGGGACGCCCTGGGAATTTGGTCCAGTTTATGGCGTGAGGCGGCGCGTTTGTCAAGAAATTTTTCCCAATTATATACTTGACACCACAAACCGCTAGGGATAGTTTCTGGTTCAAGGAGCGATACCATGAACCTGTTCACCGAACCCTACTTCCAGACTGCCGAAGCGGCCCGCGCCAAGATCGAGAGCATCCGCTGGCCCAATGGCCCGGTCTGTCATCATTGCGGTGAAACGGCCCGTCGTTACCAGACCAAGAAGGAAGGTCAATTCCGGTGTGGCAACCCCTCTTGTCGGAAGGACTACACGGTCACGACCGGCACCGTCATGGAGTGCCAGTCACATCCCACTCAACAAGTGGCTCATGGCCTTCTATCTCCTGTCTTCTTCCAAGAAGGGCATCAGCAGCCACCAGCTTATGCGGTCGCTGGGCGTGACCTACAAGTCGGCTTGGTTTCTGTCGCACCGCGTTCGCGAGGCGATGAAGGCAGGTGGACTGGTGCCGCCGATGGGTGGCGAAGGCGGGATCGTGGAAGCCGACGAGACCTATCACGGCAAGCGCGAGACGCAGGTTCCGCGTAGCCGCAATGCTCGTAAGACCTTCACCAAGCGGGGTTTAGGCGGCGGCGCGCAGAAGCGGGTTATCGTCTCCCTGGTGGAGCGTGGCGGGTCCGTCCGGTCCTTCCATGTTGCGGCAGCGGACAAGCACACGATCGGTAAAATCATCCGCGACAACGTCGCCAAGGAAACCCGGCTGCACACCGACGAAAGCAACCTCTACACCAAGGTTGGCAAGGAATACGCCACACACGAGACGGTAATTCACAGCCACAAGGAGTATGTGCGGGGTGATGTCCATGTGAACTCGGCTGAGGGTTTCTTTGGTCTGTTCAAGCGGGGTTTCAACGGCATCTACCAGCATTGCGCCGAGAAGCACCTACACCGCTATCTAGCGGAATATGACTTTCGCTATAATCACCGGCAGGCGCTGGGCGTAAGCGACCTGAGCCGCACACTGGCTGCGGTGCGAGGCGCGGAAGGGAAGCGCCTTACCTACCGACAAGCTGACGGCGCGGTCCTTTAGATTCAGGCCGGTCGCTTTTTGCGCTGGCAGAGGAAGCACGGGAAGCAGGGGCTCGGTCCTCCGTCTTCTTCGTAGGGCGCGGGTTCGGAGGCGTCTTCAAGGCACCCCGTAGCGTCGCCTCAAATCGACGTTGCGCTTCCTCTGTGGTAAATTCCTCGTGAGTGTGTTTGTCGCTCATAGGGGGAGAATAGCATGGGACGACGGCAAAAGCGAACGCCAGAGCCTTTCGACAAAACGGTATTGGCTGCTGCCTTTGTCGGTCCCTTATCCAACCGTTCTATTCTTGTTAAGCCCTCGTCCATACCGCGCAGTTCAACTCCGGTAGTTAACAAATGTGTCTTCTGCGGCGGCCAACCCACAAATTGGGAACATGTTTGGTCTAGATGGTCACACGCCTTTATCCCAAAAGGCAGGAAGAAATGGACCTCCCTTCAGGCTGTCGAATACGCGGACAGGTCAACTTTTGAAATTAAACACCACGCGGGTGATCCGTATGATTGGCAAGTCAAATGTGTGGACGAGAGATGTAACGATGGTTGGATGAGAGAGCAGGAAGAAAGGTTCCGGCCGCTTTTTATCAGGATGCACAAAGCGACGACCGAAGCGCCTATCCGGCTAACAAATCCGATCAGCTTACCATCGCAAAGTGGTTCGCGATCAAGGCCATCGTCCAGGAGTATTCTCAGAAAGAAAATCGCGTATCCCATCATAGCCAGAGGACACGTTTGGCGAAGAGAGGGCGACTTCCAGATAGGTCCTGGCGTATATGGATAGGAACCTATGAAGGCAGCGACCCTGTATCGTTATGGACCTCGTTTCCTTTTCAGCTTATTCCCGAGTCCACAAAGCTCGCTAGGAAGACCTCGGCCGTAACCTATTACAACAGTCAGGTTGCTTCTTACGTTACTCGGCAAGCTCTTTATTCTCATCCTCCGTAGCCCGCATGAGCTCTTCGTAAGTGGCTGGCGATACCCCTCGGCTGCGGGCGACATTCGCCAGATTTGGCCCTCCAGCGGGTACAGCTTTTCGTGGCCCCTGGAGCCTCTTACCGACCCGCAAGCTCGCACCCTCACAGTCGGTATTCGAGACTGGCTTAGGCGGGTTGCCCTCAAACAAGCTGGGCGTCGATAATTCAGGAACGTTTTCATATACACGAGGCATGCACCAAACATAAGGGCATCCCAGAACCGGTGCAATCAACCCTCGAAAACATACTATTTTCACGTAAATAGTTCAATTCAACTCGCAGACGTGTTGATCGGCACACAACATATTGGGATTGTGGTGTAAAGTATATAATTGGGAAATTTTTCTTATTGCAAGGGAGGCTGCGCGTGTGTGGCGTTATTTGGGGTGCGGATCGTGGTTGCTGTTCGTGACGCAGGCGAGTGGCGGGGCTTACTTCGGTTCGCCCGGCGCACGGTAATTGCTCCCTTTGTGGTACGTGATTGAGTGCGTGTCGGGGATGCGCACCACATCCTACAGCGAATTCCGCCGGAACCTCGCCGCCGCCTTGGTTAGCGTCACAAACGACCATGCGCCGTTGATCATTACCCGCGATCGCGGCAAGCCAGCGGCGGTGCTGATGTCGCTGGAGGATTACGCGTCCCTGGAAGAGACACGTTACCTATCTGCTCAGCAGCGCGGCGAACGCGGAGCGTTTGATGGCCTCGATCGCCGAACTGGAACAGGGCAAGGGGACCGGGCGCGAGCTGCTTGAGCGAGGCTGATTTTCAGCGGGCGGGCCTGGGCGGAGTATTTGCACTGGCAGGCGACAGACCGGGCGCTGCTGGAACGGGTGAACGTCCTGGTCAAGGAATGTTCGCGAATTCCGTTTTCCAGAATCGGTAAGCCGGAATCTTTGCGGGACGGGATGGCGGGTTGGTGGTCTCGGCGGATCAACCTGGAACACCGGCTGGTGTATCGGCCGACCGATGATGGGCTGCTGATCGCGCAGTGTCGGTTTCGTTATTGACCGCGCTGGGTTCGGTGCCAGCGTTCGGCGCGGCGGAGTGGATGTTGAAACGCGCCTTTGTGATACATTCTTGCGGATGGGCACCGCACCGGAACAGTCAGAAGATTTGGCGCAACTTTATCGCCAAGCCTTCGCGTCGTTCAGCGTCCACGCACTTTGGAACAAGCGCCAGTTGGATGCGCCGACCGCGGAGGATGCGCTTGTCGTCGCGCGCGCTTTGCGGCTCGAGGGCAACCGCGAAGCCAGGGCGTTGGCGGAACGGATCGAGTCGGCGTGCCATGCCGCTTACTAAGATTCAGGCCGAGATCCTCAGCCTGCTGGCCGCGCATCGTGACCCGGAAAGTTACGTCGCCGGCGCCTCACCACTGAACCGGGATGCGCCGCGCTATTCGGCTGACATCGATGTGTTCCATGACCGTGCGGAGCGCGTCGCGACGGCGGCATTGAACGACACGCAGGTGCTGACGGCGGCGGGCTACCAGGTTTCCTGGCTGCGGCAACTGCCCTTGATTTACACCGCTGAGGTGCGACGCGGCAGCGCCGGGACGCGCCTGGAATGGGTCGCGGACAGCGATTTCCGGTTTTTCCCGACCGTGCCGGATGCCCTGTTCGGCTACATGCTGCATCCGGTCGATCTTGCCATGAACAAGGTCATGGCCGCCGCCGGGCGACGGGAGTTGCGCGATATCGTCGACCTCGTGACCATTCACGAAGCCATTCTTCCGCTCGGTGCCCTCATTTGCGCGGCGGTCGAGAAATCGCTTGGCTTCACGCCCGAAGCCCTGATCGCCGAAATCCGCCGAAACGCCCATTACCCGGCTGCCGAATGGCGCGCCTTGCAAAGCAATGAGGTCCTGGATGCGGTGGACATCATGGCTCGTCTGCGTGCGGCGCTTGACGATGCTGAGGTCTTCGTGAAGCAGATGCCAACCGGGAAGATCGGCTTGCTGTTCCTGAAAGACGGAAAAGTCGTGCAGCCCGATCCCGGACGGCTGGACGACTATCAAAGCCACGCCGGACAGAGACGGGGTCACTGGCCGAGCAGCACTGAGATCGGATCGTCGATGTTCGAGCGGTACATTGGGAAGCCGGGCACTTAAGACCAACGGGGCTACGTCGTGCCCGGGGCTGAAACCCCTGCGTCTCGGCTTGCCGCCCGACCGTCGGGCGCGGCCTTCGCTGCACGCCCAAGCGGTTCAATCCGCGTAAGTGACCCCCCACGGCCCGACGCCGCCGGCCGGCGGCTCACACCACACCGGCACGGCGTTGCGAGTCCGCACGTTCGGTTCGTGGCCCATCGCGCCGCGCAGGGCCCGGAACAGCGCGCCGTGCGCCACCACCAGCACCACCGGCGGCCGCGTGACGCAGCGGTTGATGGCGGCGACCGCTCGGGTGGTCAGCGAGGGGAAGCTTTCCGCGCCGTCCGGGGTCATCAGCCCGTCCACCCAGTGCTGAAACCACTCCGACATCGGCTTGCCTTCCTGCACGCCGAACGCGACCTCGCGCAGGCCATCGTCGATCTGCACCGGCAGACCCAGTTCGGCCGCGGCGATGTCGGCGGTGACGCGGGCGCGGGACAGCGGGGAGGAAATCACATGGCGGATGCCTTTCCCGCGCAGCAGCAGCGAGGCAGACCGGGCCTGCGCCAGCCCGGTCTCGTTCAGGGGGATATCGACGTTCCCCTGCGACAGGTTTTGCGCGTTCCAGTCGGTTTCACCATGGCGCAGGAACCAGAACGCGACCTGGTGCAGCTTGTCGGCAGGGGAAGCGTTCATGAGCTCAGGCCAGGCCTTCCTGTTGCAGCACCCGTTGAACGGCGGGGCGGGCCATCATCCGCTCCAGGTGCGCGGCGAGGTTGGCCGGCAGCGTCATGCCGACGCGCTTCGCCCAGAGCGACAGTAGAAGATCGCGGCGTCGGCGATGGAGAATTTTCCGACCGCGTAGTCTTTGCCCTCCAGCGCCTTGTCCATCAGCGCAAAGCCCTTTTCGGCGATTTCCTTGCCCCTGGCTTTCACGGTTTCCTCATCCGCCGCGCTGGGGGTGAAGTTGGCGGGGCGGAACTGCCGCGTGAAGCCCTGCATGTGGATGGTGGCGACGGCATAGTCCAGCAGTTCCAGCGCGCGGGCCTGCTGGTCGATGTCGTCGGGCAGCAGATTGGCGAACGGGTTGGTGCGCGCCAGCCAGTAGGCGATCGCGGGAAATTCGGTCAGGATGGAGCCGTCGTCGCGGGTCAGCGTCGGCACCTTCGACTTCGGGTTCACGGCGGTGAAGCCTGGCTTGTATTGTTCGCCTTCGCGCAGGTTCACGGGGGCCAGTTCGTAGGGCTTGCCGATCTCCTCCAGCAGCACGTGGATGCCGATCGAACACGCGCCGGGTGCGTAATAGAGTTTCATCTGCATCTCCTTCGGTTAACGCCCAAGCCTGTTAACGCCCAGATCTGTTAGCGCCCAGATCTTTTAGCGCCAGGCCCCGACCGCGGGGCGGTCGAGACCGAGGTTCTCCCGCAGCGTAGCGCCTGTGTAGTCGGTGTGGAACAGCCCGCGGCGTTGCAGTTCGGGGACAACCAGCCGGGAGAAGTCCTCGTAGGCGCCGGGAACGTGGGAGGCGGCGATCACGAAGCCGTCGCAGGCGCGTGTCGCAAACCATTCCTCCAGGCCGTCGGCGACGTCCTTCGGGCTGCCGACGAAGCGGGGGTGGTCGTGGAAGGTGCCGCGGCGGGTGATGTTGATGAAGTCGCGCGGGGTGGGCAGGCGGTCGCCGAGTTCGCGGCGGATGCGGTCGCGCATGCCCTGGACGCCGGTCCAGCTGTCGATCTGCTCCTGGGTGAACGGCTGGTCGATCGGCTGCTTGGAGAAGTCGAAGTTCAGCACCTCGGACAGCAGGGACAGGCTGTCGATCTCCTTGGGCAGGGAGTCGATCAGGGCGGCGTGGTCTTCCGCCTCGGCTCGGGTTTCGGCGACGACGGGGTAGACGCCGGCGCAGACGAAGGTTTTGGCGGGGTCGCGGTTGGCGGCTTCGACCTGGGTCTTGAAGGCGGCGTAATCGCGTCGGGCCTGGGTCAGGCTGTGGTAGGCGACGAAGACACATTCGGCCCAGCGGGCGGCGAAGCGCTGGCCTCGGCCGCTTTGGCCGGCCTGGATGAGGACGGGGTGGCCCTGGGCGGAGCGGGGGACGGTGAAGGGGCCGCGGGAGTTGAAGAATTCGCCCTGGTGGTCCAGGCGGTGGACTTTTTCCGGGTGGGCGAACAGGCCGGTGGCGCGGTCGGCGACGATGGCGCCGTCCTCCCAGGCGTCCCAGTGGCCCATGACGACTTCCAGGAATTCGTCGGCACGGTCGTAGCGGCGGTCGTGGTCGCCGTGGGACGCGTGGCCCATGTTCAGGGCCTCGCCGTCGTTCATCGAGGTGACGATGTTCCAGGCGGCGCGGCCACCGGTGACCAGGTCGAGCGTGGCGAAGACGCGGGCGACGTGGAACGGCTCGAAATAGGTGGTGGAGAAGGTGGCGCCGAGGCCGAGGCGTTCGGTGGCCATGCCCATGACGGTCAGGATGGTGACCGGGTCGAGTTTGACGCAGCGGATGCCGTTGGCGACGGTGTGGGCGTGGTCGCCGCCGAACAGGTCGGGCATGGCGAGGCGGTCGTCGAAGAAGCCGAGGTGGAATTTTCCGGCTTCGAGCGCTTGGCCGATGCGGCGGTAATAGTCGGCGGCGGTGAAATCCTGCCGGGCCAGCGGGTGGCGCCAGGAACCGACGAAATTGGTGCAGTTCTGCGCCTGCAGGAAGCCGACCAGGATCATTTGGCGCATGGTTTTGGGTTCCCCGCCGTGGTTCGGGGACCGGTATACCGGGGGGTCGGAAATCGCGAAAGCGTCGCGTCAAAGGCGCTTGCATTCGTCGTCGATCCCGCCTAGAACCCGCCGCCTGATCGGAGCGCGGGCGTAGCTCAGGGGTAGAGCACAACCTTGCCAAGGTTGGGGTCGAGGGTTCGAATCCCTTCGCCCGCTCCAGATCCGGTTCCCGTAAACTTTTTCCGTCGTCGTCCGGCCTGCCCAGTCGCGCATTGTCTGCCGGTCCATGCCACCCGCTTGAGCCGCCACCAACCGCAAATGCCCATCAAGGATCATTGCGATGGCCGATATGCGCCGCACCTGTTTTGCATTGGCTGCGCGGCCCGCCTCGGCCCGCGACTGAGACGCACCCAAATCCGGCCGCGCAATCCCTACCGAAGCCATGCCGCTTTCCCTGCGGATCGATGACATCCGCATGGACTTACATCCAGCCGATTTTGGGACTCCCCGGAGTCAGGTTTCAAGGCCGTTGGGATTACTTACGATGGGCGGCAGGGGACGCGCCGGCGCGGAATTTGAACGTTCCGGTTACCGAAACGCTGCGCGCCGGCCGACAGTGGATCCATTTTCCCGAAGCCGCATCCCTCCGGCGATCCGCCGCCGTTGCCAACCGCAGGGCCGCCCCATATGGCACGGCGTGTGCACAGGCCGGGGAGCCGATTCCAGAGGAGGCACACACAGATGGACCTAGCAGCCTGTCGGACTTAACGCCACGCGGCCATCCATGCTAGAATCGTAACGACGATTCGCATCGCTTGGACACCGCCGCATGCCGAACTTCCGCCCCACCGACCGCCTGACCGGGTTTCTGATGCCACCTTCGGTCGATGAGTGGCTGCCGCAAACGCACCTGGCCCGTTTTGTGGTGGAGGTGGTCGATGGTCTGGACCTGAGCCCGATGAGCAAGAGCTATCGTGGTTCGGGTTCGGCCTCCTACCACCCGAAAGTGCTGCTGAGCCTGCTGGTGTATGGCTACGCCACGGGGGTGTTTTCCAGCCGCAAGCTGGAACGGGCCACCTACGATTCGGTGGCGTTCCGCTTCATCGCCGCGAACGATCATCCCGACCATGACACCATCGCCAATTTCCGGCGGCGCTTTCTCAAGGAGATCGAGGCGCTGTTTGTCCAGGTGCTGCTGCTGGCGCGCGAGATGGGGATGCTGAAGATGGGCACGGTGGCACTCGACGGCACCAAGATCCACGCCAACGCCAGCCGCCACAGCGCGCTGTCCTATGAACACGCGGGCAAGATCGAGACGCAATTGAAGGCCGAGGTGGCGGAACTGCTGGTGAAGGCCGAGGCGGTGGATCAGGCGGATGTTCCCGACGGCATGTCGCTGCCGGAGGAGCTCGCACGGCGCGAGAAGCGACTGGAGACGCTGGCAGCAGCCCGTGCGACGATCGAGGCGCGTGCCAAGGAGCGGTTCGAGAGGGAGCAGGCCGAGCATCAGGCGAAGCTCGCGGCGCGGGAAGAAAAGGCCGCGGCGACGGGCAAGAAGCCCGGTGGCAAGCCGCCGCAGCCGCCGGTGGAAGGTCCACTGCCCACGGACCAGGTCAATCTGACCGACGAGGAGTCGCGTATCATGCCAGTGGCGGGCGGCGGTTTCGAACAGTGCTACAACGCGCAGGCCGTGGTGGCCGCGGGCAGCCTGCTGGTGGTGGCGACCGACGTTGTGCAGGCCGCCAACGACAAGCAGCAGCTTGAGCCGATGCTGAACAAGGTCGTTGCCTTGCCGGATAGCGTTGGGCAAAGCGAAAACACTGCTCGCCGACAACGGCTACTTCAGTGCGGCCAACGTCACCGCCTGCGCGGAGGCAGGGGTTGTGCCGCTGATCGCGATGGGGCGCGAGGCGCATCATCCGTCTCTGGACGAGCGCTTCGCCAAGGCGCCGCCTGCACCGGAGAACCCCACGCCGCTCGAGGCCATGGCGCATCAGTTGCAGACCCCGGACGGCAAGAAGCTCTACGCGCTGCGCAAGCAGGTGCCGGAACCGGTGTTCGGCATCATCAAGTCGGTGCTGGGCTTCCGCCAGTTTCTGTTGCGCGGGATCGACCGCGTGCGCGGCGAGTGGAGCCTTGTGACCATGGCCTGGAATATGAAGCGGATGTTCGTCCTCCGCCCCGCCTGAGGCCGGGCGAACGGCGTTTTCAGCCCGTACCAAGGCGGCGGAACATGCAGGCGGTCACTGTTGGAGCCCAATCCAACTCGATTTTCCAGCCATCAACGGCCGGGCAAACGCCAGCGGCAAAATCAATCGGCTGAAAATCCCGAGTCCGACAGGCTGCTAGGCGTTTTCATTCCGATCGCCAACAACGGCTGGCTGATCTCGAAAACTTCGCCGCAATACGGCCCCAGTTTCGCGCTCAATCGCGACGTCACGCTGCTGGCCGAAAAATACGGGTTCGAGTTCGCCCTCTCGATGGTCAAGCTGCGCGGCTTCGGCGGCGAGAGCGAGTTCTGGGACCACGCACTGGAAAGCTTCACGCTGATGGCGGGCATCGCCGCGGTCACCAACGGATCAAGCTGTATGCGTCCATCGGCCGTCCTGACCCTGCCGCCGGCGATCGCCGCCCGCATGGCGTCCACCATCGACAGCATCGCGCCGGGCCGGTTCGGCATCAACATCGTCTCCGGCTGGGCCGAGGCGGAATATTCCCAGATGGGGCTGTGGCCGGGCAAGGAGCACTACGAGCGCCGCTACGAATACAGCGCCGAATACGTGACGGTCATGCGGCGAGCTCTGGGAAACGGGCACATCCGACCTCAAGGGCGCCTACTTCCAGATGACCGACTGCAAGCTCAGTCCGCGGCCATCGGTGATGCCGTACGATCGTCTCCGCCGGACAGAGCGATGTCGGAATGGCATTCGCCGCGCGAATACGCCGATTACAATTTCTGCCTGGGCGAGGGCGTCAACACGCCGACGAAATGCGCCGACAACGATCGGGCGGCTGATGAAGGCCGTGGCGAAGACCGGACGAAACGTCGGCGCCTACGCGCTGTTCATGGTGATTGCGGATGAAACCGACGCGGCGGCCCAGGCGAAATGGGAATCCTACAAGGCCGGCAAGGACCTCGACGCGCTGAGCTGGATGGGTGCGCAGGCGATGGCGGACGACAAGGCCGACCTCGGCGGCACCGCGCGCAGCATCAGCAACCCGGTCTCGGCGGTGAACTTCAACATGGGAACCGTGGTCGGGTCCTATGCCACGGTTGCGAGGATGCTCGATGAACTGGAACGATCGACGGCCTGGCCGGGGTCATGCTGACCTTCGACGATTTCATCGTCGGGATGGAGAACTTCGGCGAGCACATCCAGCCGCTGATGGCCAGCCGAAAGCGCGTGTTGACACCGGCCTGACTTTTACTCGGCGGCGAGCGGGGCCCGGCTTGCTCTGCTCGCTGCCTTTCGGCAGATCGAAACTGGCCTGCCGGGATCGTGTTGAAATACGCCAGGACGTCATGCACCTTCATGACGTCTGCGTATTTCGCGTGCATGTCGCACAAGCCAACGTCACCGCTGCGCGCCGAGTTGGCCGGCGGCGGCGCGCCATACAAACATGGGGGCGTGGGTTATCTTCGTTTCAGGGATCGGTCCTGCTCGCGGAGCGTGGCATGGCGGCCGAAGCACGACGCCGATCTGGATTTCTGGCGCGCCCGGCTTTTGATTGGCTTCGCCCTGGCGGTCCACGCAACGGGCTGCTGCCGAAGCATTACGGCGATCTCGCTTCTAAAAGCCTACGGGCTTAATAGCCCAGCCGTTTCAGCCCGGCTTTGATCGACGCGATGGTCTTGAAGCGGAAATGCTTCGACGTGCCGTCGTTCCATGTGCAATCACACTCCATGCCGAATTTCTTGCTGATCGGCAGGAGGGTCAGCGTCGTCTGGCCGGGCGCGGGCGGGGCGAAAATGCGAACCTCATACAACGTTCCCGAAACCGTGGCGTGGGTCTGGCCCCAGGCTAGAATCACGATCAGGTCTTGCACCGGATTTCGCTCGGCGCGGGCGAAGCCCACCGCCAGCAGGTCCGGCACGCCGCCTTCTTGTTCGCCAACCGTGACCTGGATTTCCCGGTACGAGCCGGAGGGCTCCTGTTGCAGCGCGACGATAGGACGTTCCGCATCATCATCACTGCCAGTCTGGTAGTCGACGAACAGCGTCGGCACGCCGTTCCAGTTGGCCGCCGTCACGTGCGCATCGGATTCGTCGGAAAGCTTGAGCCCGCGCGTCACAAAGGCCAGAGCGCTTTCGCCCGGTGCGCGGCGCAAATCTTGCGCTTGGGCGGCGGACAGGCCGGCGAGAAAGAGAACGGCGGCGACAAAGGCAAGACGCGACAGGGCCGGGCGCATCGGATTTTCCCTCAGTATGTTTTCGCCCGCTGCGGCGGCGCGGTCATCAGCATACCAGCATTGTCGTCGATATGCGCCAGGGTCTGACGGGTATATTGCGCCGGGGTCGATTGCGGCCCGTTCGCGGGTGTAAAATCGTGTCTATGACTGAGAACAATCCCAACATTGCGATTCCGAACGGCCCGCAGCGGCGGCGGTGGTCGGCATTGGCGAAGCGTCGCCGAGGGTCTCGACCAGATCGGTAACTTTCTGGCATCGGTGCTTGCCGGTTTCCCACTGCTTCAGTGGCTTGATGACCACGTCGGATCAGGTCACGCCGTTCGGCAATGGTTCGATGAACGGCGGCAATGGGTCGTGAGCGGCCAAAGGACCTATCCAACGTCGGCGTTTGCTTTTTCCTGTTAGCTCCGATGAATGGACCATCCGATTCCGGCCAGTTGGGGCCGATTAAGGGAACCAAAGGGCAATTTGCCTACATCCGTGAGCGGTCGTCCGGGTGCACCGTCAAACCATCGCCCGACGGAAAATCGGCGGTATCGCCCGCATGGGATGGGTAACCGTCCCTTTACCATGCCGTATCAACGTTTTAGAGTCCCCCTGCGAACATCCGAAAGAGGTGGCATATGGCCGAGACCGGCACCCATGTGCGGCAAGGCGACATCCTCGCGGTTGCCGTCACCGTCGTTCCCGTCGAGGCGGACCCGGTGCTGGTCCAGCCCGGCACCCGTTTCCCGTTGGTCTATAGCGATGCCGACCGCTCCGGCACGCGCCTTGTGACGGCCACTTGGCGAAGGTGATGCGGGGGCCGCTGAAGGTGAAGCCGGTGCTCGCAGCCATAGGTTTCGGCGAGTCGGTGGTGGACGACAACGGGCTGTCGAACCGTTCCATCATCCGATCCATCAGCCAACTATAACCAGGGCCATGGTTGTCGCAGGCGTCGAGACGGGTACACGATCCGCGATATTCGACCTGAAGAAACGGTATGACACTGACACCGGAATAGATCTGGCAGAAGTTGTAAATCGACGCGCCGAAGCTCTCGTCCGGCCGGGTCGTCACTTTGAGCGGGACCGAAGTTCGGAACACGTACGGTTGGACGTTGCTTAACGTCGTCGGCACGGACCCTGCCGTCCGGCTTGTCGCCGTTGCCGCGGTCGCACCATTGGCGGAAAATGCGGGTGGACAGACTCAGCATGATTTATGGCCGGACCAGATCGCTGCGGGTGGGGATGCAGTTCCATGAAATTCCCATTTTTTCTTCCCCGGTAGCTTGCCGGCTTGTAACCGGTACCTTGCCAACTTCTAATGAATCAGTCTATTGCGGTAGCGTGAATTGAAACATCTATTGATCGCTTGGGTATCAAATTGACCCTCCTCGTCACCGGTGGCGCCGGCTTTATCGCCGCGAACCTGATAAAGCAGCTTCTTGCCGGCGGCGAGAACGTATTGGCACTTGATAATCTCTCCCGCGGCGCGCTCAGGAATATTGATGCTTGGCGAGCACACCCCCGGTTCTCATTCGTCAACGTTGATCTGACGGACATCGATGCCTATCGGGCTGCCCTACGCGCCCATGAGTGCCTGGGCCCGATCAGGGAGGTTTGGCACCTCGCTGCGAACTCCGATATCCCGGCCGGTATCGCCGACGCCCGGATAGATCTCCGCGACACTTTCATGACGACCTTCAACACCCTGGAAATGATGCGGGTTCACGGCATCCGCAATCTGTTTTTTGCCTCCAGTTCAGCCATTTACGGCGACCTTGGGGATCGCGAACTGTCCGAGCATATCGGTCCGCTGTTCCCGATTTCCAACTACGGAGCGATGAAACTGGCCTCGGAAGCCTCCATCACCGCGGCGGCAGAAAGCTTTCTCAGTTGCGCCCTGCTATTCCGATTTCCAAACGTGGTCGGTGTGCCGGCAACCCACGGGGTAATCCTGGACTTCATCGGCCGCCTGAGGAAAGAGCCGCGCTTTTTGGAAGTGCTGGGCGATGGCACGCAGCAGAAGGCTTACCTGCACGTGTCCGACCTGGTGGACGCCATGCTGCTGCTCCGCGCGAAGGCGACCGCAAAGGTGGACGCTTTCAATATAGGTCCCACCGATGCCGGTGTGACGGTGCGCCGCATCGCCGAGGAGACTGTGGCGGTTGTCGCGCAAGGCGCCGAGTTGCGCTTCGGCGAGGGCAACAAAGGCTGGGTCGGCGACGTCCCCCGCTTCCGTTATTCCACCGCGCGCTTGCAGGCGCTTGGCTGGCGGCCCCACCTGGATTCCCTCGGCGCGATCCGGCGGGCCATCCGAGAGATTGCCTCACAGGAGCGGAGTCTGTGAAGCAGGCTGTGGTCCTCGCCGGCGGCAGAGGCACCCGTCTCCGAACGGTGATTGGCGACCTGCCCAAGCCGCTGGCCGACGTCGGCGGAACGCCGTTGCTTGGCCACCAGCTACGGTTACTGCATAATCATGGTTTCGGCGAAGCGGTGCTGCTGGTCAGCCACGGTGCGGAGCGGATCAGGGACTGGCTCGCCAGCGTGCCACGTTCGCCGATCGCGGTGCGGCTAGTGGACGACGGAACCCCGCGCGGTACCGCGGGTGCAGTGCTGGCGGCGCTGCCGTATCTGGAGCCGGAATTTGCCGTTCTGTACGGCGACACTATGCTCAATGTGGATTTGTCGCGCTTCTGGGCCTGGCACGTAGCGGACCCGTCCGCCGCGGCCTCGCTGTTTGTTCACCCCAACGACCATCCGCAGGACTTCGACCTGGTCGAGCAGGACAGCCATGGCAACATCCTGCGCTTCCATCCCTATCCGCACCCGCCTGGCGCATGGCTGCCCAATTTGGTCAACGCCGCTCTTTACATCCTTCGCCGTGACTTCGCTGTTGCCCTGGCGGAACGCCGAACCGCCGCTGGACTTCGGCAAGGATCTGTTTCCGCGCATGCTCCTGGCCGGCGCGCGGCTGCGTGGCTATGCCTCGCCTGAATACATCAAGGATGCCGGCACCCCATCACGCCTCGATCGGGTGAGGCGCGCCTTCGCCGACGGCGCCGTCGCCCGTGCTGCGCTGAACCAGCCGCAACGCGCCGTGCTGATCGATCGTGACGGGACCCTGAACCGCGACGTCGGCCATCTGCGTCTCGCCGAGGACCTGGAGGTCTTCCCCTTCGTTGGTTCGGCGTTGCGCCAGCTGAACGAAGCCGAATGGCGCACCGTGATTGTTACCAACCAGCCCGTATTGGCGCGCGGTGAAGCCGACGAGGGCGAACTGCGGCGCATCCATCACCGGTTGGATAGTGAAGTAGCGAGCGATCACGCGTATTTCGACCGCCTCTATTATTGCCCGCATCACCCCGACGCCGGCTTCCCTGGCGAGGTGACGGCATTGAAGATTGCCTGCGGCTGCCGCAAACCCGCGCCCGGGCTGATCATGCAGGCTGCGTCGGATTTGAATCTCGATCTGGCGGAGAGCTGGTTAATCGGCGACAGCACGGCGGATCTTGGTGCCGCCGAGACCGCCGGCGTTTCCTCCATTCTGGTGGAGACTGGAAACGGCGGCCTGGACGACAGACATCCGTTCGAGGCCGGATTTACCAGACCGGATTTCGCCGCTGCGGTCGGTTTCATCTTGTGGGATTACCCCCGTATTGCCGCCGTTTGCGAACCGCTGCTGCAATCGATGGGTCCCGGCGAGGACTGGTTCCTGGGCGGCCTCGCCAGGTCTGGCAAAACAACTCTGGGCGCCACGCTGCTGCGTGAGTTGAGGCGGCGCGGCCGCATCGCGGTGGTGGTGCACCTCGACCGGTGGATATTGCCGGAGGCGGAGCGCGGCCGGGGGGTGTTCCGCCGGTTCGACATGGCCGCGCTGGCGGATGCCGTGGCCGGCGTGGCGAAGCGGCGGGACGCGCCGGCTGTCCTCGACATGCCGGCCTATTCCAGGCGTCTCAAACGCTCGTTGCCTACGCGCCGGCAAATAACCATCCCGAGCGATGCGACGGTCATATGGGAAGGTGTCGTGGCGTTGGAACTGGCCCGGCGCGGCGGTCATCGCGCGCGCACGATCCAGGTCGAAAGTGCCGAGGACAGCCGCCGCATGCGGTTCCATCGGTATGACGCGCGTCGGGGGATCGACGCTGCTGCCAGCGCGGCCGTGTGGCAGGCGCGTGAAGCCGATGAACACGCGCCACTGCGCGAACTGGGCGCCATGGCGGCACATCGGATCAGCCTGGACGGACTGTTCGGCAGTCCAACAACCGGAAAGACCATCGCTTGATTATCAGTCGAACGCCGCTGCGGATGAGCTTCGTTGGCGGAGGCAGCGACATGGCGGACTTCTACCGTGAACACGGCGGTGCGGTGATCAGTACGGCCATAGACAAATATGTTTCCGTGATGGTGAATCGGAAATTCGATTCTGGGATCCGCGTCGCCTATTCGAAGACCGAGGAAGTCGCCTCAGTGGCGGAGGTCGAGCATGGGCTGGTGCGTGCCGCCCTGGGTATGGCGGGCGTACGCGGCGGCATCGAGATCGCGACGGTGGCCGACATTCCTTCGCGCGGCACCGGCCTTGGTTCGTCATCGACCTTCACGGTTGCCCTGATGCACGCGCTGCACGCCTATTGCGGGCGCCATGTCAGCAGCGCGAGCCTGGCGGAGGAAGCCTGCCATATCGAAATCGTGATGAATGGCGAGCCGATCGGCAAGCAAGACCAGTACGCCGCGGCCTTCGGCGGCTTCAACCTGATCGAATTCCACCCCGATGGCACGGTCGGCGTTTCGCCGGTGATCTGTCAGCCGGAAACGCTGCGAAACCTGCAGGCCAGCCTGCTGTTGCTGTACACCGGCATCAACCGCAGCGCCTCCGATCTGTTGCGGGAGCAGGCGAACGAGGTGCGATCGAACGCCGACAAGCGCGCTACTCTGCGCCGCATGGTAGAACTGTGCTATACTTTGCGCGACGAAGTGCAAGCCAACAATCTCGCTGCGTTCGGCGAGTTGCTGCACATGAACTGGGAACTCAAAAAGAGTTTCGCGGGCAAGATATCGAATTCCGCGATCGATGAGTGGTATCTGGCCGCCCGGCGCAGCGGCGCGGTGGGCGGCAAGATCCTCGGCGCCGGGGCGGGCGGATTTTCGTTGCTGACCGCACCACCGGATCGGCACGACGCCATCTGCCATGCCCTGCCGGCCCTGCGACGGATACCGTTCCGTTTCGAACGCGCCGGCAGCCAGATCATATTTTATCAACCAGGTAAGGCCGACGGTGGCGACCTCGGCCAGCCGAACGCCGCCCGCCAGGAAGGTCGATATTATGACGTCAGTGCTCAATCCATCCGATAACTACCTGGGCCGGCTTGTGCGGGTCCTGGATGTCCTGGATCGCCCGGCGCTGGACCGGGGCGTGGCCATGGTGAAAGCCGCCTGGCAGCGCGGCGCCCAAATCATCGCCCTCGGCAACGGCGGCAGCGCGATGACGGCGCTGCACTACATGACCGACTGGGCGAAAAGCATTCCAGCGGCAACCGGCCGGCCGTTCTTTGGCCGCAGCCTTGTCGATAACATGGGTCTGGTGATGGCCTATGGGAACGATATCTCGTTCGCCGATATCTTCTCGGAACAACTGAAAAATGTGATGCGGCCGGGGGATCTGGTCATCGCCGTTTCCGGCAGCGGAAATTCGGAGAATGTCATCCGTGCCGTGGACCACGCCAATACCCACGGAGGCGAAACGCTCGGGCTTTGTGGCTTCGACGGTGGCCGGCTGCGGGAAAAAGCACACCATGCCATCTGGGTGCCGGTCAACGACATGCAGCTTTCCGAGGATGCACACGCGATATTCGGCCATATCGTGATGCAGGTGCTCTGCGGGATGCCCGCAATGATGGTATCGGATGCCGGAGATCGCGCCGGATGCTGAATTTCACCGGTGAACGCATTGTCCCCGGCGCACCCGATTGCGAGCCATTTTTCGCTGAAAAAATGTACCAGGAGCATTTAGCCCGCTACCTGCTCGCCGCCCAGGCAGCGGCCGGCGCGCACATCCTGGATGTCGGCTGTGGCGTCGGGTACGGTTCGCGGCTGTTGGCCGAGGCCGGTGCCGCAAAGGTCGTCGCGTTCGATCTCTCAGCCGATGCGATCGCCCACGCGCGGGAGAATTTTGCCCATCCGAACATCGACTTTCAAGTCGGGAACGCCACGGCGTTCCGCTTCGACCGGCGCTTCGAGCTGATCACCTGCTTCGAATTGATCGAGCATGTGCCAGACCAGGAGGCGGTGTTCCGTTGCATCGCCGAAGCGCTTTCACCCGACGGCATCGTGGTGATGTCCACGCCGCGCGCCCTGGCCGAGAAGCGCACTTCGTTCCACACCCAGGAATACAGCCTGGGCGCCTTCGCCGATGCGTTCCGCCGGCATTTTGCCCACCACCGCCTGCTGGTGGAGAATAACCATTTCGCCTCGTTGATCACGGATGCCACACCGAACGCGTTGCATAACGTTCGGCCCATGCACGACCAGTTCGCGCTTGAACAGGCGGACTATTTCATCGCGGTCGCGACGCAGGGGAATCCGGCGCTGCTGGACCGGATGCAGCCGGTTATCACGCTGAACAACGACGCCTACGTGCAGCTTCTGGAACGTGACGTGAACATCCTGCAGGCACGCCGCATCGAACTGGAGCGCGACGCAGACAGGCAGCAGAGGCGCCTTGATGAACTGGAACGCGAACACCGAAAGGTATGCGATTCCTGACGCAACGGGACACCGAACTCGGCCGTTCGCGGCATCTCCAGCAGCAGGCCGAGGCGGAAGCGGCCCACACGGGTGAATTGCTGCGGGCCATGACGGGGTCGTTGAGTTGGCGGGTCACCGCGCCGTTGCGAACGCTGAGCCTGATGCTGCAACGATCGGTTCCTGCGGTCGCCCTGGCGGCTCGATATCACCGCCGCCACGGTGGCAGGGCGACGTTGCGCCGGGCACGTCAAAGACTGATGCGACCCAACCCTGATCCATCACCCGCGCAGGCGCAGTTCGCGCCGCCGGTGGAGCAAGGGGTAGCCGCGGCGCCGGGGATGCCGCAGCCGGAGATCCTGATCCTGATCGGCTGCTTGGAAGGCGAATTGAAACGCTACCGCGTTCACAACCTGGCCGCGGCATTGCGGCAGGGGGGACGGCAGGTCGAGATCCTGCCGTTTGCCGCCATCAACCGGATCGCCGCCGAGCGGATTGTGGCCACAGCTGGTGGTTCTGTTTCGGGCGTCGGACGAACCCTGCATGCCGGCGTATTTCCAATATGCCAAGGCAAACGGCATCCGCACGGTCTACGACGTCGACGATCTGGTTTTCGACCCCGCCGTCGTGCCGACGATCCACGGCTATCAACAATTGAGCGCCGAGGACAAACCGCAATACCGCGATGGGGTCACGCGGTATCGGGCGCTGCTGCGGCGCTGCGATCTGGTGACCGTTCCGACCGAACCGCTGGCCCGAGCCGCGGCGGCACTGGGGATTGCGGCGGCCGTCGTTCCGAACACCTGGAACGAAATCCAGGGCGGTCTCGCCGAGCGCCTGTTGCTTGTCCCGAAACCGTCACGGCAGGACATCGTGATCGGCTATTTCTCGGGTAGCCGAACCCACGACAAGGATTTCGTCGAGGCTCGGCCGGCGCTGCTGCGGCTGATGGACCAACGACCCGAGGTGCGTCTGCGAATTGTCGGCGAACTCAATGCGGGGCCTGGTTTCACCCGGTTCGGCGATCGTGTCGAGCGCATCGCTTTCCAGCCTTACCAGGAGATGCTTCGCGTTCTGCACGCATGCGACATCAACATTGCCCCGCTGGAACTCGGCAATGCGTTCAACGAAAGCAAAAGCGTCCTGAAATGGTTTGAAGCGGCACTCGTCGAGGTGCCCACGATCGCCAGTGCGACCGAGCCCTACCGGACAACCATCGAACATGGCCGAACCGGCTTTGTCGTCGCGAATGAAGCCGACTGGGACAGCGCCCTCGCGATGCTCTGCGACAGCCCGGCGCTACGACAGTCTGTCGGCGCCGCTGCCCGTTCGGAAGCCGTGCTGCGGTTTGGTCCGGCGCAAATGCGCGCAGCGGCGGAAGCGGCTTATCACCTGCCCGCCGCGGTCACGCGTCCCTCGCGTACCGTCGCCACCGGCGCCTCCACGGGCAAGCGCATCGACTGGATCGTCCCGGGCCTGATCATCGGCAGCGGCGGCCATCGCAACATCCTGCGGGCGGCCCATTTCCTGGAGCGTTTCGGCCACGACGTTGGACTCCACTTCACCGACACGGAACTTTCGGCCAGGCAGTTACGCGAGCAGCTTAACCGGCACTTCTATCCGTTCAAAGGCGAGGTCCGTCGTTACGACGGTATCCTACGCTATTCCGACGTGCTGTTCGCCACACACTGGTCCACCGTGGCGCCGGCCTTGCAGTCGCGCGGCCTGACCCGGGAAGTGATGTATTTCGTGCAGGATTTCGAGCCGTGGTTTGCCCCGATGGGCAGCGAATACATCATGGCCGAAAACACCTATCGCCAGGGGCTTTACTGCATCACATCCGGCCTGTGGTGTGAACGTTTCCTGCGGCGCGATTTCGACGCCGAGGCCGATCATTTCGACTTTCCCCTGGACCGCAGCGTTTATTTTCCGCGGGTCCGCCGGAAGAAGGAAACCAACGTCGTCTTCTTCGCCAAGCCGGAAATGCCCCGCCGCTGCTACGAGCTGGGTATCCAGATGCTTCGCGAACTACACCGCCGGATGCCGGGGCTGGAGATCGTGATGTTTGGATCCCGCAATGTGGACGCAGGGTCCCTCGGCTTCCCGGTGACCCTTCGCGCTGTGCTGCCGACCATCGCCGACTTGGCGCAGATGTACGCGGACGGCGACCTGGGGATCGTATTCTCCACAACCAATCCAAGTCTGGTTCCGTACGAAATGATGGCGTGCGGCCTGCCGGTGGTTGATTTGGGGCGGCCCGGCAATGAGGCGAACTACGCCGACCGCTTCGACATCGCGCTGCTGGCGGACCCGGAACCGAGCCGCATGGCGGATCAGGTTCATGACCTTTTAGGGCGTCCGGACGAGTTGGCCGCACGAGTCGCGGCCGGGCTTGAACTGGTGGCGGGGATGCCTGACGAGGAGCAGATGGCGCGTCAAGTGGAGAAGCTTATCCTGGACCGGTTGGCACGGTAGGGGTGGCGAAAATGTCGCACGCTTATTTTGATAAAGACTATTTCCAGAACGGGCACAAAAAGGGGGCCGCTTGCCGCAATTACGCCCAGGGGACGCGTTCAAGTAAGATTTGCCGTGACATCGGCGACGCTATTGCCAACGGTTTCAAGCCCAAATCCATACACACAGATCGCCGAATTACACAAAAGCTTTATGACGCAGTGAGACCGGGAGCCTGATGATGGACGCGGGTCGCGCCACGGTTTGCTTCGTTACCCAGGAGCTACCGCAGTTCCTAAAGAATGGCGGCGCCGGCACCGCGACGCTTGGCTTTGCTGAGACCTTGGCAGCCAGCCAATTCGACGTCTCGATCCTGTATATCACCGATGTCGCCGCCGATGATCCACGCCTCGCCGCCACAACCCAGGAATTGAAGGACAAGGGTATCAGCCTAGTATTCCTTAGAGATGTGACGACCTACAGCATGGTGCATGTCAACCTGCTGTACCGGTCCTACGCCATCTATCTTTGGTTGAGCGACCGACATTTCGACTTCATCCATTTTGCAGATTTCGACGGCCCAGCATTTTACACCATGTTGGCCAAGAACAGCGGGCTACATTTCGAGAACAGCCAGATCATCATTTTCGCACACGGGCCGCATCGTTGGGCCTGCGACATCACCGAAGAGTTCTATGATCAGAATCGCTTGATGGTCGATTACATGGAACGTCGGTCGATCGAATTGGCCGACTGTCTGATGCACCCCAGCGATTATATCCGCAACTATCTCACGAGCACTGGTCTGCGCCTGCCCAAGAAAGTCGTTAGGCAGCGTGGCATTCTGCCAGCGCTGTCGATTGCCGAAGCGGACGGCGCCGACCCCGTTGCCTGCTCAGGCCCAGTCCGCATCACCGAGTTAGTCTACTTCGGCAGGCACGAGGTCCGGAAGGGTATTCTGCTCTTTATCGCTGCAGCGGCCAAAATTCTCGCCTCCGATACCGAGATGAAAGTGACGTTCCTGGGCCGCGCCGGGTCGATATACGGTGTAGACAGCAGGCAATACATTAAGGCCAAACTCGCCGACTATGCCGACAGGATTGGCTTCTTTAGTCCGGAGGATCGGCGTGATCTGCTTCCGCCGCTGCAACGGCGGAGCGCCCTGGTGGTCATCCCCTCGATTGACGAGAACTTGCCCAATACCGTCTTCGAGTTGATCCAATGGGGCGTGAATTTCATCGCGTCGGGGGTAGGTGGAATACCCGAGTTGCTGGCGGGTGGCGCGGATGATCCGCGCTTGTTCCATCCCACGGTCGAGGATCTGGTAGCAAAGATAAGGCAATGCATGGAGCAACCGCCGCCACCGGTCGCGCTCGCCTTTGACCCCGATCAGGAACGCCGCGGGTTCGCGGACTGGCACAAGCTACCGAACGTCAGCCAGCCGGATGTTGGTGTCGTCGCGGGCCCGAAGCCTGTGGTCTCAGTCTGCGTCGTCCATTACGATAGGCCAGCATATCTGCGCCAGGCCATTGCTTCCCTGCAAGCCCAGACCTATCCTGCTATAGAAGTTATCCTGGTCGATGACGGAAGCCCCAGTGAGGCGGCCAAGGCCGAAGTCGCCCGTCTGCGCGACACCTCTTCGCGCGTTCCCATCCTGGTAGTGCATACGCCGGATATTGGCCTTGGGGCGGCCCGCAATGCTGGGGCGGCGCGGGCCTCCGGCCAATTCATCCTGTTCATGGACGACGATAATGTCGCCTGCGACAATATGGTCGAGACGCTGGTCCATGCCGCGACCGCTTCGAAGGCGGATGTCCTGACCTGCCTGTCGATTGAGTTCTCCTCACGCGAGGAGCCCGATGAAAGCATGAGAACGGAGGCGCATCACTTGCCGCTGGGCGGCGCGGTCGCGCTTGGCATGTTCACGAATTGCTTCGGCGATGCACATACGTTCTGGAATGCGAGTGCTTTCCGCAAGCTGGGCGGGTTCAGCGAAAGCCGCGCGCCATCGGAGGATTGGGAACTCCTTGCCCGCACCTGCCTGCGGGGCTACCGGTTGGACGTCGTCCCTGCCCAACTTTATTGGCGCCGTGTGCATTCAAACAGCCTGTCCGCGAAGCCTTACTCGAAATGGCAAACCTTCACGCAGATAGCCGATCTCTATGCGGTCTTTCGGCCAACTGAATTGCAGCTGATCCTGCGTGCTGGGCAGCGTTACACCGCATTTTCCGCTGGGCTAAAAGACCCCTATACCGCCCGAACCGCTTCCGGCGATGCCTCGGGAGATGGGCCGCTTGAACGCCTCACCGACGCCGAGCAATCGGTAATCGCCAACTCGAGCGGCGCGGCGACACTGCAGTTTCAGGAACGAATATGGCGTGACCAGCGAGTGGATTTCGAGACCCCACGCAATTTTGCTGGTGCAGCCTTTCGTGCCTACGTGATCGTCGAAAGTGATAGGCCGGCGGCGCTACGCTTCTGCTTTATCACCCCTGATTGGGCGCAAAGTGCGTCACGATGGGAGAGTGGGGAGCCAGCGCATGTCGCTGACACCTGGCAAACATTTGAGCCGGGCACGACATGCTTTCACTTTTTGCCCGAAGACTGTGCCCCGTTGCGTGGCGAGCCGGATTTTAACTGCGTGACGAGCCTGTTGTTCGGCGGAGCACCTGGCGCAGCCGCGGTCAGAGCATGCCTGACAATGATCAAGGACGGTGTGGCCCACACAATTCTGGAGACGCAGAATGCCCATCCGAGCCGTTCCGGCCTGATCGGACGAGCCTTGGGGCTAGGCCTGCGATCGCATAAGCGTTTTTAGAGGGGTTTGATACGAAATCGATCTGGAGCAAACCTCGTATGCGAAACATCGCGTCACGTCGTGGCATGCGGTTGGGCGGCCGATCCGAACATCTCGACCGCTCGATCCCGTAACACAGGAAAGGAATACAGATGACATTTCCATCAAAAAAACTTGAAATCGGCTGCGGCCAACGACCGACGCCCGGCTATCTAACAAACGACATTAACCCATTTCCCGGCGTCGATCTTGTTGGCAACCCCTGGGAAATAGACTTACCCGATGGCGAGTTGGAAGAGGTCATCGCCCTGGGCTTGATGGAGCATCTGACCTATGAACAGTTCAGCAAAACCATGTTGAACGTCCATCGGATGCTCAAGGAAGGTGGCAGCTTCTTTTTCGATGTGCCGGATATTCCGATCTGGTGTCGCTACGTCGTCGATTATTTCGATGGCAAAGAAACTCCCTTCACTATCGATCATATATTCTCAACTCTGTACGGCTGGCAGCGGTGGCCGGGTGATGAACACAAATCGGGCTGGTATAAGGAGAAACTGGAACGACAATTGCAGGATAGCGGCTTCGCCAACTTCCGCTACGGTGTGCAGTCTTTCTTGGATCGGGGTCTGACCCGGAACCGCATGCTGCGCCCGCATGACGCGCATCTGTATTGCGAGGCAATACGTTGACCGCCGCGAATGCCAAGCGATGTCATGGCCGAACCACGTCAGGCGCTGCCAGCCCGTCTTCACGGATTTTTAAGGCATCCGACCATGGAAAATCAATGACTTAAGCAAAAGTCATAAGAGGGGGCACAAGGGTGGGCAAGGGCGCCTTTTTCTCTCGTGCCGCCTTGGACATCATTACGTGTTTACAACAGCAACGTCGCGGATACACATAATCCCGATACCAAACTAAATCCCGGGGCTCCCAGAGCGATTGGGTATATAATACCATATCTGCCTCGGCCGCCCGTCGTCAGACCGAAAAGCCAGCGCGACGTCCTGCGTATCAAGCGAAAGATTAGGATTCCAATACGGGTCATGATCGAGCCTGTCAGCCCAACGCTGTCGCATATGGATAACCTCCTTTTTGAACCGGACCGCCTTCTCGCCGACCAGATCCGGGCCCCGGGACGCTGACTCGTGATGATACAGTTCCGCGTAGGGGGTCCACAGATTGCGGTAGCCGCTCTCGGCCAGTTTCAGACACAGGTCCACATCATTGAACGTGACCGGTAACGAAGCTTCGTCCAGACCGCCCACCTCCAGAAAGGCCTGTCGGCGCACCATCAGGCAGGCACCCGTCACCGCCATGACGTTTCGCGCCAACCTGAGTTGGCCAAAATAACCGGCACCGTCCCGCGGTTGGTGCAGGTACGGATGACCGGCGACGCCGCCCATCCCGACAGTGACCCCGGCGTGCTGGATCGTGTCGTCTGGGTAAAGAAGCTTCGCACCAACAGCACCAATCCCGGGTCTGATCGCATGCGACACCATCTCCCGCAGCCAGTCCGGATGGATCACATCGATGTCGTTGTTCAGCAGCAGGATCAGAGACCCGGTGGCGTCCCGCGCAGCCCGGTTGTTGAGCGCGGAATAGTTGAAGGGCCCCGGACACCGCAGCACCTGAACGCGGACGTCCAAAGCCAGCCTGTCAAGCAAATCCAGCGCTGCCGGTTCATCCGAGCCATTATCCACGATCAGGACCTCAAGGGAGGAATAATCTGTTCGAAGCAGCAGTCCTTCCACGGCGCGGGCCAGCAGGTGGGCGTGATTGCGGGTTGGGATGATCACCGACACCAACGGCTCCGGCCGCGGGACAGGAAAGATGACGCGGTTCCATGCCGGTAACGACGGCGCCGGAACAACCTGGATGTCCGGAGTGTCGAGCGACAGAAAATCCGAAACCGCGCGCCTGCCGTTAGTCGCACATCGCTCAGCCGCGCTTTGCGAGAAGGAATGGTTCTGGCCGCGTTGACGCCAGTGATAAAGGATCTGCGGGATGTGAACGATACGTTCGGGCGCCGATTCCGCCACGGCCCGTAGCGCCAGGTCGTAGTCCTGGCTGCCCTCCAACCCTTCGCGGAAGCCGCCGATCCGCGTCACCAACGCCCGCCTGTAGACCCCGAGATGATTGATCAGGTTCTGTGCCAGCATTAAATCCGGGTTCCAGCCGGATTTGAAGTACGGCATCGACCGCTGGCCGGAATCGTTAATATGATCTTCATCGGAATAGAGAATATCGATCTCTGGATTGGCGACGATCCGCGCGACGACTTCATACAAGGCTCGCGGCGAGATCAGGTCGTCGTGATCGAGCAGTGCGATGAATGACCCAGTGGCAAGTTCCAAAGCCGAGTTTGACGCCGCGGATATATGACCGTTAACTTTTTTCCATGAGATTTTGATTCGCGGATCTTTTGCCTGCGCCTCCTCTAACAGCATGGCGATGGCCGGGTTAGTCGATGCATCGTCGGCAATGCAAAGTTCCCAATCCGGATAGAACTGAACCTGCACCGACCTGATTGCTGCGCGGAGGTAATCTGGCGGCGGATTGAACACCGGCATCAGGACGGAAATCAAAGGCTTGTGGGGGAACTCGTTGATGCGTGCCAAAGCCGCCTGACGCGCCCGTTCGTCGGTCTGTTCGTAGGCACGGATCCAGCCTGGGTAATCCCGCTCGAGGCGTGCGTTTTGCGTGCGGATGCGGGCAAGCGCAATCTTAAGCCTTGCCTGCGCCGGTGCGGGCAGGCACCGCGTCATCCTGTCAAATGCCCAAAATATCCATGGCGTCCAGGAGCGCGGCAGAAGCGCCAACACGCGGGATGAGGCGGCAACAATGGCTAACTTCGCGCGCAGCACGAGCGGCGATCGCTCGGCTTCGTGGATCGAAGCCGACTTTGCAACAACTTTCAGTCTGGTCCGCATGATGGTTGCAACTTGGGCCAGAAGATAACCACGTCAACGCCGGTGGCACCGTGCCAAACGGTACGATGACCGGGTGGAGCAGTCTGGCTGCCTGGGACGATTCGGTCAAAGCGGCATTCGCTTTCGACCGTGGTGAACTTCGCGGCGGATGCCTGGCAGGATGCTAAGAACCGTTGGACGCTCGCGCTCTGGGCATTGAGGCCTGGGTCACGGACCCCCTGCCGGTCGGTCGATACTCGGTAATAGGCCGCGAAATCCGCCATTTCCCCTCGAGTGCGTTTTTTTGCAAACGTTTGTCTGCATTAATATGCCGTTATCGTATAGATTGCAAACAGCTATAGGACGGCAGGGCACCCGCAGCCGCGGTTATCCAAGCGCGGTGGTCGAGCACGAGCAGCCTCACCAGGTGAACCTTGATCTCATCCGCCTGGTCTTCCCGCCCGAGAAGGGGATCAGGCTGGTCGGCGTGACGGTATCAAACTTCGAGACGCCGGTGCGCGCGGATAATGGGTTGCCGTCGTTCGGATCAGCCGCGGATAGCGCGGACGCGCGCGTGTCCGTTCCGGCGAAGGCGTCCCATTTCGCGTGCTGAGCGCCGGGCGTCAGGCCGGTCATCTCAGCATGGTTTGATTTGATAAAAATCAGCGGCGGTATCGTGGAAAAGTGCGGCCTTTTCGAAATCCGACGCCCCGCTGGCGATCCGCTTGAACGCATTCCACAAGACGTTGTAGCTGAAATTTCCCTTATCGACCGGGAAATTGCTTTCGAACATGCACCGGTTCGCGCCGAACGCTTCGATACAAGTTTCGACATACGGTCGAATCGCATCCGCCAGTTGCTCGGATCCGGCCGGGCGCGGCATTTCGAAAAAGCCGAGACCGAACCAGGTCATGCCGAAACCGCCAAGCTTCACCGAAACGTTTGCACAGCGTGCGAGTTTGAGCATGCTGTTGCGCCAGTCCTGGAAAACCGCGTCGCGCTGCCCTCTGTACGGTCCGATGGCAAGCGGTCCGCCGATGTGATTCAGGACAATTCGCGTGTCCGGAAATGCGGATGCGAGGGAACACAACTCATCGAGCTGCGTATGCACGCCCCAGGCGTCGAAGGTCAGGCCGAGCGGCGCCAGTTGGCTGAATCCTTCGCGGAATCGCGCATCGAGCATGAGGCCCTGCGGCGGGTTCGCGGTTGACGCGCGAAACGAACGATCGGCATGCCAGACCGCGATGTTGCGAATGCCGCGAACACGGCCGGCGGAGGCTGCGATAAGCTCGCGCAGCACCGGGCGAACCGCAGCCCCCAGCAGCAGGTCGGCGTTGGCCACGATCGCCGCGCCAACCGCGGTCTGTCCGCCGCGCGCCGCGACCTCGCTGGTTTCATTCAGCACGAACTCTACTTCACCGACGCATTTGAATGCGTCGGGTTTATCCGCCCGGTAATGTGTATGGCACTCGATAAAAACCGTGGCGCGGATATTTTGCGCGCCGATATCGGCCAAAAGATCGGTGGCTCGGTAGCGGAAGTTCTTCCCCGGCTCGGGGAAGTCCCACAGGTGATGATGCGGATCGATTATCGGCAGCGCCGGTTCGATCACCTCCTCGGTGTGCAATGCGAGCCACTCGGGCCGCATCGGTACATGAGGGGTTTGGATCATTAGACGGATGGAACGAAGGAATGGATGTTGTCATGTCGGTTACCTCATCAATTATCGGCGGGTCGCAACAGAGCGCCCCGGCTGTTCCAAAAGCCGGTCGCCGCTCCACGACGCCGTCGGGAGAACCCCGGAAACGATGCGTTCTCCGATCGGGTGCCGGGTTAACGTCAGGATCGATACCGCGCCGACGACCAGCAGCCCGCCGGCGATCACGAACGCCATGTTGTAGCTGCCGGTATTGGCGATCACGTATCCCGTCACGATGGGTGCTATCACCCCGAAGCTGTTGCCGCCCAGGACCATGAAGGCCGTCGCGACGCCCACATCGCGTGGCCTGGGCAGCAAATCGTTCAGCAATGCGAAGTTCAGGGACGAGGCGGAAGCCACACCCGTCAGCGACAGGCTGATCAGGCCCAGGATCAGCCACACGCTGTTGACGAAAGGCACGACCATGATGACGGCGGCGAGCATCAACCCGCCGGCGATCATATAACGCCGCCGGCCACTGCCGACATCGCCACGCAGCAGCCGATCGCTGATACGACCCGCCAGGACGGACAGTCCGACCGCTATGACATACGGGATGGCAACATAGATGTCCGGTCGTGATGATATTGAGGCCCCTGGAACTCTGGAGATAGCTTGGCAGCCAGGTCAGGAAGAGATACTGCGAGTAGACGTTGCATCCCTGCGTCAGCGCGATGCCCCATAGCGTCGGCCCACTGCCAAGCAGCTTCAGCAAGCCCGGCTTCTCGCCGTTACTGTCGAAATCCGCCGCGCGGGCGCCACGCTCGGCGATGATCTTCTGGCGCTCGGCATCGCCGAGCCAGGCGGCTTTTTCCGGTTGAGCGAACCAGATCTGCCAGCAGATCAGCCAAACGATGCCGGCACCGCCGGTCACGAAGAACAGGGCGCGCCAGCCGAATGCCGCGATGATCGGTCCGGCCACCAGGGCGCACACGGCTGGCCCGGCATACGAACCGCCGCTGAAGACGGCATTGAGCGCGCCGCGCTCGCCGGCTGGAATCCATTCCCGGATGACCCGGATGCCTGCGGGCGTGGTGGTCAGATTCGCCTGCTCCCATCACCAACCGTGTTCCGATCAGCGCGGGAATGCTTCCGATAAGGCCGGTCGCCGCGGTGGCGAGGGACCAAAGTCCGATGCTGCAACCCACGACCTTCTTGGCGCCGTATCGATCCACCAGCATGCCTGCTGGCACCAAAAGAATGACGTAGCTCCACAGAAACGATGAAAACACGTAGCCGAGCGTGACCGGTGACAAGCCCAATTCATGCGCAATTGAGCCTGCCGCGAAAGAAAGTGCGCCGCGATCGACATAGTTGATCATCGCCAGCGTGAACAGAAACAGGGCTACCCAACCTCGCCGGTGCTGCATGCATTTTCTCCCGGCGCAGCCGTTGCCACAAAGAGGCCGCCCTTTGTTGAAGCTTGATTGATAATCATTACATTGCAGAATTTTACGCTGCCATGGCATCCCCCGCAAGCGCGCCTATGCGCTTCTGAAAGCAGTTGGTATTACTGCCAATTACCTCCGATTGGTTAGAGGTTTGGTTCAGCGGGTTTCCGCCAGCTCGAGGCCCAGGCGTTGATAAGCCGCAACAGCTTGCGGAGACCGGATCGAACGAAGGAAAGCCAACGCCAATTCACGGTTCGGGCTGGCCTTGAAGACCGCCGCCGAGAACGCGCTCGTGCTTTGATACGCATCCGGGAAGGGGCCGATGACTTCGATACCCGGTACGACGAGCAACTCGCTGATCTGCTGCACCGCAAGGTCGGCCTCGCCGGTGACGAGTTTTTCGGCAGTGAATCCGGCCGGAATGATCGTGGCCTTCGCGGTAACCTCCGCGGCGATTCCCATCCGTTCGACCAGGCCACGAAAATAGATGCCGCTCGCCCCGGCGTTGGAAAACGCGACCGACCGTGCCTTCAGAAGCGTCTGCCTGAACGCCTCTTGTGTCGAAATATCAGGGTGCGGTGCGCCCGCGCGAACGCCAAGCCCGAGGCGGGAGACGACCACCTCGGTTCTCGTCTCCGGATCGACGACGCCTTGCTGAATCAGCTCATCCATCGCGGTGTCGATGACGAAGACCGCATCGGCTGTTTTCCCCTCGGCGATGTTCTTCATAATGACTGTGGTAGGTTGCCAGGCGATGGAAACAGCATGGCCCGCGGCCTGAAAGTCGGGAACGATCACCGCGTCGAACGGCGCACGTATCGCCAGCGCGCACATCAGGTTCAACGTTGTTGCATTTGTTCCATGGCTCATGGTTTCACTCCCAATTGTTCCGACGTGATCTTCCGTAACAGGCTTGGTTCCACTTCGGCCATCCGCCGCACGCCGATCAGTGCCATATCCCGGTCGATCTCCTCGCGGAGAAGCCGGATCGCGTGCGACACGCCCGCCAGTCCGCCGATCGCCGCCGCGTACAGCATGGGCCGGCCGACCAGGCAGAAATCCGCCCCCAGCGCGATCGCCTTGATCACGTCCGTGCCGCGCCGGATGCCGCTGTCGATGATGACCTTCATCGCGCCTTTGTCCGCGGCGATTTCCGGCAGCACATGGAGCGGCGCCACAGTGTGGTCCAACTGCCGGCCGCCGTGGTTGGACAGGATGATGCCGTCCGCCCCGCATTCCCTGGCCATGCGCGCATCCGCCGGGGCGAGCAGACCCTTGACCAGCAGCCGTCCTTTCCACCGCCGGCGGATCGCCTCCACATGCCGCCAGGACAGCTTGTCGCGCGCGATCGTATTCCGCACCGACTGCCGGGACATCATCGGCGGCCCCCGTTCGGCCTCGGTGTTCTCAAAATGCGGTGCGCCGTGCTTCAGGAAGGTCTGCGCCACGACACCGAACAGCCAGCGCGGATGGGTGCGCCGCCTGCCAGGCGACCCGGGGCGTGACGCGGATCGGCATGCTGAAGCCGGTTCGAATGTTGTGTTCGCGATTGCCCAGCATCGGGGTATCGGCGGTGACCACCAGGGTGCCGTAGCCGGTGGCGGCAACCCGGCCCACAAGCCGGTCGATACGGGCCTGATCGCCGGGCAGATAGGCCTGGAACCAGGCGTCCTGGTTCCGCGCGTACACGTCCTCCAGCCTGATCAGCGACGACGCGCTCAGGATCATCGGAATATTCGCCAGCCGACCCGCCTCGGCCAGCACAAGGTCGGCGCGATAGGCGATGAAGGCGGCGCCGCCCAGGGGCGGGATGCCGAACGGAGCGGCATAGCTGCGACCGAACAGTTCGACGCTCTGATCCCGGCCGGAGACATCGCGCAGCATGCGCGGCAGCAGCGCGTAGTCCTCATAGGCGGCCTGCGCACGACGGAGCGCCGTGCCGGTTTCCACCGCGCCGGCGACGTAGTGGAAGATCATGGGCGGCAGCCGGCGCCTGGCGTGACGCTCGAAGTCCTCCAGCGCCAGCAGATCGCGAAAGCGCCAGGGTGTCGCCTGGGGGCTGTGTTTCAGGCTGGTGACCGGTCGGCCGCCGGCGGTGATGTCCGGTGGCACCTCGGAGGAGGCGTCGCCACAAACGAGCCGCACGGCCTCGGTCTGGTCTGTGGTCAAACGGTCACCCATCTTGAACGCTTTTAGCAATTATGAAACCGCTTACAACTCAGCATGACCGGCCGGCGGCGTCAACGCGGCCACCGCCATATCGGATCGCGGCACCAGCCGGTATAAAGCCCTGCAGCGGAGGGAGGCCGAACAGGCTTTCGATGACAACAACAGAGCTTAATGGACAGCAGGATCGCTTTCCGCTGGCACGGGACGTCGCGGCACGCGCCGGCGTTTCCACGGCGACGGTCTCCCGCGTGCTGAACGGCGCGGCGGGTGTTCGCGCCGACAAGCGAGAGGCTGTGCTGCGCGCGGCGGCCGAAATGGGTTTTGTCGCCAACGCGGCGGCCCGGGCGTTGTCCCTGCGCCGGTTCAAGACGGTTGGCGCCATCATTCCCAACATCGAAAACGAGGAGTTCATCCGCGCCATCTCTGCCCTCCAGAAGCAGCTGTCCGAGGCGGGCTATACGCTGCTCCTGACCAATGCCGGCTACGACCTCGATATCGAGCTCCGCGAAGCGATCGTTCTGCTGGAACGCGGCATCGACGGCCTGATGCTGGTCGGCGACATCCACCAGCCGGAATTATTTACCCGCCTGCGCCGACACGCCGTGCCGCTTGTCCAGACCTTTACCCTGTCGAAGGCGCGGGACTGCGTCGGTTTTGACAACCAGGCCGTTGCGCAGCGGGCGGCGTCTTACCTGCTGGATCTGGGCCACCGCCGGATCGGCGTCGTCACCGGCTTGCGCAAGGAAAACGACCGTGGCGGCGCGCGTGTCGAAGGCGTCCGCCAGGCCCTGGCCGCTCGGTCGCTTGCCATCCATCCGGCGCACGATATCACGACGTCCCATGGCATCGGCGCCGGACGCGACGCACTGCGGCAGATCCTGAACGCGGGTGTGCCGCCCCCCACGGCGATCATCTGCGGCACGGACCAGTTCGCCTTCGGTGTGATGATCGAGGCGCAGGCGAGCGGGCTGCACGTCCCCGACGACCTGTCCGTTATCGGCTTCAATGACGCCGACTATGCCGCTTTCCTGACCCCGCCGCTCACCACCGTGCGGATACATGCCGCTGAGATCGGGCGCATCGCCGGCGAGAACCTGGTGGCGCGCATGGCCGGCGAAACCCGGGTCCGCGTCACCGAAATCCCCGCCGAACTCATCGTCCGCGGCAGCACCGCGCCGCCGAGCCTGACCAGCAGGATTGACAGGTCTCGTCGCGGGGCTAACCTAGCCTGAAACCGCTTACAGAATATTTCCGGAGGAACCGCGAATGGCCGCGAACCCACCGCCTGCAGATCGCCCGCGCATCGTCCTGCTGCATGCCACCCCGATCGCCATGGCGCCCGTGCAGACCGCGTTCGCGGAAACCTGGCCGGAAGCTGAGGTCGTCAACCTGCTCGACGACGGGCTGACCATCGACCGCGCGAAGGAAACGGATATTTCGCCGGCCATGATGCAGCGGTTCGTCGATTTCGGGCAATACGGCTACCGGATGGGCGCGACCGGCATCCTCGTCACCTGCTCCGCGTTCGGTCCAGCTATCGATAGGCTGGCCGCAAGCGTGCCGGTTCCTGTGCTGAAACCGAATGAGGCGATGTTCCAGACGGCACTCGCCAGCGGGAAGACGATCGGCATGCTCGCCACCTTCGGGCCATCGGTCAGCACGATGACCGATGAGTTCGAAGAGTATGTCGCGCAGGCGGGTGTGAAGGCGACCCTGACCACGATCGTCGTCAAGGATGCGATCGACCTGCTGCGCGGGGGGACGCCGACTCGCACAACCGGCTGGTGGCAGAACGCGCCCCGGAACTCGCGCATTGCGATGCGATCATGCTGGCGCATTTCTCCACCTCCCGGGCAGCCGCGGCGGTGCGGGCGCGCGTCGGCGTGCCGGTCCTGACCGCGCCACATGCGGCGGTCGAACGGATGCGGGACCTTGTCGAAGGGGCCTCCCACCGCGGCTAGGAGAGCTTTGGCGCCGGTTTGGCACCAGATACCCTCGTCCGCATAGCGCTATCGCGAGAGGGAACTGCCGACGCACAGGTCCTGGATAGGTCGGCTGTCCAGAGAATGTTGGTTCCCGGTTCCTTCCGCTGCTCCAGATCCGGTTCCGGTACCTTTCTCCATCCCAATCCAGAGACTGCAGAAAAGCCGGGGTTCAGCGCGTCGGGCTTTGTGGTGTGGCGGCGGAACGATACGCCGGTTTCCGCTCTGAATGCCGCGTTCTCTCCGACAGCTTGGGCGTTGGCGCCATTCACCAGCAGGAGCCGCCCGACCTGGAGCGCGAGGTGGGCGACTTGCTCGACCCGCGCCCCGTCAGCGGGCGGACACGCGGGAGCTTGGGTCAGATGTTGTCCACCCGCAGAACCTCCGCCGTCAGGGCTCGGATCGTCCGGGTGGCGTCGGCGTCCTTGATGAGGTCAATGCCGTAGGTCGGCACGATCTGCTTCAGCCTGGGAAGCCAGCCGCTTTCGGTCAGTTCGCCCGCGAAGCATTCCCGCAGCACGCCGATCGCGATGGCGGCCGCGGTTGAAGCGCCGGGCGATGCGCCGAGCAGCGCGACGATCGACTTGTCCGCGGAGGCAATCAGCTCCGTGCCGAATTCCAGAACGCCCTCCTTCTCGGGGTCCGGCTTGATGATCTGCACCCGCTGTCCGGCAACCGCCTTGTGCCAGTCTGTGCGCACCGCGTCGGGGAAAAACTGGCGCAGCATGACGAATTGGTGTGCCGCGGTTTGCAGCACCTGGCCGATCAGGTATTCGCTGAGCGCCATATTGTCGCGCGCCACCGCGAGCAGGGGCAGCATGTTGCCGGGCTCGACGGACCGGAAGAGATCAATGAGCGAGCCGTGCTTGAGGAACCTGGTCGAGAACCCGGCATAGGGGCCGAACAGCAGCGATTTCTTGCCGTCGATGATGCGCGTGTCGAGATGCGGCACCGACATCGGCGGCGAGCCCTGCGCCGCCTTGCCATAGACCTTCGCGTGGTGACGATTGCTGACCCCGGGATCGTCGCAGCGGAGCCAGATGCCGCTGACCGGGAAACCGCCGTAGCCATGGCCCTCGGGGATGCGCGATTTCTGCAGCAGCTCGATGGCGCCGCCGCCGGCGCCGATGAAGACGAAGCGGGCTGGGACGGCGTGTTTCGTGCGTGCGGCTGTGTCCTCGACCTCCAGCTGCCAGGGGCCGTTGTTCTCGCGCTTCAGGTCGGTCACCTGGTGCCTGTACAGGACCTGCACACCGGGCTGAGCGGTGAGGTGTTTCATCAGCAAATGGGTGAGCGATCCGTAATCGACATCGGTGCCGGTGACGATCCGGGTGGCGGCGAACGGGCGCCTCGTCGTCACGGCCCTCCATGATCAGCGGCGCCCAATCGGCGATCTTCGCGCGGTCCTCGCTGTATTCCATGCCGTGATAGCAATGATGCGCCGACATCGCCGCGAAGCGCTTGCGCAGAAACGCGACGTTTTCGGCGCCCCAGACGAAGCTCATGTGCGGACAGGGATGGATGAAGGCGCGCGGGTCGGGGATCGCGCCCTTGCGGACCAGGTGGGCCCAGAACTGCCGGGACAGGTCGAACTCGGTGTTGACCTCAGCGCCTTGGAGATGTCGACGCTGCCGTCCGGGCGCTGCGGCGTGTAGTTCAGCTCGCAATTGGCGGCGTGGCCGGTGCCTGCATTGTTCCAGGCCTCGGAGCTTTCCTGGCGCGCAGTCTTCCAGCGTCTCGAAGATGGTAATGGTGAGCGAAGGCTCGAGCTCCTTGAGCAAGGTGCCGAGCGTGGCGCTCATGATGCCCGCGCCGATCAGGACGACGTCGGGCGTGCCGGACGGGTGGCGGGCATGGCGGTGGCCTCCTTCCTGTCAGGGTTGCGGCGTGGCGACTGGCCTTGAACAGGACGTCGGCGCCGGGCGCGAGGATCACATAGGCGCGGCGCCAGGGCTCATCGTCGATCAGCTTCCAGCTGTGGCCGGTGCCGGCCGTGTCTTCCGCCAGCAGGATGTCGCCGGGACGGATGGTGAAGTGTTCGCCGCCGCGCGTCTGGAATTCGAGCGTGCCGCTGAGCGTGACGACGAACTGGCGGGCCGGCGCGTCGTGCCATTCAAATGCGCCGCCGGCCTTGGTTTCGCGGAACGAGATGCTGGACGGTGGCGACGGCGCCGCTGAGGACGTCGCCCCGCTCGCCCTTCGGCAGGTCGATCACGCCCTCCTCGAAGCGGGAGTTGCCGTCCTCGGCGGTCCAGATCCGGACGCAGCGTATCATGGCGATCTCCTTCCTGCGTCGCAGCGGGAATGTTCAGGCGCCCGCCGAGGCCGTCGCCGATCATGGTTCGAGCGGCACGATGGTCTGGTCGAACAGTTCCTCGGCGCTGACCTTGCCGGACGTCAGAGCGCGCCTCTTTGAAGCGTCGTGCCCTCCGCGTCGGCCTGTTCGGCGATGTGCGCGGCGTTCTGATAGCCGATCACCGGCGACAGCGCGGTGACCAGCATCAACGTGTCTGCCGACGTAGCTGTCGATCTTCTCGCGGTTCAGTTCGGTGCCCTCCACCGAGAATATCGCGGAACTTCTCGCAGCCGTCGGCGAGAATGCGCGCCGAATGCAGGAAATTGTTGATGATGATCGGGCGCATCGCGTTCAGCTCGAAATTGCCCTGGCTGCCGGCGAAGGCCACCGCGGTGTCGTTCGCCGATGCACCTGGATCGCGATCATCACCATCGCCTCGCACTGGGTCGGATTGACCTTGCCCGGCATGATCGAGGAGCCGGGCTCGTTTTCCGGCAGCTTCAGCTCGCCGAGGCCGCAGCGCGGACCGGAGGCGAGCCAGCGCATGTCGTTGGCGATCTTCATCAGCGCCACCGCCAGCCCGCGCAGCGCGGCGCTGCGCGCGCACCATGGCGTCGAGCGAGCCCTGCGCCATGAACTTGTTGGGCGCGGTGACGAACGGCTTGCCGGTCAGTTCCGCGATCTTGGCGGCGACGTCCTGCGGAGAAGCCCTTGGGCGCGTTGAGGCCGGTGCCGACCGCGGTGCCGCCGAGCGCCAGTTCGTAGAGCCCGCTCGCGCGCTCGCCTCGATGTCGGCGATGGCAGGCGCGGAGTCTGCGCCGCCCAGCCTGACCATTCCTGGCCGACCGTGAGGGGAACGGCGTCCTCCAGATGGGTGCGGCCGATCTTGACCACGTCCATCCAGCTCTGCCGCCTTGCGCTCGATGGCCTGCGGCCAGCTTGTCGAGTTCGGCGGATCAGCCGGTCGTCGAGGCTGCGTCACCGCGGCGATGTGCATCGCGGTCGGGAAAGTGTCGTTGGACGACTGGCCCATGTTGACGTCGTCGTTCGGGCCGACCGGATGCTGCTGCCGAGTTCGCCGCCCAGCAGCTGGATCGCGCGGTTCGAGATCACCTCGTTGACGTTCATGTTGGACTGGGTGCCCGAGCCGGTCTGCCAGACGTAGAGCGGGAAATGCTCGTCGAGCTTGCCCGCGATCGTCTCGTCGGCCGCGCGGACGATGGCGTCGGCCTTCCACGGCGGCAGCCGGCCGGCCGCCTGGTTGACCAGCGCGCAGGCTTTCTTTACGATGCCATAGGCGTGATAGACCGCCTTCGGCATGCGATCGTCGCCGATGGAGAAATGGTGCAGCGAACGCTGCGGTCTGCGCGCCCCAGTAGCGGTCGGCTGGCACCTCGACCGTGCCCATGCTGTCGAACTCGCGCCGTTTGCCGGTACCGAGAGGCCGATCGGGATGTCCCGCATGATCGGATGGATGCTTCCGTCATCCTGCATCGTGGGTCTCCTGGCATTGCGGACCGCGCCGCATCTTCAGAGGTCTGATGCGTGTGTGGCATGAAACCGGTCCAGCTCATTATCGGCTCGGTTGCATCGGGCGAACCACAACGCCAGCCGGGAATCCAGGCTGGTTGGCTCACACGCCCCTGCGGGAAAGCACAAATGGCCCGAAGTGCAGAAGACATGCCGCCGGGATTGCCTCGGTGAGGAGCCTGGTCGCCCACCGCACGGTCAGCTTAGGTCACGATCCGCGCGTGCTGCAATAGCCGGATCGCCGGGACGGCTTTGGGGTCTTTTTCAGCCAAGGTCCGCTTCTTCCAGTTGGGCCTCTGATCATTGGGCTGGCCTGGCGGTTCCTGATTCTGCATTCGGAGCGATGTCGGCCTGTGTGGCGCTGTCTGTCGGGACTGGTCCCGGCGTGTAAAAGGGCTGCTCCATCGGCTGCGACCGAAAGGTGGCGATCTGACGCCGCAGCGCATCCGCCTCGACATGGCGGTAGGCGAGCGCGGCGGCCTCGGCGAGCTGGGCAAGCATCGCCCGCTCGTCATGAGGCAGGTCGGCGCCGGTCACGTGCGGACCATAAAGGGCGAGGGCGTGACAGGTGAGGCGGTCGCGGATCGGCACGGCGACCGTCGGTGTGGCCAGCCCGGACGGCAGGCCGAGCCGGACGGCGTCATTCGGATGGATCGGGAAGGGTCGGCCATTCTGTGCCAGAGCTAGCGAAGGGTCGCTCGGATCCAGACGCTCGGCGGTTCCGTCCGCCCACCCAATGGCTTGGGCGTGACGCCGGAGTGCTGCTCTGTCGTAACGAAACACCGCCGCCGAGGCGAGGTCCAGCGTACCCATCGGGGCCACGGTCAGCATCGAATCCACTGCGTCGATGCTGGTCGCGTGCAAGACATCGTCCGCGACGACGCGCAGCGCCGCCAATTCGCGCCGGAACGCCCGGTTGAAGACATGGTCGGCGAGTTCGACGCCAAATTCGTGCATCCGTCCGATCAGAAACAGGAGCACCGAACCGAAAACGACAAAACTCCAGGCCGGCAGATCCAGCCACTCATTCAGATGCTCGATCTGCTGGTGCAGGAACAACACTGGCGCGCTGAGCATCAGTCCGAATACGCTAATCCGTCGCAGCGGAATAGATACGCTCACAACGCGGGGCCGGCGAACCGCCTCGAACACAAACCAGCCGAACAGGCCATGCAGGCCATAAAGCGCGGCCACCAGGTCGGGTGGAACCGTGGTCACGCCGGGGACAAGCCGCCAGAGTGTCGTGGACTGCAGGATCGCAGCGACGATGAAGGCGGGCAGGCCAATCACACAACCCCAGAGCACCCAGCGCAGCCGTTGGTAGTCCTGCGGCGGCTGGCCGCGCCGGCGGCGCAGCAGGATCAGGATCGCCGCGGCATCGACCGCGAACCCGGCGAGGAACGTCATCCGTGATGCGGTTTCGCTCGGTTGTCCGAACGCACTCGCGTAACTCAGCAATTGCAGCCCGACGAACAGCAATGCCACCAGCGGCAGCACGAACTGCCAACCGCGCCAGGCCGGAAAAGTCTGGTTGGACGGCACCCGCAGCACAAACAGCAGGAACCCGGCGTAGCCAAGGCCCTGCATCACCGCGCCCACCGCTTCCTGCGCCAGCAACAAATGCGGCCGTTCCTGCAGGAAGACGTAAAAGACATAATTTTGGCCGGAGTTGAACCAGACGGCATAGAGGAAGAAGCCCCAGGTCATCCCGCTCGGGCGGGTCCAAACCAGCCAGGCGGCGGCGAGGATGAACAGCGTGGCGATGACCTCGTCAAACAGCAGGACGCCCCGGTCGAGCCACGTCGTCGGGGGGAGCCTCGCCGCCACGTCCACGACGCGCACGCGCCTCCGTCGGCCGGGGCGATGTGCAATCGGAGCACGCGTCCTGGCCTGACAAGCTGGCTGCCGCCCAGGCCGCCCAGCACCGCAAGCAGGTCCATGCATCGTCGGTTTTCCGGCGTGCTGCATTCCATCGCGGACAGGTCCAGCCGGTCGCCTTATCGCAGTCCGGCCTGCCATGCCGGCGAGTTCGCTCATGCCCGAAGGGTCCGGTAACGTCGTAGATCGACCCATCATTGTCTGCCGCGAAGCCAGCGGAGGCGAGTGGTTGGATAACCCGATGGAAATCGGGGACAATCATCAGCAAGGCCCAGAAGGTGACGGCCGCCAGTACGATCCGTCCGGCGAGAATTCGGCCTTTCCGCACCTGAGGTGAATCGGCGTCCAAGTGTGACCCCACTTGTGATAAGGGCAAAAGCATTGTTTCAGCTTAGAAAATCGGTGTTTAGCTGGGGTCCGGGCCGGGACCCCGCTGCGAACAAAGTTCGCTACGCGATATCAGCGCCTTTATGCCCTTTGGCCGGGGACCTCATTGCGTGCCGATTTACATCCGGTGAGCCGAGCATCACGATTATCCAACATCCGGGGTTCATGACAATATGGCCTTACGATAGTTCTGCGGATTGCAAAGTCGGGGGCGTTGTCCCTATGGGTGATGCGTGCGGATTGTTGCGATCAATATCTGATTTGAAGGAAGCGTTGTCGGAGCCCTTTGCGTTCAGCCGGATCGTTGCCGATTTATCTAGTTCGCCGCGGCATGCGGGCTGACTTCAGTCCAGGCGCAACTGGCTTATGACGGTGTGGGTACGGCCTCGCCGCGTCGGTGCGGCTGTTCAAGTCGTCGGCGACCAGAGAAACCGGCAATACTTGCACCTATTCGTCCAGTGCCCGCGAAATCTTCAGAGATCCTGATGCATGCACCGCGCAATGCGCTGCGGCTCAGATCGAAAAGTTAAATGCGATCGAGATACGCGGGCGGTCGCCTCGATACGGCGACACCGAGTGGATGAGCCAGGACGGGAAAAGTATCATGGTTCCGGCTTGCGGTGTCACCGCCTCGGCGCGCCCCGCACTGAGACAGTCTTTGACGGCGACGCGCAAATGCGGCGCGTGCATCGCCGGCATAATGGAACGTGGGTCGGCAAACTCGAGGACGCCGCCCACCGCCGGGTCTGCGCCGACGCCACCGTCATCGACCCAGTAGATGCCCGACCAAAACGCGCCGGGATGGCCATGCGGGCGATTGCCATGGCCTGCGATGCTGACGTTAGCCCAGGCCGCGACGCGCCAGGTAACCTGTGCCTTGACGAGTTCGTCACCCATTTCCATCAGCGTCATACGTTCGACGATCTGCCGTGCCGCATGGATGACCGCGTTCCCGGCCGATCCGGACCAAGACAGGAATTCGGCGGAGTGCCAGCCGTCGACGTTGCTCATCGTGACCCCGCGCTCGGCGGTCTTGCGCGCCAGGATCACCGTCGCCAACGTGGCGTTGAGGGTTTCTTGCGCCGCAAGCCGGGCGGTGACGAGCGGCGTCGGAAACAAACCGCCGACCGCGAAACTATCGCGGCCGATGACCGCGTCGAAAGCCCCGACCCGGCCGGTTCGGGCGTCAATGCCCACGGTTCGCGATTCTCCTGCATGGGTGTTGCCTTATGAAGTCAGCGAAATAGTGAGAATATGCGTCGGCACCGTCAAGCTGTCGCCCGTGCAATGACGACAGGCCTGACAGATGTGGCGCCGCGAGCAGGCGAAATCTTATTATCAAGCAGTACGCCAGCGCCTTCTTCGGAACCTCCCTGGCGCCGACATCGACGTCGCTGGGCGTCGATACGTTGGTTATTACCGGCGTATGCAACAGCGGGTGCGTGCGCGCACATTCCGTGGATGCCTGCCAGCAAGGCTTCCTGCCGTTCGTCTGTCGCGACGCCGTCGCTGATCGCGATCCGCGGCCGCATGAAGCGAACCTGTTCGCCCCGCAGGCAAAAATACGCAGAGGTCGTGAGCGAGGTATTCGTGCTCGACCCACTCGCACCTGCGTGAAAAAATTATCGAGACCGCGCGGCAACCCGCTGTGGCGGTTCGCCGGCGCGCTTTACGCCGTTCCAGGCCCCCCAGTATTCTCGGCGCGGATTGAAAGCGCGGTCAACCGCTGCTCCGCTCGACGGCAGCCTTGGCGTGCGCAAAAAGCAGGCGTTCGTTCATGGAAATCGTGAGCGGCCGTCCATCTTCACTGTTCAGCATATTGCCGGGCGTGATCGCGTCGCGCGTCGCAATTGGGCCGAATGCCATTTGCTTGCCGTCGCGGAAGGTCGTCGAGGTGCCAGGAAAAGACATCGTCATGCCGGCTTGGCTGTGGCAAACTCCCCTTCTCAAGCGAGTGATGGCGCGGCCTGTCCGCAGGTGGTTGCTCGCCAGCCCGATGGCGCCAATTAACTTGTGGGCGGAGTTCGGCCATTGAAGCCTATCCACTCGTTTTGGCGCAGTGCAAAATGCCCTCCGCTCCAGGTCTTGTGGGCGGACGCCGAGCGCGTCTTTGGCAGAACCTGGCGTGAGACGGATGACGGCGAACGGAGCACCGTGCTGGCCGTCGTGCCCGCCTCGGAGTATGCCAGCCCGAGCTGCCTCGATCGGCTGGCCCACGAATACGGCTTGAAAGACGCGCTGGACGGGGCATGGGCGGTGCGGCCCCTGGCGCTGGAGCGCGAAGGCAGGCGCAGCACGCTGGGTGCTCGAGGATCCGGGCGGCGAGCCGCTGGAGCGGCTGCTCGGTGCCCCCATGGCCGTGGGCAGGTTCCTGCCGTTGGTCATCGGGATCGCCGCTTC